>NZ_MRTH01000074.1 GCF_001956045.1 Paenibacillus sp. FSL H7-0331 | reverse complement strand
CGCCAAGGTGAGAAGCTGCGCTCACTTGTAAGCGACCTGAATCTCGTTTCCATGCTCGAGTATGAAATGCAGCCTTTACATTTGAAGCACATCCGGTTATCGGTTCTGGCGAGACAGGTTGCCGCGGAGTTTTTAAATAGCGGATTGGATGACCGATATGACATTGAATTGAAACTGGCCGATGAAGAGGTACAGATCAATGGAGACGAGAAATTGCTGCTTCGGGCAATCAGTAATCTTGTCCAAAACAGTGTGCGTCATAACCCGCAGGGCTGCGAGATTATACTGGAAACCTCCCTTTCCAAGGACCGCTCCCAGTACTTCTTTATCGTAACGGATACTGGATTGGGAATCCCACAGGAGCAATTGGCGGAGATTACCGAATTGCCTTATTCATCAAGGAGAAAGCGAACTGTCCTGCTCGGTCACGGTTTGGGGCTTCCGATGGTGGCAAGGATTGCGCAGGCGCATCACGGCCGTCTCATTGTTGCAAGCGGTGTGGACCAAAGAGGTCTACAAGCAGTTATGGAATTCCCTGTTCAGCCGCAGCATGGAGATAGACAGAGAGAAAAATGAACTAAAGAAAATGGGATTGATGCAGCTAATTCAATTCTTTGGAGGCTCGTTCTCGGTTGCAGTTTGTGGAATTCTTCTAACGATACAAAAAGCATTTCAATTGACTTAGCATATGAGCGCCAGAATGTATACCGCATACTGCTCGTAGTTTGTCTGTTCTCCTTAGCTATTTCACTGTGGTACAAACAAACAGCATTTAAATCAAAAAATTGATCTCAGATGAACGTATGATATCAGGGATGTTTTTGACGAATTTCAACTACCATGAAAATTAAAATCTATTTCTGAAATTGTAACGTCGTAGCCTAAAGTTTCGAGTCTTCGAACAGAATTCCGTACAATAGATCCAAGTTTTTGCTTATCAAAATAATCTTCACCTAAATCTACATACATTTCTTTTCTTGTCAGCAGATAATAAGCGATTCTTAGTATGGCATGTGCTACTACAATAGCTGCTCGTTTCCTGCCTTTTCGTGCTAGTGTTCGTCTGTACATAGCGACAGGGAAGCACCTACGGAGTGTGCAGCTTCTGTTAATGCAGATTTTAGATATTTGTTTCCTTTCTTTCCTTTGGAAGACTTCCTTTTGCCTGCGCTCTCATTATGTCCAGGTACTAGTGCTGCCCAAGAACATAAGTGAGCAGCACTTGGAAACTGGTTTTTAATATTTGTCCCTATTTCAGCTAAGTTTTGTTCAGCCATCCGAGTGGCAATTTCAGGTATAGAATCCAATCGCTCAACGTCTTCCTGATCTAGGGCGACTCTCTGGGCAACCTCTTGATCTAACATCGCAATTTGTTCGGTGAGGAAATCGATGTGGGATAGAATGGTTTTTAGCATCATGCGTTGATGAGGATTAACGTAACCTCGAAGAGCAAGCTAAAGTTCTTCTTTATTCTTTTTCAAAGTTCGCCGAGCGAAGCTTGCTAATTTCTCCGGATCTTCTTCACCATCTGCGATGGCGTGAAGCATGTCCTTAGATGAGACACCCATAATATCTGTAACCACAGAGCCAAGCTTGATGTTTGCATTTGGCAAGCTTTTTGCGATAATTTAGAGGGTAAAAATCCAAGTGACAAACTTAGGGAAGTGGTATCTGCTACCGTTTCCCCTCTTGATTGATTTTGTTTTACACCATCTACACCCATCATAACATTGCCCTCCAAAGGAAAAGACCGTATAGAAACTAGATTCTACACGGCCCCTTCAAAAACCTTTAAATTGGATCGTTTGTCAATAGCCCCTATAATGCGACTTTCAAAGTAATCATGTACTTGTCGTCCGACAGATATTAACAAGACTGTAGAATAGGTCACGGACAGGCGTTGAAACGATACTGTGAAGCATGATATATTAAATTGGTTGCGTATTTAATGTAGCGAACATTAAGTATTTGCAGGTTATATTTAATTGATAAATATATTAGAGGGGTAAAACAAATATGAAATCTAATCCGGACTTTTCAATTAAACCGACTATTCAGGGCCATAAAATAGTACTTCGCCCGTTTCAATCCGAAGACATTCAACCTATGCTTAACATATTGTCTGATTACGAAGTTCGTAAACTAACCGGTTCCATTTGTACCGATCAAGAGGCCTACACTCCTGCATCTCCAGAAGAAATACGTAAAACAACGCAATGGTACCATACACTTAATAATCAATGTGACCGCCTTGACTTAGCAATCGTAGAGATAACTTCAAACAAAATTGTTGGAGAAGTCGTATTCAATGAATATGACGATAATGCCAACAAAGTTAATTTCCGTATTCTGATTGGACCAGATGGACGAAACAAAGGTTTGGGCAGTGAAGCTACTGCGCTTTTTATAAAGTATGGATTTGACATTCTTAAACTACACAAAATAACACTACAGGTTTTCAGCTTCAATCCACGTGGTGAACATGTTTACCTTAAAAATGGATTTGTCCAAGAAGCAATTTTAAGAGAAGATTTCAAGTATGAAAACGAGTATTTTGATTCAAAAATTTATAGCATTCTCTCGTCAGAATACTATAATTAACTTTCATTCCCATCCGAAAACCAATACCATTGCAGTAACATGAGTTTTAAGAAAAGGCTATGTTATATTTCATTGTTGATAATAGAATATGATTCCTGTTTGCCTTTAGTTTATGTAACAAATAAGTCGTTACGATTAGCGAAAATGGAGGTGTAAAAATGTTATATATATTTGTCTGTATCATTTTTATTATTATCTCAATATTTACGTTTAGAAAAGTCGGGATTTCTAACCCCTATTCTAAAGGTCTGTTCCTTGCTATTGTTCTATCTTTTGTAGCGGTTGTTTGCCTTGCTCAAAATTACACTCAGAACCTTATCCCAGAAGTAAACGATGGAATTGGAGTTTCTAATAAAGTAGCGTACTGGATTTTTGGCGAAGACGGTTGGTCCCAAGAAAAATTTCGAGATGTATTTGAGAAGTCCATTTATTTCATCCTCTTTTTAATTGTTTTATACCCTGTGTTTCTTGTGTTTGAGTCAAAATTAAAGAAGTAAGTAACTTCGGGAGCTTAGCTCCCTTTTTTTGAACATAAATCAACAATAAAGTTTAACTTCTTCTGCGACAAATGTTCTAATAGTCAATGACGCAACGATTGCAATTAGAAAGCTTAATCCCCAACTTTTAATTATTTTCATGAATTGAACTCTCCTCTCCATTTCAACGAACTTATTATCTTTTATTAACGATTATTAAATGAAATTGGTTGCATTAACTTTCCTTTATACGCTTCCTAAGGTTCGAAGGTTACGCCGTTTTCCTTCATTTCATTAGCAGCAAATAGCGTTACGGACTAATTCCATTAGTCTGCCCGTTAGTTCAGAAGACGACAGCCGTAACACCGGCTGCCGTCTTTTCGTATTTATTGCGCTAAAGTTACCCGTTTAGTGGAATAAAATGTGTTAACTTGTATTAACAGTTCTGGGTTAGCTCTTTGTACAATCGCCTGACGGATGGAATTAATCCAGGTCCATATTTTTGTTGTTGTAAATCTGCGACTTCTTGTTCTGTTACAAGTTCTGAAACTAAATAAGCTATTTGACTGCTTTTTATGTAGTCCTTATCGAATTTTCTATTAAGTCCTTTGAAATACTCGTCCCAGATGATGTTTGATTGGTTTGATAAACCGTCATTAGATAAGATCATATTAACTATTGAGATGCCACCTACTCCCCATAATGCATCTCCCCAATCAATTATCATAACATTTCCATCTTTTACTGCTATATTTCCTGACCAAAAATCCTTATGAACGCACGTAGATGGAATACTATTCAGATTTTTCACATGATCATCATAATAGTCAGAACTTATGGATAAAAGTCGTTGAATTATTTCGGATTCTTCAGCATTAGAAAACTTTAGGGCCCACCTGCCTACATTATCCACTGCTTCTTGTAAACGTTGGGCCTCACACTGTGGCAAAAATTTTGAAATGAAAGCACCTTCAATAAACGTAATTCTCTGCAGTTTTCCCAAATTGAACGCTGCCTTTAAAGCATACTTCACCTCAATTCCTTCATAGCAACATGATCCAGCATCTGTAACTAGAAACCATCGCCATGTAGATTCCAGGATCAAATCATCATTGATAACTTCAGGTACAATGTTAGGTAAAAGTATATGAAGATGTTTTGTTACCAACGCTTCTTTCCGTTGCCGAGGAGTACCTTTAAGGAAATAAGTCAAGTTATTATTTAGCGATATTTTATAGCACTGTGACCATGCACTATGATCCCAAGGTACATCGATGTTTTTTACTAAACCATGAAAAATTTCTTTCGATTTACTAAGAGCTTTTTGAGAATCGTTATCCATAATAACCCCCTAAGATCAACTACTGTTTATTTCGCAGCTGTTGCTGCATTAACCTGCCCGTTACTCAATAGTCGTAAATTTCTTTCATTCGTCTTTTGCTTGATTCTCAAATAACTGCTTGAGCATGTTGTCTTTGTTATTTAGAAACTGCCTCATAATCACGTAATGATCGGTTTCCTCCAAAGACCTGATTTCAATTCCATCTGGTTTCAGATTATAGATAATCGAATCCGGATATGCCATAAGGATTGGGGAGTGAGTTGAAATGATAAATTGTGAGTTTTGTTGAACCAACTCATGAATTCGAGCAAGCATCGCCATTTGACGGAGTGGGGACAATGCAGCCTCAGGTTCATCCAAAATATATAATCCTTTGCCTCCAAAACGATGGACGAATGTTGAAAAAAACGACTCACCATGTGACTGTTCATGTAATGACTTCCCACCGTAAGATTCTTTAATTGGACGACCGAAAGAAAATTGACTATCAAGATCATCAATATTTGTAGCAAGATTATAGTAACTTTCAGCTCTAAAAAAGAAACCATCTTTTGGTCGATGAGGACCTTTTATCAATTGAATATATTCATATAGGTTAGAATGAGTAGATCGAGTTGAAAATGAAAAGTTTATAGTCCCACCCTCAGGATTAAACCCCCACGCTACTGCAATTGACTCCATTAGCGTTGATTTTCCCATTCCATTTTCACCAACTATATATGTTACCTTGGGGTGGAAATCAAGCTTATCGAGACTTTTAATTACCCCTAGACTAAAAGGATAGTAATTGTAGGAAGAGACACTCTGTCTCTTCAGCTGAATCTGCCTTAAAAAGGATTCATGAGAATTCATATCTTAACACTCCATTTTTTAGTGTTTCTTTACTGGGTATTTTTTTGTTTATTGGTCATCTTAACTTATTCCCTCTTTGCAATCTTATCATAATATAGAAATACATATTCAATCCCCCAACAAAGTTCAACAAAGCACCACGCAAAACTACCCATTAGCGGAGAAAAGGACTACCATCTGGCAGCCCTATCATTATTGAACTAACAGTTATCCGTTAGTTTAATCGTCCGAGGAATCAAGTTCTTGTGATGAAGGTGGTTCAAAAATCTTTATCCATTCTTTAAGTTTTGCTTCAGGTATGAAAAAAGTTCCTTCTTTATGCATATCATTTCTAGCTTTTAGACGTTCAAATAACACTTCTTCAGGCACATCAGCAAAATGAATTTTAAAGACAGCCCCTAGGTTCTTGGCTCTGGAACGAAACTCGTCTCGTTGACTTTGAACCCAGCATCCGAAATCGAGAATTACATCAACACCAAGAACTAAAACTCTAGCCGCCACGTCCCACATTAGGGATTCCACTGAATCATGTCTAGAATCATGCCCAAATAATCTGATATGCCATTCATCGGGAGTAAGGCGAAGTGCTGAGTATTTCGTTTCAAGTTGTCGAGCCAGAGTAGTCTTACCGCTGCAAGGGAGACCAACCATTAAATGAAGTGTCGCCACGTGAATCCCACCTCCTTATATAAACGGATATATACAGAATCTTTGCATCAATCTGCCCTTTACTTTAATAAACAAAAGCAGAGCTGCCCAAAGCAAGCCCCTCATCGTACCCGGTAGTTGAACGAAGGTTTGTCAAGAATTGGCTGATAGCTCCACTGTACTTACCCAATACTTGCAAAATCAGTTGTCGGGAGCATGTACTTTAGTCGACTCATCCGTGTTTTCAATGGTTCTAAAACTTCCGTTTATGATACGGAAGACCCTCGCTTTCTTCGCAATATTGCTTAAGACTATATAGAAAAATAGCCCAGTTATAATTACATACGCGATAAAATGCGGTCACTTCCTCCCAATTCATCTGACGAAAAATGATTGAAGTCTTCCCGTTTTTTTCCTCGAATCAAAGGAAATAGTCGTACCTATCCATTCTGGATCTGAATCAACACACTGCCACAAAATCTTTTTATCGGTAGCAAGCTCATCAACTCGCATCTTTGTTAAACCCTTGCCACCGAATCGGAACTCATTTGTAAAACCTATCTGAATATTGACTATTAATTCATTTGTCCATATTTCTGAAAGCCCTTTTGCAGTGGTTAATGCTTCATATACCTTTGAAGCTGGAACATTCACAGTCTGTAAGTGCACGATACTTGCCATATTGCTCATTCCCCTTCGTGGTAAGGATTTAATTTTGTAGTTAGTCCCTTGTTTGTCACCGTGATCCATATATTCAGAATTTTTAAATCTCCCTTTAATATACTATGTTATGTGAATTCTTATATATTGGATCTAATCTATATCCAGCGATTGCCGATGCAATCAATTCGAGACTTGTAACCTCCATTGTTTAGTTTAATTGCCATTCTATAGATGTCTTAGTTTATCTGGATTTGCTACGGAATAAATCGTCTGGATTTGATTATTTTTCAAAGCAAACGAATATACATATTGAATACTTTCACTAAAGTTAATGCGAATCCCCGGCAGCCTATTCACGGATAGGAAAGTGTAACTGAATTTTCCCTCGTACATTTTCAGCAGGCTCTGATGTAATTTGATGACTTGATCAATGCCGATAATAGGAATCTGCGCCGCTCTGACTTTGCCTCCGCCATCCGAATAGAACACCACGTTTTCACTTATCAGTTCAAGCAGCTTATTTGTATTTCCTTGCATGAGTGAGTTCACGAAATCCTTGACTTTCTCTTCCGCAACCGAGATCGACGGGGTCGGATCCGGTTCGAAGTGGATGCTACTCTGGGCACGATGGAAGATTTGACGGCAATTCACACTGTTTTTTCCGATCATTTCGGCAATTTCGTCATATGAATAGTGAAAAATCTCGCGGAGAAGAAATACGGCTCTTTCCACCGCATTAAGCTGTTGCAGGAGCAAAAGATAAGCCATGGAAATAGATTCTTGTTGCAAATAAACATCGGAGGGGTCGGCTTCTAGGGCCCCTTGTTCAATCAGGGGCTCCGGTAACCAGGGTCCAACATACATTTCCCGTTTTTTGGCTGATGAACGTAAAAGGTCAAGACACCGATTCGTTACGATTTTGTATAGATACGCTCTTTCATTTTGAATCGCATTAGCATTGGGCAATTGATCATAGCTCAGAAAGGCTTCTTGTACAATGTCTTCCGCATCCATGACACTTCCCAACATTCGATAAGCTAACGAAAAAAGAGGAGTTTTATAGGCTTTATACAATGTCTCTAAGCTCACGAAAGTGTCCTCTCTCCTTACTCTCTTGCGAGAGTATATGTTGTACGGCTCTTTTGGCGCTTGCTGTCGCAGCATCGACCAATAATTCACCATGTGTTACCCATTCTCCTGCCACATATAAACCCGTAATTTCCGGGACAGCGGGCCCTGGGTTCTCTTGACGTTTCGTATGCATAAAATCGTAGCTAACCGTAATCTTAGGAAGGTATTGACTGACAATCAATTCATCCTTCCAACCCGGTTGAACCAAATCTAAGGTTTGTTCCAGCACTTGTAATTCCTTATCTGATTCATCCCCCTTTCCTTGATACTTAATAACGGATATGACTTGAGCCCCATCTTCACTTAGATAAGCCGCTCGCGATTGGTTGGAGAGAAAGACCGTTTGATCAATTCCATAAACAAATTGTTGTTTCGGTTTTGGCAGACGTCGCAAAGCTACATCTAAACAAGCAGCCGTGATTTCAATCGCTTGTTCTTTCCAAATGTGAAGAGCGGTTGCTTCAGCATGGGGCACCAGTTGGCAAGTGATCGCAGGCGGTGATGTGACGATAATATTTTTCGCCTGTATTTTCGTTCCGTCTTCACAAACGATATGTTGAACTATTCCGTTGTGATGATCAATAGAAACAACCTTGCTCTTCTTTAAAAATTGTACCCCATAGTTCGTTGCTTTTTTCTCTAATTCATCGACCGTTGCGCCCCAGCCCCGATCCAGATACAACACACCTTTAAGCGAATTTTGAAGTTGTTTTAATACAGGACCCGCAGCTTGTAAATCAGGCGCCACCACATAACTTGCCGTTCGCAGTAGAGAGTAGAATAAATTCCGCACCATGAGATCATGTAAATTTGCTTCGATCCATTCACGGAGACTGATTTGATCATATCGGTGGGTATCCAGTTTTCCTAATTTCGTAAGCCAAGAGACAAGCTCCATTTTACCCTTCCAAGTTAAGAGAGGGGTGGTGAACAGGGATTTAAATCCCATAGGCATAGTAAGTAATTTCCCTTTCCATATTCCATACCCATCGATCGAAGGTTGATTTCCTTGCAAACTCAACCCCAATTCACGGAACGTTGCAAGAGCATCTCCATGATACAAGGCATGCCCGCCTAAATTAAAGTAAGCTCCCTTTTTCTTATTGGAAATAGCTCGCCCTCCTAAGCGATCCTGTTTTTCAATCACAATCGTTTGTTTTCCCGCTTTTGCTGCATAGATTGCAGCCGTTAACCCTGCTATTCCTCCACCCACAACTGCTACTTCATATTTTAGCATCGGAATCATCCCTTTCGATTTTGTACCCGTATGACGGGGAAGGGAGGCGGAATGTGACACAATTAAAAAAGAAATTGTTGAAGAAGCGAAAAACAATACCACCCAAATTTGGAATAAAAGAAAATAATCCTTGCTATTCAAGGCTTCTCGGGTATGTAAGTATGGTGCGGTCAAAAGAACTTGAACCTACGAGATAACGCCAATCTAGGCGCACGTAATAAAAATCCCGTCTTTTATTCCATTTATTCCTGACGGGGATTTAAAGCGGTTGTGTTGCTAAAAATATAAAAACTACGTGTGCCCACGCTATATTGGTTTGACTATGTTGCCAATCCAAATAGTACATGAATCAATTCAACTGTTGAAAGGACAGACGAATGATGAGTACATTCGGCCAATCCTTTTCTGATCATATGAACGATTGTCTCCGAAATCGGTGAGATCGATCGGTTTAATCACCCAAAAAGCTAGTTGCATTCGCTGGAGTAGACCCTAACGTATATGCCTCTGATAAAAAGAAAACGACAGATGAAATAATCCCACGCAATGTTCTGATCAGCACAAAAGCACCAGCGCCAGCCAAAACAAATTCTGCATAAAACGAAATCAAATAATCTCGGAAGGCCGATGTCTCCATCAAAACGGATGGCGCATCCCAGTTCGTCACACTTAAATAGACACCCATTAAGCATACTAAAAGCGCAATACCGGATGCCTTGCCAATATAATCGCCAGCTGGGCTTGGGACTTTCTTGTGCCCAGCCGAACCAAATAAAACTAAACATGCCAAATACGGATGCATACATGGCGTAATCCCTAACGTATTCCCTAACGTATTCCAATAACCGACCTCCGGGCCTGTTTGTCTTATTGATTTATAGTTATCCGTTTGCTCAATCGGCCAATTTCAAAAAAACGTTTTTACAGTAATACAAACACATTCCAAACAATGTGGTCAAATCAATACTGGAGGAGGTCGACTAGCGATCGTTTTTACTGTTTACCGAGTCATGTGAGTCATGTGCTCTTTGCTGTAATTTCTGCAGAACTACATCCTGTTGTATATCCTCTTTAATTGCACTTCTTGCTGTAATGAAAAAAACAATATGTCATCTTACTGGTGTTGAATAAAATCTGTCGCCGTTCATCTTTCGTCAGCGGAAGTGAGAGGCGACAGGATGATCCGATAAAGACAAAGGTCTTTCCCAAGTGCCATATACCCTTTGATAGCAAGGAAGCCATCTTCGGATAACCCTGTTGTTGTAAGCACATCTACGCCTATGGTAACCATGGATACTTCATCAAATCTTGATTGGAGAACATCACGCAAATCCGATTTCGTAAGAACAACAATCAGTGTTGCTTCACTGTCCCATGCAATCGACAAATACCGCTCAAGTCTACGCAGATTAAAATCGTTATTGAGTGCCATACAGATAAAGACAGTATCGATGTTTTGGAATAGGGTCCGTTGCAACGTACCCGTCAGGAAGACGCTCCCTGGCCGGTTTCTGCCTTGCGCAAATACGCCCCCGTTATCGAGTGCTCGGAAGCAGCAAGCTGGACAGGAGTGCCTTCGAATACAATTCGGCCACCCCGGTGGCCGCCCTCGGGACCCATGTCAATAATCCAATCCGCGCTCTTGATCACATCCAGGTTGTGCTCGATGACCACCACCGTGTTGCCCCCGTCGACCAGGCGGTTCATAATGTCCATCAGACAGGAGATATCGGACATATGCAGTCCGGTTGTCGGCTCGTCCAATACATAGAGACTACCTTCCTTGTGAAGTTCCCCGGCCAGTTTGATGCGTTGGCATTCCCCACCCGACAAGGTGCTCAGAGGCTGGCCCAGCGTTACGTATCCGAGTCCCACATCCTCAAGCGTCCGCATTTGACGGAGCAGTTCCTTCCCGCTGAAGAACGCTGAAGCTTCCCGGACCGTCATACCGAGGACGTCGCTGATGGATTTTCCGTTCAGTTTATACTGCAGCACTTCATCGCTGAACCGCTTGCCCGCGCATATTTCACATGCCGTCCTTATAGGCTCGAGAAAGGCCAAATCCGTGTATATCATCCCGAGACCCTGACAGTTGGAACAGGCTCCCTTGGAGTTGAAGCTGAACAATGATGGGCTCACCTTGTTGGCGGCTGCGAACAGCCGGCGGATCTCATCCATCATTCCCGTATAAGTGGCCGTATTGGAGCGGATGGATGCGCCCACGGCCGACTGGTCGATAACAATCGACTCTGGGTACGATGGTAGGAATGCTCCGTTAATCAATGTACTTTTACCTGAGCCGGCTACTCCCGTTACCACGGTCAGCACACCGACGGGTATATCGACGGTCACATCCTTAAGATTGTGCAGGCTAGCGCCGGCTACGGTCATCCGACCCTTGGGCACCCTTGTTGAAGTTTTCAAGGGCAGACTTTGCTTCAAGTACCGTCCTGTCAAGGTATCCGCTCGGAGCAAGCCCGCAAAGTCGCCTTCGTAGACGATTTCTCCGCCGTGGGTTCCCGCATGAGGTCCGACATCAATGATGTAATCGGCGATCTCCATGACTTCGCGGTCATGTTCGACGACGAGTACGGTATTCCCTTTGTCCCGGAGCTGGCGCAGCATTCCGTTCAGACGATGGACATCCCGCGGATGCAGCCCGATGCTCGGCTCGTCGAAGATGTAGATCATGTCGGTAAGACTGCTGCTCAGATGACGGACCATCTTGATGCGCTGCGATTCCCCGCCCGACAAAGTTGCGGTCTGTCGGTCCAGACTCAAATACTCCAGCCCAATAGAGACCAGATGGTTCAGCCGGGTCAGAATCCCGTCAATCATCGGGCCAGCAACGGGTTCCCGAATGGATTCGATCATACGTATTAGCCTTCCAATCTCCATACCCGCGCATTGGGCTATGTTGTAACCGCTAATCCGGCAGCCCAAGACCACTTGATTAAGCCGGCTTCCCCCGCAAAGGTTACACTCCCTAATGGATAGAAAGCGGTCAATGGTTTCGCGTTTGGCATCTGACATCTCGCTGCTGTCCCGTTTTAAATACAGGCGGGTGAGCTTGGGCAGCAGACCTTCGTAATCCGATTCAATATCGCCGCCTTTGGTGCGGTATACGATCTTGCTTTCTTTGCCGTGGAGGAGGGTATCCCATTCTGCCGGCGTATAGTCGGCGAGCCGCTTGTCGTTGTCGAACAAGCCGGAATGAGAATACGTATTCAAGTACCAACTTCCTACTTTAAAAACGGGGAACAGGATTGCGCCATCATTCAGCGATTTGGACCTGTCAAGCAGCTTATCCACATCAAACTGCACCACCTGTCCGACTCCGGAGCATTCCGGGCACATGCCGGCCGGGTCGTTAAATGAGAAAACATGCGAATTGCCGGCAAAAGGTTTACCAATTCTGGAGAAAAGCAGCCGGATCATCGCATAAATATCCGTGATCGTGCCGACCGTCGAACGGGAGTTGCCACCGAGCCGTTTCTGGTCGATAACAACCGCTGTGGACAAGTTCTCGATGAGATCGGTATCCGGCTGACTAAACCGGGGCAGCCGATTGCGGATGAATGCGGAAAACGTCTCGTTAAGCTGCCGCTGAGCTTCGGCGCTGATGGTGTCGAAAACCAGAGAAGATTTGCCCGAGCCCGAGACGCCAGTGAAGATCGTGATTTTTCGCTTCGGGATGCGGACATTCACGTTTTTCAGATTATTCTCGCGTGCTCCTTCAATTACGATATCATAGACGTTCATAGACTCCACCTCCGATTTCTATATTCTAAGTTTTCACAGTATAACTGAAGAATCATGACAAGAGGTGTCATGATTAAACGAATGTTCTCCGTGCAAATAAAGTTTGTTCGGCACCTGGAAAGCTAACGATGCAGCAAGACTCGCCAGAGCAACCGGGACGAAAACAAAGTTTTAAACTGAACCCAATAAATGAATAAGCGGCGGTCGAAGACCAGAAAATAAAGTCGTAGACTTGCCGCTGTTTTTTATCATTGGAATGTGAAATATAATTAGTTTCCATCCAAATGATAAATTAGTTGTACGACACCTGAGGAGAACGTTCTTGTATTAACCATTTTCAAATTCAACCTCTGTTTTATATCCACAAACAGCGGTTTCCCTTCTCCCAAAACCACAGGGTGAACAGATAATCTAAATTCATCTACGAGTCCTAAATTGATAAAAGTTGTAATAAGACTTGCTCCACCATATAGCCAGATGTCTTTACCAGGCTTATTCTTTAATTCATTTACTTCTTCAAGAATACGATCATTTATGAATATTGCTTTATTATCAGTCCCCATTTGCGTCCTGGAAAACACATATTTCTCTTTACTATGAACCAATTCCCAAAATTCTTTTTCAGAATCCGTATGTTCAACTTCCGGAGTAAATTGTCCCCATAAATCATAGCTTTTTCTTCCATATAAAATGGTATCAATTTGATTTAAAAAATTATTAAACCCAAGCTCAGAGTCCATAATGCACCAATCGACTTCACCATTTTTCCCTTCAATAAATCCATCTAAAGTAACCGCTAAATCTAAAATTATTCTTCGTTTCATGATTTGTTACCCCTTTCGTTAATCTACCACCCATTATAGACCTCAAATACGTCACCTTATGTCATATTAATAAAAGAGAGGATATCTTTTCACAATGCTATCCGTCAGAGCAATTCCCTAAAAGCAATACAAGCATTTCTTCAGCGTGGGTTCTCATCGAATCTGCACAACCTTATTTTATACGGGAAATCGTCCGATTGTTTGAGCACCTCATCATACGTAAGCCTGCCCATGATCAGCGCACCGATGTTATCGTAAAACTTCTCATACCCGTTGTCCCCGCCATCGCCTTCTACACCAACAGCCAGTCCTCCGACACGTCTGAACGGGCAATGTAACCATCCAGACTCACCGCAATATACAATACTACTTTCGAATTTCCATTTCTTGATCGCTCCCTTCTATCCATTATGTTACAATAGAATTACGACAAAACTTGACGTAATTAGGAGGATGCCATGAACGAGCGGAGATTAATCATGATGCGGATCATCGACTCCCGAAAGAAGTTTACGGCCCGCGAGCTGGCAGAACGCTTTAATGTTTCAGTTCGGACCATCCAGCGCGACCTGGATTACCTGCAGCAAATCGGTTTTCCATTGTACAGCGAACAAGGGGCCCATGGCGGATACCGCGCGCTGGAGAACCGTATCCTGCCGCCGTTGCAGCTAACCCGGAGCGAGGCGCTCGGCTTGTTTCTGTTGCTTGAAATACTGGAAAAGGTGCCCGATTTTCCATTTGACGCGATTCGCTCCCACCTGGCCGTTCAGTATTACGGAAGCTTGCCTTCCGATGTGCAGACGAACATCGATCAGATGCGCAGCCACATCTCCTTCCGGATGATTCAGCTATATGAACCTGCACCCTGGACGACGGAAATTTTGGAGGCGGCGATCACCAAGCAGGAAATCCGGATCGCCTATAGGTCCGCCAAAAGCGAAAAGGAGCACAAATTGTACCCCTTCGGCATATATTTCGAAAACGGCTATTGGTACATGCCTGCTCGTAACGAGGACAAGGTGCTCCTCTTTCGGGTGGATCGAATTCAAAACGTGGAGAGAACTGGATCGGTTGATCTCGAAGTCCCGTCCCTCGCCGAGTGGATGCAGACTCCCGATAATCGTGAGACAGCCGAAGTGTTACTTCGGTTTTCCTCTTTTGGTGCGCGCCTCGCTAAGGACGACCCAATTTTCTATACGGTTACGGACGGTCATTGGAGCGGCCCGGTTCCGCTGGAAGAATTTCCGTTTACAGCCCGGAAACTGATCCGCTTCGGCCCCGATGTACAGGTCCTATCCCCACCCCCGCTGAGAGATATGGTGCTCCAGCTTCTGCGAGACAGCATGGATCAGTACAAGGAATAGTAGAGGGTGTCCCAAACTAACATGGCCTGACGGCCACCACCATGAATGAAAATGTCTTGGCCTGTGAATCTGTATGTTCCATAATGGAACTGCAGGTCACAGGCCGAGACTTTTTTGGTAGGAAAACGCTGAGTCCCAAACCGGCCGACTGTATCCCGCGAGCACCGCCAATTGTTGCTGAGAGCACGTGTATAAAAATTCTTTTACTCTGAGGGTACATGACCTGCATCACTTAAACTATTTCAGGAGTGATATGTGGGATGGAAGCAATCTTAGAAAGATGTGCTGGGCTTGATGTCCACCAAGAAACAGTAGTCGCCTGTGTTCTGTATGGGGAATTAGATCGCAAACCTAAGCAAGAAATTCGCACCTTTTCCACGACGACCAAGGGACGGC
>NZ_MRTH01000073.1 GCF_001956045.1 Paenibacillus sp. FSL H7-0331 | reverse complement strand
TGACTAATCGTCATGGCGCAACTCCTTTACATGTTGTTTAGAGTCATCAGCGCCAGCTTGAAAACTCTCCAGCATCTAATGGTCGTTATGAGTCACCAAGATAACCGGCACCTCATTATCTTTCTTGATCTTAGAGCAAAGAGTGATTCCATCCTGATAAGGAATTGCTGCATCCAATAACGAGACTATAGTCGAACTGTCGTGCTTTAAGAAATGATGATTTACCATCATACAATTACGACCTTGCCATTCACTAGAATTGTGCTAAAATAAAAGATACCGTTCGGTACCTTTTATTTTAGCACAAGACGGTCCAGAATGAAATAGCGCCGAGCCATTTTGATTTCATGAGAGGTATTCGCCTCTTTGGAATAAATAAAACTTATAGGAGGACTTGTGAATGACTGTAAAAGTAGGTATTAACAGCTTTGGACGGATCGGACGACTCGCTTTTCGCCGAATTCAAGATGTGGAAGGTGTCGAGGTTGTAGCAATTAACGACCTTACGAACGTTAATCATTTGTATCATAAAAGAATACAAGATCCTGCATTACCAAGTGTAATGCGGGATTTTTGCTGTTTATTAAGGGCTCAATTAACATGTGGGAACACATTCGTTAGCATAGGATTGTAGCCATGGATAGAACGGGTGGGGAGAACATAATGAGTAAGGTTGGTGTCCTGGTTATAAGCCATGGATCAAGGGATAAAGGCTGGGTTGACCTCGTTGACGAAGCCGTAACTGCGATTCATTTGCCGGCAGACGTTCCTATTTATGCCTCATATCTGGAGCTGGTGGAAGGTCGGTTGATTCAAGACGGTATTACTAGCTTAGAGGCGCAAGGTGTGACGGATATCATCGTCGTTCCTCTGTTCGTGTCCTCAGGGAGTACACATATTGATGAAATCAGCTACTCCTTAGGAGTCATCAAACAGCCGCTGCTGGAGACGGACATGAAGCCTTTTGATATCAAGGCACGTATTCATTGTACATCGCCGATTGATGACGATCCTGTTATTGCTGAGATTATTTATGACAAAATCAAGGAACTGTCCGAATCGCCAACGCAGGAAATCCTTCTGCTGATTGGGCACGGAAGTCAAGAAGAGGGCTTTCATCATAAGTGGCTTCAAGGCTTAGAGCAGTTAGCAGGGCGTTTGAAAGCTCTAGGCGGCTATGACGAGGCGCGTGTTGCTATGCTGTTGCCGGATCAAGTGCATTCTAAAATGACAGAGTGGGCGGATAAGAAGCCTGGACATACTGTTATTGTGGCGCCGCTTTTTCTGAGTGAGGGCTATTTCACGAATCAAGTAGTCCCTTCCCGTTTGAAGGGATTTGCATATAAATATAATGGACGGGCGCTGCTACCAAGTCCGCTAATTTCCAAGTGGATGGAGAAGCAGATTGCTTCCGCAAATTCGAGACGGTGAACAGGTGAGGAGACACAATGGTCAAAAGAGCAAGACTGATCTATACCCGACTTCTGGACGGGAAGAAACTAAGAAACGCCTGCCAGAAATCCTTCAGCGCTTAGAGCGCGGCGGTTTTGAAACATCCGCTCACGCGACTATCGGTGAAGGAGACGCCACACTTGCCGCGGCTGAGGCCGTGAATCGTGGCTTTGATCTCATTATCGCCGCAGGCGGAGACGGCACCTTGTGCGAAGTCGTGAACGGTATGGCCGAGAAAGAGGGGCGGCCGCCGCTGGGCATTTTGCCACTGGGGACGACCAACGATTTTGCCCGTGCGCTCGGCATTCCCAAGAATCTGGAGCAGGCATGCGACCTGATCATCCAGCAGTACACGACCGACATTGTGCGAGGAAACTTGCGGACAGAAGAGCAGGTAATTATGCGCCGAAAGCGGCTCTGGCCTGGATGGCGGATCTGCCGGTGAAGATCGGACAGCAATACGAGGCTGAGATCATCGGGATCAGCCATGATGGGGAAGGAGTAGGCAGTGTGAACGGCTTTACCCTTTTTGTCGCTGGTGCGCCGCCTGGTGAGCGTGCTCTGGTGCGGGTGGAGCATGTGAAGAAGCAGTATGGGCATGCTCGGCTGCTTGAACTGGTGGAAGAGAGTGTGGAGCGTGTTATGCCGGTTTGCGGCATTTATGAGGGATGCGGTGGCTGTCAGCTGCAGCACCTCAGTTATGAGGCGCAGCTTCGCGTGAAGCGGCAGCAGGTTGTGGATAATTTGCAGCGGATTGGGAAGCTGGATGTGGCGGGGGAAGCCTTTGAAGGGATCGTTGTCCATCCCACGCTGGGAATGTCCGATCCGTGGCGGTATCGGAATAAGGCGCAGGTTCCTTTTGGAGAAGAGCGCGGCGGCCTCATTGGCGGATTCTATGCGCAGGGTAGCCATCGAATCATTCAAGGAAAATGCAAAACGAATCCAGATCACCCCTAAACTCCCCAGCTTTAATCCCGTCACGAATAATACTTTTCATCATATCCAAGAAGGTATGCAGCCCCTGCCTTGCTCGACCATAAAGCTCCGCATGAGTATCGTCACTTTCTACAGCTGTATTCTGCATGGGGCATCCGCCAATAAATGGTGGATCGTTGACGACATCCTCATAGACACGAAAAAAAGCAATCAACCTTCCTGACGCAGACTGCTCTTGATCGACCGCCTCAGAAAATTTTCTGGTGACCAAACTGGCAGCATAATTGTAGGCTTCAAGCGCTATCTCGTCTTTACTGGCAACGATAGATGCCCCCTTTCTTGATTCCGGTGTCGCCAATAATATCATTTAGCGATGTACCGGCATATCCTCTCTGGTTAAAAATTTCAGCCGATTTCATAATGATTTGTTCCCGTGTTCTGTCCCCTTTTTTCATGAGCTCCTCCGTATGAACCTTATTCTAATCATTTATTATAAACAAATTATACACAATTCCGACCTTGCCATTCACTAGAATTATGCTAAAATAAATGATACCATTCGGTACCTTTTATTTTAAAACAAGACGGTCCAGAATGAAATAGCGCCGAGCCATTTTGATTTCATGAGAGGTATTCGCCTCTTTGGAATAAATAAAACTTATAGGAGGACTTGAGAATGACTGTAAAAGTAGGCATTAACGGCTTTGGACGGATCGGACGACTCGCTTTTCGCCGAATTCAAGATGTGGAAGGCGTCGAGGTTGTAGCAATTAACGACCTTACGAATGCTAAAATGTTGGCTCATCTGCTCAAATATGATACAACGCAAGGCACTTTTCACGGTGACATTGAAGTCCATGACGGAACCTTCAAAGTAAACGGGAAAGAGGTTAAGGTTCTGGCTACGCGGAATCCTGAAGAACTTCCATGGGGAGAGCTTGGGGTTGACATCGTTCTCGAATGTACAGGCTTCTTCACCACGAAAGAAAAAGCTGAGCTTCACCTGAAAGGGGGAGCGAAGAAAGTCGTCATTTCCGCCCCTGCTACAGGCGATATGAAAACGATCGTATACAACGTGAACCATGACACGCTGGATGGAACGGAAACGGTTATTTCCGGTGCTTCCTGCACAACGAACTGCCTAGCCCCTATGGCTAAAGCTTTGCACGATAAGTTCGGTATCCAATCTGGGCTAATGACGACAGTTCACGCTTATACGAGCAACCAGAATTCACTTGATGCTCCGAATCCAAATGGAGACTTCCGAGCAGCACGCGCCGCTGCAGAGAACATTGTTCCCTATTCCACCGGTGCTGCAAAAGCCATTGGCCTCGTTCTTCCCGAACTGAAGGGCAAACTTGATGGCGCTTCTCAACGTGTACCTGTAGCAACAGGCTCCGTAACTGAGCTCGTTGCCGTATTGAACACTACGGTAACGGTCGAGGAAATTAACGCCGCTATGAAAGAAGCGTCCGATCCGGAAACTTACGGATACACGGAAGACGAGATTGTATCTTCCGATGTTAAGGGGATGACATTCGGATCACTTTTTGATGCCACTCAAACAAAAGTTCTGACGGTAGGGGACCAGCAACTGGTGAAAACCGTAGCCTGGTACGATAATGAAATGTCTTACACTGCTCAATTGGTTCGCACTCTGGAGCACTTCGCTAAGATCGCTAAGTAAATAACTTTCCAAAATCAAAAGATGAAAGAAGGAAAATCCCATGAAGGACGCACTCCACAACACGAAGGTCGAGAAAAACGAAGTGCTCCTTCTTTCCCATGAAGGCGTCCTAATTACGTTGCTTTGCATTACGGTTGTGTTGGTCACTATGAATACGTCCATGTTTAATTTGGCGTTAAACGATTTAAACCATTCTTTTAACTTACCATCATCCATCGTTTCGTTGACGGTCACCGGCTATTCTATCATGTTCGCCATCTCCTCGATCACCTACAGCCGGTTGTCTGATTTTGTTCCATTGAAGAGGTTGTTCGCCATTAGTCTGGTTTTGACGGGAGGCGCGTCGGTTGGGGCGATGCTGAGCAACCATTTCTGGGTGCTGCTTGCGGCCCGCGTTGTGCAAGCTGCCGGTGCCGGTGCGGCGATCTCCTTGTCCATCGTGCTTCTGACCCGTTATGTACCGTTGGCGCGTCGGGGAAAATCGATGACGTTCATCATGTCCTCAGTATCACTGGGGTTTGGACTTGGTCCTGTGATTGGTGGCTTGGTGGTTCAATATCTGGGTTGGAAATATCTTTTTGCAATTACATCCTTGCTGTTGTGCATTGCCCCACTGCTTGTGCGGTATATTCCAAAAGAGTCGCTTCCCAAACGCCCTTTTGATTTACTGGGGGCATTGACTTTGAGCGCCGGTACGGCGGGTTTGTTGCTATTTTTGACCAACTATCATCCCATTGCCTTGTTGATCGGAATCTCGGGACTGCTCTTCTTTTCTCTGCGTATCCGCCGAGCGAAGCACCCGTTTGTGCTTCCGTCGTTATTGGCTAACAGAAGCTATCTTGTGCTTGCCTTAATCGGGGTCTTGTCCTATTTATGCAACTTTGCCGCGCTGTTTTTGTTGCCGCAAATGCTATTGAAACATTTTGATTTGAGCGCAAGTCAGGCCGGTTTTGTTATTTTTCCGGGGGCTATTTTGTCCACACTGCTATCAAGAATGATCGGGGCGATGATCGACAAGCGGGGAAACAGCAGCATGTTGCGCACGACTCCTATACTCGTACTATTGGCGGCCGTATTGTTTGCAGGAGTGGGTACCCAATTTTGGGTAGCGAATGTGTTCGTGTACATGCTGATGAGCTTAGGCTTTGCTATCATCAGCAGTAGCGTTTCAAACGAAATTTCGTGCATATTGCCCTCTTCTCAAATTGGCTCAGGCACGGGATTGTTTCAACTGATGCAGTTTATCAGCGGCGCATTCAGCATTGCCATTTTGTCTAGCGCAATGGAATGGCAAGAACATCTTCCGCCTAGCCATGCGTATGCAAACCTATTCTGGGGACTAGCCGTGGTAGCGGTTTTGGCCAATTTATGTGCTTTTCTGTACGTGAGACGACTAGCCCAAAGTGCCGTGTAGCTTTCTTCATCTCATGCAAGGCGAGCTGAAACGTTATCGGTTTCATCAAGTTGTCAGAAAGAATTGATCCTTTCTTGAACGAATATGGGAGAAGATGTGACCGCGATTGAACTGCTGAAGGACAGAGATATAATCAACTCAAATTACAAATCGCTTTGGAAGGGAGGCAGTAAGGAATGGGAATTGATACGGTACTATGGAGCAAGCTGGTGACAGGAATGACACTAGGGTTCCATATGATATTCGCGACGATTGGTGTCGGTATCCCTCTCATGATCGCGATTGCTGAGCTCATCGGCATCCGCAAGCAAGATTCTCACTACACACTGATGGCTAAGAGGTGGTCGCGGGGGTTTGTTATATCCGTCGCAGTCGGTGTCGTAACAGGAACGGCAATCTCACTGCAACTGGCATTGGTGTGGCCGAATTTTATGAAGTTGGCGGGGAACGTTATTGCGCTTCCGTTATTCATGGAGGTATTTGCATTCTTTTTTGAAGCTATCTTTCTAGGCATTTATCTGTATACGTGGGATCGGTTCAAGAACCCATATATTCATTGGCTGCTCACACTCCCCATTGTCGTAGGGGCAGGCATGTCTGCTGTTTTTATCACGACTGTGAATGGTTTTATGAACCAACCTGGGGGATTTACCATGCAAGGTGGACAATTTACAGCCGTTAACCCGGTGCAAGCGATGCTGAATACGGCGACGTTCTCCAAAGTGTTCCATGTATTAAGCTCGGCCTACTTAACAGGAGCGGCTCTGCTAGCAGGAATTGCGGCCTTTACGATGCTTAGAAAAGGGGTCACTGGATACCACAAAAAAGCGTTAAAGCTTATGATGGCCGTTGTCATGTTGTTCGGACTGCTAAACATAGTAGCTGGAGATTCGTCCGCCAAGTTCTTGGCCGAGCATCAACCGGAAAAGCTGGCTGCTGCGGAATGGCATTTTGAGACCGAGAGCGGCGCGGATTTGATTCTATTTGGATGGCTTAATGCCGAGCATAAAATTATAGGCGCACTTCACCTGCCGAAGATTCTCAGCTTCCTGGCTTTTGGAAATTTTAACGCGAAAGTAACAGGTCTGAATGAATTTCCTCCAGATGAACAACCTCCGCTCCTTGTGCATTATTTTTTTGACTTGATGGCTGGCATAGGGTTTGCGTTATTGGGCATATCCGTTCTGTATTTCCTATTTACATTATGGAAAAAACACAATGAGCACAACAAATGGCTACTCCGCATTATTGCTTTAGGTGCGCCGCTCGCATTCCTGGGAGTCGAGCTGGGCTGGTTTTACGCCGAGTTGGGGCGGCAGCCGTGGATTTTACGAGGATATATGCGTGTAGAAGAAGCGGCGACGACATCGCCAAGCGTGAGAATTCTTTTTTTCCTCTTCCTTCTTCTCTACATCGTTTTAGGCATGGTTAGCGTTCTTGTACTTCGGCGCTTATTCAACAATAATCCGGCAGAAACTGAGATGGAGAAGTGGGCGCAGCATGCGGGCGACAAGAGGACGGGGAAGGGAGGGCATGCCTGATGAGTTACGATTTGATTGGGATTTCGGTACTTTGGCTGTTTTTGTACGGGTATCTTATTATAGCCTCCATTGACTTTGGAGCCGGTTTCTTTGCCTTTTATGCCCACTTGACCAAGCAGGACCCCCTCATAAATCGTCTGATTTCTCGTTATTTGTCACCCGTATGGGAGATCACAAATGTATTTTTCGTCTTTTTCTACATCGGCATGATCGGATTTTTTCCGGATACAGCCTATTACTATGGCTCGGCGCTGATTGTTCCGGGGAGTGTTGCGATCGTGCTGCTTGCTATTCGCGGTTCGTTCTATGCATTTGAAAACTATGGTTCCAAAAATAATATCGTCTATCTGTTTTTGTACGGCGCATCGGGTTTGCTGATCCCGGCTTCGTTGTCCGTGACACTGGCCCTGTCTGAAGGCGGCTTTATCTTGAAGCAGGATCAGACGGTTTCTCTGGATTACTGGGCTTTATTTACCAATCCATTGTCGTGGAGCATCGTTGGATTGGCGATTGTGTCTGTCTTGTTTATTAGCGCCTGTTTTCTGGCGTTTTACGCTTCACGGGCAGAGGATCACGTTGCGCTAAAGCTTATGCGGACCTATGCGCTTTTCTGGAGCACACCGACGATTATTATCGCCCTGACGGCCTTTATCTATTTGGGGCAACACAATGAGCGACATTATCAAAATATGATGGATTTATGGTGGCTGCTTGCACTTTCTGTTGCCTTTTTCATGATTGCGATGTGGCTGTTATACCGCGGCCGCCGCTATGGGCTAGCATTTGTTTGCATCATGCTGCAATTTTTCTGTGCCTTTTCCGCTTACGGGATTGGGCAGTATCCCTATATTCTTGATCCCTACATTACGATTCAGAGCAGCGTCACCTCATCCTCAATGGGTTTCGCGCTAGTTGTCGTATTTATCGGGGGCATGTGTCTATTGATTCCTTCCCTTATTTTGGTTTTCAAGCTGTTCCTGTTCGATGCGGATTACGTGAAAGGGGAAAAATAGGCCGATTACTCGCAGGCTATTACCATAAAGGAGTTGAGTTGGTGAAGGGGAAAAGAAGCTTAATCGCTATACAGATGACTGCCCAACGCAAACGTCTCATTTACCTGGCATTCATCTCGCTCGCACTAGGCGCCGCCATTGTAAGTCAGGCTGCATTGCTGGCTGAAGCCGTCCAGCGGATCTTTGTGGAGAGAGTATCTTTTTCATCGGTTGCCCTACTGCTCGGCATCCTACTGGTCGTGATGGCGATACGTACACTGTTGTCATATGGGAACGGGACAGTTGGTTTGCAAATGGCAGCAACCGCCAAAAAAAATATGCGAGCAGCCGTGCTTCAGAATTTTACGCATGCTTCCATGCCTTCCTCTCTTCGAGGGCAAACGGGGGGAAAGGTCAGTATGGCGCTGGATGCTGTGGATGAGGCGGATAGTTATTTCAGTCAATACATCCCGCGTATGGTGGAAACGGTCATTATCCCCATTCTGATTTTAGTCGTTACGTTTACCCAACATGCCAATTCAGGGATCATCATGCTGGTTACGGCTCCGTTTATCCCGATTTTTATGATTTTGGTGGGGCTGAAAACGAAAAATAAATCAGAAGAAAAGTATGCGCAGTTGGCCGAGTTTGCCGGTACATTTCTAGATTCCCTTCAAGGGCTCGTTACGTTAAAAATATTCGGACGGGCCCGCCGTCAGCAGCAAGAAATCGAACGCAGTAGCTTAAGATACCGTGATGCCACAATGGATATTTTGAAGATTGCGTTTACGAATACCCTCATGCTGGAATCGATTGTGCTGCTGAGCATCGGGATTGTTGCTCTCGAACTGGCCATTCAGCTGCTTGTCTTCAAATCGATGTCGTTTCACACGGCCTTTTTTGTTTTGTTGCTCGTGCCCGAGTTTTACAGCTTACTAAAGAGTTCGGGCACAGCTTTTCACAATGGGCGAACCAGTATGGGGGCGATTAGCAAGGTTGAAACCATGCTCGCGGACACGAACGATAAAAACGATCTGAAGGATCAGCCGATAGGGCTCCGGACATTTCCGAAGAAGCTGTTTCCAATGCCGCCCACCATTGAACTGGACAATGTCCGGTTTCAGTATGCACCTGACTCATTTGAGCTGAATACAGGTTCGATCACAATTGGACCAGGAGATCATATTGCCCTTGTTGGTCATAGCGGATCCGGCAAAACAACCTTGCTCCATCTTATAGCGGGATTACTAAAACCGGCGTCGGGGACCATTTTAGTGAATGGAAACCCGCTTACTCAACAGAATGAGACGATATGGTTCGAACATATTAGCTACATTACGCAGCATCCTTACATTTTTGCAGGTACCTTCGCCGATAATATCGCGATCGGTGCCGGGCGGAAAGTCTCTAGGGCTGAAATTGAGGCGGCGGCTGCGGACGCGGGTCTTTCGAAGGTTGTATCCCAACTGGAGCAGGGATTTGATACACCTGTCGGTGAAGGCGGTAGAGGACTATCCGGTGGGGAAAAGCAACGGCTTGCCGTAGCGCGGGCTTTTTTGAAGCGACCTTCCATTATTTTGTTCGATGAGCCGACCGTCGGACTCGATCTTCACACCGAGAGCATCCTGCAACATTCGATTGGAACCTTGGCACAATCGGCGACGATGATTACGGTGGCTCACCGATTGTATACCATTCGAAATGCGGACAACATTTTGTTTATGGACCATGGCGTCCTAATGGGCTCGGGACATCACGACGAGCTTATGAAACGCCTGCCTGCGTATGCAGAGATGGTCGATGTCCAACGCAAAGGGGTGCCGGGATGAACGAGTTGGCTATTTTGTTCCAAGCTATGATTCGGGAGCGCAAAGATATTATTCTTTCGATTTTAGGCGGATTTGTCGCCGGTATTGCCGGTGTGATCCTCTTTTCTGCGAGCGGATATCTGATTTCGCAAACGGTGTTTGCACCTCCGCTTTATACGCTGATCGTACTTACTTCGTTGGTCAAGCTGCTTGGTTTACTTCGAGCGGTGAGTCGTTATGGCGAGCGCTTATATTCACACCGAGCGACATTCTCTATGCTTAGCCGTTTGCGATCATCCTTTTTTGCCAAGCTCATTCCCTTAACGCCAGGCATTTTAAATAAAAACCGAAGCGGGGATCTGCTTGCACGAATCGTTGGGGATGTAGAGAGTTTGCAGCACTATTTTTTACGCGTCGCGTATCCGCCGATCATTGTTGTCATGGTGTTCTTGACGACAATGCTGGCTACCGCCTCCTTTTCTTTCTGGATGGCTTGCTTGATGCTACTCGGTATGCTGGGAACCGTATTGGTCGTGCCGGGAATCGTATTGCTAGGATATCGGAAAATCAATGGGCATGTTCGCAAGCAGCGAGCGCTGTTGTCTACGGAAGTAACAGAGATGTTGTATGGTTTCCGGGATCTTAAAGTTTATGGGCAGCTTGCGCAGCAGGAACAGCAACTTCGCCAAGCTTCTGCTACATTGGCAGCCGAGCAGCAGCGAGCGGCCGGACAACTGCTACGTGGACAATCGATGCATACCTTTGTCACATATCTGATTTCCTGGGGGGTGTTGGCACTTGGTGCTTATCTGATATCGGATGGAACGCTAGCTGGCGTATATCTGGCTATGCTTGTCATGGCCTCATTAACTGTATTTGAAGAAGCAGCGGCTATGGCCACGTTGCCAGCATATAAGCAAGATAGCGAACATGCAGCCAAGCGGCTGACGGAAGCAGTATTAACTCCTGCCATGCAGCCAGTGCAGCCAAGTCGTACGTTGAATACCGACCATGCCGTTTCTATTGAACTATCCGGCGTTTCCTTTCAATATGAAGGGGAGTGGAGGCCAGCGTTAAAGAACTTTTCGTTGCAAATTCCACCAGGATCCAAAACGGCGATTGTCGGACCTAGCGGTTCGGGAAAGTCCACGTTGATTGAGTTGTTGCTCAAGCTGCGTACGCCAACGGCTGGGGATTTGCGACTGAACGGCGTATCGGTACAAGAGCTGGAGGAGTCGAGCATTTGGAAACCGGCTAATGTCGTGCTGCAGCAAAGCCATTTTTTCCGAGGAACGATCCGAGATAACTTGCTCATGGATGCTGAGGACCATTCCGACGGCGACCTGTTGGATATCCTCGCTAAAGTGCAATTGCCGACCATTTCGTTAACGGACCCCGTGTACGAAAAGGGAGAAAATTTATCGGATGGCGAAAAACAGCGCTTGGCCCTGGCGCGGGCCATGCTTCGCAAGGGAAAGCTATGGCTGCTGGATGAGCCGACGTCTTCGCTGGACTATGTGACAGAGCAACGTGTTTTGACGCACCTATACGAGCAAGCGTCCGAAGATACGCTTCTGCTAATCTGTCACCGGCTTAACGGTTTGGAAGGAATGGACAGAATCGTCGTTATGGAGCAAGGAAGGGTGATCGAAACGGGTTCTTATTCCGAGTTGATGGAGCAAAACGGCTATTTTTATAAGATGAAACAAATTGAGTTACAATTAATCGGCGAAACGGGGGACTACGCATTTAATTTCTGATTTTATTGGATACGGAACACGTAATCAAGGTGTCCAAGTTCGAAGCTAGCACGCAATTTTACTATACTGGTTGTTGATTCAGTTTTCCTATCTTTTTTTATGCGACCTTTACGGTACTGTTTTTACCCAGACCATCCACCACATACGGGAAACAGAAGTTCGCTAGCATTATTGAGTTTGTGCATACTGCCACGACAAACAGAGCTTCACTTGAATAAATTAAAAACGAGCTGCAAGTAGCATAAGGCACCCATCATTGGATTTTAGATGGTAAAATATGTTTCTGTTTTTACTCATTATGAGCTAGTACAATGTTTCATTTATTTAAGAGATAACCGAAGGATGCAGATAAAATTAGCCAAAGTAATAGTACCCGAAGGCATTTATACGCATTGTTGAATCCTGACTGCCACAAGGTATCGTTGTTTGTTATGTTTCTTTGCTAACGGTATTATATTTTTTAAACATTTATGGAACCCTTGGTAGCAACCGAATGAGGAAGAAACTATAGTTGACAATAAAAAAATTTTTAATATATCAAATGCATTCACATGCATTTAATATATTGGTGCTGATAATTACAAACGACAAGTAGATCTTAGGATCGAATAGCATACAAAAGGGAGAAAAATTATGAATTATATATTTAACTCATTTGAGCTCAAAAACTTAAGTCGTTATGCCTCCGATGTGTCAATATTCCGTAGTCAACAAAGATGGTATTGCTAATGACTGGCACTACAATCACTATGTTAGTCGGGAAATTGGTGGAGCTGGATTGATCATTATAGAAATGACAGATGTAGACCCGGATGGCCGTATATTTCTGATTACGATCTTGGAATCTGGAACGATGAACAAATCCCTGCCTTAGCCAGAATTCTAGATGCTGTTCATGCATGGCGCAAGGGTTGGAATTCAGATTGCCCATGCTGGAAGTAAGGCAGAGGATGCGGCTGTTCCGGTTGCCCCTTCAGCAATTCCATTTAGTTCTAAATCCAAGACTCCGCGGGAACTTACTACGGAAGAAGGGAAGGGAATGGTGGAGAAGTTCCGTCTTGGCGTAAAACGTGCAGTACAGGCCGGAGTGGACGTCATCGAGCTTCATGGCGCACATGGGCTACCTCATTCAACAATTCCATTCACCGTTAACGAATCATAGAACAGATGAATAGGGTCAGGATCTAACCTTGTTTGGTAAAGAGGTGATTGCTCCAGCCAAAAGTGAGATGCCTGAAGATACTGACCTTTTTGCTATAGGCCGAGGAATGCTGAAAAATCCATATTGGGCATTAACTGCTGCAGAGTCCCTCAAACAGGCGAATAGCATTCCTAAGCAGTATGCTCTAGGATTTCAGTAAATTATTAATAAAGGTACTTTGGGTTATCGGATCTTTATTGTGAAAAGGTGGAAAATCTAATGACAAAGACTAACCCTTTGCTAATTGTGATTTTGGCTTTAGGTGTATTCGGAATAATCACAACAGAAATGGGGATTATAGGTGTGCTACCTCAGGTAGTACAAAAATTCCACATAACTACCTCAGCGGCAGGAATACTTGTCAGTATTTTTGCCTTGGTCGTAGCATTGTCAGGGCCTTTTATAACCTTGCTATCTTCAGGTATAAATCGTAAATTCATTTTGTTAATATCGGTGCTAATGTTTGCGGTCTCCAACGTTGTTTATATTTTTACTATGAGCTTCAACGTAATGGTGGTATTTCGGATTATTCCCGCACTGGCGCATTCTGCTTTCTTTTCTGTAGCTCTTGTGGTGGCAGCATCATTGGTTTCTCCAGAGAAAAGTAGTCAAGCCGTGACCAAGGTGTTTACAGGTATTACAGCAGGATTTGCATTTGGTGTGCCATTGACCTCTTATCTTGCAGAGCGAATTTCAGTTGAGGTAGCATTCATGTTTGGTGCCATAATTAGTATCATAGCCTTTTTCGGCATATTGATCTGGCTTCCTTCGATGCCTGTTAAAGAAAAAATGACTTATGGACAACAACTCAGTGTTTTACGTAAACCTGCTCTGTGGTTAAACATTGCGTCCGTTATATGTTTATTTGCAGCTATGTTCTCTGTATATAGTTACTTTGCTGAATATCTTGGACAAGTAACACAAGTGAATGGCTCATGGATAAGCATTATGTTATTCGTATTTGGATTGGTCATGATTTTGGGGAATTTCATATTTGGAGCCTTCGTGCAGAAAAACATTGCTCTCACAGCAACCTTATTTCCTTTAATCTTACTACTTATTTATATGATGCTTTATTTTTTAGGGATTCATTTTATTCCTATGTTTGTTCTAATCTTTCTATGGGGAATTGTCCATGCCGGCGGACTTATCATTGGACAAAGCTGGCTGATCATCGAATCACAGTCAGCTCCTGAATTTGGGAACAGCTTGTTTATAACCTTTGCGAATTTAGGAATAACTATTGGAACAACTATCGGTGGCTGGTTTCTTTTGCAATGGGATGTACGTCAACTTGTATGGAGTGGAATTGGATTTACTGTACTAGCTTTTCTATTGATTATTATCAGAATAAAAGTTTATGGTAAGCCTTTAGCCCAAAAGTTGAATCTGCATCCCTAATGAGCTTTTACTTATCTGGTTGCTAAAACTGTTGTTTATTGCATCAAAAAAAGTGTCACTCTTCATTGGGAAAAGGTCTTATTAATTGACCTATGTAGATTCATTTATACTAAATAAAATGTCCATGTCATTAAGCAGTTGTAAGGAAGGGAACACAATGAAACAAACCGTAAATAAAGGGCATAATGTAGCACTAACTCGGGGTTTTTTATTCTGCTGGCCGTTGCGTCTGGGGTCTGTGTGGCCAATTTGTACTACAATCAGCCGCTACTTACACAGATACAAGCTACGTTTGGGATTACTTCCCAATCAACAGGCTATGTGTCCATGATTACTCAAATTGGCTATGCACGGGGACTGTTTTTTTGTACCGCTCGGAGATATGGTAAACCGACGTAAGCTGATATTGATGACCGCTGCAGCCATTGGACTGGTCGGCGCCAGTCTCGCACCAAGTCTAGTATGGTTATATGCTGCCAGTTTTCTGGTGGGTTTAGCCTCGGTTATTCCACAAGTAATTATCACGCTGGCTGCACAGATGGCGGAACCTGAACAGCAGGGCGAGGTGTTAGGTGTCGTGGTTAGTGGACTGCTGATCGGGTGCTCGCTAGAACTGTTGCCGATTAATTGGAGGGTGGTGGGGATGGAGGCTAAAGTATGGGGTTGCGGCGGTTCTCATGCTGCTGCTGTTCATCTTACTTCGTAGCAAGCTGCCCAACTTCGCTGTTCAGTCCCATTCTTCCTATGTTAAACTGCTGTTGTCGATGGGCGGACTTATCCGGAAGCATCGGACGCTTCGCGAAGAACGTTGATTGGTACCTTTAATTTCGCATGCTTCAGCTTGTTCTGGACAGTATTCTGCTTTCATGTCAATGGAGCCCCTTTCCACTATTCCAGCCAAGTTATTGGCTTGATTGGTCTCATCATTGGCATTATCCTGATGGATTGTTCATCCTTATTTTTATGTTCTCATTAAAAGACCTGTGGGGAATGTAATGTAATCAGGTTCTTGTCATTTATGTAGCCAGGTTCTTGTCATCTGTCCAACGACACAAAAGTTCCTACATGGTCGTTAAACAACACAAAAGCTCCTACATTTAATCATTTAAATGGATAATTGCTTACTCTATGAGGGCACATTGCCTTTATCGCATTTTGATTGGGTGGATTGTCAACATAAAACTGGACAATATTTATGAGGGGATTTTTCTAGCTTCAATGGGAGTGAGATACCCCAAAGTC
>NZ_MRTH01000072.1 GCF_001956045.1 Paenibacillus sp. FSL H7-0331 | reverse complement strand
GTTCCATTATGGAACATACAGATTCACAAGCCAAGACATTTTCATTCATGGTGGTGGCCGTCAGGCCATGTTAGTTTGGGACAGCCTCTTGGAAACTAATACTTATTCTTTTTCTTCATTAACATCATATTTGTTGATGTGGGCTGTAATAGCTTCAACGGCTTCGTTTACGTCTGTTGTGGCCGGTAGTTCCTTGACTTCATCTTCCGTATCATCGAGAAAGTTTTGTTGATCTGCTCGAATGGCATCTAAACTGTTACTCATTGGTAACACCTCCTAATGGAATTTAGCATGCATGGCAATCCCAAGAAGGGAAGCATCCACACTTGAAACATAATAGTAACCACGATAAATTATTTACCCGGACAGCAATTATTGTTGCCGGATAAGTTGAATTAAATTCTCGGCTGTTGTTCAATTTAGTATGGTCAGTCAATATCCCTCCTTGTGATGGTCGCTTTCAAAATAAGTGGCCATAATTAGAGAGTAGCCATTATATTTTCAAAAGCCCAAACAAATCACACCTCCATCTCATATGCTTTAGTAGGTGAATGACTATTTTTAGGGAGGAACCATCACATGTACTATGCAACAACATGGATACCATATCCACATTTTCAATCCTATTTTCGTTCTCTAAATGATCATCCGGTATATCCATTTCGCTCAAACTATGGTCAAAGTAATTACAATCCTTATGCACAACCAGTAGTGCCATTCTTGAGATATGAATCTGTTTCACCTCAAAATCTGTATGTATCGGTAATGCAGAAGTAGAATTAAACCAAGCTTTCCGAACGCTTTGGGAACAACACGTTGCTTGGACGAGGATGCTTATCATAAGCATTGCAGAGATCTCCTCCGCAATCCTCCTGATATGGCCAATGTGTTTAAACATTACTACGGGGAAGAGATAGCTAAACGATTCAGCGGTTTATTTAGAGAGCATCTTGTATTGGCCGCACAACTTGTTAAAGCAGCCAAGGCTGGCAATAGCCGGGCAGCCGCTGAAGCGGAGAAAAACTGGTATGCCAATGCGGATGAAATAGCTGCTTTTCTTAACAGTATCAACCCCAACTGGCCTAAATCAGCCTTGACGAACATGCTCCATGAGCATTTACGAATGACAAAAGATGAAGCAGTTTTCAGACTTTCTAAAAATTACAAATCCGATATCGAAGAATACGATCGGATTGAGAAACAGGCGTTGGTGATGGCTGATGCGTTTACAGAAGGGATCGTCAAACAATTTCCAAATATCTTTAAGTAAATAACCGGATTCCAGAAACATGTCTAAATGTTAGGACATGTTTATTTGTTGAAGAAACCTGAGTTTTATTCATGAGCCAAGAATGTTCAGAGAAATTTGCTTAAGCAACTGATATACTTACTTTAAGCTTTTTTAGTGAGGTGACTTTTTATCCAAATAAATACTTCCATCACTTTGGAGCTCCGCAAAAAACACATCAAGACTTATTTGCTCAATAATTATCGTCAGCAATGTCCACATTGTCATAGCAGTGATACCAGCGACTACTTTAATTTCTTTATTTAAAACCATCTCACCAGTAATGTTCCCAAGAGCGATTCCCGTAATATATGTAAAAAATGTCATTTGACTTAATTGTTTTTTTCCCAATATACGCGTTAATAACAATAAAAGGATAAAGCCTAACAACGTCCTGATGGAGTATTGCCAAATAGTATCCATAACTCATCTCCCAATATGAATTCGGTTATCGCGATTTTTTCTTCATTCCAATAATCCTAATTTATGATACACTTTTACCGAAACGACACCGTTAGATGCCAAGTGGTGATACCGTTGAAATTGTTTTACGGTAGCGGTTGTGTCTGAACGGAATTTGCCGTTACATATCCCCTTAAAGTATCCAGCACTCTTCAGACGGGATTGAATCAATTGCACGTCTCCTCCGACATCACCCTCCGCTAAAGTCCTTGGTTCATGATTCGGGTCCCCCAATACATGTCCATTAATTTTGACTATTGTACCAAGTGGAATTATCTCAAATAATTCAATCACATCGCTATTACGCATCCGAATGCAACCATGGCTCAAATGCTGCCCAATGGAGTACGGCCTGTTTGTGCCGTGAATTCCGTAAATTCCCCAAGGGACATTTAAACCCAGCCAACGAGGACCAAAGGAAGGAGCCCAATTTTTCCCCTTATATACAATTTGGTATTCTCCAACAGGGGTAGGAGTGGACGGATTACCAACGGCAATGGGATATGTTTTGAATTTCTGTCCTTGTACACGTACCACTAATTGATGACGTTGAGGGTTAATTTCTATAGTGTAAATTCTTCCTTGGTCAGCGACAATCGGAAGTGGTGGGTCGGCGTAGGCATGGGAGTGAGTCAATCCTTCAGTCAAGGTCAAAATCAGTATATGAACTATAATGGAACGTCGTAGAAGGTCATGTAGGTTTCGCATTTTCGATCTCCATAAATAACTATTTTTCAATTTATGATGTAGGTTGTCCCCATATTGGAAGATCATTCATTAAATTAAATAATAAGGACAACAAATCTTGTATATACATAGGCTATGAAGTAGTTGAATGTTGTAAGGCTCTTATTGAAATAGGAGGGGGTCATGATCAGTCACTCGGTTGGTAAAAGCATTCCCAGAAAGGAAACATGGGAAAAAGTTACAGGGACCGCCAAATATGTGAATGATATTTCGACACCAGGGCTATTACATGTAAAAATAGCTATCAGCCCCCATGCTCACGCTAAAATAAAAGCGATCGATTCGTCCGAAGCCATGAAAATTCCGGGTGTAAGAGCGGTCATAACAGGCCAATATTACCCGATGTTAACCGGGTCGCCTCTGGCGGATCGTCCACCAATCGCAAAAGACAAAGTAAGATATTATGGAGAGCCCGTCGCCCTTGTTGTTGCAGAACAAGAATATATAGCAGAGATGGCGGCAACCCGCATCAAAGTGGATTACGAGCTTTTACCGGTCGTCCTTTCTCCAAGGGAAGCTTATCAGCAAAATGCTCCGCTCGTTCATGAGCATCTTGCCGAGTACAAGCGGCACGAAGAGGTTTACCCGGAGCCGGGAACCAACATCGCGAACCGAACAAAAATACGCAAGGGGAATATGGAGGAAGGATGGAGGAATAGCGATCATACCGTTGAAGTCGAGGTTACTTTACCGCAATCGGATCACGCCGCAATGGAAATGCGATGCAGCACAGCAGAAATTATGCCCGACGGGAAAGTGGTTATCCATTCCGCTTCACAATCGCCATATATTATCCGAAGAGCAATCAGCCAATCGTTTCATATTCCGCTTCATAAAGTGATCGTACACACGCCCTTGGTCGGCGGCAGTTTCGGTGGAAAAGCCGCGATTCAAATGGAGTTTCTTGCATACCTGGCTTCCCGTGCGGTTGGCGGAAAAGCTGTAAAATTGGTGAACTCCCGGGAGCTAGACATGATTTCTTCTCCCGTCCATATCGGACTGGATGCCAAAATCAAGCTTGGTTGCAACCATGACGGGAAATTAATGGCCGCCGAAATTTTGCATCTGTATGATGGTGGAGCGTATTCGGATCGGGGGGCGGTCATGAGTCGGGCGGGAGCTGTCGATTGCACTGGGCCTTATCGGATCGATAACGTTCATTGCGATTCTTTATGCATGTATACGAATCACCCGTATTCCACTTCTTTTCGAGGATTCGGTCATCCTGAACTGACGTTCGCTATAGAAAGAGCGATCGATTTATTGGCGAATCGAGTGGGCATGGACCCATTGGAATTTCGTTTTTATAATGCGATAGGGCCGGGGGATACGTCCCCGACACAAACTTTACTAGATAGGAGTAATTTGGGGGATTTGCCCATGTGCATTGCAAAGTTGAAAACATTAATCGATTGGGGCGACCGCCCGCTGCGGGAAACCGATACCCATCTCATTAAGGCAAAAGGGGTGTGCTGTTTTTGGAAAAATTCGAGTACGCCGACGGATGCCGGAGCGGGAGCTGTTATCGTATTTAATCCCGACGGAAGCATTAATTTGTTGTGCGGCGCTGTTGAAATCGGTCAAGGCACGAGGACAACGCTGACGCAACTGTTGGCCGAAAAGTTACGTATGGATGACCGGATGATACATATCTCTACTGAAGTCAACACCGAGACGGATCCCCATCATTGGAAAACGGTGGCGAGCCGCAGCACCTTTTTAGTTGGGAATGCGATTCTGAATGCTGCCGACGATGCCATCGTACAGTTAAAAAACATAACTGCTGTCGTATTGCAATGCTTACCGACAGACTTGGATGTCGGAGCGGGCAAGGTTTTTTTAAAAGATCACCCCGATAGGGGGATCGCAATTGATAAAATCGCAAACGGCTACAAATTCCCAAACGGGAATACGATCGGCGGTCAAGTCATCGGGCGCGGGAGCTATGCGATGCGGAACTTAACTTTATTGGACCCAGAAACCGGTAAAGGAAATCCCGGTCCGGAATGGACGGTAGGCGCGCAAGCGGTAGAAGTGGAATTGAATACGAAAGAATACACGTACAAGATCATTAAGGCGGCAACTGTCATCGATGCCGGCAAGGTGATCAATCCGGAATTTGCCCGCAGCCAAATCACAGGGGCTATGAGCATGGGCTTAAGTTTTGCCAGCCGGGAAGCTTTCCTGTTCAATGATAAAGGCGCCATATTGAATCCGCAATTTCGAACCTATAAATTGATTCGTTACGGAGAGCAGCCACAGTACTTCGTTGATTTCGTCGAGACCCCTCATTTGGAAGCGCCTTACGGATTGCGTGGAATCGGCGAGCATGGCTTGATTGGCATGCCCGCAGCATTGGCGAATAGCCTGACCATCGCCGCCGGGGTAGAGCTGAATCATTTGCCTTTGACGCCCGAGATGATCTGGAGGACGATCCATGATTCCGTTTGACTTTGACTACTACAAACCATCTTCCGTTCAGATAGCTGTGGAATGGTTTCAGTTTCTGCAAAAGCAGGGGAAGAATCCGATATATTACGCCGGAGGGACGGAAATCATCACATGGGCTCGAACTAATTCCATTCATCCTGGCGCTGTTATCGATTTGAAGTCCATTCCGGAATGCAATGTATTGGAAATGCGGAACGATGAGCTGATTATCGGGGCTTGCGTCTCGTTATCGGCATTATCAGCGGCGAATCCGTTCCCTCTGCTCAGTGAAACGGCTCAGGGAGCCGCCGACCAAACCGCCCGGAATCAAATCACGCTCGGTGGAAACATTTGCGGCAAAATTTATTATCGGGAGGCCGTACTGCCGCTTTTGTTGGCAAACAGCCGTATGGTTATAGCGGGAATGAACGGGATCAGAGAAGCTTCGATTCACCAAGTTTTCTCACAACAAATGAGATTGGACAATGGTGAATTTCTAGTGCAGACATTAACAGACCGAAGCTATTTATCATTGCCGTTCGTTCATTTCAAAAAGCGGCAGATTGGATACATCGGCTATCCTCTCGTAACAGTAACTGCTCTCAAGAAAAATAATCAAATTCATACCGCATATAGCGGCGTCTGCTCATTCCCGTTTCGATCCGCCCAGATCGACCAGGCGTTGAACGATTCCTCAATACCTTTGCCAGTAAGAATTGAACAAGCGATCGGCAATTTACCCGCTCCATTACTAAATAATGCGGAAGGTTCCGCACCTTATCGGAAATTTGTGCTTAAGCAAACGATAGCTGACGCGGTACATACATTGGAAAGAAGGTGAAGCATGTCATTGCGTGATTCCGCTATGTATCCGGTTGAATTCATAGTTAACAGTGAGAAGCGAACTATTCGAGTAAGGGCTGCGGATTTACTATTATATACACTTCGAGACACTCTCGGACTGACAGGGAGTAAATCCGGTTGTGATAATGGGGACTGCGGTACATGTACGATATTGGTAGAAGGCTCACCCATAAAATCGTGCCTTATGCTCACCGTGGAAGCCGATGGAAAACAAATTACTACGATCGAGGGTTTGACGAACTCACCGGTACAAAATGCCTTTGTTCAGAATCAAGCATTTCAATGCGGCTATTGTACTCCCGGCTTTATTGTGAACTGTGAAGGCTTGCGGAAGGTACACCCGCATGCGGATGAAAATACCATTAGGGTATGGCTGGAATCCAACATTTGCAGGTGTACGTCCTATGAAGAGATTCACAATGCAGTGAAGGACGTTTTTACGCTGAACAAATAATGTTGGGAACCTAGTATTACGGGAGGCTAAGGAGGGGTGAGGTTGGAGGAGATACATCGTATTTTGGAAGCCGTTCAACGTACCGTACTAAGAAGCGTGCTTGCGACAATTACCCAAGTAGAAGGGAGCGCATACCGAAAAGAAGGAACCTCCATGCTGTTTCTGGAAGATGGCACACAGATTGGAGTTTTAAGCGCCGGCTGTTTGGAGGCGCATCTTTCGGCCTGCATGCCGGATATTTTGGAAATAGGCGTTTCTCGAAACTTTGTGTTCGATATGCAATCATTGGAGCCGCTGTCCTGGGGGGAAGAACCGGGGTGCCGCGGTGTTATTCATGTAACGATGGAGCCGGTACATGATGTGTTTGCAGATCATTTATGTACATTGAAGAATTATTTGGATCAGCAGGTCGAGGTCATGCTCGTTAAAAGATTCGGTTCGGATGGCTCTGTTACCGATTATAGTTTCTTGACCAGAGATAGGCATCTGTTCGGGGAATGGCAGGGAGAATTTCCGCAGGCACTCATACACTTGATGTCGTCTGAAGATTCGCTCAGGAGCGGATTTGTCTCATCCATACAATCGGACATATTCGTCCATACCTATTATCCCAAACCGCGTCTGATCATATTTGGAGCGGGACCAGACGCGAGGCCGCTTGCCGCATTTGCGACAGCAACCGGCTACTCCGTTGTCGTCTCCGATTGGAGACCCGCCTTATGCGATCTACGTTATTTTCCGGATGCTGAATCATTGATCTTGGGGTTTCCGGAGGAAACAATAGGGATGATGCATTTTACACCTTACGATTATGCAGTTGTAATGACTCATAATTTCAGGAGGGACCAGCAGTTGGTTCAACTTCTTGCGGAGCGGCAGCTTTGTTATCTCGGCATTTTGGGATCAAAAAGTAGAACCGAACGTTTATTAACAGGCATGCCGGTTCCGATGAAAGTTCATTCTCCCATAGGACTTGCCATTGGAGCAGAGGGGCCGGAGGAAATCGCAGTGAGTATAGTCGCAGAACTAATACTTAGAAAAAATAAAAAGCAAGAAGTTGTTATCCATGAAACCGAATAATATCGTGGGCATTTATTTAGCGGCAGGCCAAAGTACCCGAATGGGTTCGAATAAGCTTCGCCTTCCATTGGGGCCAATGAATTTGGGGAATTATGCGTTGGCTGCAGCTCTGAGCTCCAATTTGGATTATGTTTTGGTCGTATCCAATGAAGTTGCAGCAGATTGGATAGATCATACATTTTACCTGAATCCGATCCATCGGAAATGGTCCGTTATTCGCTGTTCCGAAGCGCATGTAGGGCAAGCGCACTCCCTGCGGTGCGGTGTACAGGCTGCACTCGCGGTGGAAGCGGCAGCCGTGATGATATTACTGGCGGATCAACCTTTCATTACAAAAGAGATGATCAATGAGCTGCTTATAAGGTTTCAAAAGAACACCAATCTCGGTTTTGTGGCCTCAAGGTATGACGGTTTGGCAAGACCGCCTGTTATTTTTGCTCAGCGAATGTTTCCGGAGCTCCTACGATTGCAGAACGACCAGGGAGCGAGACATCTTATCCGAAAAGAATCATCGGGCATTTGCATCGATTTCGCAATCCCGGGCTTGTTCATGGATGTGGATACTGCTGATGATTACAGGATTTTATTGGAAACATCCGCATTTTGGAAATCTTGAACAACTTGTTCCGCGTTCATATATAACGCAAGCGGGTATTGGTAGTTCTCCATATGGGTAGGCACTTTAATTTGCAGAGCTGATTCTTTGGAAACTGAGCTAACTGCATTCGAATCATCTAAAACTTTTTTCCATTGCTCTACAAGGTTCGCTAACATGTTTAAATGAACAGCCCATATTCGTTGATTTTCTTTCTCAAAATGGCCGCTTTCCGACCAATTTGCAAAAACTTGTATCATGTCGGCAAGATTGGCATAACCAGATCGAAGATGTTTCATTTGCCGGGTTAGTTCTTGCAAGCTAGCACGTCTTTTTGTTCCTAACGGTTTGTAACGCAAACTTTGCTCCGCATTATCCAACTCGGTTGTCGCTTGATGAAGCTCCTGGAATAACGTTTGTAATTTTGTTTGCAAGATTTGAGTTTTACTTGAGGAACAGCCCTCTTTAACCCAAAGTGCAGAGTTCATAAAGTGGTTGGATAAATGATCTGCGAAATGTATCATCTTTTTTCGGGCTTTGTTAACGGAATCGGGAGGGAAAATCATGATATGGATCGCTATAGCAATAACTGCGCCGATAATCGTATCGCGTATCCGATCAAGGGAGTAGCTCGGCATCTTGCTTTGAAAGTACATAACCAATAAAATGCTTAGAGCAACTTGAACAAAAATGGCATGATTCAATTTCAGCCACATTACTATGAGAGCCCCAACGAGAAGGAGGAGTCCTATACTCCAGCCGTTTAAGCCGACATACGGTGCTATGAATACAGTGAAAAGAACGCCGGCAATGGTCCCCAAATACGCTGCCATGCAAATTGTATGGATTTGTCGACGGTTAATTGGATAGTCAAAATGACCGTCAAAGGGGCTAAGTACGGATGTTTGGAGCCAGCCCACTCCGCGAGTTCCCATGACAATGCTGAAGCTAATGGGATTTTCCATACAACCCCTTTGTATTTGATAAAATCGATCATTTTATTCGTCATTTTGTTCGCTCCATCATCATCTTATTCGTAAGCGGGTGCGATTTCATAAGGTTGTCCCTCCCGCTTCATTGCAGTCTTCGCGCCCCAATTGGCCACATGATCCGAAGGGAGAGAAGCCGGGATGGGCGGATTCCAGATGGTACCGGGAACAACGCCATTAATGTATATGCCTTTGGTTTGCAAGTATTTAGACAAGGAGTGCGTGAAAGCAACGATCCCTCCCTTAGTTGCAGAGTAATCCATCAATAGTTCGTTTCCTTCGTATGCCGTTAAGATGCGGCATTAACAATAGAACCCACTTGTATTTGATGCAAAACCGGCTTCGTTAAATAAATGATCGAGAAGTATTTTTTTTACCAAAATAAGTGAAAAATATAGATATTTAGTTAAAAGATATGTAAAACAACGATTAATAGATAACGATAGTATTCGTTGCAACAACGCGATTCATGCAAAATACGCCAAATCTTCGCATTTCTCAAAAGGGACTTAGCAGTAACGGACAGACCGAAGCACAGAATGATATCGCCTATGAAGTCAAGCTGTCAGAATTGGAGATATTGCAGAGTGATATTATCGATGCTGTACGTCAAGGACGGAATATGACATACACAGCCGACCTCTTTCGCTATCGAATCAGGATGGGGTGCAGCTGCTCCTGGTAATAATCTGTTTGGCATCAAAGGGACTGGACAAGAGTTCCAAACGACTAAAAGTATGAGGTTTCAGAACCTATGACAGTTGGGAAGGCAGCGTGATCGATCACTGCAACTTCCTGATAGATAAAGGCAGGTATGCCCGAGCTGGCTTCTTCGGCTGCTGCAAGTAGTTAGATTATGTAGGAGCTGCGCGGTGCCTTCAAAATGCTGGTTACGCGGCCAAGCTGCTGCAAATAGCAGCCTGAAAATATAGTAGACTACCTCCTGAATCAGCTGGAGGTGGTTAAACGTGAACTCTTCTAACCCAATTATTCCAAGCCGTCGTATGGGATGCTATCTCGGAGTCGAACACATGACTTTTTATATTCAGTGATCTATGAAACTCTTTTGAACTGGTTTGAGTGATGTAAGAATGGATTTGTGCTTATTACGCCTTTTAAATATGGCAGTTTTTTTATGTCTAAGTCCGATATATTCAACTCATTTATGGGATAAATACTCATTATCTACAGATTCCTGCCCTTAAAGTTGAATTTACCGCATTATAGCAAAAGGAAAACCTTGATATAATGAATCGTCGGACGAACAATACCAGTGATTTGTCTGCAAAGAAGGAAGAATCCATCATTGAATATTATCGAGATTGGGAAGCGCTATCATTCCAAAGTTTGGCCTATGATCGAAAGCATGTATCTCAATGATGAGCTCAAAATTATTAAGGGAGGCAACGAGAAGATGTCAACAATCAAGCGGTTGTTCAGTGTGATCATGACAGTTGTTTTTGCAGCAGGGGTTCTTTTTAACCCTCTGTCGACAAGCGTGAAGGCTGCAGCAGCACCTGTAAGCGACACAGCAGTGCCGAAGTCAGTGATATTTCCCTACAACCAACCAGCGAAGTATGCAGCTTCAGTCAATTACACGTTAAAGGCGAACGGAGTGGATATACCTGTAATCAAAGCTTTTGACGATTATGATTATGCAAACTTTTCTATGTCTAATGGACCGGTTACCTATGAGGTTACGATTCTAAACACGGACAAAGTTCACGAGTACGAGATTAGCCCAAAGAAACTTGGAATTCAACCAGACAGCATCGTTGGTCGTACCCTAACGTTCACCACGCAGAAAGACGAATATTTGATTGTCACGATGAACGGCAGGAAGACACGGCTCGTCATTGCGGCTGACCCTGCAGAAACCGATATACCCGCATCTACGGGAGCAGGTATATTCAATATAGGGCAATCCCCATATCAAGTAAGTCCCACAGGGAGTCAAACGGGGGTTGAAGCTAGAACTGCAGCCATTCAACAAGCTATTGACGATGCTAGCCACTATGGTACAAATGCAGGGAACAGCGTCCAAGGTGTCGTGTACATTCCTGCAGGGCAATATTATATTGGCAATCTGGTTTTGAAAAGTAATACAGCGCTTTATATGCAGCCTGGATCAACATTTATAGGAACGGGAAAAACGGCCGACTATAAAGAACATTGGTACAAGGATTCAATGGGCAGGCCAGCAACCTGGTGGATCTCCACAGCTTTTGATTCAACGAACATCAAGCTATATGGACGCGGAACAATTGATGGGAACGGCGCAGCCCTATATGCCGATAAATCTATAAATGGAAAAGGGATGATTAATAATCTGGTTGTGCCCATTGCGACATCCAACTTCAAAATGGATGGGATTATCATCAGAGAATCTGCTTCTTGGGCTGTTACACCTATTCGATCCCATGATCTAAGTTTTACGAATATGAAGTTTTTTAACAGTTTGGGCATGGGGGAAAATGATGGTATCGACGTCTGCGAATCGCAGAACGTCGTGGTGAAAAATGCCATCGGGATTGCGCTGGATGATCCGTTCTCGACGAAATCTTGGAAAGAGACGACCGACATTGCTTCTGGAAAAGTACCTTGGCCCGGTAATCCACAGCCTGTGAGTAATGTCCTCTTTGAGGATGCGATCTCATGGACCTTATGCTACGGCTTCAAAATTGGCCAAGGGGTTATGCAGAATCAGAATAATATTATCTTTAGAGATGGAGTCGTCTATAAAGCAGCAGTCGGATTTGCGATTCATCATAAATATGGCTCTGGCACTGTAAGTAACGTAATATTTGAGAATATGGATGTCGAAGATATTAGTGGCTTCAACGAAGATAACAGCGCTTGGATGACTTTGTTCACGGTAAATGGCAGCAATTCGGGCGTGGGTTCAATCACTGGAATTACTGTGAAAAATATTAAGGTTCGTGATGCTGGCGAGGGTGTTGCCAAAATAAAAGGGTTGCCGGATGCACCCATTAGTGGGATAACGTTTGAAAACGTGTACATGCCGGGAAAAACCGAGCCTGCAACGAATTTATATGAGATGAATTTCGCGAATAAGGATAATTATAGCGATATCAGCATTAAGCCGATTCAAAATCCGGAACCTCGGCCACAGACGAATTTGGCCCTAAATCAACCTGCGGTCGCTTCTTCCAATGACAGTACAGTGGATACCGCTCCTTGGGCATTTGACGGAGATATGTCAACTCGTTTCGGTTCCAAACGAGGCATCGACCCAGGATGGATTTATGTGGATTTGGGAGCAATTAAATCTATTAACGAGGTACGGCTTTACTGGGAAACTGCCTACGCCAAAAGCTATCAAATTCAGGTATCGAATGATTTGCAAACCTGGAATAACGTGTATAATACAACCACTGGTAAAGGTTTATATGAGAAAATAACTTTTAATCAGACCGATGCCCGATACGTAAGAATGTACGGAACCGTAAGGGCTACGCAATATGGTTATTCCGTCTGGGAGTTTGAAGTCTATGGTCCAGAAGTGTTTCCAGAAAACATTACTTTGAACAAAACAGCTCTTGTCTTTCTCCCTGGTGAAACGGAGCCATTGACGGCTGTGGTAATGCCAGCAAATACCACGAACAACAAAGTGAAATGGTCTTCAAGCAATGCAAATGTTGCTGTCGTCGATAACAGTGGGCTTGTTACTGCGATTGGCCTAGGCGTAGCTTCCATCACGGCTAAAACCGCAAATGGTGAATTCAAAGCAACGGCGACTGTTAATGTGGCTGAACTTAACAAGCCTCAATTGCAATCGGCAATAGCCGGAAATGGTTATGTAAACCTGAGCTGGAGTAAGGTCGAAAGGGCTACGAATTATCGCATCTATTCCAGTACATCAGCTGGTTCATATGGTTCTCCAATTGCAACTGTTGGAGATAATGTCTATACCTACAAGGCAGAAGAGCTTAGTAACGGTACTACCTATTACTTCGTCATTAAGGCAGTTCGTGCTGAACGAGAAAGTGATGTTTCCAATGAACTGTTAGTGGTGCCGCAAATATCAACACCAGGAGCACCCCAAGTAACGTCCGCAGTTCCCGGTAATGCGCAAGTGCGCCTTAGTTGGGTACCGATGGATGATGTGACGAATTATCATATCTTTGTTAGCACTAAATCGGGTGAATATAGTAGCAAGATTGCGACCGTAAGCGGCTCCGTATACAAGTACGATGCAGTAAACTTGAACAATGGTGCGACTTATTATTTTATCATTAAAGCTGGCAATCCAGGCGGATTAAGTGAAGCTTCCAATGAAGTGATTGCAATACCACAAGCTCCCACACCTACAGCTCCGGTGTTTGAGATACCTGTAGCAGGCAATGCCCAGGTAGTACTCATATGGAAACCGGTCAACGATTCTACAGGGTATAAAGTCTACCAAAGTGTGAATTCATCAACAAATGGAGCCGTAGTGGCCTCAGTTAGCAGCTCAGTATACAGCTACAAGGTGACAGGCTTGACCAACGGCACAACATACTATTTTGTCGTGAAGGCGATCAATGCGGGAGGAGAAAGTGCGGCTTCCAACATTGTGAGCGCAACACCTCAAGGTCCAATACCAACATCACCGGTGTTAGAAACACCTGTAACAGGCAATGCCCAGGTGGCACTCACGTGGAAGCCGGTTAACGATTCCACAGGCTATCGAGTCTACAAAAGTGTGAATTCATCAACAAATGGAACCGAAGTAGCCACAGTGAGCGGCTCAGTTCACAGCTACAAGGTGACAGGCTTGACCAACGGCACGACGTACTATTTTGTCGTGAAGGCGATCAATGCGGGAGGAGAAAGTGCGGCTTCCAACATTGTGAGCGCGATGCCAAAGACCGTTCCGGGGGCTCCGACTGGCATAACCGCAGCTGCAGGCAACAGTCAGGCTATCATCAGCTTTAACGATCCTTCCGATAATGGCGGAAGTGCGATCACGGGGTATGAGGTAACAACAACACCTGGCAACACCATCGTAACAGGAACAACAAGCCCGATTACGATAACAGGCTTGTCGAATGGTTTGACTTATACGTTTACGGTGAAAACGATCAATAGTGAGGGCAGCAGTGCTCCATCCGATGTCTCTAATGAAGTCACACCGAGGGCATTCTCCAATAACAATAGTAGTAGCAATAACAGCGGTGGATCAACCTCCTCAAGTGACAATACGCTGACCTCCACGGATGGTATATTAACGCTTCCTATTGGCAAAAATGGCATGGTGAGTTTGGGAGAGGGGATCACGATCGTTATCCCTACCGATGTAACGGACAAAGAATTGAAGATCACAATAGATAAAGTACTGGACATACAAAGTCTACTCATGAATCAAGACGTTCTAGTTAGTTCGATCTTTGAGATTATGAAAAACTTCCCGGACAATTTCAATAAACCGGTCACGCTAACCTTAACTTTTGATCCTGAAAGTGTAAGCAGCCTTCAAAGGGCAGCCATATTCTACTATGACGAAATAAAGAACGTATGGGTGGAAGTCGAGGGCAGCAAGGTTAACGGCTCGACCATAACGGTAGAAGTTAATCACTTTACGAAATTTGCGGTATTCGCGGTAAGCGAAACGGCTTCAACAGAACCGAAACCGAGTCTCACCTTTACGGATATTATGGGACACTGGGCAGAGGCCAACATCAAGCACGCGGTAAGCGGTGCAATCGTTACAGGCTATCCAGATGGGACGTTTAAGCCGAATCACACCGTGACGCGCGCGGAATTTGCCGTGATGCTGATGAACACATTGAAACTGCAAGGAGAAGGAACGAAGCTGAGTTTCATCGACACAGCGAAGATCGGAACCTGGGCGCAGAAAGCGGTCGCGCAGGCGGTACAAGCAGGAATTATTTACGGATATGAGGATGGAAGTTTCCGTCCTGATACAGAAATTACACGTGCTGAGATGGCCGTTTTATTGGCCAATGCACGAGGTCAGCAAAGCGAAGCCAATGTCGCAACGGGCTTTGCAGATGATAGGAGCATTCCAGCGTGGGCAAAGGGCAGTGTTGCTTACGTGAAGCAAGCTGGCATTGTACAAGGAAAAGGGGCAAACGAGTACGCGCCTCAAGACCACACTACAAGAGCTGAGGCTGTAACGGTTCTCCTCAATATGCTGGCACAAAAAAGCAAGTAGGTTACCATTATCGTCAAACAATCTTAGAAGGTGCATGTGCACTTTCTAAGATTGTGTTATTGTTCAACGTAAATATAGGATCTTTAGAAAATGGAGCTCGCATAATAGAATTGTAACCTGTTTTGTGGACATCTTATTAAAATGGCCTAAGAAGCAAGAAGAGAAGGTGATACCGGTGAGTAACCTGAACAACCTGAGCTACGAATGCAACCGAAGTTACGGGATCAACCCGAGGGCTTCTTTTGTATATGCTCTCGTAAACGGAATTGCTCAAAGTATTGTTTTTTGGTAGTAGGTGGTTTAGCTCAGCTGGGAGAGCGCGTCACTGGCATGCAAGAGGTCATCGATTCGATCCCGATAGTTTCCACCAAACATTATCATCGAACCTCCGAAAGGAGGTTTCAGGCTGTCGAGAAAGTCTCGATAGCCTTCTTTATGTCTGAATTGTTTAAGACAGCACCGCGTTAATGTTGTATAATATAGGTA
>NZ_MRTH01000071.1 GCF_001956045.1 Paenibacillus sp. FSL H7-0331 | reverse complement strand
GGTCTGGCTGGAGCTTGCTAATTAACCACATCAGTTCAATATTTCTTTTCGTTTCGGTTTCCATTTTACGAGAAGAACGAATACCATTCATATAACAGTAAAGATAGAGCTTCAGAAGATCTTCCCGACGATAAGGTTTTTGGCCCGCTCTGGCTCCCGAAAACACCTGAAACCCCAATTCTTCTAGAGCCAAACAATCGACGTAAGCGTCGATGACTCGTACAGGACTTTCTTCTTCGACAAAGTCATCCAACGTATTTGGAAGTAAATGAATTTGATTTCTATCTTCACCTTTGATAAAAGGCATAAACGCTCATCTCCTTTTATATAGAGATTCGACAAAGACCATTCATTTCCATGCCAACAACAAAGATTTATGAATAATTGTTAGACAGTCTGACGTACGGTGGTGTAAGAGGTCGGGGACTAGCCGTCCCCTCCTACTCGATTCATAGCTTCATACAAAAATAGTGAACCTGCTTTTTTCAACAATACATCAGCGTAATCTTCATGGCGCTCAAATTGACTTCTGGGGAAGGGACATAATGGTGTGATCTTAATCTCTTTGGCACGAGCAAATTCTACTACTTGCTTCACTAACAACTGACCTACGCCTTGACCGCGCAAACTATCGAAAACAATAGTATGGTCTACTACATTGATGTCATTTCCACTGTGAACATAATGGATTTATCCTGTTCCCACACATGAAAAACATTCGTATCTTTTTTTATTTCGAGCATCGTAGTCACCCACTTTTAGGTACATCCTTCCTTATATATTCCAACGCGCCGCTTGGACATTTATGGATTTGAGATGCAATATTATCAGCCGTATCTCCATCAGCATGAACCCAAGGTCTCTTATTTACATCGAATACTCCAGGTGACCCGCTTAAGCAATTTCCAGAATGAGTACATTTTTCCGTGTAATATAAAACTTCGATATCTTTCCCAACATATCGCTTGAATTGATCTTCCACTTCTTATCGCACTCCTTTTAACGTTCAATTTTCATCTCGATTACTAGCTAGAATTATCCTAAAAAAAGAGACAATCCGAATTAAATTAATATCACTATTTTACTAGAATACTAGATAAGTTGTTTAAAACTTTCGAGCTAATTCACGAGCTTGCTGGATGGCTTTCTCTTTTATTGACGGGGCTTGATCCGGCGTTACAGCAACACCTTCGATAAAGATACCTTCGAATGAAGGAACACCAAAAAACTTCATAATCATAGTTAAGTGACGATGGCCTATTTCAAAATCTGCAAATGGCCCCCCCTGCGAATAGAAGTTACCAGCTGCTTGAATATGCACAGCCTTTTTATCACCAAGTAATCCAACTGGACCTACATCCTGAACATATTTGAAGGTTTTCCCCGCAACGCATATAGAATCAATATATGCTTTCATAACTGACGGGAAAGAAAAGTTCCACATTGGATTAATAAATACATATTTATCTGCTGCAACAAATTGGTCTACCAGTTCACCTAGACGACTTACTTTCGCTTTTTCTTCTGTGCTCAACTGATTAAAATCAGTACCAGAACTTAATTTTCTCCATCCGCTAAATACATCTGCATCAATTTGCGGGATAATTACTTGATAAAGATCGAGATGCAGTACTTCATCGGTAGGATTAGCTTCTCGATATTCATTAATAAATTCTTTTCCAACACTTAAACTATAAGAGTCCTGGTGATCTAGCGGATGAGCTGTAATATACAATACTGTTGCCATTTTGGTCAGTCTCCTTTAATTTGCTTTTTTGGACACTGATAAGACAATTGGCGACTTCAATGTGTGACATAAAAACAAGTTATTATTTTATGGCTTTTTGAAAATGATGGTTCAATCGGTAGCGGGGTAGTAAAAAGCGGGAAATCTTAGGTAATTGCAATTTCAGGACATTATGTTTTACAGTACACGATTTCGGCTATGCTCTGAACCACTGCTACTCGTTTGATCGTATCTTCCGTAACTTCCCCCCAATCGACATAAGATATAAATACTTATCGTAATAATGACAAGAAATTGTTTCTTAATAGTTACTTGTTTCCTTCGTCAACATTGGTTTTTGCTCCGCCAGAAACAGGTTTGATTCTTTACGCACATTAACCTCTTTTTCACCAATAACAATTTCAGTACAGCGGCTTTTCTAACAGCAGTGATCTTATAGTTATGGTCCTCAGATGGAACTAGACCGTCCTCACTGAAGGGTAAAGTTCCGTCCACGACAGAGACGTTCTTGAGATCTTTTGTCTCACCCGTAACGGTATTATTATTCCAACGCACGCAGATCCTGAGGCGTGCGTTGTGACGCTACATGGTGGTTGTCGAGCCTTAATCAATCACTTCGGCACAACAAAGGAAACGGTCGTGCCTTGATCCGGATAACTATGAATTTTCAATCCATTCCCGTACATTTGTTTCAGCCGCCAGTCGACATTAAACAGACCGACTCCCTGCCTGTCCTCCGAACGTCTGTGTAATAATCGCTGCATCGTTGCTTCGTCCATTCCCACACCGTTATCGGAAATAATTGCCTCTATGTGGTCTTCATATTCGGTAATTTGAATAAGGATCCTTCCTCCCAACGTTCGCCCCGTTATTCCGTGCCGCACGGCGTTTTCCACGAGCGGCTGAATGGAAAGCGGGGGTATCTTCAGCATTATGCTCGCCTCTATTTCCCAAACAATTTCCAAATTTTCATCGAAGCGTTCTTTCTCGATATACAAATATGAACGGACGAGAGCCAGTTCCTGCTCAAGCGGAACAAGCCGTTCGGAATTTGTAAAATTGAAGCTCGCCCGCAAATAATTGCCGAACTCATCGATCAAAAGGCGCATTCTGTTCAGATTGATGTCACTGAGCGCAGCGATCGCATTGAGCGCGTTGAATAAAAAGTGCGGCTGTATTTGCGCCTGCAGCCAGGCCGCCTCCATACGCAGCCGTTCGCGCATCGAACGGCGCACATCGGTTAGTGCCCGCACTCGAGCTATCAATTCCATCGTATCTGCAGGCTTTACTACGTAATCGTTGGCACCCGCCAAAAATCCTGCGGCAATATCTTCAGACTTGTTGCGTGCGGTCAGAAGCAGAATGGGCAGCTCCGAGCTCGAATAGCGCTTGCGGATGGCGCGCGTTAACTCATATCCAGATATATGAGGCATCATGACGTCGGCAATGACCAGATCCCACTCTCTTGTTTTCAGTTGGGACAATGCTTCCTTGCCACTCGTAACCGCAACGATATCGAAGTTATGCGCAGCTAAAATGTCCTCCATTACTTTCAGGTTAAGCGGATCGTCGTCCACAGCCAATACGATCGGTCTATCTGTAGAGTCGGAACTTGGCGTATCCGTATCTTCGTCGTATTGAACATTCGAGCCGGCAGCGCCTGTTTCCATATAAGTGGCTAATAGAGCCGGCGCAGCTTTCATTTCCGGTTGAACGGACAACGAATCGGACAGTGCCAAAGCAAATGTGAATACCGCGCCTTCGCCGGGGGCAGAGCTGACCTCCAGCGCTTCGCCGTGCAGCTCGACGAGCTGCTTGCAAATGCTGAGGCCGAGACCGAGGCCGCCGCTGGGAGCCGCCGTTATGCCGGAGTCGCCTTGCTCGTACGATTTAAAGATTCTTTGCAGCGTTTCCGCGTCCATGCCGACACCTGTATCTGCAACGCTAACGTACGCTTTCCCGCCCTTAACGCCCGCTCGGATGGTGATTGTCCCTTCGTTAGTAAATTTGATCGCATTGTGAACCAGATTGAACAAAATTTGAACGAGTCGGTTTTCATCGGCCATCACAGGAGGAAATTCATTCGGTATCTCGCTAACCAGCCGGATCGGTTTGCCGTCGGTCATGAAGCGAAGTATGTCGAATACGCCGGAAGCGACCGCTTGCACCTGAACGCTTTGCACCTGCAGGCGGACGATGCCCTCCTTGAGACGCGTCAAATCGAGCAGGTCATTTAACATAAACGACATGCGCCGGCCGACGGTGATCATCAACTCCAAATTTCTGGCGCTCTTATCGCTCAGCGCATGTTTTTCGATGTCAAGAACCGTTTGCGCCATATTCAACATTCCGTGCAGCGGATTGCGCAATTCATGGGATGTGTTCGCCAGAAAATCGTCCTTCAGTTTGTCTGCCATCCTTAACTGCTCGTTCAGCTTGGCGTTTTCTTCGGAATTGCGAAAATACTGCTTAAACCAGTAAGCGGAAAAACTGATGATAGCCGCCAGCACGTCAAACGGGTAGTAGACACCCGTTATTACCGAGCGAGGATTAAGCAATCCCCATGCGGAGCTGGATAACATACTCGTGGCGGCAAGCAGCAGAAAGGTAGCGCCAGGCTGATTTCTGGCTATCATTTTGCCGATCAGATAGATACCCCAGGCCATTGGGAACCAATAAAGAAGTCTGAATACGTTAGCTTCAATCGTATAGTAAATGAGCGGCGGCGGCATGACCGCCACAACCCCCGAATAGAACACGAAAACAACCGCGTACGTACGAAACCAAACCGTGTTGGTTCGGAGCTTGGCAAATATTGCGACCATCAGCAGGAAAAAAAAGGGGATCGACGTGTACGAGAGCAACTTGATTTTCATCGCCCATGCATAGCTGATGAATGGCATGCATACCAGCAGGAGGCTGTCGTTATCGGACACAATCGAAAGACCGGAGACCAGAAGCAGCATGAAGAAGACAAGAAACGATTTTTGCCGATTGAACACGTATAACATCAAGGCATACAAGCCATACAACATCAGTATCATGAATGTCACAACCTGAAAGCCAATGGAGCTCCAGCGTTCGGTATCGATGGCCGCATCCGACCCGAAGCGGATGTCCCTGACAATGCCACCGTTAAACGGATTTTCGAAATTAGCAACGCGTACAAGCAGCTCGATCTCACTCACTCCGTTTGCCTTATAGAGCGGGGTATAAGAAATCCGGCGGGGCGTATACGTTTTCGCTTGCTCAGTCGGTTGGCCGACTCCTGCTATCTGACCGTTGAATTCAACAACTGAAGAGGCTTGAATTTCCTGAATCCAGAATTCGAAAGTCTGTTGCGGCAAAGGATCGACAAGAATGCGCAGCCGATACGTCCCATATCCGAACGACGACTTTGACCCTTCCGGCATGGCGCTTCGCCAATCTCCAGGAACCTGAATATAACGCTTGTCAAGGGATTGCGAACGTTTGTCTTCATGCGTGATGAAGGCTTCTGGATAAAAATCCCACTCGCCTTTCAACGTAATGGAACGGGAGCTTGCGAAGTCCCAGTCACGCAGATCGAGCACGCCTTGAACCGCTCTCGGATGTTCAGGCGCAGGAAAAATCCCGGACCAAAGCCACCGGATTCCGAGAAGTATAGAGAGAAATAGGATGAACGTCGCAGTATATTTCAGGGCAGTTTTGTTTTTTAACCGTGTCATTCAGAGCTCACTCCCAACATTTCGCCGAGCAACCCCACCATCTGCTTGCAAATGCTGGAGTTCATATTTTCGACAAGAACAGCATGAATTCCTTCTGTCGCAATGGAATGTAAAGAAAGCCCACCAATATTCGAAACATTGGCGGGCTTTCTTGTTTTGTTACTAAATCAATGGCGTTTTGTTACGGTAACCAAATTTCCATACCGTTTGATTTTTCGTATTGATGGGCATTGGTTGCTTCCATGATGTCATAGTATGCCCAGAAGCCATTTGAAACGTCTTTGAAAACTTTGATGCTGGTAGACGCATCGATGGTTTTCCTGTCAGGCTGACGATTAAGCATTCTGTTTACAATCGTAGCAGACTCTGCACGAGTGATGGTTTTATCCGATTCAAAGGTGCCGTCCGGATAGCCATTTACCCATCCATATTCCGCTGAAGTTGCTATGCTGGAATATGCCCAATGGGTTTTCAATACATCCGTAAAGGTCTTATTGCCTACAGCTTTATTCGAAAAGCTTACTGCTATAATTGTAAACTCTGCACGAGTAATGGCCTTATTAGGTGCGAAGGAGCCATCTTCATAGCCGTTAATAATACCGAGGCTAGCTAAGGTATTCACAGCTTTTGCATACCAAGCATTTTCAGGTACATCAGCAAAGTGCACTCCTGAAGTATTTACATCCTGATTTTTTAGAAGATTATAGAACATCTGAGCTACTTCAGCACGGGTTACTGAGGCATCAGACCTAAAGGTTCCATCCTCATAACCATTTAAATATACTAAATGTTCCATCGTATTTAGCAACTTGAATACTCCCGTATCAGTAGCCGATGCTGGCGTAGCCTTGAACGTAGCGTTAATCTTAACTGTGCCGTTCGGTTGGATATACGTATAAGTACCGTTACCAAGGCTTGTATAGCTGATTACATTACCTTTATCATCTGTAATTGATAACTTGTCCAGTGTATATCCAGCATCAGGTGTAACAGTAAGGGTCACGGTTGCTCCGACTGCAGCGTTAGGATTATCTACAGTAACTTTTCCGCCTGCCACATCATCAATCGTGACAGTGGAACTCACGGTGCTACCGCCGCCGCCGCCTCCACTTCCGCCGCTCCCACTATCATTATTATTGTCTGATGGCAGTGAAGGTCCTGAGCCCGGCAAGTTATCCGCAAATATCATTTGGTTTGAGTAAACCAAAGCATAAGTCGAAAACTTGGTAGAGGAGAACGTTACCGTTGTTCCATTGACAGAGGCTGGAATGAATTCCGTACGCCCATTATGAACTCTCACAATAGCGAAATACTTATAACCCAGCAGATTTGTTGGAATGGTCAGTGTAATACTAATCGGCACCGGTACTACAGGCACAAGCTGAGAAGCGCCTGCATTGATCACTGCACCACTGCTGTTTAGTACATCTACTTTTTTGGTAATGTTAATATCATACATAAAGCCAATGTTAGCCGCACTTGGGGCAACAAGGGTATTAATTAAGCTTTTGTCATCTAATACTCCTTGAGTTGTGCTATTAGACACATCTGTCGCATTCAGATTAAGAGTGACATTCAAAGATTGGCCATTCAGGACCTGAGCAATTTCTGCAGGTGTAAGCAGCATAACCTTTTGATTATCCAATTGATTTCTTGTGGTAGAAGGGTCTACAACACCACTTACGGCACTGCTAATCTTTAACGAAGCCTGGAGCAAATTCAATATCGCATTCGATAAATTCTCCACCGTTGTCCTGCTAATTTGCAATTGTTCTTCCGGTGTGAGAGCAGTAAATTCATCATGTGCTGCTTTTAAAGCCTCTAATGTATTCGTATTGACAGCAGCTACCATATCACTGGACACCTTTGAAACAGCGGTCGAAGGATGCACAATAATGGTTCCCTTTTCATCGCTTGTAACGCTCATTCCCGCTGGTGTTCCGACATTTGGCGTAAATGGCCCAAATGTGACGTTGCCTTTGTCATCTACGGTAGCAATAGCCGTAAATGTTGCGTTAAGTGCTGCATTGTCAGGGTTCGTAATCGTAATACTTGCTGGATATACCCCTACCGTCACACCTTTTACAACGTATTTGCCGGTGTATTGATTTACACTGCCTGTAACGCCAGCCACCGTGATCGTTGCTTGTGTAGGATAGGTTTTATCTTCATACATCATTCCGCCAGTAACAGCAACCTCTGGAACCAAAGCAGCTCTTGCCTTTTCCAACGCGGACTTTGCCGCATCGACCTCGGCTTGAGTCACATCAGGTCTGGCTAGTACAGCTTGTGCCTCGTTTAATGCTTGTTGCAACGCTTGCCAGCTAATTGGCGAATAGGTTGCTGGATTCAAGTTTTCCGCGACAATCTCTGCTTGTTTAGCACGCAGCTTGCTCAAGTCGACCATAGTGCCCCGCGCGAATTCCAGAGCGGATAGTGCTTGTCCGAGCTCAACTGGAGTAGCTTGCGGCGAGCGGTTAAGTAAAGCTTTCGCTTCGTCCCGCGCCTTGGTCAAATTAGCCCAGCTGCTAATCGTATAATCGCCCGGTATCAAGGTGCCAATTGTAATCTCGTTTTGGATTTTGTCCGTAGTGGCTTTCAGCTTGTCAGCATCGCTGATCAAGTTGGCCCGTGCGGTTTCCAAGGCGACCAAGGCGGCATCGACTTGTACCTGCGTGGAAGCCGGATTGTTCAACACCTCATTGGCGTTAGCCAGCGCGGTTTGCAGCGTTGCCCAACTTTCCGGCGCATAGTTGGCCTCCGTCAAACTTTTGATTCCAGTCAGTTTGGTCTGAAGAACGGTTTTGTACACTTTCGCAAAGGTGAACAGGGAGCCGTTGCCGAGCCTGCTGCTGTCGAAAGTAGCTTGTCCCGCCGCATTCAGCGTAATGCCCGAATTCACCCCATCGATAATGAGATAGTACAGCACGGAAGGATTTTCGGCCGTCATATCCAGCTTCAAAGTGATGTTCCGGTCCTGCCAATTCGACTTTTCCACCTTAAACACACGGTTCAACTGCTTCAACGTATGTCCTGGAGCTTCCGGCACATTGGTTTCATAGTTGGCGGTTGCGCCGTTGTCGCTGAATGTAAGGAACGAGGAATCAGCGTTAATCTTATTGGTATTGGCAGCATTGGACGGTTGAACCGCATCACCTAATGCGATCGTCACCAGCGCGCCCTGGTCCTGCGATTTGGACTGCTTTTGTAGCAAGTCGCTGCCGTCGTCCCGACCGATGCCGGTAATCCGGTTGCCGTAGCCTTGATTGTTGGCTGCCGTCCACATCTTGTCTAAGCCATTGCTGGCTGTATAATCCGTTTTGCCACCATTTAGCGTCAAGCCGTATTTCAAAGCCAAATAGCTGTTTACTTTTAGCTTCTCAGGGTCGCTCAACTTGCGATTGTATACGAAAATTTCGGAAATATCACCCTGGAATATGCTGTAGTGGCCGGCTCCGATGTAATAGAAATTCGGAACAGGAGGGACAAAGTTAACGCTGTTGGACGTTGCTTGGAGCAACGGATTGCCATCGACTGAAAGTGCCCAATCCTGATTTGTCGCGGACGCGTCAAGCAAACGAGGTTTCTTCAGATCGATGCCGCCGACTCCAACAGATCGGATAACCTCGGACCCGAAGCGCGTTAAAATGTTGCCGTCCTTGTTGCCGTAAGTTGAATTCTGTAAAGCAATGTTACCTCCGAAATCCCATGGGAATCTATTGGCTGTGTCGGTTATTTTGCTGGTCTGCACGGAAAACACTTCCCGTTGCGTATCAGCAGTCCCAAACGAAGCCCCCTTATAATAACCGTTAACCCCCGTAGCTTGAATACCGGCATTAAAATTGATCGCCGCCGCAGCATACGGCATAGTCCCTGCCGCCTGATGAGACCAAGTTCTGCCGGAATCTGCCAAATCCTTCAGGCTTCCGACGGCCGTTTGGTTATCGGCGCTCTTCTCTACATTAACCCACGAGACCAGACCGCCGCTTACGCCGCCCGGAGCTGCGATCTTAGGTGCGACAATTGTCTTCGTTGTGCTTATTTGAATACTGGTGTCATCATTCGGCATTCCGCCGAATTCGAGGACGTAGCCTTGAACGTTGTTGCTAAAAGGGTAATCGTTCCATTTGCCCGAATTACTCCCTGGTCCATAAATATGGGCTACTTGCTCGGAGCCATTGTAGTTATTTGGCTCTCCTGATAACCAGTTCGCATACGCACCTACTGTACTTCCCGGATTGTAACCGTTCCAGAACGGTCTGCCGCTCCCGCTGTTTTCCAAGCCTTCAGGGCCAGTCACCCAACGCCAGTCTCCGGCGGCCGGATTGTTGGTTACAGATCCTCCGTTTTTCCGCCCGATATCTTCTGCGCCAATCCAACCAACACCCTGCGTTTTTTGCGCGATGAAATCATTTTCGCCTTGACTTGTTATGGTTGCGAGGTAGCCTTTCCGCCCGAGGAAGGATTGGCTACTGGCACCCGACACTGCTTGATTCCACGTAAGAGCAGTCGGCAGGGAGATATAATAGTAGAAATGACCGTTCCCGCTGTAAGACAGATAGGGCCCCATTGAGAAACCAATGGTTCTGTCACTTTTATCAGTAGATGTGGTTGAATACTTCACGGTTCTTAATAAATTTTGATATTTTGCTGCTGAAACATTGTTTTTTAGTATTAAAACCCCATTGGCGGCATTGCTTTTGTCTACCGTAATGCCGTCACTTCCAGCCACAGTTTCATCGACGGACAAGGAATCTCCGCTTTTAAAATTGTCTATGACAACCGTAGCGCCTGGCACTATACCGCCATTGTCGGTATATTTGATAGTTAAATTCCCATCAACCGTAACAGGGGTACTGCCTTGGGATGAAGTAGTTCCTGCGGATGCGAATATTCCAGAGGGTATTGTATCGGCACTTGACAGTTTTTTAATTTTAGTGCCATCCGCCACATACACATTGCCGCTGCTGTCTACGGCTATGCCAGTGGGAGAAGTAAAGCTTTCCGAACCAGTGATGTCCGTCCAACTTCCGTTCGACAGTTTTTTTATTTTCTTATCGCCAAAATCCGTCACATACACGTTGCCGCTGCTGTCTACGGCTATGTTTTGTAATTTGTCAAAGCTTGCCGAACCGGTGATGTCCGTCCAACTATTACTTCCGTTCGGCAGTTTTTTCACCTTGTGATTTCCAGAATCAACCACATACAAATTGCCGCTACTATCTACAGCCACGCCACCGGGATAGCTAAAGCCTCCCGAAGAGGTAATGTCTATCCAATTACCGTTCGACAGTTTTTTAATTGTGTTAGCTTGATTGTCCGTAACATACACAGTGCCGCTATTGTCTACTGCTATGCCAAAGGGAAGAGTAAAGCTTCCCGAACCGGTGATGTCCGTCCAACTATTACTTCCGTTCGTTAGTTTTTTTACTTTGCTATTGTCACTATCCGTCGCATATACAGTGCCGCTATTGTCTACTGCTATGCCAAAGGGACGAGTAAAGCTTTCCGAATAGGTGATGTCCGTCACATTGCCATTCGACAGTTTTTTTATTTTCTTATCGATAATATCTGTCATATACACATTGTCACTGACTACTGCTACACCATAGGGAGAGCTAAAGCTTCCCGAACCGGTGATGTCCGTCCACGTTCCAGTTGCCGCATGGGCTGAACTCCCGCCTACAGCCATCTGAAGCACAGGAAGGAACAACAACAAGAAACACATCAGCACATTAGGTATTCTTTTCTTCATTTGCTTCTCTTTCAATTTGTACTCATCCTCTCTTTGATCGTTCAACATGTCTTCGAACCATAATACTGATAAACTGCTGCTGAAATATTGCCTTTAAGTATTGAAACTCCATTATAAGCATTGCTTTTATCTGCCGTAATGTTGTTGCTTCCTTCCACAGTTTCATCGACGGACAAAGAATCTCCACTTTTAAAGTTGTTTATGACAACCGTAACGCCTGACAATATGATCCCCGGCCGCCTTAAACCGGAACACATCCCGAAGTCCCTCTTCCTCTTACTAAAAAACATCCCCAACCCCGTAAAATAACTGCCGTTCTTATTCTATTCCGCTCTCATACTCGTTCCACTCCTGTCCAATAGGGAGCCAATGCACCACAATCCCTATATTTCGATAAAATCTATGTTATTTCAACAAGTGTGATCTTAACATAAGGATCTATACAAATTCTCTACAAGCCTTGGTTGCTTTCACAACGCTGTTTTCATGCCGGTTGTCGCAGGTTGCATACCTTCCATGCTTTAAACGATAATGGTCGGAAAAGAGGCGGATGCTTGAACGTGAAAATAACCCACACCGTCATATATATTTCAAAAAACTGTGCTCTTTTTCTGCGGAAACGCGGCTTATTCGGACAAGCTTTAATCATTGATTGCCAAAATGCCGATAGTATGAGATAGCGGGTCTAATCGCGCAGAAAAAATATATATGTTTTTATGGAGAGTGAAATACATGAAGATCATGCTGGTCGATGACGAAGCGCTGGCGCTAAACCAAATTCACCGAATGCTATCAGGATATTCCAAGCTTTCAGTGGTCGGTTCGTTCCGGAATGCGCGAGAGGCTATTGCGCGAATGCCGGAGCTTCAGCCGGACGTCATATTTTTCGATATTCACATGCCGGGACTATCGGGAATCGATGCGGTTGAGTTAGCACGGGAGGCTTGTCCAGGAGTCGATATTGTATTTATAACGGCACATCAAGAATATGCTATCCAAGGTTTCGATCTGAATGCGGTCGATTATTTACTTAAACCGCTGCTTCAAGCTCGTTTGGATCAAACGATCATGCGGCTGATGCAAAGAAAATTGTATAAACCAGAGGCTATCCAGTCAACAGCGCCTTCTCGTATTCTTTGTTTTCGGTCTCTCCGTTTTCAGCGTAGCGGCGGGTCTCCGGAAATTCCGAAATGGCGGACGTTAAAAACGCAGGCTCTGTTTGCTTATCTACTGCACCATCGTGGCAATATCGTCCGCAAGGAAACGATTTTGGAGCAGCTGTGGCCGGAGCTTGACGTTAAACAGGCAGCGGGTCATTTGTACACATTGATTTATCACATCAGACAGTGCTTGAAGCAAATGGGCATCAATGCCACCATCCGCAATATGACTATTCAAGAAGGCTACATGCTCGACACAAGCTCCACTCGGATTGACGTGGATGAATGGGAAAACGGTTTGCGGCAGGCGAGCAAAGGGAATTGGGTCCACAGTCACTCCGAACTGCGACGGTTGCTTGAACTTTATGAAGGGGACTATTTTCAGGAGCACGGTTACTGGTGGGCAGAGGACGAACGTGAAAGACTAAGGAAGCTATGGTGCCAGCACGCCCGTTCGTTAGCCCGATTCTATGAGAAAGCCGGGATGCAGGAGGAGGCGGTCGTGATATACAAACGGATTCAGGATGCGGATCCGTTTAACGAAGATGACGGACTTGCGCTGATGAAGCTTTATATGTCAATCGGACAGAGTGAAGAAACGGAGAGGCATTACCATAAGATGAGTCAGCTGTTTTCAAATGAGCTTCAGATCGGCTTGCCTGCCAGACTGGTAAACTGGTTCGAACAAGCGACAATGAAATTGTCCCCTAACGAATGAGGATGACGAATGAGGACATCAACAAGGCAGAGACTTAGTCATACCTAAGTCATATCATTTGGCCTCGTAGATTCTCTGCAATAAAGCGGAGGGAGTCATCATTTCTTGGTTTTTGTTCGTTGTTCAACCACTCAAGTCCTCTTTCATCGGACTGCGGCCAATAAATTGCATCAACATTCCTAGAAACTTCATCGTCAAATGATCGAAATAAAGAAATATCGGTAGTTTGTATCGCTCTTAAACTCAGGGAGGAACCGTTCCAATAATTTAGCAGCATAATCCTAGTACCTCATCTCGTTGTTCTGATTCTGGAAATTGTAAACCGTATGATGCTGAACACTATGCTTTGGGTTGCGAGGTCCGGAGCGTGGCGAGACCTATCTGAACATTACGGCTCATGGAAGACGGTATATACGGGTTTCCGTCGATGGCAGATTGCGGGCATTTGGGATGAAACTCTGAAGCATGTTTCCGTTTCTCCTGATTTTGAACATATCATGATCGATGCCACCATCGTCCGCGTCCACCAGCATGGTTCGGGTGCAATAGGGGGCAGCAATTCCAGGCAATCGGACGCTCCAGAGATGGAATAACGACCAAAATTCATGCCATCGTAGACGCGGTTGGTAATCTGCTACGCGCTATGAACTGACCGCTGGCAATAGCCACGACTGTGTGAAAGGCTATGAAATGCTTCAAGATATGGATCTCGTCGGCAAGACGGTGATTGCCGTTCGAGGTTATGACATAAACAACATTCTGGAACTCATTGAGAAGCAGCAAGCGATCGCCGTCATTCCGACTCGGAAACTTACACACTCTAGTACATGAAACAGAGTTTTTATTAAACTAAATTTAGCTCTTCTTTAATCTTCTTCATCTCTGTTGTAGCATGTTTAATTAAATTCCTATTAATTTTTTCACCTGTGTATACATTGTAATCATCAATCACTTGAGTCAAATATTCCTTCAATTCAACATCGGACTTATCCAGTAATTCAATTCCACGCCATTCATCATCCCAAATCGCAGCAATACATTTCCTATTATTTTCATTAGGGCATGTGTTTTCATCATTTGATTGGTCAAAATTAAAAAGCCAATACTTATACTTCTTGTTGATTTTCATTATTTTCATCCTCCTCAAATGAAACCGAGATTTCATCTACTCTACTTGTTTTGATATAAATGAAGTAGCTACTTCTGCTACTTTCACCTCAAATTCTCTCATTGTGGCTGTCGCCCCCAACGTGATCCAGATAATCCTCTCCCAAGCGCAAATCATCGTTGCTCCCTGCTTTGCAACCATTTAACCGTCCCAATGAAGCCTGTCAGTCCTATTAAAAATACCAGAAAATAACTGATACCCACCAAGGGAAATGATGCGACGCCGTTTTCCTTCAAATGCAAAGCAGGTACAGACCAGGGCAGATACGCGCCAATGGCAGTAGGCCCGAATACCAATGCCAGCATCAAAGTTGTAAATGCAAAGCCGATCGGCACCAGATAACCGCGCGATATGCAGGCCAACAGGGCAAGAGGTGCACTTATTAACAGGTGAAGAGCGCCAATTGTAAGTATTAGGAACAAATAATGTTGTACAGTCGCAAACGAGAATCCAAGCAAAATCTGCGTTTTGAAGTGCTTGATTTGCTGTGTAAGTCCCATGATGGCCTGGCATTCCCAGCCACAGCTCATGCGCACTTGGAACCCCACTAGGCCCAGTAATGTCGTAACGACTGGTATGTTCGTCTTCTTTACGAATTCAAGCAGTTCCTCTGACGCACCGGAATAGACAACTCCTCCCCCGACATAATGACAGGCTGGCTCGACTCGGCTAATGTTTTCATTAACGTTTCAATTGTCGCCGGCTCTGGAATCAGATTCCCGTTATATCCTCGCAGCTCAAGTTTGTCTGAAGGAAGGTACAGCACTCGCTGATTAGACACATCTTTAGGCACATCAGAAGGTAATCGTCAATAATGAGTATGTAGAGGTGGTCATAAAGAGCAAGAATCCACAACCTCATGCGGTTGTGGATTTATAGTATGGAGACGAGAGAGGTCGAACCCCTGACTCTTGAGTGCCAGCGACGCGCTCTCCCAGCATTGGGTATTTCACCACCCAAAAAGTTTGACGCTATATAGAATGAACTCGATACTACTTAAAAAACATCAAACGCTTCACAAATGACTGGCATTGATTTATCGAACACTAGCCCCGCGCGTCTTCTGAACAATCGACCGCCTCTTTGAGATCGCCGCAAAGAACTATCAGGAGCAAATTTACCAGATGGGTCTTTCTGTTAGACCAAAGAAGACAAATCGACAGATAGACGATGAACGGGACTCCGCACATGACTGGAAAGCTGGTAAAGAAATGAAGGCCGTGGCAACTCGGATACAAGCTTCCTTATGAGACCTTCCGTGTTCAGCTCGCCCAGACGCATAGAAAGCATACGGGGCGTTACCTGATCCAGTACTCGGCGGATTTCTTGGAAATGCTCGTGCTCAAAGCCAAGTGTTAGTAGCACCGGAATATTCCATGCTTTAGCGGACAAGGAGCCATGGGCAATATGCGACTCCGCAATATGGATGGCCTTGGCCATTTCTCTCCAAAGCTTACCCTCCTCGGTAAGCGCGTATTCCGGTAATAAGGGATGGCGGCGTTCGTAGGGTGAAAGATGCTGGATGATCCCTAGATGAACCAACTGTTTTAAGTTTTCGCTCAACCTTGCAGGCGCGATGTCGAGTTGTCGCTGGAGGGGAGTAAACCGCCCCCCATTAGATTCCAGTCGGAGTAATATGGGAATCGTCCACCGACCCGAAAGCTTCTGTGAGGCTTGAATGATGAGCGCCTCCTTATCCACAGTTAAACCAATGACTCTGCTAACATTAGGTTATGCCCGTCAGGATCAACAAAAGTAGCCAGTTTTACCATGTTGGGGATCGTTTCGATTTCACCAATAAACGTAATGCCTTTACCAGAAAAGCCTTCAACGGCCCGTTCGAGATTATGTACATCAAATACGGTTGAAGAAGTTGAAGGAATTACGGATTCGACCTCAGAGAAACCGATTGTACAATCATTCGTGTTCGTACTGATAATGGCCATACCACCCTCTGTGTCATGAAACTGCAGTTGAAAATCAAGCTTCTTCGTGTAAAATTCCAACGTGCGTTCGATGCTAGTTACATTATACCAAATCGTAAGTCCAGGTTTATACAAAGCTCATCCCCCCTTTTGATACCGTTATTATACTAACTATAATAACGGTAGTAAAGATTTTTTACCTTTTAATTTTAAAGTGGAGAAGAACATCTGTTTTTGCTCATTGAAATTGCGATTATTTATTCTACAAGTATGTCAGAACAAAAAACCTCCTTTCGGAGGTTCCAGCTTGTCGAGAAACCCGGACATTTTAAAAATACCGGGTTTCTCTTTTTGTTTTGCACGTATCAAATCGAGAAATCGA
>NZ_MRTH01000070.1 GCF_001956045.1 Paenibacillus sp. FSL H7-0331 | reverse complement strand
CTGTTATACAGGACAACGAAATCCTGCGAATGAGTGAGTATATGTGAGATAAACCCTTAAAACCGAGGGACGGGCAGTAATATTCAGTAAGTAGACTCCTTTAAATACCTTATTATGGTATAATAAATCCTCAAGTCTTTAACTAAATCCCTATTTGGAGGTTCCTATGAACACAAGACCAAAGTCGGACGAATATCTACCTAAATATGAGCAATATATCCGCTTGGTGCCAGATGGGAATTTGGTGGATATTTTGCGAAACCTGCATGACCAGTCACTGTTGTTGTTGAAAGATCTATCTGAAGAACAGGGCGTTTTCCAATATGCTGAAGGGAAATGGGCACTTAAAACCGTAGTAGGACATATTACTGATGTCGAGCGGTTATGGAACTATCGAATTCTTCGTATCGCACGCGGTGACGCACGGGAATTACCTGGTTATGACCGTGATACCTTCGCAAAGTTAGCGTCTTTTGACGACTTAGCATTGGCAGAGGTACTTGTGGATTTTTCCGCAGTCCGACAATCCACGCTTACTCTTATAGGGAATCTGCGAGAGGAAGCCTTTCTTCGTAGTGGAGAGTTTAATGGTCACCCATTGTCCGCACGTGCGGCTGCCTTTATCATAGCTGGTCATGAAACTCACCATATGAACGTTATTAAGACAAAATATCTACATAAATGAATATCAAGTGTAGCAGGTGGATTTAAGCCATATTATACGAACTTGGAACTCACCAAATGATGCAAAAAGCAAGTGTCCATTGTTAAGCTAATGTTGACGTTAGTTCAATCAAATAGCGGCAGTCTAGGACTTTTTTTGCAGTCCAGGGCTGCCGCTGTGACTATATTATTCAAGCCAGTAGTACTATTATCGATTGAAATCGACCCAAAGGCCGAAGGACACCCTTTCTTCAATTTATAAAACAAAAAGAAGCCGTTTCTTGGTAAAATGGAGGTACCACTCAACCATTTTACGAAAGTAACGGTTTTTTTGTACATTCAATATGCCATGGGTCAACTCTGATTCTTTCTAATAGGGGGAGTACCAGCGTTGCTGATACCACCCGCAAATGTATGTAAAAATATGTAATGTACGCTGAATTTTTCAGTGTTGCGGAGCCGCTTAGCTTATGGTGAGCGTCAAATAGCCCCCACCTAGCGGTGGGAGTGGACTTGGGATTGTAGTCATTTGTTTATAAGACAGGATATGTCCATAATGAATAAGTTCATAAATATATCTCACCTGTATGTTATCGTCCAACATTAACGATCTTCCTTACCCAGGTTGGCTCACTCGTCGCCGCCCGTACGAGGCAGTCAGCACAGTCTGAGAAGGGAAGCGGCAGGAACGGAGCGATGCGGGCTGAGGGATCTGCCGTATATTTCAAAGTGGCAGCCACGTCACGAAGTCCGGCCGGTCGTACAATAACCCAATCTAGGTCGCTCTGTTGCACCGCACGCTCGGCAATGGCCTTGTCCTTGATCGCCTTCGAGAAGATGCGCCGGTTAATGCGTATTGCCCACCGATTGACTGCGGAAAGTTCTTTCCCGTCGCTCAGACCAATGCCGCTCTGCATGACTAGGCGCTTAACTCCAGCACGCTGACAGGCCACAAGGATATTCGGGATTCCCTCCGACATGACGGTACCCGGCGAGAAGTTTGCCGCAAGGATATTCGGGATTCCCTGCGACATGAAGGTACCCGGCGAGAAGTTTTTGGTTGGACCTATGCAACTGATTACCACATCTGTACCGGCAATGGCTTTGGCCATACTCGACGCGTCGAATACATCCCCCTGCCGGGTGCTGAGCCGCTCTGCGGGTGTGATGACTTCCGGCCGGCGAGCCACGGCTACAACCTCATGTCCCAATTCAAGTGCTCGCTCCATCACTTTCCTCCCAGTGGCCCCTGTTGCTCCAATAACCGCGATTTTCATTGAGATGTTCCTCCTTCGATTGGTGATCATGATTAACTCTATCCGCTTACGTGCACATAAAATGCACATTAGTGTATTAAGAAGCAACTATGTATAATTGTAAACAGAAATAGAAAGTTTACAATTAATAAAAAGGCAGGTTCCGTGCATTAGTTCACAAATCCTTTATAATTGTGTATTTATTTTTAGGAAAGCTGGTGATTCTCAAGTGTCAAAGATGGATCGAAGGATACGCAAATCCCAAGAAGCAATGAAAACGGCTGTTATTGAACTGATGATTGAAAAAAATTTTGATCAGATTACGATACAAGATATTTCCGACAGGGCAGATGTTAGCCGAAGAACCATCTATCTTCACTACACGGACAAATTTGATCTTCTGGATAAGCTCATCGAAGAACATATTGACGAGCTGCGGGAACTCTGCGATTCCGCAGGCAATGACGCCGATTATATGGAAGCGGTGTTGTTATGGTTCAAGTATTTTGAGAGTCATTATTTATTCTTCTCCGCGATGTTAGCGAGTAAAGGGGGTTCTTTTTTCCGCAATCGATTCCTTGAGTTTTTTCTCCAAGAGTTAAAGAAGAAAGAGAACGATATGCCCGAAGGGAGCAATCAAGGATTAACTGATGGTGAGGATGTTGATATTCAATTTTTAGGGGCGGCTATCGTAGGGGTAATGGAATGGTGGTTCAAGAATGGAAAGCCTCACGCTCCTTCCTTCATGGCTCAACGATTGGGATCATTGCTTGAACGGAATCTTGAAGCTGATTTCCCGCTTACATGAAGGAAACTTCTATGCTACATCCAATTACCGAATGGTAAGTAAACTGTTAGTATGTCATGCGTGAGGTCTTCTGAATCTCGATTATGAGGGTCTTTCCTTGGCTTCAACAGGAGTGAGATAGTCCAACGTCCCGTGAATTCGATGATGGTTAAACCAGTGAAAATAATCACTTAATTCCACAGCTAGCTGTTCAGAGCTTAAGAAATAATCAGGATTAGCGAATTCCGTTTTAAAAACCTTATACATGGCTTCAGCAACAGCATTGTCGAAGGGGCATCCCTTTTGGCTTAGTGAACGTTCAATTCTAAATGTATGTAACGCCTGGGATATGCGAATCACATTTACTTTCGTCCTATGATCAGCTCTGCTTGCTTTAAAATATCGTTTTCATCATTAGCCGTTGATTTTCTTTACGAAGGGTGATGAGCACTTTTTCTTCAGGAGTACGATTGGCCTTCTCCATAAACGATCCTGAGTTTTGACTTTGTTTAATCCATCGATCTAAGGCTGATGCACTCAAATTTACTAGCCCTCAATTCATCTGTCCAACTTACTGTATCCGATCCAGAATATAGACCTACAAGTTCTAAAATAATCATGAAAATGCCCTTGTAAAAACTTTAAAATGCCCCTTTGATAAATTATTTTTCTTAAAGTATATTTTCATGTAAACGAATACAAAGGATATTAGATTTTCCAACTCGTAACAAAAGAATAATTGTCATTACTATTTTCTACCTAAGATACTTTGGTAGCGTCGAGGCATCTTGGCGGGTACAATAGTTAGAGAAAGAAAGTAGAGCGCAAAAGTTGGATAGGAAGGATGCTTTTATGATAAGAAACATGAGGTTCCAAAATAAATTATTGGTAGGTTACCTTCTGGCATGTGTAATTCCGCTGCTTGGTGTTAGTTCCATTATTTTCCACCAATCGGCAGCGGGGCTTGAGGATTCCTCCCAAGAATTCGCCTCTCTGTATACGTCCCAAATCAGAACTACTTTGAACGAATTCATCAAAGAATATGACACGGTCACGAAGTCGGTACTGGTCGAAAACGAATTGATCTACAGGATCGGAGAAGAGCCAAGTTTGCCCATGGACGAGTTGATTATTCAAAAATTTGCTGTCCAGCGGATACTGATGCGGGTTGCGTTGCTCAAATCGGAGATCAGTACCGTGATGTTGATCAGTCGCGATAACAGCGTGTATCAATATACCAGTACAACAAGTAGAGTGAATGAGAACATGTTGTTATCCCGTGAGTGGTACAAGCGGCTCCGCAATTCGGATGATACGTTTTTTATTACCGGGTTACATGACCGTTCCTATTATGAGGATAAAGGGGCAGGAGCCGTAGTGACGGTAGGAAGGGTACTGTTCAGTTCAGACGGGGCATATGCGGGCATACTTCTCATCGATCTGGATCCTTTTACACTGCTGCAGCTTGATCATGATTTTGTCTTGGCTCGGGATAAATATGGCATGAGTGTCGTCATAAGCAATCGACAAAGAGAAATCGTCTATCATTCCGACGCCGCCAGCGGCCGTTTATCCTGGCAGCAGGTGCTTGAATCCGGAGTAGAGTACAACAAGGATGACGGCAGCTATGACCGAATTATTTTATCGGGAATCACCTCACAGGGAAATCTGTTTATCAAAACAGAAATTCCGCGCTCGAAGCTGCTGCAGAAAATTAATCAGATCAAAGGAATGACGGTGATCGTGATCCTGATGAGCTGTCTGGTCATAACCTGCATCTCACTTGGTTTAAGCTATACGATCACAAGACCTATTAAAGCGCTCCGTAGAAGTATGAAGCAGGCAGAAGCAGGCCAATACTTGCCCATAGAGAAAGAGCAGGCCAATGACGAGATCGGAAGTCTGGTGAACAGTTACAACAAAATGATTATAACGATCCGAACCTTAATTGAAGACGTGTATATCGCGGAGATCAAGCAGCGTCAAGCTAAATTCATCGCACTTCAAAATCAGATCAACCCCCACATGTTGTACAATACCTTGGAATCCATCCGCATGAAGGCGTTGATGAAAGATGATGAGGAGACAGCCAGTATGATTAAAATTCTGGCTCGCATGTTTAGGCTAGCTTTAGGTAAAGAGGGCAGACATCATTCGGTGAAGCATGAATTGGATTATACGATCAATTACTTAGAACTTCAAAACATCCGGTTTGATAATATGTTCAGACTAGATATCAGAATCCCAGATGAGATACTGAATTGCACCATCATCCCGCTGATATTTCAGCCTATTGTGGAGAACAGTATCAACCATGGATTTGAGGACTACAGTCGGCCCATGAATATCGATATTGAAGGCGTCTGGACGGAAGATGGGGAAATCTTAATCCGGATAACGGATGACGGGGGCGGTATTTCTTTGGAGAAACAAAAAGAACTGATTGCAGTACTGGAGGATGCTCAATCGGACAAATATAAACTCGAAGAAACCGATGCACCGGAGCGAAACGGGTTAGGTCTTAAAAATATCGCCGAACGTATCAAACTCCATTATGGTGATCGGTATTATGTGACGATTCGTCCTGCGGTTGATCGTGGAACGACGGTCGAATTCTTAATCCCTAAGCTTTAGGTCAATGTTAGGCACGATAATAGAAGGAGAGGTGCATTGGGATGAGGTTGATCTTGGTTGATGACGAGAAAGGCATAGTAGAAGGTCTCAAAAAAATGATAAGCCGCTATATACCGGAATGCGAGGTCGTCGGCGCAGCTTATAATGGTTTGGAGGGGTTCAAAATAATTCAAAAACTGCAGCCGGACATTGTCATTACGGATATTCAAATGCCACAGTCTGACGGCCTTGACATGATAAAAATGCTGAAAGACAAGGGCAGTCAGACTAAATTCATTCTGTTAAGTGGTTATGCCGACTTCGAATATGCTCGAAGAGGCATTCAACTGGGAGTGCAGTTTTACCTCAATAAGCCGGTTGAGGAAGAGGAGCTACGCGACTGCATTTATCAGGTCATAGAGGTGGTACGTGCGGACAGGGCCAAGCTACAGGAAGTGGACGAATTAAAGCAAGAGGTTCACAGCCGTATGCAAGAGAGCGCCTTGCGGGATGTCCTAGATGTCGACAGCGAAAATTCGGAACTTATGGAAGAACTGCTTCAGATTGCGCGAATTCCAACAGAGGGTGTCTGGTTCGCTTGTATCTTGCTTGAATTCGACGGCAACGTCGATGCTTTGAAGGAATTTAGTCTTCAGCAGGTGTACGGGCAAATCGATCTGGCCCTGGGGCAGTACCGTGGAGTGTATCGGTTTCGTTATTCGGGTGCCCAAGTAGCAGTGGTGGTTACCCAAGGCAGTTCCATCGAGTATGGAAATCTGGTTCGTTCGGTACAACGTCTTAAGGAGGAGGTCTACCGGGAATTGGAACTGTCCATGACTGTCGGAATAGGTACGGTTCAGAAACGGGCCACTGGAATCAGCCAGTCTTTTGAGGAAGCCCGTTATGCATTAAGCTATAAAGTCGTCAAGGGGGCTGCCGCCGTGATCCAATTTCCCGAGATCATGAATCTGACAGGACGGATTCACCCTGTTCCTGAAGTGATGATAGCTAAATTGGAAGCTGGTCTCGACAACATGGACGAGATGGAATGTGTAGGTATCATCCGCGAGATCTTTCGAGGGATGGAAGCCGAACCAGACATGAGCCCGGCAGATCTCCAGCTACAGTGTTTGAACATCCTTCTATCAAGTGTTCGGAAGATGTCCTTTCAGCAGCTGCAGCAAAACGATTTCTTAGGCCGTCATATTTTGTCACTAGAGGGCATTTCGCGGTTCCGGACGTTAGAGCGTCTAGAGGAATGGATGGTTCAAGTCATCAGAAGAATAATTACGTTCAAGCTGGAGCATAATATTCCCAAGAAAAAGGACATTATCACTGAGGTTAAGGAATACGTATCTACACATTACAATGAACCGATCACACTAGCAGATCTAGCTGGACGTTTTTTCATCAGCCCCTATTATTTAAGCCAGTTTTTCAAACAAAAGACGGGGGATACTTATATGAATTTTTTGACGCAGACCCGAATTGGTAAAGCGAAAGAACTGCTGGAGAAGACAGATTTGAAAGTGTACGAGATCTGCCAGATGGTAGGATACTCGGATACTCAGCATTTTGCGCGACTGTTCGAGAAACTGACAGGGTGCAAACCCAGGGAATACCGCAAGAACCTACCGAGTGTTTAATCGGTACTTAGCCACTCCATATAGGAGTGGTTTTCAATTTATTCTATAAAATCACCTTGTTTAAACTTAAAAATGCCCAATTGAGCAATGTATACTCTAGTTGTATAGTTATACTGTAAGCGAATTCAACAACTAGATATTGGGGGAATCAAATTGAAAGCAGTTGCATTTCATCGAATGAAGGTTTTTTGGCCGTTGTATGTGATGGCGATTCCGGGAATCATTTTTCTCATCGTATTCAAATACATTCCGCTGGCCGGTGCTGTAATCGCCTTCAAGGACTATTCGGTTTTCAAAGGGTTTATCGATAGTCCCTGGGTAGGTCTCAAGCATTTTAGGACCCTGTTTCACCATCTTGACTTCTTCCGAGTGTTCGGCAACACGCTGATGCTTGGTTTTCTCAAGCTCGTATTGGTCTTCCCGATGCCCGTTGTACTGGCGCTGATGATCAACGAGATTCGAAAATCGGCGCTGAAGAAAGGGATCCAGACTGCTCTGTACATTCCACATTTTTTGTCTTGGGTCATTGTTGCTGGTATCATCTTCGATTTCTTTTCATTAAGCGGATTGTTCAACATTGTAATCGGGTGGTTTGGATTTGAACCCCTGCTGGCAATGCAGGAAAGCGCATACTTTCGGCCTGTTTACGTGATCGCATCCATGTGGAGGGATGCCGGTTGGGGAACGGTAGTGTATATGGCCGCGATCAGCGCGATCGACCCTCAACTCTATGAATCGGCGATGATTGACGGCGCGTCCAAGTTCCGGCAAATTCGTCACATTACGTTTCCACTTCTTTTACCTACCGTGCTGATACTGTTCCTGCTTGAAATCGGTAACTTCTTGGATCTGGGCTTTGATCAAGTGTTCAATCTGCTCACCCCGATGACCTATAGTGTAGGAGATATCCTGGATACGTACGTGTTCCGGACAGGCATTCAGCAAGCGCAGTACAGCTTTGCGACGGCGGTAGGGTTGTTCCAGTCGATAATTGGATTTATCCTGGTGTACGTCTTCAATAGGCTGTCGAAGAAAGTTTCGGATGGGGGGCTCTGGTAAGACATGTTTGAATCGAGAGGGGAAAAAGTATTCGTCACTGCCATTACAGTATCACTCATCCTGCTGTCCATCATAGCGCTCATACCGCTTCTATCGGTGATCTCCACCTCGCTTAGCTCCAAAAGTGCTGTGGATATGAACTTGGTAACGATATGGCCGAAGCAATTTACGTTAGACTCCTGGGGGAACATCATCGATCGTCCCGATCTGTGGAAATCGTTCTTCTTGACCTTGGGTTCGACGGTGATCGGAACACTTTTGGCTCTGCTAATGACCGCTTTGCTTGCTTACCCATTGTCGAAGCCAGAGTTCCGCTGGGGGCCAGTGATTATGATAGGCATCGTAATTGCGATGATCTTCAAGGCGCCTATCGTGCCTTACTTCCTGACGGTTCGTGGCATCGGACTTTATAATAATCCGCTGGTTCTGATCGTACCGCATATACTGAATCCGTTCAATCTAATCATCATGAGAACCTTCTTCAAGCAATTCTCCAAAGAATTGGAAGAAGCTGCCTTCCTTGAGGGCAGCGGATATTTCCGGATGCTGTTCCAATTCGTGCTTCCGCTGTCCAAGGCGGTATTGGCTACACTGGCTCTATTCTATGGTGTGGTGCTATGGAACCAGTTCCAGCATCCTCTCCTTTTCCTGCAAGATCCGAACTGGTTCCCGCTGCAGATCAAGATCCGGCAGTTCATCACCGACGATAATGTTATTATGGCGGGTGCCGCTTCAACGGTTGATCTGAACTATAACGAGCGGACCTTAAGAGCAGCGACCGTAATCTTTGCTATCATTCCGATCATTTTGGTGTATCCTTTCTTGCAGAAATACTTTGTCAAAGGAGCCATGATCGGCTCTGTAAAAGGGTAAAACATCCTTTCCGGTTTATAGGCAAGCTGCCTTAAACATATATCATTACCATTAAGAGGGGGAAAAAAAATGGATTTCAAAAAAATGGGGTTATTATCAGCTGCTGGTGTCCTTGCGATCACCGCTGTCACCGGCTGCAGCGGAAACACGAACTCTTCCGTAGGTTCTTCATCTTCTACCCAGAATCAGACCGCCAATGCAGATGAAATTGTCGATATTGAAGTGTGGGGCACCAACATCGGTTATAAACCGATCACCAAAGGCAGCAAGCTGTATGAATTATATAAGGAAAAGCTTGGTGTCGGCGTCATCCATCCCTATGTGGAGTGGAACGGAGGCACTAATTACCTGAATCAGTTGAACCTGAAAATCGCAGCTAACGAAATGCCGGACCTGTTCTTACCCAAGGAAGGCATCGAAAACAGTCTGGCTAAAAACGGCGCGATTGCCGACCTGACTGACCTGTTGCCCAAGTATGCCCCGAACCTATGGCAAGCCGTTCCGAAGGAAATGTGGGATATTGTCAAGGCCAACGACCCTACTGGTCAGGGGAGAATTTATTATATCCCCGGTGTGGTGGACTACGGGAGATACGCTGGCATGATCCGCAAGGATTGGCTGGACAAAGTGGGCCTGCCGATGCCGAAGACGCAAGAGGATTATGTCAAGGTTCTAGAGGCATTCAGGGACAAGGATCCCAATGGCAACGGCCAGAAGGATGAGCTTCCGACGGGTGGACGTCAGGAGGCGCGTTGGATGGATCATCTGTTCGCCATGTACGGTGTGGCCATGTTCGAAGGGAATCCCCAATGGGACCTGTACGACGGCAAGCTTTCATATTCAGCGGTGACGCCGAATATGAAAGCCGCCTTGGAGTTCATCGCCAAGCTGTACAAGGACGGATTATTGGATAAGGAAACGCTCCTTAACGACAAGGCCAAGTGGGACGGAAAAGTTAACGGCGGAAGAGCAGGCAGTTTCTTCCATTGGGCGGAAACGAGCAATTTATATATGGAAAATACGTTCAAGAACACTGGTGTGAAACCTGACTTTGCTGTCCTCCCCGTACCGGAAGTCCCGGGCTTCAAAGGTTTTTACACCTGGAAGAGGTTTTTAGAACCGCAATGGGTTGTCAAGAACACCAAGGATCAGAAGAAGTTGATGGCCACCCTGAAGCTGTTGAACAACATGTATGACAAGAAAAATTGGAACGCTCTATTCCTTGGCGTGGAAGGTATGCATCATACGATGAAGGACGGCAAACCCGTCAAACTTCCGGATGACAAGAGTAGTCAGGAGAATCTGGTTCTTGATCCTTATTCAAAAATATCCACACTTGACTTCATGACCGAATTAAACAAAATTACAGCGTCGGAAGACAGAATGTGGGCTGTTGATCAGGTTAACCGAAATATGCAAGAGGCTCAGAAGTACGCCAAGACCATTGCCGGAGACGGTATGCCGGCCAGCGTTTATGACGGCTTCCCGGACATTAACAATCGTACGCTGTACGTGGAATACGCTACCAAAATTATTCTCGGGCAATACCCGATCAGCAAATTCGATGAATTTGTAGATAAGTGGAACAAATCGGGTGGCGAAGAAGTAACGAAGCGCGCTAGAGAATGGTATGCGAAAGTGAAAAAATAATAAATTTTTCGAACAAGATGATCCGCCCGTCTTCGAATCGAAGCCGGGCGGATATTTTCATCCAGGCTGCAGGCATTGGATGAATGAACCTAAGTTGAAGCAGGAGGCTATTATGGGCAATCGTCTAAAGGAAGTGCTTGAGGGTCAAGAACATAATTATATCCTTCCTTTTCTCTGGCAGCATGGCGAGGAAGAGAAGGTGATTCGTGAGGAGATGGTCCGTGTTCATGAAGCCGGAATCGGGGCCATTTGTGTGGAGGCTCGGCCTCATCCAGATTTTCTTGGACCGAAATGGTGGGCGGACATGGACATTATTATGGAGGAAGCCCGGAATCGGGGTATGAAGGTATGGTTGCTTGATGATGACCATTTTCCAACGGGAAATGCGGCAGGCAAAGTAAAGGAAGCTCCGGAAGAGCTTCATCGCAAATTTTTGGGTGAACGTTATATCGATACGCTCGGTCCTGCGCAAGGAACCTCTCTGCTGCTGGATACCTTGCTGATGCGTGGGCTTCGACCGACCATCTCGCAGCCCCAAAACGCAAGTGGCAAAAATAAATTAATTTCCGTTGTCGCGGTACGCCGAGATCCATCCAATGGAACATTACTCAGTGAATGTACCGACATTACTGACCTTGTGCAAGACGGGATCTTATATTGGGATATCCCGGAAGGGTATTGGCGAGTATTTATTATTTCTGAAAATAAGGATGGCGGCAGCCAGCAGCAGGAAGATTATCTGAACCCGCTAGATCGGGATTCCGTTCGTATTCTGCTCGATACGGTATATGAGGCTGTGTATGAACGATACAAGGCCGATTTCGGAAAGACATTTGCCGGATTCTTTTCGGACGAACCCGGATTCTACAATGATAAGACAACCTTTGACTTCAATTCGAAGCCCGGAAAAAAAGGGGTGCCGCTTCCTTGGAGCAGTGAAATGTCAGATTTGCTTGAGCAGGCGTTAGGAGGGGACTACCGTAAGTACCTGCCACTCCTCTGGCATGATGCGGGAGAACAGACCAATATCGTACGGTACACCTATATGAATATTGTCAGCAAGCTCTACGCGGACAACTTTTGCAGCCAAATCGGAGAGTGGTGCAGAACCCGCGGAGTAGAATACATTGGACATGTACTTGAAGACAACAACGTGCATGCAAGGCTTGGCTCCGGCGCCGGACACTTCTTCCGTTCAATGTGGGGACAAGACATGTCGGGTCTTGATGTGGTGCTGTGGCAGATTGTCCCCGGCTTCGATGAATTGTCTTTTAGCAAGCCGGGAGGCGATACGGATAGTGAATTTTTCCACTATGGCCTCGCTAAGCTTGGTGTATCGCTTGGACACATCGATCCGAAAAAACAAGGCCGGACGATGTGTGAAGTGTATGGGGCATATGGCTGGGCGGAAGGCTTGAAACTAATGAAATGGATCACAGACCATATGTTGGTTCGCGGAGTCAATTATTTTGTCCCGCATTCTTTTACCCAGAAAGCTTTTCCGGATCCGGATTGCCCGCCGCATATGTATGCAAGCGGGAAAAATCCGCAGTACCGCTACTACAAGTATTTAAATGGGTATATGAATCGGATGTGCCACCTGATTTCAGGCGGAAGGCATGTGGCGACAGCTGCAGTCATATATCACGCTGAAGCCGAGTGGTCTGGAGATTCTATGTATTTTCATAAGCCTGTAAAGGAATTAATGCAGCATCAAATTGACTGCGATGTTCTTCCCGTAGATATTCTTCTGGATGCGGCCAACGTGAAAGATGGCAAGCTGCAGGTAAATATCGAAGCTTATGAATGTCTGGTCGTGCCCTATGCCGAAGCGCTTCCGACAGCGATGGTTCGACGTTTGGCTCAGCTTGCCGAGCAAGGATTAGCCGTTCGTTTTATAAACGAATTGCCCTCACGTTCGAGCGAAGGCAAAGATGTCTCTGCTGAACTGTCTCTCCTTGCCAATCACAGGCACGTTAAGGTAGTGCCATTAGACAAGCTGTCACAAGAACTTATTGCAGACGGATATTATGATATTAGACTTGCCAAAAACGAACCCTATCTTCGGCACTATCACTATCTTCATGATGGTTTGGATGTTTTTATGTTTTTTAATGAACACCCGCATCAAACCATCAAAACGAAGATGGATTTGCCGGTCCAGGGCAATGTATATGCCTATGATGCCTTCCTGAATCGGTTGACCAAGCTGGATGTAAATGGGGATACTGATGTGACTGAGGTGCAGCTTGTCATTCATCCGTATGAATCCGTTGTTTTGCTCCATGGAGCAGATTTGGAAGGTTATGACACGTTGCCGCCATATACATTGGGGTCGGATCTTGAACTTAAAGGCGAATGGACTGTATCCACCACCCAATCCGAACAATATCCTCGATTTAGGGAATGGGGAAAACTGGCGACTTTAACGAATATGAGTCGGCCTGACTGCTTGCCCCGTTTTACGGGAACCTTCCGTTATGAGACGGACTTCGAGTGGAGTGAATCCAGTAGCCGAGTTTTGCTGGAGCTGGGTGAGGTCTATGAAACGGCAGAAGTATGGTTAAATGGCGAGCACGTTGGAGTGCGAATTTGTCCGCCCTACTGCTTGGAAATCAATGGGTTGATCAAGAAGGGCATCAACAAGCTTGTCATCGAAGTTACGAATACGCTAGTGAAGGATCAACGCGACTTCTTATCCTCCTTCGCACAGCAGGAGCCAAGCGGGCTCATTGGACCCGTTCAAGTGACCAGTATTAAATAAGTAAAATGGACGGCAGTTCCGAATGGATTCCTATGGAGTTTCGCAACAGCGACGCATCAGATTGACGGGGAGACCACTGAAAAATTCCACAAAATCAAAGTGCAACTTTTACACAATTTATGTGTGTGAAAGTTGCTTTTTTGTATAATCAAGGTATTAGGTGAGCAGCGATTGGACTAAAGGGCTGTAAAGAAAGGTTTTTATTTTATTGCAAATGCAACAAAAATATTATAATATTATTTAAAATACTGGTTAATAAAAAAAGATGGAGTTGCATATATGAAGGAAATCCTACGCGAAATTGGAATGATTGCCAGGGCATTAGATTCTATAAGCAATATTGAATTTAAAGAATATGACCTTACAAAAGGACAGTATTTGTACCTTGTCCGAATATGTGAAAACCCAGGAATAATTCAAGAAAAGTTAGCTGAAATGATTAAAGTAGACCGAACAACCGCAGCTCGTGCAATAAAAAACCTTGAAATTAATGGCTTTATTGAAAAGAGAGATGATGAACATAACAAAAAAATAAATAAACTGTTTCCAACTGAAAAAGGGGAAAGTGTATTTCCTTTTATCAAAAGAGAAAATGATCATTCGAATAGTGTAGCATTAGCGGGATTTTCCGAAAAAGAAGCAGAAACCATTTTTCATCTGCTTCAAAGAGTTAGAAAAAATATAGAAATTGACTGGGAATTTGTAAAAAAGGGAAACAAGAGAGATTATTGATTTAATATAAAGGAGCTATATTTAAAATGACTATAAAAATAAAAAAGTGCAGCCTTGAAGATTTACAAATACTTCAACAATTAAGTATGGAAACATTCAACGATACATTTAAAGATCAGAATTCACCTGAAAATATGAAAGCCTACTTGGAAAGAGCATTTAACTCTAAACAGTTGGAAAAGGAATTGTCCAATATTTCTTCAGAAGTCTTTCTCATCTGTTTCAATGAAGAACTTGCTGGATATTTAAAGGTCAATATTAATGATGCCCAATCCGAAAAAATGGGTGATGAGTCACTCGAAATTGAGAGGATTTATATTAGATACAAATTTCAAGGAAAAGGGCTTGGAAAGTACCTGCTAAACAAAGTGGTGGAAATAGCCATTAGACAGAACAAAAAGATGATCTGGCTGGGCGTTTGGGAAAAGAATGAGAGCGCAATTGTCTTTTATAAAAAAATGGGTTTTATTCAAACTGGAGCTCACTCTTTTTATATGGGTGATGAAGAACAAATTGATTATATAATGACCAAAACACTGATATGAAGAGCGATGACAGATTGGTACAGTAATAATTATTTAAATTGGATCTTCTACTAGTCCGATCTTTTGCCTATTATTGGTTTATGATTAAAAACACTTATAAATTTTTAATGTATGAGAGGAGAACACCATATGTACATACCTTCACATTTTGAAATTACGGATATATCAATTGCCTATAAGATTATTAGAGAAAATAGTTTTGCTACATTGTTTTCTCAACATGATGGGACACCATATGCTACCCATTTGCCATTAATTCTCGATAAAAATCATATGTATTTATACGGGCATTTTGCTCGTCCAAATCCTCAATGGAAAGACATTAGGAATCAAATTGTGTTAGCGGTATTTCATGGTCCTCATTGTTATATCTCTCCTTCTTGGTATGAGACGAATAAGGCAGTTCCAACATGGAACTATGTGACCGTTCATGTATACGGGGATGTCGAACTTATAGATGACGAAAATGAGTTAATGGTTTCCTTAACCGATATGGTATTGAAGTACGAGACCCCTAATAGTTCCTACAGGTTGCAGGATATAGACCCCGACTTTCTAAGTGGTTTGAATAAAGGAGTTCAGGGCTTTAAAATGAAAATTAACAGAATAGAAGGGAAAGCAAAGTTAAGCCAAAACCATTCAATACAACGACAGGAATTGGTTATTCAACAGCTAGAGAAGATCGAAAATACAGACGAGCAAAAAATTTCTTCTCTTATGAAACAAAATCCTAGGTCATTTAGCTAAGGGGACACGCTAGCTCAATTAGCCGTATATATTACTTTGCCGGCATGGGCTAGCAATAAGTCTTTAACCAGTACGAGTCGTAATACAAACTCCATCAGCCTGTCATGGAGCGGAGCAGAACCGGGAACAGTCTGTATATTTCCGCTTCAGAACCGTTCTTCTAATATATGCTGACACAAAAGAGTAAGTAAACTAATCATCTTCGTCAAACAAGCTTAGTAGGTGCATGTGGACCTTCTAAGCTTGTTTTATTGAACTTTGAGTTGTTCTATATTTCTTTGACACCTCTCACTCACTTTTATAAGATGTAATGCCCAAAACTGACTGCAATGAATATTCCCTGAGGAGGATCGATTTGTTGTTTCAAGTTACTGGCTTACAATCTGTTCGAGCGCCTAAGGCGAAATCCAGTTAAATTCATGAAAATGACCGGGCCCACTCCTGTGGGGTAGTTGCATCAAAATTGGCTACTGGAACCATTTCAACATCGATATCCCCCATATAACACCATTTAATTTCAGCATTACTATGGGCTTCCGTAATACAGGATTCATTCTATTTCATACAAGAATCGACAGCATAGTATGATAACCTTTTTTAATTTAATGAATTATAATTTACACATGGTACAAAATGTATCAAAATTATTGAAGATACAGTTAGTATCGTAAATCTATTAAGTAGGTTAAGAGTCAACATTTACTTAAGCAACTGCTTATGGACAACCGGACTCTGTGTTTTTTGGCCTATCCTTATGAGGGTGGAGGTGAACATATTGGAAAAGTATAACTAGGATTGAGTGATGTCATGAGCTATCGATATTTAGTAGTAATTTCACCGTTGTTGTATCTTGTTGATAAGAGTAATACAAGAACCATGTCTAGATGGGCATTCATATGGAAAACGAGCGAGAAGTGAATGGATCACTTACTTAATAATTTTATTTAAGGAGAAATAAAATGATAAATAATCTGGGACGAATGCTAGTATGTGCTTTAACTGCACTCATGTTAGGAATTCAGTCGCCCATAGTGACAATCGCAGAAGAGACGGTCACAGATGCTGCAAGTAATAAAGCTGCCTCAGGTCGTATACATACTTCACTTTCGCTCAATACAACTAAAAATGATACATTATTTGCCCAAAATGTAATGAACTCGGTCTACACAGACACAATAATTCCCTCTAGAAACGTAGTGGCAGATACGTCAAAGCCCATCATTCTTAATACCATGTATAATGCCGGCTTAGAGGTGCCGGATGGGCATTGGTTTAACGATCGAATTAGACTGAATAGCCCCGATACCGACATAAACAC
>NZ_MRTH01000006.1 GCF_001956045.1 Paenibacillus sp. FSL H7-0331 | reverse complement strand
GTTCTCACCGGCTAATGCTAATTTTAACGCAAAAAATGAGGTTAACCAGATTTAGCTGGTTAACCTCATAATACGAAACTATTTTACAGACTCAAAAATGCAGCCTAATATAATTAGGCTGCATACAATCAATTATTATTTCAACAATTGTTGGAAACTCGTTGCTCTTTGTTTCATGTCATCAACAGAAGTTTTTATCCCTATTGATAATTTATCGAATTCTCTTGTAATAGAATCCATCTCATTTAAAGCATAAAAACTTCCTTTTCTAATAAAGGTATTATAAGTTGATATTTCAGCGGCATTAGTATCAACAAAAGTAAATTTTGCATCTAATTGGCTTTTATATTTCTTAATAGATTCAATATAGTTTTTATGTGGAATAGAGTATTGTTCTGGTACTTTTAAAGATTCTAGATAAATAATATTGGTGTTTATATCTAAACTTAATTCTTTTAGCTCTTTTGTCGCTGTACCGACTGTACCTATTGTGTCCATTAAAATTATTGGTGTATTGGACTTACTTAATAAATCTCCAGTGATTATTACATGTTTATTCAAAACATTTTTTACCGAACTGTCCATCTGATCTAAGTATTTTTTGTTGTCCGTTAAAGTTTTAAGTTGAGCATTAGAATAATCAGCTAGTGCAGGGACATTTTTAGTAATATTAGTAAGTAATGGAATACCTTCATTAGTCTTAGTTAAATTATCATACTTACTCAGTTTAAACAATTCTTTCTCTTTGATTCCCGAAATATATTTTTCATATTCTGACTTATTTCCTTTCTGCAATTTCTCAATTGTTTTATTAAATCCAGCAAAATCTTTGGATTCAAATAACTGATCAGCTAAACTCGTTGTTTCTTGAACATTAACACAAGCTGACATCAAAAGAAGAAAAAGTGAAACAAGTATGATACGCTGATACATATGAAACCCCCAAATTATATTTAATTTAATAATATTAACAGGAGGTGTAATATATGGCAATATAATTTACTCGAAATCTGACGTAATTTGGTGTAAATAAAAGGTAACTTTCAATGAAAAATAATAAGGAGATGTTAAAAAATTGGTTAGTAAAGATATCTTTACTTGTTGACTACTGATAACAACATTTATAATATGTGTTTATAGATTATCTGGAGGAAACAATATATGACACATTTTAATAAGCAGCAGTTTGCAGAATTACTAAAGCAAGCTCAAGGAAAACGATCATTGAATGCCTATTCGAGAGATTGTGACGTATCAAATTCTTATATATCGAATTTGATTAATCGCAAGAAAATAATCCTCCTGCAATTGAAACGATTTTGAAATTTACTGAAGCAGCACATGGCGAGGTAACACTTTCATTGTTTCTAGAGGCAGGAGGTTACAATACTCATAATACTAATGTGATTCAAACAGAATCCAAAAATGATATTACTTCTTATTGGAGAGAAAGAGCACTGCTAGTAGAAGAAAAAAATAAAGATCTATAAAAAGAGTTATCAGTATTACGAAATAAATTACTGTTAATAGGGGAAATTCTTGTTTCTAAATAGGTTGTGATTCACTTCTCCATAGATTCCAATCATAAAATTCGCCAGCTCTAAAGAAGTTTTGGAAAGTATCATGATTTGGAAACCCTTCTGGATGTGCAGGTAGAACAACCATTTCATGTTGACACTTATGACACCAAGTTTTCTTAGAATCAAAAAACACAAAATGGTTTTCTTTGTTCCAACAAGCGACACACTTATAATGCAATCTATATCTCTTAGTACCATCTGAATCTTGTTTTATACCAGTTCTTACAAATTCAGGCTGATCATTGCGTTCTTTATATGTGGTTTCAATTTCTTCTTTATTATCTTCATATGCTTGTGTTAATTGCTCTCTAATTTCATTCGTATTCGTATTCGTATTCTTATCTATCTTTTCAAGTCCTTCAATTTCTATTGGCTCGACCTCATTAAAGAATGAACTGTAAGCTGACCCAATTTCCGAAAATGTTTGAGCCATCTCCATGATATCTGAATCTACACCAAACAACTCGAATACGTTTTTAATTATCACTAGTTTACTTAAATTATCTGCTTCACTGAGTTCGATAAAATTTCCATGATTGGTTTCCAATAATCATTGTCATATTGCTTTTTCACTTGGGCAAACAATTCATTTGTTGTGCTATCCATTTAGCGGTATTAAAACGTTTACGCTTATAAATGATAGGACACATTTTTTCAGCATCGTGTGTTCTGCCGTGATGACCACCACCCTTATTGAATCCCTGGTGCAAGCTTCTCAACTCCTTTCCTTTAAAACTCAATTTTCTTAGCTATCCTTATCACTATCTGACAATGTTCTGACCTCCAAAGGACTAGATTGTCCAAATCAAATTTTAAGGAGCTTCTTTTCTAGCCTTTGCATCTAGGACCCCCGTTTTTCGATACTTTCTATGGATTTGCAATCTTTTCTTCTTTCTTAGTATATTATACGAGATCACAAAAATAATAAGCAAAGTAGTGACTGCAAAATAGTACCAGTATTCAATCACCAAAGCTAAAGTAAAGGCTATTTGCCACACGCTCAATCTCCTCTTTTTCTCATAATGTATTCCATGCATTTCCCCATTTTTTCACTGACTGTTAAATGAAATCCATATTTTATTTACTTTTATTGTAAAAGTTCATTAGCTGGGTAAAATATATGGAGCTTAAAATATCATTATTTAATCCTTGTATTTCTATGATAAAATCAATTGTTTTGTTTCTTATTTCATGAATCAAATCATTCTTGTGTATACGAACGTTTGAAAATGAATCGCATGTTGCATCTTTCAAAAGGAACTTATCAGTACATATCATATTTTTTAAGGACATTATCTCATATTTCAATTCGCTTAAAACAAGGTAATCGCTATCGACTTGTATTTCTAGCCAAGTCCAAGAATATTCAAAATATTTTAATGCCACATAATCATGTGACTTCAGGGCATTATACACATCAATTAGTAGTTCAAAATGAGTAAGTATCAGTTCAGAATATATCCTCTTGGCTGATAGTGGCAAATTTGGAGATGGATAAGCAGCATGATCGTATTCCTCTAGGTCGAATGGATAATAATTCCCCTCTGGTCTAGTATTGATAATTCTCATTAACTCTTCGTTCGAGAGGTTCATAATGTCCTTTCTCTATCATGATGAAATGCCAATTTTAATTTCTCATTTAAAACAATAATCACAAAGTTTCATCTTCTCAGAAATATTTAAACCTTGTTGTTGATCTTCTACATAAAAATATTTTCCGTTATTCCTCTTATTGTTAATTACTTTTTGAGTAAAATATCTTTCATGAACAAAGCTGCACTTTTGACCAACCAATACTACTCTCTTCAAATTTAAAGCTAGCAGAACTATTTATCCACTCACTTATTCGTTTTACTTTTCGACCATGCGCCCAAGTAACATCAGGTTTATTCACTAAGTACCTGTAGGTAACAAATAAGCTATACCCGATAGATAAGAAAACCCAAACGAGTTGTAAAGTTGCGGCGATAAAATAGCACCAAAGTTCCACACCATCTTGAACGTCAATGACTAAAGTCTCCTGGTTAGAATTCAATTTCCCTCTTGCTTCCATTGAAGAAATTCCAGATACATGATCCCGTGCTTCGTATTTCCCTTTGCAAGTACCCCTCTGCAAAGACAAAAAACCGGAGCGTATTGGATACGCTCCGATGAGTCTATTTTTACCTATTCAGAGTGCGACGTTTTCCTCCTATGTTGCAGGAACCAGTCGTAAATCTCCATATTGAAGAAAACGGGTGTCAAGCCAGCATGATCGGCATCGGGATAAATCGTCAGACGCGGATTGCCTCCGCATGCTTTCAGTTTCTCAACCATTTCCTCTGCATGATGCACGGGTACAGTGGTATCTTTTGCACCATGAAACACCCATACTGGAACATCCTTTAGCATATGGACTTTTTCCGTTGGCCCTGTGGAACAAATCGGGGCGATTGCCGCGAATCTTTCCGGATCATCCGTTGCTAAATTCCACGTACCAAAACCACCCATGCTAATTCCCGTCAAATAAATCCGGCTTCTATCCACCGCGTATCGCGCAGACACATCATCAAGCAGTGCAAGTAAAGCATCACTTTCTAAACCCCAAGTCGTGTATAATGGACATTGCGGCGATACGACGATAAATGGAAAATCCTCTTGCTCCTCGACTAGCTTCGGGAGTCCGTATTGTTGTAGACGGCTCAGATCCGTGCCTCGCTCACCACGTCCATGCAGGAATAGAATGAGCGGCCATTCTCGATTGGTTTCTTCGTATCCGACTGGCAAATAAAGCAGGAAATCAAGTTTTACTTGTTTCGTTATTTCTTTGTCAAGCTTGCATTCTTGCTGTTTCATAATTGTTTTCTCCTCATGTAGGGTAGTCTACTTGCTGCTTGCTTTAGCACGGTCCTGATAGGCCTTGTTATATTCCTCGATAATCTTTATATAGTTGGCATCCGACTTCAACTGTTTCACAAAGTTATCCCAGGCTTCGATCGGTTCTTTGCCCATGATTACTTTTACCTTCAAATCAATAATTTTTTTCGTATAATCGGCTCCAAGCTTTTGATTCGTTTCTGACACAAGGCCAATCGAAGGATCCGCAATGCTTATTTTCAGGCGCTCGTCGACAATCTTTTTGTTGCGTTCTAATACATCTTTTGGCATTCCCGTTCGGTAAGCCCACAAATATTTGTCATATCGTTCGAAAATTTTACCGAAGGAGCTCTGCGCGACGCTGTCCTTTGTCGCCTGCTCAGTTGTTACTTTAAATCCGTCCTGTACTGTGTAGTGTACACCCTCAAACCCGTAGCAGGCCAGCAAAAATCCTTCCTCGGACGCTCCGTAATCCATCAGCGCAAGGATTTTCTTCACCTTGTCCTCCGGAACCTTTTTCGGAATCAGGAACAGCCCGGAATAACCCGAAGTTTGGAAAGCAACATTGCCGAACGGGCCTTTTAAACTGGTGAAAGGAAGGAAATCCGCCTTCGGGTTCGTTTTAACCAATTCAGCCGTCGAACGCCAGATGCCCTCTACTGTATCTGTATGCAAGCCTGCCTTCCCCGCTTTTGCCATATCCTCCGTTTGCGATCCTTTCATCGCAGCGAAATCTTCGGGAATCAGCTTTTCCTTGTACAGCCTATTCAACCAGATCAGCGCGTCATGTGTACCCGGTTCGAGTTCGGTGTTGATCAGCTTGCCATCCTGTACCTTCCATTTACCGTTGCTGCCATTCAGCACATTTTGCACAAAATTGTATTCATTCATCGTATAGCCAAGCGTGTTTGGTTTACCGTCCCCATCAGGGTCATTGAGCGTAAACGCTTTCAGTGCCCCGTACAATTCATCTAACGTTTCCGGCATTTTCAAATTCAGCTTGTCCAACCAATCCTTACGGATGGATGGCAGCGAGTTTCCTCCTTCAAGCGGACGCACGGAAGGGATGATGAAGTTTTTTCCGTTGATTCTCGTCTTCTCCCATACTTCCTTGGGATACTCCATCAAATGCGGGTATTCCTTCAGATAAGGCGTCAAATCCCAGAATGCCCCCTGATCGACCATCTGACGCATAAGCGGGTTGATTAAATCGCTGACTTTCATCAGATCCGGTATTTCCCCCGAGGCCAGCACCGTATTCTGCTTTTCCCCGTAATTATTTGGTGATACCCATGTAATAGACAACTTCGTGTTCGTGCGTTTCTCAAATTCCTTCAGTACCGGATTATCGGCACTTGGTGCCTCTGTCGTATTAAATTCGGTGAGAATGCTGATTTCGGCTGGCTTTTCCTTAGCTCCAGCTTTATCAGCTTTTGCCGCCGTCCCCCCGTCTATCTTGTCACCACCGCAGGCAGTAAGCAGTGCCGCAATCAGACAGACGGCAGTAGTCGCCTTTATGTTCTTGCGAAACCATGGTTCGTGTTGAAACATGTGTAAAATCCTCCCTTTTCGATGAACTCTGTATTTTATTTTGAAGTGAGCACTTGTTGTTTGAACCCACCTGTCAGCCTTTCACGGAACCAAGCATGACGCCTTTGGCAAAATGCTTTTGCAGAAACGGATATACAAGCACAATCGGAGTGATGGCAATTACGACTGCAGCCATTTTTAAAGTTTCCGTTGGAATGGTCTGCTCCGCCATCATTTCTGCTGCAGCCGATCCCCCAGCCGAAGTAGAGGAATTGATCAGCATATTGTTCAGCACCAACTGAAGCGGCCACTTTGTATTATCGTTGATGAACAATACGGCATTAAAAAACGTGTTCCAGTAAGCCACCGCGTAGAACAGGCCGAATGCGGCCAGCGACGGAAGTGAAAGTGGCAGAACAATACGGACGAATATCCCGATATCATAACAGCCGTCTATCGCTGCCGATTCTTCCAGCTCCACTGGAATGTTATCGAAAAAGCTTTTCATTAGAATGACATTCCATCCACTTGCAAGTGCCGGTAAAATCAGCGCCCAAATGCTGTCGATCAAGCCCAGATTGCGGATCAGCATATAGTGGGGAATGATCCCCGGATTAAATAAAATCGTGATAAGAATCAGCAGCATAATCACCCGTCGGCCTAGCAAACGTTTTCTCGACAGACCATATGCCAAAGCAGAAGTAACGATCAAGCTGAGTACGGTGCCTACAGTTGCAAGAAATACACTGACACCCGTCGCATTAATAAATGTTCGAGTGGACAGCAAATACTTATATGCGGATAACGTCCAATGGTGTGGGAACAAAACCAAGCCCTGCTTCAGAATATATTCCGACGGATCCGTGAACGAGACAACGAACACGTAATAAAGTGGAAACAGCGCTAACAGTCCGACGATGGAAAGCAGTGTTACATTTCCCGCATCGAACAACCGGGAACCAAGACTTTCTTTCATCGTTTTCACCCCCTAATCTAAAAGCTAATCACAGGTCCACCACTTGAGGATCAATAGACCCCTTCTTCTCCCAAACGCTTGGCTATCCGATTGGACACAATGACAAGAACCAGGCCTATGACAGACTTGAAGAGCCCTACGGCCGTGCTGTAGCTGAATTGACCACTCTGAATTCCCATCCTGTACACGTAGGTCTCGAATACGTCAGCCACTTCCGATACGGCCCCATTCATCATCAGGAATACCTGTTCAAAACCGACATCCATAACATGACCGAGACGCAAAATCAAAAGAATAAGAATGACACTGCGAATCGCTGGCAATGTAATATGCCAAACCTGCCTAAGACGATTGGCTCCGTCAATCTTAGCAGCCTCGAACTGCTGCGGGTCGACCCCGGCAATAGCGGCGAGGAAAATGATCGTCCCCCACCCTGTATCCTTCCAGATCGACTGCGCAGTCAACAGCCACCAGAACATGTCGGAGTTCGTAAGAAAATCAACTTTATCTTCTCCATACGATGCAAGGAGCAGGTTGACGATCCCTGACGTCTGAGAGAACAGCAGGAAAGTGATGCCCGCAATGATGACCCATGATAAAAAATGCGGCAAATACACTATCGACTGGAGTATCCTTTTAAACACCACATTCCGGACTTCGTTCAACAGCAAAGAGAAAATGATCGGCATCGGAAAAAAGAATAACAGACTCATGAGGCTGATCATCGTCGTATTGCGCAATAATTTGACGAAATCCGGATTAGAAAAAAGCCTGTTAAAATGCTCGAACCCCACCCACTTGCTCTGCACTACTCCCAAATAAGGGGAATAGTCCTGAAAAGCGATGACAATACCCCACATCGGAACATATTTGAAGAGGATGAAAAATACGAGTCCCGGTAACATAAGCAAATACAGAAACTTGTCCCGCCTCAGGCCGTGCCACAAAGATTTGCGTTTTCCTTTCTCCTTAAATCCGGTGGCTCCTCGCTGTGAATACATCCTAATTGTATTTACCTCCTTCACGAACTGTTCGCCTCCTCAATTAACTCATTCAAATATTCAATGATTATTACGCACACGATAATGTCTTGGGTTACCTTTAGTATAGGTAGCGAACCACCGCTCGAAAATGTGTAATACTGACCTAATTGTAATTATTTTGACTATTTCCGATTTCAGCTTAGATTTGCACAAAAGAAAACTAAAGAAGCTGACGCCGGTTGAGTACCGACGACAGCTCGCTGCCTAGAGTCTTTTTTCGATATCTACTAAATGGGGTCTTGACCAACCGTGCGGACTTTTTGTTATTACCTGTTATCCTTTTATTTTAGAGTATCCAAGAATCCTCTTGTACATCGTTTTATTCTTCAAAGTGTTAAAAATACTCATATCAGGTTCAGTATTAATCTCCAGAATCCATGGCTTCAGTTTGGAATCAATTGCAATATCAACACCGAAAGCTCGCTTCCTTCTATAACTTTTACCAAGGACATGACTTGCTTTTTTACTCAATAATTCCATATTTTTAATATATTTAATCCTAGAGTCTCCTTTAAGATGTGATTTGAGTAACTTGTCTATTGGCAAAGGAGTGCCTCCAGAATGATAATTAGTTACTATTTTTTTAGGCTTCGCTAACCTTCCAATAATACCTGTCGGGATCAATATATTATTTCTGTTCTTTTGCACCATAACTCTGATATCAAATCCTCGTTTGTTATGTTTTAGCAAATCAATCCCTTTCTGGACTACATACTTTTCTTTAGTGAGTAATATATGAAGTGAACGATATAAAGTATCAATTGAATTGAAATATCTAGTGGCAGTCCCACTTCTTAACGAATACCCTTTTTTAGTTTTTGTTATTTTATATATCCCATGACCTCCGGTACCCTCATCAGGTTTTAAATAAAGTGATTCGTGTAATCTTATCATAGTTTTTATATTGGATTTAGAGGCTATTCGAGTATCAGGCAGGAAAGTGTTTATAGCATTAAATCTTTTCATGAAATTATGTTTCCCTAATTTACCCATCTTGTACTTAACCTTTTTCACATAATCAACCTCCCTACATCTTCGCCAGATTATTTTATGTGCACAAATAATTTATGGTACAGGCTGATAAGAAAATAGGCTTATTTTCTCTTCTTACTGTATCAAATTCTTCATACAACACGGGGGAACTGATTTTGAGATTGACCATATTTACCAAAAAAACCCATCACGATTGATCGAATTGCGACCAAACATGATGGGATTTTTAATATCCATTACACTTATTATAAAAGGACACCGCAGAGCCCTACCAGTCTCTTACAGATCCATCAAATCCATTCAATTTGGGCAATACTCTTGTAGGCTTTTGCGGAATGGAAGCGGCGATCTCTTCGTTAAACTCCACTCCCAGTCCAGGACCAACGGGCGGGTAGGCATAGCCGTCCACTATTTTTGGCCATGGTGTTACTACGTCCGTCGGCTTTGCGGAATCAACCCAGAATCCTTCCATAAGTGTAATGTTAGGAATTGCCAAAGAAATGTGTACACTTGCGGAGGTCCCGAGTGGTCCCCAATTATTGTGCGGGACAACATTAATATTATATACTTCAGCAAATGCGGCAATTTTTTTTATTTCCGTAATGCCGCCGCACCAGCATACATCGGGTCGCAAATAATCGACATGACCGTCAACTACAAATTCACGGAAATCATACTTGTTATGTCCGCGTTCTCCGGTTGCCAACGGGATGTTCGTATGCTGCCTGTACCTCACCAACGCTTGGGGATTTTCGTGACGAATGGGATCTTCAATGTAAAGGGGCTTAAACTTCGCAACACCTTCTGCAAGCATTACAGCAAAATCAGGGTCATAGCGCCCGTGGCATTCAAGAATGAGGTCAACATCGTCGCCAACCGCAGCACGAATGGCCTCCGTATATTCAATTTGCTGTCTAACCGCCCGCTTGTGATCATGCAAGTCAATATCGTCGGTATCGTGAAAGCCGCGATAGCGAATAGCAGTTACTCCTTTTGCTGCAAGCCTCTTGGCATTTGCGGCTATTTCTTCCGCAGAATTACCTACGATATGTCCGTATAATCTCACCTTTTCCCGCGCTAACCCTCCAAGTAATTGATACACGGGCACGTTTAGCGCTTTACCCTTAATATCCCACAAAGCCATATCTATAGCAGAAATTGCAGATCCCGTCACTGGACCACCTCTCGCAAATAGACGACGGAAGCAAGCCTGCCATAAATATTCGATTCGATGCGGATCTTCCCCGAGGATATACGGTTTTAATTCCTCCACCATGCCGATAACTGCTAGAGGAGTAAAATTCGAACCTTCACCGTAGCCGGTAATCCCTTCATCCGTCTCAATTTTGACAAATACACCATTCGCCCGGATACATGTAACATTTGTAATTTTCATGCCATTCTACCTCCTGCTTTTGGATTACTGATTTTCTTCCCTATCCCTTGATGGAGCCCAGCATAACACCTTTGGCAAAATATTTTTGCAAAAACGGATACACGATAAGAATTGGAAGCATAGCTACTACAACGGCAGCCATCCGAATCGTTTCCTGCGGAATCATTTTATCCTCTGCGGAGCCCGCTGCGGCAATCCCCGACGATTCTGAATCGATGACGAGGGTTTTGACCAGTACCTGTAGCGTCCACTTTTTCGCATCCGTCAAATAAATCAATGCATTAAAATATGTATTCCAGTGTGACACCGCAAAAAATAGCGTAAACGTGGCAATCGCCGGCATGGAAAGGGGGAGCACAATACGTAAAAACACCATCAAATCATTGCATCCATCGATTCTTGCCGCATCCTCCAGTTCTTCGGGAAGGGCATCCATAAAGCTTTTCACCACAATCAACGTCCATGCATTCGTCAAACTGCTTAAGATCAACGCCCAATACGAATTAAGCAGCCCTAACTCTTTCACTAACAAATAGTTAGGGACAATTCCAGCATTGAACAACAAGGTGAATATAACGCATCCGAGCATGAAATTCCTTCCAATCACATGCTTTTTGGTCAACGCATAGGCAAGAGTGAACGTAAAAACCAGGTTGAGCGCCGTACCGACGACAGTGACGAACATCGTGCTTTTCAGCGAATTCATAAAACTGTTAGTTGACAAAATGTACTTGTATGAAGCCAGTGAAAAGTCCTGCGGAAACAAATAAAATTTGAATGGAATATAGGTAGCTGGATCCGTCAGGGATACACTGAACACATAGATAAAAGGAAATATACTGGTGAGGGATATGATCAAAAGAAGTGTGTAGTTTACATAATCAAATAACGTTAAATTTTTCTTATGCACAAAACTCATGGATTCTCCCCACCTTTCTTAATAAATACCTTCATAACCTAATTTCTTGACAATATAATTAGCTGATACCACGAAAACCAATCCTACTAGCCCTTTAAATAATCCGATAGAAACACCGATGCTGAACTTGCCTCGCAAAATCCCCTGTGTATACGCGTAGGTGTCAAAAACCTCGCCTACTTCCCTTACAAGCGGATTCATCATTAACAAAATTTGTTCAAAACCGACATCGGCCATATGACCCAGTCGCAAAATCAGCAGCACTACAATGGTGGGGCGGATCGCCGGCAGTGTAATATGCCAAATCTGGCGAAAGCGTGTAGCACCGTCAACCACCGCTGCTTCATAGCGTTGTGGATCGACGCCTGCAATAGCCGCAAGGAAAATAATCGTTCCCCAGCCTGCTTCCTTCCAAATGGTTTGTCCTGTGATCAAACCCCAAAAAAATTGAGATTGAGTTAAGAACGGAATGGGTGCTATCCCAAACGAAGTGAACAGTTTATTGACAATTCCGATATCTGTCGACAAGATGAAAAATGTCATGCTGGCTATAATAACCCAAGATAAAAAATGCGGCATATATACAATCGATTGATTGATCTTTTTAAAAAACTCATGCCTGACTTCATTTACCATCAAAGCCAGGAAAATAGGAATCGGAAAATAAAAAATGAGACCGAACAAATTAATGAGTAAAGTATTGCGAAGCATACGATAAAAATTGGCATCATTCAGTAAATCCGTAAAATGCTTTAAACCGACCCATTGGCTACCCATCAGGCCTTTAAACGGGTTGTATTCTTGAAAAGCAAGCAGCAGTCCCCACATCGGTACGAATTTGAATAAAAAAAGAAAAAGAAAACCGGGCATCGCCAACAAATAAATATATCTCCCTTTAATAATTTGCCTCCATAGCCTGCTCGAAGAATATCGGCTTAGGATTCCGGACACTGATGCAACGGAAGGAACTTCAGTCGAATGCTTCATGAGATATTAGAACTCCTTTCTGGTAGTTGGGGGATAGAGAATACAAGTTGCCATTCAGCGATATTTGATTCGAAACTGGCCTGGTGTCAGATGGATGTACCGATGAAAAACACGACTAAGATTTCGCTCCGTATATCCAATACTTGCCGCAATTTCTTGAAGAGTGCAATCGGATTCCAGAAGCATCCTTTGTGCCTCCTCCATCTTGCAGTTCGTTACGTATTCTACAAACGAAATTCCCATTATTTTCTTAAATAACCGGCTGACATATGGCGGAGTCATAGAAAGCATCTCCGAGCATTGTGTTAACGAAATGTCGCACTGGACGTTTTCTCTAATATATTGGCATACACGCATAATATCGGACTTGCCCTTAGCTAGTTGATTCAGATCATTTTGAGCGGTTATTCTTTGGATCAGGGGGAAGCACACATCCGTAAACCAATCACATATTTCTGTGGATGTCTTTCTCTCCATCAATTGATCAAACAAGTTGTTCTCCAATACAGTAAAGATACTGCCACCCTGACTTTCCACAGACTGAATAAGGGAAGCCAAAAGAAGATGATAAGATTGATAAGTAATCATATGAGATTGGGAAAGACGGGCAGTTTGAGAAAATGATTTTAACGCCTGCTTTGCCGCTATAGCATCCTTAGACAGTAGTGCTGAAACCATCGATTCTACATGTTGATGCGGATAGAGTGATACCATCTTTCTTTGCGGATTTTCCAAATCCTCAATGTAAAGCACAGGATTGGAATCATCAATCAAACGGTACTCAAGAGCTAATAAGGCCTCTTGATAAGACACCGGTACATCAAAAATATGGGTGCAAACGGTACCCATTCCAATAGAAACTTTGAACTTCAGGAATCGATTCAATGCATTGCATACGGCAATTGCATATTTGTGGGACTCCTTAGCCAGCAGCGACATGTCCGTACAACTAACAACAGCAATACCGTTTCCCTTATTTAGGTTAAAGGTATAGCCGTTCAAGGATTTATACTCTTCCAGCAGTTCTTCCATCACGTTGGTTATGGCAAACCCAATTATTGCTTTGTCCTCTGGCAGGAACCGCTTTTCTTTATGAACATTTTCCAACTCAACAACCAATACGATGTAGTTTCCGGAGACAGAGATGCCCAAATCAGAGCACTCCTTCTGCAACAAGCTTTGATCCGCGTAACTTTTTTCCAAAAGCTTATGAAAAAAACGTTCGCGCAAATTCGGTTCCATTTTCCTTAAATAAGTAGATAACGATTTCGTTTCTCGGTTTAAATAGTTAAGACATTCTTTGATGTAAGTAATTTCATTTGGATTATGATTTGGTTCCGTCCCAAGACTTAAATCTCGTCCCTGTTTCAATAATTGTTGAATCGGACTATATACCCGCATAGAGTTGAAAAATGTTAATAACACCGCGACAAGGATTAAGATCAAAACGGCACAAATCGTCATCCAGCGGATCCAACCCAATTGTTTGGCAAATGCCTCCTTCGGGATCAAGGAAATATAAATACGTCCCGAGGTAGTTTTTTGATAAGAGTAGAGTGTCTCACTCCCATTCGGGCCTGTGGCAAGGAACATGTCCGATGGCTTTTGATCTTCCACAACTCGTTTTATATTTTGATCGTGGTGCTCGTCTGTATCCAGACTACTTTTTCCCTGAGAATGGAATAAAGTCAGGCCTTTGGCATCCGTCACAAGTAACGATTTATCAGTAAATGAAAAAAAACTGTCGTTCATGTAACTTTTCAGCTTATCGACACGAATGTGAATGATCAATCTATCCATACCTTTAGCAGCGCTCATCAACGGCAGTCTTCGAACAAAAGTAATGTATCCGCTTTTTTCAGATTGCGGCAGATACAGCCATTGAGCTTCCGGGGAATCCATGCTTAATACGGACTCGATATCTTCAATGTAGGGATAATTCGTAATAGGTATTTGCCCGTAATATACCGAATTCAGCATTTTATTGCCTTCTTGATATAGCAGAATTTCCCCGATGAAGTCATTTGTGTTTTTTTTTCGGTCCAATGCAGCGAGCATCTGTTTGTTGATGAGATAATCATTTCCATTACGATAGCCAGAAAGGAAATCTACAATTGAAGGGTCCAAGGCTAATTGGAACGATTCCAGCTCGATCGCGGCCAATAAGGAATCGATTCGATCCGACACAAATTTCAGCGAAACACGGCTTTCCTCTTCGGTCTTTTGGTAAGCTTCCTTGACCGCAATTTGATAGTAACCCATTCCCGCCAAGATGATCGGAATACATGCCGAAATCATCCCCAACCAGATGAGGCGGTAGAAAAAATGACCTCGCATATCAGACCAAGCAGAAATGATCCCAGACCATCTCCTACGCAACCATATTGCCATTAGGAACCCTCCAAACTACGTTGAAACCTAGCAAGTCAGCTATACCTTCGGCAAATGCACATTACAGGGAACTAAGGGTATACTCGGCTTTATCCAGCCAATCGGGATGAATGGTTACACCCCATCCAGGTTCATCAGGAATGCTCACTTCTCCATCTCTGATTGCAAAAGGATCTGAAGTATACAGACCATTCAACCACTTTGTTTCCTCAATGCTGTATTCCATAAAAGGCCCTCCGTTAGGGAGTGCACCCAGTAAATGCATCGTAAACAAGGTCACCATGGAATGGTTGGCCGCATGTGGTGTGCAGGGCAACCCTGCTTCTTCAGCCATCCTAGCCACACTCAGCGCCCTACTGATTCCGCCCAAATAACAGATATCCGGCTGTACGATATCGACTGCTTTCATCTGGATCATCCTTCTGAATTGCGCCAAATCGCAATCCTGTTCGCCGCCAGATACCGGAACCGTTAACGCTGCAGCCACCTCTGCTGTCCATTCCAATTCGGGATAGGGGCATGGTTCTTCAAAGTGGCCTACATTGTACTGCTCCAGCATGCGGCCGACTTCAATCGCCCTTTTGGGTGTGTAACCACTGTTTGCGTCCACCAGCAGAATCGTATCATCTCCAATTGCTTTACGAACAGTAGGTACAATTGCTTCTGTACGACCTGGCCAGCGATCGACATCGTTGCCGAAATTGTCGGCAATCCGAATTTTAAATGCCCGTATTCCATATTTATCCTGTAATCGGACCAATCGCTCGGCTTCTTCCTCGGGTTTAATGTTACGGCTCATGCTGGAACCGTAAACTGATAATCGGCGTGGCTTTCCACCCAGAAGCTCACACACGCTCTTGCCTTCCCGTTTACCGCGGAGATCCCAGAGAGCTGTGTCCACGCCTCCGACAGCGCGGCATATATACGAACCTGGGAATTTATGTTCGCCGATCACGATCCGTTCAGCCAAGCTTGCAATATCGTCTGAATCGGCTCCTAATACATATGGAGCGATTTGCCGGTGCAGCACTTTGGCGGAGAGATCTGAATGATAAGATGCTACTTGACCATATCCCTCCAACCCATCTTCGGTTCGTACACGAACGATACCGACCGATTGCGAGGTAAATGTTTCAATACTTATTATTTCACTCATATTTTCCGTCCTCCTCGGCATGATCTACTAGTTTCATTTATACACTGGAAGCATAAAGCTAACTGTATGCGCTTTCAAGCTGGTTTCTGGCAGTTAGCCTTATGCTGATTACACGTTTATTTTCCTTTATTTGCTGCAAATTCTTTCTCTGATTTAGTAAATTCCTGGAAAGCCTTCTTCATCTCGGGCAAATTTCTTAATTGTTCTTGATAAGCCCTGAAATCGTTTATTGAGATTTTACCGATGATAGCCTGAACCGTCTTAGTATCAAATTCATCCTGATATTTCGGCCAGATATCATTGAACGTATCAGATATGAGGTAGCTGAATGGGTCCAACTTCCCCTTTTCCGTCCAGTCTTTTACCAGGCTTTCCGTTTCTTTATTGAATTCTGGCGGTGCGTTTACGTTTCTGATTTTAAAGCCGGGGTCATAAGTCAAGACCCAAGGATCATAGCTGGAAATGACCATTTCTTTACTTCCAAGCTCGGTCATCTTGGGATAGCCGTTCACCATAGTGTAATGGATACCTTCAACACCGTATTCACCGAATTTCAGGAATTCAGCCGTAGCCGTAGACTCATAAAAGTCAAGAATACGCTTTAGCTTTTCCTCTGGAACCTTTTTAGAAATGAACATCCCTGGTGCAAAATTTGACCGTAAATTAATCGCATAGCCTTTAGGACCCTTTAGTACTGCGGATCTAACAAGAGCATTCGGATCGATTTTTCTATTCGATTCCGTGTACTGCCAGTCAGCTCTGACAACGTATCCCAAGGACGCGGCTTTACCAGAGCCAATCAGATCCAGAGACTGCGGCTCTTTCATAGTGGAGAATTCCTTGGGCAGCAGCCCGTCAGCATACAATCCCCGGAACCATTCCACCATATCGGCATACTGCGGCGTTAGTAATCCGCGGATAAGCCCTCCATCTTTATCGTATGTTGGGTCGTAGACACCAAAGCCAGGCATAAATACGTCTCTTGCCCCACCTAATACCCCGTGAGTGGTTAATCCAATGGGATTTTGTCCAGTCGGATTGGCTTTGACAATCGCTTGTAAAGCAGCCTTATACTCATCCAGCGTCGTCGGCATCGGGATTTTCAAATTGTCCAACCAATCCTTACGCATCAACAGACTGGAATGGACCTGTGATCTCATGCGGGGCAGAGTGTAGATTTTTCCATTTACTCTGTTATAATCGAATACCCCGGTCTCTTTGTTTTTTTTCAAATTTGGATATTTGCTAAAATCGCCCAAAAAAGGTGTTAGATCCCAAAACATTCCATTCTCAATTGCTTTGTAAAAAGTAGGTACGTTGTAGCCTACCCCCAAAACAACTTCTGGAATATCTCCCGTTGCCAACATGAGCTCTAATTTCTGCTGATAATTAGCACTCGGTATCCACTGAATATCCAAATCCACATTGGTTTTTTTCTTAAATTCCTTCCAAAAACTGTTGTTCATATCCGGAAGCTCGTTATACAGCCCCCATGCCATACTGATTTTTAATGGCTCGTCTTTCTTATCTTTCTGATTCGTGTTTCCAATCGCTGCCGGCGCAGACCCTTCTTGGGAACATGCTGCAAGCAAAGAGATGGATAACCCTAAAGGCAATAATGCAGACACTATTTTATTCCGTTTCACACTCATTTTTCCCCCCTTTAATTTGCGGCAGGAGTAGATTAAACCGCTTTCATAAAAATAAAGCATATCCGTTTAGATAGAAACAGACAGTTTTTGATGTGTGTAACTGTAGTTAAATAATGTCTTGCTATACAAGATTACTTGAAGATCATGTTGAGGTACCAAGTACAATTTGAAACAATATTAAGAAAAAGCTACTACAAAAATTGTCCTTAAGAATTTTTAATTGGGATGCCGTTAGCGACGAATTGTCATGTTCAAAATTTTGAACCTGATTCACTATACAGTTTATATTAACACATTTTGGGAATAAGATCCCATATATGATGTTTATTTCCTTATTTCAATGAATGTGCTCGCTTGAAAAAGAGATATTGATGGAGAAGTCTAGACAGTTACGAAAAATAGTTTCCGTCCACAGCAACAACAGATGAATTAGCGAATAAACTGGACTATTGCCAAAATGAATTGCAACTCGTATGTATGATGTGGCATATTGACGCTATTGAAGGAGTGAAAATAAAGTAAAGCATAAAAAAGGCGAATTCTTATTCAAATTGAATAGAAATTCGCCTTTATGACCCTTTCCTTAACAGAATTCCTCTAAAGTTGTATATAAATATTTTTCAGGACAATTTCTAATTGTTAATGATAAACCAATAGAGTCTGATGCCATTATAGTTTTAACGGGAGGTGGCCAAGAACGTTCTCTTGTGGCTATATCTTTGTTTAAAGAAGGCTTTGCACTACTACTATCAAAACAATGCTCGGTTTAGGAAGCTCTACTTCAAATCATTCAGTAGCTTCTCAAACTTATTGGGACTTAATATTTCGTGTGTGACAAATCTCCCATTATAAAACAAACTAAAGGTTGTCCAAGCAGTTGGAGCCTTTTGAGCTTCTTCTCTAGATTGGATACGGTGAGTGTGGAATGCGAATCCTCGATTACTCGCAACCTCCCTTAGTTCCTCCAATACTCCGACTGCAAAAGGACATTGAGCTGTGTAGTAGATATGGATATCCTCTGCATCAGATACATATGAGATGTTAAATGCTGGTGTAGGGGCTGAATTGCTCCATTTCAGAGCCATTAGCTCAAAGTAAGGCTCAGATCTATCTACTACTTCAAAACCCATGTATTCGAAGTAGTTCTTGTCGCTTAGGTAGGGAAGCTTTTTCTTACCAACAATATGTACTATGCCATCCATCCCAAGCGCCATTGCGTCTTTCTTACATTTTTCCAACAATTGTTTTCCGTGTCCTTGGTTCTTATATCTCCCAGAAACCCATAGACAATTGACAAACATGTAGTTAGGAGCCACGATTGGTACCCACGCTTTTTCTGCAGGAAGATACTCAATAAATACTTTTGCGCGCTCATTCAGACGATAGAATGTTAACCCATCATCCATCCGTGCGCTAAGCCACTGCTTTTTTTCGAGTACGGCCTGTTCATACTGCTTGGCCCCGAGTGCACAGCAAATGTGCTCTCGATCAATATTTTGTTTCGTGATTTCTATGTAGTTCATCGTGTACCCCTTCCTTATTCAATTAAACGCTTGCCTCATTTCTGCCGAAAGGAATCAGGTATAGTAAAAGACACCGTTGTTCCCTCACCAGACTTGCTCTGAATTTGCAAACCTTGTCCATACAATTGTGTTAATCGGCTATGCGTATTAAACAACCCAATACCCCGATATTCTTTACCGGCTGGACGTAACAACTTGCTAATCTGTTCGTCATCCATTCCAATCCCCGTATCTATGACAGAAAAACGGACAGCCTCTGCTTGCCTCTCAATCCGAATCCGTACCGTCCCACCCTTAGACAGCTTTAAAATGCCATGTCGAACCGCATTCTCTACCAGCGGCTGAATTGTAAGCGGAGGAATCAGTACATCCATATCTACGTTCACTTCCCATGCCACCTGTAGACGTTCCTCGAAACGCTGCTGCTCGATATATACATAGTTCTCCACCAGTTGAAGCTCCCGAGCCAGCGGTACCAGCTTGCCTGCGGTCAAAAAGTCAAAACTGATACGCAGGTACGATGTGAATGCCTCTCCAAGTTCTCGCATCTTTTCTGTATCTATTTCACTTAGAGCCATTATCGAGTTCAATGTATTAAAGAGAAAATGCGGGTGGATTTGCGCCTGCAAATAGGCAGCCTCTATACGCAGCCGTTCATTGACGGCTTGCTTCAAAGACGAGAGCGACCAGGCGCGATACTTCAATTCCACTGCATCCGCAGGTTTGGTGACATAATCGTTCGCTCCGGCAAGGAAGCCTGCATAAATATCCTCCGATTCTCCACGAGCTGTTAGCAGTATAATAGGCAGTTCATATTGACGGGATCATCATCGACTGCCAGCACTCGGAATCGATCAGAGCCACCCTGTGGTATGGAGATAGGATGAACTTCTTTTATTTCATAACTGGCTGCCACCATAGCAGCGGCTTCGGCTGTTATCTGTGCCCTGACCAATGTCAGCGAGTCCATCTCCTGCTCTGTACGATCAGGTATAAATGACTGCCGCCTATCATCCAGCATAGGTAATTGAAAGCTGAACACGCTGCCTTTACCCGGTTGCGATTCCACAATGAGCTCACTACCGTGCAGTTCGACCAGATCCTTGCAAATACTAAGTCCCAGTCCAATGCCGCCTCCGCCAAAAGCCCCTTGCTCATAGGGCATAAATGCACGCTTTTGCATGGCCTCATCCATACCTGCTCCCGTATCCCTTACATGTATCCATAGTTGCCCGTTGTCTTGCACGGCAGCCAGTTCAACACTGCCTTCCTGTGTATGCTTAATTGCATTATGCACTAAATTGATCAGAATCTGCACCAAACGTTCTTCATCTGCATATACGAAAGGCAATTCCTCCTTGATGTTCAGGCGAAGCTGCACCTTTGTGCCATCGGTCAAAAACCGCAGCATATCAAATACACCAGCTGCCAAGGACTGCACTTGCACAGCCGACCTGCGCAGCGTAATCCTCTTATCCTGCAATCTCACGACATCAAGTAGGTCATTAAGCGTATGCGACATCCGGTTGCTAATCATAATGAGCAGTTCCATATCGCGTTGACTTTGTTCATCCAGCATATCCTTTTTTCGGGTCAGTACACTTTGAGAAATGTTCATAATGCCGTGTAGTGGCGTACGCAGTTCATGTGACGTATTGGCTAGAAAACGATCCTTCAAGCGGTTAGCCTCAGCTAATTGAGTATTGAGCAATAAAACTTCATCTGAATTATGAAAATATCTTTTAAACCAATAAGCAGAGAAGCTTGTAATCGCAGCAATCAAATCTATGGGATAAAACATGAACTGCGCCGCTCCTGCATAATACACAGTCCCCCACAAAATATTATTGATGATACTTATCACCGAAAATAACAGGTACAAGGCACCGACTTCTTTATTCAACACCATTCGTATAAAATAGTACGCCGTCCAGAATAGTGGAATGTAATACAGCATCATGTAGTACTCTTTCTCGAGTGAGTAAAGTACCATTTCTGCCGGACCGATTACAATAAAAAGATTATAAGCAATAAGCACAAGCACATAACTATAATAGGCCACACCCTTACGTTGATTGCCAATAAAACTTCTTCCCATCAGCAAGACGAAAAAGGCGAACCACATGAAAGCAAAGGCTTTCAACTTCACCCTCCATGCAAAGTCTGCTTCAACCCACTGGAATAGAAGCCCATTGTGATACACGGCAACCGTCATGGCTGATGCCACCATCATCAGGAAAAACACAAGAAACTCTGTTTTACGGACATTCATCAGATAGATTATCAGTGCATATAACGCATGAAGTAGAAAAATCACGCATACGGTAAGCTGCAAACCCGTGGAAACCAAGTATTTTTGGTTGACCTCTTTTTGCGTCCCAAATTGTACAGATTTAATGATGCCACCTTTTAGAGGTGACTCATGATTAGCAGCCCGTACGAACAGATTCAGCTCCATTTGATTCGTCTGCGCAAAGGGTACCAAAAAGGATTTGGTTTCGGAAACATGTTCCTCCCTCCCTTCGGCAAGTACACCGAAATGGGCAAGTACCTCCCCGTTAATCTCTACTTCAGAGGCTGTATAAATCGATTGAAACCAAATACCAAGCGGCTCGGTCAATGGACGATCAAGCAATATACGCACATAATAGGTTCCGTATCCATTTGCCTCTTTGTTTGCAGGATCAAATACAGCATTCCAGTTGCCTGGCACCTGCAACATCTGTCCTTGCGAAGCGCCTGCAATATTGGATGCACCTACCCATTGTCCAGGATAAAACAGCCACTCCCCATCCATCGGGAAGATACGTAATTGATCAAGTTCTAGGCCTCGCAAATCCAACACGCCTTGCTTCACAGATGGAGGATTGGGTAACGACAGCTGATTATGCCAATTCCAACGCACTACAACCAGCAAGAGGATGAACACTAATAAATAAATAACATGGCTTAGCTTGATTTCGTTCTTCGAAGTTGTCATGAACGCCTCATTCTTCGATAATTTTCAATAAAAGCTTTATTAGGGATTAATCGATGGTAGTGGATGGATTATTTAAAAAGTATTTGGGGTATTTTTTTGATGTAGATATTTCGAGTCTAGCATATCCTTGGTAAAAGGAAAACCCATAATAGGACAGTTACAGGTTGTAACCACCATAATAGATAATAAATCTGTGATTGATTAAATCACCTAATCGTTGGGTAATACTTTAAAATCCCATATCAGATTAGGAGCATACAATTTGGAAACTATTTATCGATGGATTACCGTGATCAAAGAAACCTATTTATTAATTGGTGCAGGTCTCGTTGCTTTATTTGTTTTAAAATCCCTCGCTGGCTCCATAATGAATAAGTTTGTCAAGAAAAAATTAATCAAGCATAAAAATGAGTGATCTACATCGATGTTTGGAAATGTCTTATGCATCTTTTTCACAGCTCAATCTCTGCTCAATTTACTCCTCATCGCATCTAATTGGGCCAACATTCTTTTGCGTAAATGTTCGGGACTAACGTCTTCAAGAAGGATACCAAAAGACAACAGATAACTGTCCAGCCAGTTACCCTCTGGAAAATAAACCGTGATACTATAAGTACCATCTTCATTACGGGTAATCGTCTGCTCTGCAAATTCATCGAAGATGCGGTAAGCACCTTGTGCAGAAATCCGCAAAGTCACCTCGATAGAGTTACGCATGATGTTGTCTTCTGCATCTGTAAACGGTACTACCGGTCTTGGATCGCAAACGATCTCGGTAACAACGATCTCCTTCATGCGACTGATCTTAAATACACGGGAGCTCTCACTATTACGGCAGTACCCCTCCAAATACCACGATTTACTCTTAAACAGCAGCCTGACGGGTTCAACACTCCGCTTACTCTGCTCACCCGCTGTGTTATAGTAATGAAACTTGATCAGATGATGGGCGATTATCGCTTGACGCAAGAGTGGGAACATCTGTCTCTGGCTGTCCTGACTTCCCCATGGGGAGAAATCCACCTCAATCCAGTTATTCATGTCCTTCTTAAATAATGTGCTAAGCTTCTCCAGCACGTCGTTTGTTTCAGGTATTTTTACAGCACTTAAGCTCTGAAGAGCCATTAAAATATCATTTTGCTCATGCTCAGACAACAAAGACGTATTTAAGACGTACCTGTCCATTAAAGAAATTCCGCCGCCTTTTCCTCTGCTGCTGTAGATTGGAATTCCGGCCGCGCTTAAGGTATCAATATCTCTAAAAATGGTTCTGGCGGAGACTTCGAAATGTTCGGCCAACTCGGCTGCTGTCAAAGTCTTCTTATGCAGGAGTAAATAAATGATTTCAAAATGTCGACTTATCGGCATATGTACCACCTCAATTTAATAGTATACATCTTAATATGACAACGTAGGGTCATATTATAAAAACTTCCTATTCAAAATATACAGCTGCAAAATCTTTGAAAGTTTTAAAATATGACATACTGCTGTCGAATTAAGAGTCGTATACTAAGCTAGCAAGTACCAAACAAACAGGAGTGATAACAATTGGAAACAAATATGATTAAATCGTGTCAAAGCTGCGCAGCACCGCTGGATGAAACCAATGATATGCAGGGTACAAATGCGGATGGCAGTACCAATCCTGATTATTGTAAGTATTGCTTTGCAAATGGCGAATTCACGGCAGATTCCACTATGGATGAGATGATCGAATTTTGTGTGCCCCACATGGTGTCAGCAAACTCGGGAATGACTGAGAGTGAAGCCAAAGCACAAATGAAAGTGTTGTTCCCTACATTAAAACGCTGGGCCCCTGTGCAATAATAGTTGGTATGTTGGTCCAACCTGTTTGATCATGGAAGTCGTGCAATATTTCAAACCCATAACGCTCCATCCTTTGAAAAAACGGCATCTCTGCCGTTTTTTTGTTATACCAGTCTTTGATGAATTGTGCTATTAAATAAATTGTTTTCAAATTAGAATTTGATGCAGATTTTCCCAAAATGCTTGCCTTTAGCCAAGTAATGCAGAGCATCAACAGCCTGCTCGAATGGAAAAACAATGTCAATGATCGGTCGAAGCTTACTCTGATCAATTGCCCGATTCATCGTCTCAAACATGTCGCGACTACCGACATTGATCGCTTGGAGTCTTGCTTTCCTTAGAATTGCGGGGATGATATCAAATCCTTCTACACGGTATCCTGATAGAACACCAACCATACTGATTTGTCCTCCCACCCGCAGCGCTGAGATGGATTGGTTCAAGGTAGCAGAGCCGCCAAGATCGACGATATGATCCGCTCCACGACCCATCGTCAGTTCAAGAACGACCTTATCCCATTCAGGTGTTTGTCTGTAATTGATCCCAAAATCCGCACCGAGTCCCTTCGCTCGCTCCAATTTATCGTCGCTGCTTGATGTTACAATCACAGTCGCTCCGTGAAGCTTGGCAAATTGAAGCGCGAACAAGGAAACGCCGCCTGTCCCTTGCACGACAACTGTTTCACCGGCTTTTATTGTGCCTTCCTCCACCACAGCATGCCATGCCGTAACACCTGCACAAGGGAGTGCCGCTGCTTCTTCATCCGTCAAATGATCCGGTATACGAACCAAGCCTTTCGCGGGAAGCACGATATATTCCGCGAGCAGCCCACCCAACGGGCTTCCAAGCGTACTTACCCAATTGTCTTGTGTAGGTTCTCCGGATATCCAGCTTTGAGTAAAAATGCCGCAGACCCGGTCCCCTATGTTGAACCTGGTTACTTGCTCTCCCAAGGCGACAACTTCTCCAACACCGTCAGATGTCGGAATGAAAGGCAGCATTAAATTGGGGTTATAAAACCCGTCAATGACACCCAGATCTCTGGAGTTAAGTGAGACTGCCCTCATTTTGATGAGTACTTCATCAGGACCAGGAACTGGCATTGAACGTTCAGCTACCTTTAGTTGATCGAGCCCAAATCCACTTTGAATTTCGTATGCTTTCATGAAAATCTCCCCTTTATCGAATGGTATAGACATACATTAATACATGAACTAAAATAATGTAAGTAGGCACTTTAATGTGTCCTGGGAACAAAAAGGTGCACAGGGGGGCATGAAATGACATCATCAAGTTCGATTAAACCCATACAACCTGATATATCGATATCTGTTTGCGGATATAGTAAAGTACTTGAAATCATTTCCAATAAATGGACAGCGCTGGTCATCTACTCTTTGGAAGACGGTACAATTCGTTACGGTGAAATGAGGAGACGAATCGAAGGCATATCCAAAAAAATGCTGACCCAAACACTTCGGCAGCTGGAACGGGATGGGTTGGTCCAACGCGATATTACTCCGTCTATCCCTCCAATCGTCGCATATTCACTTACTCCGCTCGGCGAAACGTTGCTTCGACCTATGAGAGAGCTGAAGCAATGGACAAGAGATCATTATTCGCTAGTCGAAAATGCGAGATCGGCATACGATCAATCTTATAGTCAGGAATAAAACTATAGGGATTCGCTTTGTGCGATGATTAGGAAAGTCTCTCATAAACAAATAAAAAGCATGACTATGTCTCACAATTCGGGACATCGTCATGCCAGATTAAAGTCGAAGACATTATCGTTCTAAAGCAAGAATAAAGCTATCTAATGAATCTGTTAAAGCAGTATGCTGATACATGATTCCATTCAATTGTAACTCACTACTATATCTCACTTTTTTCTCACCTGTATATATATCCATAAAATATAAATATCCTACTCTTTTATCTTGATTTAATAATTTGGATAATTGAATCTCCTTTAATTTACTTTCAATGGTTCGCATCACCTCAGCATTATTAACAACGAGTCGCCTTCCCGGCCCATATGTGATCTCAATTTTACTAATATCTTTCAATGGATCATCTAGAATTTGAATTAGTGGAATACTAGTATCATCAGCATTGGCATTTTCCCCAACACGCCTACCGTTGATAGAATTAATCTCCATTTTTGCACTAGAATAATTTGCGAAATAGCCCTCACCAAATGCGGTAAAATTTTGGATTTGTTTCCCGAAATGATCCCCTTTAATTATTGCCTCACCAATTTTTTCATTATTATTATTGTAAAAATATAAGCTGCCCTCCACTGTGTTTTTCTCTTCTGGCAAATTTTCAATTTTCAGTTGGCCTGTAACCTTAGTTCGTGTCCCATCTTTGGTAACAACTAAATTCCCACCAGAAGCTCCGCTTAAATTCATATCGAATAAATCAAGGTTTCCATTCTTAATAACTACTTTTTCATTCTCTGCATCATAATCAATATTAGCTCCCAAATTCTCGGCGATAAAGCGAACAGGAGCATAAGCATGTCCGTTATAATTTAAAACCGTATACCCTTCTTCTAGCTCACGGGCTAGCCCGTTAAAATCAAATTTCACTGGAAAATTGGAAGCTTCTTTTATTGATTCAGCGGCATATGTTGCTGTCGTGATTGATATAAGGATCCCACAACTCATTCCTACAATAAAATTTTTCAAAGCAATCACCACCCTATTTTTGGTAAAAAAACTTTATATTCACATATGACGTTGATAGCTCTATTATAGTTGCTAAAGAATCTTCCTCCTCAGTGAAGACCGGAAGGAAGAACGCCCTCAAATATTCGCTCATTAGTGATGTGGCTCCCACCCATAATAACCCATGTCGATTCCGTTCATTCTTTGCTACAATAGCGGTTAAGCCTTCTGCAATAATATACTATAAGCATTATAGTGATTAGGTGTATATTCTTGTGACTACTTGTACAGGAGGCATTATGAATATAACGTCCTTTTTCATCTATTGTGTTGTTGCGACATTTACACCTGGGCCGGCCAATATGGTCATTTTACATGCCGTGCATCATTTTGGTGCAAAAAAAGCAATGGAGTATGTAGGCGGGGCTACAGTTGCCTTTGGTATATTGCTGGCTTCTTCTGTGGTGCTAAACCGTATGTTAGCGGGGATCATTCCGAATATTGTAGGCATCATGCAGATCATAGGCAGTTTATATATGCTCTATCTCGCATATCAAATCTTCAAGATGGATTCAACGGAATCCAAACCTAAACAAACCGCCAATTTTCTCTCAGGCTTGCTGATGCAATTTGTAAATCCTAAAGTTGTTTTGTTTACGCTAACCGTAATACCCAGCTATATTATGCCCTATTACACCTCATCGCTGGCATCGTTCCTGTTTGTTATGGTCATCACCGTCATCGGATTTTTTGCATTTACCACTTGGGTTATTTTTGGTGCAGTTTTCAAAAGATTTTTAATTCATCATCACAAATTGATAAACACCCTGATGGCGCTGTTTTTAGTTTACTCTGCAATTATGGTATCGGGAATCCTATAGAGATTGGGAGGTAAGGACGTGGAGAAATTCAACTATAAAAAATCAGCAGATATCCTGGCCTTATCGGCAAGCATCACTGAGTTTACATATAAAAAGCATTGCCACGAGGAATATGCACTTGGTGTGACTTTACGCGGAATCCAACAATATAACTTGGACGGCAGCTTTCAGTTATCCCATAAAAATGGAGTTATGCTGTTTAATCCCGAGCAATCGCATGATGGCAGCTCACATGAAAGGGCAGAGCTTGATTATGTCATGCTCTATATCAAGCCGGCCCTATTATTAGAGATACTTGGGAAAAAAGAATTGCGTTTTTCCTCCCCTATCGTCTACAATGCCAAATTAGCGCGATGTATTATCACCCTAAGCCATGCCATCCAGAACGGTAAAGAAGACCCGCTTCACGATTCCCGTATATCCTGGAAATGACAGGCAAGCCTCTGGACCTATCTGCTCACCCGCGGATTCAATAATCTCAGGATTGATCAGCTCAATTAAACCTTCCCCACAATCCATGACAATTACTCTTCGAAGAATTCCTACTTGTGGCGCAGCCAGTCCTGCCCTGCCATCAGTCGCGTAGAGGGTATCCACCATGTCATCCAGAAGTTTTAAGATTTTCGGATTTATTTCATCTACCGGTTTGGCTGCTTTTCTTAAAATTGAATCACCAAAAGGGACAATTGATCTTTCTGCCATGATTTTCCTCCATTCCTCCTATACTAAGCACCTTTCATAGATGTTGGAGTATGTACCCAAAGATCGCTGGGCGTACACTCCAAAGCTGTACATAGTGCATCCAAGGTGTCTGCCTTCATTTGTTTAGGTTGGTCGTTAAGCAGGGCGCTAATGGAAGGAGCGGATAAATCGTATCCTGCTTTCTCCTTTAGCAAACGGGCTAATGCCGTACCTGAATTTATCATAATCTCAAACCATTTTCAACCATAAACAGGCTATAAATCATCTAGCATTCGTGACTTTCAGATCCGCCAGAGGCTTCATCAGACACTGCCAGCAATCAGGCAACTGTTCCCGATTATCGAGATAAACCGCTCGTAAATGCTTGGACACGTCCATTACCTGATCTTCGACGAGCACCTCCCGTATTTCGGATGCTTTTACAGGTACTAAGCTGCTGATTACAGTATTGAAGTGTTCCAAAGGTAAAAACATATCCGGGCTTTTCTTGTACGAACAGTGAGCCGGAAACCGCGGAGAGCTCCCCGAATCATACTTGGACAGCTTCACTGCGGCATAATGCTCCAACAATAAGGACTGCGCATCGAATTCAAGCACAGCAAATTTTTCATCCTGCTCTCTTCGCGCGTAGGTATCCACCATTTTCTGACAATCCCTTAAGGTAGGCCAAAAAAACACATGCCGATCCAGACAAGCCCGAAATTGCTCCTGTGTAGTTGCCGCATCGATCATACTGTCAACAATTTTCAGATGAGCATTGATGGTAATTGAAAAATCATCATAGCTTACACTTCTCGCCATTAATCGACGCTCACCTTCGAAGTCAGGATCGATACGAGTACTGGATAGTAGCGCATCCAAATGGGCAATAGCCGATAAATTACTCGCTCTTGTAAAATGATACAGGGACTTCCTGCCTTTTGCTTTTGTTATTGCCGCTATTACAGCCGTTTTCATGGTCCTGCTCCTTCTCGTCTATGAGGATCTAAGCATGGTTTCTAATAGGAAGTTGCGTATATTTGAAATCATAGTGTGTAATGATACAATGATAATAGGCATTTAACAACGCACTGATGTCCAATTCAAACTAGGGAGTGAAGCACATGTCGATTGATGTTTATTTTAATTTCAATGGAAACTGTCGTGAAGCTGTAGAATATTATGCAGAAGTTTTTGGAACAGATAAACCGCATATTATGACCTTCGGAGAAGCACCGCCCAACCCGGATTATACGGTTCCAGAGCAAGTGAAGCATTTGGTCATGCACGCACGACTTAACATTTATGGAAGCAATGTGATGTTTTCAGATACCTTTCCTGACATGAACTTTATAGTAGGAAACAACATCAGCCTTGCCCTAGTCATTAAGGACATTGATGCCATAAAGTCAATTTTTCATAAGCTCAAAGAAGGCGGTACTGTAGGGATGGAGCTGCAAGAAACATTTTGGAGCAAGTGCTACGGCCAGCTTACAGATAAGTTCGGAATTGGATGGCAATTGAACTACGACAGTGGAGAAATGAATATGTAATAATGTTAGCATAATGCTGTGAGAATCAGGATATGGAACTTTTCTTATTGTGAAAAGATTCTGTATCCTTTTTGCTTGTCAACATAACGAAAAGCTTCGTGAAGAGCTTTGTTATGGTTTTGTTATGCGGAGGTTGCTGCTTTTTATTCGAATGTTATGACCTGTAGGCTATTGTATACCTATGAACACTTCCTACAGCAAGTCAGGCAGTAGAATATAACACAAAAGGAGATTGATCTTCATGGTAAAACGGAACTCTTTGTTAGCAACCTTAACGATTACAACAGCGGTAGGTTTTGCAGCCATAGCACCCCTGAATGTACTGCAGGTGCTTGCAGCAGATAAATTTATCGATATCGAAAACACAGCCGCATCCAAGTTGGCGATTCAAGAGTTAGCTAAACAAAATGTGCTGTCCGGATATTCCGATACGGAATTCAAACCTAATCAGAACGTTACCCGAGGCGAGCTGGCTAAGATCGCTGCTCTATCGATGTATGTCAATCTGAATACGGACAAAAAGCTCAGCTTTCAGGATGTACAACAATCCGATTGGTCTTTCAGCTATATTAATGCCTTGGTCAATGGGGGCATAATGAAAGCCGATAACGACCGGTTTCAGCCAGGCGCTACGGTAAGCCACGAGCAGCTGGTGGAGATCGCAGCAGCACTATTGAAGCAGGATAAGGCAGCTGTGCAGATTCTATTCGGCAGCTCATATACAGCAGGTAGAGCTGCTACCCGTGCAGAAACAGCACAGTTATTTTATGCCGTACAGCAAGCGGCTATCCCGCAAATCACCCAGGTGAAGGTGCTGAATGCAGTTGCTGTACAAATCACATTCTCAGCTCCTCTGACTGCTGAAAATACGGATGTAGAGAAAGCGAAGCAAAATTTTGTGTTCTCGGACGGTTTGATGCTCGAAAACATTCCGCAGCTTAAAACTGGGGCCAAAGCAACCTATATCGTACCGACCTCACCGCAAAAAGCAGGTACCAGCTACACAGTAGCCTATAAAGGTCAAAAGTCGGGTTCGTTTATCGGTAGTGATATCAAAATTCCGTTTAAAGCGGTAGAGCAGGTAGCGGCTGATACGATTGAGCTGCAATCCTACCTCGCTGATGGTGTTACCGACTACCAGTACATCATTGCACTGTACAGCGGCAAACGTAACGGGCTGGATTTCACCGTAGACGATAACAATACCTATAACGGAAAACCGCTTACGATCATTCCATCCATGAGACTTAAGCAAGTTACACTGACAGACCAAGCAGGAGCCAGCTTGACGGCAACTTATGTTCCTTTCACCCAATCGACAGACGGCAAGCAGGAGCCGAAGTTTCGTCTTGCAAATGGTGAAACCTTGAAATCGGGTTCGGTCTATACCTTATCTGCACCATGGGCGACTTTTGGCGGACAGACGCTGACAGCCAAGAGCATAGCCCCGCTCGCGATCCAAAAAGCAGAAGCTGTTTCCGCTACGAGCATCAACGTGACTTTGACCGCAGATCCTCAGGATGAGCTGTTCGCAGGCCGCAGTGTGACATTAACCGCACCGGACGGCACCAAGCTAACCGCACAATATAAGTTTACATCCCGCCAAGGCGCGGTAGGTGTATTTGATATTCAAAATAACGGCAAGCTTATTTCCGGAGTCACTTATTCGGTTGCCGCTGTTAACAGTTGGGCTGATTCACAAGCTGTTACCTTAACAGGCGTTAAGTAATAGCATCTCTCCCAGAAGGCCATCACATACACAAAAGGAAGACACCTCCCGTTACAGCGGGTGTGATGTCTTCCTTTTTACTTGTTCCTAATGTGCCGGTTGATTCGCCGTAGTTTCTTTTTCCGTAGGAATCATGTAACCAACTCCAGGATAGTTTACTATCAATTGACTCCCGGTGTTAACGTGCTTCAATTTCTGGCGAATCCGGGCGATCGTTACCCGTAAATACTCGACATCATCGCGATATTCACTGCCCCATACTTCACTTAACAGCTGCTCATGTGTCATCACTTTATCCACATTTTGCAGTAGCAGCACGAACAATTTATATTCGGTATTCGTCAGCTTGATCTCGGTTTCCCGATGTCTTATTCGTCGCTGCGCCATGTTAACAGTAATGGAACCATGTTTCATTTCACTGGCGTTTGCCGTTTGTAGGGCCCGTCCGTCGGTGCGACGCAGCACGGCATTCACACGAGCAAACAACTCATCAAGCGAAAAGGGTTTGGTCAAATAATCATCTGCCCCTATATTCAAACCTTGTACCTTATCATCTGAGTTGCTGCGGGCGGTCAGCATGATCACAGGGACGTCCGAGTAGCTGCGCAATCTGCGCAGTACCTCCAACCCATCCATCCCTGGCATCATAATATCGAGAAGAATCAGATCTGGGTCCATCTCATCGATCTTGTCCATGGCCTCCAGTCCGCTCAGACAGGTCATCGTTTCATAGCCCAATGACTTCAGATTAGCGGAGATGAAACGCAATATTTTGGCCTCGTCATCCACAATGAGGATTTTTTGTTTCTTCACAGCGTATCATCTTCTTTCGGATTATATTGGGGAATTGAAACGATGAACGTGCTGCCTACACCTTCCGTACTTTCTACGCGAAGCTGGCCGCCATGTGTATCCATAATGCCTTTGCAGATGGCAAGCCCAAGCCCCGTACCACTTGTACGGCGGCTGGATGACAGATCTACCCGATAGAAGCGGTCGAATATGTGCTCCAGATGGTCGGCATGAATGCCCGTACCGTTATCTGTAACCCGGATATGCACATAAGTATCATCACTCTCAGCTGATATCCGAACGAGAGGCTGTCTGTCATTATATCGGATGGCATTCGTAAACAAGTTGACAAAAACCTGTTCCAGACGAGTCTTATCCGCATAAACAAGTGGCAGGCGGTCCTCCAAAGAAGCATCGATCTCAAGCCAATGCTCGTCTGCGTTCGGTAACCGTTTGATGGCGTTCCTGACTATAGATTGAATACGGGTCGGCTCTCGATTGACCCTCATCGCACCAGCTTCAATCTTGGAAATGTCCAGCCAATCCTCTATCAATTGCTGAATACGCCCAATATCCTCGTGAATCCCTTCAAGAAGTTCCTGCTTAAAGCTTTCTTCCCAATCGGCATCGGTACGGAGCAGCGTTTCAACACTTCCTTTGATACCGGTTATCGGGGTTTTAAATTCATGGGACGCCAGTGATATTAAATCATTTTTCAATGAATCGACTTCATGCTCCTTCGTAATATCGCGCCACACGTAACCTCGGCCATAGACATGATCCTGATTAAGCACATGAAAAGATGAGACAGTCATAAAACGTTCTTTTCCTGAGCTCGCTGTGAGTTTGAATTTAATTGCAGCAACCTGCTGAGCTATCAATGATGAGAAGGCCTCGCGAGAATCAGGGCTTCGGAAGCTGATCGTCTCAAACATAACCTCTTCGCTCATTTGCAGCAAATCAGGCGTCGGAATCCCGAACATTTCGCTCATTTGGCGATTTCCATATACCACCTGTTTTTGCATATCGATCAGTACAATCGCATCTGTCATACTCTCCAGAACAGCCTGCAGCGTAGCATGCTCATGCTGAACACTTTTGAGCAGTAGATCATTCTGCAGCATAATGGCGACAGAGTTCGCAAACGTATGAAGAAAATGGCGATCCTGCTCCGTGATAGCTCCATCCTCAGTCCCCTGTGCAACAGCCAGCTGGGCAAGCTCGATAGCACCTGAACGTACAGGAACGATATAGGTTGGCATGGCTTTTAATTCATGGGAGAGCGAATGCTTACCTCCATCAACGATTGTTCTTTTCCTGCTAAAAAGTCCCAGAGGGCGCGTATCCTCCCCATACGAAGGATGCAGCCGGACGTCCGTATTCAACAGCATGCGCAGTTGACCCATACTTCCTTCAATAAGCTCCGGCGTTTCCTGAGAAGGACTTATAGGGGTAATGAGTGTATTGACGATTTCCAGCTCTTTGTTTTTACGAGAAAGGCTTTGTGTGCGTTCCTCCACCCGATTCTCAAGCTCCGCATTGAGTCTGAGCAGCGCCTGCTGATTCTCGTTCACCTGCTGAGCCATTTGAAAAAAACGGCTGGCCAATACATTCAATTCGTATGGAACTCCACGCATGGATGTGGATTCTGGCCTTTCCTTGTAGCTGCCATCAGCGAGCTTTTGCGTGTAGCCTACGAGCAGATGAATCGTATTATTCAGCCCTTTGGCAAGAAAGAAGCCAAGTGCAATCGTCAAGCCAATCGCAAGCAGCAGCAGCGTAAAGGTTAATAATAGAGAGTTAAACAACGTCTCATTGACCGTCTGATAAGAACGTCCGACCCATACCTTCCAGCCAAGCCCGCTGATCGTAGTATAGGTGACAAGCTCCTCTTGCTGCTTCAAGGAAGACATATATCTGCCCAGTCCCTCGGGGTTCTCTCCTGCTGCCTGAACGACTGCTTCTGAGCTTAAATCTTTCATTGTGGCCGTTAGTTGACGGTCCGGATGGTAAATGACTTGATTCAGGCGGTCCAGCACTACAGGATACGTATTTTTCCCATAATCATATTTGGTCACCAGCAGCTCCAGCTGTTTTAAATCGAGAGTAGCGGCTACAAATCCGTCATATTGCCGATCCTCGTTAAAAATGGGGGCAGCAATGACGATATCCGGTTGCCCACCACTTTGCAGTCCACGGAACAAGGTAGTAATAATCGTCGATTGAGATTTGAGCATCTCGTCATAGTAGCCATTCTGACTAAGACTAGCACCTACAAGTGGCTCACCGCCGGGATTGGTTTCCGGATAAGAGGCGGTTACGATACCTGTTCGATCAGCAGTAACCACATTGATCAATCCGGGGAGGCTAACTTGAAGCGATTGGATTTTGGGTGTAATTCCAGCCCGATCGCGAAATGAAGTACGGGAAGCGCTGATCGTCGCACCCAATGTCTCTATCGCATTTTGACGGTAATAAATATAAGCTTCGACTGCATCGGCAAGCCGTTGAGTTGTATGCATTTGGGTACGTTTATAATCATCTTTAATTTGATTGATCTGTACGATCTGAATGCTGCCCAGAATCAGTATCGGAATCAAGGCGATAATCGTGAATGCTCTTGTCAAATGTACACGTAATGGCAGATGCTTCATGTGTAAGTCCTTCCTGTCCGACATCATTGCCAGCTGGATCACTTTATCTTTATTTTATCATATGTAGTGCTGTGTAGACAGAGCTGTAATGAGTACCCAAACACGCCAAAAGGACTGAAACTGAGCATTCCCAGATTTCAGCCGCTTAAGCGTACTATTACATCGCTTCCTTCGCGGTGGTTTGTGGTCCATATCCCGATAGGATCGGGGCTTGAAATGTGTTTTCATTAATCATTAGCAAAACCTCATTTCATTCATTTGGGGTGAATCCGGTTGCTGCAGCCTGGAATCATAAATCGATAATTTAGAGTTCACAGCCTCAAAGGCTTTATCCAGCTCCAACTGTCTTTTTTGAAGCTCCAGCTTGTGATTTTCCATTATCATCTTTCTTTCACTTAGGGTTGAATCGCCTTGATTGGCAAGATCGACAATTTGCTTTAAAGCGGCAATCGTCATACCGGTCGCGCGGAAGCACGACATTAGCGCCATCCAGTCCAAATCTTTTTGTTCAAAAATCCGGTTTCCATATTGATCTCTTTGAATGAATGGAAGCAGACCTTCTTTCTCATAATATCTTATCGTGTGAGAGGGGACACCAAGACGCTCTGAAGCTTCTTTCATCGAAAAACCCATACTTCTCACCTTCCTGTATTTTTAAAGATGTTCTTAAAATTCCCTATATAGCTGCAACACTATCCACCAAACACCTTAAAGTGAACTTCATAGCAAGATGTATTTTATATTCGGTCAATGAATGTTTAGACTTTTAACTGGAAATACTGAATATAGCCCTCCAACTCGTTGGCAAACCTCCAATACATTGATATAATGTTTTATACGGAAGGGGTGATTTCCATCGATAACAAACTTGATGATTCCACTGAATTCAACAAGAGTACCTCAGAAACCGAAGTCATTCAGGAAATAGGCATCGTCGTTGGAACTTGCTACGGGTTTTTATTTGAAGGAGTAGACAATGATTATGACGAGGAATATGCCGGATACATTTAATCCTACTCTGTGGATGATTCAAGGTCATATTTGGGTGACTCCTGTATGGAATAATACGGAAAATAGGAATACGCCCCGGCCCATCGTTATTGTTGGAAATGAACAAGCCAATAATACGTTGGCACTTATCGTTAATTTTATAACGAAACAAGAGCCACGTGATCAGTTTGATATCCCGCTTGACTATTGGCAAGAAGCTGGCCTGACTGTAGCTTCCTTTGTAAGAACCGCTAAGCCCTTTACCCTATTGCGGAAAGATTTGAGACAACAGCCTACCGATCGCAATGGTATGTCGGTTCCACGAGGTTATGTAGGTGAACTGCATCCTCATGACTTAAACAAAGTAATAACTGCATGCAAACATATATATTAAAAAACTTGAATGTACGATATAGCTTTTCAACAGCAAATGAGGTTCTCCAGCAGGAGAACCTCATTTGCTGTACATTTAGGAATTACACTTTACAAATTCAAGCTTTTCATTGAAGCTTCCGCATAACGTTCGCCCGCTGCTATCCCCTTTGGTGCGAATTCAGCTATCCTTGCCAAATCCTGATGAGTCAATTGGACCTTAAGGGCACCTATATTCTCTTCAAGATAGATTCTTTTTTTCGTACCAGGTATCGGCACAATATCTTCTCCCTGCTGAAGCAGCCATGCCAAAGCCAGCTGAGAGGGCTTGCAGCCCTTTTCTTGGGCAATCTCTTCGATACGGTGAACCAACTCGATATTTTTTATAAAGTTCTCCCCTTGAAATCTGGGGGAGTGTCTTCTGTAATCATCCTCGGCTAAATCCTCAAAACGTTGAATCTGCCCCGTCAGAAAACCTCTACCCAATGGGCTATAAGGCACAAACCCGATGCCCAGCTCACGGCAAGCAGGCAAAATTTCATCCTCGACATCACGACTCCACAAAGAATATTCCGTCTGCAAGGCAGTAATTGGATGTACAACGTAAGCTCGTCTGATTGTTTGCGGAGAAGCTTCCGACATACCGAGGTAACGGATTTTTCCCTCTTTGACCAGTTCAGCCATGGCTCCGATGGTTTCTTCGATCGGTGTGTTCGGGTCCACGCGATGCTGGTAGTATAGATCAATATGGTCAACACCTAATCGACGAAGGCTCGCTTCACACGCTTCTTTGACATAATTGGCAGTTCCTTTAACACCCAGAAAGCTTCCATCCTGCCCTCTGACATTGCCAAACTTGGTAGCAAGAACAACCTCGTCACGTCGTGACTGAATCGCTTTGCCTACCAATTCTTCATTTCTTCCAACACCGTACATATCTGCGGTATCCAGGAAATTAACCCCTAAATCAAGCGCACGTTGAATCGTTTGAATGGATTCCTCGTCATTTTGCCCGCTGTAGAAATCCGACATCCCCATACATCCTAAACCAAGGGCCGATACCTGAAGCCCTGTTTTTCCCAATGCTCTTTTTTCCATCAAGGCAGCCTCTTTTCCTGAATTTGATCTGGAGCTGATTGTACCTTTTCTATTGTAACATTGTGGAAGCCAGAATTATAAATCTCCTTAGAAGGACAAGCATTCGCATAAACGATCAAAGGATATTTACGCATATTGAGACATATGCTGATACATCTGATTGTAAAGGAGAATTCACATGTACCCAAATCGACCGCTTACCTTTGTTCTTATCCATGGATCATGGGCTGATTCCAGCTTTTGGGATAGTATAGCCGCTGAATTGCGAAGAATGGGGCATATCGTATATGCGCCTGAATATCCGGGACATGGTGCTGATCCGAACAAGGCTGTTACCCACGAGATGATCTCAAGATCGGTTGCCCATTTCATCCAGTCCATGAACTTGCACCACATCATTCTGGTCGGCCACAGCTTTGGTGGATCTGTCATTCAAAAGGTGGCCGAACTCGTACCCGATCGCATACACCGTCTCGTATTTCTCGATGCTTTTGTTCTGCTTGATGGGCAAAGTGTAGCTGATGAATTACCTGACTCTGCCCGGGAGGCATTTCAACAGATCAGACAAAGCTCCAAGGACGATACCATCATGCTTCCCTTCCCATTGTTTCGGGAAACCTTTGTTAACCTGGCAAGTCTGGAGCAAGCTCAGCACATGTATAGTCAAATATCACCGGAGCCCGCCCAACCTCTCTTTGAAAAGCTGAATCTCACCAAGTTTTATAGCCTGAACATCCCTAAGAGCTATGTGTACCTTATGGAAGATACCGCATTGCCTCAAGGCAGTCAGATGTATGGCTGGCACCCTCACATGTCCAATCGATTGGGATTATTCCGTTTCATTCAAGGTCACGGTGATCATATGTCTACTGCCAAAGCTGAACCAGTCCGTCTGGCCCGACAATTGTATGAAGCGGGAAGAGATTAGACTCTACAGAGCGTTAAGCCGGCTCTTCGTTGGACTGATTGTGGAACAGCCCATAATAAAAACCCTTTTGCTGCAGTAAGGAGTCATGAGAGCCCTTCTCAATAATCGTTCCCTTGTCGACGACAAGAATCTGATCCGCCTGCTGAATCGTGTTCAGTCGATGCGCTATCACTATGCTCGTTCTGCCCTTCATCAGACGGAACAGAGCCTCCTGTATTTTGAGCTCGGTTATGGTGTCAATGCTGCTCGTAGCTTCGTCCAGAATCAGAATCGAGGGATCAGCGAGAATTGCTCTGGCGATCGACATCAACTGCTTTTGACCTTGACTGATGCCGCTGCCGTCCTGCTTAAGCATCGTATCGTACTGCATCGGCAGCTTCATAATAAAAGCATGCGCATTCGCTGAAATCGCTGCCTGCTGCACCTCGGAATCTGTAGCATCCAGCCTTCCGTAACGAATATTATCGCGAATAGTTCCTTGAAACAAAAATGAATCCTGCAAAACAAAGCCCATATGTCGGCGTAAATTCGCCCGTTGAATGTTAGTGATATCATGGCCGTCAATAAAAATTTGGCCAGAATCCGCATCATAGAAGCGGGACAACAGCTGAACTATGGTGGATTTGCCGGCACCTGTAGGGCCGACCAAGGCCAGAGTTTCACCCGGTGCTACACGGAACCTGACGTCTCGTAAAATCTGGACTTGCTCGTTGTAGGAAAAGGCTACATCGGAGAATATGATCTCTCCCCGCAGCTCCGGCAGTTCCATGGCATCCTGCTCGTCATTGACTTCACCCTTCTCCTCCAGCACTTCAAAAACCCGTTCAGCACCAGCAATCGCCGACAAGAAAGTATTAAATTGATTGGCCAGATCGTTTAATGGACGTATAAATTGTCTCGCATATTCAGAAAACGTGACAACGATACCGATCGAGATGATATCGTGCATGACGAGGATTCCGCCGACGATGGCAATAATCCCGAAGCTTGCATTCGTTAGCCCGTTCATCAGCTTCGGGATAAAACCTGAATAGGTTTGCGCCCAATAGCCTGATACTTTCAGTTTCTGTGCCTTCGCCAAAAAAATCTCCGTCATCTGCTCTTCGCGTGAGAATACCTTGACAATACTTTGCCCGGATAAGGTTTCCTCAACAAAACCATTAAGCTCACCCAAATTTTGCTGCTGTTCCTTAAAATATTTGCTCGTACGCGCCGTAATCCACTTCATTCCCAGGAACATAACCGGAATAATGACAACGGTGATTAAGGTAAGCAGCGGACTGAGCCAAATCATCAAAATAATCATACCCGTGAACGTAAACAAGCTGGAAATAAGCTGGATAAAAGAGCTGTTCAAGGTTTGACTCACATTATCAATATCATTCGTTAGCCGACTCATTAATTCCCCATGCTGGCGTTTGGCAAAGAACGAAATCGGCAGTCTGTGCAGCTGTCGAAATAAATCCTCGCGCATCGCATAGACTGTTTTCTGGGCCACACCGATCATCCAATAATTTTGCAGCCAGGAAGAAAGCGAAAACAGTACATAAGTTCCGGCTAACAGGATGAGCAGCATAATAAGTCCGTCACTAGTAGACGAAACCACAAATTTGTCAATCGCTACGCCGAGCAAATACGGTCCAAGCAGACCAAGCGAAGAGCTTATAAGAACCATCAGGAAAATCAAAACAAGCAAGCCTTTATGTACAGAGCAATAACGCCATATTTTTCTTAATGTACCGCTCCAGTTTTTGGGAAGCTTCTTCGGGGAAGATTCACCGGGTTTGATAGCCTTCGGGTTCACCTTCCGTTGCGGGTCCGGTTGATTAGGCATGTTGTACGTTCTCCTCTCTGATTTGAGATTGAACGATCTCTCGATAAAGTGCAGATAGTGCGAGCAGCTCTTGATGATCGCCCGAAGCCAGCAAGCTTCCTTCCTCCAATAGGAGTACCGTATCCGCAGCTATCGCCGTTGCGATTTTTTGCGTGATGATCAAGGTTGTACACCTAAGCGTTCTCAAGGCTTCGAGCAATCTTGATTCAGTTCTGACATCCAGTGCACTTGTGCTGTCATCCAACAGCAGCAGCTTGGGCTTGCGCAGTAGAGCTCTGGCAATCGAGATCCGCTGTTTTTGGCCGCCAGACAAATTAACACCTTTTTGCCCGACAATCGTTTCATACTGCTGCGGCAAGCTCAGGATCGTCTCGTGAATCTGGGCTTTTTGGGCGGCTTCGATCACTTCCTCCATCGTAGCATTATCACAGCCCCACATGATGTTCTCCTTCACACTTCCAGTGAACAGCACAACCTCTTGAGGTACATAACCGATCTCGCTGCGCAGCACACTCGGGTTGAAGGTACGGATCTCATGACCATCGATCCTTATCCTGCCTTGAGTTGACTCATATAAACGGGGAATGAGTTGGAATAAGGAGGTTTTCCCCGAGCCGGTCGCTCCAAGCACAGCAATGGTTTCCCCAGAACGAGCCTTAAAGGAAATCGACTTCAACACATCCTCGGTCATATCGGGATATCGGAACGATACGTTGTCAAATACGATACTGCCTTTTGTTATTTGATGTGCAGCTGACACAGGTACGGAATTGTCAATATCCTCAGGTGAGCTTAACACCTCGGCTACCCTTGTCGCTGAGGCTTTGGCCCGCGAGAGAGCCATAACCAGCATCGAGATCGTAGAGAATAAGCCTGTAATCCGCGTTGCATAATTGACGACTGCTACAATTTGGCCGATCGTCGCATCCCCTGTGTTCACCTGCAGATGTCCTGACCAGAGAATGAACAGGATACTCAGGTTCATCACCAACAGCAGCAGCGGTATGGTCAGCTCAATTAATCGCAGAGCCGCCATCGTCCGGTCCATCAGCGCTTCATTGGTCTGTGAAAAACGCTTGATTTCGTGATTGCCCCTTACAAGCGCTTTAATGAGCCGGATTCCCATCAAATTTTCCCGCAGCACCCCATTGGTTTGATCCAGCCGCTCCTGCACAGAGCGAAATAATGAGAACGCTCTCTTCATCATCCAAACTAATAACAATATGAGCAGCGGCGTAATGACGACTAGAATAAGTGCCACTTTAAAATGAACCATCATCGCCATCACCATACCAAAGATCATAAACAATGGAGCCCGCATCATGATTCGCAAGCCCATAAATACCGTATTTTGGAGCTGGGTGACATCACTTGTAATTCTCGTAATTAAGGAAGAGGTCTGAAATTGATTGAACTGAGCAAATGGAATGGATTGCACCTTCGTAAACAGGCTTTTGCGAATCTCGAACCCGAAGTTCTGGCTGACATGCGCGGCGAAGAATGAGTTCACAATCCCGCCGACAAAACCAAGTAAGGAAATAACAATCATTACGCCTCCCCAGAACAGCACGACAGAGAGATCCTGATGAACAATTCCGTTATCGATGACTTTGGACATGAGCAGCGGATGGAACAGCTCGACCATTAATTCAACAAGCATCAATAACAAAGCAATAACCATGGCCACCCGGTAAGGCTTCAGAAACGACATGATGATGCGCATAACTTATCCCCTAACTTTTGTTGGCTATCATATTATTTTACAAAATGGATTATTTAAAATTATACCTCTCAATTACGAAATATCAACAACTTAAAATAATATCCAACTATTTCAATGTGAATAGTTTACAATGCCGCAGGAAAATATTACAATAATATAATCCTATATACGACAAGGCATTGAGAGCTCAAGCTTCAAACTACTACTTAAAAAAGGTGATGAATGATGAGCCCATCCAAACGTAGAATGATCTTAAATCTTTTTTTGAACAATGCGGGTTCTCATCGAGGAGCCTGGCGCCATACCAGTACAAGGCTGGAAGAAGTACATGACATTAAACATTTTCAACAGATTGCCATTAGGGCAGAGGCTGCACGAATTGATTCGCTGTTCATCGCGGATGGACTGTCTATTGAAGCAAAGGCTGTCCAGCATGGTCCCATCCTGGGGTTCGAGCCGTTGACATTGTTATCCTCCATTGCTACAGTAACGGAGAAAATAGGCTTGATTGCCACCGTTTCTACAAGCTTTAACGAGCCTTACAATCTTGCGAGAATATTCGCTTCACTCGATCATATCAGTGGGGGCCGAGCCGGCTGGAATATGGTGACCACGGGCGTGGAGCGCACAGCCTTTAACTTTGGACTGCAGCAGTTGCCCAGTCATAAAGAACGTTATGAAAGAGCTCATGAATTCGCAGAGGTCGTACTGAAATTGTGGGACAGCTGGGAGGAAGACGCCCTGGTTCAGGATAAAGCCTCGGGGATCTACGCCGATGTCGACAAGGTTCATGATATTCATCATGAAGGGACATATTTCAAGGTTCGTGGTGTACTGAATATTATGCGCCCTCCACAAGGTAGACCCCTGCTCGTCCAGGCAGGCGCATCAGAAGAAGGCAAACAGTTTGCCGCCCAATATGCCGAGCTTATTTTTACCGTTCAAAATTCATTGGAGGATGCCAAGCTGTTCTATCAGGATATCCGAGCAAGGACAGCGGCGGCGGGACGTTCTCCGGACAGTATTAAAATATTGCCAGGACTGCTCGTCATTGTCGGTGCAACAGATGCGGAAGCCCAGGAAAAAGCGAACGAGCTTCAACAAATTGCCCCTATTGAACGAGCAGTGATGTCTATATCGAACTTACTCGGAATCGACTTCTCGGTTTATTCACTTGATGATCCGTTCCCCGAGCTTCCTGAGCCGAGTCAGGTTAATGCCTATCAAACCTTTCACCAGATGGTTAGAAAGATCATCGTCAAAGAAAAGCTGACGATACGTGAACTGCTGAACAAGTATTGGGTAGGTGCCGGTCAGCTCCAGGCTGTGGGTACACCTGAGCATATCGCGGATTTGATGGAAACTTGGTTCGTAGAAGAGGCGGCCGATGGATTCAGTGTGATGCCACAGCTCACCTTCGGGGGGACGGATGATTTTCTGGAGTTGGTGGTTCCCGAGTTGCAGCGCAGAGGCTTGTTTCCTACAGCTTATGACAAGCAAACCTTACGGGAAAACCTCGGTCTCGGTTGATTCTCACACTGTATCCACTTCATCCCATACATCATTTCATCATTTAACAAGGAGGATTTATTATGACTGCCCACAACGAATCGGATTATCCTAATGGACATTTGCTTGTAGATGTTCCTTGGGTCGAAGCAAATCTCGGCTCCCCGGAGGTCGTGCTGCTAGATGCCCGGGCCAAAGGCTATGAAGCTGGACACATCCCCGGCGCGATCCATATTGATGCCAAACTCTTAAAGAACCCTTCTCAATATAAGTTCGCTTCGGAAGATACAGTCAAAGAGCTGCTGGAGCAATCAGGCGTCAGCAATGGAACAACGGTTGTTGTCTATGATGATGGGAGCGGTGTTCTAGCGACAAGAGTCTTTTATGTACTGGAATATTTTGGTCTGCGGGATCAGATTAAACTGCTGAATGGCGGGTATATCGCCTGGACTGCAGCTGGCAAAGAGGTATCGGAGAAGGAGCCACCGCTTGTGACAAAAGGCTCGCTCACGTTAACCGCCGATAAGCAACGTGTCACTTCACGAAATAACATTCAGGATGGATTAAACAACAGTCTTCTGCTTGATGTTCGATCACGGGAGGAATACACCGGTGCCGATCAGCGGTCCAATCTTAAAAGCGGTCATATTCGGGGAGCAATTCATAAGGAATGGAAAGATGCACTCGCTGTGGCAGATGAGCAGGATGTTGTACGCTTCAAGGATTACAAAACGTTACAGCAGGATTTTGCAGCTGTAGGCCTTAAACCGGAGCTAACGATTGTCCCTTACTGCCAGTCCAATCAGCGAGGTGCACATGCGTACTTCGTCTTGCGATTACTCGGTTATTCCGATGTACGCCCCTATGAAGGCTCCTGGGATGAGTGGGGAAATGCAGCGCATACGGAGGTTGTGACCTGATACTGCCATGCTCTGCTCATAGCTTCCTTGAGCTCGGGAGCTTCTTCATAGTCCCGAGCTGATCGCTGCGTGCTTCTTAATGAACCCGTTGGATGAGATTCTGTTAATAGGGGGACCTTCTCCCCCACGCTATATCTTTACTTCTCGGCTGGATTCAGCATCGTTGTAAAATTCAAGGCGTCCTGAAGAAATCCTTTGACGAAAAGCAGCTGTTCAGGTGTATAAACGGATAGAAACCGAACGATCGAAGCTTCAATGTCGTTATGGATTCGCTCATGAAGCTTATGCAGCCTCTGCCCTTCTGCGGTCAGCAGAAAGTAAACTTCCTTTTTATTATCGTTCAGCTGTGTTCGTCGAATCAGCTTCATTTTGTGCAGCTTGACCCCAATCTTCGATATACTGGCTTTGGAAACACCTATTTTATCGACGATAGAGGTTACATTTATCGGTTCATACGACCCAATACAGGCAATGACGTGGATATCAGTCAGATTGAGATTGTTTACATTCATTTTACTATCTACAATTTCCAATAATATCTGATCCTTGATCCGAGCCATGCTTTGCTCGTGCTGCGAAAAGATCCTCACGCCCAGCTCAAAAATCGCATGCTTCGTAGACTCATTCATATCCATGGGTGGTAACGACTCCTTACATCCAGATCTCAAGCTTCATTATAGCTCAGGTTCCGTTGATTGTGAAACCACCCCACGGCAAAATTAATTTGTTTCGAATGAAACAATTATGACTACATGATCGTTAATTTCTTATCCGCTGGCGTTCGTGTCCCAGGCTTGGGTGTTTTGTCGAAATAGCCCATATGGAGAATACCTACAACTCTTTCTCCGGATTTTACACCCATGCCTTCATAAAAAATGGGCGAATATATAAATTCCATCGATGACCATATCATGCCTAGTCCCTGCTCCCAGCCCAACAGCTGTATATTTTGCATCAAGCAGCATACCGCAGCAAAATCCTCCTCCTGCTTGTGAGCATGACTATCCAACTTCATAACCACGATCAGGTTGGCAGGGATCTGAACGATTTTACGTTTCATCACCTGCTTTAATTTCTCAGGTAAAAGCTTCAATCGTTTCAGATGACTCCCTGCTTCAAACATCAAATCGGCCATTTTTTCTTTGGCTTCCGGTTTCTCAACATAAATAAATCGCCACGGCTCCCGTAATCCATGATTGGGCGCCCATATAGCATCATTTAAAATTCCCAGTATCACATCGGTTGGAACTATGCGGTCATTAAAACGACGAATGCTCCTTCTACCCCGAATCGTTGCCGAAATACTCAATATGAACTCATTCCTCTCGGACACTTTTTTTGTTTCATATGAAACAATATAAATATAAACGGGTAAACCAAAATCGTCAATAGCAATTTGTTAATCATAGTCTGGGAAAGTGGAATTTGTTGGAGTCCAGGGAAACTTGAAATTACTCAAGCGATACACTACAATACATAGTGTGAAGTTGATTCCAGGCATTGAAGGGCAGTAGGATTGGCACACATATATAATTGAGGAGGACTAAGCATCATGAACGCAAGGCTGGAAATGAATATGGATATGCACGCGAATATGCAGCATGGGACTGGTGGTACGAGTACTTTGCTTTTGTATATTGGATTGATCGTTTTGGCATTATCCATTATTGGTTATGTATATGCTTCACAATTGAAAAAGGAAAATGCGAGTGGCTTGAAAAAGGCCGAGAAGGTCGCCTTGAAAAAGAAAAATAAAACCACTCTCGTCATCTCGCATTCTTTGCTTGGCGCTGCTATTGTAGTTGTGGGAATTTACGCGATTCTTAATGCAGCCAGTAAAACGAATATTGATAATCTGAATTATAACGCTGCCATCCAGGTAACCGACGATAAAGATTACGGTAGAGGGCATTCCGAAGCCCCTGTGACCTATGAGATGAAAATCCCTACATCAGGTACGCACAGTCCACACGATTTGAAATATGGTTTTTACAAAGAAAAACCAACTAACGAGATGTTGGTCCACAATTTGGAGCATGGCGATATTATTATTTATTACCATAAGGACGCATCGCCTGAGTTGATCGCCAAAATCACGGCGCTGACTAAATATAAAAAAGCAGGCTCCGGCGTTCTGGCCGTGCCTTACGGTGACATACAATCGGACAAGGAAGTTGTTGTGACCGCCTGGACCAAAACGATGGAGCTGGCAAGTTTTGATGAAGCCAAGATAGGCACGTTTATTTACAAATATATCAATAAAGGTCCAGAAGAAATTCCTGTTGAAATTCGCCAAAACGGCGGTACCATGTAAAGGACCCTCCTGGGCACCTAATATAGACCAATAAGCACGCCGTACCTACAGCGCCTGCATGTTCAGTTAGTATGAATATGCAGGCGCTTTTGGCGTAAGAACCGGAGAATCCGCTACACCTTAAAGCGATGAACGGCTTCGTTAAGCTGATTCATTCGATTTTGCAATTCGACTGCCTTATCGTATACGTTTGTAAATATAGCTGCCTGTGATTCCACATTTGCCAGCATTTCCTCTAAGCTTGCAGCTGTCTCCTGAGTGCTTGCGGAGGAAAGCTCGATAAATTGCAGCAGATCGTTTTTCCGTGCGCTTAAACCATCCATTTCTGCCGCCATCTGCTCTGTAAGCGAATGAACTTGAGTCATCGATTCGCGAATAGCATCGAAAGCCTCTGATGAAGACTGCACCTGTTCCTCCTGAGCACCGACAATTTGAAGCGATTGTCCTACGGCATAAGAGGTCCGATCGGCAGAATCGATTACATTACCGATCAGGGTCTGGATCTCAGCGGATTTACCCGCCTGATCGGACAGCTTACGCACCTCCTTAGCGACCACCATAAAACCTCGTCCATGCTCACCAGCGCGTGAAGCTTCAATACCTGCGTTCAGGGCAAGCAGATTCGTCTGCTGGGAAATACCATGAATGGATGTAGCCATCTCCCCTACTGCATCAATATCTTGCATCAGCTTGCTCATGCTCGACTCCATATCCTTGGCTGTAGTAACATTATCGCGGATCGAATCCAACAAATGCCCAAGCGATACCATCCCTTTTTCTTGACGGTCCTTAATGCGGGTGTTATATGCGTATAGCTCCAGCGTTCTTGCTTTGGAGCTGTCAATCCGACCGGCAAGCTCCTGTACGCCATTCATGCCCTCCTCAACCGACTCAGCCTGTCTGGAGGCAGCCGTTGCGATCTCATGCACAGCGATATTAATTTCTGCAGCGATCATTTTGGCGCTCCCCGTCTCCTCAAGAATCTGATCAGAGTCCTTCTGGCTGAGGCTGGAAGCTTGATTAACATCCTGAATGATGAGATGAATTTTTCCGATAAAGCGATTGGCAGCACTGGATAAGCGTCCAATCTCGTCCTTGGTTCGAACAGGAAGACGCTTGGTAAGGTCACCGTCTCCATCTGCAATGGAAGTCATAGCTTCCTCCAGCAGCTTCAATCGCTTGGTCTGCCGATCTACGATCAAGAATAGAAGCGCGGATGCTAACACAATGCCAATCAGGGTGGAGATGATCGTCGTATACAAATTTTGAACAAGAACCTGCTTGGAAAGCGCCAGAACCAATGTATGTCCATCCGATAGCGAAGCAAGGTAATAGTTGGCTGACTGTCCTCCATAATGATGTGAAGTCGAAGCTGTACCTGTGGCTGCTTGACTAATCATTGGAATCAATTGCGCATCCAGGTTCGTCATGTTGTTATCCGTAGCAAACAGCAGCTTGCCCGTCATATCCGTAACACCTGCAAAAAGCACATCGTCACCGAGGCTCTTCTTAAGCTCAGCCAATACAGGTGCCGCACCAATTCGGCCTTCAAGCTCTATGAGCTTGGCACCATCCCGCCCCACCTGAACAATCCGTGGCGTACTCCATCCACTCACGCCAATATATTTGTACACCTTGGGATCAATCGTTCGCGGCTGGGCCGCCTGTGCGACAAAGCTTTTTTTTCCGTTAGTCAAATCCATGAATTCATAGGCCTGACTCTTCGGATCTGCTCCAAAGTTGAAATCTACATTCGGACCGTTGTTCGTTAGCAGCACCTGCCCCTTGTCATTCGTTATCCAGATCTCATCAATACCTGAGCGTTTGGCCAGCTCACCGATCTGAGCGAAGGAAGGCATTCCCTTATCGATTACATAAGAGGCCAGCACGGCTTGTCCCTTCATTTCCGTCTCCATCACGTCTTCCGCCGCTTTTCGTGCAATTAAAGCATTTTCAATACCGATTTTTGCTGTTATCAGGGTAGTGACCCCTTTTTGCTGAAGACTCGATTCCGTGGAGCGGTAAGTGACCCAAGCTGTACCTGCTGACACCAAAGCCAAGATAACCATCATGGGAATTATAATTTTGTACTTGATGGATGACAAATTCAATCGTGCAGGTAAGTGAGGCGTGGCGCCTGGTTGACGACGATCCCTCATCAAGTTACAATTGTCCCCATAATCATTGAGTACTTTTAAATATGAAACAAGGTGGTCAGCAAATGGAACACTATTCTACTCTGATTGGCGTCGTACTGGAAAAAATGGATCAAACCTACAAGGATCTCAAATTTAATTACATTGGCCTGGAAGGCGTTCTTAAATCACACTCACAGGAAGAAATCATGAACACCCCGGAGCTGATCACAATTACGATGCTAAAGGATATGTATGGGGCGCTTGTTCGGGAAATTGAGACCCAATTGCCCGGGATTAAGGATTGATGAGCCTCTCTTGGCTAGCCTATTCTATTTCTTTGCTATCACCCCACATTGTATCTGCATTCATGAATAAGTCCGCAGCCGAATCCCCATAGCTGCGGACTTATTTGCGTTGTAAAATAACTCGTTGGAACCTCTACATCTGTTATATTTTCCCAACAATTTCGAGAATTTTATCATGTAGTATAAGGATTCAACTGAAAAGGAATGCTATAGGAGATATTTCCAATCGTGATTGGAGGCTTCCAAACATGCTGGAGAAAATATGCATAGTCGTATTGTTGTTTGCCCTACTGATCCTTGGAGATTGGCATAATTACAAGCGATTGGACCGTAAATCAACAATCCTTTATGTCTTATGCTTGCTTTCTTCCATTTACCTGTCCTTGCTTTTTTCAACATTAGTGTCTGGACCCGGTTTTGAAGATGTTCTGAATACTCTCTATGGGGGACCTGCCAAGAAAATCGTCAACTATCTGGATGTAAGTCGCTAAAGAAAAGGTGATGGTATATGAGAGAGAAGCTGCCCCTATCTTCAATATCACCGACACAGCTTGCAACACTGTTGTTTGTCGTTACGGTCGGTTCCGCAATCGTTTATATTCCAAATCCGCTCACAGTAGCAGCAGGCAATGATGCGTGGATATCCTTATTACTTGCTTATGGGTTAGGAATTGTTGTTCTAACCTGCGTCCTGTACTTATATAACAAGCATGACGGAATCAGTCTCATCGGCTACAGCCGACGATTAATTGGTAATGCGATGACAGTTGTTATTGCGCTTCCACTGATCGGCATGCTGTTCTTTGCTATTGGGGCCATTGATACTGGAATCGGTAATTTTTTGACCACTGTTATGATGGACAAGACACCGCCTTATGTGTTCAATTCGATCAGTTTGATCATAGCCTCTTTAACAGCACGTGCTGGCATCCAAGTCACTGCGAGGATGTTTGTTCTCTTGGTTGCGCTGTTAGTCATCTTTTCGTTCGCTGTTCTTATCATCGCTATTCCCTTGTATGATCCTGAACGGCTGCTACCTTTGTTGGATAACGGGTTTAAACCGGTACTTCATGGTTTTTTCATAGCAGGCGGATTTCCCTTTGGTGAAGTGGCTCTGTTTTCCATGATCCTTCCATTCGTCAATCGCAAGGATGCTCCAGCAGCAATTGCCAAGCTTTACACCGCATTTACTTATACCGCTGTCGTGTTGATCCTGTCTACCTTGTGCACAACGATGGCTTTTGGAGCTGCAGCTGCAACTTACAATTACTCCCTGTACCGCCTGGCGAGTGAAATTCAGGTTCCTGAAATTTTTCAGCGTAGTGAAGCAGTGATTGCCATCGCCTTGATTCTGGGCTCTTATATGAAAGCAACCGTACTACTGATCGTCTTGAATCAAATCATCGTTCAGCTATTTCGTCTGCCGAATGAACAGGCTCTGATCTACCCGATCACTCTGATTTGTATTCTGCTGTCACTGACCCTGTTTAATAATCCAGCAGATTTTGAACAGCAGGTTTATGTGATTTGGCCTTTTACGGTAGTAGCGGTTGGATGCAGTCTCATATTTCTATTTACATTCATAACCTGGTTAAAGAATATGACCAAATAACGAGGATGGGAGTCTTGGATGTGACCATAACAAAACCACCTCTGCAGCAAATCTGTAGCCGATTGGCCGATAATCAAGCACGTATGGAGCACGAACTATCCAATTGTCAGGACATCCATTTCGAAGCATGGACCTATGGAGCTGATCAGCAGCACGAAGCGCTGACCGTATATTGCAGCTCGCTTGTGAATATGAATAAAAATCATTTCATCATGCACACGCTCCTGGAAATGATCCATCATCAAACCGGGATTTCCGCACCCATTACTCCGAAGCTGATCAGCGATTATTTGGGTAATCACGGCGGCTCTACACAACCGTTCTGTCTTATTACTACCTTGGATGCAGTTTATGATTATATACTGGAAGGATATATAGTTATCTTTTTGGATGAATGGGATCAAGCCATTGGCTACCCAACAGATGGTCCTGCTACAAGGTTGGTAACCGAGCCTGTTAATGAACCTGTCGTCCATGGCCCCCGTGAAGGCACCGTCGAGAATATGGAAACGAATCTGGGGATGCTTCGGCAGCGAATCAAAAATCCTCAGTTTAAAATCGAGTTTTTCACAGCCAGCAGTGAAATGAAAACCAAAATCGCTTTTGGGTATTTGAAGCACGTTGTCAACCCCGAGGTACTGACAGAGTTTCGTAACCGGATTAAGGGGATCGAACAATACGAGGTGCTCGAGACCTCATATATTGAGGATTGGATTGAGGATTCGCACTATTCCCCCTTCCCTCAGGTTCGTTATACGGAAAGGACCGATTCGGCTGCGGCTGCCTTACTGGATGGCAAAATCATCGTGATGGTTGAGAACTCCCCTATGATCCTGATTTGTCCCGCTTTGTTCGTTGAATTTCTTGGAACCGGGGAGGATTACTATGTCAGGACGGTGTTCGCGTCATTTATCCGTTTACTTCGCTTGATCGCTTTTACGGTAGCACTTACCTTGCCGAGCATCTATATTGCTCTGTCTACCTTTCATCCCGAGCTCATTCCCACCGTACTTCTACTAGCCATCCTGGACACTCGAGAAGGCATACCTTTTGCTGCTTTTGTGGAGGCCTTAATTATGGAGTTCTTGTTCGAGCTGCTTCGTGAAGCTGGAATCCGTCTCCCGCGACCTGTTGGATCGGCAGTCAGTATTGTGGGTGCTCTCGTCATCGGACAAGCTGCGATCATGGCTAAGATTGCTTCACCCATCATGGTTATTGTCGTTGCCCTGACCGGGATTGCGTCCTTTGCAATTCCTCATTACGATATTGCCATTGCCATCCGAGTATTACGTTTCCCGTTCATGATCGCTGCTGCCCTTTTGGGAGGCTTTGGCTTTATGGCTATAGCTTTGCTAACCCTTCTGCACTTAACTTGCCTACAGGCCTTGGGTCAGCCCTATCTGTCTTCATTTGCACCACTTAAAATCCGGGATTTGCGGGATGTGTTCATTCGCGTCCCACTCCAATACTTTTTGCGTTCTCCCCGAAACCGACGAATTCATCGGCGTGGACATCGTGATCGCATTTCCTGAAGGAGAGGGTTCTACTGAGATCGCTTTTCATAGCCCTATGGCTATCCATATGTGCATTCACTTTGTCTGCTTGCTGGAATCAGCTTGAGCTCACCGACTGGGGTTTCGTCCAAGCGGCAGCAATTGACCAAACAGAAGGTGGTCAAATCCGCTTAACTTCGCAAATCTACAAGCCGGGCGGTTCCAGTACTCCAAGTATGGAAACTACTAGAGGAGCAAGCTTTGTCGATATCATCAGTGAAAATCCAACTGTCTTTGGAGCTTCACGCGATGCAACCAACGATCTGGGAAGAAAGCTGCAATGGAGTCATATGCGGGTACTGCTCATAAGCGAGGAGATCGCTGCACATCGCAATATTGGTGAACTGCTCGACTTCTTCACACGATCCCATGAGCCCCGTGGAACAACGGCTATCATGATTACACATGGACCAGCAAGCTCTTATTTATCGATGAAACCGTTAATTGAAAGTACCATAGGGCAGCAGCTAAAATCGATAGAACAGCTCGCTCATGATCAATCCGGCAAAACCATGGAGGTCACCCTTACTGACCTCAGCATAGTAGCCAATGGACCTTCCTCAACAACCGTGATTCCCTACGTTAACAAGACTAAAGATACACAGGAGGTCGCAACGGTCACAGGTATGGCTATTATTAATTTCCCTAAGGGGACAATGAGCGGCTTCATTTCCAGTGATAAAACCCCCTTTTTACTCATGCTGATGAATAATTACAAAGGCGGGTTTCTTAACCTTCCATGTAAAAAGAGCAAGGACGATGACTTCTTAAGCAACGATTCTTTTCAAATCAGCAAGCTGCACACACAGATTAAACCCAGTTTACGGGATCAGGAATTATTTCTTAACATCATTCTCGATGTTGAAGGAAACGTGGGTGAGCTCAGCTGCTCCCAGACCTTGAATGAAACGGATATCAATCGCTTTACGACACGTGTTGAGCAATTGCTTAACAAACAGCTTAATGACATGATGATCCTTCTGCAGAAAGAGAAAGCCGATATTATCGGTATTGGAACCTTGCTTCATCGCTGGCATCGCGATCTCTGGAAGAAGTTGGAGCCTGACTGGCAGCAGCATTTTGCCGATAGTACATTTTCCATCGAAACTCATGTACATCTATTGAATTCAGGAGTAAATGCCGGAAAGCCCTTCTCAACAAATCAAAAATAACAATGAAGGTATTGAATTAGCCAAGATGTCACAGGGCCCCTTATTGACTTTGGGAGTAGCTATCAGATATAATTATTATAAATGTAATTATTACAATTAAAATAAAGGATAATGTATATTAAGTGGCAAAAAAGTCAAAGGTAGTTAAAGAATTATAACGGCTACTGTCGAGAATTACCTTCCGGGAGCTGGCCCTTAATGGTCAAATCCCTGGAGTATATAAAGCAAGCTGGAAATCCAGCTGCCTAATAAATGAGAGATAGGATGTTGAGAAATGAGAGAAGGCATACACCCCAAATATCAAGAGGTTATTATTCTTGATGTCAGCAGCGGCTACAAGTTTTTGACAGGCTCAACGAAAAGCTCTAATGAAACCATGGAATGGGAGGATGGCAGCAGCTACCCGGTAATCCGTGTAGAAACAAGCTCCGCTTCTCACCCTTTCTACACGGGCAAGCAGCGTAATGCCGAAATCGGCGGCCGTGTGGACCGCTTCAACCAGAGATACGGCAACAAGAAATAAGCACAGAAAAAAGCCGAGCATAATGCTCGGCTTTTATGTTGTAGGTGGATTATTTTGGCATTCCTCGCATATTCCATAAACCTCAAACCGGTGGTTTAATATTTTATACTTTCCAGGAAGCACCATCTGCTGTTCCATAGGACAATAATCGAAGGTCAAGGTTTTCTCACAGTTCACACAGATTAAATGGTGATGATGATGAGAAAGACAGCTGCCCTTGAATTTCAGACCCCCATCCATAAAATAAAATTGCTCCAGAACACCCATTTCACTTAACATACGAAGATTACGATAAACGGTATCAAAGCTTACGCTTGGGTATTTAACAGTCATTTGATCATAAACATCTTTTGGAGATAAATATCCATCCTGATTGGCAAAAATCTGCGCCATTGTTCTACGCTGATCTGTAATTCTCCAGCCATTTCTCGACATGACTGCCAGCATATCCTGCACATTATGGCTTTCTGACACTGCTCTTCACAATCCTTTCTGATCTCTGCAAGCTTTGCGAAGTCATTGGTGACACATGATCACATGCATATATTATCACTTTATCAAAAAATGACCGAATCGCCAAGTTTTTCAGTGCAAGATCGTAAATTAGCAGGTTAAGGATTGTGTAAGAGCCTCTGAGCACAATGCTCCATCAGCAAGCAAAAGGAACGATTGTGACCGATATAAAACGAAGATAGATCGTAGCGGCAGCGAGCAGGCTCATACGTGACCAGCAAGCGATGCTTCATCTGCTGTACAGCGAGCTGAATAAATCGGTCCGTCTGTTCAGAAGCCAGCAAGGTAATGTAAGCATATAGTGAATGATTTTCCGGGTCATCCAGGATGCTGACTCCTGCACATGAAAATTCTGTCTGTATATGCAGCTGCTTGAGCAGGGTCAATGCTCCATGCAGCTCGGCATCCACTATGATATCCAATTGACCGAGAGGAAGGGTTTGCTTAGGTATCCGCACCTGCTTATCACGATCCACCCACGCGATCAACTCCCGCTCTCTGCGTTTCCATTGCTCTCGTGTTTGCTGGGTGCATACCAGCTCTTCCTGATTGTCCGTATTCACGGTTGTCATCTTATTCCCCCATCTGCATCACAAAACTCAACCTGATTCACTAACAAGTGTACAATATTTCAACTGTCTACTTCACCTATTTTCTGCCCACGTTCCAGCAAATACTTATTGACCTTTCTACTGGCGTTTCAAGAGCAACTGAAGTTTGTGGAACAGCAGATCGAGGAAACTACTGCGTATGGATTCTATACCATGCATATCTTTATCACTATAGCACATAATATGGATATCTTTTTTTGTGATAAGGAAGTCATTCAATGAATAGCAAAAACATCTCACTGCTTCAACTTGTCATGATTTTCATGCTCTCATCAGGTTTGTTGAATCATGTGACGATTATTCCTATTCTACTGAACATCGCTGGAAAAGATGGATGGATTTCAGTTTGTTTGGCATTTGCCTGTTTTTTGTTGTGGCTACCCTTACTTCGTCATACGATACATAAGATGAATGGGGTTTCATTTGTTACTTGGGTTTATAGCCATTTGAAAGGTTGGGCTTGGGTAGTCCTGTTTCCCTTACTCATTGTCGTGTATGGAATAGGAGCCACTACGTTAAAAGAAACGGCTACCTGGACACAAATAACCTATTTGCCCAATACGCCTTCCTTCATCGTCATTTTGACGTTACTTTTTCTTTGCTTGACAGCAGCTAATTCCGGCTTAAAAGCATTAGCTTTAACATCCGGTATTTTATTGCCGTTTGTTGTTCTTTTTGGTTTCTTTGTAATGTCAGGGAATATGCCGCATAAGGATTACAAGCTGTTAAGACCGATTTTATTTAACGGGTTTCGTCCTGTCCTTAGAGGGATCATATTCGCCGCAAGCGGTTTAAGTGAATTGTTTCTCATTGTTTTATTGCAGCACCGTATCTCAGGAAAATTAAATTATCGTGTGCTGATTCTCCTCCTTTTGATTTTAGCGTGCCTAACCATTGGGCCATTCATGGGTTCAATCGCCGAATTTGGAACGGTCGAAGCGGCCAAACAACGATATCCAGCATTTGAACAATGGAGACTCGTCCAAGTTAGTCGATTTATCGAGCATTTGGATTTTCTCTCCATTTACCAGTGGCTTGCAGGGGCATTTGTGCGCATTTCGTTGTCGTTATGGTTAATTGCCGATGTTCTTTCTAAATTAATGAATGTACATAAGACGAACTTGTTAATGATCTCGGCGAGTGCTATGTGTGTTTTTACCTTAATCCCATTATCGGATTCAGCTTTTATTTATTTTCTGACAACCTATTGTCTACCTATAAATGTGTTTGTCTTGATTGGGGTTTCCATTATCGTTTGGATACTTTCATGGACTATTAAAAAGAAAGTAGGCGCGAGGGTATGAACGATTGGAACGAGTCAAAACTCAGAGAATGGTTCAATCAGTGCCCAGACGTCGTAATCAGTCGGCATTTTCTTGCGAATGATCTCTCGTCGGTCCTGATCATGTATTGCGAGAACCTCTGCGATCTCCAACAAATCAATAAAATTCTTATGCCTGTTCTTGATAAGATCACATCGATTCATTTATTCTCGAGTATTCCATTGAAAATGGAACCCTATTTGCAACCTGTCACTGCAGCGGATGTATCAAAAGCTATTTTCTCGGGACAATTGTTTCTCTTTTCAGAAATGGAAAATATTATATTTACTGTTAATTTAGCAAATGTACCTAAGCGTACTCCTGAAGAATCATCATTAGACGTTTCTATACGAGGACCACGAGATGGCTTTGTCGAAGATTTCGGGATGAATCTAGCCCTCATCCGGAATCGTCTTCGTACGGAATCACTCGTTTTGAAACAATATACTATAGGTAAACGCAGTGCGACAAAGGTCGGACTTCTTTATCTGCATGATGTAATTAACCCTGCATTTATTGAGGGCATTCGAACCCGTTTAGATAAAATTGACGTGGATTCTTTGGTTAGCGGTGGCCAGCTTGAAGAGTATATTAAGGAGCCACAGTTCACCATTTTCCCTTTAGTCCTTAACTCCGGACGCCCAGATTTCGTCGTCGATTGCTTATCACGCGGGCGATTTGTTCTCGTTATAGAGGGAATGCCAACGGTTATTGTCGCTCCGGTGAATTTATTTCTCTTACTAAAAAGTGCGGAGGACGCTCACTTTCCAGCTTGGATTGCAGGAGTAGGTAGCATGTTAAGAATCATCGGTATACTCATTTCCTTGTTATTACCAGGATTTTGGATTTCCTTAACCGTATTTAATCAAGATCAACTCCCTTTTCCTCTATTAGCGACTATCACTCAAACCCGCATCGGGCTTCCTTTACCTGCTGGGATGGAATTGTTTCTCATGATGTGTATATTGGAATTATTTCGTGAGGCCGGCATGAGGTTGCCGCGGGCAGTCGGTCAAACGCTGGCTGTGGTAGGCGGTATTGTCATTGGTGATGCAGCTATTCGCGCTGCCTTAATCTCGCCATCTTTAATTGTCGTAGCCGCTCTCACATCGGTGGCAACATCCACGCTATCCAATCAAGCGCTTGCGGGAGCTGTCAGTTATCTTCGTTTCTTAATCTTTTGCATCTCCTCCCTGTTGGGCATGTATGGATTTATTTTATCTGGCATTTACGTGATCTTACATTTGACGACATTGAAGTCTTTTGGACTCGCTTACTTGTCTCCTTTGTCACCGTTTTCCATGCGAGATTTTTGGAGAGGTGTATTCTCGACATCATGGAGGCGGATATGGAGGCGCCCTGCAACCTTAAACACACAAGACTCAACAAGAACAGGACACAAAAAGCTATGAAGCGAACACGAGTTTTTCAAACTATTGTTATGATAGCAATCCTATGGACATTAACAGGATGTTGGGATGCAAAAGAAGTACAAGACATTAACTATGTGAAGACTTTAGGTATCGATTATGTGAAGGGGGAATATGTGGTTTACGCTGTAATGTTGGATTTCACGAGCGTGGCGAAGCAAGAAGGCGGCAAGCCAAGCCAAAAAGCGAGCGTTTGGGTCAGTAGGACGAGTGGCATTTCCATTAATGATGCGATAGACAAACTCTACCATACCTCCCAACAACATATGTTCTTCGCACATATTAGCTCTATCATCTATAGCGAAGCGGTACTTAAACAAGGTCCTGAGGTTGTGTTTGATTTAACGAATAGATACCATGAAATACGTTACACGAAATGGGTTTATACTACGCAGGATCAGATGGATAAACTATTAAGTGTTACGCCTTTCTTCAATGAATCACCGATCTCTTCGATTCTTAACGCACCTATGGAAACTTACAAGCAAAGTTCTCATATCACTCCTATTCAATTTCATCGGTTTATCGCTAATTATAATGAACTAGGTAGAACGACCTTATTACCTTCACTTTCAATTAATAAAGAAACATGGAAGGAAAATCTTAAAAATCATGAACTGTTGGAAATCGATGGCTGCATGATCATTGATCATGGGAATATACGGGGAAAATTAACTAAAGAGAAATTGAGCGGTCTTCGATGGGTTAATCCAAAAACAATTCGTACACCTGTTTCCATCACCGACAATGAAAATAAAATCATTGCAACCATCGTGATACGTAAACCGAAGGTTAAGATTGAACACCACATTCAAGAAGGTAAACTTACCTTTCAAGTTCAGGTCAAACTCTCAGGAACTTTAAATGAGTTGGCGCAATCCATTAGCGAAAAACAGCTTAAGGAACTAGCGATAAAACAGATTAAGAAGGAAATCTATGATACTTATAAGGAAGGGATAGGCCTCAAAGCAGATATCTATCAACTCGGTTATGGATTATTATTGGAGGATCCTGCTCATTGGAAACATTTTTTTGGAAAGGAGTCGTTTCCTTTATACAGAGATTCACTAAATTCCGTGGATGTCCAATTGCGTATCAATAACTCCGGAAAATATCAATTTCGAATATGAGCATATATAATGTTCAATGTGTCAGAACATGTCAATACCTTCTCTGTGCTTTTCCTTTAGTGTAGCATGTTCATCTTGTGCATGCAGTTTCTCCCTTTTAAGAATTCCCCTGATAGCCAATTTCTCTGTCGCACGATATTGATTTCAGACATGAAAAAGCTCCCCTCGCAGGGAGCATATCAGTATGGGACAGCCTCTTTGGCTTTTAAGATTTCATCGTGTTTGTCCTAGACCTGGCATATTCATAATAACTCCTACCCCATCACCATTTACCGTCGGAACTTTTCCATCCCACTTTTTAATCCACTCATATTCCACCAATTCTTTGGTCATGGATTGACGCAGCAGCTCATTGGCTTTAGATACACCTTCTGCTTCAATACGTGCCTTGTCAGCTACACCTTGCGCCTCAATACGTTGTCTGTCCGCGATAACCTTGGATTTCTCAAGCTCCACCTTCTCTTGCTCAAGCTTTTGCTGTGCATCGACTTTGGCCTGGATCGCTTTGGCGGTATTTTCATCAGGGGCAGGAGGCTGGAATGTAACGGACTCAATAATAAACCCGGTATCTTTGACATCGTCTGAAAAGCTCTTTTGAATGGCAAGTGAAATTTCCTGACTTTTTTCGCCCAGTACTTCAAGCACGGAATATTTGGTAGTTACATTTTTGGCTACTTCAGTAAGCCTTTGGCGAAGGAAGGCTTCTTCGATAACATCTGCCTTCTGACCTCTAAATTTATTGAAAATATTAGGTAAATGCTCTAAATCAATGTGATAATTATATGAGAATGTAGTCACTATCGGTTTGCCGTCACTAGTTCCGACTTTCACTTCCCGGTATTCAACCGTTTCCGTTGCAATCGGGTATTCAGTAATTCGTTTAAATGGTGAGACCATATGCCAGCCTTGCCCTAATGTTTGATCCTCTAATCCACCATTCCGATTATACACAACACCTGCATGGCCTGCCTCTATTGTCGTAATAAATAATGGAGTAATTACTGCGCTTAATAAAATGATAGCACCAACAATAATTCCACCTGTTCTAAAATTTTTATTCGTTATCTTTCTCTCCGTCTGCATCTTTTTCGCCCTCCCGGTTTTTGATCTTGGTAATCTTTTCATTCACCTTTTTACCTAAGCTCCCATAGAACGGTGATAAAATAATCCATACGAGGATAACAGCAATCGTCAGAAGAAGGATTCCACCAAGAAGCGTCCCCATTATTGCTTTCTCCTTTTCTCTTGAGATAATACGTATTACGTGTTTCCAATATTTCAGTTTCATGATTAAACCAAAAATACCATTATATTACTTTTATTACGAGATACATATCTTCTAAGACTTATATCCGTATAAATAGTAATATTTACTATTATAATATGTTAGAAGGATTGGATTGAAAAAGAGGCTGACCATCGCTGGCCAACCTCCATGGATATGTTACAGCAGCTGCCAGGTGGTGCCGCCGTCTTTCGTTTGCAGTAATCTTGAGCCAGTCGAGGCTTCATTCCTCAGCAGCAGCCAACCGGTCCCACCCTCGGTAAATTCCATTCTAAGTGTATAAGGGAATGCTTTGAATGCTTCTGACAGAACAGGATCAGCAGCAAGCTTTTTCCAGGTAGTGCCTTCGTCCACGGTATGGCTGAAGCTTCCATCCTTTAAATACCAGCCTTCTTTATCGTTGACAAAGGTAATATCATAGCTCGTACTCGCCAGATCAGCAGGCACTGTATTTAATGCTGTGTATGTCCAGGTTTGCCCGCCATCCGTAGTGAAGAAACCGTCAAAATATTGGGTATCCTTCCCTCTTACAGTGACCGGAAACCATCCCTTCATCCGATCGGATCCCCAAAATTGCGGCGCCGCGGCAATCGAATAATAGATTTCATTCGTTGCTGCCGGTGTCTGTAATGGGATTGCACTCCATGTATGACCGCCGTCACGCGTACCATACAGCTCCGGCTTACCGTCTATCGTTTCTAACGGAACAAATCCATTCATGGCGTCCCTGAAGCTCATCCCGCGTGAATGTCCACTTTGCGGAATCGCCTGAGGAGTCGGATTATCTGTTGGCAGGTAGCCAGTGTTCTCCATAATCAGCTTCCAACTCACACCTCCATCTTCGGTCACATACAAAGATTTCTCGGATTTGCCCATGGCCGCATCTGATGAGCTCAGCAGCCAGCCATGACTTTGGTCGATAAAATATAATCCTATCGCTCTTGCCATACTGGGCAGCTCTGCCGTTTCCCATGTCTTACCCGCATCCTTCGTGCGGAGCAGTTGGGACTTGCCTTCATTGTCACCAGGCTGAAACACCCAGAGATGATCGCGATCCAGTACAAACACACCTGCATTGTCTTGTGGTGACGCTTGGAAGGAGTGTCCGTCCGGGGTTGGGGAAGCAGCCGTCCATTTCACTCCCCCATCCTCTGTACGGTACAGCCTGAATTCCTTAGCCGTCACTCCCCAAGCATACCCAAGCTTATCCCCGAGCAGATGCATATCTGTCAGCATTGTTTGAATTTGCTGCTCGGCTGGCTTCGCTCCCCCTGTTGATGGAGAGCCAGCTCCCGTGCTTGTGCTATCATTGGACGGAGTCGACGCGCCGGACGAGCCAGAATTATTAGCAGAGCCTGTACCGCTTGTCTGCTCCCCGCTCGCTATGGACGGAACGGTCATCGAAGCACTGCTGCTACTTGAATTCGCATTGGAGCCACAGCCCGTGGCCATCGCCAGGGTCAATAGCATAAGAGGTATTGTATATTTGCAGGTTCCTTTTCGTTTCATGCTTGTCAGTCCTTTCACATAAAAAAGATAGGTTCAGAAGCAGTATGTACAGCCTCTTCACCTATCATTACCCTTTTTGAAAGAATTTGATCCTTATTCTGAATTTCTATTCTTGTGATGTCATTTTTTTATGTATACCTAAAGTATTTAACTCCATTAGAGCCTGTTCAACATCCCTATCCGGATAAAGTAATTGGATCATATCTGCTGTAATTAGAGCACCTGCAAAAATCTGTTTAACCGTCTCCATATCCAACGAAAGGTCATAGTAGCCTTCCGCCCATTCAACATAATCCTCTGGTGATTTACTAATCGTCCCCAACAGCCAGCGCGAGCCATCATCAGCTCCTTGCGGAATTTGGACCTCTCCCTGCTGCCACTGGCCTTCGTTACTTGCTCGCCATATACAAAAGGTAACCACATCATGCTCCAAGGCTGGATCTTGCAGATAAGCCATCAGCGAATCCGGTACTTGATCATATATACCTGGCCAAACCTCATAGACGTCACCAGCGTGGGGACTGAGTGCGGATTCATGATCAAAGCCTTTCAAAATAACCCCCTGTGACCCGAATACGATATATAGATGATCACCCGAGCCATTGTCTACTTTGGCTAGCGAGAGCTCTTCAGCCCAATTCGCAGCAAAGCTATGATACCGCAGCCATTCTTCAGCACATACAATGATGTCCAGTGCCGCCAAGGCAAGCAGTCTTTTTTTCAAAACAGACGGTTCTCCCAATTCTTCTCGTTGCTCTATCATCCAAGCTTTCCCCCTATCAACTCGACTATCTACAAAAAACCTTCCTGACCGTCATACACAGCCACCTGATATTCCTTCTCGACCCATTCCAGAAAAATCATCACATCGTTAAAATAATCCATATCAGGATCGGCATCCCCACTGGTTTCAAGTCTTCTGCTGCATGCGGCAATACGTTCCTGGTCTACGTGATCGACTGCATACTCTTGAGCGATCTCTGCTGACTCCTCCACGACGGACGGATCCTGGTTGTAATAAATACGGAAGCTCCAGCTGTCAATTGTCATAATCGTCACTTGATCGGTCGCTTCAATCCGTATGTTAGGGGCGCTAAATTTCAATTTCAGACGCTCCGCGAAGGCACTCCTATCCCAGCTAGTGTCGGATAATAAAAAAATCAAATACGAATATGGTTTAAATCCCATCATTTCGCCTCTTTCTATCGTTTTCGTTGGCAAATCCGTTTGTAGATCGCAAGTCGATTATCCAGCTAGTTCCATAATCATAATTTATTACCTCTTCCTGCTGATCTTTAAACAGCTGCACAGCTTATCAGCTTTCTGTGGTCAGAGCTTTTCCCAGAACGGTAAGCTTGCTCATCGTTTGCCAATTACGAGTGGTAGCTGCCACCCCCAGCTTTTTTTCCAAAAAGTTATTCGTAAATACCGATTTGCGAATGCTTTGCCGACATAATATGTATACTTCAAGCTTAGAGCTGGAGAGCTGGAACTCATCGATTTCACTTGTACAGAGCAGCAGCTTCGCTATGTTAACCTCAGACGGCTCCTCTGCGAGTAGTGCGATATAGACCTTCTCTACTGCAGACGTTGGGTCTGCCTCGAATGGACAATGGTTAGTTATGTACTCCAATTGTTCCACCGTCCTGATCACAACCGTGACGTCAAAGCCAAACACCTCCTGAATCCGCTGCTCAATCCTTGTTCTGAGTGCCGCCTTAGAATCTTCTGATTCGAAGAGGACGTTACCACTTTGGATATAGGTTTGAACCCGACCAAAACCCATTTGTTCAAACATCTGCTTCAGCTCAACCATTTTGATCAGCTTTTGTCCGCTCACATTGATCCCGCGGAGTAGTGCGATATATGCAGGCATACGATACACCTCGATTCTTTTTTTCCATTATATCACAAGCCATAAGTCTGTCTCTCCTAGCCTGCTTCTGGAAGAAATAGATAATAAATAGCTGAAATGTTACCATAGAAATAGAAATGGACAATTCGGGTTGAAAAGGAGCTATGTTATCTATGAACCATTCAATAGCCGGCTGTCTGGAAGCCATACAACTATGCTACACACCACATCCGGATGGACCTCAAGCAACAACTGCACGATTGCAAGTCCTGTATGAAAACATATTTCCCCAAGAGGAACGTTCAACCATTAGCACAAATGAATATGAGAGCTCTTTGAAATGGAAAAGTCGATTGATCCAGCTATTCGAAGAAATGGACACCCCGGTTGAATCGATCTGGGAGCATATTCGTCAAGTGGAGGACAAGATCATCTATAAGCACCTTCTGCTTGATCTGATCAAAAAGCTGGTCTCTCACAACCGGATACAGGAAAGCTATACGTATATTGAACAACTGCCCGTGCTGCATATTTTCAAAGAAGAGGATCAGAGGTTCCAAGGCTATCGTGTGCTGCTGAAGCATTATGCGGAGCTGGCTGATGCCGGACATTTCTTTGAAAGTCTCGCTAAATCAGAGCCGGTCAAGGAACGACATGTCATTGACAACTGCAAATCTCTATTGGTTACGAGAACGACAGAAACCTCAGGCTGGGAAGCAGGCATCGCTTTATGCAATCATAAAAAAATCGGCAATAAATATTATCTTAACGCTTTGCGCCCGCTCACCCAAACCTGGGACTATGAGCAGATGAAGCGCTTGTTCGACGAGCACCCCTAGTTGGATGTCCCCAAGTATCATACCCGTCTGCTCATTCTGATCCAAACCTTTTGCCAGAATTCCAAAAGAAATGCGAATATGAAACTGGAGCATTTTGATGAGGTATTTGAATGGGCGCAACATACCGATCCTTCTATAAAATGGGGGGATGCCCGCCTCCGGGATGGTCTATTAATGGACATTGGGTTAGCCTCAACGGATATGAAACGAATCGCTGCTTGTAAGAAAGCTATTACAAATAACTCGATCAAAAAAGAATTGAACTTCTGGACCGAGCATTTGAAAAAAAAATCTCAAAAGTAATCCCCCAACGTAGACAATACGTAAGACTATTGTAAGGATTTGGCTTTATAATAGCGGTAGATAGTCCGGAGGTGATCGATACGATGAATATGAAAAAATGGATGCTTTTGGCAACCCCGCTTGTGCTCTTGATCATCACCATATATGCCCCAAGCATCCGACACAATCAGACCGCTACGAACCCGGCCCAAGCGGCTGCAGCCTCTCGTTATTCGAACGTGGTCGGAGACATTGCTCTTTTTGCCGGAGGCTGCTTTTGGAGTATGGAGTCCTCCTTCGAAAAAATTCCCGGAGTTCTGAGCGTTGTATCCGGGTACACAGGCGGGCACCTCGATAATCCTACGTATAATGATGTTATCACCGAAACGACAGGCCATCTGGAATCGGTAGAAATTCGTTATGATCCGAACATAATCAGCTATGAAGAAATGCTGCAAGTGTATTGGCGGCAGATTGATCCAACAGACACAGGGGGACAATTCTTCGATCGTGGCGAGTCCTATACAACAGCCATCTTTGCCCGCAATGAGGAGCAGCGGCAGCTAGCCGAAGCCTCCAAAAAAGCACTCTCCGGATCAGGCAGGTTTAACAAACCGATTGTGACGCAGATCCTGAACGCCTCTACCTTTTATAAAGCCGAAGAGTATCATCAAGACTACTATCTCAAAAATCCCGACCACTACAACGGCTATCGCCAAGCCTCAGGGCGGGATGCGTACTTCAGCAAAATATGGGGAGCTGATCTCGAAGTGAAGCTGACACCAAAGGAAGAGCCCTACAAAAATGTTAACAAGAACGAAAAATTAAAAACATTGACCGCGCTCCAAATTGATGTCACGCAGCATGAAGGAACCGAAAGCCCGTTTCACAACGAATATTGGGATAACAAACAAGACGGCATCTATGTCGATATCGTCTCCGGTGAACCGCTGTTCAGCTCCAAGGATAAATATGATTCAGGCACCGGTTGGCCGAGTTTTTTCCAGCCGCTGGAACCAGGCAATATTGTGACTAAAGAGGATCGCAGCCTTGGGGACGTTCGTGTAGAGGTTCGCAGCAAATACGCTGATTCCCATCTGGGTCATCTGTTTGAAGACGGACCCAAGCCTACAGGTCTACGCTACTGCATGAATTCCGCTTCGATGGAATTTATTCCAACAGCACAGCTTGAGAAACGCGGCTATGGCAAATATGCCAAGCTGTTCAACTAACCGTTCTAGATTTACGTTAAATAAAGCTATCACGGTACTGCTTGGGAGTAACCCCGATATTTTTCTTAAAGATACGGCAGAAGTACGAGAAATTAGGGATTCCCACCATGGACCCAATCTGTTCGATGGTGAACGATTCGGTTTTTAACAGCCAGCAGGCCTGCCTGATCCTTCTGGCAATGACATAGTCAGTAATGCTGCTTCCCGTTTCGTTACGAAAAAGATGAGAGACATGATATCTGGAAAGATGAAGTTCATCTGCCAGTTCACTAAGCTCAAAGGGTTCCGTGTAGTGCTCTTCCACCCACTGCATAATTTTTTCCACACTACGTTCGGTACGTGGAACCCCTTGAAGCTGACCATCCTCAAGTAACGATTTCAGGTAATCCAGAATGTGGATGATCAAAATGGAAGCCGCTTCGAGCTGCTCGTTTCCGTGCCGATCTGACATTTTCGTGTTGTATCTTTCAAATATATCCGACATATAAGCGGCTCCGCTATCCATAGGGAATACTTGATTAGACAGCTCTTCCTTCCAAATATGTTCAAAAAATCGCAGAACAGTAGGAAAGCTTTTGAAATAAGGAGCGAAGGTCGAGGGTTCGAAGGTCACCACCGTACGTTCATAAGGATTTTGATCACTTACTTCAAAATTCAGGCGGTGAAGTTGGAACGGTTGAATTAATACGATGCAGCCCGAATTCAAATCATACATCTTGCGGTTCATAATGATGTGTCCTTTACCCTGATGGACGAATAGAATTTCGATGCCTCTATGATAGTGGTAAAAACCCGGATAGTTTGCCACAGAGATATCTCGGTATTTAAACTGGATCTCACTATTTTTCAAAATATCGTCTGATAACATCCATAATCCCTCCCCGGGATAAATTAGGCTGATGTCATTATAACATAACAACACCGTGTTATTTTTCAACAACCGACTATAACTTTTTTGCATAAAAGTTTGTTATGATACTCTCATAACCAGATGGTTTGCACCGTGTTGTGGTTCAAGATGATTCTAATCTCAAACCGGGGAGGGAATGTTATGGTCTTATCTGACTTTTTTGAGGATGACGAGGTTCTGAACGGGGTTAAGGATTTGTTGAAGGAAACTTATAAAATAACCGATCACGAAGCTACTTCTATCATTATGAAGAGCCGCGATAAAGCCGACGGGTTTTTAGACGATTATTCCCCTTATGTGAATTACATTAATGATCTTCGGAGCTGTTTGGAAGCAACGCTTGAAGCCCATTTTCAACAAGTCGATCAGGAAAATGAGCTGCAAGCCAGAATGAAAAACGATGCAGCCGTATGGCTTACTTTCGAATGTATTAGACGCTTTTGCAAAAAATCCTTGTTAACCCTTTGATTCGACGTCCGATCTTGCACTTATAACGGTTGAATACATTCAACTCTGTTGCCAAATGGATCTCTAAACTCGAATCTTTCATAACCTGGAATAGGTACTGATTCTAATAGGCTGATTCCATTATGTTTGAGTACTTCTTCCATTTTCTTAATATCCTCGACTCTATAGGCCAAATGGGCTTTGGTTTTGGATCTATCCACCCCATCCTCGGTACCAATATGCAGCTCTTGATTGCCTACTTGAACCCAGAATCCCCCTCTCCCTATTAACGATTGCGGTTTTTGAATCTCTTTAAATCCAAGGACCTGGCAATAAAAATCTTTTGCCTCGTCCTCTTGTCCTTTCGGAATTGTAATTTGAGCGTGATGGAACCCAATAATCATATATGATCTCCTCCTTAAATATGACTATACTGCTGTGCAATTTCTTGCGCAAACACTTCTATAGCAATTCTTTAACCAAATGATAATGAGTTTTAGAGATTGCCTTGTTCAGTAACTCTTTATCAAACCCTTTTGTTTGGAGTCTATTCATAATGGCGTCAATACGGTCTTGCCGTTTTCGTCTGAGATTGGATTCAAGCTGTATCTCAAGAGGGACCAGTGGTATGCGGAAATGATTAAAATCAACATAACGAGCTTTATTCCAAATATACTTACCTCCTTCCCAAATTCCTTCTCCATCTTCTGAATCTGGAATTCCTGCCGATTCCGAAATATGTACGACTTCCAAAAGAAAGGAGTTCATTCTCCATCTCCCTTTAGTCCAAGTAAACCCAGTTGAAAAAGTCTGTGTATGATACGGTTCTTCCTTCGACGAAAGCCAGTTTGCATTATGATAGGGGAGGTCACTCTTTTCATCTAATTGAAATGGTTCTAGTAATGCTGCTAACTGTTCGACTCCCACCCAATCCTTTGTGTATATATCAATATCGTTAGGATTCATATCAGCTCCTTGTATCACAGAACCAACCGAGCCAACCAATATCCAATCTATTTCCATTCCAGAATTAAAGTATAACTTGCAAAATGTTGTGAGGGCTTCCTCCCAATCCTTCATTCCGTTACTCCTTTCCTACATAAAATGCTATGGATTTAAAGCATATTCATATACTCCACATAGTTGGACATCCTCCGATATTAATTGCATTAAAGTCGCTATCACCATGCCATGACAAACAACCATAACCTTCGAATGATTTACATATTTCTTTAATACTTGACTTGTTCGATTAAGCAAGTTTTCTCTGGACTCCCACAGCTTAATTTCTCCTGATGGATAGCAGCCACCATGTTCCATGTAGTCTCTCCATAGCTCTTCTATTTCATTGACTGTAGCAGCCTGCCAGTTATCTGGAGTCCACTCATGCAAATCGAACTCTACTTGTAACGGTTTGCCTAAGCCTCTATTAATAATAGCCGCAGTTTGCAAGGATCGCGTATATGGTGAGGAAATGATCACTTCACAGTTAACTAAGTCCGAGTTGGTATCTAATACTTGTTCGGCTTGAATAACTCCTTGGGCTGTCAATGGAACATAGTCTCTCATTGCTCCTTTTAAATTCCGCTCTTCCTTTAAGCCCCAATCGGGTTCCCCATGTCTTACTAAGTAAAATATCGTCATTTATTCTCCTCCTATCCAACCACCTATAGGATTCAGTACATGTTCACATAAGGCTTGTAATGATTCCCTCGTTTTCTCCATCCCTACATAATCCTTAATGAACTTAACTGCATACGGATCTCTAATCATTAATTCATGCATCTGATATTTGGTTTTTACAGACCACCAATTATTAATGACAAACTGCGCTTCTACACAACTATGCAGCAAATGGTTTCCAATCCAGTATGAATCCAGTTCACTGTCAGAATCGATATAATTATTCCATAAATCCGTAATTCTACGCCTTATTTGGCTTAGTTCTTTATTCGATGCTGGCACAGGACCCATATTAAGATGATGTAATGCTTCTTTCTGTAGTTCGTCCCAACAGTTAGAACGAGACCATAAGCATATCCCATTAGCCAACATCGATGTAATGGTTCCGATATTGTTAGTTCTTTCAAATGAAGTTATAACATCCCTATACCAAATCCAGGGAGCTATCATTATTTGAAATTCATATCCGTTAAACATTCTGTACTCCCGCTTAAACTCAGCAAATTCACCCATATAACAAAGATCAATGTCACTATTAGCGGTTGCTTTACCAGTCGCTTGAGAGCCACACAAAATAATAGCTTCAAGCTCATTACAATTCAATATTTCATTTGTTATAAAACTCTCAATGATTTGACTGACTTCTGGATTCCTACTTTCCATAAAAAGCTCCCATTTTTAGATTTTACAATCTACATGCAATTTACACCCTACAAATTAACCTTCAAGAAGCAGCTTTTTGTTACTGCCTTCCACCTGCTTTAAATAATACATGATCCCTGCTCGATCCACATTTGAAAACTGTAACGGATCGTTATGAATTAGATCGGATAGCTCTTGAATATTGATCCATCTTATATCTGTCGTTTCATCACCGCTATTTAATAGCTCCCCTTCCGCTTTACATCTAAAATAATATCCTACTGAATCGATAGGTCCCTTTATTGTTTGGTAGGCTGCGAATGGTTGCATACATTCAACTTCAAATTCCGGATTTAACCCAACTGTATCTATTCTTGTGTCTTCTCCTTCTATTTCTGTTACCTCTAGTCCGGTTTCTTCCTTTACCTCTCTTCTCAGAGCCTGGATCAAGGATTCATAGGGCTCCACTCTTCCGCCAGGTAATTCAAGCTTTAATGGTTCATTTGGTTTACTTCTTATTTGAATGACAATTTGTCTTTCATTTTCATAGTCTCTTTCAATTATCGCTCTTGAATTAACAAAAAACATAGGATCAGTCCTATCTGTTAAAATAAATTAAAATGCTTTTAAGAATTACCCTATCTCCTTTGAACTACATATGTAATACAATCACCTTTAAGGAGTATTTCACGTCCATTCCTCTCGATGTTGAACGCCAACGACTTTACAGTAGTGTAGATAACTTCCCAATCTTCGAAGGCTCTAGCGAGTAATTCCTTGGATTGATCTGTTGACATATTCAGTTCTATTAAAGGTTCTAATTCCGTACTTGTAGAAATATCTATTTCCTGAATGTTAGTATTCATAATAATACAGTTGATCCCTCGATCTTTCGTTCCTCGTACCATCTTATCTAACACTTGAGTAAATTTAAGTTCTGACTCCACATGCTCTAATGCTGATACAGCAATGATATAGTCATATTTCTTATCTGGAATGTTACATTCACCGATGTCTGATAAATACGTTTCCATATAGTCGCTTACACCATATTTGTGACTGTACCTTAATAATTTATTGAGAGCTGCTTGCATTAAATCAACACATACAACCTTTCCACTTCGTGTTTTCAAAGTTTCAGCTATCGGAATACTGTTTCTACCGACACCACAACCAAGATCTAAAACAGTCAGCTTATCATTGGAATCAAAATAAGAAAGAGTATCCATTACTGTTTTTACGGGCTTGTGCAGCCAAGATCCCTCTTCAAATAATTGATAATTATCGTAACAAGCTTCATGGTATTTTCTTTCTTCGTTTCGAATCCTTTCAATTCTTTTATTCATAGTGACTTCCCTCATTATTGTTAGTTGATAAGCCCGCTTCCTGAGTTGCCTGATTTGATTTCGCATATTTGACTTCTGCATTATTTATAATGATCAGTTCTTCATTGACTGGTGCTCGATCCTCTTTACTTAATACTAACCGCCATATTTCATTTCCCCTATACCATTTGTTCTCCTTCTGGTAAAAAGTATGCTTCCTTTCATCCACCTTGTATAGGTAATTCAATTCCTTATCGCTACTGATCGATCCCTCCAAAAAATCATCAGTTAAAGATAGATTGAATTGAAAAGTGTAATTCGTTGGATTGTAAAATTGTAAATCCACATAGTTATAAAAGACGCTCGTACCAACTCCAAATGGTATCATTCTTCGATCATCAGGAAATATATCAAAACTATGATGATGCCTTTCTTTGATCCTGAGCGGTGTATGAAGTGCCAGCCAAAATAACATATTGGCCAATTGACAAAGCCCGCCTCCGATACCAGTGCGTACTTCCCCATTCGATAGCATTAATCCTTCAATGTATCCTTTATCCTTTGTCGTCTTGCCAATCAATTTCCAAAAAGAAAACGTCTCTCCGGATTGAATAGTAACCCCATTTACACTCAGAAGTGCTATTCGGAGGTTGTTTATCTTATTTTCTTGTAACATAGGATCAGAGTTTCCTAAAACTCTTCTTAAAACCGACTTATGTTTCATACATACAAAGTTTAACTTCTCGATGCTCATAGCACGCGCGTAATGTATTGAAGGATTCAAATTAATCAAATGTCTCTTCATAATCAGTTGTTGAACTCTCAGCCTGTATAAAAAAGGTAAATATCTCAATATAATTTTCTTCATAAAAATGATTCCCCAAGATCCCTTCCAATAAAATTTGAAGAAACAACTTGTATACCCAACTCTTTTGACCAAATCGATAGCTGTCCAATATGATGAATTTCATGTACTAAAATATGTCTTAATATTTCTCCCTTATACAAAGATTTAAATTCAAAGCAATTTTTCATTCAAGTACTTATTTTTTATTAAAATCGTCCTAATCGTAGAAAGTGTGTTGTGACGTTTGGGGAGCTTTGCAGTTCTGTTTAGTAGAATCCATCGAAGGCAAGCCATTGCCTCAAAGATTTCTAATTCATCCTCAGAGTAATTGTTTTTCGATACAAATACAGAGCGGTAAGTTGAACTATGCCTTTCACTCGCATAAATCCAAATTGTGATAATTGACCATGCAATATCGTATCTTGGATCACCCCATTGAATGTTGGTCCAATCGATAATTGTATACCTTCCATCTGATTCAAGAATATTTCCTAAATTATAATCACCATGAATAAGACGATTCTGCTCCATATTCGAGCTTGCAACAAGCTGTATGAGCAGTTGTTTTATATCTACATGCCCGTCTACTTTAGGAAAGAAATAGTTTATAAAATCATATTTGGGCACAGTTACATTCTCTAAAGTTTGCAAGGATACATCATGTATTTCGGTTAGCATATTTGCAAATGCTGTAAGTTTCGTTGTATTCAGTTTATGGATAGGCGCACCATCAAAACTGGTCAATAAAACTTGATTGTGTTTTTCATCAAATCCCCAGCCAAACGGTTTAGAAACTGCTATTTGCCGATCATACATACCCTCTAACAGCTTAAATTGAATTGAAATATCAGGCTTAGCATCTCGATTCCATAATTTTAATACAAACTGAGATTCCGGTGTACTGATCAAGAACACATCTGCTTCAAGTCCAGAATCTAATGGGGTTATGTTGTGAGAGATATCTTGTTCTAACCATGCATTCAAATCCTTATTCTTTTCCATCCAGTTGATGTTACGGACAAGCTCATTCATTATTCTCACTGCCTTCCTCGGTGATTTTTATATAAATATAAGGTGATCCATTGAACGAGCTTCTTAGATCAGCAGGAAAGGATTATACTAGTCATGTATGTTCATTGGGTTATTTATACAATACTACCAGAAAGGATGGAGCGACTCACGCATTTAACGTCTATAGCACCTGTCGCGCATATGCCATGCTACTAAGCACTCATATTCCACAAGCTTCATTGTCAGATTTTGTGGATTTTTTCTGGTATTTCAAAGGATACACTCCACCTCATTCAAAAGAACTCGTGCTACCTGATGGTTCAATTGAACTCGTAATCAACCTGAATGAAGGTAAGATTAAATTGTTTGACCGAGAACATAAGGGCCTCATGCAGACATATGGCAGTTCTGTCGTTTGCGGGCCTCATTCGGAATTTTTCATCATTGATACTTCCGAGGAAACTACGGTTTTGGGTATACATTTCAAACCGGGCGGTATTTATCCATTTATTAAAGTTCCAGTGAGTGAACTACATAATATTCATATATCCTTGGATACACTTTGGGGAGCAAAAGCCCATGATCTGCAAGAGGTCCTGCTTCTATCCAAAACGGTGGATGATAAGTTTCGGGCACTTGAAGAAAGTCTATTAAAGCTGGCCTCCCGACCTCTGATACGTCATCCTGCAGTAAGCTTTGCACTCAACGAATTTCTAATTTTGCCGCATAAAAGACCCCTCTCGGATGTGATCGGACAGATCGGTTTAAGCCAACGAAGATTTATCCAAATTTTTAAAGAAGAAGTGGGATTGACTCCAAAGCTCTTCTGTCGCCTTCGCCGTTTCCATGAGGTATTGAACAGAATAGATCACGCTCATAGCGTCAATTGGTTAGATATCGCTATCGCTTGCGGTTATTATGATCAGATGCATTTTATAAAAGATTTTCAGGCTTTTTCCAGTCTCAATCCTACTGATTATTTCTCGAGACAAGGCAAGCATCACAATCATGTTGGAATTCACAATTAAAACCTTATTCAAATGATGACTATGTTATGATCGGACATTCAATTATTAGATAAAACGGTCATTTTTTTACTATACGCTCGGTTGGAGCTCGTTTAGAATATTTATATGAGGCGAGATTGTATCTAGTAAACGGCATATGGCTCATCATATTTCGAGAGAGAGAGGTAAATTAAAATGAATAAAGCAACCCCTTTTCTATGGATCAAGAATACAGCGGAGGCGATTGAGTTCTATAAGAAAGCTTTCGATGCTGTAGAGAAATACCGCTTGACGGAGCCGGGAGGCAAAGTGGCTCATGCTGAAATTACTATCGGCGGAGCCAAAATATCAATCGCCGGTGAATACCCCGAATATGGCATTATGGGACCGGAAACTCTTGGCAATACAACCGTTGGTATTCATCTTAAGGTTGACGATGCGGATAAGTTGTTCCATCAGGCGATTGCGGCTGGAGCGACAATCGTGAGTCCGATGACGGATCAATTCTACGGTGACCGGGCAGGAAGCTTGAAGGATCCGTTCGGTCATTATTGGATGATTTATAACACTATTGAAATCATGAGTCCGGAGGAAATGCAGAAGCGATTCCTCGCCTTATTTGATAACTAACTGTTCTATAATGATTGCATATACATATTGAGTGTCGAGGCTGCCGCAGCAGCCTTGTCGCTTAACATCTACCTGAGTTTGCTTCTTTGGATATCCGGTTGGGTTATAACCGCGATTATTCACTCACAGTATTAGTTAGTTTACATCTCCGATATATATTCTCGATTCCATTTTGTTCTTCAGGATAGTTCCTAACGTCTTTGGATACAGTCTTATTTCTTCTAATGTTCCAAGATCTACCCACTCTACGCCTACCTGGTAAGAATCCGGATTAATCCCATTGGATATATTCGCATGAGCATCTTTAAGCTGGCATATAAAATAAAACTCCACCTGATGGACATTGGAATCCCAATCAGCAAATTGATGATTCTTGCCTATGTATTCTCTTACATGTATCAAGTCATTGACTACGATTTCTGCACCTATTTCTTCCATACATTCACGAATCACTGCATGTATTAATTCCTCGCCAAACTCTTGACCACCACCTGGAAATAAATAAAAAAAGCCTTGTTCATCTTGATTCTTGGTAAGTAGTAGTTTGCCTTCTTGGATAATGACAGCCTTGGCTGAATTACGAATCGGTTTCATCTTTTTCTCCTTCTTGTTTTAACTAGATTGGTCTTCATTCCACTCGCTTAAAAATTTTGTTGAGTCTACCACTTTGGGCTCGCCAGGTATTCTGGCGTAAAACTCCAGTTCATTCCCATCAGGATCATCAAAATAAATGGCTGCAGCCGGGTCATTCGCATGGACAATCGGTTCAGATCCATCTCTGCCAAAAACAGACTTGGTCTCGATTCCCCTTGCAGCAAGCCATTCTTTTGCCATCCTTACATGATCAAGGCTTACATTAAAAGCGATATGACGTTTATTCACTGTTTCTCCAACGCTCACTTGCCACAAGCCAAGCATGGTTTCATGTTCTGTATGTTTATTGAATACAAAAAAAGCGATTTTTCGCCTATGACTGATAGAATCGATCACTAATCCTAAACTTTCATAAAATTGTATAGATCGTTCCAACTGGCTAACTTGTAGATGAGTTTCATAGATTCCTCGAATCATCCAGATCACTCCTTTGTGATTGAGATTTGACACTGACAGAAAGCACCACACCTTAGAATTCAATAAAACGAATGACTTTCCTGCATGATACTGCCATTTATCCACACATATTCCATTTTAATCAGATTCTTTTTGCTCGATGGATACAAATAAGGACAGCACTCCGATGGAGTAACTGCCCTGATGCTGCTCGGTTATGTGTTATGGCTATCCTCATTTGCAGGAAGATGCCCGCCTCTCATACTGCTCACTTAGCTCTTAAACATTGCTCAATAATAGCCATCCGCATATACAATCCATTTTGTGCTTGTCGGAAGTAGGCGGCGCGAGGGTCCGTGTCGACATCAGCATGAATCTCACCTGCCCTTGGCAGTGGATGAAGAATCAGTGCCTCCTCCTTCATATGATCAAGCAGCTGCCGATCAATAATATATTGGCCTGCCGCTTTATTATACTCATCCAGAGATGGGAAACGCTCCTTCTGGATACGTGTTTGGTAAAAGACATCAACCGTCTCGGCCGCTTTCGTGAGGTCAGAGGTTTCCTCATAGTTAATTCCTTTTTCATCAAGAAATTGTTTCACGCCTTGAGGGATAACCGCGTTATCCGGAGCAATAAAGGTAATCTTCACATCTTTATAATTGGATAACAAGTAACTTAGCGAGTGAACCGTCCGTCCATAGGTCAAATCGCCAATCATAGCAATATGTATACCATCAATCCGTCCAAGCTCCTTCTGAATAGTGAACAGATCCAATAGCGCCTGTGTCGGGTGCTCCCCTGATCCGTCCCCCGCATTAACAATCGGCACAGTCGATACCGCTGCAGCTCGTTGTGCCGCACCCACCTCCGTATGTCTCATCACTATTAAGTCACAATATCCGCTTACGACACGAATCGTATCTTCCAGCGTTTCGCCTTTGATAGCTGAAGAAAATTGGGCCGCATTTTCCGTGCCAATCACGCTCCCGCCTAGACGGTGCATCGCGGATTCAAAGGAAAAGCGGGTACGCGTACTCGCTTCAAAGAAGAGCGAACACATAATTTTACCGGCAAGAAGATTGGACCCTCCCTGTAAGGTTATGTTCTCCATCTCCTTGGCTGAAGCGAAAAGCTCTCCTAAAGCCGCTTGATCGAATTGCTTGGACCCGATGATATGAGCTACGTTTAAAATTGGAATCAATCCCTTTCCCGAAGAATGAATACTGCTGCGAATGTAGATAGGGTCACCATGTACCAACATTAGAATTATATCGCAATTTGCGACTAGGTGAAATGGCAGTGCTCACTAGCCTACTGTGAGTTTAATCACAGATCAAATAGGCTCTAAGCGTTACACTACTATAGTGAGAACAACAGCCCTGTGCGAAATGAGGAATCGTAATGAAAATCGGTATTGTCAAAAAAATGGTCATTGGTATTACTGCGGTCTCCATGATGACCTATGGAACAAGCGCTGTGTGCATATTTGTTTTAAAAGCCTGGATAGCCCCGCAAATGACCGATTGGTTATATATGTCCATTATTATGGCGATGGGCGTTTTCTGGACAGGTTTCCTGGGTTGGTTGGCCGCGCGCTGGCTGGTCAGTCCCCTGCTACGCCTAACTGCGGCGGTTGATGAAGCGGCAGGCGGCAATCTGACAATGACGATTCCAATTCACCGCGGCAATGATGAATTAAGCACTCTGAGCTTGTCTTTTAATCAAATGATCGAGAACCTGAGACAAATTATTACCGACATCTCCAGTAATGCTTCCTTTACAAATCTGAATGCCTCCACACTAAGCAGTGCACTCCAGCAAGCTGCGCAGCAGATCGAAGCAACAGCTATTACCGTTGACAATATTTCCAAAGGAGCCGATCAGCAGGCACTATCTGCCCACAATACCTTTACGTCTGTCGAGACGATCACCCAGGCCGCTGATGATGTGAGCAGCAAGGCCAATGAAGCATTACAGCTATCGCGCAGCATGGTCAAATCCACGCAGGAAAGCAGTCTTGCGATTCATTCGCTTGTTCAGCAATTAATGGAGCTGAGCCAGGCCAACGTAGGGACCTTAGAACGTATACATAAGCTCGACGAGCACGCTCAGGAAATAAGTCATATCTCCAAGGTAGTCGGAGAAATTGCAGATCAGACGAATTTACTGGCACTGAATGCCTCCATTGAATCTGCGCATGCGGGTGAGCATGGTGCCGGCTTTGCGGTCGTAGCAGTTGAAATCCGCAAGCTCGCCGAAAAGAGCACTGAAGCGGTTCATAGCATTAACCAACGCATAGAGGAGGTTCAGTCACAGGTCAATGAAGTTGTGTCGGATATTTCCAAGCAGGTAAGTACTGTGGATAAGGAAGCTGCAAAAGGTGAAGCCCTTATAGGTACACTTGCTGAAATGACAGCCGCAACTGAAGTAACAGCCGAATCGGTAGAGGGTATAACCGGTGTAATCGCAGAACAAATCCGACAAATCAGCCAAACCCTGCACCGCACCCGGGAAATTGACGATATTGCCGGATTGATCTCGCAAGGGGCTAAGCAAGTAGCAGCATCCACACAAGATCAAACCGCCGTTATGCAGGAAATTGCCGCATCGTCCGAGGTGTTGAGAGACCATGCCGATCAGCAGAAATTAAAGATCAGTATTTTCCGTATCTAATGCCATACAAACTATATAAAGCTGATTAAATCCGGGATGGTCTCAATTCTGGCCAATGCGGTTACCCCTCGTTCATGCATAATCTCCAGATTGGTTTGATAGCAAATAAAGCGGATACCAGCTTCGGTCGAAGCTTTACCATCTATCCATGAATCGCCCACAGATAACCATGCGTCAGGGGCTATCTGTGGAAATTGCTTCAGCACATAGTGAAAGCCGGAAGGCGAGGGCTTGAGAGCAGACATCTGCTCTCTGCCCACGATCAGATCAAAGTACCCGTGAATCCCCGTTTTATGGAGTGCTTCGTTGGCTGCATCGATAGAATTGTTCGTCACTATGGCCAGCGTATATTTCTGATAAAGTCGCTTTAACATAGGTTCCACATCAGGCTCGAGTCCCGCTCCCTCCATCCCCAGCAGTTCATGCTTTGCAGCTATTTCCCATACCACTCTTTCCTGCTCATCGCTTAATCCACTTTGCTTACCATACTCAATCAGCGTAGCGCACGTATGCACAGACAGCGGAAGATCCGCAGGCACAATTCCTGAAGTATGCAAATAATTGAAAATATCTGCTTTCATCGCAGCAAAATCAATTCGAGACTGCAACAGTGTATTGTCCATATCGAAAATAATGCCTTGGATCAGACTCGTTGGTTTTGCTGCTTGCTGAGCTTTTTGAATCACATGTTGAATATAAGGTGCTTTTGCTTTGGTATAGGAAACCCGATCCTGCGGGTACTGCTCCTGTAAGTTCCTTTTCAAGTCCCCATAAGCTGCTGCTTCCTCCGGATGATCGATCAAATAATCGCGAAATAACAGATTGGATATCCATTGCTCACCACCATACCGATAGATATGAAGATGGTGTGTGCCCGCACGCCTTTGGCCTTTGCGAAAAAAACGCCTTTCTGGAAAATCCGGATGATCCACGAACTCGTACCCCATTGCAGCCAAACGTTCCTTATGAACCGAAGAAATCAATGATAAGTCCTTTACACCCACCATCATATCAATTAATGGCTTGGCTGCTAATCCGGGTACAGACGTACTTCCGATATGCTCGATCTGGATCGCAATATCTGGTATTGCATTGGAAATCCGCTCTTTTTCATGGATGAACTCGCTTTTCCATTCCGGATTGTAATCATTGATTGTGACTTGCTCCATGAGATATCTTCCCTTTCATATCGAAGATGAAATCGTCTAACTAAAAGTTCGCTTCACCAAATCTTTAAAAATAGTTTGATAACTATTTAGTTTGATTACTAGATATTTATGCACTCAAATGTTACAATCTGATCTTAGTATCTTTTTTGTTTTATTATAGATAGATAAATCGGATAACGGAGGACCAACATGAACACGGAAAGTATACAGCAAGTCAAGTTTTGGCCTATTATGTTTGCCATTTTCTTTGGATCCTTTATTACGGTTTTGAGCTCAAGCACCGTCACCATAGCCATTCCCAAGCTTGAAGAGCACTTTGCGACAAGCTTGCATCTTGTTCAATGGACAATGACCGGCTTCATGCTCGCCATGGGAACGATCGCTCCAGTAGCCGGATTCCTCGGTGAGAAGTTCAGTTACAAACGGCTTTATGTATTTGCCTTAATTGGATTCACATTGGCTTCGCTGCTGTGCGCGATGTCCTGGAACATCGAATCTTTAATTGCATTCCGTATTTTGCAAGGCTTATTCAGCGGACTCATTATGCCAGCTACCATGACCATTATTTATCAAATCATCCCGCGGGAAAAACAAGCGATGGCGATTAGCCTATGGGGATTATCGGCGATGCTAGCTCCCGCAATCGGACCTACCCTCGCTGGCTTGCTGATGGTTGTCGGCGGCTGGCAGTGGCTGTTCCTGATGAACATTCCGATTGGATTGATTGCTATCGTGATGGTAGTATGGCTGATTCCTTATTATCGTCTAAGCGTGCCCAAAACCTTTGATTTTCCCGGTCTGCTTACCGTTATGATCAGCAGCATCTCGCTGCTCGTTGCATTCAGCCAAAGTGGCGCTTGGGGGTGGACGGATTGGAAAACCATGACCCTGTTCATTATAGGTACTATCGTCCTCATTCTGTTCATCTGGAGAGAACTTACCGTGAAGGAGCCTCTGCTGAACATCCGTGTATTTGCTAATGGCAGATATACGCTCACATTAATCATTTCCAGTATTATTACGATCAGCCTATATTCGGGAACCTTTCTGACCCCGATTTTTCTACAAAACATTCAGCATGTCACACCGCTTGATACGGGTTTAATCCTGCTTCCCGCTTCGCTTGCTATGGCCTTGGTCATGCCGATCATTGGCAGAGTATACGGGAGCATCGGTCCACGTGCTCTGATGGGCATTGGTATCGTATTAATCATTATTGGCACATACGCTTTAAGCAAATTGACCATCGACATTCCGTATATGTACATTCTGATTTGGATGATGGTCCGCAATGTAGGAATCGCCCTTGCAGTGATGCCTGCAAGCAATGCGGGTATGGAACAAATCTCGCCTGTGCTTAGTGGACATGCCTCTTCCATCAGTAACTGGGTACGTAATTTGTTCGGATCATTTTCGATCGCCATTTTCACATCCTTACTTGGAACTTTCGGTATTAGTGAGTCGGCAGCAATTATGAAATCCGGCGTTCAGGATGCTGTACAAATTAAGCTGCTTTCCTTCACAGCGAGTGTTAACGATGTATATATCGTCGCCACCTTCATCGCAGTCGCAGCTCTACCACTCATCATGTTTATTCGTAAGCTGCAGCTGCAGTCGCAATCCTCCTAATATTTTCATATTTTAAAAGATAACACAAATAAGTCCCGATGCCACTTTCTGTGGTCCTCGGGACTTTCTTGCTACGTCATACGGTATCAAATTACACGACTGTATATCCGGCCTCTTCAATCACTTCTTTAATAGCCTTCACAGAAGTCTTGGCTTCGTCATACTCAACAGCTACGGCTTTGTTATCCAGATTTACTTTGGCTGAAGCTCCAAGTGTCTTGACCGCACCTTCTACCGAATTGACACAATGTCCGCAGGACATGCCTTCGACGTTTAAAGTGATATTTTGCATATAATTTCCTCCCAACGAATGTCTTAATATAAAGGTAGTGCTTAATCTAAAAATAACATACCCCTATAGGGTATGTAAAGTTGATTTGAAATATTCCTTCACACTTATCTGAACATAAATAAGCAGGGAAATCAAAGTACTGACCCCCACTCTCTGGATCCCAGTATTCGTTCCCCTTGCTTTTTCATCCTATTAAATCTAGCCTGGATAACGTTTCTCACTGCTAGACGTATTCTTCGTTGTTTCTTTATTCTTTTCATCCTCATGTTGAATTTTCAATTCTTCGGTCGGAACTGGATCTACGGTCTGCTCACTTTCATAGAGGTCCAGCAAGCTTGCTTTTTCAGTTGGAGAGCCTTCCGGGTTATCACGCAGATTTGTCTTCACGATCTCCTGTGACCTTTTTTCTATTTGGGCCATTGTCTCCACCTCCTGTGCAGCTCAAGCGGATGATTAGTCGAGTCTCTCCACATGACCGCGGTTATGACGAATCATATTGCGGATCTCTTCATACTCTTCTTCCAGCACCTTAGCCGACAAAGCATAATGCAAATCGTGGTGTCCATCCAGATCAAGGTCATCCTCATCACCCATCACTGCCGCAGGAGCAATCCCTCCGGCTCCAATCACACCTGTTCCATTTGCTTGCGTACCGGCCCCGGTATCTGCGATCGGTATTATAATTCTTCTGTCGCCCGCATAACCGTCGTCCAGCTTGCCAACCTCTACTGCCTCCGTATCGTAGGTTTGCAGCAGAGTTCTAACGTGCTCGGCTTCATTTTCTGTTTGAAAATAGGCTTGAATGTGTTTGGACATTGTAATCACTCCTCATATTGGGTATGTATACGTTCACTTCTTAAGTATTGTTTACCCTATATGGCAATGAATTACGCAGATTGTTCAAAAAAAGCTCGTCAAGTGCCCACGATTCACGTTTACATAGTTTGATTAGCCATTCTCAGGTATCAGTAAGATCACAGCTTGAAGCGATAGCCAGCACCCCATACTGTTTCAATATATTGCGGATTGGACGGATCCAGCTCGACCTTCTCCCTCACCTTGCGGATATGTACAGTGACGGTAGCGATGTCTCCCATGGAATCCATTCCCCACAACTGCTCGAAGAGCTGATCTTTACTGAACACACGATTCGGATTGGCAGCAAGATAAGTCAACAGGTCAAATTCCTTAGTCGTAAACATGACCTCCTGATCGTTCACCGTCACGCGGCGTGCAGATTTATCGATAGCCAGGCCGCGAATACGGATCTCCTGGTTACCTGTTTCCCGACGACCCATCAGCCGCTCATAGCGTTTCAAATGCGCCTTTACCCGGGCAACCAGCTCGCTTGGACTAAACGGCTTGATGATGTAGTCATCAGCACCTAGACCCAATCCGCGGATCTTATCGATATCCTCCTTTTTGGCGGAAACCATCAGAATGGGGGTATCCTGAACACTGCGGATTTTGCGGCAAATTTCGAAGCCATCAATTTTGGGCAGCATCACATCAAGAATAATGAGATCATAGGTATGCTCAAGGGCCCGCTGCAGACCAGAGTCACCACGGCTTTCCATATCCACCTTGAACCCGTCGATCTCCAGATAGTCACGCTCCAGCTCGGCAATGCTCAGTTCATCTTCAATAATCAATATCTGTTTCATCTGTTTCCCTCCGTACTTTGGTAAGGCTGTTAACTATCTCAGCCTGGGCAGTTGTATAATAATTCGTGTACCCAATCCCTCTTCGCTCTCAGCTCTGATCGTCCCACCGTGCTCCCATATAATTTGTTTGGCGATTGCAAGTCCCAATCCGCTCCCACCTGCAGCCATGTTGCGGGAAGGATCTGCCCTGTAAAATCGTTCAAAGACGAACGGCAGCGCCTCGGATGATATGCCCTGTCCATTATCGGCTATTTCCAGAATGACATCCTCCTTTTGACCATCCAGGTTGACCTCGATTCGCGTCCGCTCTTTATCGCCATATTTAACAGCATTATCCCATATATTCGTAAGTACGCGCTTCAGCTTTTCGCGATCCGCCTTTACTTTGCCTATTCGATCGGCATGGACTACGTTCAGCGTCAGCGAGACTCCCTTTTTTTCCATATCAAATTGCGCTTCGCCGATCAGATCCTCCAGATAGGGAACCAGCTCGACCTCTTCAAAATAAAATGGCAGCTTGCCCAAATCAAGCTTGGAGAATAAAAACAACTCATCGATCATTCGATCCATATCTACGGTTTTGGTATAAATCGTTTGCAAATACTTTTCAAGCTTATCCGCGCCTGCAACACCATCCAATATTCCCTCTACGTAGCCTTTAATCGAGGTAACAGGTGTTTTCAAATCATGAGAAATATTCGAAAGCAGCTCCTTCCGGTTATCCTCGTACTGCAGCTGCAGTTCCACTGAATCCTTCAATCTGCGCCTCATTTGCTCAAAGGCAGCACTCAGCTCTCCGATCTCATCACGTGAATGGGAATGAACTACTTCATCAAGATTCCCTTCCCCAATTTGCTCGGCAGCCAGCTTCAAAGACCGAAGCGGACGAATGATGCTGCGGGATACGAAGTAGGTCAGAAGGCCGTTCGTCAGAACCAAAATCAAAAACAATGCCAGCAACAGCGCCAAAGCATACCGTATCGCATATTTTTCAAAAAAATTTGTATCCATGATCAAAAAAGCGCTGCCTTGACTTTGGTCAGTAAATATAAAATCCAGCTGCTTGTAAAAAAACCAATGATCGCGTGTATTCAACATATTGTCGCGATTTTCGCCCAGATCGTGATTTCCGTAAGCTGGTAATATCTGAAGTGCCGGAGAATCATTCAATCGGGAGGACACTACAGCCAGCTGCTCATCCTTTCGAATCACCAAACCCATGTTCAACTGCGTCAACTTGGCCTCAAGCTCCTCAATCACATTAGGATCAAGCAACGATTCCGGTTTTTGGGAGGAAAGCTGTTGAATATCGCTATAAACTGCAGCCTGCTCCTCCATCACCTGCTTGAATGGATTGTGGTGCTTCATATCAATCTGAAACACCGATTTAAAATCGCCTACAATCATCAAACCGATAATCACTGCGGCGAAGGCGAATAGCACCACAGGCACAACCAGCATCGCAATATATGAAAGCAGCAGACGAACCTTGATCGACATTATGCATATCCCCTCATAAGTGTATGTTCAAAAAGTCTATTTTTCAGCACCGAGAAGGTTGCAAGAAGACGAAGAAGGAGGAGCGGAGTTGCAAGCATTCCGTAGGAAAGCTTCTTCGTAAGCATACGCTTTAGGTAAACCTAAATGAGCACCGCAATTCGAGCCTGAATGCAAGATTCGAAGCCGAAAGAGCTTCATGTGAGACTTCGTGATCAAAGATGGACTTTTTGAACTACCTCTACAATTGTCTTTTGTCGAACATAGCAAATGCAGCCGTAAAACACAAGATGCAGCAAGCCAATAAATAAGTTGATGCATTCACCAGCTTCCCGATGGAAACTCCACTGTTGATCCACAGCTGGTGCCAATCTGTATAAAATGTCGGTGAGTAGGCAGCAAACTGCGGGTAAAAGATGCCCAGACCTTTAAGTGCGGCATACAGCACCACACAAATAGCTAGAGCGCCGCTGGCACTGCGGAAAAACTGCGCTAATAACGCGGCTGCAATCGCAAGCGCCGTCATTGGAAACCAAGCAACCACATAGGAAATAACGGCTTGTATCAGAGACTCACTTAAACCCGAACGAGCCTGCAGCACAAGACCAGCCAGTAGGGAAACGATCAGAGAGGCTGCCAAAATGACCATTGCAAACAGCGCAAGCACGGTAATTTTCGAGGCAAAAACTTGAAAACGGGAAATCGGCCGTGTTAACGTTATTTTGAGTGTACGGTCCTGAAGCTCTCCTGCGAACATATCGGAAGCCGCCATGAATAGCAAGAGCGGTAGAAGAAAATTTGTATATATCCCAAGCATAAGCTGTGGAAAATCTCCCGACGAAATGGCAGCAATGCCTATTCCAGTTTGCAGCTGTGATAGCAGAATGCTAGCCGCAATTGGCAGCAGGAGCAACAATGCTGGAAAGAGCACCAATTTCTTTCTTGCTATCAGCTTGCTGATTTCATTACGTACACCTGCCCAGTAGCTATGCATGTGCCACCTTCCCCCTTTCCTGCCGTACCGATGAAATAAATAACTGCTCAAGTGAAGTGACACGGACACCATCAACCAGTTCGGACAGTGCTCCTTCACAGACGAGCTTGCCTTCGACCAAAATACCAATGCGGCTGCACATCAGCTCCATCTCCTGAATCATGTGACTGGACAGGAAAAAGGTCATCCCCTGCTCTCGCGCCAAACTGACCATCAATTCGCGCATCTCAACCATACCCTCAATATCCAGACCGTTAGTCGGCTCATCCAGAATCAGCAGCTCCGGCTTCGACAGCAGCGCAGCCGCCAGACCAAGTCTCTGCTTCATGCCAAGCGAATACCCACTTACTTTCTCACGCTTATATTTCTGCAAGCCTACGAGCTCCAGAACCTCATCAATCCGAGTCTTGCCAAGCTCAGGATAAAAGCGCGAGGCCAGAACCAGATTCGCGTAGCCCGTCATATACTCAAAAGCTTCCGCAGTCTCAATCAACGCTCCGGTTTTTTGCATCGCTTGTGCAAAATGGGTTGACACATCATACCCGAACAATCGCGCGCTGCCGCGGTCTGCCCTTCTCAGGCCGACCAATATTTTCATCACGGTCGTTTTTCCCGCGCCATTGGGTCCAAAAAATCCGTACACATCACCTTTATTGACCTCAAGTGTAATTTGCTCTACACCCCGTCCGTTCTTAAACGTTTTACTGATTCCATTTAATTGAATAATCGGCTCTGACATCCGGATTCCCCCTTTCTTAAAGCAGGCTGCGAACGCATCTGCACCCGTCCGCAGCCCTTTAAGCTTGACATTATTATTAACTGATTGAGTTATAGAAGCCTCTTACTTGTGCTTCATACCTTCCCATTGCTTCATATCTACGTTTTCCACCTGTTTGCCAGTCAAATCAACTGAATCCGGGGTAGTTGTATTCACGCCGGACAAGCCCAAATCGACACTGACCACGACAACATGTGCAAGACCGCTCGCATCTTTGCCTTCTATCGTCAGAGACGCTTTTTGATTCGTGATATAGCTGTTTCCATCAACAGTCGCCAGCAGATCAACCTTCGTAATCGCAACATCCGAGGACAGTTGAGGCAGTGATTGCTTCAAAGCGCTAAAATCTGTTCCAAAAGGTGTCTTGAAGGCTTTATCATGGGTTCCCTGGACATTATCGTGTGAAGCTTTTTTGACCAGAAACGATCCAATTGCGTTAACAGCTGTAGGGATCTGATTGCCGGATAGTGATAAATGAATCTCCTTGGCACCGTTGGCGGCCGGGTTTTCTGTTACATACTGCTGCAGATTACCAACCAGCGCATCAATTAGATTTTCCGCTTCTTTATTGAATTGATCTCCTTGGACCTGACCACTGCGTTCCTTGTCATTTTTTGCTGTCTGAAACTTATGCTCCATTCCCTCCTTGTCTTCGATTACTTGATAAGTATCGCTATCACCTGTTTTAAATACAGTTTTCCCATCGGTGTTATATACTTTAAGTGACTGCTCCGTGCCTCCGCCTTTGATCGTTACGTCTGCACTGACGGCATGATTGTCATTGTTCTTTTTAAACGTTCCATTGACTCCAATCAGGCTTTTCCCGTTATCCTGCACCGTAACCGATACCGCTTGGGTCACGCTTTTGGCCGCAACGGTTGTTTTGATCGCCGTCTTATAGGAGTCATACCCCGATGATGCGTTCACACCCGCATATGCAGATGTAACTAGCAGAAGGGTTCCAACCGCGACGCCAGTTCCAATTAGTGATAATTTCTTGTTCATGTTTAACTTCCTCTCCAAATGGTTTTAGTATCAATCTCTTATCTTACAATCTCATTGTAGCCCGCGAATCATAACTGCCTCTAAACCACTCCTTAAGCTCAGCTAAAACAATCCTTAAAATTATATAAACTTTACCACTTGGCAAATTGCCCCCTCTGACAAAAACAAAAACACCCTGATCCCATGACCAAGGTGTTTACGGATGGAGCCTTTATGCATTATCTTAATTACTTTTTACCCAAATCAAATTCCATCAGGTCTCTTGCCATCGTAATGGGGCCCGAATAAATCTCTCTAACGCCTTTTATGTAAGCTTCTTCCGCCTCTTCGGTTTCCATGGGCGCAGGGATATGGTGTGTCAATACGAGATGCTTCACGCCAGCCTTGCGGGCTATCTCCGCTGCTTCTAGTGTCGTGGTGTGGTACTTGGCCGGGTTCGAGAGTCCGACTGCTTGCTCAGGGAATTGGGTGATCAGCGCATCCAGCCATTCCTTGTTATAGGATTCATGGATTAATAAATCGATGCCTTCGCTGTACTTAACCATATTGTCGACGGGAATCGTATCGCCGGAAATGACAAGCGATTGCCCGTTATATTCGAATTTGTAAGCAAGCGCCGGATAGACAGGCTTATGATCAACCTCAAAGGCTGTAATCTTAATACCATCGTTGTCATACACGACACCTTCATTACTAAGTACATACTCGATATTCGCACCCACATCAGTGGATTTGTTATAATTCACCCGCAAATTAACGTCAAAATCGAACGATTCCCGCATTTTTCCGATAATTTCTTGGGTTGTCGTTGGACCATATACAGTCATGGGAACCTTGCGGCCTTCAAAGACTTGATCAGGAATAACATGGGTCCTCCAGCTGCTAATAAATACATCGAAAAATCCGGAATTGTGATCACTGTGATGATGTGTGAACAAAACATCCGATATACGCTGTGGCATAATCCCGGCCTTAATCATCTGATCGACGACACCACCTCCACAATCAACCAAAAAGCTTTTGCTGCCCGCAAATACAACAGCTGCCGATTTGGAGCGTCCGTAGAAGCTGCGCGGTGTTCCCGTACCTAACAATATCACCTTCAAATGCTCATGAAAATCTGGAGCCAGCTTACCTTGTGGCTGTATAAACATACCCGAATGCACCCCGATAGTTAGAATTTTAAGTCATTGCCTGGTTTCATAGCTGCATATAAATTTCATACTCATTCCAGTGTAAAGAGGAAATGCATCTTTTGTCAAACATAAACCACCGTCCCATTTGAACAACTGCACAATATACAACGAAAATGTATCTTTACAAGCCCATGATTCATCATAATTCCCTTTTTGGCGCATATACTTATTTTATGACAGTCAGCTGAGCAAGCTATAAGTGAAAGGAATGGGTGGTACATATGTGGGAAAGCGTACTAAAGAAACAGAAATGGGAGCTTCAAGTTAATTCGGAGCGTAAATCGATTGCATTTAATATTTCGCACAACGAGGAAATTGGAGATGTCTCGTTCCGTTTGGATCAATCCGAGCTCTTTGAGCTGATGCACACATTTTTATCCATTAACCGATCCTTTAATCAGGAATCGATGTATTTTGAAGAGCATGATCGTGAACAATCTGTCTCGTAAAATAAACATATAAAATGAAATACAAAAAAACGGCTGAAAGGATCAGTCGTTTTTTTGCGTTTTGTTTCATTCGAAATTTAAGGGCGGAATGAGGTTCCATCAGGAAGTCTGGCTAATGTCCACGCTGGAAGTACGTCGGAGCATGGAAACTTGGCTGCCAGTTTTTCATCAATATCCACACCAAGACCTGGCTTTTCATTCGGATAGACGTAGCCATTGCGAACTTCAGGAATGCCCGAGAACACTTCATGCACCTCGTCCTTGAAGCCGTTCCATTCCTGAATACCGAAATTAATGCTGCTAACATCCAGGTGGACATTAGCCGCATGGCCTACTGGAGACACGTCGCCAGGACCGTGCCAAGCTGTACGCACACCGAACGTTTCAGCCAACGAGATTACCTTCTTGGCCGGTGTAATACCACCGATTTGGCTGACATGAATGCGAATAAAATCAATAAGGCGATTGGCAATCAAAGGAACCCATTCATTCGGATTGTTAAACAGCTCGCCCATAGCCAACGGAGTTGTACTGTGCTGGCGAATATTTTTAAACCATTCGATTTGCTCAGGAGGCAGAGCATCCTCCAAATAAAACAATTGGAACTTTTCCAATTGCTTGGCAAAGCCTACTGCATCAATCGGTGTCAGACGCTCATGCACATCGTGAATGAACTCGACTTCCCAACCTAACTTGCTGCGAAGATGTTCAAAAAGACCAATAATACTTCTCATATAGGCTTTCGGATCATAATAAGCACCATCCAGCGCGTTTTCAGGTTTAGTTATAGCGGCACCACGTCCTCCGTACAAACCCATTTGGCAGCGAATATAACGGTAGCCCTGCTCCATATATGTTTTTGCGTTGGCTTCTACTTCTTCCGGACTGCTGCCATCCGCATGCTTATATACAGCGGCTCCTTCACGACATTTTCCGCCTAACAATTGGTACACAGGCATCCCAGCCAGCTTCCCTTTAATATCCCACAGGGCCATGTCTACCCCGGACAGCGCATTATTCAACTCAGGTCCATTCCGCCAGTAGCCGCTCACCATTGCGGTTTGCCATATATCCTCGATCCGCTGTACGTCTTTTCCTATCAAGAATGGTTTCATGTAATTATCGATTACGGACGCAACCGATAAATATCTTTGAGTAAAAGTGGCACATCCGAGACCGAAGAGGCCAGGCTCCGAGGTTTCTATTTTAACTACGACCAGATTGATACCTTCCGGTGCGGTCATAATGGTTTTGACATCTCTAATTGTAATCATATAGCTCTCTCCCTTGTCTTATCCTGTTTGTATGGTTTCTATTGTTTGACGGCTCCTGCCGTTAAACTGCTAATAAAGTACTTTTGCAAAAATAAGAATAAAATAACAAGCGGCAAGCTGGACACGAAGGATGCTGCCATCATATCGTTCCAAACAATTTTATAAAAGCCGTTTAATTGTCCAATCCCAACCGGCAGTGTTTTCATATCCTCCGATGTCGTCAAAATCAATGCAAACATATATTCATTCCAACCCTGCAGAAAAGAATAGATCGCAGTGGCGGCGATACCAGGCAAAGATAAAGGTAAGATGATTTGTACAAAAGTACGGATTCTACCGCAGCCATCAATCGTTGCCGCCTCATCCAGCTCCTTCGGAATACCTTGAAAGAAGCCCATCATCATCCAGGTGCAGAATGGAATCGTGAATGAGATATATACGAGAATAAGACCCAGGTGGGTATCTATTAATCCCAACGTCTTCAACACTTTATAGAACGGAATAAGCAGCATAATTGAAGGGAACATCTGCGTTACCAATAGAAAGGTCAAGAAGGTGCTCTTACCTTTAAAACGAAATCTGGATGCACCATAACCAGCCATTGCAGAAAATACTAAGGAAATTATAGTCGCAGCAAGTACGATATATACGCTGTTTGCAAAATAAGTTGCAAATGGGTAGTCCTCCCAAATACGGACGAAGGATTCCCAAGTCGGAGCATCCGGTATCCATTGCGGCGGTGTCACCATAACTTCATCGTTCGGTTTTAGCGCCGTGGAAACCATCCATAAAGTCGGCACCAGCACGATCAGCGAGGCTACGACCATAATCAAATACATAAAGCTATTAAACACTTTGTCTTTCCCTTTAGTCATTGCCATTGTCAAACAGCCTCCTATAAACGAATCCGATCAAGAAGCATACGAAAAATACAACGACAGCCATCGCGGCAGCTTTACCGAAATCAAAGAATTCAAAAGCATTCTTGAAGATATCAATACTGACGACGTTAGTAGCGTCTCCTGGACCACCTTGTGTCAAAATCCAGATCATGGTGAAATGCTTGAACCACCAAACTGTATCCAAAATCAATGTAACGACAAGAACAGGCATCAAGCTGGGTACCGTGACATAACGGAAGGATTTGAACCGATTGCATCCATCTATCTTGGCCGCTTCGTACATATCCTGCGAAATGGATTGAAGACCGGCTAGCAGCAGCATCATGACCATCGGATAGCCCTTCCATATGCAGACGATGATGATCGCGATGAAGGCATAGGTATTATCACCAAGCCAGGAAACCGGCTCACTGATTAAATTCATTTTCATCAGAAAATGATTAAACAGTCCGTACATCGGATTAAACAGCCACTTCCACAAAAGTCCTACGACTACTTCTGGCAGCAACCAAGGAAGAATGAGAATAGCTCTGAAAAAAGTGCGTCCAACCAAATTCATATTTAGAACCAGGGCAAGTCCCATCCCCAGCACAAAATGACCCGCTACCGTAAAAAATGTGTATTTCAGCGTCAGCCAAATACGATTAACAAAATCCCAGTTAGAAAAAATATTCATATAATGGTCGAGCCCTACAAAATCCCATTTGTTCACCAGATTCGTATTGAAGAAACTGATGTAGGCTCCGTAAACTAGTGGATAGCTTACCAGCAAAATCAAAGTAATCGCTGAGGGCAGAATAAACCAATACCCCGCCCACTCGATTTTGGCTATGGATTGTTTCATATTTCTTCCTCCTGAGAGCTTTTTGCGTCAGCAAAAACTTGCAACGTAGAACATATTCTTGGATACGACGATTCGTTCATGTTCTCGTGAAAAAGAGGGGGAGGACATCCCCCTCGAATTAGTGCATGAAAGTTTACTTGCCTTCTTTCTGGATCAATTCGTTAGCGCGACCGACTGCTTTTTTCGTAGCTGCGTCCACATCTCCGCCCTTGGCCAGCAGCATCTGATAAGCTTCAGCTACTATGTCCTGGAATTGCGTATAGGTGGAGAAATTTGGTACGTGGAAGGCATTGGCAATAGATTTTGAAAACCCGACCATTTCTGGTGTATTCAATTGCTGATTTTCGCCTACATCTACTCTCGTTGGCAAACGTCCGCTTATTGCGTTCCATTTTAACGAGTTTTCTTTGTTTACTACGAATTTCAAGTAGTCGACAACGGCTTCTTTGTTTTTGCTTTCTGCAGAGATGGAATATCCAAGCAGCCCGAAGGTGGATACATTCTTTTCCTTCTTAGGAATAGGTGCACTGTAGAGCTTGCCTTTTAAACTCGGGTTTTGGGCCAGGATGGTACCCAAAGCGTTAGGTCCGCTGATCAACATCCCTACCTTACCGTTAGCCATCAAAGTGGCTGCTTCCGGAAAGCCGGTTTCTGTTACACCAGGAGGTACAACACCATGTTTCGTATACAAATCACCATAAAACTGGAAGGCTTCCTTCGCCTTAGGTGAATCCAGATCCGTTACCCATTTACCGCTTGCATCTTGTCTCAATTCATCCGCACCGAATGAACGGAGAACCGGGATAAAGCGTGAACCGCCTGAAGAGTTACGCGTACCAACCATCCCGAATCCCCATTGGTCAGGCTTGCCGTCCCCATTCGTATCCTTGGTCAGCTTCTTGGCAACGGTTACAAAGTCATCCCATGTTTCTGGAGCCTTCAGCCCTTCAGCCTCGAACCAATCTCCACGATAGATCAATGCTTGTGGTGTAGCATTCCATGGGAAAAATTGGAGTTTGCCGTCGACGCTGGATTCTTCTACAATGTACGGATAAAACTCTTTCAAATATTGATCACCCAATAGCTTGGTTAAATCCGCTGTAATATTCATTCCATAGGCCGTTCTCATGAATTCAGGCGTATTGGTGAAGGCATCGGGCAAATCTCCAGCTGTAGCAAGCGTGGTTAGCTTTTTAAACAAATCGTTCAGTGGCACTCCGATAAATTCAATCTTGATGTTAGGATGAAGCCTCATGTATTCATCAGCTATTTCCTTCTCAGCAGGGCCATCCGGCTTTTCCGTTTGAGATACGGAGATAATTTTGATAGTCACAGGCTTACCCGTTTGATTATCTGCTGGTTTGCCTGCAGAAGCCTCTTGTTTGGCTCCGCAGCCTGTCAGGCCAACAGTTAGTGCTAGTACAGAAAGCAACCCCATTTGTGCAATCTTTTTGTTCATTCTTTTCCCTCCATTATGTTATAGCTTCCTTCTATATATTGTTAATGCAAGGCTCACCGGATGCCATATAAGTTGACTGAAATCGAGTTCCAGTATTCTGTGGTGAACCGAGCAATCGCAATCAACAATTGTATTATGTATGATGTCATACAAGTTACTACGAAAGAAATCTGCATCAGGTGTATCTTTTGTTTAATGCTGGTTTCTTTCCCGCAGCTTTTCTATATTGCCATTCATACCTATTTTGATCAAAGCTTTAACAGCTTCACTGTCTCTTCTCTTTAAAGCTTCTAATTGTTGGATGTGCCCTTCCACACTTTCTTCACTGACACCAAACACTCGATTCAGCTCCTCCAAAAATTCAGAGTAAGCATGGGTATTTTTCACGACCTGATACAGAATTTCATTTTTGGAAGCTTTGGCTATAGCTACGTGAAACTCAATGTCAGCAGCCGTATATTTTTTGTAATCGCTTTGTCCTGCTACCATTTTTTCGAGAGCTTGCTCAATGCGACGGATATCGTCCTCATCTGCTCTCTGGACAGCCAGATCAATACATTTAAATTCTATCGTTTCACGAAACTCCATCATATCCATGAATTCCCGTTCCGTTATATTCATGATAGGAGTTAAATCATTCAATATCCGATCCTGAATCGATTGCGAAATAAAGGAGCCTTGTCCATGTCTGGTAGTGATGATTCCGATCGCTCTCATTTTCTGAATCGCGCTTCTCACACTCACTCTGCTCACCTTGAACATTTGGCACAATTCATGCTCCGAAGGAATCTTATCACCAGGCTTCCAGGTGCCATTAACAATATTATTTTTAATTTGAGCATACACTTCGTCGACGATATTTTGTTTATCAATGCTTGTTAAACTCATCTCTTTCACCACCTTACTCATAACATGTCCTACAAGTTATCGCCTTGGATAATATTATCAGCATTAATTCAAAAATGCAAGAGAAAAATCTTTTGATTTGTTCATATCGTCATCTATTTCAACTGGCGTTTCAGGATATACGTATTTGGGTTTTCTTTGACTACCAGTTCCCATCCTTGATCTCCAAGAATATTCAATACTCTGATCAGGGAAATATCATTGAATTTCGGAAGGTGAGCCCTCTCATCCATAAAATAGCTTACACCGTAGGAATCAACCTTCTTATTCAAGGTAGTATATTCAAACTTCATGATCAGCAACTCCCTATAACTTATATCATCCTATAAAATACCCTCTATATGAATCATTATAGCATTGTTCAATTATGAATTTAACTATTTGAAAGAATATTCTGCAAACTCTTGACTACGAACAAATGTTTGGTATAATGGTATTAAGAACATTCGTTCGTAATCCGAAAGGGGTGTCGAATATGCAAGCTACTAACGCCAGATTTATTGAACGTGATTATTACAAACAATTGATAGAAACCAATAGCGAGCTGCTGACAGACATTCAAATCGAAAAGATTCTCCATACTACAGATAGCTATTGGCTGGATCTGACCTTCAAATTTTTTGAAGATGGGTCATTGGTTATTATCGATAATCATACGGAGCAAAACTTTCCGCTTAAAGATCTTAAAGGTGCTGCTTTTGACTTTTACGTCAAGCAACGTATTATGATGATTCGTGCCCATCTGAAATCCAAAGTTTTACAGACTGCCTAAGCGATTTACACACAACAAAGAGTAAGATCCCTAATAGAGATCTCACTCTTTGTTTGTTAAGGTTATGCAGTTCCTCACTCACCGTTAATCCACTTGCTCGTATTGCTCTTGAGGAAGCTCGGTCATCCTCACCAGCAAATATTTGGCTACACCATTTTCCGAATTAGCTTCGATAATCTCATCGGCTACCGCTTGCAGCTCCAGCTTGGCATTGCTCACAGCCAGCTTCTTCCCTGCCGCCTCCAACAAGCTAATATCATTCAGATTATCACCAATAGCGATAATGTCCTCCGTCTGACATCCAACACTCTTAGCCCACATTCTCAGACCGTTGCCTTTATTCACATCCACATGACTGAATTCCAGAAAATAGTGATCCGTGATGTACGTATCCGCCATGAAATGAATTTGAATACGTTCGCCATATGCGGCACGCACGGCTTCCATCAATGGCACCATCTCGTCATAATGTCCGATATAGGTGAGCAGCAAGGTTTGTATATCATCCGGACAGCGCAGCTCGGGAATTTCTCTGAATCTTGCATCATCAGGTCTGCTTGAGACAAATTGCTTGTAGCCGACGCCTGCTAATGATTCATGCAGCACACGTTCCGAGCCATCCTCATCCAATCCGAATAATAAGGGGCATTGTCCATGCAGCTTGCCGAACTGAATCAATTGATTCGTTAATCCGAGATCCATAAAGACGCCATCCAGCACTTTGCCATCTACAGGATCGTACAGTAATGCTCCGTTATATAAGACCATAGGGTATTTCCAGGGAATTTGACCAACAACCGCATGTGAACTTGTATAGCTTCTGGCTGTTGCATAACTGATTCTATGTCCTTGCTCTAAGGCCTCCGTTAATACCTCAATGGTATAGGAAGAAAGGGTTGCATCTGGCTGCAGCAGTGTTCCATCCAAATCAGTCAATACGTATATCGGCTTCATCTTGAGTTCGTTCCCCTTTCGTGTACAAAAACCAACGCTCTGGGCGTTGGTTTTATATGATTATTTCACTAGTTGGTTATAAAGGGAAGCGTACTGCTGTGCAGATTTGCGCCAGCTGAAATCCTTCTTTTTAATATTAGCCAAAATCTTATTCCAAGCCTGGGAATTGCTGTAAAGCGAGACAGCCCTGTTTACTGTGTACAGCAGATCATGCGCATTGTAATGCGTGAAGCTGAATCCGGTGCCTACACCCGTTTCCTCTTCATAAGCGATGACGGTATCCTTCAACCCACCTGTTTCACGTACAATGGGAACTGAACGATAACGCATCGCAATCAATTGTCCAATTCCGCACGGTTCAAATTGCGAAGGCATCAGGAACAGATCCGAGCTCGCATAAATTTGCCGCGCTGTCGTTTCATTAAACGTAATCAGCGTTGACAGCTTATCGGGATAACGGTCAGCAGCCCAACGGAATAATTGCTCATAGCGGTGCTCGCCTGTACCTAACACAACCCACTGTGCGTTCAGAGACATCAATTGCTCAATTACATGCTCGACAAGCGATAATCCTTTTTGCTCCACGAGTCGAGTAACGATCCCGATCAGTGGAACATCCTTGTTCACAGGAAGACCGAGCTTTTCTTGCAGCTTCAGCTTATTTTGCTGTTTTTTCACTAGAGAGTCTCGGTAGTTCACTTCCAAATGAGGATCTGTCATAGGATCGAATTCTTCATAATCAATCCCATTCACAATTCCATGCAAACGATGGCTTTGACTGCGTAACAATCCGTCCAGATATTCACCGAAATACGGTGTTTGAATTTCCTCGGCATACGTAGGACTTACCGTCGTAATGATATCCGAGTATAACAAGCCACCCTTCAAGAAGCTGGCCCCTCCATGTAGTTCGAGTGCAAATCCGTCAAAGTGCTCCGGACCCAAGGTAAAGTAATCCATAAACTGTTCCTTACCAAACACCCCCTGATATTTCAGGTTATGCACAGTAAGGATCGTCTTGATATGGGCATAAGCCGGTTGGTAGCTAAAATGGGCGCGATACAAGACCGGAACCATCCCGGTCTGCCAATCATGACAATGAATGATGTCGGGCATGAAATCAATATGCTGCAGGGAATCCATCACAGCGCGGCAAAAGAAAGCAAAACGCTCTGCATCATCATTATACCCGTAACAACCACTTCTCAAAAAATAATTCTCATGGTCGACAAAATAAAAAGTAATGCCTTCATGCTCAAGCTTCAAAATACCACAGTAGAGCTCTCTCCAACCCATCCGTAGTGTAAAAGTGGCGACGGTTTCCATTTTTTGCGTAAATTGTGCCGGTATGTCTCCATACTTGGGCAGCATCACTCTGACATCCAGACCCTGCTTGACCAATTCCTTCGGTAACGATCCGATGACGTCAGCCAAACCACCTGTTTTGGCAAAAGGTACAGCTTCCGATGCGGCAAATAACACTTTCATGGACAAACTACCACTCCTTTATATGTAACCTGTCTCTAGTCTCTATATAGTTTTCTTTATATAACTTTCGTTTTTGAAGCAATAAATGGCGCTTGCTTATCACCAGTCAGGACACGACCTCGACTAATAAACACATCCTTGTCCAATATTGCATTTTCAATGATCACATTTTCCTCGATTTCGCAGTTTTGCAGGATGATACTGTTTTTTACATAGGCACCCTTGCGGATCTTGACACCACGGAACAGGATACTATTTTCCACTTTGCCCTCAATTATGCAGCCATTCGCAATTAAGGCATTACGGGCCAGGGAATGCTCGGCATACTTGGCTGGGGGCTCATCCTTGACTTTTGTATAAATCAGATTCTTCTGGAAAAACAGCTCGCGCCATACCTTGGGATTCAGCAGCTGCATACTGTGCTTATAGTAGCTTTGGATCGTATTTACGATGCCTGCATGACCTTCATGCAAATATCCATAAACGCCCAGCTTATCGATATTTTTCATAATACCGTCCCGTACCAGATGATCATAGCCTTGTGCCAGGCACGATTCCACCATATCCAGCAGCAATTCCTTGCTCATGATATAGATTTCCATGGATATGTTATCGGTACGCAAGCGACCGTTCTGATCTTCCATGACGGTGACTTGCCCGTCTTCTTTAACGGCCATGCGCCTGAACTTGGCAAATTCCTCGTCATCCGCATGCTTGTATACAACCGTAATGTCAGCATTTTTCTCCAGGTGATAGTCCAGTACTTCATTCAAATCAATATTGCATACGATATGACTGCGGGAAATCACGACATATTCTTCACGTGCCCGATAAAAATAATCGCGGTGGCTATAAAATTGGAATAAATCACCGCGGGACATGCCTGTCGTTTCCTGCATGATCGCCGGTAGAATAAACAAGCCTCCACGTTTGCGGTCCAGATCCCATTCTTTTCCAGATCCGAGATGATCCATCAGAGAGCGGTATTTATGCTGGGTAAAAACGGCAACATTTTCCAAACCGGAATTAATCATATTCGATAAAGTAAAATCAATCAGTCGATACCTGGAACCAAAGGGTACCGAGGCGACGTTGCGAGAGTAAGTAAGTTCTTCCAGACCATCCGGCTCATTAACCAGATTGATGACGCCCATCATTCGCTTCATGCAAACTCACCCTTTCACGTTGATCTTGGATGGTAAACTGATTACTTCATTGCCGCCAATCAAAGTAATATCCTGATGATCACCAGGCTCGCCAATGGTGCAGCCATCTTCAACAATAGTGCCATCACCGATGATCGATTTATATATTTTCACATTATTTCCGATACGCACATTCGGCATAATGACAGAGTCTTTAATTAAGCTGTTCTCGCCTACTTCAACACCATAGAATAAGACCGAATGATCGATTTCACCAAATACGGCGCAGCCCTCGTTAACAAGCGAACGACGAATTTGCGCGGTTGGCGCCAAATATTGACCAGGCTGGCAAGGATTAACGGAATAAATTCGCCATTCTTTATCATTCAAATTAAATTCAGGTTCAGCTTCCAACAAATCCATATTGGCTTCCCACAAGCTATCGATGGTACCGACATCTTTCCAGTAGCCTTCAAATGGATAAGCCATCAGCTTTTTCTGTTCGTTCAGCATCAACGGAATAATATCCTTGCCAAAATCCTTGCTGGATTCTGAATTTTCTTCATCCTTATACAAAAATTCCTTCAGCACTTTCCAGTTGAAAATATAAATCCCCATTGAAGCCAGATTACTTTTGGGTTCCTTGGGCTTTTCAGCAAATTCCGTAATCCGGTTCTCATCGTCCGTACTCATGAGACCGAAACGGCTCGCTTCCTCCCATTTCACTTCAATAACAGCGATGGTAGCATCCGCTTCCGTCTTTTTGTGGAAATCCAGCATGACATCATAGTCCATCTTGTAAATATGGTCACCTGAGATCACAAGTACATATTCCGGATCGTATTGATCAATATAGGACACATTGCGGAATATCGCATCGGCTGTTCCCTTGTACCAATCTCCACCTTTTTGCTCCATAAACGGCTGCAGCACCGTGACACCACCATGCTTGCGATCCAGGTCCCATGGCGTTCCAATCCCGATATACGTATTTAAAACCAAAGGTTGATACTGTGTGAGCACGCCTACTGTATCAATTCCAGAATTGGTGCAGTTACTGAGCGTGAAATCAATAATTCGATACTTCCCGCCAAAATGAACTGCAGGTTTCGCAAGCTTGCTGGTCAGAACACCCAGTCTTTTTCCTTCGCCACCCGCAAGCAGCATGGCCACACATTCCTTTTTACGCATCGACACTAACCCCTTTCTTTTTTTCGGATATAGCTTTGCGGCGGATCTTGACAGGCTTCAGAATAACGACCGCGAGTGGCGGAATCGTCAGCTGCAGACTATAGGGTTGGTGATGCCATGATACGATTTCTGTTTTCAACTTCTTATTCAATTGCCCGGAACCGCCATATGCAGGCAGGTCGCTGTTAAAAAACTCTATATAATCAGCTAAAAGCGGAACCCCAATACGATATTTCTCATGAACAACAGGAGTGAAATTACAAATGATGATCAAAAAGTTATCCGGGTCGCTTGATTTTCTCATGAAGGTGGTAATGCTTTGCTTGCTATCATGAGGATCAATCCAGGAAAAGCCCTCGGGCTGGTGATCCAATTCCCATAACGATTGTTCCTTAAGGTACAGGTGGTTTAAATCATGAACATAGTGCTTCATGGATCGGTGACTGTCGTAGTCAAGCATCTCCCAATCGAGATCCTCCAGGTCCTTCCATTCATCAAACTGGCCGAACTCACTGCCCATAAACAGCAGCTTTTTGCCGGGATGCACCATCATATAACCGAGCAGCAGACGCAGGTTAGCGAACTTTTGCCAGTAATCGCCCGGCATTTTGTTCAGCAGCGATTTCTTGCCGTGAACGACCTCATCATGTGACAAGGGCAGTACGTAATTTTCGTTGTACGTGTACATAAAGGAAAAGGTCAGCTGATTGTGGCTGCCGCGGCGGAAATAAGGATCTATCTCCATATACTTCAGCATATCATTCATCCAGCCCATATTCCATTTGTAATTGAAGCCCAAGCCTCCATCATGCACAGGCGAAGTCACCTTCGGCCAATTGCTGGAATCCTCCGCCATCATTAAGGAATGCGGGTAATGAGCGAAAATGGTCGTATTCAGCTGCTTCAAAAATTGTACAGCCTCGGGGTTCTCGTCCCCTCCTTGCGCATTCGTAATCCTCTGTTCCGGCGGTCTGCCCAGATTCAAAGACAACAGACTTGCTACCGCATCGACTCGCAAGCCATCGATATGGAATTTATCCATCCAGAACAGCGCATTGGAAATCAGAAAGCTGATCACTTCCGGCTTGGTGAAATCAAACATCAGCGTGCCCCACTGCGGCTTTTCAGCTTTCTTGGGATCATTGTACTCATAGAGCGGCGCCCCATCAAACTGCCTCAGGCCATGCTCATCCTTGACAAAATGCCCCGGGACCCAGTCCATAATGACCCCAATCCCTTTGCTGTGGCAGCGGTCAACGAAATACATAAAATCCTTGGGCGTGCCAAACCGGCTCGTAACAGAATAATAACCTGTAGCCTGGTAACCCCATGAACGATCATAAGGATGCTCCGCAAGCGGTAGTAATTCAAGGTGGGTATAACCCATGTCAGCCACATAGTCAACCATTTCATCAGCAAGCTCACGGTAGGTGTAATATTCACCGCCTGGCTTCTTTTTCCAAGTCCCCATATGAACTTCGTAAATGTTAATCGGCTGTTTGTAGACGGATTCAGCTTGTTTACGCTTCTGCCAAGCTTCATCCTGCCATTCAAAACCATCCAGTTCATAGACACGGGAAGCCGTGCCCGGTTTTAATTCGGAATAAAACGCGTATGGATCAGCTTTGAGCAGCGTTACCCCCTGTTCAGTCACAATCTCGTACTTGTAATATTCGCCCTCCTGGACATCCGGAACAAATAAAACCCATATGCCCCAGGTACTGGCTTTACGCATGTTGTGCTCAGTGCCAATCCAGTTGTTAAAATCTCCAATAACCCTGATTTCCTTGGCATGCGGTGCCCATACGACAAATCGGACACCGGCGACTCCCTCATTCTCGATAAAGTGTGCTCCCAGCATTCGGTAGCTTTGATACAAGCTGCCTTCATGGAACAAGAATAGGTCGTCAGGACCGGGGATTAAGCTCGTCATTAGTCATCCATCCCCTTATTTTCAAGAATTCCGTCCATATATAGACAAATACTACATCCAAGTCCAAATTCCTCTCTCAACATTCCAAATTCTTAGTAAAATATGAAAATGCCTCCTTGCTTAAGTCTTTACTTCCTTTTACCCAAAAAAGCAGGATTTTGACGATTAAAGTGGAATATACTCTAGCTACACTCAGAAAGGTGGAAAATAAGAATGAATGACAAGGTTAAAGGGCTTGTACTTGGTCTGTCGTTAGGCGTTATGCTGACAGGATCGATTGCTTATGCCAGCGGGTCCCAAATAGAAGTATATTTCAAAAACATCAAATATATGTTTGATGGCTATGTAAAAACCCCAACCTCCGAGCAGGGTGAAAGCTTTATCTACAATGGAACTACTTATGTGCCGCTGCGTTTTGTCAGTGAAGCGCTCGGTAAAGAAGTTCAATATGACGGAGATACCGACACGATCTGGGTTGGCAAAAAGATCGATATGAATGCTATCGTTGCTACCTATGATGGCGGAGAGGTGAATTTAGGCTCTTTTGAAGCTTATTTAAACTTCCAACGGTTACTTGACCCCGATAATGCCAAGTATGATAAAGATGAAGGCTACAAAACCTATATGCTTAAGCAGCTAATCGGTCAACAAATCCTGATGGGACGCGCTGGGGAAGAATTCCGTAAATCGATCGCTGTAACCGTGGATTCACAGGTGGTGGAACTGAACAAATATCTAGCCTCCTCGGGTCAAGACTTGAACACGGTTCTAGCCGCTAATCAATTGACTCCAAGCCTTGTGCACAGTTATGTTGAAGCTATTCTCGGTGCCCAGATGTGGCTGAACTCCCAGGCTACTGATGAACGAATTAAAGGTTTGTATGATCAACAAGTGAGCAGCAATAGTGAAAATTTGCTAAAAGCCACAGTACGCCATATTATGATCAGCAGTAATGATGAGAAAGGCAACCCTCGTGCCAAGGAAGTGATCGATCAAAAAGTAAAGGAAGTTCAGGATAAACTCAAAAGCGGTGAGGATTTTGCTGCAGTTGCCAAACAATATTCCGAAGATCCCGGATCCAAGGATAGCGGCGGACTTTATACAGATGCCGAGGTTTCCAAATGGGTGGAGGGCTTCAAGAAAGCGGTTCTGTCCCTGGAGATCAACAAAATCAGCGAACCGGTGGAGACCGAATTCGGTTACCATATTATTCGGGTAGAGTCGCGCAGCACCCAATCCTTTGAAGCCATGAAGGATCAATTAAAGCAGCAGCTTCTCTCCGACCTGTCCAAACAGTTTAATGAAAAAGAATTACCCGGCTTGATTAAGTCCATCACGCTGCCTAAACCATAATCACCGAAGGAAGGTACCTCCATGTTTGCAACACACGATTGGAAAGACTACGAATTAATCGATACCGGCGACGGTGAAAAGCTTGAACGGTGGGGAAGCATTATTTTACGCCGTCCCGATCCACAAATTATTTGGCCGCTCAGTAAGGAAACAGCACCTTGGAAAGCAGCTGATGCCCATTACCATCGCAGTACAAGCGGTGGTGGGCAATGGGAGCAGCGTACTCAATTACCTGAGCGTTGGACAATCGCCTATGACAAATTACAGTTTCATATTAAGCCGACAAGCTTCAAGCATACGGGACTATTTCCTGAGCAGGCAGCAAACTGGAAATGGATGATTGACAAGATCCAGGGCGCGGGACGGAAAATCAAGGTATTAAACCTGTTCGCCTACACTGGCGGAGCTTCGGTGGCTTGTGCTTATGCCGGAGCCGAAGTATGCCACGTTGACGCCTCTAAAGGGGTTGTCCAATGGGCTAAGGAAAACGTGCAGCTATCCGGACTTGGCGATAGACCCGTACGTTTTATTACCGATGACGTATTTAAATTTGTTCAACGCGAGCAGCGTCGCGGTAGTCAATATGATGCGATCATCATGGACCCTCCCTCCTATGGACGTGGACCGAATGGTGAGACCTGGAAGCTGGAAACGGATCTGTTCCCATTTGTAGAATCATGCATGGGCATTATGTCCAATAGACCTCTATTTATGCTGATCAACTCCTATACAACCGGTATTTCCGCTACGGTGCTTAAAAATATTCTCGCTTTGTCCATGGGCAAAGCACACGGTGGTACCATCACATGTGGAGAAATCGGACTACCGATTACGGCGTCCAAGCTCATGCTGCCATGCGGCATATTGGGACGTTGGGAGGCATAATCTTTGTCGAACGAAGCACCCTCATCGATACCCGTTTTGTACGAAGATAATCATGTCATTGTCGTGATCAAGCCTGTAAACGTACCGACTCAAGAGGATGATTCCCACGACCCCGATTTGTTGACGCTTATTAAGCAGGACTTGAAACACCGTCATCAGAAGCCAGGTAATGTGTACCTGGGCTTGGTGCACCGGTTGGATCGTCCCGTTGGCGGCGTAATGGTATTTGCCAAAACCTCCAAAGCCGCTTCAAGGCTGTCGGATTCAGTGAGGACAAGAACCATCCGTAAACGGTATATAGCGGTTATTCACGGTAGACCCAAGCAGGAGCAGGCAACATTACGCCATCATTTGCTCAAGGACACCAAGACCAATATGGTTGCTGTTGTATCCCCCAATGCTGCAGGAGCAAAAGAAGCTATTCTCGATTATCAGGCGCTTGGTCATCGAGAGGGCTGTTCGCTTGTTAGTGTTGAGCTGCACACGGGCAGGCCCCATCAAATCCGTGTCCAGTTTGCAGCTATTGGCTGCCCGCTTGTCGGTGATCAGCGCTATGGGGCTCACCTGACAAAACCAGGTCAGCAAATCGCACTCTGGTCAACGGAGCTTGGCTTTGAGCACCCAACGACCAAAGAAGCCTTGAGCTTTAGCTCAACGCCTCCGCAATCGGCTTATCCATGGTCTTTGTGGGAACTATAGTGTGATAGATAAATACGTAATGCCGGAAACCCACCAGCCACTCTCTATGAGTGAGACAGATGGGTTTTTCGGTTTAAGCTCCTGATTATGCATAACCTTATTGGTACTGAAATAATAGCTTGAGCCACCTTATTAGGAACTACCTTTATTTTTACTCCCCACATAGGGAGCAGTGCCAATCAAGTGCTCCAAGGCTTTTTCAAAAGTTGTGATATGTTTGTCCAATTCCGTGATGCCGTATGGGTGATCAAGAACAATGATTTCATCATCCATGTATTCCACTGTGATCATACATGAAGGAAGATCTTCCATCCAAAGGACCGACTCGTATGTAAAGGTACGGAAGCCAAAACTGTCCAGCAGCTGTTGGATCGATTCAACAGCATCAGTGGAAATCATCCACTCATGATTGCCCAAGCAGTGTACGAACGCTTCACCCTCCCAGAAAACCGTTCCGTCTGCAAATAATACAACTTTATAAATTGGACAGCTGCCCAAGCAGACGGTCCTTTCCAGCGAAATGCTCTTGAACATGCTTCCTCCTTCAAGCTTAGCAGCGAACCCCTTGATGGAAGTCCAAGGTCGGACGATGCGCTTGGCTTACTCCTGCTGCTTGGCCATTATACGAAGCTTCTCATCCTCAGTAAACCAGAGCTTATAGCTGAGCAGACCCAGCATCATACTAGATAAAGCGGCAGAGGCTGCCAATATAAACACTATCAGAATCTGATAGCGAACGGCTTCAACCGGATCGGCTCCGGCAACAATCATCCCCGTCATCATACCTGGAAGCTGTACCAGCCCGATCGTCTTCATCCCATCGATTGTCGGTATCATGCTGGATTTGACCGAACGCTTCAGGGATACCTGGATCGCTTGCCTGACCGTTGCTCCCAGCGATAACAGAGCCTCAATCTCACCTTTGGAAGCTTGCACATTCAAGTGCATCTGATTGAGAAACAATCCGGAGACGACCATCGAACTGCCAATAATCATGCCGCTCAGAGGTATGATATATTGTGGAGTCGGCTCGATAATACGCAGCACCAGCAGTAAGCCCATGGTGACCGCCTCTGTTGCGCCAATTGACATTGCAACGCGCCAGAACACACCTGTGAGCCCTTTTCCCCGCTTGGCTGAATTAGCAGCTGCTACTGCAATCATAATCGCGATAATCAGCACCAGCAGCGCCGGATGATTCGCATTAAATACGAACTGCAGCAAATACCCAACCAGCAGGAGCTGCACAGCAGAGCGAATCGTTCCGATCCATATCTCTTTTTCCAAACCGAGCTTTTGACGCATGGAAATGAATATCGTAATAAATATGAATGCCAGTGTAAAGCCCAACGCGGTTGTACTCATCGATGCTCCCCAATTCCAACAGGATCTTGCGATACTTGCACAAACTTACGTGCGAGATCTGTCTCCGGACGTTCAAAAAAAGCACTTGTCTGGCTATTCTCATACAACCTGTTCTCAGCCATAAACCATACATGGCTGCTCGTGTGACGCGCTTGCTCCAGATCATGAGTCACCCATATGAACGTAGTCCCTTCACGACTGTGCCAATCAAACAGGAGCTCTTCAACCGCCTGCTTGCTTCTTACATCGAGTGAAGCTGTTATCTCATCGACCAACAATATTTCCGGACGCAGCAGCATCGAGCGAACCAGAGCCACGCGCTGCTTCTCTCCGCCAGATAAATCCTCTGCACGCTTGCTCCAATCCAAACTTTCCAGCTGAACTGCTTCCAGCAGCTGTTTGGTCAATTCACGATCAAACGGCTGCTTTTGCAGCCTGCTCACCGTTCGTAAATTGTCTTCCACACTTCCTGGCAGCATTACGGCCTGCTGAGCGACATAGCTCACCTTGCTGCGCCACATAGGTGGCTGCCATTCATTCGACAGCTTGCCTCGATAAGTAAGAGTGCCTTTATCTGGGGTATCCAGCATGCCAATGATCCGCAACAATGTGCTTTTTCCTTGGCCGGAGGCTCCCACCACCGATATGATCTCAGGCTCGTTTATCTCGACTGAGAAGTCATCAAACAGGACACGCTGTTCCTTTTGTTGAATGTGTTTTCTTAATTGATGAATTCGGAGGATTGACATGGTTTATTCACCTTCCTTTGGGGGGAGGACCCTCCCAAACCCTCCCTAATAGGGAGGGCTCCAAAGGGCGCTGCCCTCTGGACTCCCTTGCTGTAGAGTGACTTTGGTGTTCTCGGGGCGCTTATCGTCCCTACGGGACACGCTTGGTTTGGTGCTGGTACAGGCTTAAGAGCGGGTGCTGATTGGGTGCACGCTTTACGGTTCTCGGGCCGCTTTGGCCCCTTCGGGACAAGCTCGACTTTGGGTTCTGGTGCAGGCTTAAGAGCGGGTGCTGATTTGGGTGCACACTTTACGGTTCTCGGGCCACTTTGGCCCCTACGGGACAAGCTTGACTTTGGGTGCTGGTACAGGCTTAAGAGCGGGTGCTGATTGGGTGCACACTTTACGGTTCTCGGGCCGCTTTGGCCCCCGCGGGACAAGCTTCAATTTGGGTGCTGGTGCTTATTACAGATGATTGGAGTAAAAGGCTGCGTCTACAGTGTGCTTGAGCAGCATAGCTATTGTGACGGGGCCTACACCAGCGGGAACGGGGGTGATCGCACTGGCCTGCAAGAAGCAGGCGTCATAATCGACGTCACCAATATTACCCGGGTTGTAACCGGCATCCATGATGACGGCGCCGGGCTTGATCCAATCGCCTTGAACAAATTTCGGTTTGCCGACTGCCGCTACGACGATGTCAGCTAAACGAACGATTTGGGCCAAATCACGCGTTTTGGAATGGCAGATCGTTACGGTTGCATTGCGATTTAACAGCATCTGGGAAACGGGTTTGCCTAGAATCGGACTGCGGCCGATAACGACAGCGTGTCTGCCTTCAATGGATAGATCATATTCATCCAGAATAGCAACAATTGCAGCCGGTGTGCAAGAAGGAAATCTGCCGTAGTCAAAGGCTGTTTGTGCGAATCCGATAGCAGTCACACCATCGACATCCTTATCGATGCTGATCGCTTCGAAGGCTGCCCGTTCATCAATGTGTGAGGGTACGGGGTGCTGCAGTAAAATACCATGCACATCAGGATCGTTGTTTAGTGAGATAATGGCCTCAATTAAGCTTTCCGTTGTTGTCGATTCGTCGAGATAAATACGCCGTGAATCCATCCCCAGCCTTTTACACGCGTTGCTTTTCATACGTACATAGGTTTCCGAGGCAGGGTCGCTGCCCACAAGAATCGTTGCCAGACAAGGTACAATCGACTTCGCAGCCAAATGTTCAATTCTCCCCTTGAGCTGCTCCTTGATTGTCATAGATACCTGATTGCCATCCAAAATAAGTGTCTTCTGCATGTTCCTTCATCCTTTCGCTGATCCATCGTATAAACGCAAAAAGGCAAGGAGAATGAACTCCTTACCTTTGCCCAGGCGTACGGCGAAAATGCTTCTATGTGCTCCCCCATGGTTGCCCATGCTCCGCCAGTCACACATAGTTTGTTGAAGACGAATATACCGCTATTTATGAGAAAAATCAACTATTATTTGCCTCCATACTACTTGCATCTGCATCTAGTGCACGCAGCCGCAATGCATCTTGCTCAATCTGTTCTTTCGTTAGTGGTGTTACGAAGGATAAAGTTTTGGTTGCAGCCAGATTGATTTGCTCAATGGCTTCATCCGTTTTTCCAAGCTGCTTTAAGGTTTGAGCATAGTAATAATAAGGCTCGGCGAATTTAGGCGACTTCAGCATCAATTTTTGATACGTTTCCTCAGCTAGTGTCCACTGTCCCAACTCATAGTAATTCAGGGCAACATTGTCCATGATCGTAAGGTCGTCCCCATTATAAGCGTAAGCTTCAAGATTAAATGTCAAAGCTTCCTCTGGGTCACCATGAAGAATTTTAAAATAACCAAGGTTGCCATACACAAGCGTATTCTTGTACTCCTTTAATACATCTGTGAGCAAAGCCACCGCTTCGTCCTGCTTACCCTGAAGCCAATAAGCCGTAGCCAGATTGCACTGGGCCTGTACAAGTGTATCTCGACTCTTGCTAGCTTTCAGAAGCGGACCAAAAACCTGTTCAGCTTGCTTGGCATCCCCCGTGCGCATCAGCAGATACCCATAGCCAATTCGATGCTTATCTGGACAAGGTTTACTGTTATAAGCCTTTTTGTACCATTCAAGGGCTTGCGGGGTTTCCCCTTTGGCAAACTCCCTGCTGCCGCGCAGCGCATAAAGACTTGCGCGGGATGTATATGCGGCAAATATGAGAATAGCAGCGATCAGGCCAAAGCCAGCCCAAATATTCACATTAAAAACAATGATCACAATAATAATCATACCGACGATAACAAGAAGCGGTTTGATGAGAGCTTTCATGAGGTTCCTCCACAGCCATTAAAGTCCAATATTCATGCAGCCCGCTACTCTCAGACATTCCACTTTGAACATGATTTCAAGCTAAGCGTTTGCCACCTTGCCAAGCAGGTACACAAGCAACTGCTGATTGTGCGAGGAGATTCGGCTCAAATACTGTTGCAGAAAGCGCTCTCGTATTTCCGTACCCCGCAAACATTCCGCTTTGCCTTTATCCGTTACCTCTACCCAAACGATACGACGGTCCTTCTCGTCACGGGAACGGGAGAGCAGCTCGGCTTTTTCCATTCTATCCAATAAAGTAGTTATTGCAGCAGGTGTTGTTGCCAGAAATTCAATAAAATCCGAGGGCTTCATTCGATCACGGCCCATGAGCAGCTCGAGTACGGTCAATTGACCTTCCGTTAACGTTGGTGACAATTGAAGATCCATATGTGTGCGCAAATCCTTAGATAGTTTCCACCATAGCTTAGCAAACTCCTGAGTTACCACTTTGCCTCATCACTCCTGTAGATCCATACTTTTCTTAAGTATATCATCCACTCGATCTCTTTTAAAGATTAATGCCATAAATACTTTGAGACATTAATCGATAAAAAAAAGGAACTTTAGACGCCTTTCAACATATAGTGCAGAATAGGCATTCGACTATCGGCAGAGCTTGTCAAATCATAAGAAGGAGTGATCAGGTTATGGAAACTTGGAAGCAGCATATTGGACAGCTCGCAATTCAAAGAGGCATATTGAACGACCCACAGTGGCTCGAACGTCTGGACGATTCGATGCCCGTGTGGGCCGTATTGGAGCTGCTGCTGCAATTCGCAGAAAAGCTGGAACCGGAAACGAATAGCTATGACTAGTCCGTTTTCAGCATATCTGTGATTAAATCTGTTTTGGTAACACCAATGACTTGACGACCTGTAGATTTCCGCTGTTCAATCGGTGTTTTCTCCGAGGAAAAGGAGAGTCGACTTCCGCTCTGCAGAATCGCTGTCAGCAATAATTCATCTTTAACGACGAACGCTTTAACAAGACTTGCACCATTCGGCTTCACTCTGGCGCCTTCTCTGAATTCGAAGGTAAATATTCCTTTGCCTCCGCGTCCTTGAATCGGATAATCGAGAATGAGCGAGCGCTTGGCAAATCCAAGGTCTGTAACAACGAGCAGCTCGCCTTCTTCACCCTTGATCCATTCCGCACTCACAACCTCATCGTCATCCTTCATCTGGATTCCACGCACTCCACCAGCTGCACGGCCCATCGCGTTCACTTCGTCTTCTTTGAAGCGTATGGCCATTCCCTGCTTCGTGATGAGCATGATATCCTCATCGTTCCTGCTCAGCCTCACGCTAATAATCGCATCCTGATCGGCAACTTTACAAGCGACAATACCTATAGAACGGCTTGTTGCGTATTCTTTCAGCTCCGTACGTTTGACTTGACCCCGCCGCGTAACGAATACGAATGACTTGCCCGGCTCGTTAAAATCCTTCACCGGAATGACGCTGATTATACGATCATCCTTCAGAACAGGAATAATATTAACAATCGCGGTTCCGTTTTCTTTCCATTTATATTCGGGAACCTGATGCACGGGTAGCAGATAATACTGTCCCTTTTGTGTGAAGATCAGCAGATTCTGCAGCGTATTGACCTCAAGCAGGTAACGAAGGTAATCGCCCTCTTTAAGGCCCGTTTTTTCGATTTCTCCACCTGATCGGGTGAAGGATAGCTTGCTTGTCCGTTTGATATATCCCTCATTGGATAAGCTTACATAAACATCCTCAGCCGTGACCATGACTTCCAGATTCACCTTGAGTTCTTCCACTTCGTCCTGAATATCCGATCGACGATCGATACCGTATTTCGTACGGATTTCGGTCATTTCTGTCTTAATTACGGCAAGCAGCTTCTTTTCACTGCTTAGAATTGATCGAAGATTTGCAATCGATTTCTGTAATTCTTTTAATTCCTTTTCAATCGAATGGATCTCCAGATTCGTCAGCCGATACAGCTGTAATATCAATATGGCATCCGCCTGACGCTCGGTAAATCCGAACTGCGACACCAGATTATTTTGAGCATCCTGACGGTTCTTGGAAGCTTTAATCGTTGCGATGACCTCATCCAAAATATTAAGTGCTTTGGCAAGCCCTTCCAGCACATGTGCGCGATCCTCAGCCTTTTCCAAATCAAAACGAGTGCGGAACGTCACAACTTCCTTCTGATGCTCAATGTAAGCCTTCATAATTTCGATGACACTTAGCTGCTTCGGTGTTTTGTTAACAATCGCAACCATATTAAAATTATAAACGACCTGAAGATCGGTTTTTTTCAGTAAATAAGCAAGAATCCCTTGGGCATCCGCTTCTTTTTTCAATTCAACGACGATACGCATACCATTACGTCCACTCTCGTCACGAACAATCGAGATGCCCTCGATTTTCTTCTCCAGCCTGATGTTCTCCATAGCTGTGACAAGTCGAGACTTCACGACCTGATACGGAATTTCCGTGATCACAATTTGCTGGAGTCCGCCACGCAGCTGCTCAATTTCAGTACGCGAGCGCACATAAATACGGCCTTTACCGGTGCGAAAAGCATCCCGTATACCGTCCGAGCCCATGATAATGCCCCCGGTAGGGAAATCTGGGCCTTTCATAATCTTCATCAGCGCTTCCAGCTCAAGATCAGGATCATCGATCAAGGCTATACAGGCATCAATAACCTCACGCAGGTTGTGCGGCGGAATTTCCGTTGCAAATCCGGATGAAATCCCACTGACACCATTCACCAAAAGGTTCGGATAACGGGACGGCAAAACGACCGGTTCTTTGGTTGAATTATCAAAATTATCTTTAAACAGCACTGTGCGTTTTTCGATATCCCGCAGCAGCTCCATCGCGATTTCCGATAGTCGGGCTTCTGTATAACGCATAGCGGCGGGTGGATCATCATCCACAGAGCCCCAGTTGCCATGACCGTCTATAAGCATATGTCCCATTTTCCAGGGCTGTGCCATCCGCACCATACCGTCATAGATCGATGCATCACCGTGCGGGTGATAGTTACCCATCACATCACCGACGGTTTTGGCTGATTTGCGGTACATTTTGTCCGGTGAATTGCCTGCGTCGTACATGGCGTACAGAATACGCCGCTGTACAGGCTTCAAGCCATCCCGAACATCGGGAATCGCGCGGTCTTGAATAATATATTTGGAATAGCGACCAAACCGGTCGCCCACCACTTCCTCTAAAAATGCGGGTAAAAAATTTTCAGGTATCGTCACTATTTATCTACTCCTCGAACTCGGTAAAGTCGACATTCTCGATAATCCAACGCTTACGTGGGTCCACTTTATCCCCCATCAACGTAGATACACGCCTTTCAGCTTTGGCCGCATCCTCTATCTGCACCTGCAACAAAATTCTCGTTGCCGGATCCATTGTGGTTTCCCACAGCTGATTCGGATTCATCTCACCTAAGCCTTTATAACGCTGCAGTTCCGTTCCTTTGCCCAGCGATTTGTTAAGCTTGTTCAACTGATCGTCTGTCCATGCATAATGAACCGCACTGTTTTTGCCTGATTTCTTGGTCACCTTATATAAGGGCGGTTGAGCGATATATACCTTGCCTGCGTCAATTAAGGGCTTCATGTACCGATAAAAGAAAGTAAGCAAGAGCACCTGGATGTGCGCTCCATCCGTATCCGCATCCGTCATAATAATGATTTTGCCGTAGTTGCTTTCGCTCGAATCGAATTCGGGACCCACTCCGGCACCAATAGCGGCAATAACCGCTTTATACTCATCATTTTTCATAATGTCGGGCAGCTTGGCTTTCTCGGGGTTCATCGGCTTACCCTTAAGCGGCAAAATGGCCTGATGCTTGGAATCACGGCCCTGCTTGGCCGAGCCTCCGGCGGAATCCCCTTCCACGATAAACAACTCATTTCGAGCGTAATCCTTCGACTGCGCAGGAGTCAGCTTGCCGCCGAGATTCGAGCTCTCGCTCTTGCCCTTTTTACCGCTGCGTATTTCCTCACGCGCCTTGCGTGCCGCTTCGCGTGCTTTGGCCGATTGTACAGCCTTCTTCATGATCATCTGTGCCGATTGCGGATTTTCCTCCAAAAACACAGCCATTTTGTCAGAAACGATGGAATCCACAACACCACGCGCAGAGGCGCTGCCCAATTGATCCTTGGTCTGACCGACGAATTCTACCTCGCCCATCTTGATGTTAATGACAACCATCATACCTTCCCGCAAATCCTGACCGTCCAAATTCTTATCCTTTTCCTTCAAAATCCCTGTTTTACGCGCATAATCATTCATGACACGGGTATAGGCTGTTTTAAAGCCTGTTTCATGAGTACCGCCGCCGCGTGTCGGTATGGAGTTAACAAAGGAAACCAAAGTCTCGGTGTAGCCATCATTATACTGGAGGGCGATCTCCGCCTCGATATCTTCTTTTTCCCCGGTAAAATGGATCACGTCGTGCAGTACCGTCTTTTCCTCGTTCAAAAAAGCGACAAACTGACTGGCACCACCCTCATACTGAAACGTTTCCTGCTTATCGCTGCGCTCATCCTTGATCGTCACTTGAAGACCCGAGTTCAGAAAAGCAATCTCCTGCAGCCGCTCGTACAGCGTATCATACGTAACCGCAATACCGCTCTGGAATACTCTTTTATCCGGCTTAAAGGTAACCTTCGTACCGGTTTGTCTTGTATTGCCCAGCACTTCCAGGCCCCCAACAGGTTCACCTACATGCTCAATACCCTTATCATCGACCCAATATTCGAAACGCTGCTTATGAGTTTTACCGTCACGATAAATCGTGACCTCCAGCCATTCGGACAGCGCATTGGTTACCGAAGCACCTACGCCGTGCAGTCCACCTGACTTCTTATATCCCGAACCGCCGAATTTTCCACCGGCATGCAGAATCGTAAACACGACCTGTGGTGTCGGAATGCCTGTTTTGTGCATACCTGTCGGTATGCCTCGTCCATTATCCTGAACGGTAATCGACTGATCCTTATGAATAGTCACATCAATCTTTGAACAATATTTGGCCAAATGCTCATCAACGGCATTATCGACAATTTCCCATACCAAATGATGCAGTCCGGAAGAGCTTGTGCTTCCTATATACATACCCGGCCTTTTACGGACCGCTACAAGTCCTTCCAACACCTGTATATCATCAGCGTCGTATTCCGCCCGCGTGGTTGTTGTATTGGCTAACAAATCCAGTTGCTCCGCCATCGCAGTCTCCCCTTATCCCTAAAGCCCCAGTTATGTCGCAGTTTTGGAAATAATTTACGTTCTACTTCTGTGACATCTGGTTTCTATTGTGCATTATATCATCTTGCGTTATTAGTTCAATACATCTTTTTTCGTGAAGACAGCAAAGGAGGCAATTACCGAGGCAAGTCCCCAAACCGTCAACACGGCTAATGAGAAGGGCAAATCCATACCTTTAATAGGTGGCATGCTGCCGGTCAAATAATCGGTCAGACGCAGATTCACCATAAATAAATATTTGGCCGTTTCCCAGGATGATACCATATTCGTCAGGATCGTGCCCGAAATCAATACGGCCAGCATCAAGCCCATACCCGCAGCAGTACTGCGGACCAGCACTGAAACCATCAATGACATGACCGCTACAATTAGTGCTGAGTACCAGACCAGACCAAATTCCATGATCAGGTAAAGCCATTGATCGACCGGACGGACAAAGGTCGTATCAACCTCAGAGCCAATAATCGTAAATCCAAAAAATACAGGCATGTCCCATCCGCCATAGCCGAACACTACCCCTGAAATCAGGTAACAGAGCAGCCCCGTACTTATAACGACAAGCGATGTAAACAAAATTAGACTGAGCAGCTTGCTCATCAAAATTTTCCAGCGCTGCACCGGCCTTGTCAGCAGCAGCTTAATGGTTCCTGTTGAATGCTCCGACGATACAAGATCCGATGCAATAACCATGATCATCAAGGGAATAAACAAGCCCACCGCATTTTTTATGAATTCTCTTGTAAAGGTTACCCCGTTCGGCTCTGCGGGATTCACATCTTTATCCAAATAGTATTGTGCCAGCTTAACCTCGACTCGGCGGAACTGCTTCCATTCCTCGGGAACACGAGCACTGCCAATGCTTCGCGTGTAGTCAACGATTTTTTGCCGTTGCTCTGCCCGCCAGTCATTCGTACCGAACTGCTTCAAATTATTTTCTGCGACCTTCATCTGTGCATAAGTAAACATCGGAATCAGTGCAGCAAGAATGAGTAGAACGACCAGCAATCGGCGTTTTTTAATGATTTTGATACATTCGTTTTTTATGAGTGGATATAAGCTAACCAATACGCTCACCCTCCGTCAGACTTAAGAATAAATCCTCCAGCGTAGGGCTTTTCGTCTCCACACCGTACAGCAATACGCCGGACTCCGCAAGTTTTCGTGTCAATAACGGTACATCTTCAGGCCTAAGCTGAGTGACAATACTCGCTATCTGAAGACTGTGGTCCTTGTGATCTTCAACAGCTTGATGGTATTCAACAATCTCTACATCCGCTTCAGACTGCAATATAGCCAGAGCCATTTCTAAAGGTGTCACACGCCAAATAACACGACTTGCCGATTCGTCGATCAGGGAATCGACTTCGCCGACCTTGATGACCTTTCCATGACTAATAATCGCGACCCGATCACACATTTGTTGAATTTCACTAAGCAAATGGCTCGATACGAACAGGCTTAATCCTGTTTGCGCCAGCTGTTGTATAAATTCTCTCATTTCTTTAATACCTTGAGGGTCCAAGCCGTTCGTAGGCTCGTCCAGAATCAACAGCTTGGGACTATTCAACAGAGCCTGTGCAATGCCGAGCCGCTGCCGCATGCCGAGCGAATACGTGCGAACCTTATCATGGATACGCACATCCATACCGACAATATCCACTACTTCCTGGATACGCTTTTCACCGACATTAGGTAGCATACGAGCGAAGTTCTCGAGGTTTTCCCACCCGCTTAAGTACGTATACAGCTCCGGGTTTTCGACGATACACCCTACATACTGAAGTGCCTTATTGTGCTCCTTGTGGACATCGTAGCCGCAAATCGTAATCGTGCCTTCCGATGGCGCGATCAAGTCGACAAGCATACGAATGGTAGTCGTTTTCCCTGAGCCGTTGGGCCCAAGAAATCCGAATATTTCACCTGCGTACACCTCGAATGAGATACCTTTAATAATTTCTTTTCGTTTGATTGATTTTTTCACATTTTGGACGGATAGCACAACTTCCCGTTGATTTAACATCGTTTCACCTCGCTCTATTGAGACCCTATTTAACAATTTGTACAATACGTTCGGCTATTCGTTCATAACCATCCTGATTCGGATGAAAATGGTCTGTATATAAATACTTGCCTAAATTCAGCTCAAATAAATCAGAGGTCGGGACAACGACGATATTCGGGTAACGATGGGCAATTTCAAAAGCTGCCGCATTCCATTTCTGTACCGTGAGGATTCCTTCGCGTTTGGGGTCCATGTCCAGAAAAGGATGATACAAGCCCACATAAGCAATCGTCGCGGTCGGATTCAGCTTGGCGACCCGATCCAGAATTTGCTCCAGCCTCTGTAAGGCTTCTGGCATCCGTTCTTCCGCAGCCTTGGGATTGAAGCCTTCCTCCCCGGTTGTACTCAATACCCCTTGTCCACCCTCGAACAAATCATTACCGCCAACGGTTAGCAGGATCAGATCCGCCTGGGACAGTGAAGTGCCTATATCTTTTTTGGCATCCATATCCTTCAGCACATCATAAGTCCGGAAACCGGGAATTGCAAAGTTGTTTAGTATATATACAGGCTTGCCCAGCTGCTGCTCCAGCTTTTCCTTCGTTTGCCCGACATAACCACGTCCCGACAAATCGCCAGTTCCGGCAGTCAATGAATCACCAAGCGCCACGATTTGAATTTTGTCCTTGGACGCGAGCGGCGACTCTTTGGGCTTCACAACTTCAACAGGAATCGCAAAATCATTATTAGCAGCAAGCTTCGGATACATAATCTGATTAATGGCATATACGAATCCAAACACACAAATAAGCGTTGACAGCAACGCGGCCAACCCAACCGTACGCCATAAAAAACGAGTAGAAAACAAGCGACCTCTCCCCCTCCACATATTCGACAACCTCATAAGGACTCCATTTTAGAGTAGCGGTTCACGAGACAATTTGCAAATCCATGTCAAATAGACCGGAGCTCTGGGTCATCGGCCTGCTTCGCTTATAAAATTTCAGACAACGGATGCAATCATACATTTAACTCGCTTTTAACAAATATTTCATCGGGTTTTCCTGAACCTCGCCTTTGCGGATTTCAAAATGTAGGTGTACACCCGTCGCATTGCCCGTACTGCCCATAACCCCGATTTTATCCCCTTTTTCAATACGATCATCCAGAGCTACGGAAATCTTGCTTAAATGCCCGTAAAGTGTGCTATAGCCGTTGTGATGGTCAATGATGATGCAGTTGCCATAACCGGTTTTCCAGCCTGCAAAGCTAACCACTCCATGATCTGACGCAGTAATACCTGATTGCTCAGATACCATATCCATTCCCGGATGAAAGCCTCCCCATCGGCTTCCATAATCGCTCGTCAGTTTTGCCCTGTAGACCGGCCATGAGAATTGCCCTGTGCCCATACCCGCAACAATCATTGTACCTTTTTTCACAACTGCCTGGGTAGCGGAACGAATCCATGTTTGATTCACTTCTGCCTCTTCAATAAATTCGCCGTCTATTCGGGTCGTATTCGTTGCAACCCGCAGCAAGCCAGGAATACCAGCCGACACCACTTCTTGTACACCAGCCTTTAAAGAGTTATCTTCAACATATTCTGTAGTGAATGGCACTTCTATCGAGCTTATCCGCTGCTCAACTGTTTTGAGTGTCAGCATCGGTTGTGATACGGATAAATCCAGTTGTTCTCCGATACGAATCAAGTCATTACGAATTTGCGGATTATTATTATAAATGACTTGTTTATCGATCTTGAATTTGTAAGCAAGACACGAAATACAATCCCCACGTACCACGGTATAAATAAAGGGTTTGACACCTCCAGTCGCTATTTTATCCAGCAACGTGTCATTATTCTCGATATCCTCCGGTTCAATATCTATCTGTACAAGCTCAATGTGCTGCATAAATTCGGCAGACTGAAGCTGCCCCGGCTGCTCCGTGGCCTGTTCCTTATCTATAGCTGCCGTCAGAATACGAACCTTGGCTTTATCTGCTGCGGTTGCCACTGTTGCTGTGTTCGTTGAGTCTGAACCGTTCAAGGTAGCAGTATTTAGGCCGATCTTAGGCAGGCGGCTCTGTTTATATTGTTCCAGCAGAGCGGCAGCCGCTTCCTCATCTTTTACGATACCAAGCGGACTTCCATCAATAACGATTTGCACGCCCCGTTTACTCGCAGCCCATAGCCGCTCCTGCTCGTTGATTTCAAGCTCAAGCTCAGAGTAAATAAAATCATCATAGGATTGCTGATTCACATGATCCAGCTCTTTTCCAGCTGGTGTGCCCTGCACATTGGGAAAAGGACGCATCAAGCACCCTGCAAGCACTACAAACATGCCAATCACCGCACATCCTACTAATAGCCACCTGCATTTACTTAACATTGTTGTGTAATCCACTTGTACCTCCCGTTAATTCGGTGTAATGGTGGAGAGTAAACAACCTTTTCTAGTCTATTCAGCTAGCAATCTAGTTAGCACAACAAAAAGACGCCCATTGCTGAGCGCCCTTTTTACTGCGTGAAATCTTATATTAATGCTCTGCCCAGCTGTCCAGGTACAGCTTTTGCTCGTCAGTCAGCGTGTCGATCGTTACATTCATCGAAGCCAGCTTATAGCGTGCAACTTGCTCATCCAGCTCATAAGGAACATTAACAACCTTTTTACCAATGGAATTGTAGTTGTCGTTCACATATTTCAAAGACATCGCCTGAAGTGCAAACGTCATGTCCATAATTTCTGCCGGATGACCGTCGCCTGCTGCCAGATTGACCAAACGTCCTTCAGCGATCAAATAAAATTTGCGTCCGTCTTTGAGCTTGTATTCTTCGATGTTGCGACGAACTGTACGTTTGGATTCGGAAAGCTCGTCAAGCTCTGGCTTGTTAATTTCAATGTCAAAATGGCCTGCATTGGACAAGATTGCGCCGTCCTTCATAACCTTGTAATGCTCGCCGCGGATAACATCACGATTACCTGTAACTGTAACGAAGAAATCGCCGACTTTGGCTGCTTCTTCCATCGACATAACAGCAAATCCGTCCATATAAGCTTCAACCGCACGAATGCCATCAATTTCAGTTACAACCACGTTAGCGCCCAATCCTTTGGCACGCATAGCAACACCTTTACCGCACCAGCCGTAACCTACTACAACAACCGTTTTACCGGCAACAACCAGATTCGTTGTACGATTAATGCCATCCCATACGGATTGACCTGTACCGTAACGGTTATCAAACAAATATTTGCAATAAGCATCGTTAACCGCAATCATAGGGAACTGCAGCTTATCTTCTTTTTCCATTGCTTTCAAACGCAAAATACCAGTCGTTGTTTCTTCAGCTCCGCCGCGCACGTTTTTCAGCAGATCCTTACGCTCGGAATGCAGCATGGAAACCAGATCCCCACCATCATCGATGATCAGGTCAGGTTCTGTTTCCAACGTCTTGATCAATAGCTCTTTGTATTCCTTAGGATCTGGATTGTACTTGGCAAATACGGTGATACCGTCTTCTACCAAAGCTGCACATACATCATCTTGTGTTGATAACGGATTGCTACCGCAAATCGCTACTTCGGCACCGCCTGCTTTTACAACCTTGGCCAAATAAGCCGTTTTCGCTTCCAAATGCAGAGAAATCGCTACTTTTAATCCTTTGAACGGCTGTTCTTTCTCGAATTGCTCTCTAATACGGTTCAAAACCGGCATGTGGGCGTTAACCCATTCGATTTTCAAATGTCCTTCCGGTGCTAAAGCCAGATCTTTAATAATACTGCGTTCTTTCGTATTCATTGTTATTCCTCCTTCAAAGTATGGGCAAAAGTATGTTACATATAAAGAATCTTGTGTTTGCCATCGGGCTTCAAATCACTGTTTACAATTTCATACAGCCATGAATCACCATATTTATTAAGATATGAAAAAATGTTATACACCCGTTCCTGTGGTTTTCCCATCGGGACGACTGACAAACCGATTCGCTGGAAATGACGTAGCGAAGCATCGAACTGCGCACGTGCTCCATCACTGGCTTTTTGCTCCAGAAAATGGATTTGTTCAATAATTTTACCCATGTTGGTTTCTCCAAGCTTGCCGATACCTGGGTTAATCCCCCCAATCAGTTCAACCAAAGGCTGGTAGCCTTCGACAAAACGGGCTCTCACCTCGGCAAAACGCTCCTCAAGCTTGAGTGTATCCTGAGAACGCAGCCACTCCTCCTGCTTATCCTCCAGATGGTATAACACATCCTCCAGGGTAAGACCGAATTTGTGCATATTTTTCTGGACCGTTCCTTCCAGGATGGTGAACTCCAGCCTTGGAACGACAATCGGCATCTTGAGTCCGATCTGATGAAAGGCCTCACGCGTGATCGCCCAGTAAGCAATTTCACCAGGGCCCAACACCGTACCCAGCACAGGGAACAAATAATCCTGCATGAGCGGTCTTGTCATGACATTGTTGCTGATTCGTTCTGGTGCCGATTCCGCCCAATCCAACAGCTGCTCACGTGAATAAATGCGCTCCTTCTTACGATCGGTATAAGGACCATCGGGCCCAGCCGCATACATGAAGATTCGCTCATCATCATCCACGACGAACAGATTGGCACTGCGCTCATTCAAATCTACCTGTGACGAATAACCAAGAGCCTCCAACTTGTCTCGACCCGTCAGTACTGCCGCATTCACAGCTTCATGCTCACGAATCAGCTTGGTGAACATCGGCGATTCCAGACGTCTGAGCTGAGGATCATCGGAGTTAACCAACACCAAGCCTTGTGCACCAAACAGTTTGGCAATAATGCGTCCGAAAAAATCAACCAAGGTGTGGGATTCAGCCGCTGCGGTGCGAAGTAAATCCATCCATCCTGGTTTGAACTCAGTCGGTATCAGGGATGAATCCAACAGCTCTAGTGCCGTGGTCCATTGCTCCTGCGAGATCTTCAGGCTGCTCACTGTACTACGCTTACCGCTCGGATGCTCAATCTTGATCTTGCTGACCTGCATTTCCGGGGATAAGTAATACATATGGTTCACTTCGTCAAAATCATGATCCTCTCCCGCAATCCAAAAAACAGGAATAACCGGGCGGCCCAGCTTCTCTGAAGCCAGTCTTGCTGAGCGAATCAAGGTGATCGCCTTATAAATAACAAGGGCCTGACCGCTGAATAACCCGGCTTGCTGTCCACCTACGATACAAAGCGTCTCCTGCTGCTTCAGCTTTCCTATTGCATCCAAAGCTTCGGGAGCATTACCGATTGCTTTATTGTAACTTAGCAAAACCTCAGCGAGTTGTCCCCGGTCGGCTGCCAGAGGATTCCCGCGATCGAGCCAAGCTGCACGTTCAGCCCAAGATGATTCGTTCCAAGGATCATACTCAAATAAGTCACTTACCTTGTTATAATCTTGAACGTAATCCTCAGTTAAAGGCAGGCTGGATTTCCAATGAATCGATTCCACTTTCAACAACGGAAGCCGCCTCACTTTATTTATAATATGTATCTACTTGATTGTACACATGTTCGATGAAATCGTCAAAAGTCTGGCACGATAAATTACGACAAATTTTTAATATTTCGTTTCAAAATGGGTCGGTTTGGGGTACTTTATAGAATGATTCGATGTAAGTCACGATTCAACCATCCAATTATCCACGAAGGGAGTTATTCTTATGGTACAGGGAGTTAAAGAAACGCAGCTTCAGGAAAAGATTGTAAAAGCACTCAGTGGAAATCCGGTCTGCTCGTTCGCTACAATTGAGGGCAACAAGCCAAAGGTCCGTTACATGGCGCTTTTTAATGACAATTTAACCATCTATCTGGCTACCAATAAGAAAACACACAAAGTGGAGGAACTGCAAAAAAATCCTCATGTACACATCTTAACCGGCTTTGACGGAAAGCCATCATCCGTTATTTTGCAGGTAGAAGGAACTGCGAAGATATCTCAGAACGAAAGCCTGAAGGAAAAATTATGGCAGGACGATTTCAAGCAATATTTTGAAGGCAAACAGGACCCCAACTATGTCATTATTGAAGTAACACCCTCTCAGATAGAATATATGAATGGTGAGGGCCAGCCAGAGGTTTGGCAAGGCTAATCATAAAGGCCCGTTGCTCAAGAGAATTATTATTCTTATGAGCGACGGGCCTTATTATTTTAAGTGTATAAATGACAGGCTGTGTAATGATCGGGTTCTATTTCTTTGAATTCTGGCATGATATCTGCACACACCGACATAGCATGAGGACAACGTGTACGGAATGGACAACCGCTTGGCGGATCCAAGGGACTTGGTATTTCACCCTTCAGGATAATCCGTTCCCGCGTACGTTCGATCTGAGGATCAGGAATCGGAATAGCGGACAGCAATGACTGTGTGTAAGGGTGCAGCGGCTTCGCATACAAAGCATCAGAGGTGGTAACCTCAATGAGCTTGCCCAAATACATAACACCAATTCGATCCGATATATGCTTAACCATTGCAAGATCATGAGCAATAAACAAATAGGTCAGATTCCGTTCCTTTTGCAACCGTTTGAACAAATTAACGACCTGCGCCTGTACCGATACGTCCAGTGCCGAGATCGGCTCATCTGCAATGATAAATTGCGGATTAATCGCAAGTGCCCTCGCTATACCGATACGCTGCCGCTGACCACCGGAAAATTCATGAGGGAAACGGCTTGCATGCTCTTCATTCAAGCCTACATCCTGCAGCAGTTGAACAACACGTTCTTTCCGTTTGCTGCCTGTATATAGACGATTAATATCCATGCCTTCAGCAATGATATTTCCAACCGTCATTCGCGGATTAAGCGAAGCATAAGGATCCTGAAATACCATCTGCATCTGACTACGAAACTCCTGCAGCTGCCGACCGCGTAGAGTATGCACATGCTGCCCATTGAACAGAACTTCCCCGCCTGTAGCTTCATACAAACGAATAATGGTACGTCCGGCGGTCGATTTACCGCAGCCGGATTCACCTACCAAACCAAAAGTTTCACCACGCTTTATCGAGAAGCTTAAATCATCAACAGCCTTCAGCATCTTGCCGCCACCCATATGAAAATGCTTTTGCAATTTACGAACTTCTAATAATGGAGCACTGCTCATCGGGTAACACCTCCCGCTTCTATCGGACGTTCTACTTGTGGTGCGTCAGGATGCAGCAGCCAGCAGGCCGCAGATTGCGTGTCCGACACACTTCTATGTTCCGGATCGGTTTCTAGACAAACCTTCATCGCATAAGGGCATCTGGCTGCAAACGCACAACCAGTCGGAGGCGCGAATAAATCGGGCGGCGTTCCAGGAATAGGCACCAGGTCGCTATTTGCAGCTTGATCCAGACGAGGAACAGAACGGAGCAGCCCCCAAGTATAAGGATGCTGGGGATTGTAAAATAGCTCATCGACCGTCCCCTCCTCGACTACTTTTCCTGCGTACATGACAAGTACCCGCTGCGCCATCTCTGCTACTACACCAAGATCATGCGTAATGAGGATTATCGAAGCTTCGGTTTGCTCAGCCAGCTTTTTCATCAGCTCGATGATTTGCGCTTGTATGGTTACATCCAGCGCCGTTGTCGGCTCATCAGCGATTAACAGCTTCGGACTGCAGGCTAATGCAATCGCGATCATAACTCGCTGACGCATTCCACCTGAGAATTCATGCGGATACTGCAGCATGCGACCTTCGGGATTGGAAATACCAACAAGCTTCAAGATCTCAACTGCACGTTTATTGGCCTCTGCACCGCTTACCTTTTCATGCTTGACGATACCTTCCGTAATTTGTTTGCCAATCGTCATGGTCGGATTCAATGAGGTCATCGGGTCTTGGAAGATCATTCCGATTTCCGATCCGCGAATCGACTCCATTTGTTTATTTGAGCACGTCGTGATCTCTGTTTTCCCGTTAAATCGGATGGAACCGTCCTTAATCACACTTGGCGGCGATGGAATCAGTCTCATAATCGTTTGCGCCGTTACCGACTTGCCGCAGCCGGATTCCCCGACTATCGCAAGCACCTCACCTTTACGCAGTTCAAAGGATACACCGCGTACAGCCTGGACCTCCCCGGCATAGGTTTGGAAGGATACCCTGAGGTTCTGGACCTCCAATATTTTGTCTTTCATGGCAAGTGTCCTCCTTGATTGTGGCATCCTGCTTTATTTTCGCATTTTCGGATCAAGTGCATCGCGCAAGCCGTCCCCGAGCAGATTAAAGCTCATCAAGATAAGGCTAAAAATAACCGTCGGAAAAATAACTCTGTGCGGATACAAACGGATCGAATTCGCTCCGTCCGATAACAATGCTCCCAGGGATGCAAGCGGTACCCTTATCCCCAATCCGATAAAGCTCAAAAACGCCTCAACGAAAATAGCAGATGGAACAATAAACGTAATTTGTACAATAATAAGTCCAAGTGCATTGGGAACGAGATGCTTCAAAATAATACGTGCCCCACCTGCACCCAACGTTCGTGCTGCCAGAACATACTCCTGCTCCTTCAATGACAGCACCTGTCCTCGAACAAGTCTTGCCATCGGTACCCATCCCGTGATTGCATAAGCAATAATAATCGTTTTGAACCCGGGTCCGAGCACCACAATCAACAAGATCGAGATCAATAGGAAAGGAATCGAATAGATGATTTCAATCAATCTTTGCATCATGTCATCGACCTTACCCCCATAATAAGCAGATATGCCCCCGTACATGACACCGAACACCAGATCAAGCAGTGCCGCGGTGAGACCAATAGCTAACGAAATTCGTGTTCCCCACCATACGCGAACCCACAGGTCCCGACCAAAATCATCCGTACCAAACCAATGCGCCAACGACGGCTTTTGATTTTTAATATCATAATTTTGTGTCGCATAATCAAAATGAGACAGCAGCGGACCGGCAATCGACAGTATGGCCAACGTAATCAATGTAATCAAGCCGAACATCGCCAGCTTGTTTTTCTTAAGCCGTCTCCAGGCATCCTGCCAATAGGTCATAGAAGGTCTTACAAGGGTCTCGCGACCTGCGCTCTCCTTGACAAGAGGCTCAAACAAATCTTTTTTAGACATGTCCATTACTTGCTGCCTCCTTGAGTCAGACGAATGCGGGGATCGACGAACCCGTAAATAATATCAGTTATAAACAAGACAGCTACCAGCAAAAAGGAGTAAAAGATGGTCAGACCGGTGATCATCGTATAATCGTTGGAGTATATCGACTGAACAAAATGCTTGCCGAGTCCCGGCACGACGAAGATTTGCTCCACCACCAGCGTTCCTGTTATTAAATTGACAAAAACCGGACCCAGAACCGTGACAACTGGCAGGATCGCATTGCGAAGAGTATGACGTATGACGATCGTTCGCTGCGGCAATCCTTTGGCTTTAGCGGTTTTGATATAATCCAGGCTCAGCACATCAAGCATCGACGTTCGCATCAACCGGGCTAATATCGCAATAGTCCCAAAGGATAGTGCGATCGCAGGAAGCACCCGACTTGACGGTCCTGTCCACATCCCGGTAGGAAGCCAGCCCAGCTTCACCCCGATGAAGTAGGAGAGCAGCGGGCCCAATACAAAGGAAGGTATCGAAATACCGATAACTGCAGTGAACATCGCTCCGATATCAGCACCTTTGTTATGGTTCAAGGATGCAATAACACCTAATATGAGACCAACAATGATAGCGATCACCAGCGCCCACAGTCCTAATTCAAGCGAAGCCGGAAAGCCCTGGGCAATAATATCTGTCACCTTACGTGTAGGAAAGGCATAAGAAACTCCCAAATCACCATGGATGACATTGTTCATATATTTTAAATATTGCTGCCACAGCGGCTTATCCAAGCCATACTGTGCATAGAGCAACGTTTTTTGTTCAGCTGTGAGTTTAAGCGACTCTTCTCCGAACGGGTCCCCCGGCAAATTTTTCATCAATACAAAAGTAAACGTGACAATCACCCATAAGGTAATCACCATATAAATTAAACGCCGGCACGCATAGCGCAGCATGTTTATGGACCTCCCTAAAGTTTTCCGAAGGAAAACTGTCTTCGTAAGCATTAACCAAAGTTTTCCGTAGGAAAACTGTCTTCGTAAGCTTAGAACCCAGCAGAGGGCCGCTCCAACATTTGTTAGAATGGCCCCCTATCGAGCTAGTGAATCTGTCTAATCTTATTTAATGGAAACCCACTTCAATTCCCATTCCTTGGACATTGCCGGAAGGATCAAACCTTCTACATTGACACGCTTTGCATAAGGTCTTGTACGGAAGTAAAGCGGAACCAGCGGTGAATCGGTCATTAACAGCTTCTCGGCATCAACCAGCATCTTGGAACGTTTGGCCAAGTCAAGCTCCTTATCGGCACCCTTTACCAAATCGTCATAAGCCTTGCTATTGTACTCCATATAGTTAAATGATTTATTGTCGGACAGCCACATATCGAGGAATGTCATCGGATCGTTATAGTCAGCTCCCCATAGGCCGATCAGAGCATCAAAATTATATTCCTGCATGTTTTTCACGCGCAGTGCGAATGGCAGAGATTCTCCGGTAACATCAACGCCGAGATTTTGCTTCCATTGTGCCTGGATAAATTCAATTGTTTTCTTTGAGGTTTCCGTATCGTCGGAGGTCAGCTTAAATTTAGGCAAAGCTGTCAAATTCAGCTCCTCTAAGCCTTCAGCCAACAGTTCCTTTGCCTTGGTTGCATCAAACTTCGGCTCAGTATCTCCTGCTACTTTACGAAACTCTGTCTTGTTTCCATCCAGTACCGTACCCGGCACAAGTCCTGTTGATGGAATAGAGGAACCGCCAAGCACAACGTCGTTGAGCGCTTTACGATCTATCCCCATACCCAAGGCTTCACGTACCTTCACATTGGCAAAAGCGGGAACCTTCTTGTTTTGAAGCATGACATAAGCCGAAACGAATTCCTTTTTGAGCGTCAGCTCAGGCTTGCCTTGAAACATCTGGAACTGATCACCCTTCAGCTCGGTCAAGTCAACCTGATTTGTATCAAACATGTTAAGCGATGTGTTGGGGTCCTTGACCACATTAACCGTCACTTTGTTCAGCTTCACATTCGCTGCATCCCAGTACTTGTCATTCTTGACCATGACGAGCTGCTGCTCATGATCCCATTTCTCAAGCTTGAATGGGCCTGCACCGATCACTTTATCGGCATCCGCACCATACTTATCGCCTTGTGTTGTTACAAAATCAGGCTTTTGCGGGAAGAAGGTCGGCATGGAAAGCTGATCTGTAAAAAAGGCAACCGGACGTGCCAACGTAATTTCAAGTGTTTTGTCATCGATAGACTTTACTCCAAGTGCTGCTTTCTTGGCTTCCAGCTCCTCAGGCTTCGCTTTGTTCAACTCGGCTCCGCCTTTAATCCAAGCCAGCATAGTGGCATACTTGGCTTTCGTTGCAGGGTCCAAAGTCCGTTTGTAAGCAAATTCAAAGTCACTGGCTTTAAGCGGCGTTCCGTCCGCCCAGGTCACTCCATCGCGCAAACTGATCGTGTAAACGAGACCATCCGTGGAAATTTTCGGCAACTCCTTGGCAAGAGCAGGCTGAGGTTTCCCTTCCGCATCCAATCGGTACAGCCCTTCATTAATCGCATTCAATATCGTGAAGGTAGGATTCGTTGTGGCAATCGAGCTATCCAACGCCGGTGGCTCGGCAGTCAGATTAATTCTGAACTCCTGTGGCACCGCGGCGTTGCCCCCCGTCCCTGTCCCTCCAGCCTGATTGTTAGTATTCGTACATCCTGCCGCAACCGAACCAAACATGACTGCTGCGGTTGCAATAACCATTACCTTCTTCCATTTCATAAAACGTCCCCCTTTTAAATATTTATGTAATTTAATGGTAAATCTCTTTCGATCACAAAGAGACTTCTGATAATATCTCCATTCGCAATCGTTATCAAAACAAAATTATACAACCATGGGTTAATTAAATCTAATTGTAATTATATCCATCAACCCTAACATTCGTTGAACAAAAAAAAGAAGCCTATCCCTAGGCTCCCGTAAATAGTTCAAAATTATTCTCTTTTTTGGCTTAAATCCGAAGGACGTTCCGTTTGAAGAACTTTTTCAATGGCGTAGGATAGCTCACGATAAACATCCGTTTCCATCTGCGCTCTCAACTGGGTTTTGGCAAAAACCTCACCTTGCTGTGTGGACACATACTTGGCAGGCAGTCGATTTAATGCAATTGCCATCACATCGCCTTGCTGTTTTTCTTCAAGCACTGACGCACTGGCCTGATGCTGCATCAAATCTTTCAAGCAACCCTTCACAATATCTTCCATAAGATTATGTACTTCCACGACTGGAGTCCCCCTCTAGCTGAACAATATGTATTTACCTATACCGATACACAAAAGCAGAACATAGCTCGCTGACAAAAAAATAAACCCGAATCGCAGCAGCGTCTTCGTAATTTTCAGTGGGTTCACTTTTCCTTTTTTTCTTTCCTGCAGGTTACCTACAAGTCCGCATACAATGAGAAAAACAAGAATAGATCCCCAAAACCCTATATCCGAGTTAAACAAATATCTCGAAACGATAGAAACCGAACCAATTAAAAATAAGGTCGTAACATCAATCGCACGGTGTGTCGCTTTTCGTTTATCCCGGGATATCCAGAAGACGATCCCCCAGACCAGAAAAAATGGAACAAGTGGTATTAACGCCAAATATTTGTATACCAATTGCAGCCATTCTATCAACGCACTCATGGCAGACCACCTGCTTTATTTTATATTATTTCCATCTGTTGCTCAATCGAACGCACCATCGCATATATAACGGAATGGGTAGGAAGCTGCAGATCAAGACCGCTCGCAGCCTGTATTAATCCACCAGTAATGGCTTCGATTTCCGTTGTTCTACCTGCCATCACATCCTGCAGCATAGAAGAATGGTTATCAGCAGTTCGCTCGCAGACGAGCAGGATCTGCTCCCATAAATCGGCAGCAAGCTCTACACCCAGCCTGTCCGCCAATAACGATGCTTCATCCAGCAAGGAACGCATCAAGGGCAGTACCGCCGGAGTTCGGGGTAAAGCGCCGTTACGAACATGTAAAATAGCGGTTACCGGATTTATAACAGCATTGATTAGCAGCTTATTCCAAACCTTGCTATTGATGTTGTTCGACATCATCGAGCTAAATCCTGCATGATTCAGCAGATTTTGCAGATTCTGTACGGATTCCATCTCCATAGTTGAAGCGTTAGACAACGCAGGTCCAAGCCAGGTCGTTCCTTTCCCTGTATGTCTTACATGATGGTCTGTCTGTTTGAATGCGCCGTCTGTCGTTATAGCAATCCATATTTGCGCCAATGAATTGTAGCGGCTCAACCTATCGATATGTCCAATCCCATTTTGAAAGCATACAAGACGGGACGAAGGTATGAGCTGCTTGCTCAGTTCAAATGCCAAATCGTCCGTGATCGAGGTTTGTTTGACCATCAGCATAATCACATCAGGATCATCCGTACCAGCTTCTGGATTCATGTTATTAGAAGGCTTTACGGATTTCCGCTGTCCCAGCTCTTCCATAGCAAGAGCTGGCACTTTCAGGATAGCTCCCGTTCCTTCTGATTGCAACCCGATATCCGAAAGCTTCAGTCCCTCTGCACGAATTTGATTCGCTTGTCCGATTGTTCGCGTAACAAGCTCCACACACACTCCAGCCTGAAACAGACGCCCTGCCATTAGCATTCCCATCGCTCCGGCTCCAATAATTCTCACCTTCACCTTGATTCCCCCATTTGCCGTATCTTGTTGGCAAGTCTCGCTCTTCTTGCTTATCATAACAGACTACCAGACACAAATAAGCCCCGCAAGCATAACGCCTGCAGGGCCACTCTCAATCTATTCTTTCTAAATTGCCGTTAGCATCCATTTTAAATCGTGCCTTGTGCTCATCCTCTTCCTCTACAAGGAAGGCCAGCTTGCGAGCTCGATCCATAATTTGAATTAATGCCTTATAATCATCGTTGACTACACGATAGTCGGTTTCTACCTCATTAACCTGCTTGTTCAAAACATCATTATCTCTACGCAGTCGATCCAGCTCATCCTGTTTTTCATAAAGTTCCTTCTCCAAATGCCGGATATGGCGCGACATTTCATGGTAGCTCCCCTTCCACTGGCGAAGAAACCGTATTACCGCATCCATCGAAATCGATTCTTCGGTAAAAGGTTCATTGGACCTTCTGGCTTCTCCATGATCCAATAGCGCCGTATTGCTGCTGGATACGGAAGCGTAAGCCGTATGTTTTTTGAACTGATTTCGCTTTTGACGCTGTGTCTTGGAGATTTGTATAGCCTGCTCGTAATTTTTTCTGACATAGCTATTCCAGCGAAAGCCGCAGGCCGCGGGTGTTCTGCCTATTTTTTCGCCTACTTCCTCAAAAGCGGACAGCTGTGTGCTCCCCTCCCGTATGTGCCGTAGAGTAACCTCCGCCAAAATCAAATCATCCTCTTCGCTCCATGCATCCTGTCTAATTGCCGTCATATAATAGCAGTCCTCCCAGCTCTCGTTAATCAAGCATTCTTAAACATCCATCTATCGAATATGATACTTGGAATGCTGCATTATTTAATCTCTATGCCCATAATAGAATTCATAGAATCGTTTTCTACTATTTTGTATTGCCAATTTTGTCCACGCGCATACCTGTTAACAGCAGATCAACAATCGACCTTTTTAAATGCTGAAAATAGGATTACGCGTAACCCGTTCCCAATCTCACGATACTTCAATAAATGTTTAAATTTCGTCACGGATTGGGCGTTTACACCAATGGACTCAAAAGGTATAATGTGTAATAGTAAAGAGCCGCAGTTTGACGAATGCTGTCACTGCGATAATCTCCATCGTTTGGGGAATACTTACGAGGTCAGTTTTCTTCGAAAAGTGAATAACGAGAACAATAAGGGGGTGCAACAATGGATCGCATGTTTCGCGTTCTTGGCTTTTGGACACTCATTATCGGATTGATGGCATTAGCCGGTGGTATGATTCCAATGGCTATGATCTTTTTTGCTCAAACGGTTATCTTTATGCTTTTGGGATATTTGGGCTTATCCGAACGTACCTACATACTGCTGTTCTGGGGGTACATGATTATTTCATTTACCGGATTTACGTATTGGTCTTTCTTCAGAATGTCCATCTAATCCGCATGCACAGCATGAAAAAAGGTGAGCCGCTTTTACAGCAGCTCACCTTTTTTCAATATCAATACCTTGAACAGCTCGCTCATTTGATCGCTCAGCAGCAGTTGACGAACCGCTCGGTTCCGACGAGCCACCGGGCTGAATGGATCTGTGGAATAGGAGTCCTGCAGCTTATCCAGAAGTCCATTTTCAACTAAAAACTGTTTTTGCGTCATCAACTTCTCGGCATGCATTCCAACTTCAAGCCCCGCTCGAATGAGCGCCGTAAAATTAACATGAGCGGTCATATCCTGCTCTCCAGGTGCTGTATAAGGGTCATCCGCTGCGACATGGTTACTGTAGCACATCAAAGTTCCGTTGATCCGATGCTCACCATAAATTTCCGCGGCGCAGTCGCCATAATCAATCGCCACGATTTGCCCGCTATCCAGGTTCTGACCGACACGGGAAATCCAAGCAGGAGCTTCCAGATTGACTTCAAAACGCTGATTGTCCAGCAGTCTCACTTCCGCTTCCAAGCCTCTGATGTATGTGTCCAGCGTACTCTCGGGCTGTACTGGAAGCAACACCTCTTTAAACTGCTCCTCCGATTCGTCCCAAGCCACCCCTATTTCTTGAGCCTGCCCCTGCTTGATCTGAATTTGGTGGACAGGTAAGGCATCATGAAACTCATTGGAAAAAACGATCGCCCGCTGCCACGGCCCGCAGGCTTCCCATTCCGCTTCAGTCATCCAGCTCACCCTACCATCGGACAAGTGCTCAGCCAGCTTCTCCGCCTGCAATCTGCGATGATGCGGACTGATCTCCACGGATATATAAGAGATACGGGCATAGACATCCCCGTAACTGCGTTTCAGCTCGTCCAATAGCTGTTGGGCAAGCCCTCCGTTGCCACCGCCCCATTCTACCAATGTGAGCGACTGCGCTGCAGTTCCCCACGCTTCTTGGCTTGTCTGTCCTGCCATATATTGTGCAAGCACTTCACCCAGAAGTCCGCCTATGGAGGTACTTGTGTAAAAATCTCCGGTTTTACCGACTTTATCTCTATCGCTTGTATAATATCCAAGCTCCGGGTGGTACAAGCACAGCTCCATGTAATCCCGAAATGAAATCGCCTGCTGAGGGCTTTGTTGGATGGATTCACGAATGATTTCTTGCAGCTTATGAATGTTTGGCATGCTCCTCATCACTCCTTAGGGTCGACATATTCCAACAAAAGCTACTATTTCAACCGTAAAAAGTCAAGATTTATTTACTTCTTAAGTTTATAACAACTCTTGTGTTTGGTGACAAAGACACCTGTAGTCGTTATAATAAATAGGATAACAAATTCGTTGTATCGGAAGGAGTCTATTGTTTTGTCACTATCAGCATCAAGAACACGCAAATTGTCTGTTTATGCCTCATTTCTATTATCGCTCAGCGTTCTTTTACTAATAACCGGATGTACCGACTATAATCAGCTCAAAACCGATCTGCTGCAGGCTGTCGCCAAGCAGGAACAAGTAACAAGCTACCAATTCAAAGGCTCTATTGAACTCAAAGCTGACCCTTCACTGCTTGGAGGCGCAGCCAGTCCTTTTACCGCTGCCCTGTTCGCTTTCTTAAAAGATAGCAAAATCGACTATAATGGGTTAACCGCCTTGGAGCCTGCACAGCTGGAAGCGACCTTCAAAGTCACTCCGACCGGTGGTTCTCTTATCGATATTCCCGTGCTGATCAAGGACAACAAACTTTATTTCCGAATTCCTGCCATCAACAAGGATGACGAGTACCTCGTGTTTCCAATTACAGAAAAGTCATCAAATCCAGCTGCCGGGAGCAGTGAGGCGTTAAAGAACAGCAGTCATTTGGCTTCTACTATTCATAATCAGCTGCTTAATGGGATTAATCCAGAGTGGCTCCAAACCTACAAGGATCCTGTCACTTTGGCAGACGGTACCGTCACCAAACGAATTACACTCGACATCAATAGTAAGAACGAGCAAGCTTTTAATGATATTTGGAAGAAGGCGGTTCCCGGATTCACAGAGCTGCTGAAAAGCAATGGTCTCGCTTCAGCAGCAAATATCGATGGATGGCAATCGATGCTCAAGGAAGTGCAATTCCGTGCCCCTTCCTCATTGGAATTTCTAATCGATAACCAGGGCTTTATTCATGAGCAAAAATGGAATGTCGCCTTCACAGCTAATGGCAGCACCAATGAAAATCATCTGATATGGACACAATCGTTATCTGAATTAAATAAAGCACCCGCCTTTACAAAAGAAATCCCTGCCAAACAAAAATCACTAGAGGACCTGCTCAAGCTCGTCAAGCCAGCGCCAGCAGTCAAGAAACCATAATTAAATCTCGTCTGCCTCTTACTTCTTCTTCGGAAGAAGTATTTTTTTATCATTTTTCCCATAGAGTTATGATAATCTAAAAGTAGTGCTATTTGGAGGCACAACTAAGCGTATGCTTTCGTAGCCAGTTTTGCCTCCGGCTAAACTTTAAGGAGGAGACCATCCATGAGGCCTTGGTATCGGGCGGCCAGCATCCTGTTGTTATGCATTTGGATTGGCATTACCCCCTGCCTCCGCGTGCTCGCGGCTAACGATGAAGAGGTCAAGCTTTTACTGCAAAAGGGACTTACCGTATACGAGATTGATCAAGAGCTGGCAAGAATACAGCTTGAGGAAGCCCATATTATGAAACAAAGAACAACCAGCGAGCTTGAGCTTCAGCAGCAAACGGCCCGCTCTGAGGAGACAAAACGTCATGCCGCCAAGGTGCTGCGCGCTTATTATATGGGGGATCGCGATTCACTTTGGATGCTGCTTTTTTCCATTTCGTCTTTTAAAGATGCGATTACTACGTTTGATTATTTGCAAATGATCGTCCGGAACGACCACGAAGCCCTCAGAATGTACAGCGACAATAAGCGGCAGCTCAGCGAGCTTCAGAAAGCATTAGTCAGCTCTCAAACGACACTACAGCAAACCAAGGAACGCTACATCACTCAAAGAGCGCAAATGGTAAAACTACAACAACAGCTTGATGAGGATTTGTCCAAACAAAAGGATGCCGCCTTGATTCTCCAGCAGATGGCGCAGCTCACTTTGTCATGGAAGGAAAAAGGAATTCCGCTTTTCAAAATGTATTTTCAGGCTTTAGCCGCAGCCCTTAAGCAGCTGCCCGAAATTATTTCCGAGGATGGTAACGGCATTACAAAGCATTTAATTATTAATGGCTTTCAATATACGTTTCAAATTACGGACGATGAATTAAATCAGTTTTTAAGAACCAAAAACCCGATGTTTCAGAACATGACCTTCCGATTTACGGATACTGAGCTGGTTACGGCAGGTACACAGGATGGCATTGCCGTCTCGATTAAAGGAAAATACGAATTGTCCACCAAAGAAGAAGGTAAGGGCAAGGCTTTTATCCGTTTCAATATGACACAGCTTCAATTCAACGGATTTGATCTGCCGCGATCAACCGTCGAGGCCATGGAGCAGGAATTTGATTTGGGGATCTACCCTCAAAATCTGGCACCCTTTTTATCGGTTACGGGTCTGAAGCTTGAAGCTGGCAAGCTGAGTATTATACTGAAAATGTCGCTGTAATTATAGGAACTAGAGGATGTGGATGTGGATGTGGATGCATATGAATATTGAGCAAAGATTTGCATTGTTGGCGGATACAAGTGATATCCGTCTTTCCGAGGCTTGGAGCGAATTCATCGCGTTGTGGACGGACGCTCCCGTGCTGTACGATCATGATCAGGACCTGCTAATCTTTGTGAACGTTAAACAGTCTGAAGCCGTTCGTTTGAAGCTGGAGACGTATCTTCAGGGTTCTCTGGAAACACTTCGCTTGCTGCTGCTTCCTCATACAACAAATATGCGCAAGGAATTTACCGATTACGGCTTTACAAGCCACTTCAATCGTATTTATGGCTATGCAGATAACCTCTTTTTATTTACAATCCATAGTCAAGGTTCAGACGCCCAGCCCCACCAGGCGTTGGAGCAAATGGAGGAGCACCTGCTTGCATCCTGCATCGTGAATGGCCAGGCCATATACTTAACCGATAATCATTCCGATGAACTCATGCTTCGAATAGCCCGAGCCTACCAATGCTCCATCGAGACATTCCACATGAAATAGTGAAGTCATAGGTTATCGCTATATGGACAGAAAAAAAGCGCGGATGAGTTGGCCTAATGGGCACACTCTCCTGCGCTTTTTTAGGTACTACAGCAGATCTGCGGCAAGCTGAGCCAAATGGGAACGCTCGCCACGCTCCAGTGTAATATGACCGCTAATATTTTGAGCCTTAAACCGTTCCACGACATAAGTGAGTCCATTGCTGGATGCATCCAGATAAGGATGATCAATTTGATCCGGATCGCCCAGCAGTACAATTTTACTATTCTCACCTACACGGGATACGATCGTTTTAATTTCATGCTTCGATAAATTTTGCGCTTCATCTATAATAATAAATTGGCCCGGAATCGAACGTCCGCGAATATACGTAAGCGCTTCGACCTGAATACTGCCAAGACCTGCTAATATCTTCTCGATATCGCCTGGTTTTTTGGTGTCGAATAAAAACTCCAGGTTGTCATAGATCGGCTGCATCCAGGGACGCAGCTTTTCGTCTTTTTCACCCGGCAAATACCCGATATCCTTACCCATAGGGACAACAGGCCTTGCGATCAGCAGCTTTTTGTATTTACGCTCATCCTCAACCTTCATGAGCCCTGCAGCCAGCGTAAGCAGCGTTTTCCCCGTTCCGGCTTTTCCGGTCAAGGTCACAATCGGGATATCGTCATTGAGCAGCAGCTCCAACGCCATACGCTGTTGTGCATTTCTTGCCCCTATTCCCCAAATTGGATCATTACTGAGAAACAACGGCTCCAGCTTCTTGCCATCGGCATTCAACTTCAGCAAAGCGGATTTGGAGGTACCCATTTCATCCTTCAAGATAACGAATTCATGGGGATGAAGCGGATAAGCAAGGTTCAGCGAGCTGACGTTCAAATAACGATACGTATAAAATTCATCTATGATTGCCGGATGGGCAAGTATCGTTAAATACCCCGTGTACATATCTGGCATATTCACAATTCGATCCGTTAAATAATCCTGAGCCGTTAAGCCAAGTACATCCGCTTTAATACGTACAAGCATGTCCTTACTCACAATAGCAACCGGCCTTGGATTCGGTTTCTCCTGCTGTTCCATATGATAATTTAAGGCAACCGCCAAAATTCTATTGTCATTCGTTGCTTCTGCAAAGGTTTCCTGCAGCTTGGCAAAGCTCTTGTGATTCAGCTCGACCTTGACACTTCCGCCGCTTGGCAGCGTGATACCCTCATATAATCTGCCTTGGGTGCGCAGACCATCCAGCATTCTGGAGATTTGCCGGGCATTGCGACCAATCTCATCAGCGTTCCTTTTTTTGGAGTCAATTTCCTCCAATACCGTAGCCGGTATAACCACTTCATTATCTTCAAACGCATAAATCGCGTTAGGGTCCTGCAAAAGCACATTCGTATCCAACACAAATATTTTTTTCATAGTAAGTCCGTCCCCTTCCAAGTATGGTGTATGGCTCTATAACACATAGGAATCAGCTAGAAAGGACAAACTAAGGAAAACAACTATAAGGTAGAAAGGAACGATGACTAATGAGACTATTTGTCTATAGCATTCTCGTGCTGTCCGTCTTGGCTGGTTGCAATCAAACCAAACAAAATGCTAACTCCGCTCCTGTGAATGAAGCGAAACGTCAAGTTCAGGTCAACCAAGCCGCTACAGAGAAAAAAGAAATTGTGAACTCCCCCACTGTTGCCGAGCATTTGGAACAAATTGCTACCAGCATCCCACAGGTTGAAAGCGCCAAATGCGTAGTTTTTGGGAACACGGCCGTCGTGGGCATTAACCTGCCTCCAGATATGGACCGTTCCAAGGTTGGAACGATCAAGCTATCCGTGGCGGAAGCTCTTAAGAAAGACCCCTATGGGGTGGATGCCATCGTTACAGCCGATATGGATTTAGCAGCCCGAATCAGAAAAGTACGGGATGAAGTCAAGATCGGCAGACCGATCAGCGGATTTACTGAGGAAATGTCAGAAATTATCGGACGTATCATTCCCCAGCTGCCACGGGATGTAGCCCCGGTTCCTTCACCGGAAAGCAAAGAACCCCAAATGCCTAACGCTAACTTGTAGGGTGTTCAAGTATAAAGAGATCAAGAAAAAGCCTAGAACGCTCCAAGTCTCTAGGCTTTTTTCATCGCATCAAACACTTGCGTATCCAGCTTATCCGCTGCACGCTTGTCATAGGTTTTTTCATATTCCGGTGCGGCTGAAATACGTGCACCATAAAACATGGCGTCCCGAACCGCAGAAATTTCAATGTCCACACATGTCAGTTTGAAAGGCACATCATTTAAAGCCTCGGCCACGATCCTAGCAGTGCCATAAATGGCATGGACCGAACCCGCGCCGACAAAGGTTAAATTCACTTGTGAATTGCTTTTGATATTGCTCACAATACGTGAACGTGCGTCTACCGCAAATCGAACAGTTCCAGAATGTACTGCGTACAACCACGAAATGGCATTCATAGACGGTGCGCCGGATTCGAAATCAATCGTACTCAGCAGTGCAAAGGATTCCTTTTGCAAAGCTGTATACAGTTGCTCCGGCAGTGCTGTGATCGTTTCTGCCATAGGTTACCCCTCCTGCGTCTATTAGGTTATTGGCAAGCTGTGTTGACAACCTTATTATATCACAGGAATGGTCAGTCAACCACAGACACTTGCAGCCATTCTGATGGGCGAAGCCTGATCTATAGACCTCTCCATTGAACCTGAGTTCACAGGAAACTATGTAGCCGGTGCTGCTAGCCGAGAACACAACTGCTTGCAGAAGCCGATAATGTATTGTATCGATTTACAGCTTAATTATGTCATTCATTGTTGTATTTCGGATTGGAATTAATATCGGTAAGCAGCTGTTCTGCCAGCTCCCTGTCAAACATAAGCGTCTTGCGAATCCCTTCAAGCTCATAGGAAATCGTAATTCTCAGTTCATCCGGGCTTGTTGTAAACTCAGTTAAACCATGATCATCCCGCAAAATCTCTTCAAAAAAAAGCCTTGTCTCCTCAGCAGCCATATCATCAGTTCTAGCCTCGGCAACAATCTTGATCTGCAGCCAATTAAAAAGCGCATCCTCAAGCCTCAAGCTAATCATCCTCCCGCAGCAAAATAATTTGGCTTCCCTGCTCTATCCACACCTGCATAGCGGACAACCAATTACTTTCGCTACCATTCTCAAGCTCAGGTATTGTCGACAAACGTAGTCTGGCCACTTGCAGCCATTCTGTCATTTCTCTGATGGTGGGCAGCCTGTCCATGTAAGCCTCCGCACAATGCGACAGCTCAATCCCTTCCGGTCCGAACAAGATAGGTTCTTCGACATCACCCAAATCAAAAGGCAGCTCATCCACACCACAATCCTCTGCCGCGTCTTCACTTAACAGCATATGAGACTTGAATAACAGCAGCATTCCCGGATTTACCGATTTCAGCAAGGATAGGAATAAACCTCTGGCCTCATCAGGCTCGAGCTCAATACGCCCTGCTTCCAATACTACCGAGTTTTCCTCAATTCGAACAGGCGATAACCAATGTTTACTCATCGCGCTCACCTCAAACCTGCATATTACTTCTTATTCAATCTTCGATCTTGAAAAAAATAACGAATTCGTACCATTAGCATCAATCCGATCGCAACCGCTAAGCATGGCACAATAGGCAGCGCGCCGAGCTGAAACAGCAGCAGCATCCCCGCTCCAACACCCAGCAGCAAATAAATAATGGCTTCTTTTAGAATAGGCAGCTTACGTGTTTTGAACACTTTGTTGTAGACATAAGTGATCATCACATAAATCAAAATATAAGTGATCAGTGGATATTCACGAAACCATTCGGTCATAGGATTAAACCTCCTTTATTCGGTAGGGTTTATACATTCATTGTATCATTAGATAGTATCATTAGTGTGTAAGCATTTATCATTTCATTACAGTTTAATTTTAAAAAGAAAGCTCTGAGTCATCAGAGCTTTCTTCAAATGATATTCAATTATGATGCCATAGTAACGGGCATCTTTCTGCCACAGGCAGACTCTTTAGATGTTTTGAAATTTCGATGTACAAACCAGCACCCAAACCAAGCGTGTCCCAGAGGGACGACAAGCGCCCCGAGAACACTACAGTCTGCATCCAACCATGGGAGTCCAGAGGGCAGCGCCCTTTGGGGCCCTCCCTATAGGGAGGGTTTGGGAGGGTTAGACATTATACATTTGCTTCGGCTGTTTTACGTTGCTTTGCAGCACGCTCACGTTCGGATTTGTTCAAAAGCTTTTTGCGAAGACGAATGGACTTAGGTGTAATTTCACACAGCTCATCATCGTTCAAATATTCCAAAGCTTGCTCCAAAGTGTACAGACGTGGAGTTTTCATTCTGACGGTATCATCTTTACCAGCGGAACGAATATTATTCAATTGTTTTTCTTTACAGATGTTAACAATAATGTCTGTATCACGCGTATGCTCACCAACGATCATACCTTCATATACTTCAGCACCCGGCTCAACGAACAGGATACCGCGATCTTCAACGGAAAGGATACCGTACAAAGTGGAAACGCCCGCTTCACTGGATACTAGTACACCTTCGTGACGTCCGCCAACACCAGCGCCATAGTAAGGCCCATAGCTATCAAAAGCATGGTTCATTACACCATATCCACGTGTTAAAGTCAGGAAGTACGTACGGTAACCGATCAAGCCACGTGCAGGAATCAAGAACTCCAAGCGTACATTGCCTGTTCCAGCGTTGATCATATTAACCATTTCTGCTTTACGTGAACCCAGACTTTCCATGACTGCGCCCATGCTTTCTTCAGGCAGGTCTATAATCAAAAGCTCTACAGGCTCCATTTTTTGGCCATCAATCGTTTTGATGATAACTTCAGGCTTGGATACTTGCATTTCGAAGCCTTCGCGACGCATGTTCTCAATCAAAATACCCAAATGCAGCTCACCGCGTCCAGATACAACGAATGCATCCGGGCTGTCTGTTTCGTCAACACGCAAGCTCACATCAGTTTCCAATTCTTTAAACAGACGCTCACGCAGCTTACGGGATGTTACCCACTTACCTTCACGTCCAGCGAATGGACTGTTATTCACGAGGAACGTCATTTGCAAGGTAGGCTCATCAATTTTCAATACAGGCAATGCTTCCGGATTAGCCGGATCAGCCATCGTTTCACCGATATTAATATCTTTAATTCCTGAAATCGCGACGATATCGCCAGCGCCGGCTTCTTCAATTTCAATCCGTTTCAAGCCCTGGAAGCCAAACAGCTTTTCAACACGAGCTGATTTGACAACACCATCACGGTTAATAACAGCAATAGCTTGACCCTGTTTAACGACACCACGATTAACACGGCCAATGGCAATACGACCGAGGTATTCGTTATAATCCATCAAAGTTACCAGGAATTGCAATGGCTCCTCAACGCTTTCTGTTGGTGCTGGAATACGGCTAACTACTGTTTCAAAAATGGCTTGCATATTCGGCTCCTGCTTTTCGACTTCTGGATCCATGCTTGAAGTACCCATAAGAGCAGATGCATAGACAACAGTAAAATCCAGCTGCTCATCAGTAGCACCCAGTTCAATAAACAAGTCTAATACTTCATCCACTACCTCGGCTGGGCGGGCAGCAGGACGGTCAATTTTGTTAAGAACAACAATTGGCTTCAAGTTCGATTCCAAAGCTTTGCGAAGAACAAACTTGGTTTGCGGCATTGTACCTTCGAACGCATCGACAATCAACAATACGCCATCAACCATTTTCATAATACGTTCAACTTCGCCGCCAAAGTCAGCATGGCCCGGAGTATCCATAATATTGATCAAATAATCTTTATAGTTGATTGCTGTATTTTTAGCCAAAATGGTAATTCCACGTTCCCGTTCCAGGTCGTTGGAATCCATAGCCCGTTCTTGAACTGCTTCATTATCACGGAAAGTTCCCGATTGTTGAAGCAATTTGTCTACTAGTGTTGTTTTGCCGTGGTCAACGTGTGCGATAATCGCGATGTTGCGGATTTTGTCTCTTGAATGCATGTTTTCCCTAACCTCTCCTTGTTGACCCTCTCGCCCTACTCATCGGGGAGCGGCTGGGGCCCGTTCATAAAACAAGCGTCGGACATAAGCGCCGACGCTTGACATTTAGCTATATTATACTGTCCTAAGTAAGAAAAAGCAAGGCAAAACATGATATTATACTTCATACGCTTACATTAGTCACGTTGAAGTCGTTTTTCGGGACGAAAGTCTCCAGCCTGATGTTTCACTTTGCAGCTTCCATAACCGTGCATAGAGGCCTCGCTGCGCGAGTAAATCTTCATGTCGACCACGTTCGACAATCCTTCCTTCCTCAAGCACAACAATAGCATCTGCATTCATTACGGTTTTCAGCTTATGGGCAATGGCAATTACGGTTCGATGCTGAATTAATCTGTTGATTGCCTGCTGGATTTCTGCCTCGTTCTCTGGATCCAGGGAAGCTGTCGCTTCGTCAAGCAGGATAATCGGAGCGTCTTTCAACATTGCTCTGGCAATAGAGATACGTTGCTTTTCACCTCCTGATAGGGTGCTGCCACCTTCGCCAACAATCGTATCGTAGCCATCCTCAAGCTGCATGATAAAATCGTGGCAGCAAGCCTGCCGCGCTGCCCCCTCTATCTGCTCCATAGTCGCATCATTTTTACCGAACCGTATATTATTCGCAATGGTATCCTGAAACAGATACACATCCTGAAATACCATCGATACTTTTTTCAAAAGTGCTTCAGGTTCTATCTCCCGCATGGATCGCCCTCCCATGGATATAGCTCCTGAATCCGGATCATAAAATCGGGCAATCATTCGCATCATTGTACTTTTTCCACTTCCTGAGGGACCAACAAGTGCAGTAAACGTCCCTGATGGAATACTCACACTGACGTCTTTCAACACAGCTTTATCTTGATACCCGAACGTCACATTTCTCAAATCGATATGGTGCTGTTCAGGAGGTTGTCCAGTTCCTTCCATCACGGGTTCACGCAGTAGTTCTACAATACGCTCCCCAGCCTGTTCGTAATAGCGAAATTCCGCATAATTAACAAAAGCCGTAGATAAGGGATCAAAGATACGCGTTCCAATAATGAGAAAGCTGACGAAGGTCAGGAGCTCCAGACCACCTCCCAGCAGCAGGTTAACACCCGTAATGACTAATAAAGTCAGGCCAGACCGAATGAAAGCAATAGCACTAAGAATGATAGGGCCCAACAGGCCTTCGATGCGTATACTACTCCGCATTAATTCCTTGAAAGAGCTCTCCAATCGGAGAAACCGTTCGCCTGTAAGATTATAAGCCTTGATAACACGAATACCGTTCAAATATTCCTGCAGCCGATTGGCCGCATCTATCTTGGCGTTCATATGTCTTGCGCCCAATCTGCGCTGCAATCTGGAGGTCAGCAACAGCAGTGCAATAGCTATCGGAAAGGCTGCAAACATGGAGACAGCCATTCGCCAATCGAGAAAGGAGAGCCCGATCATAGCGAGAACAGGCATGATGACAGCACCAATCATCTGTGGAACCAGATGGGAAATACCATTCTCCAGCAATGTAAAATCGCCCATCATCATATTTGCCAAATCACCGGGATCACGCTTGTTCAAATAACCCAATGAAAGCTTACGCAGATGCTCAGCAAGAGCAGCCCTCCCTGATGCAGCCGTGCTGTATGCCCCTCTAAATTGGGATCGATAAGCCGGTATTTCAATACCATACAGTAGGAGCAGTGCCGCGCCCATTGCGCCGCATACCCACCATAGCCTCGTAATATCAAGTGATGACCCCGGATGGACAAAAGGCTCAAATATTAATCTGGCGGCTTCCACGAGCAGTATGAAGGGTATCAGTCCCAGACAATAGGCCAGAGTCGTATAAGCAATAGGCTTGATGAGCTTCCTCTGGCTTCCTGCTGTAATATTGTAAAAAATATTCATATGGGGCTGCCCCCTTTCGCTATCTGCCATTGCTCCGCATTCGTATAGGTATGCCACATTCGGGCATATAGCCCCTGTTTAGATACCAATGCATCATGCTCTCCCTGCTCCTCCATACGCCCATTGTTTAATACGAGTATTTGATCTGCATCTCTAATCGTTGATAATCGATGTGCGATGACGATTACCGTTTTTCCGATCGTTAGTTTTTTAAGGGCCAGTTGCATCTCATATTCGTTCTCCGGATCGGCAAAAGCCGTCGCCTCATCCAGTACAAGAATAGGTGCATTCTTTAGAATGGCTCTGGCTACCGCTATCCGTTGTTCTTCGCCGCCGGATAGGTACACTCCACCGGCCCCTATCAGCGTATCGTAACCTTGCGGCAGGCTGCTTATAAAGCCGTGGCATTGCGCTGCTTTCGCAGCTGCATATACGTCCTCAGGTGAAGCTTTAGGCCGACCCACAGCTATATTCTCATAGATGGTGTCATAGAACAGAAAGGTTTCCTGAAATACAAAGGCTACGGTATTCATCAGATTTTCTGTACCTATGTCCCTTATATCGATCCCGCCTATCCGAACGGCACCTTCACCCACATCCCAGAATCGCGGCACCAGATTCGCTACAGTTGACTTCCCCGAACCGGACGGCCCAACCAAGGCCGTTACTTTTCCCTGTTCAGCCACAAAGGACAGCTCGCTGAGCGCTTGGCTGTGAACGTGATCCAGCTCACTGAGATACGAGAAAGAGACCTTGTCAAAGCTAACCTCAAATGTGGTTGGAGTCTTGGGAACTAGCGGTTCTGGAATCACCGTCTCTTGCAGAATCCGATCCATTCTTTCGATACCTTCGTTAATGTCCCTCAGCGAGGAAGCCATAAACATAATCTTGAACATCGGTGTCGAAATGCCCGGTGCCATGACAAGAAAGAAGAGCAGCACAGAGGCGAAGGCTACACTACCAGGATCGCGCTGCAGCAGGAATACACCAACCGGCAGGACAAAGGCAGCGAACGAGCTGAGAATGACCTTGAAGATCAGGTACCCGTTCTGAAACTGGTCTGCATACTTGATGCAGTAGTCGCGGTAGCTGGTCATATCCGCGGAAAATCTCCGAAAGGAATGTACGGTTTGCCCGAATATCTTGATCGCAGGCATCCCTCTTACATATTGGACAGCTGACCCGTTCATGCGTTCCAGTGAATCATAATAAAGCTTTATATTTCTTTTCGCTTCTGCCCCTGTCATCAATGCCATCTGGATACCGAATCCAAGCAGAATCGGAATCATGCAGGCTAACGCCAGCCAAATATTCAAATAGAGCATAACGACAATCATAAGAAGCGTAGTCATGATCACATGAACCAGATCCGGAAGCTGGTGTGCGATGAACGTCTCTACCTTTTCCACATTATTGTCGAGCGTTTTCTTCACTACCCCCGTAGACGTCCCGTTCAGCCAACCAAGCGGCAGCTTGCCAATATGAGCGGAAAGCTTAATACGCAATCGATACAAAATACGAAAGGCAGCGATATGTGAAGCCATGCCTCCAGCATACATCGTAACCAGACTTCCCAACAGACCCAGTAATGCGACTACACCCCAGCTGATCATTAATTCGCCATTAGCTAACCTCGGGTCTGACGCATGCTTTAGCAGCTCTTCCAGTATAAAATATACGGACACATACGGCACAAGCATGAACATTGCACTAAGCGAAGATAACAAGCACGAGATGAGCAGAAGTCCCCGTTTTTCTTCGGCAATTTCGAATAGTCTCGCCATTCCCGCTTTCTTTGCCATATTTCTTTTTCTCCCTTCAATCATCGATAATGACTCTCAATATGAACTGAGTATAAACAATCGATGATCCTGCAACTACCGCAAGAGGGATAGGATAACGGTTTAAGGGATTTTAATTTCGCTCTCTGATCAGCTCTGAAGGATTATATCCATAATACTTGCGAAACAGCTCTGCAAAATGGCTGAAATTAGCATAACCTACTAAACCTGCGGCTTGACTGACACTGACTTGACCGCTTTGCAGCAATTTCTTGGCCTTATCCATTCGCCTATCTCGCAAGTAAGCAAATACACTTTTACCATATTGCTCTTTGAAGCCAATTTTGAGTTTGTAATCATTCAGTCCAACGATACGCGATAACTCGATCAATGAAGGTGGGGCTGCCATACGCTCATGCAGCACCTCTTGGGCTTTCACAATCTTAGATCGATCATTTTTGGATATTGAAGCTGCTTTGTACGAGGTTGTCCGTTCAAATAAAGCAGCATCAAAGAAAATAGCCAACAGCTCCAAGGCTTTGCTCTCGGCATACATCCGATGCATGGTAGATGTGAAGGGACTTTCTATCAGCTGGTTCAATATTCGCGACGTTTCCGGTTGTATGGACATATGAAACATGCGAAAAGCATTAGATCCAAGTATGCCAGTAAAGCTTATTGGACCCTTCGATTCCAAATCATACATATAGCGATCGAACAATGAAACTGGCACACAGATCGCCAACGTTCGAATGGGTGTCTCAATTCCATATTGAAATGAGACGTCAAAGTCATGCATAAATTGGAGTGAGCAGTTGTTAGCCTTAAGCTTGTGCCGAGTGCCTGAAGCATAGATTTCTCCATTTCCCTGCAGGCAAAAGCTAAGCTCAACCATAGCCGCGTTAAAATGAAAGCTCACATTTCGGTTGTCTGCCAGCTGGTAATTGGAATCTATAATTTCAATCCCGGATTGGGTAATCACATGATTCACATACCCTTCACCGATTGCATGATCAAGCTTCCTCGCTGCCGTTCCCCTACCTGAATGGACATGCTGCTGTAAGGATAAGGAGTCAAAATAAAGATCGAAAATTTGCTTAAAAGGAGTTACTTCCATAACTGAAACACCTCATTTGATAATGATTATCATTATTATATATAAAAACGACTACATAATCCATTATGAATTGACTACGCGCTCGATAACTGTCCATACTTGTACGCCATATTAAGAACACAACAAAAAAAGATAGGTGCTATAGCAACCTATCTCATACCTTCAGCACCCTATACAATACCGTTTCAAAAATGGTGTGTTCGCGGCTTCAGTATTATTTTCTTCCAAAACCCAGCTCCGACAACGACTATTGTTGCTGCAATCGGAACGATCCAGTGCGGTACATCAGTCAACAAAATATCGGTAACGACTTTATCCTTGACGAACATTTCACCGGCTGTATAACCAAGTAGAGCAGCGCCCAGATACACGAATATGGGATACTTCGTCAACAACTTCATCACCATCGTACTGCCCCATATTATGATCGGAACACTAAGCCCAATCCCAAGTATGATCACAGCCAGGTTATTGTTAGCTTTGGCCGCTATCGCCAGCACATTATCCAGACTCATAACAAAATCTGCCACGATAATCGTACGAATCGCCTTCCACAAGGTTGAGGCTTCCTTTACATCCGAAATCCCTTCCTCATCAATCAACAGCTTAACCGCAATCCAGAACAGCAGCACAGAGCCCAAAGCTTGAACAAAAGGTACGCTAAGTATATATACAGCTATAATCGTCAACAAGACACGCAGCGCTATTGCTCCAAAAGCACCCCACCATATCGCCTGCTTGCGTTGATCGGGAGGCAGGTTTTTACTAGCTAAAGCGATCACGACAGCGTTGTCGCCGCTGAGAACAATATTGATAAGCATGATCTGCAAGAATAATAAAATCCAATCCAGCATTCCTTCTTACCTCCCATACAATTACTCAGCAACCACCCATCTCTTAGCCTAATCTGTGATACCCATTTACCTTTTTAAAATAAAGCCGCGAACTGTGGCTTTTCATCGGCCCCAATCCATATCTGTTCGGTGAGCCTGACAGCTTCGTCCAATTCGGCGTCCAGCCACTCCATACTCTTCTCAATACTTTCTACAATACGCAAGCTTGGGTTTGTACTGGGATAAGGAGGCATAAACAAGGTGCAGCAATCCTCATACGGTAAAATCGAAATTTCAAACGTATCAATATCTTCAGCAATCCGGATGATTTCCTTTTTTTCCATACAAACCAACGGCTGGATGATCGGAACTTCCACGGCACGTCCGATGACATTCATACTGTTGATGGTTTGGCTGGCCACCTGACCCAAGCTTTCTCCGGTTACGATTGCCGATGCCCCGTAGTTCTCTGCCAGCTTTTCCGTTATCCGAAACATCGCACGCCTAAGCAGCGTAATAAACAGATCCTCCTTATAAACCTCATGAATACGGGTTTGTATGCTCGTGAACGGCACCATATGCAGCCTGATATCACCCGCATACCCGCACAGCTTGGCAACCAACTCCTTCACCTTTTGCTGCGATCTTTCGCTCGTATAGGGATAGCTGTGAAAATGCACAGCCTCAAGCTTCAAGCCTTGTCGTAGTGCAAGAAACCCTGCAACCGGGCTATCAATGCCACCAGAAAGCATCAGCATTGCTTTCCCATTTGTACCGAGCGGAAAACCTCCCACTCCATTAACGCTGTGCGAAAAAATCAAAGCCTGCTTTTCGCGCAGCTCCACTTTAAGCTCAACCTCAGGCTGATTGACATTGACCTTCAGACCAGGGATAGCCTTAAGGACAAAGCCAGCAACCAGCTTGTTCATCTCTTGTGAGTCATAAGGGAATTTTTTGTTGACGCGGCGCACAGTCACCTTGAATTCGGCTTGTCCGTTCTCCAGCTTTTCCATTGCTGCCAGGGCAGTGGACTGAATCGCTTCAAGCTCCAAGGGTGCTGTAAACACCGGACTAAATGAAGACAAGCCGAGCACCTTCCGCAGCCGTTCCTGAACCGCTTCATAAGGCTCCTCGTTTAAGTGTATGTACACCCTGCCGAATTCTAGTACAAAAGTAAGCCTTGAAAAGCTCTGAACTGATTTTTTTACCTGCTCAAAAACGACCTTCTCAAACCGGCTGCGGTTTTTCCCTTTTAGTGTAAGCTCCCCCAAACGAAGCATAATCATATCGGGCTTCATCTCTAGCTACCTCCTTCGATTTGGCTGCCCTGTGATCGTGTGCTTCAAGCGCTCAACAGCCTTTTGTAATTGTTCACCAAAATAGTTCATATCGTCGATCGTTTGACTCAGCGAATAGCTAACTCGAATACCACTTATAGCCCGTGCATCATCAAAGCCCATTGCCTTGAGTACACGGCTCGGTTTGTTGGCAGATGAAGAGCAAGCCGAGCGGCTGGATACATAAATGTCCGCTTCCTCTAAAGCATGAACGAGCACCTCGGATTTCATCCCAGGAAAACAAAAATGCACAATATGCGGTGCCATTTCGTCCTCTATATCAGACCCGCTCAGCCTTAACTCAGGAATATCCCGAATTGCAGCTGCCAGCTGTTTTCGCAAAAGATGGGTATGTGTATAAAACCGTTCCTGCTCCTCCACAGCCATTCTGATTGCCTTGGCCATACCGACAAGCGACGGAACATTCTCCGTACCCGATCGAAGGCCACCTTCCTGTCCGCCCCCATACAGTAAGGGAGGAAGCTCCAAGCCTTTTCTAACGTATAAAAAACCGCTCCCCTTAGGACCCCGCAGCTTATGGGCAGAGCAGGACAATAGATCAATCTTGAGCTTCCCAGGATGCAGTGGCAGTTTACCGATAGCCTGTACGGCATCTACATGAAATACAATCGTACGAGACCGTTGTCGCAGCAGCTCGCCAATAGCGGATATCGGCTGAATACGTCCCATTTCGTTATTTACCGCCATTATACTGACCATAATCGTATCATCGCTGAGAGCCTTGTCCAACTCTTCAAGCTTCACGGCTCCCGTTGCGTCTACAGGCAAATAGGTGACTCGGAATCCCTGCCGCTCAAGCTCACGAAAGGTTTCATATACCGAGGCATGCTCCACAGCTGTCGTAATCAAATGATTACCGCGGTGCCGAAATCGGCGGGCTGTGGCCTGTATCGCCCAATTATTGCTTTCGGTCCCGCCTGAGGTGAATCGGATCTCTTCCGGCTGGCAGCTCAAGCTGCTTGCGATGACGGCTCTGGCTTGACTTACCAGTTGTTCAGCCACAACACCCAGACGATGCAAGGAAGAGGGATTTCCATAATGCTGCTTCATGACTTCAGCAACCGCATCGACGACTTCATCATAAGGAGGCGTTGTTGCAGCATAGTCCAAATATAACATCGTCACTTCTCCTCTATAGGTAGACAACCACAAAAAACAAGACCTAGGCAAGTCCCTCACTAGTAAGGGTACTTGCTTTAGGTCTTGGGTCGCTAATTGTTATCCTTCATAATTGCGTTGTAAATTCATGACCTTGGCAACATAGGCTTGAGTTTCTTTGGGAAGCTGACCCATCTTGGCTGCCAAATCGTTGTCGTTAGCAATGCCCAAACGGTCGATACGACCAGAGCCTGCATTATAAGCAGCTAAAGCCACACCCTGGTTCCCATCATATTTCTTCAAAAGATTCGATAAATACTTGGTTCCGCCCTGAACGTTTTGTACAGGATCAAAAGGATCGGTCACGCCGACGCTTTTACCCGTTGCATCCATCAATTGCATCAAGCCTTTGGCTCCAGCCTGAGATACTGCCTTTGAGTTAAAGGACGACTCTGCATCAATAACCGCTTTGACCAAGCTCGGTTGAACTTGATGTCGTCTGCCTGCTTCTTGAATTAACGGGTCCAATTCCTTAGCTTGTGAGGAACCGGTTGTTTGGCCTGTACGATAGGAACTGGCGGACGCGAATAATGGATTTAAGCTGCTCGGTTTAAGAGCCGTTTGGGTTACAGGAGCAGATGCTCCGACATTGCTAAGCATCGGGCTGTCCGTGTTTTGTGACAATAAATCATTTAACAGCTCCGAAAACTCAGATTCATCATCATTCGAGCCTGAAACTTTGTTGGAAAGAATATCCGTTTTGTTCAGCAATTGCATACGTAAAAGCTCTTTTAACATTCGTGGATCAATATTCATAGAAGACAATGCTCCTTAGTGTACAAGATGATACCTTATTGTACACTTTTTTCGTACGACCAGCTAGACAAATTTTAGAATAATGTCATTCATTCCCTTACTTTTTTGCTTTAAACGTGTGACAACATGTATTTTGCGTGTTCTCCGCATAATCCTTGTGCTCTGTAGAACCATGCTCTCCAGCAAATTCTGTTGACACATCCACATTTGCATGCTGATCGATATCGATTAATATCGACTTTGCATTACATTTGTTACCGTTAGCCCAATACGTACAATTGGCTACACTGCAGTTCACATCTGGCATTTTCATCACCCCTATATCAATGTACCCGTGGATTGAAAAGTCCATACTATTTGACGAGTTGGAAATTAAGGACAAGGAACATCGCATGTGACCACAATAATGGGGTTGCAGGCGTTCCCAAGCGGCTCAACCAGCCTTGATACACCTCTGAATCAGTCTCAGCATGTGCTACCTGCTCCGGTAATCGCCCAAGCGAATCCGCTTGCTTCACAATCCACTGTAAGGCTTGCTCAGCCTCCAGCCGTTTACCTGAGGCCAGTGATACCCAGCCATACCAGGCGGTGAGCAAAATCCATGCGCCTCCGCCATAATATTCATCCTCGGAATAACGTCTGATTCCGCCATCTGTTGTTTTCAAATCCGCTTCAATTTTGCTGATCGTAGCTGCCATCACAGGGTGATCCGCTGCAAATACCTGAAACGGTTCACACAACCACAGCGCGCTCGCATCTACACCACCATATCCAATTTCGTATTCATTTCCAGTATAGGTCGGCTGAATGCTTTTCACTACATATCCGCGCTCAGGATGCACCATGTGCTCCACAATAAACTGTTTGATCTGTGCGCAAATTTCCAGCAAGTCCGTACGACCATTAAATCTTCCAATGGCTTCGAGCCCTCCATAAATGCATGCAAGCGTTGAAGGATGCAGTTGATCGCCGCGCTCCTCCCAGCAATCAAAATTCGGCTGCTCCCAAAATGCACATAAATAGCGGACCACCAGATCGACACTATCTGCAATAGTCTCAGGCATCTCGGTTTGCCCTGCTATTCGGTAATGCTCGACAAGCCCCCACAGCCAGGTCCCATAACCATCAAGCTGAAAATGCCCCCACTCTGCATTGTGATCATCCCGACCATCCAACTGGTAGCGCGTATGTAAAAATTCATGCTGTTCTATACTATCCCCACGCTCAAACCTTTCCAAAAGCAGCTCGATGCGAGTTTTCATACGTAATATGATTGGGTTGACCCAATTATAAAAATCGGCCGCACTTTCTGGTTCCCCAGAAACATCCATTGCATTGGCAATAAAGCTGCCGTCCCGCAGCCAACTATAGGCATAATTAGCAAACAGTGGACATGCCGTATATCCGCCGCTTGGATGCTGGTTCCATATTATTAGCTGCTTACTGATGGGTGTCAGCTGTTCAGCAGTAATGTGCCAATCCTGTTCTTGTCCATTCATCGCTTCATGTCCTCTCTAAAACAAAAAAAGATGCTACATAGCACCTTTTTTCATCATCACAATAAAGCAAGATTAGACTCTCTCACCTTGCATCCGTTTTTGGGTAATGTAATCCGTTTCATAATAAGTCAGATCTTCCCGAAGCGTTTCAAAAATTTTCGAAAGCTCGATGGTCAAATCACGTACCTCACGAATCGGTTTTTTGCGGAAGCGAATCGCATCCTGTCCGGTATAAGCGTAACGGCCATCCTCGGAATAGCACTCATGTTTCGGATAAAAGAAGCTGTTCACCGAACTATGATAAACTTCATAAAGTACTTTTTCCGCATATTCCACATTAAAGCTGGGACGACGTAAACTCATACCAAGCTTCTCATAAGCAACTTCACTGAATACCAACAAATGCCTGGTATCTGACAAAAAACCTTTGTAAAATTCATCCATCTCAGGTTCTTGCTCTTTGTTGAGCTCTTGCAGAGAATGATCATTCAGAAATTTTTCGATTTTTGCAGTTGCTTCATTTAGCTTGTACTTCGTAGTTTCACATAAATTTTTCACATTCAGCACAGTCATGTCGCAGGACCTCCTTTAATCAACAAACATCATATTTTTTAGTAGAACTGTTACACCTTTATCCTACCATAAATTGAAGCTAAAAGTAACTCGTAAAGTGTCTGTTGGCCAAAATGTTAAAGGCGATGATTTCCGGTAGTAAAAAACATTCCTGCGGAGACGCTAACGGTATCATTTTAAAGGGAGGGGCCATTCGATGTGGAAATATGCTTTAGCTTTTGTTATGGTGCTCGCTTTCGGCGTGTTATTATTTCCTCGCAGTGAGGATCCGCTCAAATTCGAGACTTTATCGGCCGCTGCAGAGATGCAATCCAAGAAAAACATTATGCAGCAGGACCTTCAAGTAACCGGAGAACTATGCCGCAGCCAGTGCAGTCTGGAGCTCGATCGTATGCTGCATTTGAAAGAAAAAGAAACTGCAGAGGCGAAGCTGACAGGCATGCAGCAGCTCCAAGCAGAGCATCCACACATGGAGAAGCTGATCTGGACCCAGCATTCACAACCTTTGGAGGCGGGTCTACATTCTGGCAGCCTTAATGAGTCAATACAGAACCAAGCTCAGGCGGAACTGCTGAAGGCCAAGACGGACACGGAGCAAGGCAAGTCTTATCAATCTGCACCATTTCAAGCTAATGGCTCCACCTATTTTGTACTTGGGGTGCCGTCAGAGAATTCCGGTGAAGCCTTGCTTGGGGTTGTTAAACAAAGCATCCTGCAGCAGGTTGAGAATCATCAGCTTAACAATTTAAGGATCGTAACTTATCCAAGCGATAATCGTTATAAAATCGAATCCGTTGATTCCCGTACATTGCAGGACGTTAAAGTTAATCATCCTGAGCAGAATGAGGGTACCAGCCATTATCATGTCAATCAGGTTGTCGTGCGTTTCAAGACTCAACCGAGCGCTGCAGATTTAGCTCAAATCGAAACGGATATTCAAGCCTCAAAGCCTTATCGCAAGCTTGGCTATACGTATATATTTGAATCTAAACAACTGGAAGCCAAACAGCTGATGAATTATTTTCAAAAGTGGAACATTGCATACGTGGAGCCTCACTTTTTGTATATGACTAATAGCGCAGTGACCAAAAATCCTTCCGGGAGCCCACAGCCAGCTGCGTCTGACTACACGCTGTTGACACCGAATGATTCGCTATATCAACGGTATCAGTGGAACCTTCCTGCCATCGACACCGAGCTTGGCTGGGCCATAAGCAAAGGCTCCAAAGATGTTCCCGTCGCTATCGTCGACACGGGTGTCGATCTTGACCACCCTGATCTGAAGGATCAGCTTATTAGCGGCTACAACGTAGTTAATTCCGAAATGTCGCCTATGGATGATGTCGGACATGGCACCCATGTCGCCGGAGTTATCGGAGCCATTGTCAACAATCGACTGGGTGTTGCTGGAATGAGCTGGTATAATCCAATTATTCCTGTCAAGGTTCTCGATCAAAGTGGTGCAGGCAGTACGTATGCGGTAGCTCAAGGCATTATCTGGGCAACGGATCATGGTGCCAAAGTCATCAATATGAGCCTCGGCAACTATGCAGATGCCAACTTTTTACATGATGCCATTCGTTATGCCTATGATCACGATGTTGTACTTATTGCCGCTAGCGGTAATGACAATACGGAGCAGCCCGGATTCCCTGCGGCCTATCCAGAAGTGTTCGCAGTCGCAGCAACAGATGCGAATCGGAACAAGGCATCTTTCTCCAATTACGGAGATTACATCGATGTAGCTGCGCCTGGAGTCAACATTGCCAGCACTTACCCGCACAATCAGTATGCGGCACTATCCGGCACTTCGATGGCTAGTCCCCATGTGACGGCTCTGGCTGCTCTTATTCGCTCGGTCAATCCATCACTTACGAATAAAGAAGTGATGCAGATTATGCGCGATACGGCGTCTGATGCAGGACCTGCAGGCAAGGATAAATATTTTGGTTATGGCATCATTGATGTCGTAGCCGCCGTGAAGAGCGCAGTGAACCATAAAGGGGCTCTGGCAACCGAAAAGACGGCACCAGCCGAACCCTCTGCTCATACCGGTGTCATTAGCGGTCTCGATTATTGGAGCTCATGGGCACAGAGGCTGCTCGAACGAATGCAAACCCCTTGACCATAAAAATAACGCACAAAAACCGCCCTTAGGAGGCGGTTTTTCATTGGTAACAGGAAAGCTTGCACTTAAGCCGGGTTCTGTACTTCCAGTGGTCGTAACGGCTACCAGCCTCCCACCATTGAAGCAACAATCATCTATCTAGGCCAAACGTTGCCGTTTGGCTCAAGCGACCAACCCGAACGCATCCCGGGCAAGGAGTGTCCCCAGAGGGACGTGCGTTCCATTAGGTCTTGCACCAGATGGGGTTTACCAGGACATATGTCACCATATCTCCTCGTGGTCTCTTACACCACGGTTCCACCCTTACCTGTTCGTGGAATACTTTCCACGTCATCGGCGGTCCATTTCTGTGGCACTAGCCTTCAGCTCGCGCTGACTGGACGTTATCCAGCATCCTGCCCTACGGAGCCCGGACTTTCCTCTCGTGATTTCTCACCAGCGATTGTCTGTCAAGCTTTCCTGATGTGCAAAGGATAGTATACAGGGATTTACGTTAAAATACAACAACAATTCATTGCTATTTGATCTTTGACCCCTTTTACCGTTACCAATTTTAAACGAAAAGAAACGGCTCCGTATTGATTTCCGAGGCAAATACACCTGTATTTGATTTCTTTTCCTGCAGCCTGGACAGTAAATATTCGGCTACACCGCGCTTCAATATTTTTTCAACATTATGGCCTGGATCAATGATACTAAGCCCCGCGGCCATGGCGTCCTGAGCCGTATGGTAGTCGATATCTCCAGTAATAAGCACATCCGCCCCTGCAAATAAAGCATGACGGACATATCTGCCGCCTGAGCCGCCAAGAACAGCAATTTTTTGAACTTTACGTTGTGGATTACCAGCAAGCCGTACAGCAGGAACCTCGTAAGAGGCTTTAACAAGCTCACATAGCTGCTCCAGGGTAACTGGCTCCTGCAGCTTACCGATCCTGCCCAGACCGTAAGCACGACCCTTTAAATCCAACGTGTATAGATCATAGGCTACTTCCTCATAAGGATGAGCTTTAATCATCGCCTGAACGACTTTTCTTTCGATGCTTTGCGGAACAATCGTTTCCAATCGCATCTCGCGCACCTGCTCCAGCTTGCCCTGCTTACCGATAAAAGGTGTACTCCCGTCCCCAGGTAAAAAGGTCCCCGTTCCTTCGGCAGCAAAGCTGCAATGACTGTACTTCCCTATCGATCCCGCACCTGCGCGAAATATGGCTTCTCTAACAGGCTCCAAATGCGACTCAGGCACAAATACGACGAGCTTCTTCAGTTTATCCGTATGTAATTCCTCAAGCGGTGAAAGCCCTGTTAAGCCAATGGCGTGCGCCATCATATCATTGACCCCACCATCTGCCACATCAAGATTCGTGTGTGATATATAGACAGCAATATCATGCTTGATTAACTTCTCATACAGCTTTCCTGCTACCGAATCGGTTTGCAAATGAGCAAGCGGCCTGAAAATAATCGCATGGTGAGCAATGATTAAATTAGCCTGCAGCCGTATTGCTTCATCAATTACCTCATCGTTCACATCAAGCGCTACCAGCACATTGCTGATTTCCTTTTGCAGAGTCCCCAGCTGTAGCCCGATCTTGTCATCAGGAACCGCATAATGCTTAGGTGCCAGTTCCTCCATCAGTTGAATGACGGTTTGTCCTTTTGCAAGCATGCCAGTACCTCCCTGATTCGTTCAATTTCTTGCTGATATTCAAGCTCCTTCATTCTGGATTCAGGCAGCGCCGATAGGGCAAGCCGCTGTACAATCATAGCCAGCTTCTCCAATTCCGACTCCCATTTCTGAAACCAGACCTCTTGAGGATGATCCAGTAAGTAGGGCCCCAACTTGAGCAGCAGCTCACGATTAACCGTTACTCCGTCTGCAAGCTGACGTTCCCGATAAAGCATAACATTCGAGACTTGACTCAAATGGGATGGTACTGCGGACAAAATCTCATAGATTTTGCCATCCTCTTCGAGAATTTGCTCGTTTATTAATATCCAATCCTGCTGAATAAGCCACGAACGCACATTGGACTCACCAACATTGGGCTGTAAAATAAGTAGTTGTACACCGGCCAGCTTATCCTTGCCTGCCTCGAGTATATCGGCTATCAAGGCTCCGCCCATGCCCGCTATTGTGATTACATCAATTTCTCCGACTTTTACTACCTCAAGACCATTTCCATGTCGGACATCAATGACTTGATCAAGTACAGAATCACGAACCTGCCTGGAGGCCGCCTGAAAGGGTCCGAGGTTCACTTCTCCAGCTACAGCTTTCACAATCTGTTTCTTTTGAGCCAAATAAACCGGAAGCAGTGCATGATCCGAACCAATGTCAGCCAAACGGCTTCCTGTCGGCACACCACCCGCAATCATTTCCAAACGTTTTGATATTCGCAGCATATTATGTAACCCACTCTATCCATTTTTTTCTTAAAGCAAACAGCAAGCTCGCTTCAATAAACAATTTGACTAAAAAAACAATTTGTACCGTATCCTCACCATATAGCTCGGAATACAGCATAGCATACAATTCAGGCATGAACCATACGATGCAGCTCAGCATAAGAAAGACCGTACCCATCTGCTTGCTCTTTTCATGAATCATCCAGCCCATCCAGCCAAATACGATACTGAGCGGCACCCAGCTAAGCTCCAGCGTAATCCAACTCGCCAGGTCCAACTGATAATGCAGCAGCCAACCGTAACAAAAGATGAGAACAACCCATCCACACAATTGAAAAAGCATAAATCTTGACAACAGTCCCGTTAACAACCAGACTATACTGCATACAGCTACATATCCGACAACCAGCACTGGCTTCTGCATTCCATGAAGTTTGAGCATGAACACACCAATAAACAGTAAAAACAAGGAGGCTACCCCAAACAATACTTGAGCTCGAAGTGGCTCCTTGGATCGCTGCAGGCTTCCGACCGTATAACAACAAAACAAGAGAAGCATCGAAAGGCCCATTTGCATTGGTAATTCAAAAGCAGTAAAATTAAGAGCAGCATAAGAAATAAGAGCAATTACGACAAATATCAATATCCATATTTTCCAATTACTGTCTTTGATGGCTGTTGGGGTTACGCCGAGAAACCCGGAACTGGACTTCGGTTTATCAGAAGAATCTTCCAAATATATATTTAATAAAAAATCGCAATAATGTTCCGGTAAAAGCTTACTTTTACGCCAATGCTCAATTTCCATAATTAATATTCTTCTTTTTTCGTCCATTGCCATTGCACACGATCACCTCTTCAATACTGAGCAGCCATTTTCCTGAATTTTATTCATTTCCTGTCATTTATTTATCGGTAATGATCAGACAAAAAATTAGACCTAACTGCAGATGCAGTGAGGTCTAACCCAATTACTCTAGAAAGTCTTTCAAACGCTTGCTGCGGCTTGGATGTCTCAGCTTACGCAAAGCCTTGGCTTCGATCTGACGAATCCGTTCCCGGGTAACGCCAAACACTTTACCGACTTCTTCCAGCGTACGCGTACGTCCATCATCGAGGCCAAAACGTAATCGAAGCACGTTTTCTTCACGCTCTGTCAACGTATCCAGCACGTCCTCCAATTGTTCCTTTAACAGCTCATAGGCAGCAGCATCGGCAGGAGCCAGTGCTTCCTGATCCTCGATAAAATCACCCAAATGGGAGTCGTCCTCTTCGCCGATCGGTGTTTCCAGAGAAACCGGTTCCTGAGCAATTTTCATAATTTCCCGAACCTTATCCGTACTTAGATCCATTTCTTTGGCGATTTCTTCCGGAGTCGGTTCGCGTCCCAGCTCTTGAAGCAATTGACGGGAAACACGAATGAGTTTGTTTATGGTTTCAACCATATGTACCGGAATCCGGATCGTCCTTGCCTGATCGGCAATCGCACGGGTGATTGCTTGACGAATCCACCAGGTCGCATACGTACTGAATTTGAAACCTTTATCATGATCAAACTTTTCAACCGCTTTAATCAAGCCCATATTGCCTTCTTGAATCAAATCCAGAAACAGCATACCACGTCCGACATACCGCTTAGCAATACTTACCACGAGACGCAGGTTAGCTTCAGCAAGGCGCCGTTTGGCTTCTTCATCACCAAGTTCGATACGCTTCGCTAAATCGATCTCATCTTCTGCAGATAACAATGGCACTCTGCCGATTTCCTTCAGGTACATCCGAACCGGATCATTTATTTTTATTCCCGGAGGCAGTGAAATATCATCCTCAAAGTTAAAATCATCATGTTCCCGATCCCTATCACGATCTATCGGGCTGATTTCATTATCTTCGTCTGATTCATTACCTACATCAATACCCATTTCGGAAAGCTGCTCGAAAAACTCATCGATTTGTTCTGGATCCTGATCAAAAGGAGCCAGCTTCTCCATGATATCCTTATAAGTTAAAGATGAACGTTTTTTGCCCAACTCGACAAGCTGGTCTTTTACCTGATCCAACGTCAACTCTGTCTCTATCTCCGTGTGTTGATCGTTCGCCATATGCTAACTCCCTCCTCCCTAGAGCCATCAAAGATAAATTCAAACGACTTATCATGATGATTTTAATTGTTTGACTAGGGATGTAATCTCATTGCCAATTTGACCGGCCATCTTCAGATCACCGGATCGTTCTGCCACTATCATTTCTTCTGTTTTTTGCTTGATCGATTCTTGAAGCTTATATTTTTTGATCGTGCTTATACAATCGTCGATAACCTGACCATTCACTCCATGAGAGTTGCCCATCATAGCAATCGAACTTGCCAATCCCTCCAATTCTTCCTCCTGAAGCATCGCAATAAAGCTGCTAAAGTTTGGCTCATATCCTTGCCCGAAATAAGCGTACAAATAGGCGGCCAAGGCATTATGTGCGTCCACATTGAATTGGTCTCCCAAATTCCGCTCAACATAAAGCGTGATGTCAGCATCGAATAACATAATTGCGAGTAACTGACGCTCGGCGTTGTAATAGGCTGGAAGTAAAGAGGGAGTTTGTTCCCGGGGTGTTCGTTCATTCCTAACATTATTCCACGCTTTCGCTTTATTATCCCCGGAGTTACTACTTTTTTCCGCTTGGAGCCTGATCTCGTTCAGGTTTTGCAAAGTCGTTTCAAAGGAATAACGAAATTCTGTAGATAGCTCCCTCACATAGTGCTCTCTTTCAATTGGAGACGTAATGTCTGCAATAATTTTGAGCGCTTGCTGCATGTAGCGAAGCTTTTCCCCGTCCTCCTGCAGTTTAAAATTTTTGCGAAAATAAAGAAGTTTGTATTTGATCGACGGTACGGCGTTTTCTATAACTTCCCGTACAAATCGCTCAGAACCATGATGGGTAATAAAATCATCCGGATCCTGCGCATTCGGAATCATGGCTATCTTGACCAGACATCCGGCCTGCTCCAAAATAGGGATGCTCTTATATGCAGCATTTTGTCCAGCGGAATCACCGTCGTAGGCTACCGTTACCTGATCGGCTTGCTTGCGAATCACATCAGTATGCTCTTCGGTCAACGCTGTACCCATGGTTGCCACGCCATTGGTTATGCCTGCATCCCAAGCTTTGATTACATCCATGTAGCCTTCAAAAACAACAATTTGCTGCAGCTTACGTATTTGCGGTCGTGCCAGATGCATGTTGTACAAACTTTTGCTTTTATGGAAAAGCATCGTCTCTGGGCTGTTTAAATATTTGGGCTGCGCCTCACCCATAGCTCTACCCGCAAAAGCAATTAGCCGTCCTTTCCAATCGTGGATAGGAAACATGATCCGGTCTCGAAATTTGTCGAAGTACCCTTGTCCTTCCTGTCTTGCAGACAAAAGCCCTCCTTTTTCCATAAGCGGTAAAGCATATTGACGCTTCTCCAGCAGTTGGGCCAGTGTGTCCCAATTGGATGGTGCATAACCAATACCAAACGTGTCGATCAGCTTATCATTTAACCCCCGTGAACGTAAATATTCCATAGCTTGCTTGCCTTGCTCGGTATTTTTCAAAATATGCTGGTACAGCTTTCCGGTAAATTCGTAGGCCTCATATAGCTTTACCTTTTCCGGATTTTGCTGGGATGGAGTATCCGATCCAAGATCAATACCGAGATCCAGATTCGCTTCAGCGGCCATTTGATTAATCGCTTCGATGAAGGTGAAACCTTCAATCTCCATTAAAAATCGTATAGCCCCGCCTCCGGCACCACAGCCGTAACAATGATAAATTTGCTTTTCAGGTGTGACGGTAAAGGAAGGAGTTTTCTCGGAATGAAAAGGACATAATCCTTTCATATAGTGACCCTGCTTGCTTAAATGGACATAACGGCCTACGACATCGACAATATCATGATGCTTAAGTACCTTTTCGATGACTTCTTCCGGAATACGTCCGTTACTCATTCTATCCACCTTCATTCAAATTAACACGTAATAATATTCGCTAACTCTCGGAAATCTCCTGCAAGCCACGCAAAACTTTTGTCAAAGATTGTAGAAAAAAGTGTCGATCTTCATCTGTGAATGGTCTTGGGCCTTTGCTGTGTTTGCCTCCGCGCCGCTGTTTGGCCTGTTCATGCCTGCGATCAAGTAAAAAATCAATCGTCAGATCTGTATACTGCTGGCCTCGATTCGACAAGGCTATCGCTTTTTTGCCCAAAGCAAGTGCGGCTAAACCAAAATCCTGAGTTACTAATACGTCACCGGCAGCAATTCGATTCACAATATAAAGATCCACCGATTGATCGGAACGATCAACTTGTACAATCTCGACTCCATCCATGGGAGCCAGCCTATGGTCATAGGAAGCAACCATCAGCACATCAACCCCAAAAGGTGCTGCTGCCTTAACAATTTCCGGCTTCACCGGGCAAGCGTCGGCATCCACAATAATTTTGTGTGCATTAGGCATGTTGACCCCATCTTTCTGAGTATGCGTAGCTTCACTTGGGTGCTCATAAATAGCACTATATCTAATATATACGCTGAAGAAATAAAAAATCCTGCTTCCTGCATTATAAAAAGCATTACCTGCCGCGGTACCATTCCATGATCAAAGCTGCAGTCTCTTCTACAGCTCTATTGGATACATCAATGACTGTACAGCCGATGCGTTTCATAATCCGGTCTGCGTATTCAAGCTCTACATTTATTCTCTCCACATTGGCATAGGAAGCCGTTCGGGGCAGACCGAGCATTTTTAAACGCTCCGTGCGAATCACATTAAGCTTGTCGGGATCAATGCGAAGTCCGATAATTTTTTTGTTCGAAACGGTAAATAGCTGCTCTGGCGGTTGTATTTCGGGAACGAGCGGCACATTCGCAACCTTAAACTTTTTGTGAGCAAGGTACATCGACAATGGGGTTTTGGACGTTCTCGATACGCCTACCAACACGATATCGGCCTGCAGCACACCCGTATAATCGCGTCCATCATCATATTTAACCGCAAACTCGACCGCTTCTACCTTTTTGAAATAACCTTCGTCCAGCAGATGAATCATGCCAGGCTGATGTCTTGAGGTTTGCTGCATTTTTTGCTCCAAAGCGTTCAATACAGGCCCCAGCAAATCAATATGTATCAGTTGGTGCAGCATGGCCTGCTGAATCAAATAATCGCGAAGCTCAGGAATAACCAGTGTAAATAAAATAATCCCATCGCGCTCAGCCGCAGTTTGAATCAGTTTGTCGATATCCTCTTGATCTTCAAGAAAGGGCATAATACGCACATCTACCAAATGGGGATAAAATTGAACGGCTGCCGCATGCACAACAGCTTCCCCGGTATCACCAGCAGAATCGGAGGCAACAAAAATAATTGGATTGGATTTATCCGTCATCAGCAAACATCTTCCTTCCTATTCAAAAAAAGAACTCGCCAGCAAGCCTGTGCGAGACTCATGACGAGGAATAATTTAATGTAATTTATTATATTAGCAAATCGAAAGAATAATGTCAAACCCCATATTTATCCATTTGATCCAGGAAACCTCGCGTTTTTAACGCCACACCAATATGGGTATCGAAGTAAGCCCTCATAAGTCTTTTGAGACCTGCTTTGGTTTCCGGTTTGACATCAATCTGTCCCAGTCTGCGTATGTCCATATGAGCGAACAGACGAACAAGCTTGAGTGTTCCCGAAGAGAGTGACAACGCTTGAGGATCCTTATGCCGGCATTTCTCGCATAGCATACCACCGAGTGCCGGACTAAAGGCCATAGTATTACCATCGTTTCTACAGGCTACACAAACTTCAAGCTCCGGCAAATAACCGGCTTGCACCCATATTTTTATTTCATAAATGAATGCAATGATTTGCATATCCTTCTGCTCGACCAGTCCTTGAAGCGCGGCGTTCAGCTGATCAAACAAAAAGGGATTCGCCTCTTGATCAGCCAGCAAGCGATCCGTCAGCTCAGCCATGTAGGAAGCATAGGCTGACATATGAAGGTCCTCCCGAATCCGATGGTGCGAATCTATAATTTCTGCATGCTTTAACGTACCCAGCTGGCCTGATCTGAAAAACAGATAATCTCCGAAAGTGAACAACTGGGATACCGAGCCGTAACGGCTTTTAAGCTTTTTGGCGCCGCGGACAATGACTGCCATTTTGCCCATTTCGCGTGTAAACAAGGTAATGATTTTATTACCTTCCCCATAATCCATGCTGCGTATGACGATTCCTTGTACCTGATACTGCATCGCCGATTTCCCCCAAGCCCATCTGAAAGAGGTAGTTCAAAAAGTCTTCTCGGTGCTGAAAGGCGACTTTTTGAACTCGCACTTAAAGGCTATTCTAGCCCATCATCAGACTCTAATGTCAAGTCCTCTTCCGCATCAATTGAATCGGAATCATTGTTGATCTCCTTATATAGCAGATATGCATCCACATCACCTGTTAACGAAAAATATTGCCACGAAAAATCTCTCATGCTGCATCATCCCTCCGTAAGCCAAGCGTCTGCTAACAGCAGAAAAGCTTTCCTTCTAATCATGAGCTGGACGGTATCTGGCGATAGTATAGGATGTTACGTTTGAGCGATAATTATGTTAAGCAATAACTGCCACCAGTCGGCTATTCGTTATTATTCGTTACGAAATCCAAGGTCACGCAGAACCCGATCCTGATTACGCCAATCTTTTTTCACTTTGACCCATAGTTCCAAGAAGGTTTTGGAGCCAAGCAGCGCCTCGATGTCATAGCGGGCCTTTTGCCCGATTTCTTTAAGCAGAGCGCCCTTTTTCCCAATAACAATCCCTTTTTGCGAGTCCCTTTCCACATAAATAATGGCCGATATATGAACGACGCCATTAGCTTCTACCTTCATGTCCTCGATACCTACAGCGATGGAATGTGGAATCTCCTCGCGGGTCAGATGAAGAATTTTCTCACGTATCAGCTCAGCGCATACGAACTGCTCAGGATGGTCAGTAACCTGATCAGCCGGATAATATTGCGGGCCTTCAGACAAATATTTGGTAATTTGCTCAAGAAGTGTATTGACGTTGTTTCCCTTCATCGCGGATACCGGAATGATCTCAGCAAAATCATATAAATCTTTATATTGCGTAATGATCGGCAGCAGCGCTTCTGGCTGAATCTGATCGATTTTGTTCATGACAAGGATGACCGGTGTGGTCACCTTTTTCAGGTTTTCAATAATAAAGCGATCACCACCGCCAAGCCCTTCCACGACATCGATCAGCATCAGAATCGCATCCACTTCCTTCAAGGAGCTTTCTGCGACCTTCATCATATAATCGCCTAACTTGGATTGCGGTTTATGAATTCCCGGCGTATCGAGAAATACGATCTGAGACTGTTCAGTTGTATAAACACCATGAATTTTGTTGCGTGTCGTTTGTGGTTTGTCTGACATAATAGCAATTTTTTGGCCAATGACCTGGTTCATCAATGTGGATTTACCGACATTGGGACGTCCGATAATAGCGACAAAACCGGATTTGTAAGGTTTCTTTGGGGTAGTTGATGTCATTATACTGTTGTTCCTCCATTTAAATCGTTCTGTGTAAAGGCTCCGGGTAGCAGCTCGGCTACGGTTGTTTCTGTAATTACTCCCTGTAGATTCGCCATATAAACCGGCATGTCCGGAGCACATAATTCAATCAATACTTGACGGCATACCCCACATGGGGTAATCGGATTAGGTGTATCGCCTACGACAGCAATGGCACGGAACGTTCGCGGTGTTTTACCATCTGCAATAGCACGAAACAGCGCTGTGCGTTCGGCACAATTCGTTGGTCCGTAAGCCACATTTTCTACGTTGCAGCCCTGATGGACTTGACCGTCCGCATCCAGCAATGCACTGCCAACTTTAAAATGAGAATAAGGCACATATGCCTTTTCCCTCGCTTCCAGTGCCCATCCAACCAACTGCTGCTTGTCCATCCGCATCGTTCCTTTCTTAATTCACTAAGTAATAGACACAGGCTGCTACGAAGCATCCGACTAGTCCACCCAGGATCAGTGATGGAAAAGAACGGCTGCGCTTGTCATAGAGCACCAGCATGACGAGGATTGCAAGTAAATACGCCAGTAATGCTACAAAAGTAATCGACACATAAGAGGCAATAAAGGTAGCTATCGCAAAAGCGAGCGCTGCGAGCAAGCTCAAGCGCAACCTACTGCCTTTAGTTGAAAATCTGGTCTCCAGCACAATAATCGTCAGGATGACCAAACTGAGTAATATCCATACCATTGCCGCGGAAAAGCTATGACCCTCCGCTTGCCTCGCACTGCGGAATAGATGATCGATAGGCTCATAGAAAACGACCATCCCGACTATAGCCGCAAAAACCGCAGACACCAGTACTGAGGCTGCGGCCACATCCTTGGCTATTTTGGCAAGGGGATGACGATCAGGCATAGCAAGATCAACCGCTTTTTCAATCGCTGTATTGATAAGCTCTGTCACGATCATCAAGGTTACAGCCATTAAAATAAACAGGATTTCAAGCTTGGGCAGATGCAAGTAAAGTGCTAACAGCAGAACGATAAAAGCGGCAAAAAAATGAAATTTCATATTGCGCTGTGTAGAAAGAGCATACTTCACTCCCTCGTACGCATACCGAAAGCTTCTGCGCCACTTTACCTTCGAATTCATCTAACCAATCCTGCCTGCTGTAAGATTTGCTCCTGCTTGCCAAACATGATTTTCTCTGTTTCTTCATTGTCATGATCATAACCAATCAAATGCAGGAAACCATGTACAAACAGAAAACCGAGTTCACGCTCTACAGAGTGACCGTAATCCTCACTTTGCTCGATGGCTCTGGGTACAGAAATAATGATATCCCCCAGCGGCTCCTCAAAGATTGTAACAAGTCCGTCTTCATCCTCGTCATCCTGCAGTTCCAGCTCTGTGTCATGCTCGTTAGAATCGTCGATTTCATCAGACTTGTCGAGACGTTCAACATCGTCCAGGTCTTCCTCGTCCACATACTCATCTTCATCGTCACTCTCATCCACATAGATGATCTCCATCTCATCCTCACCAATGTCATTCATCGCAAAGGAAAGCACATCGGTAGGTTTATCAAGTCCACGATATTCTTTATTTAAACGTTGAATTTCAGCATCGTCTACAAAGGTTAAAGCAACCTCCCCCTCTGTGACCTGCTCCGATTTCCCGGCAAGCTGAAGCAGCAGCTCCAGTTTATCAACAAGCTCCTGTTTAATTTCGTAATGGGTTTGCTCGCTGCTCCATTCAAGACGTAAAGACATAGCTTTAGCTCCTTTTTTCTTTTTCTTGATTCTGTATCGTTGAAGGCTGATTCCCCGCCGGAAGATTTGTTGGATATTCAATTCTTGAATGAAAAATACCTAATAAGGTTTCGTTTAGGGTTTTGGCTATTTGATCCAATTCCTTGGTTGTCAGATCACAATCATTAAACTGTCCATCATCCAGTCGGCCTTTAATAATTTTGCGTACCATGGAGTCAATCTGTTCCATATTAGGACTGCGAAGGGAACGAACTGCAGCTTCTACACAATCGGCAATACCGACAATAGCCACTTCCTTGGATTGTGCCAGCGGACCATCATATCGGTAGTCCTGCTCATCCACAGAAGTCGGGTCCCCTGCTGCCTCCGCAATTTTCTTTGCTTTGTGATAAAAGAACTGCAGCAGTGTCGTACCATGATGCTGCTCGGCGATATCGCGAATCTGCTTTGGAATGTGATATTCCTTCAGCATTTCGACGCCATCTCTCGCATGCGCCACAATGATAGACTTGCTGAGCTCAGGGTCCATCTTGTCATGCGGATTTTCTATATTTGTCTGATTTTCGATAAAATAAGCAGGTCGCTTCGTTTTCCCGATATCATGATAGTATGCGCCTACTCTGCACAGAAGTCCATCTGCACCGATCGCTTCCGCCGCTGTTTCTGCCAAATTGCCAACCATAATACTGTGGTGGTACGTTCCCGGAGTTTCCGTCAGCAGCTTTCGCAGCAGTGGATGGTTCGGATTGGACAACTCCACAAGCTTCAAGGGAGATAAAATACCGAATGCAGTCTCAAAAAAAGGTAGGAGTCCAATGACGAATACAGCTGTAAGCAGACCACTGCCCACGATAAACGATAAGGCAAATAGCATATTCCGCTTGCTCTCATGATCTTCAATCAACAGCAGTGAACCCATAAGCAGCATCCCCATCAAAGCGACGATAACCCCTGCCTTGAGAATGGTAGAACGCTGTCCTGCCCGCTGGATGGAGAAAATAGCCGCAAATGAGGTTGCCATTGTGACCAGTCCATATCTAAAATCAAATGACTGCAGATGGTCCATGTTGAAAATCATGCTAGCCATCACTGCAAACAGCATAGCCCCCATAAAAGCAAGCTTTTCATCCAATAAGATGACAATAAGCATGACTCCCATTGCAGTTGGAGCCAGAAGACCTATATAAGGATAATCCAAATTTTGCACCAAGGAAAACAGCTTCATACCCAGCAAGTTAATGATGATGATTAGAAGCAGCATAACCAACTGCACGTTATTACTGCTGATGGACAATGTGCTTTGTTTGACAAACATAAATACAGCTAAGGCTAACATCAATACCATAATGATCAGCCCAATACGCGGCCAATAACTGGCTTCGTCCTGCAGCATGTCAAGACTGCTCAACCGTTGGTAAATATCAGCTGTTATCGGTTCACCTTTACTTACAAGCACATCGTTTTTGTTAACAAATACCGGTTTTACGTTATCTCTGGCATGACCCTTTGCCGTTTCGGTCCCTTTTTGATCCAGAAATTTATTAGGCGTGATAGCAGCACGTACAATTTCCTGCACCATTTCCCTGGACATGCTTTTCGTCAAGGTCGAGCTGTTCACAAGCTCAGCTACCTTGGCACGTACTGTCTGGGCCTCCATAATCTGATCATTCATCAACCGTGTCACAATCTCTTTAGCGACCGGTTCCATCAACGTGAGATCTTCCTTGGGCAAACGTGGCATTTTGTAAAAGGTTTCTTCCGGAATACGATACTGCTGCTCATTAATTTTTTTACGCATTTCTTGTAATAATGCATCGTTATATTGACCGCTGATAGCGAAGCTCTGAATCTGCTTATCCATGTGATCCTGAGCTAGAATGGGGAACACGGATTTAAATATATTTACCTTATCCCCCAGTGTAACCTCCGAGTCGGCATTGATTTGCTGCAGCTTTTCGAACATCGCTTCGATCAAAGCCTCATTCTTTAAAGATACAATTCTGTACACAGGCTGTACGTGCTGTGCTGCATCTTCCTTGGCCTTCTCGGTCGCTATAGCGTTTTCAATGGCCCGTGGAGCCAGAATGTCCTTTTCGGCTGTAGTACCGACTTGAATATCATAGGTTTGCGGGATCATCCTGTTCGTCAGTGATGCATACAGTACGGCTGTAAGCAGAATAAACAGAAGAAAGCGCACCAGGGCGCTATATTTCCAGCCAACAAGCGGGTTTTGAAGTTTTCGTTGAATATTGTTCATTGCGAAAGGTCATCCCTTTCTATACACATCCTGATGGTTAAGTCGTATCAGGTTATTTGTCGTTTTGTTCGTTATAGGCAATAATGATTTTTTGAACCAGAGCATGTCTGACAACATCCGCTTCGGAAAATTGAATAAATCCGATCTCTTCGATTCCTTTCAAAATACGCTGTACCTCGATAAGACCTGAAGATTTTCCGCGCGGCAGGTCAATCTGTGTAACATCTCCGGTAATGACCATTTTCGAGCCAAAACCAAGACGAGTCAAGAACATCTTCATCTGCTCCGGTGTTGTGTTCTGCGCCTCATCCAAAATAATAAATGAATCATCCAGCGTCCGCCCGCGCATATAGGCAAGAGGTGCAATTTCAATCAAACCTCTTTCGAGCGATTTCAGCACCTGCTCAGGCCCGAGGACATCGTTAAGTGCATCATACAATGGGCGAAGATAAGGGTCAACCTTTTCCTGAAGATCTCCCGGTAAAAAGCCCAGACTTTCCCCAGCTTCGACGGCAGGTCTTGTTAACACAATCCGCTTCACTTTACCTTCTTTGAGAGCCGTAACCGCGATTACGACGGCCAGATATGTTTTCCCCGTACCTGCAGGCCCAATACCAAATACAATATCTTTTTGTTTGATCGTAGACACGTACTGCTTTTGACCGATGGTTTTAACCCGGATAGGCTTTCCCTTATGCGTGGTTGCAATATCACCCTTGAACAAATCCAGAAGCTGATCAGCTTTCATATCCTTGGACAGCTCAATAGCATACAACACATCGCGTTCAGTCAATATGTAATTGTTTCGAACGAGTTCTAGCAGTACGTCAAATAGCTGTTGAAGCGAATCCATCTCACCGGCATCGCCCCTTATGACGATTTCTTCACCACGGGACTGAATGCTGGCACGGGTATGCTGCTCGATCAGCTGCAAGAACTTGTCCTGCGGACCAAAGAGAGCTAGCCCCTCAGCTGTATTCTTCAAAGCTACTTTTATAAAACGTGAGTGATCAGTCAACAGGCCTCTTCTCCTTATAGTTTGCGTCGCAAACTAGCATCGTTAGCATTTTCCTTCAAGCGAATGCGTTATGGTATAATTGCTTGCTCCTGGGCAATCGATTCTTCCACTTCCAAATGCACTTCCATATAAACTTTACCATTGTCCGTCTTTTCATGCAAAATTTTTTCATTTACGACCTTGGCGTCCCCACCAACAGCAGCTATAATTTCCAGCTTGGCCTGCTCCATACCAACTGCTCGTGCCTCCGCCAGCTCCATGGGGCGGTCGACAAGCTGGACCTCCATAATCCGCTCTCGCAGCCAACCGATGGGGAGCACATAATCTCTCCACTGCAGTGTCTTGCGTTCCGGTATCGTTTCATAGTTCTGAAAGCTCAAGGCGCCATAACCCGTAAGCTGCAGCGCTCGACTGCCCAATACCAGATAAGAACGGTTCTGTGTCGTACCTGTATAGGTCTTATACTGCCGCAGGAGAGGCACCTCCACTTGTGGTGTATACCATACAATCCCTTTTACTTGACCGCTTGCAACTACGGTTTGCCGATGGGTTTCATCCCCCAATATACCTGATATCAGGATGTCCCCTTTTTTTACATACGTATTGATTTTGGCAACGGGCCTTCCCTTTTCAGCAAAAATGGATGTCACCATGGCACTCTTGGAGGCCACCAGATGACGAGGATTCAACAGCTGGGGCTTGTCAGGCAGAGTTGCTTCCACAACCTTGATTATGACCTGCGTGCCTTGGATTTCAACCCCTACCCATGCCGTTCCCGCAAGCTTTCCTTGCAGGTTTTTGGACATTACATCCGAATCCTTGAGCCGAAATTTCCACTGCAGCTTGTAAATCCCTTCCTGCCTGGCTGTCTGCAGAATATCCTGCGTACTGATCAATTCATTGCCTTCAACCCGCACCTGCCAAACTAGCGAGGACAGCAAATAAAGCCCAATGATAAATCCAATCAGACCCATCGCAAAAAACTTCCGCTTCTCCAGTCTATTTAGCAGAAAAGGGAAACCGAACCGCTCGAGGACATGGACCCGACAGCCTGTCTCTTTTAAAAGCGGGCGAAGCCCGAAAAAGTCTTTCAATGACAAATACAGCTTCGCATGTCCCTCATAAAAACAAATATCCCAAGCCAATATTCGCTTCTCGACCAATTGATTAATGAACGACTCCAAGTTCTGTCCACGAACCTCTACCCTGACGTACCCTCTTACCGATAAAAAAATGGATGATTTCAAATCGGTGCACCTCTTTTACGGAATATATTTGAGCTCATGAACAATCCCTTCAATGTATACTTCCTCAGGATAGATAACCCGGATTACTAGCTCCTTCCCATGTACCTCAAGCTTTCCTTGAGATAAGCCAAGCCGCAGCAGCTCACTTGAAACATGCTGAACACCGCGGTGATTTTCAATATATAGCTGCACATTGCCAATCATCGTTACACGGGGCAAGTCCGATGTGACATCCTGAGGAAGGTCCAGCATTTGGGAGGTAAGCTTATGAATACTTTTAGTAATACTTCGCATACTGTATCCCCCTTGAGAGCTTTTCGACGGATATTGTACTTCCTGAGAGTCTAACGAATTATTGCGCTGCCCTTACTGAACCCACATATACTGTTTACAACATATGCGAATAAAACGCTGTTTATGAAAGCATGCAAAAGAACCTCCGACTCCACGATCTAGTGGCATCAAAGGCTCCTCAAGTCCTCTCTGAATGTTGGGTTAGCTTCAATGAATGATTTCCTGTTGTTCACGAACTCTTATTAAGGCTCCTTCTACCTGTACAACGACAACCAGCTTGTTCACGGGTATGAATTCGCCATAGGTTACAACATCCACTTGCTCATCAGCCACTGCTATCGTTCCTGAGGGCCGTAAAGGGGTGATAGCCAGGCCTGATTGTCCCAGCAGGTCTGTACGCTGCAAAGAGTAGGAGAGCGCTGAATCGACGCCTGGCTGTCCTTGAAGCGCATTGTCAATTCCTTTACTGATTCGCTTGAACCGACGAATGGAAATCATCCCAACAATGATTATTGCTACTACAAATAGTAAACCCATCATCCAACGCGGAGTCATCAAGATCGCTATACCTTGTGACCACATAAACGGAATCGGGATCTGAATCCATGGATGCATATCAGAACCTCCTTAGAGCTTCCAATGGAAGCTGTCTTCGCAAGCACTTTCTTTTTTTGAGCTTCATAGGAAGCCATTTCTAAAACAGTTTCTTCCTATCACAGCTTATGCATTTATGTTAGAGATGGCTATATGTTGTATTTAAAGCATATCGAACCCTGTTCAAACACAAAAAAACACTCCTAAAAGGAGTGTTTTTTTGCTGCTATGATAATAGCTGTTGAACGGCCTGATTGACAATCTTGCCATCGGCACGTCCCTTCACCTTTGGCATCAATGCACCCATGACTTTTCCCATATCCGCTTTAGAAGAGGCACCCACTTCTTGGATGGTCTGCTGTACAATGGATTTCACTTCTTCTTCAGTAAGCTGCTGCGGTAAGTACTCGATCAGAATTTCAATTTCAGCCTTAACGGTTTCCGCCAGATCATCACGACCGGCTTTTTCGAACTCTTGGAGGGAATCCCTACGTTGTTTTATCTCGCGACTTAGAACTTCAAGTACTTCTTGGTCATCTAAGGGTTTACGTTGATCTATCTCGATATTCTTGATAGAGGCACGAACCATACGGATTACGGAGAGTTTAAACTTGGCCTGGCTCTTCATCGCAAGCTTCATATCTTCATTGAGTTTTTCGCTTAAGCTCATCGTTTAAGCCCCCTAGAACTTTCTCTTACGAGCAGCCTCAGACTTTAACTTACGCTTAACGCTTGGTTTTTCATAATGCTTGCGTTTCTTTACCTCCGCTAACACGCCATCTTTTGCGATGGTGCGCTTAAAGCGACGAAGTGCAGCATCTATAGTTTCATTTTTGCGAACTCGAGTTTCTGACACCAGTTTTCCCTCCCTCCGAACAGACCGTCCAAGACAAAAAAAAGCAGTTTATCAACTACAATTATATTGCATACACAAACATAGGTCAACCTAGATGGCAAAAATTTATTTTGCGTTGAGTGCACCAAGCTTTTCACCAGCTAATAAATGGTAATGAATGTGGAAAACCACTTGTCCGGAGTCTGCGCCACAGTTGTTAATCAACCTGTAGCCACTGTCATAAACGCCTTCCTGTTTGGCAATTTCCTGGGCAGCCATATGTAAATCACCGATCAATCCACGGTCATCCGCCTCAACATCATTCATGGTCGCAATATGCTTTTTCGGTATAATTAAAATATGTACAGGTGCAGCAGGCTGAATGTCGCGAAATGCCAATACTTGCTCATTCTCATACACTTTGCTGGAAGGAATCGATCCTTCTACGATTTTGCAAAATATACAGCTCACAGGTGGAAATCCTCCTTTATACTCAATGATCAGAATTACTTTTCTATCATACCGAATGCAGGTCTGAAAATCCAGTCAGCGCTTGATGCTATCCGACAGAAAGTTGGTGGTTTTTTAAAAGCGCTGTCATTTCAAGAGCTGGTAATGGCTTGCTTAATAAATAGCCTTGAGCCTCGTTACAATTTCTGCTTTTCAAAAAGGCCATCTGTTCCTCTGTTTCCACACCTTCAGCAACAACCTCCAAGCCAAGTCTGCGGGCTAGCGCGATAATTGTTTTGGTAATAGCCGTGTCCTTGGGGGCGAGTGGGATATCTTTAACGAAAGAACGGTCAATTTTTAGTATATCAACCGGAAAATATTTCAAATAACTAAGCGATGAAAAACCGGTTCCAAAATCATCGATTGAAATTCGAATACCTTGATCTCTGAGCTGCTTCATCTTGGAGATCGCCTGGGGTACGTTAACCATCACAACACTTTCCGTCAGCTCAAATTCAAGCTTATTCGGATCAAAGTCGGACTCGGCAAGAATATCAGCAATCTCTTGAATAAAGTAGTCACTCTGAAATTGAACACCTGATATGTTAACAGCCATATTTACATCTGTTATCCCTTCCGATTGCCACTGGTTACTTTGCCGACAGGCAGTACGAAGCACCCACTCTCCGATAGGTTTTATTAAACCTGTTTCTTCGGCCAAGGGAATAAAAATCGCAGGAGCGACAAGTCCCAGCTCAGGATGATTCCAGCGGATAAGTGCCTCAACAGTCGTATAATGTCCACCCAGCAGTTGAATACGAGGCTGGTAATATAGCGAAAACTCGTTTCTTTCCAGGGCCATACGTAATTCCAATTCCATAGCTTGCTTTCTCTGAGCTTGCTCGTTCAGCAATGGATGATATAATTGGTACCCATTGCTGCCTTGTTTTTTGGCTACATACATGGACATATCCGCATTGGTTAATAGTTCCTGCAAGGTTTGTCCGTCAGAAGGATACACACTGATGCCGATACTTGCGGAAGCTTTCATTTCGTATGTATCGAGGGTAATGGGCTGATCCAATACGGTGAGCATCCGCTCTGCGATCGAAACCGCCTCTTCCTTGGACTCAATAAAGGGAATAATGGCTGTAAATTCATCACCACCCATTCGAAAGAGCTGACAGTTAGCGAACTGCTCGTCCGACAAGCGAACCGCTACGGTTTGAAGCAGCAGATCACCTGCTTTATGACCCAACGTATCGTTCACGATTTTAAACCGGTCCAGATCAATAAATAAAATAGCCAGCATTCGGTCTAATCGCCTGCTATCCCCAATATGTGCATTTAATTGCTCCTGAAAATTAACTCTGTTGGGTAAGCCCGTAAGCTGATCATGATAAGCACGATACTTCAGCTGCTCTTCGTGTGCCTTTCTCTCACTCCATATACTTTCAAAAGCTTCTGCCATATGGTTGTAGGCCGTGCCCACGGAAAGCAATTCATCCTGTGAATTCAGCCTAACTCTTGCTGTCAGATCGCCTTCAGCCAGTCTGGAAGAGGCATCGTTCAAAGCATGTACAGAATGAATGACAGATCGATACAGCCCGAGAAACAAATAAGCCACAACCAGACAAGCAATCGTTAATATAGCCAAAAACATCATTCTTTGTCTGACCCATGCTTCTATGCGTTCTTGAAGTAGATGATCTATAATCGGTATGCCGGTATGTTGAAGCTCAAAGCCCATTTGAATCGAGGAGGTACCTATTTCAAATATAGCTGGTGATGATATCTGTAAGCTGTTAGCATTCATAATTTCAGTATCCAGCCAGTAAATGAATTGATTAATTCCTTGCTCAATAGCATCCATTTGCCGCTTAATCGGTTGTTTTAACGAAGGGTCTTCCTCATAAATAATATTCAGGCTCCCTTTTACAATATCAAGAGCCGAACGAATCAACCCTCTCAAAACGGTTAATTGTGTCTTGAGATCTATTCCAAGCTGCTTATCAGCGGCAATACCGGAAGCGATACCTCTTGTTTGCCCCAAATGTTCAAGCATGACAAGCAGCTTGCCAATTAGCCCATCAACCAGGTTATAGCTTTCGTTGTGCCGATCGGTCTTCAACCCTGACGTGCTGCTGACATGTTCAGTTAACGCTATGGATTGAGCAATGATTTCACTATGTATGGAAAAGCTTAAGTTGGCATCACTCACTGACTTAATATCTTTGATAAGCTCCCAGTCATCCATCATTTGGTTAAAACGTGTCTCCGGTTGCAGTACCTCGCCATAGAGTTGGTTCATCGCTCTGATTTGTTGAATATCTTTTTCAATATCCACACGCTTGCTTGTCAACTGCTGGTCAAATGAATGGTCTCCGTGCAAGTAAGCATTTTTCATACCTCTGTGTAATTGTAAATCTTCAATAAAATGGCTGACACCCGTTATATATTCGAGCCCTTGTCTTTCTTTAATTAAGGATTCAATCTCCTTATTGATGTTCCCTATCAGCAATGTAATAAAAAGTCCGCTTGGCAGCACTAACAGTAGGCCAATTAAAAAAAACTTTTGCATATAATTCAAACGATTCATTAACGCGGTGGCCGGAAGCAACCAATTTTTCATTAAAGTCCTCCGTTGCTATATCTGCTACAAATTGAAAAAACCATAGTCAAAAATATTTCTTTTCTGTTAGAAATATACACCTTACATTGTTAATATTCAACAGATGTTTATACAAAATATTATGTTTTTGTGGTTATTTCGGGGAAACACTTTATGTTTTTATGTGATTCCCCCGAAATAACGTATGAAATCTATTGTTTTATTAATTATTGTTCGCGTTTCTACGATACAGCCATGATCACATTTTTCCATGTAAGCAGAAAAGCAGCAACCAGCCTGTCAGACAAGCTCGTTGTAACTGTTTCAGATCGTTGATCATGCTGATTGAGCAGCATCGACGCTGATGAAACCGGAGCCTGGGAGTCGTGTAACATGGATGTTGTGGTGGAGGTTTTGATTATAACCTTGCGTGCCTTACTATCCCAATCCAATACACCGCCAAAAGCCTCACCGATAAAACGTGCCGGCGCCATAGTATACCCGTTAATGAGCTGCGCTGGAACCTCCAGTTCTATGGTCTGACCATTTTTGATCACTTTACGCTCACCCACACGTAGAGAAACCGAAGTCCCACCCTTTCGACCTGTCGCAGTCTGAGTACTCGCATCCCAATCCACGGTGGCTCCCATGGACTCAAAGATAGCCCGAAGCGGAGCGAGTGTATTGCCTTCACGAATAACAGGAGCTTGTTCGTACTTTTGCAGCTTACCATCAATAGTTACAGATATATCAGCGGACAACGGATACGACTTGCTCGCAACCTGATATCCAGCACGGTTATAAATATTCAGCTGCAGCGTGGAGCCTTCGGGAACCTGGTCGGCGTTCAGCTCAATGCCGAATGGTGGATTGCTCTGCGATTCGATGAGCTTACCATTAATGAAATAATCGATTTGATGGATATATAAGTCAGGTATCTTTACCCAAGGCGTGATCTGAGTTTTACCTTGAAAAGAATTCCGTTGATTATTCAGCTTTATATGACCTACGCTATCCGCAGGCTTTGAGCCCTGCTCAACCTTTTTTAAATAAAAGGGTGCAGTGATCATGCTGCTGTACAGCTTTTTCATCGCTTCATTGTCGCCAAGTAGATAGTTATTGCGGGACTCGCGATCCTTCAAATCCACATTAAAGTAATTGATCGATTTGAGACGCGGGTATTTAAGTGGCATGATTTGGTACAAACGATGCAAATTCAGCAGCCCGTAATCAGTAAACGATTCTTGCGGAATATGAGCATAATGTGATACAGCCGTTTCACTGATCATGAGTGGCTTGCGATCCGAATAGGTTTTGTATAAATAATCCAGCCGTTCTATCGGACTCGTTGCCTGCATATTGGCAGTCGCCGGATTCCCATTCTCATAAGGCTCCGTATACATGTTCACTCCAACCCAGTCGACGTAATCATCCCCCGGATAGTACACATCCATCGAATAGGCGGGTACATCTCCAGGACTCCACACCATCGCCACATTCGGTGCTTCCTCTGCCATCACGTCATGCACTAGCCGGAATTTCTCAATATACTTCTGTGGATCTCCATGCCAGACTACCCAATTACCATTCATTTCACTGGCATAGCGCAAAAAGATCGGAATACCTGTTGCCTTAGCCGCGCGTGCCCATTCCCTTAAATGTGCATTATCCTGCACGGAATCCAGACCATTACTCGGTTCCCAGGCAATCTGCAGTCCCGCCCCCGCCTGCTTGGCATTAGTCGCATACTGCTTGGGGAATGGTGCATCATATGGGGTATATGCTAAATAATGGGCGTGCTTGCTGCCATACACGGATTGCGATTTACTAAAGTTATTGCCCATTGCCGGATCCTGTTCGGAGTACATTCCAATATATATTCCATATTCCGGTTCGTATTTAGCCAGCTTGCCACTCACTGGAGCACCTTGCTTCTTCAAGACCTCAACGTCAGACGTGGACATGTACAGATCCGTAATCGTCCGAATCTGCTCGGCGCGTTGCAAATCAACAGCTCCCCAATCCTTGCCGTCTTTGAGCCAGTACATATTTTCCAGCTCATAATAATAAATCGCGTTCTCGTAATCCTGGATCTTGTCATAGTACTCATCAAGCCATCCGCAAAATAATGCAGCCCCCTGCCAATCCCCAATTGAAGCATAGTGGTCGACAAGAAACTTCCAATCCGGAACAGCAAGCTCCGGGTGACCGTTCTTGTTAGCCTTTTCTGCTGCTTGCCATCGATCCCAAATCGGATCCGCCTGGACAGCAGAAGCTCCCGATAGCAGCATTGAGGCTACCATGCATGTGGCTAGACCTTTTTTGAAATGTGATGTTTTCTTGCCAAATAGTTTCATACTTCTCTCCCCCTACTTCTGAAAAAGACGACTTTAAATGTCATCTGTACCCATTATACAGCAGATATAGTTAGGTCTTGTCAAAAAAATGGTTGCTAGGATCACAGCTCCAGCAATCTTGCACCATCAAATAAAAAGATATATTTCCCCTTCACTGGCCGTTTCCAGATCGTTTCCACTGCGTTCGCATACAATTCGATTTGCTGTCTATGACGCTCTTTGATCATATTTACAGAAGTTTCACTGTCATCTGGAACACGGTCCGTTTTGAAATCAATCAGAACAAGGCCGTCTGCTTCTACAAACAAGCAATCAATCATACCCTGCAGCAAAACGATGTCCGATGACTGCGATTCGGATGAATCAGAGTCTGCATAGGCCTCATTGGCAGGAATTCCATAGCTGAAGGGAACCTCACGATATACCTCGGACGAATGTAAAAGGCGTTGTCCCACATGGCTGCGAAAGAAAGCTGCGATGACTTCTGGCTCCACCACTTGACTCTGCTCGTCTGTGATTAACTCTCTCTGTACCATATCATCCAGAGTTTCCTGCACATCCTGAATCGAAGGTTCGTGGGTGATAGGAATATGCTGCATCACAGCATGAAACACGGTACCACGCTCTACTGCATTCATTTTCTTCTGCTCCATAAATCGCGGACGCCGAACAATGACTGGCTGATAGACCGGGTTTATCACTTCCGCTGCCTCTGGATAAAGCGTCTCACCGGATTCATTGGCCAGCAGGCGGATATGCTCGGACTGCCGTTTCAATTCAGTGACAGAAATTTTTGAAGGCAGTGTGGACGCTTGGGCTTCAGGATATGTCCATGCCAGTTTATGCGCAACTTCATATTCCCAATACTGTCCTTCTTCTACATGCTCTAATCCAAGTACGGATTGCTTTTGTTGTTCATCGACAGCTGCTGTAACGGCCGCTTGGGCATGCGCGGCAGCATGCTCCGGTCTAATGATCTGCACCTGCCACAAGGAGGTTTCCTTGTTCATAAATTCAGGCGGCTTGTTGCTAATACCCGCTTGATGACGCAGTGATGCCCCGCTCGGATGGCGCATGATCGCTGGTCCGATCCAATCCATATATGAGCGCGCACTAGAGACAGCGGAATCTGGCAGCAGCAGCTTATCATGATCCACATACCGTGACCACTGATGCAGCAGCTTGTCTGCCCCTTTGATCGTAGCCAAAATATACAGCTTCTCTCGTGCACGGGTTAGGGCTACATAAAGCACGCGCATCTCTTCAGCGATCATTTCCATACGCTGCTTGCGCCTGATAGCGAGCCAAGGCAGCGTGGGATAGCTGATTCTTGCTGCTGAGTCGGTAAACTTGGGTCCAAATCCAAGGTCCTTATGAACCATAAAAGCCTCAGTCAGGTCGCGCATATTGAATCTTTTGGACATTGCCGCACAGAAGACAACAGGAAATTCCAAGCCCTTGCTTTTATGGATCGACATGATCCTCACCACATTTTCCTGTTCACCGAGAGCTCGAGCGGTACCAAGGTCTCCCCCATTGTCCTTCATCCGTTCAACAAAACGCAGAAACCGAAACAACCCGCGAAATGATGTTGCTTCATATTGACGGGCACGATCATACAATGCCCTTAAATTGGCTTGACGCTGCTGACCACCGGGCAGCCCAGCAACAAAATCAAAGAAGCCGGTAACCCGGAAAATATTCCAGATCAAATCTGCCAATGCGCCGTGTCGCGCCTCTTCCCTCCAACCGTCCAAAAGGGCCATAAAAACGCGAAGCTTGTTTTGCAAGTCTCTATCCATCGCAAGCTTTCCGCCAGGTCCGGATTCATGTGCTCCCTCGATCGCATACAAGCACATCGCTTCGTAAAAGGAGCCCTGACTGCTGGCAATGCGGATACACGCGAGCTGCTCTGTTGTCAATTGAACGATTGGCGAGCGGAGCACGGAAGCAAGCGGAATATCCTGAAAGGGATTATCGATCACCTTCAACAAGGATAACACGACCTCGACTTCCATCGCGGAAAAATACCCTGTATTCAGCTCTGCATAAGCAGGAATCCCCTGCTGCCGCAGCTCTTCAATCAGAACGGGAGACCACTGCTGGGTCGCTCTAAGCAAAATAACGATGTCCCGATAAGTCACATCTCGCGGACCCTTCGCCGATTTGTCAAATACCTGAAAAGTACCGTCGCCGGTCTGTCCAAGCAGTTTATGAATTTGAGCCGCAATCATTCTTGCTTCAAGCTGTACCGTCTCCATCTCACGCGCCTCTGCGGCAAGGTCGATTCCAGCATCCGTATCGTACCCCTCAGTCAAACCGTCTGAGCCCTGATCTGACGCCCCCGTTTCCTGATCCGCATCTTCCGTCGCTCTCGATGCTTCAAGATCCTCAGAGCGGTCTATAAGCAGCAGCTCGATGGCTTCCGAGCCATTCGTCTCTGTGTTCCATTCCGGGTAATAATCAGCTCCATATTTAAGCTCAGCCCGGTCATCATAGTCAATTTCACCAACTGCTTCACCCATGATATGCTTGAATATATAGTTGACTCCATTCACAACAGACGTACGACTGCGAAAATTACGGGCCAAGTCAATACGCTGTCCCGGGACGGTATCATCACTTGGATAGTTTTTATACTTCTCCAGAAACAGACCAGGCTCCGCCAACCGAAAGCGGTAAATACTCTGCTTTACATCTCCGACCATAAACCGATTGCCTGGCAGCTCACGTGATATAAAAGCAACAATCGTTTCCTGCACACGATTCGTATCCTGATACTCGTCCAGTAGCACCTCGACATAACGATCCCGATAGCCTTTAGCAATCTCGGACGGTCCAATTCCTCCGCTTACCGGATCTACATCCGACAGCAGCTGTAAACAAAAATGCTCCAGATCCCCAAAGTCAACAAGCCCCTTAGCCTGCTTGGCAGCCTGATAGCGATTGCCGAATTCAATAACCAGTTCCACCAAGGCACTCATTAAAGGTGCCAGCACCAGCAGCTCTTCCTCATATTGCTCGGTTGTTCGGCTAAAAAGCTCCTCAGTCAAATCGGACAGCTGATCCTTGGCCTTGCTTCGTAAATCCTTGACCTGCTCCTGCAGTTGCTTGTCGTAATCGGAGCCCTTGCAGGGCTTGAGCTTCCCAAAGGAAGCGCCTTGAAAAGACTTGTAGAGGTGTTCCCACGAGTAATCAGCGACCTGCTGCAGATAAGCTATGGCTTCCAGATCCTCATGCAAATTCAATAAATAAGGTGAAGGTCCTCCCGGCTGCTCAGCCAAATGGATTGCTTCCTGCAGCAGTGCGGATATTCCCTCCAGCTCCATTCGAACCGAAACCAGCAGCCCTGGAATCCAAGGATTAGGTGTATCCGCACCCCTATTGAACATAGCTGCGGTCTCCCTCAACCATCGTTCAGGCCAAGGATGACTACGCGAATCATCGTATAGCTTCTGCACGAGTCGATAAAGCGCATCATCCGTTTTCTCCCCGCTAAACCACTCGGCCAGCTTCCAAAAATCACTATCCTCTGTCGAGCTGCCATATTGCTCCTCGAATAATTCCTCTATCAAATCCTGACGCATCAGGTCACTTTCAGTTTCATTGGCAATACGAAAGCCCGGGTCCAGTCCGACCTTCTGGTAATGAGTGCGAATCACCTCCAGGCAAAAGGAATGAAGTGTCGTTATCGACGCTCTTCCCATTAAGGCCAGCTGTCTGCGTACATGATCGGAGCCGGGGTTACGCTCCAGCTCCTTTTCCAGAGCTTCGCTAATCCGATGTCTCATTTCTGCAGCAGCAGCATTGGTGAAAGTCGCTACCAGCAGCCTGTCTACATCAACCGGCTCTTGCTCTGATGAAATGCGGCGGATGATCCGTTCAACCAGTACCGCGGTTTTGCCTGAACCGGCTGCTGCTGCAACGAGCATGTCATGCCCATGTATCGAAATGGCATCCCATTGATCCTCCGTCCACGAGGTTCCTTCTGGTTTTATGGTTCTATTGATCATCGTTCACACCTTCTTTTCCTTGTAGAGCTTCAGGCTGCTTCATAAACGGCTCAGCTCCGACATCTTCCTGCTCCTGTATATCGATCACTTGCTTGGCTTTCGTCCGTCGGAAGGGTACTACATGCAGATCACCTTTTGCCTCCAGCCTTTCGTTCATCAGCTCCAAGGCACGATCTTTAGCGACAGGCAGCAGGAGCTTGTACTCATTGGCTTCGAATTGAGTATCGAATTGACATACTGATTTATAGGAGCAATGCGTACAGGCCTTGTCCACACCCATACGATACGGCTCAATTCCGACATCACCGCCAGTCATGGCGCTACCAATCCCTTCAATCGTATGGCGAACATAATCACGGAGTGTATTCCACTGCGCATCGTCGGCAACAGAGGAAGATTTATAAAAGCTTCCATCTTTTTTGAGTGCGACCGGAATCAGCTGTGAGTGCCCGCTGGCTTCAATCAACCCACCGTCCATCAGCGTTGCTGTTTCGGCATCAGCGCGAAGCAGCCCTTTCATTTTATAACGTTTACGGAGCTCTTCATCGGCTTTTTCGGTTGAAATTCTGTTCTTCATCTGCAACAGCGGGTTATGTACGTGAAAATACAGCACGCCTGCCGGCTTGGCTTCTATACCCAGCCATGCTTTGGAGTGGGTAAGAATAACGTCCAGATAAGTCAGCATTTGCAGCGATAGGCCATAATACACCTCTGAGAGCAGCAGTGCGGTTGGACTCGATTTATAATCTATGACGCGTAGCAGCGTCCCCTGCTCTGTGTCTGCGCGGTCTACTCGGTCTATTCGACCTCGCACCTCCATATGTATACCATTGGCAAGCTGATACGATAAAGGAGGTATGGTCTGTCCCGTTCCGAATCCAATTTCCAGACCCACTGGCTGAAACTTTCCACGTCGTGCGTGCTCACCCAGCATCATGGCAGCCCGACCCACAACCTGCTTAAGCTTGCGGGCGATATAATGATGTCTATTGGAGCTGAGCAGGATTTCACTTTGTAATCGAGGAGCCAACAAATCCACCACATTGCCCGCCAGATTCATGCAATCCTGAGAGCTAAGCTCTCCCCAATCACTGCCTTGGTTCGACACCTCTACGGCAAACGAGCTAAGCGCAGCATGAAACAGCTGTCCGATATCCGGTGATTCCAGCCGATGAATACGGCGCTCCTGAAGCTTCAGGCCATGCGATGTAAATTGTGAAAAAGGGCAGGCAACAAAACGCTCCATCCGGGACACACTCGACAAAATATGCTCCCCATACAACATTCTGCTTGTTGTCGGACTTAATGTCTTTGCCTCATTAGTAAACTGCAGCGACTGCATCAACGCTTTTAACCGTCCGCCCCATTCTGGTTGCTCAATAAGCCAATTGTAGACGGCCCACCAAACCGGCGGCATCGGCTCTCCGTTCAGCCAGGACTTAAGCTTGGCAAGCAAATAGCTGAGAGCTTTGGATGGATGCTCCACATATTCCAATTGTTCCTTCATGCTCATGGTCCCAATCGGCTCCATCACAAGCAGACGCTCCCCTACAAAAGGAAACATTCGCTTCATCTGCCTAATAATTTCTGAGGGCAGCAGTGTTTTCCCTTCCTCGTCAGCCAGTGGATAACTGAGCCACAAGCAGCTTGAAGGCGTGCAAAATGTACTGTAAATCATGAACATTTCATCGAGCAGTCGACGACGTGCACCATCTGCCATCATCAAGCCCTGGTCGGACAAGGATTCGCGTTCGTGCTCGGACAGAACCCCATTCTCACTGATTTTGGCTGGAATAATTCCTTCGTTAACACCCAGTACAAATATATGCTTAACGGCTCCTGTTCGGGTACGATCCATGTTTCCGATCAGCACCTGATCCAGTGATGGAGGAACATGTCCCAACCGGATGCTCTCCATACCCGCCTCCAGCAAGCTTGCGAACGTTTCCGCAGATAGTTCCTCCTCTTTCAGAAGCTCAACCATCTGATCCAGCATTTCAATAATCCGTTCCCATATTTGGGCGTGCTCCCGCGCCTTCTCAGGATTTCCCTCCTGCAATGCAGCCTGACTCCAGTTCTCCAGCCTTTCGGGTACATGCAAATCGATTAGAAGCTGGTATAAGGCGGTTACCTTATCCGTAATCCGTACTGTTTTCTTCATACGCTCTTGAAAAGCATGCAGCGGTTGGGCGACGAGGCTGCGACATGCATTGATTTTGCGCAGGTGAACGGTTTCTCGATCCGTTGTTATTACATCAGGCTGCTCTACGCTTGCGCGAAGTGAATAGGTCCAAGGCTTCCCATCAAACCATCTGGCACCTTGAATGCCAAAGGCAAGCACATAATTTTCTAATTGATCGAGTTCGTGGCTGCCCAGCTGCTCAGAGCTGCTTTCACCCTCTATCGGCAAAAAGAAGCCAGTTTTCACACAACGAAACACAGCATCGTATTTCCAATAATGCAGAATAACGTCCATCGAAGAACGTATCAGCTCTACCAGTGGATGATGCATGATTGTTCTCTTGGAATCAAAGAAGTGCGGGATTCCGCAATCGTTAAAGGTACCAGCCAACAGCTCGCCGTATGCTTCAGTATTACGCAGCGTAACGGCAATATCGCGATACCGCAGTCCTCCTTCACGAACCAGCTTCAGAATATCGCGAGCAACCCCTTCCACCTCGGCTCTACGATTAACGGCCGCTGATAATTGGAGCTGCTGCTTTGGCGTTTCAGCAATCAAAATATCTCCGCGATTCATCTCGCCAGACGGGACGTAAGGCTGTTTCAGACGCTGCTCAAAGGATTGTTCCATATAAGCGAGCATCGGACTGTTCCCGTAACGAAACGGCGGCTGCGAGGGTAATACGATCGTCTCCTGCTCAACCAGGCCCAAATGATCCAAACGTTCCTTTAGCTTTAACATTGTTCTTGCTGTACGATGAAATAAGTTCAGCTCATGCAGCTTATCGCCCAGCTTATAGGCCTTATCCAGGGTCAATGTAATCTTAACGTCGCTGCAGGCGGCAGCCAGGCCTTCGATCGCCGCCATTTCCTGCGGTGTGAAGCCATGAAACCCATCGATCCAGCACACGGCGTCCTTAACATATTGAGACCTGGGAAGCTGCTCGGCCAACAGTGTCAAATAATCTTCACCATCGAGATAGGCCCGGGAAAGCTCCGCTTCGAACTCACCATATACCAGCTGCAGGTCATGCAGCTTGTCAGCCAGCATTGGAGATGCCTGACCCTCACCTGATGTCCCTGATACGAACACGGCAAGGCCTTCCGAGGTGACACAATGGCGCTTGAACTCATTAAATAAATCAGCCAATTTATCTATAAAACCCATCTGATCAGCCGAGGACTGAAACAGTTTAAGCCGTTCACGATGTTTATGTAGGATATGGTGCAACAACAGCCTTTTCCCAATATCATCAATAGGCAATCTCGCTATTCCGCCTACTTCCTGCATAATACGCAGGGCAAGCCTGCGAAAGCTAAGCACCTGAGCACGCATCGTCCCTCCAAGCTCTGGGGAAGAAGCTAATGCATACTCGGCTTGAAAAGTAGCCTGTTCCGGTACTAATAAAATGAGCGGCCTTCCGCCGGGAGATTCAATTAATTGATGGGTCATGCTGCGCAAGCAATATGTACTTTTGCCAGTGCCAGCTCTGCCCAGTATAAATTGCACAGCCATGTAATTCTCCTCCTAAACCTCTACAACCTCTGAAAGTGCGCTGATCATGTTCTGTTCATTATTGCCGTTCTTTTCATTGTATCAAAATTTGGTGTCATACCAAAAGGGATCTAATGGATGTATTATACCACACGAGCCCAAATAAGAACATTTGTTCCTATTATGTGAAAATAAAAGCCCCGCTATCCTTATCAGAGGACACGGAGCTATATATTTAGCTTTATTTTCCAACCTACAAATCTTTTCTTTGAAATATCCACATCCCAAGCCCCAGTGCAGCCAAGGTATAACAAGCCGTGTACAGTAAAAAGAGGTTTGTGGGCTCCTGACCGAACCCGAATGGTCCCAGGGATTGATTAATATTCATCAAACCCGTTATATCCGATAAAGAAAACATTTCAGACAGCATTCGCTGTTGAATGGAATCCGCTGGCATCACCAAGGACATCAGCCCCGCTATCGTTTTGAGTGGCTGTAGGGAAGCATCTCTACGCAATAAGCTTCCGGACACCTTCTCAATCATGCCACCCAACCAACCCGCACCAAACAGCATGGTCATAAACACACCATTGCCCAGTGCGGAAAATAGACAAGAGCCAAGCATAGATACCGATACCAGCAAGGGTACTACCCATGCAAAAAGCACAAATGACTTCACAAGCAGCAGCCAATCCAAAGGAATTGCTGCGTGGTAACGCGCTACGAGCATGATAGAAACAAATAGCAGAAGGGCGTAACCAATCCCCAGTGTAACGTAACCGATCCATCTGCCTGCGTACCAGCGCCATCTGGCTAATGGCCGTGGCAGTAGAGCAAGCAGCACACCTTGCTCTGCTTCTCCTGCTACCGAGGAGAAGGAGCTGAATATCGATAGAAAAGCGGTTACGAAGGAGCCAAAGAAAAATCCAAGCGCAAGAATCATGGAGCCCAGCTTGAAACGTTCGATCAGATAAGAGACCGATTGCTCAGAACCGCCTCCATTTGTCCGCAAATCTGCGCCAATCGTTTGCGCTACGAACCAAAAGGCTACCATGAATACCGTAGTCATCAGTAAAGTTAATAGCATCACACGCTTGCGCAGCATTTCTTTCCAGGTCATAGCAATAATCGTTGTCATATGTGCTCCCCCCTATGACTGATTCCGGTGAGCGCACCGACAAACCACTCGTCCAAACGTGCTTTCACTTTATGCACTTCATATAAGGTCAGCCCTTGCTCGACGACCAGATTGTTCAACCAGCCGATCTGCTCGTCGTCCTCGAGCTCTGCTTCCAGCCAAACGATATCACCCTCTGAATCCAAAGGGTTGTCCACCTTCACGATAGACAATCCTGTGTTCTCCACAAGCCACGTTAAAAAAAACGGCGTAAATCCGCCGACGCGAAAGCGCCAACGGATCGATTCCTGAAGAACCTCTGCAACCGTACCTGTCTGCAAGATGTCACCATTATTTAATAAGGCAACCCGGTCACACAACAACTCCACATCCTCAAGTAAATGCGAGTTGAGAAAGATTGTTTTCCCCTGACTGCGCAGCCGCTGCAGCATCACCCTTACTTCATTGCGGCCTATCGGATCCAGTGCCGAAGAAGGCTCATCCAGAAAAATAATCTGTGGATCATTAATCATGGCGCATGCCAAGCCGAGCCGCTGCTGCATGCCTTTGGAATAATGTTTCACACGGTCTCGTCCACGAAGACCAATTCCCACTTCATCAAGCAATCGTTTGATAGCAGGCTTTGCTTCCGAATCCTTCATACCACATAGTCGGGCATGAAGCAGTAATACTTCCTCTCCGCTCAGCCATTCCTGATAGCGGTACAGCTCTGGCAAATAACCGATATGCCTGCGTGCCTCCAGAGAGCCAATAGGCTCTCCGAGAATAAATGCACGACCACCACTTGGACGAATTAATCCAACCAGCATTTTAACAAATGTACTTTTACCAGCTCCATTCGGACCGAGGAAGCCGAATGCCTCACCCTGACCGATCTGAATCGTAATCTCACGGCAGCCGCGGCCGTTGCCGTAGTCCTTCGTTAAACCTCTTGCATCCACAACCGCATTTTTCATAATTGAGTCAGCTCTGTTAGTTGATCAAGCAGGGCTTGACGGTTTGCAAATACTTCTTGCCCACCACTCAATGTATACAATTGTCCATTTTTCACCCAGGTTGCCATATAATAAACATATTTCCCTGAGCTGCTTGTCGTCATAATGATATCCAGGTTATTCAGCTTTAATTTCTCCGATTGACCATTAGTCACGACTGGCAGCGGAACCGCTCCTCCACTTAATACATTCGTTTGCTGCAGGCTCTGCTTCAGACTATCTGGCAAAAGCGGGAATTGAAGCAATGCATCATAGGCCTCTGCAACAGGGATTGTCGGATCTACTGTGATAACCGGCACTGGCTGTTGTGAGAAGGAATAACCTGGTTTATCTTTTATACTTGTATGAATATGCACCGATTCACCGATATCAAGCGTGATCGGCTTACCGTCGATCGATTGTGGAAGCAGCTTTTTTGCTCCGAGACGAAGCATGGTTTTGTTCACTTCATCTACCTTCAGCTTGAGTGTAATGGCATTGGACGGCGAGATATACAGCTTTTGCTCCTTTGCATTCCAATCCTTTGGAACCACGATACTACGTCCGAGCAGCTTGGAAGCTTCAACAGCAGTTAACTCACCCGATTTATTGCCTGATACCTGTGTGAAATCACCAAACTTATTGGCGGATTCACGTGTTTCCCCATTCGTAGCGTTGTAAAACAGCTGCTGCAGATCATTTTCATTAACAACGGTAACCTGCTGCATGCGAAATTTGTTCAAAATGGATGCGAGTGCCTCATTTCCTATAGGTGTAGCAATAACGCCAACCAGCAGGCATGCGGCAGTTGCGATGCAAATTCTCTTGTTATTACGGCGTATCCAGCTGCTGAAGACTCCTGCACGATTATGCACCTTTCGCTCCTCAGTTGTTAGCTTGGCATCTGAATCATTCAATACGGGTTGGCTCGACTTAAGTGGCGTATGAATCGTCTTGCCTGCTCCTAGTATCTGAGTCTGTTGTGCGTCCAGCTCACTCACTGCTGCAGCTTCCTCGGTACGATCAGCCATAGCTCTTTGCCCTAACAACAGCCATTGCGGTTGTTCTCCCTCTTCTTTAAGGGAGGCTTGCAGCCTCTCCCAGGCAGCGCTTGTAAGTTTCTCTTCGTTCTTCGGATCATTCGCTATAGTTGGTTTCAATCTTGTCAACAGTTTTCGCCTCCTTGGCAGTTCACATTTCCGATCATCGCTTGTACCCATCATTGTTTATCGATGATCTTTTAACTTCTGTCAGATTTGCGTACGTGCTTCAGCATGTCGTTTAAGCTTGGCGGTTGCCCGGTTTAACAATGTTCCTACGAGCGGTGGGTTCACCTGAAGCTGCTCAGCTATTTCAGCATAGCTGTATCCGGAATAGCGAAGCAGCAGTGCATTGCGGTCACGCTCAGGCAGCTGGTCCAACCAATCACGAACTTCCTCCTGATCCAACTGTCGAATAAATGTCTGTTCGTTGGATGCACCCAGTTGTTCGGCAGTCTGCATGTATTGCTCCTGCTTTTCCTGAAGCTTCCGCTCACGCGCTTGTTTATTCAGATGGTCGTATCCAATACGAGTCAGCACCCGATGCAGCCAGGCACCGATAACTTGCGGCTCCTCCGGTGGATTGCGATATAATCTGAGAAAAACCTCCTGTGCCAAGTCTTCTGCTATAGCTTCGTCACGCACGAGCGCCACCAGCTTTCGACGCACTGACGGATAATGAGTATGAAAAACTTCTTTAAAGTAATCGTTTGTAGGATGTTGCAATCGATTATCCTCCTTTCAGCTGCAGCTATATATAAGACGAGTACCAGGCTTATTTTGTATCAAACTTCAAAAATTAATAGAAAAAGTATCGCCTAACGACAAACAGACTGCTCTGTCAAAGCGCAGCCTGTTTCAAAATTATAGTAATCTATCCTTGTTATTTATTCATTTGAGATCCATACGGTTTTCTCTTCATAAGACACTCTTTTACCTGTAAGCTGCGGCATATCCGGGTAACCAATATAGATAAGTCCTACCAGTTCCTCCGACTCCGTAAGTCCAAACGCCTGCTTCATACGATGATGATACATCGGATCCCCTGAACGCCAAATGGTGCCTAAACCCAAAGCATGAGCAGTAAGCAACATATTCTGAGCGGCTGAATGGGCAGCAGCAAATTCCTCTATCCGACTAACCTTCGGATCCACTGAAGGGGAGACGGCAATGGCGATTACAAGAGGAGCACGAAAAGCTTTCGCTCTCGATTTACTGCGAATGGATTCCAGCTCCTCTGGCCCAAGCCCTTGAGCTGCCTCTGCAGCAATATCCGCATAAGCCTGACCCAACACACCTCTGCCTTCACCTGTTAATACAAAAAAACGCCAAGGCTCTGTAGCGTGATGACTGGGTGCCCAGGAAGCTGCTTCAAGTAATAATTCGATCTTTTCCCGTTCAACCGGGTCCTGCTTAACCCTACCGATACTGCGCCGTTCTCGAATGGCTTCCCATATATTCATCGAAATTTCTACTGATTGTTTCACAATAAACCCTCCCTTAATAGGTAAATCACGCTTGACAAGACCTTGATTGGCTCCATGAAAGACATCAGCCGATTTCATTTGAGAATGATTATCAATATAATCTATTATATAAGCCCTATCCACACAATTCAACCGTTATCTCCATTTACAAGCTGGCGAGAACGAGCTTACCTATTTTGACAGGCAAAAACCGCCGCTTTTCTGAAAGAAAGCGACGGCTTGTCGGTGAAGCTTATCTACTTCTCACTTCAAAGATGGCAAATTTCAAATAATGACCTTCATCTACACCTAAGATCCGCGGATGATCCTTGCCTGCTGCCCGAAATTCGATCAACCTGAGGACCTTCTTCGCGTCTACTGCCGCGGCATGTATAGCTTCAAGAAACAAATCGGGCTTCATATGATAAGAGCAGCTGGCTGTAACGAGATATCCGCCTTCATTTACGAGCTTCATGCCATGCAGATTAATATCCTTATATCCCCTGATTGCACCCTCGACTGCAGTTCTTGTCTTGGCGAATGCCGGAGGATCGAGAATGACTACATCCCAGGTTCTACCCCCAGACTGCAGCGGCTGCGAGGTATCAAGCTTCTTGCGATCTGCAAGAGATCTTTCCTGCCGCTCATCCAATCCCTTAGTCTGTGTACGCAAATATTCGAATGCATCCGCGACCACGAACTCCACGCGATCCTCGAAACCATTGAGTCTGACATTGCTTCTGGCGCTTTCTATCGCATGCTCGGAAATGTCGAGGCAGGTTACTTTCTTGGCTCCATATTTGCAGGCATTCAAGGTAAAGCTGCCCGTATGAGAAAAGCACTCCAATACAGTTGCCCCGTCCCAGAGCGGGAAGGTTACAGCTTTCCCATTTGCATTAACTGGCATCTTCACTAACGCGCCCGAGCCATCCGGATCGGGTACATCCTTCAATTCGATCCCACTGCGCTTACCCCAGCCGACCATGAGTGGCGCAATTGCTGCTCTATTTTCACGCTGGTCAAAGAAATAGCCGGTTTTTTGGCCTTCCATAATGTCAATCTCCAAGCTCAGCCCATTTTCCGTGATTCGAACATGCCTTGGACATTCGCCATATAGTAAGCCCTTTTGCTGCTTCAAGCCCTCCAGTTCGCGAACAGACACATCGCTGCGTTCATATATTCCCGAAGGCTGAACAACTTCGACCAGGGCGGAAATAATCGCTTCGCGTACAAGATCCATTCCCAGTGTCAGCAGCTGCACAACAAGCACATCCTCGAAACGGTCCACGATCAGCCCAGGCAGTCGGTCCGCTTCTCCATACACAAGCCTGTATGAGCGTGCGTCCGGCACAAAACGTTCTCGATGCTCCAGACAAATTTTAAATTTATCAACAAAAAAGGCATGCGTCATGGCCTCCAATGGCTCATAGGAAACAATCCGCACTACAATTTGCGAAGTCGGGTTCCAGTAGCCAGTAGCCATATATTGACCGTTATGCGTATGTACAGAGAGCAATTGACCTGCAATAGGATCACCTTCTGTTCGTTCCACTTCGGATTGAAAAATCCACGGATGTCCCGCTTCAAGCCGTCTTTTACGTTTTTTATCCAAATATACGGCAGCCATTCGGGGCCTCCTAATCATTATAAATTAATAAGTAGATGAGCTCGAAGTACCTTTCATAATCGCAACGCCAGAGCTTGTTCCTAAGCGGGTTGCTCCTGCATCGATCATGCTCAGGGCTGTGGCTAGATCACGAACAGCGCCAGAAGCCTTCACTCCGATGGACGCTGATACATTCGCACGCATCAAGCGTATATCCTCAGTGGAAGCACCACCAGGACCGAAACCGGTCGAAGTCTTTACATAATGCGCTCCAGCTTCTTCAGAGAGCCGACAGGCTGTGATCTTTTGCTGCTCATTCAAATAACCGGTCTCAAAAATTACTTTCACAATAGCGCGACCTTCTACTGCCTTCACCACGCCGCGAATGTCCTCACGAACCGCTTCCTCATTACCTTCGAGCAGTTGCCCTACCTGAAGCACCATATCGATTTCTGACGCACCGGCCTCAGCCGCTTGAGCAGCTTCGTAAGCCTTGACTGCCGGATTAGTGGCGCCTAACGGAAAGCCGCATACCACACTGACACGCACATCGCTGCCTTCTAGTAACTTTTTACACAAAGGTACCCAAACCCCGTTCACACAAACGCTGTAAAAACCATATTCCAGTGCTTCCTCACACAGCTTGTATATAGCTGCAGATGTGGCGTCCGCCTTCAAAAGTGTATGATCGATATATGATGGCAGCTGCATCAGATCAAACTTCAGTCCTTCCATTTCACTCATTCCATCCACCCCGATTTCTTTTAAATTAAAAAGAAAGATTTCACTCTTATACCAGAATGAAATCCCTCGTTCATGCTGCACTTCAATTTAAACGATAGCCCGAGCTATTTCCGGTATAAGTATCTGTTCCCCGCGGCATTCGTTGACACCAGCCTCAACAATCTTAACCTGACAAATACGCCCTATTGAATCCTTGCTGCCTTCAAATACGACCTGCAAATAGTTGTCCGTGTAGCCCATAATGATGGAATCTGCCCGACCTTTATTGCCATTCTCCGGTATCACTTCCAGCACGTGACCCACGAATTTTTGCGCATAGGTTAATTGCATCTGCTCCGACAAATCGATCAGCTCGTGTACACGAGTGTTTTTCAATTCCTCTTCAACCTGGTCCTCCATGCGAGCAGCAGGTGTTCCTGTTCTTTGGGAATAAGGAAATACGTGCATTTCGGAGAACTGCATCTTCTCCATAAATCTTTTGCCATTCATGAACATCTCGTCTGTCTCACCTGGGAAGCCGACAATAACATCCGTGGTTATTGCGACGTCCGGCATAATTTCACGAATCCGCTTGATCTTCTCACCAAACTCAGCCGTCGTATATTTGCGGCGCATTCTGGCCAACACCTGATCGTCACCGGCTTGAAGCGGAATATGCAGGTGACGGCACATTTTGTCTGAATGCTTCAGTACATCCAGTACCTCATCCGTGATTTGGCTGGCTTCAATGGAAGAGATACGAATGCGTTTGAGACCTTGCACCTTGTCCAGATCCCAGAGCAGCTTGGCCAGACTATAATTCTCAATATCCTCACCGTAACCGCCCGTATGAATCCCTGTCAGCACAATCTCCTGATAACCTGCATCAACCAGCATTCTCGCCTGCTTCAGTACACTCTGAGGCTCCCTGCTGCGCATGAGTCCACGCGACCAAGGGATAATACAGAACGTACAGAAGTTGTTGCAGCCCTCCTGAATTTTTAAAAAGGCTCTTGTGTGATCTGCAAAATCCGGTACATCCAGCTCTTCGAACTGGCGGGTTTTCATAATATTGCGCACCGCATTAATCGGCTGACGCTCCTGAACCAACTGCTGCACATACGGAATGATTTTATCCCGATCCTGTGTCCCAATAACCAAGTCAACACCCGGTATCGCCAAAATTTCCGCAGGAGAGGTTTGCGCATAACAGCCTGTTACTGCAACAATTGCTTCTGGATTACGGCGAATCGCGCGTCGGATCATCTGTCGGCTTTTTTTATCGCCCGTGTTGGTTACCGTACAGGTATTGATCACATATATATCGGCGGACGCTTCAAAATCAATCTGCTCATAGCCTTCGTGCTTGAATAGCTGCCAGATCGCTTCCGTATCATAAAAATTCACTTTACAGCCTAATGTATGAAATGCTACTGTAGGCATTCTAATTTCCTCCCATCTCGCCGGATTCGTACAAAATACAAGTTAATCCGACCATTGCTGCCGTTTCTGTTCGTAAAATACGTTTGCCCAGGCTGATCGAACGACACCCCGCCGCTTCCGCTGCTTCAACTTCTCGTTCACTAAAGCCACCCTCTGGTCCTACGATGAGCATTAGCTTTATTTTACCAGTGGGAGTTTCTGCTTCCTGTCTGCTTGCCAATGCTGCTTGAATCTGCTGCCTAAGCTGCAAGCCATTTTCCTTCTCATAACAGATCCAGGCCGCATCCGCCAAACCAGCCTGCTGAAGTAAAGCTTTCCAGGTTAAAGGTGTGTCAACCACAGGTACACGGTTGCGATGGGCCTGCTCGGCCGCTTCCTTGGCAATTTTTTGCCAGCGTTCAACACGCTTACCTTCTTTCTTAGCATCAAGCTGAACCACAGTCCGCTCCGATATAAAAGGAATGAAACGGGCAGCACCGATTTCCGTCCCCTTTTGGATAACGGTTTCCATCTTGTCGCCCTTGGGTAAGCTCTGAGCGATCCATACCTCTACGTTCGCCTCATGATTCATCGATAATAGTTGTACAATATCGGCTGTTACCTGATCTTTATCCAACTCGCGAATACGCACCAGTGCCTCACGGCTCTCACCATCGCTGACAATGACCTGCTCGCCTTCTTTTGCACGCATCACTCTAACCAAATGATGAGCGTCATCGCCGGAAATCGTAACCATGGCTTCAGTAAATTGCTCAGGTGCAATAAAATAACGCTGCATGTGCTTCTCTACTTTCTATTATTCAAAATATCAACCTACATCATACTATGATTGTCCGCAAAAATCTACACACTTCACTCACTGCTGATCACGGACGGAAGCTACATGCGCAGCACACCGCCCCCAAAGATATGTACGGCAACCCAATTAAAAGCAGCAAGTATAGTCCATTGAAATTCAAAAATCGGTCCAATCGTTACATTCCGAATCGGTGGTATGAAGAACATAAGCAGAATTGCATAAAACAGCCATTGCTGATAGGATCTCATTTTTTCCGCCCATGCACGCGGCAGTAAATCCTCCAAAATCCTGTAACCATCGAGTGGCGGGAAAGGAATCAGATTCAGGATAAACAGAAATATATTTTGCATAATCATCAAACTAAAAAATAACTTAATTGCTTTTACCGTACCGACTGAAAAGCCGTCAATGACATGACCCTGCAGCAGCGCATAAAATACGATTAAGCTGATGAAAGCCAACACCAAATTGCTTAACGGACCAACGAGCGACACAATAATGCCCATCACGCGCGGACTTTTGAAACGAGCCCGATTCACAAGCACCGGCTTCGCCCAGCCTACACCGATCACTAGGAAAAAAATCATCCCCAACCAATCGATATGTGACCGCGGATTCAGAGTTACCCTGCCCATAGAACGTGGAGTTTCATCTCCAAAACGGTCGGCAACTATCGCATGGGAAAATTCATGAATCGTAAAGCCGATTAATAAAACGAGGAATACAAACGGCATTTGCTCAACAGGAAACGCTAAAAAAGAACTAAAATCCATACATTCACCTACAGCTTTCTAGCTATAATAACGACCCAAGCCTGGTCCTCAATCTGTTCTGTAACGGTAAAACCGACGGCTCTAAGTCCTTGCTCTACAAGCTCCGCTTTACTGCTAATCACACCGGAAACGACATAAACGCCTCCAGCCTCCAATATATCATACACTTCCTGAACGAACAGAAGAATAATTTCAGCCAAAATATTCGCAACAACAACCTGTACCGGTACACGTACACCAAGTGCAGAGGCTTTCTCGCTATCACCTGAAGCACTCTCATTCAGCACCTGAAGTAAATCGCTTTGCTTGACCGAAATCAGATTCGTCAGTCCATTAAGCGCCGTATTATCCATAGCACTTTCTACGGCAACCGGGTCCAAATCTACAGCCAGTACATGTCGAGCACCCAGCTTGGCCGCAGCTATTGCCAATATGCCTGATCCGGTTCCAACATCAATCACATCGTCGCCCTCTTTGATCACGGTCTCCAATGCACGAAGGCATAGAGAGGTAGTTGCATGGGTCCCCGTTCCAAAGGCCATTCCCGGGTCAAGCTCAATGATCAGCTCATCCGTTTCTGGTGTGTATTCCTCCCAGGTCGGCTTAATCGTCAGCCGCTCGGAGATCCGTACCGGCTTAAAATATTGCTTCCATGCATTCGCCCAATCCTCATCATCAACTTCCTTCAATCCAAAGGTCGGATTACCCGTATCGATATCATACTCGCTTAGTTGGGCCACAGACTCTTGCAGCCTTTCCATGACGTCAGACATATCAACATCCTTGGAGAAATACCCTTGAATCACCGCAAAACCTTCCGGAATATCATTCAAAGGCCGATCATACAGCTGACCGAACGACGTATCCCGTTCCTTGTTCAACGTCCCCGACTCTTCAATCGATACGCCACCAGCACCCAATTCATGAATAAAATTTGAAACCATTTCAATTGCTTCTTCGGTTGTATACACCGTTACCTCATGCCATCGCATGTTTGAATCCTCCTTAGAGCTTTGTGTAGCAAAGCTTTCTTCGTAAGCATATATGTGAGCTTTGCATAGCAAAACGCTCGAATGCACATTGTTCCCAGTATACAACACTTCGGCACAACAAAAAAGCTTCCGTCGAGGAAGCTTCTGCTAGTTGCTAACCTATACCTAAATCACGCCACCGCCATCACGAACCACTCGTACTGCCTGCTCATAGCTTACCTCATCAATAAGTGCCGTTAAAAGGGTATCCAGCCTGCCCCCCTCAGAAGCCGTATCCTCACCTTCAAAGCCAACTGCACTCATCATGGCGGTATCTGCATTTTCTTCTTGCAGCATGTCCCATCCCGTACCTTGATTAGATAAAGGGTTCGAGCCCACCTGGTTTATTTGAATATCTTTCACCCGTAATGCCTTCAGCTTTGTAATAATACTTTGTGCTTCTGCTGCCGAATGAAAATATGCCTGCATGCTTTTTTCAGCCAACGCTGCCTCCTCCTTTCACAGAGCAATCAGTATCAGGATTCCTGACGTTGATCAGCCTCGGACGCACGTTCCGATGCAATCCTGTCATTGTCATCGGCAAATTCAGCGTTATAGTCCACATCTTCTTTTTTTGCGATCGGTAACTGATTTCTAGATGTTCTTACACTTTTTTGCTGCTTTTCCATCAGTATTGCCTCACTCTCTTCTTTCAAATTGGTTAACTGCATACCTCAGTATTGTTTACCAAGTGAGGCTAGCTATACAAAAAATAAAATACAAAAAAAGCACATCAAGCTTCAATCAGCCTGATATGCCCACTACAACTGCAGATTACCAATTTTCAAATCAATTTATGGTTATCATTCACCTAAAATAGCTTTTTTCACTTTTTCAAAAAAGGATTGATTCTGCTCGTGTGTATGTTCACCGCTTTGTCGTGAAAATTCACGAAGCAGCTCTCTTTGCTCTTCATTCAGGCTGGTAGGTGTTACAATAATCACCTTCACATGCTGATCACCTTGACCATAGCCGCGCAAACGAGGAACACCCTTGCCTTTTAAACGGAAGTAAGTATCCGTTTGGGTACCAGCAGGAATTTTCAACTTCACTTTTTCGGTCAACGTCGGAATCTCGATTTCGTCACCGAGTGCAGCTTGAGTAAACGTCAACGGAATCTCGCAATAAATATCATCATTCTCACGTTCAAAGAAATCATGAGGCTTGACACGAATCACAACATACAGATCACCTGAAGGACCGCCCTTGGAACCAGCTTCACCTTCTCCAGTAACGCGCAGCTGAGCACCATCATCAACACCAGCAGGAATGTTCAAATGAATGGTACGTTGTTTCTTCACTTTACCTGCACCATGGCAAGTTGTACATTTGTCCTTGATGGTTTGACCCTGACCATTACAAGCCGAGCAAACGCGGCGGTTGACGATTCTGCCGAACGCCGTATTTTGTACGACCTCCTGCTGCCCACTGCCTTTACAAACTGTACATGTATCTGGCTTCGTGCCCGGCTTCGCTCCATTGCCATGACACGTATCACAAGTTTCCGTACGCGGAATTTGAATGTCCATTTCCTTGCCAAATACGGCTTCCTTGAACTCGATCGTCATCGTATACTGCAGATCGTTACCGCGCTGCGGTGCATTCGGATTCCGTCTTTGTCCTCCACCTTGACCACCAAAAAACATATCGAATAAGTCGCCGAAGCCGCCGCCAAAATCAGCACCGCCTGCGCCGCCCATTCCCTGATTCGGGTCTACGTGGCCGAAGCGATCGTACTGCGCCTTTTTCTGATCATCGCCCAGAACGTCGTAAGCTTCTTTAGCCTCTTTAAACTTGGTTTCCGCATCGGCTGCTTTGTTCACATCAGGATGATATTGGCGAGCCATCTGACGATATGCTTTTTTGATCTCGTCCTGCGAGGCGTTCTTGCTCAGACCAAGAACCTCGTAATAATCACGTTTACTCATCGTTCCACTCCTATTCTTCTAACCACAAACGGAAAGTCAAAGCCTGTAAATGGCTTTGACCTTCATCTTGCCTATGTTTTTCAAGAATAAATTAAGACTTTTTGTTCTCGTCAACAACCTCGTAGTCAGCATCAACAACGTTATCTTTTTTCGCTGAATCGGCTTCGCCTTGAGCACCCGGTTGACCCGCTTGCTCTTGTTGGGCAGCTTGCTCATACAGCTTCACAGACAGTTGTTGAACGATCTCTGTCAATTCGTCAGTTGCTGCTTTGATTTCGTCCAGGTTGTCGCCTTCCAGCGCCTTTTTAACTTTTTCCTTACCTTCGTTCGCTTTGTCGATTTCGGCCTGATCTACCTTGTCGCCAAGATCCTTGATCGTTTTATCAACCGAATATACCAATTGATCTGCTGTGTTGCGTGCTTCAACAAGCTCTTTACGCTTACGATCTTCGTCAGCGTTAGCTTCGGCATCTTTCATCATACGATCAATTTCTTCATCCGACAACCCACTGGAAGAAGTTATTGTGATTTTGTGACTTTTGCCAGTTCCTTTATCCGTTGCATTAACATTAACAATACCGTTGGAGTCAATGTCAAAGGTAACTTCAATTTGCGGAATACCGCGCGGAGCCGGAGGAATATCACCAAGCATGAAACGGCCCAGTGTTTTATTGTCATTAGCCATTGCGCGCTCACCTTGAAGTACATGAATTTCTACGCTTGGCTGATTATCGGCATAGGTTGTGTAGACTTGGGATTTGGTAGTAGGGATTGTTGTATTCCGATCAATCATCTTCGTAAATACGCCACCAGCTGTTTCAATACCCAAGGACAATGGAGTTACATCCAACAATACGATGTCTTTCACATCACCAGTCAATACGCCTGCTTGGATAGCTGCACCAAGAGCTACGACTTCATCCGGGTTAACGCCTTTGGAAGGCTCTTTACCGATCAAACGTTTTACAGCTTCCTGAACGGCAGGAATACGTGTGGAACCACCTACCAGAACGACTTTATCAATTTGGTTAGCTGTCAGACCCGCATCACTCAAAGCTTGACGTGTTGGTCCTAAGGTTCTTTCCACCAGAGCAGATGTAATTTCATCAAATTTGGCACGAGTCAGGTTGATCTCCAAATGCTGAGGAACTCCGTCTACTACCGTAATAAATGGCAGGGAAATCGTAGTTGTCAATACACCAGAAAGTTCTTTCTTCGCTTTTTCTGCTGCATCCTTCAAACGTTGTACAGCTGCCTTGTCTTTGCTCAGGTCGATGCCTTGCTCTTTTTTAAATTCAGCTACCAAATGATTGATCACCAATTGGTCAAAGTCGTCACCGCCCAAACGGTTGTCACCGCTGGTTGCTTTTACTTCAAAGATACCATCGCCCAATTCCAGGATCGAAACGTCAAAGGTACCGCCACCAAGGTCATAAACCAGGATCGTATGGTCTTCGGATTTCTCGATACCGTATGCCAGTGCGGAAGCAGTTGGCTCATTAACGATACGCAAAACTTCAAGACCTGCGATTTTACCAGCATCCTTGGTTGCTTGACGTTGGCTATCATTAAAGTATGCAGGAACAGTAATAACGGCTTGTGATACCGAAGTACCCAGATAAGCTTCAGCATCAGCTTTCAGCTTTTGCAGGATAATTGCGGAAATTTCTTGAGGCGTGTAGTCGGTGCCATCAATAGATTCTTTATGATTCGTACCAATGTGACGTTTGATTGAGCTGATAGTACGGTCCGGGTTCGTAATTGCTTGACGTTTGGCCGTTTCGCCAACGATCCGCTCACCGTCCTTCTTGAAGCCTACAACTGATGGAGTTGTACGGTTACCTTCTGCGTTAGGGATAACAACGGCTTCGCCGCCTTCCATTACCGCTACGCAAGAGTTGGTTGTTCCTAAGTCAATACCGATTACTTTACTCATTATAGTAAACCTCCTAATAGTTTTTACGCCAGTAAAACACGAACACAATGACTATGCAAACAGTCCGCATACCTGCGGTTGTACTTATTATCATTGGGGCTAATCCATGTAGTATAAATCCTAAGAGCTTACTTGAACCATTGCCGGGCGCAGCACCCGATCTTTGAGCAGGTAGCCTTTTTGAATTTCACTGACAATAATACCTTCTTCATATTCATCTGATTCAACTTGCATAATGGCTTGATGGAATTCTGGATTAAATGGCTGTCCAACTGATTCCATCGGCTTCAGGCCTTCACCTGCGAGAGCCTGGTCGAGCTGACGGTAGATCATATCTACACCCTTCAAAAGTGCTTCATAATCATTACTTTCCCTGCCTGCAGCCAATGCACGTTCAAAATTATCAATAATAGGTAAAAGCTGCTCAATCACCTTTTGGGAGGCGTATTTCGCAAACTCTTCTTTCTCTTGACGGGTTCTTCTTCTAAAGTTGTCGAAATCAGCTTGTGTCCGTAAAGAACGTTGGTAATTTTCTTCCGATTGTTGGCGGAGCTGCAGCAGCTCCTGTTCTTGAGGATCAGCTTGCTCGGATTGAGCCGCTTCATTTTCAAAAGAAGTATTAACTGCTTCTTCGGTATATTTAGCATCAGCTTGTTCAGCTTCTGCGTTACCATCAAAATTTTTGTTATTTTCTGTACTCAATGTCTGTCACCTCCTTAATCAAATCTACATGACTCTATATTAACCATGCATGTGAGCTTTAAGCAAGTTTGAGCTTCCACTCACCCTGCTGACGGGTTATTATTCTTCCACACGCGGCTTCATCTTGATGACTGTATGTATACGCAGAATCGCAGCCGCAACCTCACCAGCAGCATGCAGCGCATGCAATTTCACATCAGCCGGATCGACAATGCCATATTCAAGCATATCAATGATTGCGCCATTATCGCAATTCACACCCAATGAGTCGGACCCAGAAGCAATTTGCGCTGCTTTGACTTCCTCCACCTTTTCCAGTGGATTATAACCAGCATTGACAACGATTTGGGCAAGGGGCTTACGCAAGGCCTGGGCAACGGCTGTGATCCCGAAGCCCTCCATCCCCTGTACCGTCTCACGCAGACGGTCCAATTCATACGCGGCAGATAACTCTGCAGCACCGCCGCCAGGCAAGCATCCGCCGCGCAGCGCAGCCTGCATGGCAGCCGCAGCGTCCTTGGCAATACGCAGCCGCTCGCCAACAACTTCGCTCGTGCTTGCACCAACAATGACGGTCACCTGCGCGCGTCCTCTGCCTTCGGATATGCGAACGCATTCCAGACGCTCATCGTATGACACACGACCGGCGAACCCCAGATAGCCTGCCAGCTCATTAGCCGGCTTATACAGCCCGCTGCGACGTATCGGACGTGCTCCGGTATACTCGCTTACAAGACGGAGCTCGCGGCGCGGAACCCGCTGTACGACCATGATTCGGTGATCGGTGCAGAACTGCTCCGCTTCGGAGTTGACTCCGCGATCTGCGAGAATAAGCCCAACCTTCAGCTCGAGAAGCTTGTTAAGCGACTGACGAAATTGCTCCTTCAGCTGCATCTGCTTCTGAAAGCCAGCTTCAGTCATCAGCGCTTCTTCATCGATCACTTCCGGCTCAAATGCATCCTGTATGATCAGGACCGAGGCTGGGGCGGTTGGAAAATCCGTTTGCGCATTAGCAGGTATCTTTTGTATAAGCAGCCCGGGCCATACCTCACTGACCGCTTTTTTATGTGAAATCACCACATCGGCAAAACGAAAGCTGTCTTCTTGAAGCTTATTTGTACCCAGTTGGTGAGCACCTTCAAGAATAAGCTTCGCCAAATCCGTATGCTCACGCCCTGCTATATAAGCAATCCGGTACAGGAGCGGATCATCCAGTCCATTAATCATTCGGCTGCGCCGCGCTAGAAGCTTTATCGCAGCAGCAATTCCTTCTTGAATCCCTTTGACGATTTTGGCTACCGGTACGCCCCTTGTCACCTGCGCTACACCTTCTGCCACCAGGGCTCCGGCAAGCACAGTAGCGGTAGTTGTACCGTCGCCAACATGCTCTTGCTGTGAACGTGCAACCTGTATCAATAAACGCGCAGCAGGGTGGGTCACATCCATCTTTTCCAAAATGGTTACACCGTCATTCGTAATGATGACCTCTCCCTGTGCGCCCACGAGCATCGTATCAAGCCCTTTGGGACCCAGCGTTCCCTCAACTGCAGAGCAAATGGCCCGAATCGCCCCTGCGTTGTTGAGTATAGTAGCAAACGTGTCATCGCCTTCACTTGAAATCGGCTTTACCGGATTCATTTGTACCATCGCTCCAGAACCAACGTCATATCTTTGGATAAATGAGTCAGAAGATTCATTACCTTGCCATAATCCATACGAGTCGGTCCCAAAATGCCTATCGTACCGAGATTCTTGCCTTCTATCGTATAAGAAGCAGTAATCAAGCTGCAGTCATTAATCGCAGCCACTGTATTCTCGCTGCCTATTCTCACCTGGATGCCTGCTCCTGTACCTGTAAACAGCTTCACCAAAGCGGGTGTCTCAGCCAGCAGATCGAGAATGCTTTTAACCTTTTCCATATCCCTAAATTCAGGCTGTGTCAACATATTCGTTGTCCCACCGAGAAATATCCGGTCTTCCTCACCTTGATCAAGGACGCTGTTAAGCATCGTAAGCAGTTCCTCATAGCCTGACACGTAGCTGCGCATTTCCTCGCCGATCTCTGTGTACAGCTTGGATTTAAACTGCAGTAAAGGCACGTTCTGCATACGTGCATTTAATAGATTGACGAACTTTTCAATCTCTGACATCGGTATACCTTCAGGGATTGTCACGGTTTTGTTCTCGACCTGCCCGCTGTTCGTAACGATAATCGCCACAGCCGTCCGTTCACTCAAAGGAACGATCTGTAAGTGCCGAAGCGTTGTATTGAACATCTCGGGTCCCATCACAATGGATGTATAGTTGGTCAAATTCGACAATATGGAAGCCACATGTTGAATGACTTGCTCCATTTCCTGCATTTTTTCCGCAAAAAACAGCTTTAAGACATCAACCTCTTGGTTGGCAATTCCGTACGGAATCAGATGATCCACATAATAACGGTAGCCTTTATGAGAAGGAATACGGCCTGCCGATGTATGTGGCTGCTCCAGAAATCCCATTTCTTCCAAATCGGACATTTCATTACGTATCGTAGCAGGGCTGAATCCCACATTTCCTCGTTTGGAAATGCTTCTGGAGCCAACCGGTTCTGCCGAACGGATATAGTCGTCTACGATGGCACTAAGTATTTGGCGTTGGCGTTCGGTTAGCATGTTCAACCCTCCAAAGTTATTCATAATAATGGATCCGGTTAAAGATCTTGTTCTATACAGATGTTAGCACTCATATCTGTCGAGTGCTAATTCATAATACAAAAATAACAGACCCGGAGGTCTGTGTCAAGTCAATCCAGCCGCTTCAAAACGGCAATTTCATCACAGCAGTGCTGCTTTTTACAATGAATACAGTCTCGCCATACTTTCTCGGGGAAAATTTCTTTCTCCACGACGGAAAAGCCGTTTCTTTCGAAGAACCTCACTTCATACGTCAATGCCATAACCTTCGGTATGTGTTGGGCCCTCGCTTCTTCTATCAGAAAGTCAACCAGTGCATTTCCGATGCCTTGACCTTTGTAACCCTGCGTTACCCCAAGCGAGCGAATCTCCACCAAATCCTGACCCAGTCGTGTAAGAGAACCGCAGCCAACCAACCGTTCCTCTATGAAAGCCACAACAAAGGTATCAATCTGTGCAATAAGCACCTCTCGCGACCTCGGCAGCATAATTCCTTGTTCCGCATAACCCTGAATAATATCAAATAAAATATCAACGTCCTCAGGCGTTGCCTTCCTGCACACAACAGTCATTGAAAAAACCACCATTCACAAAAAAATTATTATGAATAAATATACAACAAAACGTATAAAATATCCATTAAAAATTTTTCCGCAAACTCGCTATTCGACCGAAACGCTTAAAAATTCACCGAACACTTCGTTGCCAAGTAACACACCCTGCTCGGTTAATCGATATCCATCATCTGTAGCGGCCAGCAGCTTTTGATCCATTAATTTATTCAAATGACTACCAAACACAGCTTCCAGCTCCAGACCAAATTGACGTCTGAAGTCAGCTCGCTTCACCCCACTCAACAACCGCAGGCCCACCATCATAAAATCCTCAATCGCTTCCTGCTCGCTGATCGCATACTCCTCTAATAATGGACGGCCTTTCTGTGTTGCATCTATATACGCCTGAACGCCTTTTATGTTCACATGACGATTACCATGCATATAGCCATGCGCACCAGCTCCCAGACCGTAATAGCTGCGATTCAGCCAGTACATGCTGTTATGACGGCTTTCCTTACCAGGCTTGGCAAAATTGCTGATTTCGTATTGCGAATAACCTGCCTCCTTCAATCGTTTCATAATCAGCAGAAACATATCGAGCTCGTCATCTTCATCAGGAAGAGGCAGCAGGTTTTTTTGATACAAATTGTGGAACAACGTATTTTCCTCAACCTTTAGACCATAAATCGAGTAATGCGGCAGCCCCAGCGCAAGTGCTTTATCAAGGGAATCATTCATAGCGGCAACGGTCTGATTAGGCAGCCCGAACATTAAATCAATCGACATATTCGTGAAGCCGACCTGCCGTGCATTCTCAATACTGCGATATACATCATCTGTATTATGAATTCGACCTATTCCTTCCAACAGCGCATTGTCGAAAGATTGCACACCAAAGCTGATCCGGTTCACGCCGCCTTCCTTCATGGCCTGCAGCTTTTCCTTATCCGTGGTTCCCGGATTGGCCTCCATAGAAAATTCAAGCTCAGCAGACTTATTAGGAAAATAAGTATGCACCCTTTTCAGGAAGCTTTCCATTTGATCAGGCAGCAAAACGGTCGGCGTACCCCCTCCAACAAAAATCGTTTGAATCTCACCCGGCGGAATCAGTTTCACCGTTTGCTCCATTTCCCGCTCCAACGCATCCAGGTAGTCCATCACGGGCTGACCCTTCAATATATAGGAATTAAAATCGCAATAGTGGCATTTATTGGTACAAAATGGAATGTGTAAATATAATGCTTGTGGTGTTTCCTCACGCTGAATCATCAGAGTTCCCCTTTCCGTTACCACGCTTTAGCCGGCTGCTTCTATGACGCCAAAAGCAGGTGCTAAGAAGCACCTGCTCTCTCATCGACTTACCTGCTACTCATCCAGCCTTAGCACGGCCATAAACGCTTCCTGCGGTACCTCAACGTTACCAACCTGCTTCATCCGCTTTTTACCTTCTTTTTGCTTGTCCAGCAGCTTCCGCTTACGGGAAATATCGCCCCCGTAGCATTTGGCAAGTACGTTTTTACGCATCGCTTTAACGGTTTCACGTGAAATGATTTTTTGTCCAATTGCAGCCTGAATCGGCACCTCAAACATTTGCCGCGGAATAAGCTCCTTCAGCTTTTCACAAATGATGCGTCCACGATTGAAGGCGCGGTCTCTATGTACAATGAATGAGAGGGCATCCACCTGTTCACCATTAAGCATGATGTCCATTTTAACCAGATTGGATTGCTTGTACCCTGACACGACATAGTCAAACGAAGCATAACCTTTTGTGCTCGATTTCAGCTGATCAAAAAAGTCATAGACAATTTCGGACAACGGAATGTTATAGGAAAGCGTAACACGCGTCGTATCCAAATATTCCATATTAATAAATTCGCCGCGTTTATTTTGACACAGCTCCATAATTGCACCTACATAATCATTCGGTACAATTACAGATGCAACGACGTAAGGCTCTTCCACATAATCGATTTTACCTGTTTCCGGGAACATCGATGGATTGTCGATCGTTAATACTTCACCGTTCGTTTGTGTCACTTTGAATATAACGCTTGGCGCTGTCGTAATCAGCGGAATGTTGAACTCACGCTCAATCCGCTCCTGAATAACGTCCATATGCAGCAATCCCAGGAAACCACAGCGGAAGCCAAAACCTAATGCCGTTGAGCTCTCAGGCTCAAAGCTTAACGAAGCATCATTCAGCTGCAGCTTGCCGAGCGCTTCACGAAGATCGTTATATTCCGTACTTTCAATCGGATACAAGCCGCAGAATACCATTGGATTGATCTTCCGGTAACCGGGAAGTGCTTCTGGTGCCGGATTTTTGGCGTCTGTTACGGTATCCCCGACACGTGTGTCGCCAACATGCTTAATCCCTGCAACGATGAAACCAACATCCCCTATATTCAATGTATCGACAATCGTCATTCTTGGCATAAAAGCCCCAACCTCGATGACCTCGAACACTTTTTCCGTAGCCATAAACTTGATCTTCGAACCTGCTTTAATCGCTCCGTCCATAACACGAACATACACGATAACACCTTTATAGGGATCATAGTGAGAGTCGAAAATAAGTGCCTTGAGCGGACGTTCCGTATCACCCGTAGGCGCCGGAACCTTTTTGACCACCTGCTCCAAAATTTCCTTAATCCCGATCCCCGCTTTGGCCGATGCTAACACCGCCTCGCTTGCGTCCAGTCCGATCACTTCTTCGATTTCCTGCTTGACCCGTTCTGGGTCTGCGCTCGGTAGATCGATTTTATTAATAACAGGTAAGATTTCAAGGTTATTATCCAATGCCAGATACACATTTGCGAGCGTTTGCGCCTCTATCCCCTGTGCGGCATCGACTACTAACAATGCACCCTCACAGGCTGCTAGGCTCCGTGATACCTCGTACGTAAAGTCGACGTGTCCTGGTGTATCGATCAAATTCAAAATATAGGTTTCCCCGTCATCTGCACGGTACTCCAAACGAACGGCTTGCAGCTTAATGGTAATACCCCGTTCACGCTCCAGATCCATTTGGTCCAGAACCTGTTCCTGCATTTCTCTTGATGAAAGAGCACCCGTATATTCCAATATCCGGTCGGCCAATGTCGATTTCCCATGGTCGATGTGGGCAATTATTGAAAAGTTTCTAATCATTTTCTGTCTGGCATGAATATCCATGTAAGTTGACCCTCACTAACCTGCAAATTTAACAATTCTTCTAATTATAGCAGGTGTGTGGTTTTGCGGCAATGGAGTCACCTTCGTAATCATTTCCCTTAAGCGGTAATCGCCTCAAACAAAGCGACAATCCCCTGTATCCCATAATGCGCCAGTATTTGCAGCAGCCCGCCGATCTTGTTGCCCAATCGACCAACACCCGTGGCTTTGCTGATCACAGTCCGCGGCTCCTCGGCTTCTACTTTTTCCTTAACAGCTGTTTCTTTGGATGCCTCACGCACATTCGCCGGATCAGGCTCGGCTTTTACCTGTGGCTTTGACTCTGCAATTGCAGGTTCCATCTGTTGAATTGTTTCAGTAACCACTGGCTCGCGACTGCCCTCAACCGCGCGATTGACCAGCATCAGTCCCACAAAAATGCAAAAGCCCAACACAAACCCAATTATCATCAGCCTGACATATAGATTGTCCATGCTCCTGCTCCCCCATTACTTCACTACTTCGGCTGTGTATTAGGTCCATCCACCTTCTTCACGTTCAGCACGACCTCGGCTATTGCTGCTGCCAGTGCATCTGCAGTCCGGTAACACTCCTCCAGAGAATTATCTACCCCACCAACCTCGATAAGCACGCTGTTCGCTGAAAAATTTTGATTGTACACACCATTGCCTTCCGCAGCTTTGGCAAACGAGCCTTTGGAGATCCCTGGAAACTTGGCTTCGATAGCTTGATGAATTTGTGAAGCAAACTGTTCATTTTCTTTCCAGTTCGGGTTTTTACCTCCAATGATAAAATAAAGCTGCGCATAATCCTTCCCGTTGATCCGAACTGTCGTTTTTTCCCGTCTCTGTGAGTCCCGATGGATGTCAAAATAATATTTCAGATCCGGATGAGAGGAGCTCGCTTCCTGCAAGGTTTTCAAAGAATATTTATAGGAAAAATAATAATTAAAGCTTTTTTCTATAGCAGGATAGTTTTTGTCAGAATGAACGGCCCCGATGCCCTCTTGCTCCAGCTTTTGCGCTAATCGTAACCCAACCTTGGTCACATTAGTCTGAGGATCATAGGCTTTGTCAGGATCCTTTACTCCATCCAATTCAGGCAAATACGATTCCTGGTTATGAGACTGATAGATGAATGCGACATTTCTGCCTGCAGTTCGTGGGGGCTGAGCCGTCGGCGGAATAACCTTCGTTTCTCCCTTTGTCGTTTCACCCACCTCCGGAAGAGTTGATGGATTAGCAGTAATCGAACCCTCCCCGCCCTCTCCATTTTTGGGGATGACATCCGCCTTGGGTCCGTAATCTTCAGGCCCGTCATCTCCTGTCTGTACCCCCTTGCGCAGCACAACTGAACGATCCTGAGACATACCGGGCATTTCACGGGAAATAAAGGTTTTAGGATCCTTCCAATTCAAATCCGTAACGAGCGTGAACAAAAATCCGGAAACATTGGATTGCGAAAATGTAAATGTTTGACGATCTGTCTGCATATGCGGCATTTCCATCCCGAGCATGTCCAAAAAAAATCGACTTGAAACTGACGATGCCAAACCTTTCATCGACGAATTTGGCGTCGTATTCGTCAGCTTGGCCTGAGCAAAACCCAAAAGACCAAGCGCCGCAAAAAACATCACACACCCCATTAGAAGTGTGGCCATAATGCGGAAATATACTACCAGACCTTGTCCTATTTTACGATGTTTGTTTACATCCACAGTAACCTCTGTCCACTTCAATTCTGCATCCTCCTCCACCCTGAAACCCGTCATGGATTTGTAGTTTGTTGTACACTGCTCTCTAGTAACAAATCTATGAGCTGTTGGTAGGATCTAGAACGAAAAGATTTCATTCTCCCTCTATCGAAACCTGAATTACCTCTAATCTATTCGTGATATAATAGCGGTAGTTTCCAATTTAGCTGTGTCAGAAGAAAGGGGATTGCCATGAAAAACTTACCGTTAAAGTGGAAAATGCTTATGGGATTCGGGGTATTAATCTTATTTTTGGGAGGCGTAATCGCATTTAATTACTTCATGCTTAGCCAGATCAAGCAGACTACCCAAAACCAGTTAAGTTCGGTGAATGCTTCCAAGCTGGCGCTGCAATTCAAAAATATGATCGGTCAGTTGTACAGCAGTCAGGCTGACCTGATTATTAATGAAAATGAAGGCTCAATAGCTGTGTACAAGCAGGACACCCAAACGATCAATAACCAATTAGCGGAAATCCAAAAAAATGTCAGCAGCGATCAGGAAAAGCTGTGGGCAGTGGAAATGGTTACTGAAACCTCGGCTTATCTTTCTACCTTTGATAGAGTAAAAGCAGCCTATGATCAAAGAAAAGCAATGAATGCCGATACATTAAAAGCGACTTATAAGACGCTTGATGACGAGACCGACATACATAAACAAAAGCTGTACACAACGATAGACCAGATGATCGAATACCATGATCAGGAGTTATCCAATCAAAGTCAGCTGCTCCAGAATCACATCGATCAGGACATACGAATCTCCTTAATCACTCTTCCCGTGGCCATTATTGTCGGACTGCTGTTCGCATTATTGCTAGCGCGTATATTGACCAAACCGATGGACCGATTGATTGAAGCAACGAAAAAAGTAGCACAGGGTGACTTGACCGTCCATATTCAGGCTGATTCCACGGATGAAATAGGCAGATTGACCGGCTCTTTTGCTGAAATGGTAACGGATCTGCAGCATATTATTCGCGAGGTTGATGACCACGCCATTCAAGTATCCGCTTCAACAGAGCAGTTGACAGCCAGCGCTGGTCAAACCAGTCAAGCCACCGAGCATATCGCCCAAACGATTCAGGTTATGGCCGTGGATAGCGATAAACAGGTGCGCAGTGTTAATGAAACCTCGGATGCCGTTACCACGATGAACGCAGGGATTCAACAAATTACAGAGCATACGAATCAGGCAGCAGCCTCATCTGAGCTTGCTTCCACAAATGCCCATTCAGGCACTCAAACGATTCAATCGGCGGTCCGGCAAATTCAATCAATACACGAAACAGTTGGACACATGAATAGTGTCGTGCAGCGTTTAGCACTGCGTGCCAGTGAAATTGGCGATATGAACAAAGTGATCAATAGTATTGCTGTACAAACGAATCTGCTTGCCTTAAATGCCGGGATAGAGGCTGCAAGAGCAGGAGAGCATGGAAAGGGCTTTGCGGTTGTTGCTGCAGAAGTACGCAAGCTCGCTGAGCAAAGCGCCAACTCTTCGAAGAAGATTGAGGAAATGATTGAAACGATACAGGAGGATACCGCAGCGGCGGTCCAAAGCATGAATCTGGTAACGTCGGAAATGGTGGAAGGTTTAGCTGCTGTACAGTTTGCCGGCAGCTCCTTTGATGAAATTACCCAAGCTGTTGGTGAGGTTAATAATCGTATCCACCATGTGCATCAATCGCTGAAAGCCATATCTACCAACACCGAGCAAATGGTACTCGCTATAAATGGGATTGTCTCGACTACAGAAGAAACAGCAGCAGGTGCACAAAATGTTTCCGCTGCGACTGAGCAGCAGTTGGCATCAATGGAAGAAGTTGCTCTCTCTTCCTTAAATCTCTCCAAAATGGCCGAGAATTTGAGCAGCCTGGTCAAACGCTTCAAGATTGTTTGATTTCAGCAGCAGTAAATCTCCATGTATGCCTAAAAACGCCAAGCTATGCGGTATTCCGGCCGCAGGCTTGGCGTTTGTCATGTCAGTCCAAACAATCAACATAGACTAATGAGTATAGGCGGCTACATTATTCATCCCTACGACTTCATGCAGGGCGGCATTCAGGCCGCTGGCAATAATATTGGCAATATCCTCAATAAATTCGTCTATCTCCTTTGGGGTGACCAACAGATCGTGTCCCAAGGGACTTAATACTTCCTTGACCAGCAGCAGCCGCTCATCTTCCTTCATTTGATCCAGAATTCCAAGAATTTCACCGGTATGGGCGGTCTGCTGTTGAAAATGTTTGTGCATCAGCTCAAACGCATTATTCACAATGGTCGAGGCGTAGACGACAGTTGGCACTCCCACAGCAATGACAGGTACTCCTAGTGTGTCCAATGTCAAGCCTTTACGTTTGTTGCCAATCCCTGAGCCCGGATGTATGCCTGTATCCGCGATCTGGATGGTCGTATTCACTCTCTCCAGGGAACGCGAGGCTAGTGCATCGATGGCAATGACCAGATCCGGCTTTGATTTTTCGACGATTCCTTGGATGATTTCACCGGTTTCAATACCTGTCGTCCCCAGAACACCAGGTGCTATCGCACTCACAGGACGGTAACCCGGACTCACCTCTCCTGGCATCAGCTCAAAATAGTGGCGGGTGACCATCACATTCTCTACAACTAACGGCCCCAGAGCATCTGGAGTGACGTTCCAGTTCCCCAAGCCCACAATCAGTACCTTTGACATCGAATCGATCTGGAGCTTAGCCATAAAGGATTCGAACTCTTTGGCAAAGACGGCTGCAACACGATCCTGGAGCACACTGTCCTTTTTTCTTAATTGAGGCACTTCTATGGTAATATAATGTCCAGGCAGCTTGCCCAATGCAGCGGAGCCCTCCTGAGACGTAATATCGGTGGTACTGACTGTGATACCATCATGCGTTTCTGATGACATATGAACACCGGGGATCGCCTGACCTGAATTTGAAGCCATATCATGTGCCTCCAAAGCCAGGTCCGTACGAATTGTATAAGCGCTTAAATCCATGCTAACATCTCCTTTTACATAGCTATGCCCGTAGTGTGTGAATGTACAGGCAGCCTTATGCAACAATTGTCGGAATCGTTGCGGATTGATCTATTGCATTTTGATATGGGCCGTGTTAGAATATCTAGAGTTGTCAACAAAAGGATCTTTCAAACAAGCACTATGGTTGATGCAAGTTGTATTAGGAGGTGAACGTCAATGCCGAACATTAAATCCGCGATTAAAAGAGTGAAAGTCAATGAGAAGCGTCGTCTACGCAACGCATCCCAGAAATCCAACCTTCGCACAGCAGTAAAGAGCTTTGAAACAGCTGCTGCTAGCAGCAATGTGGAAACAGCAACTGCAGCCCTGGTCACTGCCAGCCAAAAGCTGGATAAAGCAGCGTCCAAAGGCTTAATCCATAAAAATGCCGCAGCCCGTAAAAAGTCCCGCTTAGCGAAAAGACTTAACGCGCTTTCAGCACAAGCTTAATTAACCAATGCGAACAAATAAAAACGACCGCTCCTTCGGGGGCAGGTCGTTTTTTTGAAGAGATAAGAATTTATATGTTTTCAGCAAAGCTGAACGATTCTTATCTCGCAAGAAAAGCTACATCTATAACACGGATGTATCTTCACCGAATAGGCTTCGTATGGATCCGGCATTCGCTTCAGGCAACGAGCTTTAACAAGAAAAGCTCCAGACCGAGTGCTTTATCGATTTTACCGCTTTTCATTTGGTAGTCTAGATCAGATAATTGATCCAAAATATGTAACAACTGGCTGACCTCAAAGCGGTTGCTCTGCCCGGCAGCAATCTTGACTGCATAAGGATGCAGACTGATTTGCGATGCGATTTGCTGCTGTGAGTAGCCTTGCTGCTGCAAATCCTTTACCTGGTACATGATACGGAACTGTCTCGCTATCAGAGCCATGATCTTGATCGGCTCTTCCTTGCGCCGCAGAAGCTCAGCCAGCATCGTAAATGCTTTGTCCAATTTAAGCTGCACAATATGCTCAATCAGCAGAAAAATATTTTGTTCAATGCTTCGCGTCACCAACTGATCTAATATATCTGTCGTTATCGTGCCGCCGCGCCCTATATACATCGCGCATTTGTCCAGCTCACTCGATAAGGTTTGCAGGTTCGTTCCGGTGTACATAATAAACTGATCCTGAACACCAGAAGCAAAAGAAATGCCGGCCTTCTCGGCCTCTCCCTTCACCCACTGCCCCAACTCGTCCGCTGAAAGAGATGCGCATGATATCAAGTAATCCTTTTCCTTCAGTGATTTCACGAGCTTCTTTCGTTCATCAAGCTTTTCAGCACTCACAGTCAATACGATAACGGAAAAATCGGCAGGGGATTTTAAATATTCCAGCAGCCGCTCGGGACTGTGCTCTACCTTTGAGCTATCCTTGGCCCCTGTCAGAAAAAGTGCGTTGGTAGCTACGATCAGTTTACGTGGCCCAATAAAGGGTAATTCCTCGGCCTCTTCAATAACCCTATCTATCGAGGTTTCTGTCAAATCGTACCTGGATACAGCAAACGCGGCATCCTGTGGATCAATGAGACGATTCGTCAGCTTCTGTAAAAATTCCTGAATTAAATAGGCCTCTGTACCGAAACACACATACAGTGGCGCAAATGTACCTTTTTGAATACTTCTTAATGCAGTCTTGAAATCCATTGCTGCTCACCCATTTCCCTCTAACCCAGTTTATATGAGCATTGTAACAACAACAAAGGGATTACGTCAAAACCTTACGGTTCCGACATAACCCCTCTGCTTCCAATCCCATCTATATAAACAACCGGGTTAAGGCTCTAGAAACCGTTCCCCGAGTGGTCATACGACGTCATTTTTCCTTTTCCAACCTACCCTATCATACGCAAGTGGGACACAATGTGTGTGTGCTTGAATACGAAATATTTGTAAATGGTCACTTAGCTGCTTCCGTCCGAGTTACAGCGTTGATGGTGAAAGTCCTCGCGCTCGTTGGATTGTTTATCTGATAGGTCAGCTTGTAATCAGCCGTCCATTCCAGTAATGTGATTTGTTCCGAATCCGTTGCTACATTCATCGATGTAAAGATACTTTTTCCATTCTTGTCACTTATAACAACTCGCTTCTCGTTAATGACTGCTGTGTACATCTTGTCAGCAGCAGCAAGACTGCTGGCCGCTGGAATTTTCATGGACGAGAAGCTTTGATCAGCAGCTGGAGCCTCACCTATCTTGGATTTGGCAGCATTGCTATCATTGGCTGAAGCTTCGTTGCTGGTGCTTGGCTGGGCAATCTGTCCTGACCCAGCTCCAGAGTTTTTATCGGATGCAGCCGAAGAAGCTGCATTCCCACCGAATAAACCTGGTGCTGCCAGACTGCTGCGTGGTGTTTCTGCCTGCGGAACAATAGCTTTGGCACTCGGATTGTCCGCTTTAGCCGCTGGCTGCTGCGCTCCAAAGGTCAGAGGTTCTTTCAGCTGTCCGTCACCCGTGCCCGCTTGCAGCGGTGTCGATGAGGACTTCTGAGAAGTGCTCTCACCCGTGCTTGGCGAAGTCATGATCTGACTGTCGGCTGCTGAGCTCTTTGGGCTGGATGCCTGCGGCACCGCCCCGCCTATCTTATTGGAGCCCATGTTCGGTGCTGGCGTTGAGTTGCTAGCAGGCGTACTCGTAGTCGGAGCCACGGTTGGGGGAACCAAATCTTTAGAAGACTGGGACGCACTACTTTGTTCCTGCTGCAGTCCTTGCGCATTCCCGTTAACATCCGAAGCGATATCCGTAGGAGCCGTACTTATGGAGTCACTCATACCTGACGCCGCAGGAGCTGCAGATTTTTCTCTGGAGCTTACACTGCTCGTTGAGGCGGACTTAGGAGCCATTAGAGCGCCATCTGCATTTTGCATATTGCTCTGCTCTTGCTGGTTGAATACAAAGAAACCGAGAACCAAACCTGCGGCAACCACACCGCCAACGATTTTAGCTGAAACAAAGCTACGTGTCCGACTACGCCAATCTGAAGCTCGGCTTACAGGTACGGTATCTTTACGCATAGTCTGTGCAGATGAGGTTGTCAGCTTTGTTGGAACAGAGGACGAGATGTCACGAGCAGCATATGCAGCGTGATCCTCCATGATCAAAGGAGTTGACACCATATCCATTTGCTGCAGCTTAGGCAGAATCGCATCTACCAGACTAAACGCAGGCGTGACCTTAGGCAAGCTTTCCAATTGCTCGGATACATTCAATAATCGCTCAAACAACTCTGAGCACTCAGGGCAATCCTGTATATGATCGAGCATTTGATTATATTCTATTTTATCGAGATCTTGATCGAGATATCTCTGCATCAGTTCGATCACCTCTTGGCAATTCATCCCGCACACTACCTTTCTAAAAGATTCACAACTGATATGTGACAGTGTACAACGCTATGCAGTAAACCGACTGAGCTTGAGAACCAAGCCTGTTATCTGCTCATCCCCGGGTCGATTCGGTTGATGTTTTTTTGTAGTCCTGCAACAACGTTTGCAACTGCTGCCTAGCCCTAAATAAATATGATTTAACCGTGTTGATGGGCAAATCAAGTGATTCGGCAATTTCATTGTAGGAGAAATCCTGCAAATACCTAAGCACGACGACTGATCGATGATGTTCCGGCAGTTTATCAATGGCCTCTTTAATATCTTCGGCAATATATGCGGACATAACCTCTTGTTCAACTGTCTTTGTTTCTGTAAAGGTCAGATCAAACTGCTCAATGGAAACAGTAGGCTTATTTTTCCTGAATTTATCGATACACAAATTGGTAACAATCCGCTGGACCCACGTCTTGAACTGCGCTTTTTCTTCGTAAGAATTAATTTTTGTATAAATGCGTATTAAAGCTTCCTGCGCAGCATCCAAAGCGTCCTGCTCATTACCCAAAATGTAATATGCGGTTCGGTAAACATGATTTTCAATCTCACGCAGCAGGGTAATTAGAGCGTCGCGATCGCCCGACTGGGCAGCCTTGATCAAATCTGGCGCTACCACTGGGATCCCCCTCTCTTGCAACTATATAAACGAAAGCATAATTAATAATGTTGCACATCTAAGATAATTAGCTGTATTAAGAATATCAAATTTAAGCGCCAAGGTATACTCCGGCAGTTATTGGCTGAAATGGAAGCCTTGATTTCAAGTGATTAGTTGCCTGCAACATACAAACTATACACGTTCAGCAGGCTGCCTGCCAACAATAATATATAGATATGAACTTTCCTTGACTCCCAATATTTGTGTTAGAAAACGATTCTATATAATTTTTACACAAAGATAATTGTCATGTTCACCAATGACCCATGTATTTTTTTGTTATAAAATGATCAAAAGAGAACTTAATTGTCGAAACTATGTTGGAGGGAACCTCATCATGCCGGAAGCTCAGGAAGATCGAATTTATTGGATAGATACTTTAAGTCGAATTGCACAACCCGTGCTGTATCATTTGACCAACCGTCAGCTAAAAGAAAAAATGCCCGTCGAAGGAAAAATCGATGACAGGCCTATGTATACGCATTTGGAAGCATTGGCTCGCCTATTAACAGGAATGGCACCTTGGCTTGAAACTGGCAGTCGTGAAGGTGAAGAAGGACGTCTGAGACAGCATTACGCCGATCTCGCCAGACAAGCCATTGATGCGGGTACAGATCCCTCATCCCCCGACTTTATGAATTTTTCCGAAGGTTATCAGCCCATTGTGGACGCGGCCTTTTTGGCTCATGCCATTCTTCGGGCACCCGGAGAGCTGTGGGAAAAGCTGGAGCCACGGGTACAGCAGCAAGTGGTAACAGCTCTGAAAGCAACCCGGACACGCAAGCCAGGGTTTAACAATTGGCTCTTGTTCGCGGCGATGATCGAAACCGCTCTTTTCCGCGCTGGTGAAGAGTGGGATCGGATGCGTGTCGATTATGCAATCCGGCAGCATGAGCAGTGGTATAAAGGAGACGGTATCTACGGGGATGGGCCGGAGTATCATGCGGATTATTACAACAGCTTCGTTATCCAACCTATGTTGGTTGATATTATTGAAGCTGTTGCCAGTGAAGAAGAGGCCTGGGCAGCACTACAAGAGCGGATCGTGAAGCGGGCCCAACGTTATGCTGTTCAGCAGGAGCGCCTAATATCACCTGAAGGCACGTTTCCAGCACATGGTCGCTCACTAGCCTATCGCTTTGGCGCTTTCCAGGTTTTGAGTCAAGTCGCGCTGCGCAAAGAGCTGGATGCCACTATTGAACCAGCTCAAGTCCGCTGCGCTTTAACTGCAATTATTCGACGTATGATTGAAGCTCCTGGCACATTTGATGAGAATGGATGGCTAACTATCGGATTCTGCGGCCACCAACCGGAGGTTGGCGAGACGTATATATCTACGGGCAGCTTGTATTTATGTTCTGCCGTATTTTTACCGCTGGGATTAAGCGCGTCTGATCCTTTTTGGCAGGGGCAGGCGGATTGGTCAGGAAAGAAGGCGTGGGCTGGCCAAGAAATTCCGATTGACAAGGCATTAAAAGATTAATAATGAAGGGACTCGCTCAAAATCTGAGCGAGTTTATTTTTGTTTATGTATATAAATCATACATAGCTAAATATCAGTTCATTTCAAGCTTCGTCCTCACCTTTATCTCTCCGTTATTAACCGTCATTTGCACTTCTCCCATCCTATCGGTACGCATAATCTGAATACCGTGCTGCTGTAAACGCTCTACAACAGTAGGATGCGGGTGACCATAAACATTGCTTGCACCTACAGATATAACCGCCATTTTGGGCTGATAAGCCTGAATCCAATTATTGGATGTAGAGGTCTTGCTGCCGTGGTGAGCAACCTTCAGCACATCAATGGGTCCTTGCAGCATCAATTCAGGCAAATTAAGCGGCTTCTCCTTAGCATCTTGGAGGCTACTTGTATGAGTATTGTCAACGGACTTGTAAGCAGCTGTCATTTGTGCTACAGCCGTTTCGGCAGCTTGGTCCATATCTCCGGTAAATAGCCATCTTGTGTTCCCCATACGCATCATGAGCACAACCGATTGGCCATTTTGCTCTTTCTCTATATGCAGTTCCACCGCAGCTGGTCCCGGTATTGGATGCAGCACCAACAGCTCCGTAGACGCGTCTACCTTTAGTGTGTTTCCGGCAATGGCTTTAACGAGCTTCACCTGCTTATTCAAAGCAGTCTGGAACAATTTTTCTACTGCTGTGCCTGGTTTGAAGGTACCATTATACACCAGCTGCTTTACCGGAATTTGCTCCAATACAGCTTGCAAGCCTCCGATATGATCGGCGTCCTCATGGGAGATTATTAAATAGTCTATCTGCTGTATACCGCGTTTTTTTAATAAAGGTACTAGCAGCTTACTTCCCACTTCATACGGACTTTTGCGCAGCTTCCACTCCTCTCCCGGTTTATGAAAGCTTACTGTCCCACCGCCATCAATCAAAATTACACTGCGACTGATTGGTGAACGTATTAAAATACTATCCCCCTGGCCCACATCGATAAAATCCACATGTCCCTCCCCCGCTGAATGCCAACGGTCAGGAACATAGGCATATACCAATAGAGCGATCAAGCTTATGCTTGCCAGAGGCAGTGGCAATTTTTTCTTCATCCAATTCCATTGCATTTGGCTATTTCTTTCAAGGTTCCAGCCGGGTCGAACAGCCTTTAGCATAGGTTCAGCTGCTTTATGATGTTCGTTTTTCAAACGAATAAGCACTCCTACCAGAAATGTGAGAACCATATAGTAAGCAATCATCCAGCTGATGCTGGGGCTTGGCCAAATCGTTTGAAAGCCATCCCATTTACTCGAGATCGAAACGACCATGAACACCCAATCATTAACCTTGGCGACAAGCCAGGCTAATGCCTGCCCTGCAGGAACATAGATGAAGCCGATAACCAGAGCCGCAGTGCCTCCTGGCATCGTGACCATACTGAATACAGGGACCAGACACAAATTGGCTGCCAGCGACAGCAGTGATAATTGATTAAAATAATAAATCGATACCGGAAAAGAAATCAATTGAGCTACTAACGAGATCGAAAGTGTATTTTTCCATAGCTGCGAACGGATCGGCAGAATGGTATTAACAGGCGGTACTCCGACAATTAACCCTATGGTTACCAAAAATGAGAGCTGAAAGCTGACATCCAGTAAGTAGTATGGGTCCCATAACAGCATGACAAAACCTACGAACAGAACGGAGTGCAAGCCGTCCTTTAGTGTATGACGATACGCCGCGTATAAACCGATCATCGCCATTAATCCTGCTCGAACAATAGATGGTGAGCCCCCTGTCAGAGCAATGTATAGCGGCATCAGCGCAATAGCTGTAAGGATACAGGTCTCTCTCGTAAAACGTAATTTACGCAATATCCATAGCAAACAAGCAAGAAATACCGCAACATTCAATCCGGACACCGCTAAAATATGTGTTAATCCAAGCTGTGAAAATTGCTGAAATTGAACAGGGTCCATATCATCAGTTAAACCGATCAGCATGCTTTGCATAAATCCTCCCTGAGCAGCAGGGAATATGTCTGAAATCCGTTGGGCAAGAATCATCCGAAATTGATCATTCCAGCGTAATATAGACTCGAAGGTCCATGTCTGTGGCTGTGTAACCTGTACCGAAGCAATCCCTTTGACACTCACAGTCCAATGAATATGCTGCAGCCGCAAGTAGTCACGATAATCAAACCCGTCAAAATTCCGTGCTTTCGATGGGAGCTTGACTACCCCTTGGAGAACGACTCGATCTGCCCTCTGCCAGGAATAGGCGCGCTGCTGCTCCTCACGGGTTAACAGCTTTACATTTACAGCTATCGGCTCTTTTACAGACTTAGGCTTTGCACCGAGCTTGCTGGACTCATCCTCCTGCTTCTCCTGCTGTTGGCTTTCAACCATTAAAGTAAAGGATGCCTTATCCCCGTCAACCTCTACTCGTGATGCAATAAAGCCTGCCAGAACCATGCTGGCTTCTCCAGCTCCTTCTGCATCATGCGGCAGTGAAATATCACTGCGATTGGCTTGGTCATAATTCTCATAATAACCTGCACCAATCAACACGAGTAGTACCGCGCATACGCCTATTCTGAATTTCAAGCCCAACCCCCAATATATAACCATAGCTATTGCTAATAGTAAACTTACATATAGAGATAACCAGCCCAGATTGAATAAATACGCCAATGCATAACCGCTAATCCACAGCAGCGTGCATACTACGAGAGGTCGATTCATCCAGCAGCCTCCTTTACATCATTCATGTAATAACGGATACAACGCAAAAAAACCTCTTGCACCTAAGGGTGCATTAAGAGGTTCTTCCCCATAATACTATGCTTATGATTATCCTTATAAATCCCGATGTCTACATATTTACATATTTGCGGATCTCAGCTTCACTTTGCTTGAGAACTTTAGCTATTGTTTCAATTGACATACCACCAGCATACATCTCTTTCACAACCTCAATCCTACCTTCTTGTTTAGCATAGTTAATAGAGGTTATGCTATCCATCAATTCTTTTTGACTGGCATCAATTTCGTGTATTTTAGCTTCATCCGCAAATGCTTTAATTCGTTCCAAGTATGCATCTGCAAGCAATGAATCTTGATCTGAAATCATTTTCAATTCCTCCTCAGATCCAGCATTTAAAAACTTCAACCATAGCTCAAGCCTTTTTACAGGCTTTTTTGATTCAGTTAGCTTGGGAAGCTTCAAAAAATGAAGTGATTAGTGATTACTAAATAGTTTGCCATTTTCTCTTCTGATATTGAACTCAGTATGATAATATCACTTTGCTGCCAACTACTGCGGACAAAAAATCACCTAATATCACCTTGCTACTGCCAAATACCATCTTGAATAAAATATCCAATTTCATAGGAATGAATTTTCGCGGTACATGGTTCACAGATCTCCTGTCCATCACTCCGAACCATCCTTGATAGGATCACTCGTTCCAGAAGGCGGTACATAGGACTCCAAACTGCGAAATATAATTCCTTTTTGCTCCATTAATGCTGTCACCTTGGCACTGTCCTTGTTGTATGGGCGATGATACACGATTTCGGTAACTCCGCTGTTAGCCAGCATGTTCGAGCAGGTCCAGCATGGTTGGTCAGTTACATAAACGACAGAATTCTCACGATCCTTTGGATCTGTAAACAGCAACAGGTTCTGCTCGGCATGGATAGTGCGAATACAGCGCTGTTTTTTTAGAACCTGCTCAGAGCCTTCAAGATTTAAAAGCTCGTATTCTTCTACAAGCATGCAGCCGGCTTCCGAACAATCCGGTACCCCCATAGGCGCACCATTATAAGCAGCACCCAGAAGTTTTTTTCCTTGCACCAGTACAGCTCCAACATGTCTGCGGTTACAGCGGGAACGGGTGGAAGCCATATAAGCCATATCCAAAAAGTAAGTATCCCAATCTTTGCGGGTTGTCATTAGTTGGTTCTCCATAAGTTATAATAGAATAGGTATCGATACTATTTTCTCATACTTTTCCTCAAAACAAAAGGCTTGATCAAGGTTCCAGCACCAGATAGGGCTTCATTTTCTCCAGCAGCTTCTCCCCAATCCCTTTCACATCCAACAGCTTATCGATTCTCTGAAAACCTCCAATTTGCTTGCGATGGGCAATAATAGCTTTGGCTTTGGCTTCACCGATGCCAGGTATAGTAATCAACTGCGCCTGCGTGGCTTTGTTAAGATTCATCGTGCCTTTAGTTGATACTGGCTTGGCAGCTGGGTCAGGCAACACAGGATCGGGTTTATTCACGGCAGGAGCGGACTCTAGCACCAGTGGGTCTGGTTTCGTTTGGGCGGTGGTTTCTGTGTCCTTGGGAACATTTTTATCTGTGATTACTTTTGCGGGTGTCGAGGAATTCTTTCCCGGTTCACCGGAAGTTTCTGCCTTCTTCAGCTTTTCTTCTGACTGCTTGAGCAAAAACGTTTGCATCTCTTCATTAGCATTGTGCCATCCGGTCGACTGGGACAAACTACGTCCATACAAAGAGTAACCCCACCACACAATGACCAAAATAAAAGCAGCAGTTACAAGCCACACTACCCATTTGATGCTCCATCCACTGTTAAGGTTCAAAAGTAAATTCCCTCCGTTCTGGTGAGAGTAAATTTGAATATGATTCATCATTGCGTTCCACTTAGATCGTATACTGTACAATTCCCTTTCATGAACACAACTCAATTACAGGTATAATCCCAACCTCATCCGCATAGGCATAAAGGAAGGTCTACTGATCCAAGGGGGGATGGCTATGCAAGTTGGATTCATCGGTACGGGCAACATGGGCAGCATATTAATCGAAGCGTTCATTCAAGCGGGTGCGCTCCTACCGGAGCAAATTACGATCACAAACCGCACCCTGTCCAAAGCAGAACGATTAGCAGCTGCCTATCCCGGTATCCGAGTTTCCCACTCCAGCATCGATGTTTTACAGCGTTCCGAAATATTGTTTATATGCGTCAAGCCGTTAGAATATAAAGCAGTCATTGATGATCTGAAGGACGAGATAGATGGTTCACACATTCTTGTGTCCATAACAAGCCCTGTGCTTATTAGTCATTTGGAAGGGCAGCTCAACTGCAAGATTGCTAAAATAATACCCAGCATTACCAACTATGTATCCAGCGGTGCGACTCTATGTATGTATAGTGATCGCATGTCTGAGCAAGATATTGACCTAGTCGAGAACTTACTTGCCTTCATCAGTACGCCGATACGTATATCCGAGGAGCATGCGCGTATTTCATCTGACCTGACAAGTGTTGGACCGGCATTTATAGCTTATTTCATACAAAAATTTGTCGATGCCGCAGTTGAAGAAACCGGAATTTCCGAGCCTGAAGCGACACGACTAGCATGCGAAATGCTGCTTGGAACAGGCAAGCTGTTGACCGTTGGCGGATTTACGCCACTTTCTTTGCAAAAGCAGGTTGCAGTGCCAGGTGGAATTACGGCCGAAGGGCTCCGTATAATGGAAAATGAGCTGCACGGGATGTTTAATAAACTTATCCGCACAACTCATTCCAAATATGAAGAAGATGTGGAAAAAGTGAAAGCACGGTTTTTCGGCGCAAGTGCCGACTAACGCGATGCTTTCACGTTTTCCTCGTATGAACCGTCCGTGAAACCGGACGGTTATTTAAATTAGTCAAGCAATCAGAATTCGATTGGCAGCCAGCCTCGATTAGCCAACTACGATGTTAACCAGCTTTCCTTTTACCGCGATTACTTTCTTCACGGTTTTGCCAGCCATAGCTTCCTGTACCTTCTCAGAGCCCATCGCCAATTCTTGCAGAGCCGCTTCATCCGCGTCCTTGGAAACAAGTGCGCGCTCCACGATTTTTCCATTCACCTGTACCACGATTTCGATTTCATTATCAACAGTCCATGCTTCGTCATACACAGGCCATTCGGCATAGGTAACCGAACCCGTGTACCCCAGCTTCTCCCACAGCTCCTCAGCGATATGAGGCGCGATCGGGGAAAGCATTTGAACAAAATGCTCCATTGCCGCTTTAGGCAGACGATCTGTTTTATAAGCCTCGTTTGTAAAAATCATCAATTGGCTGATTGCCGTGTTAAAACGCAGCGCTTCAAAATCCTCGGTAATTTTTTTGATCGAACGATGCCATGTACGCTTGAAGGATTCACTTCCCAAGGTCTCGTCAGAAGATATTTTGGAATGAAGCTGACCATTATCCCCGACAAACATCCGCCAAATCCGGTTCAGGAAACGGAAATTCCCCTCAACACCGTTAATATTCCAAGGCTTCGTTGCTTCTAGCGGTCCCATAAACATTTCGTACATCCGCAGCGTATCCGCGCCGAATTCATTAACGATCTCATCCGGGTTGATCACGTTACCACGCGATTTACTCATTTTTTCGTTGTTTTCACCCAAAATCATACCCTGATTGACCAGCTTGTGGAAAGGCTCTTTCGTTGCAACCACACCCAGATCGTACAACACCTTATGCCAAAAACGTGCGTACAGCAAGTGAAGCACAGCATGTTCGGCACCGCCAATGTACAAGTCCACTGGCAGCCATTTTTGCTGAAGCTCCTGTGAGCATAGCTCCTTGTCATTCTTCGGATCGATAAAACGTAGATAATACCAGCAGCTGCCTGCCCATTGCGGCATCGTGTTTGTTTCGCGGCGCGCTTTCATGCCGGTCTCAGGATCTATGGTTTCTACCCATTCTGTGACAACAGCCAGTGGTGATTCTCCTGTACCAGAGGGAGCGATTTGCTCGATATCCGGCAGCAGCAAAGGCAATTGATCGACAGGGACAGTTTTCATTGTGCCATCCTCAAGATGTAGAATCGGAATCGGCTCACCCCAATAACGTTGACGGCTGAACAACCAGTCACGCAATCTGTAAGTAACCTTGCCATAACCTTTACCGTTCGCCTCCAACCATTCAATCATCGTGGCAATCGCCTGCACATTCGTCAATCCGTTCAACAGCTCTGAATTAACATGCGCTCCGTCTCCTGAATAAGCTTCCTTCGTAATATCTCCGCCTGCAATAACCTCAACAATCGGCAAGTCAAACTGCTTGGCGAACTCCCAGTCGCGTTGGTCATGCCCAGGTACAGCCATAATCGCGCCCGTTCCATATCCAGCCAGCACATAATCGGAAATCCAGATCGGTACCTTCGTGCCATTAACGGGATTGACCGCATATGCGCCTGTGAATACACCGGATTTATCCTTGGCCAGATCCGTTCTCTCCAGATCACTTTTGTGTGAGGCTTTTTCCTGGTAAACCTTCACCGCTGCGTCTTGCTCAGGTGTTGTAATGCTCGCTACCAAATCGTGCTCAGGGGCCATAACGCAGTAGGTGGCACCAAACAGAGTATCTGGGCGAGTGGTAAATACCCTCAAGCCTTCACCTTGATGACCATCAATCGCAAATACAACCTCGGCACCCTTCGATTTCCCGATCCAGTTCCGCTGCATATCTTTAATCGACTCGGACCAGTCCAGCTCCTCCAGATCATCCAGCAGCCGCTCAGCGTACTCAGTAATTCGCAGGACCCATTGACGCATCGGCTTACGTACGACCGGATGATTACCGCGCTCACTCAAGCCGTTAATGACTTCTTCATTAGCCAATACCGTACCCAAAGCCGGACACCAGTTCACAGCAACCTCGTCTACATAAGCAAGCCCTTTGTTATACAGCTGAATAAAAATCCACTGCGTCCATTTATAATAATCCGGGTCGGTCGTACTGACCTCGCGGCCCCAATCGTAGGAGAAACCCAGCGACTTGATTTGACGGCGGAAATTATTAATATTTTTGATCGTAATGTCTCTGGGATGCTGCCCCGTATCCAGTGCATGCTGCTCTGCAGGCAGACCGAACGCGTCCCAGCCCATCGGGTGCAGCACGTTATAGCCGCGCATTCTTTTATAACGGGAAACGATATCCGTAGCCGTGTAGCCCTCTGGATGCCCTACGTGAAGTCCGGCTCCCGACGGATAAGGAAACATATCCAACGCATAAAATTTCGGCTTGCTATCGTCCTCCAGCACTTTGAAGGATTTATGATTGTCCCAATATGTTTGCCATTTCGGCTCGATGGCCTGCGGGTTATAGCCCTGCTGTTCTTTGATTTCCTCTGTCATCCTGTTAATCCCCTTTCATTATGTCCAAACAAAAAAGCCCCTCATCGCTAGCGCAACGGCTAGGGACGAGAGGCGTGCTTCCCGTGGTACCACCCTAGTTAACAGCGAGCATGCTTTGCCCGTGTTCACTCTTCCCCTTAACGCGGGGGCAACGATCCGGTTAGACTTGTGTTTGCTCTGTTGACGTATTCAACATCAGCATCGTTCAAGCATTGACCTTCTGGCTCCAAGACGAGTTCACTCTTCCCATATGCCAGCTCTCACCCTAACACTGACTCTCTGAAAAATGGTACGTAGCTACTACTTCCTATCACTGCCGCTAGTTCATATAAGGCGATTATATGTAAAAAACGGCTGCTGTGTCAAGTCACGCCTGCTTATACACACCGTTTTTTCAATAAAATAGCCATTTGATGATGGCAAGAATGAATAAATGAGCAGGGTAAAACGATAACCAGAGCCACCGTGGAATGGTAAACGGGATTGGCCTCGCTTTGGCTCCCCAAATCAACCAGATTGTAGACACCATGCTAATAAATTGATAAATAACGCCGCCTGTCCAGTAATAGTACAGATTCAAGAAAAAATGCAATAGCAAGGCAAAATAGGAAGATGTATACCTGAAGATCAAAATCATCATCAACGCGTAGGTACCGTAATCCGTTGGAATCCAGCTGAACAACAGGAAAGCTGCACAAGCAATCAGGATTTGCAATAAAATAATCCGCGTACGTTCCATCGCAATCAATGTCAAAATGCATATAAAAAAGGTACCGATCACATTCACTTCTATATAGTCGAAGGCCCACATAAATGGAAATTGGGAAATGAGCGCTAATAATCCCAACCGCAGCACGTATTTCTGAATATTATGCGTGTAGAGGTATCCTTGAACGATACCAAAAGCATACAGCGGAAAAGCAAGCCGTCCAATAAAACGCAATACCACAAATTGATCCGGATATAAGGCTGCTCCAATATGATCAATGAGCATGGTCAGCATGGCTACAATTTGGAGAAGCTCCCGCTGCATCCCCAACGGTTTTGCCTTAACCAAGGGCTGCACAGTGCTGTTTTCATCGCTCATAGGGGTACCCCCGCTTTCTCTATTAGATAGTGTCCTCCATGCCGTGAATAAACCTCGATGACCACTATATAAAGCGGAATCGAGGTCTATTCGGCGATAGTCAGCATGATTAGAGAGTTTCCCAAATGGAAAAGATAACAATATCAGCTGTCAGCGGAACATCGGCAGCTCCGATCACACAAGAACGAGGTGGGCCATATGTTGGGTATCATGAACGGAATTTTGTTAGCTTTACCACTATGGGGAATCATTTTATGTATATGGAGTCTACTTATGAAGCTGTAGCAGCGCAGGAGCGTTGGTTTATATGGAGTCCAACTGCTTCCTCGCTACAAAAAAGGCGCGCTGCGTCGTATCTGTTGCAGGCTTCCATACAAAATCACCATAACAAGCCACTTCGTTAAAACCGACAGCCAATAACTGCTGCTTTAGCCATGAAAGCGAATAAGCACGCTGCGAATGATATTCCTCTAAACGCTGGAAATAGTCCCCTTGTTCATAGCCTGATTTTCCGATGTTCGCAGGAACCTGACTAAATATGGTTAGTGAATGCTCGATTTCACAGCGTTCCTCATCCAGCTCACTCGTCCAAATATAAGCAATGTCGTCTTCATTTAGAAAAAAAGGCTGTTCCTCCGCATAGCTTTCCAGCTGCAGAGGGGTGTGGACATCGAATACAAATATACCTCCAGCTTTGAGACCATCGTATGCCTGCCTGAATGCCTGCTGCACATCCTCTTCCTCCAGCAAATAATTCATACAATCACACAAGGAGATTACCGCATCAACCTGGACCGGCAAGGACCAGTCGCGCAAATCCTGCTGCAGCCAAGTCACTCTACCTTTTCCCTGAAAAAGATGCTGAGACTCAGCTTCTTGTGCCTTTTGCTGTGCTACCGCCAGCATATCCTCTGACAAATCGATGCCATAGACTTCGTGACCTTGCTGCGCAAGCGGCAGCGCTAGACTACCTGTACCGCACCCGAGATCTGCAATCGTTTGTGGAAGCCCATATTGTTTCCAGCACTGCTGCAGAAATTCCAGCCATTCAGCGTAAGGCATGCCCTCCATCAATCGGTCATAGTAATAAGCAAACTGATTATAAGCCACAATCATTCAACACCTTTACTAATTGACAATTCACAGCTATTTATTCTCCGTCCGACTGACTCTCAGTCTTGAGCTCCTGATTATCCTCAGGTTGTTGCCCCTGCTTCAGATGAGTCCAGCTGCCTTCCTGATACACAAGGCCTTCACGCATTAATTTACCAATAGCCCGCTTAAAAGCCGATTTACTGATCTGAAACCGTTCATTAATGGCATCCGCCGGGGACTCGTCCGAATAAGGCATGGAACCGTTTGGTCTTTCACGCAAAAAGGCAAGAATCCGCTCCGAGTCCTCATCCCGTCCAACCTCTTTCACAGCCTTCATTGAACAGTTCACGTTGCCATCCTCGCGAACAAAGCTTATCCGTACATCAACCTGCTCACCGAGACGCAGCTTTCTGGTACGATCAGTGGAGTGGATCATACCAATGACACCAAATCCAACAACGCCTCCGTCACAAACAACAAAGGTACCCATCTGCAGCGGCTTGTATACTCTTGCGCTAACCCAGGTATTTTTCCAGCTGGTTGGAGCGTCAAAGCACATCGGCTTAAGCTCAGCCTCACCGGCAACTCTTGCCAGCAATCGGCCTTGTCGGTCATGGGCAAGTTCAACAAACACCTTATCCCCTACTTGGGGTCGAAGCTCACGCAGATCGGGTTGTTCCCTGAATGGAAGCAGCAAATTGCGACCTAAGCCCATTTCCAGAAAACAGCCGAACCGCGGGTGAATATCGACAACTTCCAGAAGTGCAATCTCACCCAGCTGGATCAATGGTTTTTTCATCGTACTGGCAAGACGATCCTGTGTATCATAGAACAAGAACACATCTACCGAATCACCTGGCTTAATCGTTCCTACGACCTCACTGTAATGGAGCAATACTTCCTGAGTGCCATCCGTTACAAAATAGCCGTGTGGAGCGATTTCCTTGGCAACCTTCAGTTTATAAGTTCTTCCTGCATCCAATATCATACGCGTTCTACCACCTTGGCATCTGACCAAAGACGCTCTATATTATAATATTCCCGATCTTCACGATGGAAAACATGAACAATCACATCGCCTAAATCAACCAGTACCCAACGTGCTGTATCCATACCCTCTAATCCACGTACGCGACCACCATTTTGTTCAGCTTTTTTACGAATTTCCGTAGCAATAGCCTGAACCTGTGTTTCTGAATTACCATGGCATATAACAAAATAATCCGTAATCAGCGAAACCCCCTGTAGGTTTAACGCGATCAAATTCATTGCTTTTTTATCTTCAGCTGCTTCGACAACTAGGTCTACTAATTTTTCTGGTGTAAGACTCATTTCATTTCCTCCTCGATCTCACTGTATTGCAATTTCTACTTAGCTGGGTTTACTTTCAATTCAATCTATCCAACGGATTTCACTTCATCCACTAGACCGTTTCTTGCTTCTATCGTTAGCGGATACACCTTTTTTCCCTTTTCCAGCAAAAAAATGATCGTTCCATCAAACGCCATCAAGAGAGCTTTCTCCATACTATATTCGGCGATTTCTCGAATCTTATGCACACCCGGAAAATCTCTTCCAGGTTCGATATAATCTGCGAGACAAACGATTTTTTCCAGCTGGGTCATATGTTTACGCCCTGTTGTATGATAACGGATTGCATCCAATACCTCTTCGTCGTCAACCCCGTAATCCCGCTCTGCAATGAAAGCACCCGCATGCGCATGCCATATTTCCTTATCATACTCTAGTAAATCGGCAGGTAAGCCATGATCGCGAATCACATTACCCTGATCCTTGACCGGCCAATATTTACAAACATCATGCAGTACGGCAGCCAAATGCGCCTTGTCCGCATCACCTTGATAGCTCCTCGCGAGTAACACAGCCGTTTCCATCACACCTAACGTGTGCTCCCAACGGGCAGCAGGCATTTGTACCTTTACCGCATCAATCAGCTGTTTGCGATTCATAAATCCGATTCACCACCATATATTCATTTACTCGATCCGGCACTAAATAGCGAGCCGATTTCCCTTCAGCTTGACGCAGTCGGATCAAGCTGGATGAGAGCTCGATCAAGGGCATTTCCACAGCAATAACCGCTTTACGAATAGTTTCTGGCAGCAGATTCAAATCCCATACATAACCCGGACGCTGAAGGCCGATAAATGTAATGTTCTGCACCAATTCATCAATCCTGTACCATTTGGGCAAATACTGTACCATATCCGCACCAATAATATAGGCAAAATGAATGTTGGGATGGATTTGAAGAAGCTCGGTTACGGTATCAATGCTGTATGAAATACCGCCCTTCCTTAACTCAAAATCAAAAGGACGAAAATGGGGGTGGTCCTCGACCGCACGACATACCATGTCCCAACGCTGCTCAGGCGTAGCCAGCGGGCCTTTTTCCTTATGAGGGGGCACATTTGTTGGCATGAACCAGACCTCATCCAAAAGGGCCTGCTCACACGCGTGTTGGGCAGCAATCAAATGTCCGATATGAATAGGATCAAAGGTACCTCCCATGATTCCAACCTTCATGCTCTCACCTCTTCTAGCTCAAAAATCTATACCGGAAGCACAATTGTTTTGTGATCTTTGGACTCTTTGTACAGTACGATGATTTTACCAATAACCTGCACGAGCTCAGCATCCGCTTGTTCAGCCAATTGTTCACCAACTTCTTTGCGATCCTCGCCACTGTTATTAAGCACCGTAATTTTGATCAACTCGCGTACTTCCAATGCTTCGTTGATATGTCTGATTAAATGCTCGTTCACTCCACCCTTGCCCACCTGGAAAATCGGGTTCAAATGGTGCGCTAAAGCGCGTAAATGTCTTGTTTGTTTACCTGTTAGCATAATTATCGTTATCCTCTATTCTTGAGTAAATATAGTGATCTGCGATCGGGCTTAACATGAATTCAAAATTGCAGCAAGCTCCGAGTCTACGTGTTAAATGAATCAATGACAGCCTGACGCATAGCCGCTACAGGGGCCGAAGCACCTGTCCAGTACTCGAAAGCGTACGCACCCTGATAAATAAACATACCCAAGCCGCTGTGTATGGTTGCACCCCGAGATTCGGATTCACGTAGAAACTTCGTCACCAACGGGTTGTAAACCAGATCGCTGACTACGGTAGAATCAAGGATCAATGAAGTATCCATAGGTACATCGTTGATATTAGGGTGCATACCGACCGAAGTATTATTCACGATCAAACCGACCTTACCGACAATGTCACCAATCTCATCAAGCCCTAAACCAGTGGCAGTGGTGAAGCTGGACATGGATTGCGCAAGTTCTATGGCTTTATCACGGGTGCGATTGGCAATATAGATATGTGCCGCGCCCTCCATGGCTAGTGCATATCCGACTCCACGTGCTGCGCCCCCAGCTCCGAGCATTAATATATGTTTACCACGTAAATCGATTCCGGTTTCTTCTTTCAAGGACCTCACGTAACCGATACCATCGGTATTATGGCCAATAAGACGCCCATCCTCATTGACAATCGTATTGACTGCTCCGATGATCCGGGCGCCTTCATCGATTTCGTCCATGTAATCCATGACCTCTACCTTATGTGGAATGGTAACATTAACACCACGAAATTGCAGCGCACGGATTCCTTCAATAGCAGACTTAAGCTGGCCCGGCTTAATATGAAATGCCGCATAAGCCGCGTTAATTCCCGATTCCTCAAAAGCGCGATTCAGCATAATCGGCGATTTGGAATGGCGAATCGGATCCCCGAATACACCATACAAAATCGTGTTGCTGTCCAGTTTCTGTTTCCCCATTATTTCTTCGTTCCTCCCGCTTTATATCATTGCCTCACGTACAGCAACCTTAACTCCCTTGGGAACATGAATAGCCAGATCGGCACCACTATCGCTGTTTACTTTAATCCAGCCGAGGCCCGATATCGAAACGTCGTATATTTTACCCTTCGGAATACGTACAGGTACCTTGTTCAGCTTCGGCAATAGCTCCAAAGCCTCAAGAGTCGGTGGTGCGAGCATGACACCTTTATGCTCTGCATACAGCTCATCGGCACGCTCCAGCTTGGTCCGGTGCGGGGTGATTGCATTGGATACATAAAAGGTAAACGATTGACGTGCACCTTGAATAAAATCAAAACGCACAAAGCTGCCGAAAAATATCGTCTGCTTTTCATTTAACTGAAATACGACCGGCTTGACGACTTTATCAGGCATCAACGTAGTCAAATCCTGCTTGCTCACAAGCTCTGTCAATCGGTGTGGGTACACAATACCCGGTGTATCGATAATAAAGGTACCATCATCCATCGGTATCTTCACCAGATCTAGAGTCGTTCCCGGGTACTGGGACGTTGTCAGTTCGGATTCCAGGTCACTATAATCACGGATCAGACGGTTAATCAATGTCGATTTGCCGACGTTCGTAGCTCCAACGACATAGATATCACGGCCATCCCGATGCTCGTCCAATGCCTTAATCACACGGTCAAAGCCCATATTCAATTTGGCCGAACACAGTACAACTTCAACAACCTTAAGACCAAATTCACTAGCCTGCTTACGAATCCAATTGACGATTCGGTTGTAATTGGTCACCTTTGGCAGCAAATCAATTTTGTTGACAACCAACACAATCGGATTATCTCCAACAAAACGCGGCAAGCCACTGATCAATGTGCCTTCAAAATCGAAGATGTCGACAATATTGACGACCAGCGATTTCGTATGGCCTACGTGACTCAGCAGCTTCAAAAAATCATTGTGGTCTAGAGTGATACCTGAGGACTCGTTATAATTTTTCATGCGAAAACAGCGCTGGCATATGATCGGCGAACGATCCAATGCTTGCGCCGGAACATAACCCAGCTTGTCCGCATGCTCCATTTGCAGCTTCACACCGCAGCCGGCACAGGCTTTTACTTCTGCAATCTCTTCTGTCATGGTTTACCTACCTTTTCATCCAACTTGTAGCTACTTTCTCGAGCGAGCGATTGACAACTTTCGTAAAAAAACCTTCATCTCCCTTTGCAATTGGAAGCACCAGAATCGTAAACAGCCCCATCCGGTTCCCGCCAAGCACGTCGGTCATCATCTGATCCCCAATAACTACTGTCTGACTTGGCAGCAGTTTCATCATACCTAGTGCTTTGTGAAAGGCCGCACTGGTTGGCTTTTTGGCCCGATAAATAAAAGGCAACAGCAGCGGTTCAGCGAATTTGCTAACCCGCAGCTTATTATTGTTGGAAACAATCACGACTTGAAATCCAATCTGTCCGACAACCTTGAGCCACTCGATTAATTCCGGTGTAGCCAGTGGTGCTTTGGCACCAACTAGCGTATTATCAAGATCTGTTATAATACCACGAACACCTTTGGCCCATAGATCATTGAGATCAATATCATATATCGTGTTGACTTGTAATTGTGGAAGCAGCCTTTTTAACAAAGAAATCACCTCGGGAACGATCATACCTACATACGTCAAACTATACCACAGCCAGTTAGGTGTGGCAAAATAATAATAACGATAAACAGTCAAAAGCCTGACAGCAGGCTGCCAGGCCACAGCTTCATGAACTTAAAATTGTTACTCAATCAATCTCTAAATCAAAATTGCGAACGCAGCTTTTCGACCAATTGGGTTGTGCTCTGCCAATCATCTTCTGTTATTTCTGCATTGCTGTACTTCGCTTTCTCGAAGATGGATAACACCTGCTCCAAATCGGCCTTCATCCATTTGCTCTGCTTGATCCATCGGCGGGTCGCTTCTCGCAGAGTCTCATGCTCATCACGGGTATAGCCATTTCGTCGGCAAATCCGCAGCATTCGTTCACATTCTACGATGACCTTTTGCTTCAAGAGTGAAGCTCTCCGGCGTTCAATCCGCTCTTTAACAAGATCGACTAGCTGCAGCTTCCATATCAGAAAAGCAATTAATGCAATAACAAACAGAACCAATCCACTGATACCGGCAATATGCCCTGAATTTGAAAAAACGGCCGCCTCTTCTGTAGTTTCCGGAATCTCAGGTAATGTCGAAGGATCAATCACGGTTTCCTGTAATTGCGCGGCACGCGGCAGAACAAAGCCTGATGTAGGCTCAAAAGGAATCCAGCCATATCCGCTAAAATAAATTTCAACCCAGGAATGCGCATCCGCATTACGAACGGTATATACACCTGCAGCATCAGGGTCCAGCATGCCCTGCTCAACCGACATATTCAAATATTCATCAGGTACTGTCGTAGTGCCAGAAGCATATCCCTTCACCCAACGTGTAGGAAGTCCGGATGATCTGGAAAGCACTGCCATTGCCGATGAGAAATAATCACAATAGCCTTCCTTGATTTCAAACAAGAAACGCTCTACAAAATCGCGACTTTTTCCTTTGGTGAGATCAGGCTTATTCGTGTAGGGATACGTTTGACGCAAATATTGTTCGATTTTCTTTGCCTTATCATAAGGACTCACCGTATCCTTCGTAATATCTGCTGCCAGCTGACGGACACGATTTGGTGTGTTGTCAGGCAGCTGTAAGTATTCAGCCAGCTCTGCACGGTTCGGCAGCTCCGCAGGCGCTTGACGCAAGCCCTCTTCATCCACAATCGGCATTTGTGAGACGATGGTGTACGACTTAGGAAATGCCTGACGCTGCTGTTCGTTAAATCGCAGTTCGGATTGCGATGGCGCCCAGAGCAAAGGTTCAAAACCTGTTTTGACACCACCCAGATCGACTACCTTTTGCAAGCTGAAAGCTCCGAATAATACAGGATATTTTTCCTCAGACAAAATCGTTACCGTTTGAGTAACCTCAATGGTTTTCAGCTTGCTGCCGGCAGCTCTTGGATCAGGGGCCAACGCGACATCCGCTCGTACCGTACTTACAGGAGCACGTCTATCGCCTTCCCCGAGCTCCCAGCCCTTACCGCTGTAAAAGCTGCGTGTCTCGCCACGCCAATAGCTTCGATGTGAGGTTTCTACAGTCATAACCGGAGTGAAATCGAATTCAAATCCCCCACCAAGAGCCGTGTCATTGCGACTGTATCCGGAAGAAGCATCCCCCGAAGCCGTAGCAGCTGCAACCTCAACACCTTTACCTGTGGTAAAATTAACCGGTTGGCCTTGAAAATTACGCCATGCCGTATATGGATCGGTCAATACAGGACTGACTTCCGGCATGATGGAACCAATTGATAACGTCAAACAGACCAATGTAATAACCGGAACCGAGATTGACGTCGGATAATCAGCGAGGTAGCTCCACGCAGTCGGATCTTTTTGACGCAGCCGCTGAAAATGACATAAGATCAACAGGAACAACCCGCAGCCCACCACCATCACTACCTGAGGCCACAAATATACATTTGAGAAGGAATCACGGATACACATCGCGAGAACACTGACGATCATCAGCAAATAAACTCTCCACTTGACCTCTACCCACCAGATCAATGCCAGATAAATAACCCAGGTGCTCAGTGCAAACCATAAATAGGGCGTCAATTGATATAAATTCAGAAAAAGCTGCGAAGAAAAATAGCTGGATACCGACACATCTTCAATGATTTTATAATCAAGTAAAACATGAGCGTTAAGAGCAATTACAGCAATCATTTGTATCAAGCCGCGCACTAGCCAGTGAAGCCTCGGAATATGTTCCAGAAGAAAGGTTACTAGCAGTGTTAGTTGAACAATACGTACAGTCTCCGGGAGCCATAATCCATTTTCTTTTGTAATCCAGCTAACAAATTGCAGTAACAGCAAGCCAACCAGCAAAACCGTCAACCGATGCGGCCAATCTGTCAAAAGCATGCGTCGCCACACAGGTGTCCTCTCAACCATCAGCTCGCTCATCCACTTCTCCCTCCCAGCACAACCGGAAGCTCATGAAGTGAATGGATCGGATACCCAACCACACCAACCGATTGCAGTCTTTTCAGCCAAGCCTCTTGATCGGTAGCGCCCGAACATATCCATAGGTGACAAGGATTCAACTGAAGCTGCTTAAGCCAATTAAAAATTTGTATTACCGGCTCACCATACTGCGGAGTTATTAAGGTAATAAAGCTGCCGGGAACCAGGTGCTGCACCTTTTCCCTCAATACTTGACGAAGATTGTATGTGCCGTCAGCCTCCACGTGAATAAAATGCTGTTGAACCGCTTTTAGCAGATTTTGACCAGGCTTGGGCTCGAAATACACATCATCCGCTCCTGTAGACACCAGGCCCAGAGCCAGACTGCGACCGGCCCCGTATTGAAACAAAGACGCAGCAACAGACACAGCGAGTTCAAAATCCTCCGGATCTCCGTATGCTTTGCGGTTACGATCCAGAATCAGGTAGGTTTTGGGCAAAGACTCCCTCTCAAATTCCTTTGATTTCCAGGTTCCTGTTTTGGCTGTCGCATTCCAGTGAATACGAGACAATCGATCCCCATAAATATACTCGCGAACGCCATTGATCTGCGTAGTTTCACGCACTGCACGAGTCGTTGTAGAATGGTGGTTTGTGCCTTTCATCATTTGATGATATTGCTGCCATTCGCGGATTTGCACGGTTTGCGGCAGGACTACAATGCTATTGGGCAGCTTTAGAGTACCACTATGCTCAAATAATCCAAATATATCTTCCGTTACACATTCGGTCGTACCAAAGGTATAGGAACCTCTGCGCAATGCAGGTGTCCGGTATTCCCACTCTCCGCGACGTCTCCAATCGGGAACTATCGTCGATTCAAATGCGAGCTCACTGCCGTTTTTGTGAGTCAAGCGATCTTTAACAAATATATAAGGCATTGGCCAAAATCCAGGAATTTGCAATTGAATCGTGACTGTGAGTGAGCTGCCCGCTTCCATTGTATTAGTCGTTTCGGCATTATGCAGTGTCCGTGCACCCTGTGTCCGTTTGATGCCGCTCCACTGTCCGAGCAACAAATAGATGCTTAAAACGAGCATGACCACAAACAGCATAAGTGCCAGCTTCCCGCCTTGAAACAACAGAAAGCCCAAACTTCCCAGCAAGCTAAGCAGGACCGCCCAAAATTGTTTGCTCATACGTGGTAATTCGGTAAGCTTCTGAACGATGGCTTCTCGCATCCTGCTCACTTCTCCATTCGTACGGGTACTCTCACCTGTTGAAACACAGACTGCAATACGGATTGCACCGTAGCACCGTCCATCCGGGCTTCAGCATTCAGAATGAGGCGATGCCCCAACACGTATGGAGCCAAAAACTTGATGTCGTCCGGGATTACATAATCCCTTTCCTGCAGTAATGCAAAGGCTTTAGCTGCCTGTACCAACGCCAGGGTCGCACGGGGACTTGCGCCAAGAAAAATCGAAGTGTGCTCACGGGTTTGCCTTGTGATAGAAACGAGATAGCTGGCGACCGCATCATCCAGATGTACCCGCTTCGCTCTTTGCTGCATCCCGAGTATGTGTTCAATATCAGCTACAGGCTCCAGCTTCTCTATGGGATGTACGATGCTTTGTGAAATAATCATTTTCGTTTCAGTTGCCTCATCCGGGTAGCCCAGACTGAACTTCATCATGAAACGGTCTAGCTGCGCTTCCGGCAGTGTATACGTTCCTTCAAAATCAATCGGATTTTGCGTAGCTAACATCATGAATGGCTGTGGCAGCTCATGCGTGTCACCATCCACGGTAATATGGCGTTCTTCCATTGCTTCCAGCAAAGCAGATTGGGTCTTGGTAGTGGCCCGGTTAATCTCATCTGCCAGCAAAATATGTGTCATGATTGGGCCAGGTCTGAAGATGAACACTTCATCTTTTGGATGATATATCGAAACTCCAGTAATATCGGTGGGAAGTAAATCAGGATTGCATTGAATACGTCGGAATTGACCACGGATTGATTTGGCTAATGATTTGATTAAAATCGTCTTCCCTGTACCGGGTACGTCCTCCAAGAGAACGTGTCCGCCTGCTAACATGGCTGTCATAAGTAATTTAATTTCATCTGTCTTACCGAGGATGCAAGACTCCAAATTCGCTTGTATGCGCTTTAGCACTCCTATATCTTCACTGACAATGGCCTCCATGTTCCTGATCCTCCTTGGGGTGTATATAATAAGTGGGCAGAGCGTTTCTCTTTCTATTTTACAGGATTAAAAAATGGCCGTATACGTGCAAATACGCTAAAATTGTTTGTAAAATTACACATTTGGAGACATTTTGAAAACAGAAAAACTCCAAAGGACTAGCCCCTGGAGTGCAACGGACCTTATTAAGGTTACGTACAATACTTGCATTTGGTTTCATCAAATGGGAACTTTACCCTCGCGGCCTGCAAACGAGAGCGGCCAGAAATGAAAAGATAATCGCGGATGATATACCGGCGCTTGTCACATTAAAAATACCTGTGATAATACCTATGGCACCATCCTCTTTAAGCTCCTGTAGAGCTCCGTGAACGAGCGCATTCCCAAAGCTTGTAATCGGTACCGTCGCGCCAGCACCCGCAAAGCGAATTAACGGATCATACCAGCCGATTCCATCCAACACCGCGCCGCTCACAACAAGTGTACTCATGGTATGTGCAGGGGTAAGCTTCCCCACATCCATAAGCAGTTGACCAACCACACATATCGCGCCACCGATAATAAACGCCCAGACAAAATCCATAAAGGTTTCCAAACTTAGTTCACCCCACTTTCAATAGCTACAGCATGAGCGATACAGGGTATGCTTTCCCCTTGTTGAAACGAGAGCGGTGACAGCAGAGCACCAGTAGCGATGATTAGAACTTTACGATAATCGCCTTTAATCAGCTTTTTAAGAATGTGACCATAGGTCACCACGGCCGAGCATCCACAGCCGCTCCCCCCTGCTATAACAGGCTGCTTCTCACGATCATAAATCATCAGGCCACAGTCGTTATACGTAGTTTGATGAATGGGTATCTTGTGCTTAATGAGCAATTCATTGGCAATATCATAGCCGACCTTGGCCAAATCGCCTGTTACAATTAAATCGTAGTACCCAGGTTCTCTGTCAAAATCCTTAAAATGCGCCTGCATCGTATCGACCGCGGCAGGTGCCATCGCTGCCCCCATATTAAACGGATCCTTTATGCCCATGTCCACTACGCGACCGATGGTTGCACCAGTGACAACCGGTCCCTTTCCATGTCGTGAGACTACAGCTGCTCCTGCACCTGTTACCGTATATTGAGCAGTGGGAGGCTTCTGTGAGCCATATTCGGTCGGGTAACGAAACTGTTTCTCTGTGGTGCAATTGTGGCTGCAGGTTCCAGCCATTACATCATTTGCATAACCTGCATCCGTCAGCATGGATGCTACCGCTAACCCTTCCATTGAGGTGGAGCATGCCCCGAAAATACCGATGTATGGGATTGCTAGCGTTCGTGCGGCAAATGTACTGCTTATTATTTGATTCATCAAGTCGCCACCTACATAGAACTGAAGCTTTTCTTTTGTCAATCCTGCATTTTCGACAGCGAGCTTGGCGGCTTCATCCATCAATTGACGCTCTGCCTTTTCCCAGCTATCCTGCGCGAGAATCATATCCCCGTGAACAATATCGAAATCATCACCCAGTGGTCCCGCCCCCTCCTCAGGGCCAACGACAGTGGCAACACCCGTTATGACGGGTCGATTCTGAAATGCCCAGCTTTGATGTCCCTGAAGCATCGCTCATCCTCCTATGTTAAAAACTAAATGAACCAGTCCGACAACAAAGGCAGCCACGATGCCGAACACAATAACGGATCCGGCTAATTTAAACATGTTTCCACCCACACCTAACACAAAACCTTCACTTTTATGCTCAAGAGCTGCTGAGCACATCGAGTTGGCAAACCCAGTTACGGGAACTGCTGAACCGGCTCCTGCCCATTGCGCAAGCTTGTCATACCATCCAAAGCAGGTAAGAATGACTGACAATAAAATAAGCACGGCCACTGTAGGATTACCTGCCTTTTCTGCCGGAAACCCGAACGCATGTATGAACATTTCAGTTAACCCTTGACCTATCACACAAATGATCCCTCCGACTAAAAAAGCCCTCAGGCAGTTTTTCAGAACCGGCCGGGATGGCTCCTTCTTTTTGGCCAACACTTGGTATTCCTGCTGTGTCCAGGTCAATTTTTGCTTGGTTTTTGAAGCCATTTCATCGCTTCCTTTCTTATCTTTTTAATACGGGCTCAAGCAGCCTGATTTGCTTTTGCAGCTGCAAGGTGCAGTCCTCGTACATTTTCTTCGCCGATACATCTACTGTTGATAAGCCATATAAGGTTAAATCTGCCTCGCATTTTTTGATCGTAGCCCATAGCAGCCTTCTTTCGTTATTTACCGGCAGCTTGAGCATATCGTCATACAAATCGACATACAGCGCTCCATACGAATCAACAGTCCCCAGAAACACATTGTCTACTGTTACGCCGATTTTCTCCAATTCTGTCCTGAGCCATCCAGGATTTAAACCTGCTGTTGCGAGCGGCTCTTCCATGATATTACCGTCCATAATAACAGCCTGTGAAGCCTGTTCAGGTGCAGTTTGAATACCAAGATGCTTGGCTGTAAGCGGCTGATTCTCCTTCTTTAACATGACGCTCAGCTCTCCACTTGCCTCCAGCATTGCAAATTCGACCTCCGCCGGATTAAATACGCTTTTGGTTCGAAGCTGCTCCAGCAATTCATCCACCGTATAACGTTCTTTCTTGAGGTTCTTTTCCATGACCTTACCTTCCTTGATCATGACCGTTCCCTTCCCCTCGAACCAGCCCCTCAGCGTTACGCTTTTCAGCGTAATCAATTCCAATCCGAGCGGCACCAAAGCCCACACCAATAAGGCAACAATACCGTGCATATAATTATTTTCGATATCGGTCGATATAAAACCAGCCAGCTCACCCAGAGTTATACCTGTTATATATTCAAAAAAAGTGAGCTGGGAAATCTGCTTTTTCCCTAATAACCTTGTCAGTATAAACAGCATCGCGATAGCTCCAAGCGACCTGACAGCAATGTGTACCCAATCCATCCCCATTCTCTCCTTCCCGGAATAAACCTCACCGTAACATTATTTGCATCATTGCTCAGACTTATGGTTTCTAAATTATTCCAGTCATGATTTCAAAAATTGTGAGCACAATGTAAAAGGTGAAACACAAGGAGGTGAACAATCATGACTGTAGCATCTAGCGTAAAGACTACACTGGCCTCGTTAAAAAGTGCACAAGCGAGCTTAGAGACCTTTGCTCTGAGTACACAAAATCAGGAAGCCAAGCAGATTTTTGAGCAAGCTGCTCAAACAACCCAACAAGTTTGCGATCAAATCAGCGGACGTGTTCAGCAACTGGAAAGTGAAGAGCCTCAATACAAGGGCTTTTAACTAATTGGAGCTTATAGGCTGAACGCCATCCACGAAATTGACTAAAGCTTGTCCAAATATAAAAAGCCTTGTGACTGTCAACTTATGGCAGTTCAAGGCTTTTTATATGAATTACATACCATTTTGTTCAACCCAATATCCATAAAAATATAAGTAATAAAATGTAAAGTACAAGTACTAAGATAAGATTAGTATGTTTTTTCATATGAACAGGCTCCCATCTACCCATAATGTTCCCGATCTATCCTATGTCACGGTAATTTGTTTGGAATGTGTATATGCCTATATGGAATTTAATGATATAATACGTTCATTGTTCACGTTAACATAAACTTATTTTGCGGGAGGGTTCTCTTCTATTATGACGATTCGTTCGAAGGAGCATCTGTATTCATTTGTTACGGAAACGGTAAGGAATACACAAGTAACCGATATTCACACACATTTATTTGCAGAATCGTTCGGTGACCTGCTTCTATGGGGTGTCGATGATTTATTAACGTACCATTACCTGATTGCCGAAACCTTTCGTTTCAAACCCGAATTATCTTACGATGTATTTTGGGCTATGAGCAAGCAGCAGCAGGCCGATTTAATATGGCAAACTCTATTCATTGAGCACTCACCTTACAGTGAAGCATGTCGTGGTGTTGTCACCGTGCTGAACAGACTCGGTTTTGATTTAAGTACGCGGGATCTGAACATGTATCGTGAATATTACAACAACGTCAGCGCCAAAGATTATATTACTCGCATATTGGATCTTGCCAAGGTTAAAACTGTCGTCATGACGAATGATCCATTCGATAGCTTTGAACGTGAGAAATGGTCTCAAAATCATCCGCAGGATCCTCGTTTTCTTGCTGCACTTCGAATCGATCCTCTGCTGAATGCGTGGGATTCGAGCTGGACTCTGCTTGTAGAGCAAGGCTATGAGGTTAAATCCGACTTTTCGGGAAATACAATTACTGAGATTCGTCGTTTTCTAACCGATTGGATTGGGCGCATTAATCCATTGTACATGGCGGTTTCACTGCCTAATGACTTTGCCTATCCTGAGGATTCTTCGCGTGGACGGATCATTGACGAATGTATCGTTCCTGTTGCGCGCGAAGCTAACATTCCGTTTGCCATGATGATCGGTGTTAAACGTCAGGTTAACCCGTCATTGAAGGGCGCTGGAGACAGCTTGGGAAAAAGTGATATCGGAACAGTGGAACGCATCGTCAGCAAGTATCAGGATGTGAAATTCCTAGTGACTATGCTTTCTCGTGAAAATCAGCATGAGCTCGCCGTTACTGCGCGCAAAAACCGTAATTTATTAATTTTCGGCTGCTGGTGGTTCCTGAACAATCCAAGTCTTATCGAAGAAATTACCCGTATGCGCTTCGAATTGCTCGGTGGCAGCATCATTCCACAGCACTCCGATTGTCGGATTATTGACCAGTTACTTTACAAATGGGATCATTCTCGTGAAATCATTGCAAAAGTATTGTTTGAGAAGTATGATGATTTGTTGACGGCCGGTTGGCGCCTGGAGGAAGAAGAAATTCAGCGGGATGTAGATGATTTGCTCGGCGGTACCTTCTGGAAGTTTCTTGGGAAGCCAGACCCAGCAACTGTGAACTAAATCCAATTTGTAATAAACAGCAAAGGAGCACCTACCCCATTATAACAGCGGGATAGGTGCCCCTTTGTTTATTGCAGTAACTCTTATCTATTAGTTCCGTTACTTCCCCTGTGCATTTTTGAGAGCAAGCTCATCAACCGACAGCACAGCTCCATTATTCAGAGCAAGCAGCCTTTCAATGATCGTAATCGCCTGAGCTCTTGTAGTCGTTTCCTGTGGTGCCAGTTCTCCATTATTAAATCCTTGCAGGATTCCTTTTTGGACAGCATTCAGCATCGCATAGGAGCTGTCTACAACAGTAGCTGCATTCTGAAGTTCTTTGTTAGTAACGCGCACAGCAATTTTTGCCATTTCTGAACGGGTAATCGGTGCGTCCCAAATGGTTTGGGTTTCTCCTGGACCATATAGCCCCGCTCTGACAAGTGCATCGACATAAGATTGGTACCACACATTATCTGTCGATGGTTGGGCTGTTGGTAGTTTAAGTGCAGCTGCCGTCAGCTTAGCAAATTCTGCTCGAGTAACAGTCCCCTCAGGCTTAAAGGTTCCATCCGGATAGCCATCCGTGTAACCTTTCTCAACGGCTGCAGCAATTTCCGCGCTGGCCCAATGACCACTTGTATCACTAAATCCGTTGGCAAATCCGGATACGATCGCTGGTGTCAAGCGGTTTTTGTAAGAACCATCACCTAATTGACCAATCGTATTGCCTCCCCAAGTCCATACCGCTCCATCAGCCGACAAAGCGACGGAATGAGCACTGCCAGCAGAAACAGCCTGTGCACCGGTAATCGCTTTTGCTTGAACAGGCATCTGCCTGTTGGTAGTCGTCCCATCACCCAATTGACCATAAACATTCAAACCCCAGGCCCATACGGATCCATCTTTTTTTACAGCAAGGGAATGATAGCTGCCTCCCGCAATGGCAGTCACTTCGTAAACACCACCAACCTGTGTAGGAATTAACCGATTGGTTGTGGAGTCATCTCCAATTTGACCATAGCCATTATAGCCCCATGCCCAGACCGTACCATCATTTCTAAGTGCCAGAGAGTGATTGCGGCCTGCCGCTATTGCTTTTACATCGCTTAACCCTGTCAGTTGAACAACTGAGCGGCGTACCGATAAAGTACCATCGCCCAGCTGTCCATTAATGTTGTCACCCCATGACCATACCGTACCATCACTGGCCAATGCCAGCCCATGGTTATATCCTGCCGCAATGGCTTTGATCCGCTTCAACCCTGGAATCTCAATAGGGGTTATGCTTGGTTTAGACGTACCGTCACCCAGAGCGCCAAAGGTATTATCACCCAGAGCCCATACCGTTCCATCCTTCTTTAATGCAATTGTAAAGGAATTTCCAGCAGCAATGTCTATGATATCCGTTAACAAGGGTGCCGCTGCTGGTGCATTCTTGTTCATTGCCGTGTTATCTGCCAGCTGGCTGTTACTATTCAAGCCCCAACTCCACACCGTCCCATCGGCTTTTAGTGCCAGAGCATGCCCGGTTCCAGTAGCTATTGAGACGATTGGGTCCAATACATCCAAGGCAATTGGTGTATTCGTACCACCGTTTCTGCCGATACCCAACTGACCAAAGGTGTTCTCGCCCCATGTCCATAGCTTGTTGTTCTTCCAAACCATTGTAAAGCTGTCACCTGACGCAAGCTTCCGTGATTGCATCTCACCATTAAAACTTCCCAATGTAGGATCGGTTATCTGGATAGTTAAGAAAAATCTTGGGACTAGCGCAGGAATGATTCGGCTAGTAGCAGCTCCGTCACCCAATTGGCCCAGCGTGCTGTTACCCCAAGCCCAAAGCGTTCCATCCGCTTTGATCACCATGGAGTGGAAAGATCCCGCTCCAATAGCAGCTGTATTTTTTAGGCTGTCAATTTTCAATGCAACGACACTATTTTTATAGTTCCCTGTTCCAAGCTGCCCATAGTTGTTCAAGCCCCAGGCGCTGACTGTGCCATCCTTATGTCGAACCAGCGCGTGTGAGTTTCCTGCCGCAATGTTCACTGCGTCATTAACACCAACCACACTTGAGGCGAAGTTCCGATCCGTAGTATTCCCGTTGCCCAGCTGGCCGGCAGCGTTAGAGCCCCAGGTAAATACCGTACCATCTTCCTTGAGCGTCATCGAAAAATTACCACCAGCGGAGATGGCTTTAGTATCGTATGTGAAATTGACTCGTGTCGGTCTGTTAACAATTTCACTGGTGTCCGCATCGCCCGCTTGGCCAAAGGTGTTGTCACCCCAAGCAAGAACATTATTATCCGAAACCAGAGCCAGCACATGATTAGAGCCGGAGGATATCGCCTTCACATTCGTAGGATAACCCAACTGTGATGGCTTACTCCTGCTCGTAAAGGTTCCATCACCCAATTGGCCTCTTGTATTATCCCCCCAGGTTACAAGGGTACCATCACTTTTTAAAGCGATAGAGTTATTGCTGCCTGCGGAGATGGCAACGACATCTTTTAAATCTTCGATCTGGAATGGGGCCGGGCGGTCGTTTAAAGTCCCATCACCTATTTGTCCTGCGTTATTTTGACCCCATGCCCATACCGTGCCATCTTTACGTAACGCGAGAGTGTGATTCATACCGGTCGCAATCGCCGTAATATCGAATAGTTCCTTCACCTGTGTAGGGGTGTATCGGGAAACGCCAGCACCTGTTCCGAGCTTGCCATGCAAGCTGTCACCCCAAGTCCACACCGTTCCGTCACCTTTCAGAGCGACCGTATGACTTAAACCACCCATCACCTGGGCGACACCGAGCATGGACGCTGCTGAAGTTGAGCTTGTGGCATTTATGGCTGAGGATTCTGCACCAGAACTACCGCTAGTTGGAGCACCCTCAGCAAAAGCAGCACCCGGCATAACCAGGCTTTGAAGCAGAAGTGCCCCTGTCAGCGAAAAAGAAAGCCAGAATTTAAGCTTATGTTTAAAACGGTTTCGAACCATTGTACAATCTCCTCCATCATGATTTATGCGGTTTATACCCTGCTAGACAAGCTATGACTATAATTTGGTTGGCAGGGCTGGAGGGGATTGCCGCTTCCATTTACTACGAAAGAAATCCATCATGCCATCCATTAAAGTGTACACGACAGGTACAAGCAATAATGTAACCATAGTCGATATCGTCAGACCGAAGGCAACAACGGTTGCCATGGATGCTTGCGATTCAGCCCCTTCACCAAAGCCGATAACAAGCGGCAGCATTGCCAATACAGTAGTCGCAGTGGTCATCAGGATCGGCCTTAATCGTACTCTGGCGGCTTCAATTAATGCATCGAATAACGTATACCCCCGCTTACGCAGCTGATTTGTATAGTCGACTAACACAATTGCGTTATTGACCACGACCCCTATGAGCATAATCATTCCCATTACTGAGTTCATATTGATGGTTCTATTCGTTAAATACAAACCAAGAATGGCGCCGATAAAAGTAGGCGGTAGCGAGAACATGATAATAAAGGGACCGTACAACGATTCGAATTGTGCCGCCATAACCATGTAAACCAAGACGATAGACAAGATAAGCATCATGTACAGGCTGCTGAATGTACTATTGGAATCAGCCTGCGAACCCAATGATATTGCGTAGCCATCAGGTGGCTGAATCGTGTCCAGACGTTCTTGAACAATTTTGGCAACATCGCCAACTGGTGCACCTGTAACAAAGGCTTGAACTGTGGTTAAACGCTGCTGATTGATATGTCTGATCTGTGATGGACCTGAGCCCGGTTCAACCTTCGCGATTGCACTAAGAGGAATTTGTGTCCCCGTAGATGTAGTCAGTACGATCTGATTCAGGTTCTCCAAATTGTTCGTAAACTCTGTTGGATATTTAACCAATACAGATATTTGGGTATCTCCTGTTTTGAAATTGGTTGCAACCGATCCCTGATAAGCGGTCCGCAGAGAAGTCATAACCTCTCTGGACGAAATCCCATAATAGGTAGCCGCTTCACGATCTATCGTCATCTCATAGGCTGGTATTGTGCGTTCAAGTGTATTTTGTACGTTTCTGAGTGTCGGAATGGCACGTAATTCCTCAGCGACCATATCACCCAGCTTGCTCAATACAGCCATATCGGGTCCGTTCAGATTAACTTGAATATCGGCACCTCCACCTCCACCAATACCAGGAAGACGGATTGAGGAACGGGCGTTAACCGAGATTTGCGCGCCTGCATTACCATTAGTCAAATTACGAATTTGTTCAACAATTTGCTCTGTTTTCAATTTCCGCTCGGCTAAAGGCTTCAGCGTAACGGAAATATTGGCAGAATTCGTTGATGCGCTCTGAAAAGCGCCTCCCCCTGCACTACCTACATTTGTGAAGATCGATTCAATGTCTGGAATATCCTTGATAAGTGCTTCAACCTTGGAAGTCAATGCGTTTGTTATTTCAAATTTGGTCCCTTGTGCCAATGAAATATTAATAAATAGTTGGCCTTCATCTGTTTTTGGGGTCAGCTCAGAGCCCACAAATTTAGCCAAATACACACTTCCGCCCAGCATCGAAACCGTAATCAGCACGATAATCAAGCGATGCCCAAGTGACCAACGCAGCACTTTTGTATAACCGTTCGTAAAACGGTTCATCCCTCTGCCAAACCATACAGCCGGATTGTAAGAACGTCCTTCAGGAAGCTCTTCCTCATGATTTTTCTTCAATAGCTTCGCTGCCAGCATAGGCACCAGGGTAATAGCAGCAATCAATGCCGCTATATGGGAAAAGCTCACGGTGAGCGCCATGGGAGCAAAGAAATTTTTGATAATGCCCGAAATGAATACAGTTGGAGCAAAAACAGCAATTTGTGCCAGTGCGGAGGCCAATACGGCTGTTCCCACCTCGGCTGTTCCCTGTTTGGCCGCTTCGACTGGAGACAGTCCTTCTGCTTTTTTGCGGTATATACTTTCAAGAACAACGACCGCAAAGTCAACCAGCGAGCCCAGACCAAGCGCCAAACCTCCAAGTGTGATCGTATTGATCGTCTGATGGGAGAAATACATCATACTAAAGGTACTGATAATAGAAATCGGGATAACAACACCAATAATGAGCGTAGCTCTGACGCTGTTCAAAAATAACATAAGAATAATAATCGAGAAAATGGCACCTAAAAGTGTATGCTCGATAACGGTATTAATCGAGTTGCTGATAAATTTGGATGAATCATTTAAAATGCCAAGCTTTACGCCTGGAGGCAGCTTACTTTGCAGCTCTTCCATCGACTTGCGAATATTTTTGGCGACCGCAACAGTGTTACCATCGGATTGCTTAAGTACGGATAAACCGACGCTTTGCTCCCCATCACGACGGGAATCAAAGGTTACATCTTGATACGTATCAATAATTTTACCTAATTCACCAAGCGCAATGGACTGGCCGCGGCCTAAGGTGACACGTACCTTTTCAATTTCACTGACGGATTTGAACTCTCCGGCAATACTTAATGGTACGAGCTGATCACCCTTGTAGACAAAACCTACGTCTGTTGATTGATTGTCATTGCTTAAAGCCGAAGTCACCTGACTGAAGGTCAAACCGTATTGGGTCAGCTTGTTCTGATCAAGCAGCAATTGGATTTGTCTGACCCGTCCGCCTGTTACTCCAACGGAAGCGACACCATCGGCACGTTGAACTGCAGGGCTAACAATATTATCTGCCAGGTCACGCAGAGTGACCAGATCCACGCTGTTTCCGTAGAGTGCGAGGCTCAGAATAGGCTGACTGTTCGGATCAGAGCGTGACACGACAGGAGCATCAGCATCCGTAGGCAGCTGCCGCTTTACCCGGTCCAGACGGTCCCGCATCGTTAAAGTAGCATCACTGATGTCCGTTCCAAAGTTGAACTGTACAGTGACGGCACTCCCTCCCGTTCGAGAACTTGAGGTGACTGATTGCACATTGGCTATAGTTGCCATCGATGCCTCTACGCGCTTGGTTACCTGTGTCTCTACCTGCCCAGGGGAAGCACCTGCCCAGTTAACGGAAACCGTAGCCGTCGGAATATCCATATTCGGATACAAATCGACCGGGAGAAGTGGGGCTGCGATTGAACCAATGATGATCATGGCGATCATCATCATCGTTATCGTTACCGGTCTGTTGACTGAAAAATTAGCTAAATTCACTGACCGCCACCCGCTCTCCCTGCTTGGCCGGTTGTTCCGGTATTGGGATTAGCTGTAGCTGGAGTTTGCGAGCTGTTGCCCGCTGGAGCGGTGCCGCCAGACTGCCCTCCCTGATTGCGTTGTCCGCCCTGTCCTTGAGTTCCCTGTTGGCCACTTTGGCCGCCTTGCTGCTGATTGCTACCTTGTCCGGCACCCTGCTGGTTTTGTCCATTTTGGCCTCCACCTTGTTGGCGTTGTCCATTTTGACCACCTTGTTGTTGACCCCCTTGCTGACCACCCTGCTGCTGAGCGCCTTGCGGCTTCTGACCCTCCTTGCCCGGTTGAACAATCTGCACAGCTGCCTTGTCTGAAAGCAATTCTTGCCCTTTAACTACAAGCTCGTCACCTTCGGACAGACCACTCGTAATCTCAAACATTGCACTCGTCAGGCTTCCAACTTTTACAGATACTTTCTTGGCGCGGCCGTCCTGTACGATGAAAGCAGCTGAACCGCTCGGTTGGCTGAGTACAGCATCAGCTGGTACCATAACCGCTTTACGTCCTTCACTCTTTAAGCTTGACGTTGCAAACATTCCCGGAAGCAGCTCTCCCTTAGGATCACTCACTTTGATATCGACACTATAAGCTTTGGTTACCGGATCCAACAAAGGCTTGATCGTTGAAACGGTTCCGTCAAACGTTTTATTCAAGGTTGGCACGGTAACTTTCATCTCCATACCAATTTTGATTTTACCGATGTTGGCTTCGGAAATATTAACTGTGGCTTGAGTTGGATCAATAGTTGCAATGGAAAGTATAGCTGCCTGAGTGGTTGCATTTTGCCCAACCGGGATGCTAACCACGGTGACTACTCCATCTATCGGCGAAGATAGTACTCCGTCCTGAAGCTGCTCATTAAGCACTCTCAGATTCGTTTCGGCTTGCTGGTATTGGGCACTGGATACGACAACAGCATCTGTTGATTGTGCAGTCAACAGCGCTTGCTCGGACTGAGCAACCTGTGCTTTTGTAACATTGAGGTTTGTTTGTTGAGACGCAACTGAATTTGCATAAGAAAGCTGATCCTTTTGCAAACTCTGTTGATTCGTATCGAGGATGACCGATAGCGTATTTTGCGCGTTGGCTAATGCAACCGTATCGCGGTTTAATGTTTCCTGGGCAACCTGGATCGTTTGTGAGCTTTGAGCTGCTGCCAAATCTCCTTGCGCCTTAAGCAGAGCTGCGGTTGCCGAGCTGAGCGAGTTTGGTGTGGTCTGTTGGGCTTGATCCAAAGCCAGCTGAGCTGACTGCACCTTTGCCAAAGCTGCATCAACTTCGGTTTTTTTAGCGCCGGAGGCAGCCTCCACATTATTCAAGTTCACGATAGCCTGTTGAAGAGCAAGCTGCAAGGAGGCCTGCGAGTTATTTGTGCTAACCTGCGAGGTTTGAGTCGTGTCCTGCTGGGCATTCAATGTATTTTGCGCATTAGCTAGCGTCGTATTGTATGTATTCTGAGCGTTGTTCAAGTTTTGTTGCGATATCGCGACCTGCTGCTTGGCAGACGCAATGGCATTTTGCTGATCGCTGATCGCTTTATTATAATTGGCTTGTGATAAGGCCAACTGCTGTTTGGCTGCTGTTATCGTGTTTTGTTGATCTGCTATCGCTTTATCCAGGTTCGCGCGTTGAATGATTAATTGCTTTTCAGCCGTCGCTGCACTGTTTGCCTGATCATTCGCCGTTCGCTGAAGCTGAGCGGCACTGACGGCAAGTGAGGTTTCGGATTGAGCAATTTGCTGCTGCAGGGTGCTGGTATCGATCTTGGCTAAAGGCTGCCCGGCTTTGACTCTGTCACCGGCTTTGACCAATAAATCGGTTACTCTACCGCTAACTTTGGAGGAGATATTCGTTGTATAGATAGGTGTTATAGAGCCGGTAAAGACTTGACCGCCGCCAACTTCCGCCATTTTTACGAGCTGTGTTTCAACAGGGAATTGTCTAGCTGCTGCAGCGCCGCGCTGTTGGCCTGCACCTGCTCCAGGTGCATTCGGTTGAGCAGCCTGTGTATTATTCAAGCCGCCCCAATTTAAAAAGGAGGCTCCTACAACAGCAATCACCGCAATGATAGCAATGGCGGCAATCACCCATTTTTTCGATACATTTTGGATCCACCTGATCATTTCCATACCTCCATGTAGTCTTGTCCGTCCCTTCCTTGTAAGGGTTAACCTTCACAAAGAAGCCCTTGTTGTCAAGGCTTTCGTCTAACGGCTCCGGATGCTTTCTTGCAGATGCTCCAGTATAAGATCAACTTAGCGTATATTCATGATTAAACTATGATTTAAATGTAAAAAAACTGTGAATATCAGCTTCAAATAGTACTTTTGTCCGATAAGTCCACAAACGAAAAGAGACCCCTTTCGGGGTCTGCTTAGCGGTGAAAGGATATAGGTCCAATGTCTTAAGCTCTTTCCAAAAGCTGGGTCAGAAACCTTGGTCACTTTACTGCAGTACGAGTACTACCCTAACGTGTCTTTGGCACATCCCTCCGCTTCTATCTGGAGTCAAGCAACAAATTTCCACGATGTTTCGTTGAATGGTTCAACGGAATCACGCCTCTCTTCTTCACCGCTAATCATAGAATGTACAGAAGCTGAGCTTTCTATACATAAGCTTTACATTTAATTTATTTGATAATCACCTTGGTACCTAACGGAATGTGACGATACAGCCATTCTATATCCTTATTATGCATGCGTACACATCCAGAAGAAGCGTGACTGCCAATCGAATAAGGGCGATTTGTTCCATGGATTCCGTATGTGTAACCTCCGGATCCAGGCACATTGATACCGAGCCATCTTGTCCCTAATGGGTTGCGGGGATGACCACCCGGAATTTGCTTACGCATGTACCAGGGCTTGACGATTTTGGTCACGATATGGAATTCGCCCTCAGGTGTCAAATCATTACTGCGACCTGTAGCTACCGAAAACCGATAATTCGCCCTGCCATTTACATATACGGTAAGCAAATTGCTTTTTTTGTTAATTTCGATATAAACGCCCTCTTCGTGCACCGCTTCAAGCGGCAGCGGAGCAATTGCAGCACTCATTGTAGAACTGCAGATCAAGCTCAACCAGACACTGACAAGAACAATGATCAAGCATTTGACAAGCTTCATGAAATCGCATCCTTTGCTAGCCATACGAAGTTATAGTTGCCTGATCGGTATCGATTTATGTGCGCCTGCCATCATTCATCACACAATTTCCCACAAAGTTACGATAATGATGCCACATTGTTTTGATAGGATAAGTTTGTAAAGATGAGCAACCTCATCCATTCAACCACTTAAAGGAGAGATTAATATGAAAAAGATGAAATTTAACACGATTGCTGCGGGAATGCTGCTGTCATTAACGCTTGGATTGGTAGGTACAAGTGCAGCTGCTGCGGAAACGACGAGCCCAACCGAACCAAAACCAGGTCTGTCAATCAGGACAACAGCGGCAGTAGCATCAGGCTTTGGACTTCTGAGTAATCCCGTACATGAACGCAGCTACTTGGAGCTGTTGGTCAAAACCTATACACCGGACAGTGAGCAAGCTTGGAATACGGCTTTCGAGGAACGAAAGCTGGCGCAACAAAAGTTAGGAGCTACGATCAACATCCACTTTGAAACGAAATCTCCCGTCGGCCACACAGAAAGAGAGCCATTTATAGTTAGAATGCGGCAACTGCCAGAGGACGGACAATTGCAATTAAGCAAGGAAGCAGTAGTGGGGGACAAGCTGCAGCAAATTAAAATCTTCACAATGGATAAAACGGTTGTTCAGGACACTTACCATGTTCCCAGTGACGTTCCGTTCCCAGATGGTATAATGAAAGCATTGCCTGCAACCTTGGAGGTTTCCCCTCAAGCTAAGCTTCAGGAAGAATTTGCACAAGCTATTGAATCAAGAGACAAGGCATCAATCCTGCTGGTGCTCCCGAAGCTGCTGGACAATTATAAAGAAACAACAAGAATGATGCTCGAATCCATTGAAAGGCTGAAGCAATCCCAGGAAGAGGCTTCTAATAATAAGTAAATAAATAACACATTACGGAAAGGACGTGACAGCTGCGTCCTCTTTCCCTTTAATCCAGGAAGTGTTGATACGAAAAGGAGAGAATAACGGTGTTTCGAATCTTTTTGGTGGAAGACGAGAGTAATCTGAATCAAGTGCTTGCAACCTATCTGCGCAATGAGGGCTGGGAAGTAGAGACATTTATGGATGGGAGCGAAGCACGCAAAGCACTGAAGGAACGTCCGCATCTTTGGATTCTCGATATTATGCTGCCGGGTGTTGATGGCTATCAGCTCATACGTGAAATCAAAGCGGATTGTGACAAGCTTCCAGTGATCTTCATCTCTGCGCGGGATGCTGATATTGACCGAATTGTAGGATTGGAGCTGGGCAGTGACGATTATTTGTCCAAGCCCTTCTTACCGCGCGAGCTGGTCATTCGAGCCCGGAAGCTGCTGGAACGTACCTATGACGAGAGACTCCGCATGGAAACCTCTAACGAAGCAGTGCTTCCGCTTTCTTTTCCTCCTTACCGTATTGACACGTCCGCCAGAACAGCACTGAACGGAATGAACCAGCCTCTGGATCTGACATCAAAAGAATTCGATTTGCTCGTTTATTTTGCCTCCCATACCGGGCAGCTGCTGGAGCGCGAACAGGTTCTGCTGTCAGTGTGGGGAGACCACTTTTTTGGATCAGACCGGGTTGTGGATGATTTGGTTCGCAGGGTTCGTAAAAAAATGCCTGAGCTTCGATTAGAGACCGTTTACGGCTACGGCTACAGGCTGGTGAAACCATGAAAAGTACGCCTCTTGTTCTTAAAATCTGGCTCGTGTTCGCCTCCATTACATTATGTTTGTTCATTCTTCTTGCTTTTTCACTTCCATGGACGCTTAAGGGATTTTTCACAGAGCAAATTTATGATATATTGCTGGATTCGCAAAAAGCTGTTCCCAAGGATGTCATCCGTATTCAGCTCTCACCGCAACATACTGTGCCTTTACCGCCACTTCCTGTCAGTACACCATCTTCAATTTCGTCAAGAGCAACCATTAATCCCGCCTTACCTTTCGATATCGATGTAACGAAAGACCCAAATGAGCTTAATCGTAAATACATAACAGAAAGAATAAACGATAGCACGATGCAGGCAACTACGACCTTTCGTATTGCACCTTCAGGTAATGGACCCGGGATTCAGCATGTCGTCATAACGAAACAGGGCATCCCCGCCAAGCTGGCAGACTCTATACCGCCACCGTTCGTTCAAGCCATTGAGCAGGATGCTGAAAACCAGAAGGAACTGACCCAGACCTACACCCTGAATATCAAAGAACGGACGATGTTTTATGTGATCAGTAAGGAGCAAATTGAAGGCAATACCGGGTACATGATTTCATACGCATGGGGCAATTACCGCAATGATCTTATTATGACGATGTTTTGGCGACTGGTACTGCTCATGATTGTTCTGATCGTCATCAGCTGGCTGCCCTGCTTATGGCTGGCCCGTTATATATCATTACCGCTTGTATTAATCGAGCAGCAGGCTGGCCGAATGGCCGAGCGGGACTGGCACGAGCCTTTCGTGCTGAACCGCAGCGATGAAATGGGACGACTGGCAAAAGCGATAGAGTCCATGAGACAGAGACTGGTGCGTCAGGATAAGGCACAGCAGTTTTTTTTGCAAAATATTTCCCATGAGCTGAAAACACCGGTGATGGTCATACATAGCTATGCGCAGTCCATCCTAGATGGTATTTACCCAAAAGGTACTGTAGCCGCTAGCATTGAAACCATAATGAGTGAAGCCACAAGACTGGAAAAGCGCGTCAAAGATCTTCTTTATTTAAATAAATTAAACTATTTGTCCGATCGTGAGGGGAATATCCGATCATTCGATCTCTCCATGATCATTGGCGATTGTATAGAAAGACTTCGTTTTCGTAGAACAGAGCTAACTTGGACAACAGACATGAGTCCTCTGCTGCTGGAAGGCGATCCCGAGCAATGGAGCGTGGCTATCGAGAATATACTGGATAATCAGCTTCGTTATGCTCATGGGAAGATTACTGTCACATTCGAGCTTCAAGCGACGGACACCCTTCAGTATAGAGATGGAACTAAAGGCTGGACCGTTCGTATATGGAATGATGGTCCGGCCATTCAGGAGGAGCTTCTGGAGCACATATTCGATCAGTTTCAGACTGGTCCGGACGGTCAGTTCGGATTGGGCTTGGCGATAACCCAACAAATATTGACCTCTCACAAAGCTTCGATCCGAGCATGTAATGAGCATGAGGGGGTTGCCTTTTATTTGGAGCCGAGGACTGCAAGTTGAAACCCATACCTCACGTGGCATGACATATGAGCAAGTACAGTCCATCTACTGTCTAATATTGTCACTTATATATGAAGAAGCCGGCATCCCGATTCAGGATACCGGCCTATATAGGTGACCTTACCAACCGATGGCCAAACCGTCTCCGCGTGGATCCGCAGCACCGCTATAGCTGCCATCCTTATGAATCATAATTCCTTGCGACTGACCGACAATCGGATCCCATGGCAGCAGCGTCTCTACAGAATGTCCTCGATGCTCCAGCTCACGAAGCGTCATCTCAAGACCGCGATTCTCGATTTTGAAGGTATCACTATTCTCACCCCAGGTACGACCGTATACCCATCTGGGTAAATTTATCGCCTCCTGAATTGTGCAGCCATAATCAAGCACACCGGTCAACAAGGAGATTGTCGTCTGCGGCTGTCCTTCTCCACCTTGTGTGCCCAGCAGTAAATAAGGTTTACCTTCACGTAGTACCATTCCAGGCATCAACGTATGAAACGTTCTTTTGTCTGGAGCCAATACATTCACTTCAGATGGATTCAGCGAAAAAAACGAGCCGCGATTTTGCATAATAACCCCGGTATCTCCCGCCACATAGGCGCTGCCAAAATCAAAATAAAGACTTTGTATAAAGGAAACCGCGTTACCCTCCTCATCAATCACAGCCGCATATGCAGTATCCTGTCCCATTGGTTTGGACATGTAAACTTCCCCTAATGGTGATGACCTCTGGATTTCGTCGTACAACGCCTTGGCATGTTCTTTGGACAATAGCGTTTCCAATGGAATATCAGCAAAATCAGGGTCGGTTAAATAAGCATCTCGATCCCGAAACGCCTTTTTGATCACCTCAGACATGAGATGGTAAAAATCTGCCGAGCTGCGTGGAATCTCGGAAAGCTCAGTAAGCTCCAGCATATTCATCATTTGCAGCGCTGAGAAGCCTTGAGAATTGGGAGGCATTTGTACAAGTGTACTGCCCCTGTAACTCGTTGAAATAGGGGTTACCCAATTACTATGATGGGCTTGGAAATCAGATTCTGTCAACCCGCCACCATCCTTGTTCATGGCTTCAACCATCCGATGCATCAATGTACCTTTGTAAAAAGCATCTCTACCTTCCAAGCTGACAGCTCTTAACGTTGCCGCCAACTCCGGCTGCCGAAGCTTGTCACCCATCTTCATAGGAAGCCCTTGCGGCATGAACGTTCGGGCCAATGTTACTTGTGCCAACAGAAGCTCTTGATCTTTGCATATCCAACGCTCCAGATCACGTGAAACCGGAACCCCTTGTTCAGCATATTGAATCGCCGGCTCCAACAGCTGAGACCAGGATAAGCGACCATGGCTTGACCAGACCTCCCACCACGAATCCACCATGCCCGGCACCGTTACAACACTGTGTACGCCACGTTGAGGTATCATCGTGAAGCCTTGACGGGTAAACCATTCAGGACTCATGTTAGCACCTGATCTTCCAGTACCGTTCAAGCCTTTAAGCTCTCCCTGTTTGGCATCGAATAGAAGAAAAAAGCTATCTCCCCCAAGACCCGTCATGTGCGGATAAACAACCGACAAGGCTGCACTGATCGCAATGGCAGCATCAAAAGCATTCCCACCTTGCTGCAGAATAGAGCTGCCGACACCACTAGCCAAATAATGGGGAGTAGCTACCATTCCTCGATAGGCAACCGGCATCACATTATTCATCGGCCTACCCTCCCATATACATCAAGTGCAGCTTGGACCGCTTTCCCCGCCGCAGCTCTAAACCCTTGACGAAGCAAGCAAGCCTCCAGTGCTCCCAAAGTGAGCAGTACGTTTCTTTTACTACCGCTAAAACCCATGGAGCCAATCCTCCATATGATCCCTTTTAATGGACCAAAGGAGCTTGCAATTTCAATTCCGAAGTCTCGAAGCAGTTGACCTCTAACCTGCTCTCCATCAATTCCTTCAGGAATCTGAATACACGTAACCATTGGCAGCTTGCATTCGGAATCACCGAATTGGCTAAGTCCCATCGCCTCAATCCCTGCTACAATCGCCTTACCATGAATAAGATGCCTGGAGAACCTCTCAGCCAACCCTTCTTCAAGCACAAGCCTCACACCTTCACGCAGAGCATACAGCATCGACGTCGCTTCCGTATGATGATTAAGACGAAGCGGACTCCAGTAATCCTGAAGCTGGCTTAAGTCAAAATAATTGCTTCGGATAATCGAACCCTCTGGCAGTGCATCACTTAAAGGATCACGCAAGCCGCGTTCTATTCTTTTTCTGCGCATAAGCCTGGCTTCAACGCGGTCATTGTAGGTGATAGGCGCCATTCCCGAAGGAACAGATAAACACTTCTGCGTGCCGCCAATCACTGCATCCAGCATCCATTCATCGGTTTTCACCTCTGTACCGCCAATCGTCGCCACTGCATCGATAACCAATAGCGCATCAATCTCCCTGCATGCCTGTCCGATACCCGTAAGCGGTTGCATCCGCCCTGTTGACGTCTCCCCGTGAACGAGCGCAACAAGCTTTGGACGTGTTTCATGAATTTTATCTATAATTTCATTGGGGTCAAATACGGAGCCCCATTGCTTTTCCATCGTCAATACCTCAGCACCACAGCGCTCGGAAATTTCAGCAAGCAGATAGCCAAATCTTCCATAAATAGGGATGAGAACCTGATCACCCGGCTCAATCAGGCTGGTCAGTACCGCCTCAAGTCCCGATCGGGAGGTACCATCTATTGGAAAAGCCCATTCATTATCGGTTTGAAATAACTTGCGAAGCATGCCCATCGTTTCATTCATAATATCTGTAAATTCAGGATCAAATTGCCCAAGAATCGGAAACGACATGGCACGCAGCACACGTGGATCCACTTCTACCGGTCCAGGAGTCATAATGGTTCGAATCGATGGGGCCAAATCGCGATAAAGTTTCATAGTCTTTCCCCCTTGTAAGCCAATAAGTATAATAAATCAACCAGAACCAGAATGCCAGCGGCAAGATCCTCCGGCTTTGTATATTCTTCAGGTGAATGGCTGATACCACCCCGACTGGGTACAAAAATCATCAGCGTCGGACAAATTGGAGCTATTAATTGAGCATCATGACCTGCCCCACTGTACATCAGCTTGCTGTGTAATCCTCTGGAATCGCATAAACCTCGTGCCAGATTCGTTAATGCACCATTCATCAAGCTAGGTGCTCCGTCCATCCATTGACTGCTATTTAAAATAAGTCCAGAACGCTCGGCGATATACTGAAGTTTTTGCTGAAGGCTGGAACAAAATACTTCTATAATCTCCGGCTCCGGATGACGAACATCAAGTGTGAAGGTTGCAGAACCCGCAACCACATTCACTGTACCGGGATGTACCTGTAATCGTCCAACGGTAGCCACCATCGGATCACCATAAGCGACAGCCTCATCTCGAATAGCTACGATCATTTCACTCGCTCCGCAGAGAGCATCCTTCCGGTATGACATGGGCGTAGTACCTGCATGGTTGGCCTCACCACCCACTTCAAATGTATACCGCCTTTGCCCGACAATGCCCTGTACAATTCCGATCTGCTGCTGCTCTCGTTCCAATACGCTGCCTTGTTCAATATGAAGCTCCACAAAAGCGGACCAATCAGATACCGGATTCGCATAGCCAACAGTAGGACTCCCTTTCCCAAAACCTGCCGAATGCATAGCCGCCTCAAGTGAAATGCCCTCGATATCCTCAATGGATGGCGGAGTGCTTGTTGTATACCGACCTGTTACATTTCCAGAACCCCAAAAGGTTAATGGAAAACGGCTGCCTTCCTCTTCCGCAAAGGAAACCACTTCAATAGAAAGCTGCGGTGCTCCAAATGCTTCTTGTAAATAGGCAGCTGCGATAATACCCGCTATAATTCCATAAGCACCATCAAATCGCCCCCCATGTATGACCGTATCGACATGTGAGCCTGTTACTACAACACCCTTACCCGTTCCTTGCAGCCGCCCGAATACATTACCGGCATCATCATGGTAGGAGAAAAGTCCAATCGACTGCATTCGCTTCGCAAGAGCCGACTGAGCTTGCTGCCATGCTTCGGTATACAGAAGTCTAGTCACGCCTCCGCTGGGTTCAGCACCGAATTGCGCCAGCCATTCCAGCAGTTCTGCTGCTTCCGTGGCGAATCTGTTGATAAGGACTTCCTTGGATGAAGCATTGTGATTCAGATGTTTAATCATGTGCTCCCTCCTAAACCGCTAAGACTTCGTTTGCAAGAGCCGAATTTTGCTAAAACACGGTATCGAATAGCCCGTTCCGCCTCAGGCGCCACTAGACAACCAAATCCCTTGAGGATCAGCGGCAACACGGCCCTTGTTTCCACTTATTTGATCAGCCGCATTGAGCTCATACACCAGTTGTCCACGGACCCATGTAGACATCACCCGGCAGTTAAACCGCTTGCCTACATACGGACTATATGCATGACGCTGTTTCAAATGGCTATTCTCCAGTGTATAGGAGTGGTCCAGATCCATCAGAACGAGATCAGCATCTGCTCCCAGCGCTATTTCCCCCTTTTGCGGGTATAGTCCAAAGCGGCGTGCCGGATTCAACGAAAGCATTGCGCTTATTAAAGGTAATGGGAGTTTACGTTTTATATGCCCCTCGTCTACCATAAGCTCCAGCGAGCTTTGCGCACCGGCAATGCCACCCCATGCTTCAAAAAAATGACGTTGCTGTTTCAATTCAAGCGGGCAAGGCGAATGATCCGACGCAATGATATCCACACTTCCAGCAGCCACAACCTCCCACAGCTTCGTTTGCTCATTCATACTTCTCAACGGAGGTGCACACTTGGCCACCGCTCCCTGTTTGTCCATATCATCAACCGTTAGAGTTAAATAGTGTGGGCACGTCTCTAAGGTAACATCCATCCCTTTCAACTTAGCCTCTTGGATCAGCCAAACCGCTTCAGCACTGCTGATATGAACAAAATGCAGCGCACAACCGGTCTCCTCAGCCATCAGCAGTGCCTGTCGGACTGCGGCGCATTCGGCAGAAATGGGTCTGGATTCAGCAAAATCATGAGCACCCGTTTTTCCTTTACGGATCGATTCCGCTGCCAGTGCAGCAACCATTTCCTCATCTTCCGCATGAAGGGCAAGAATACGACCCAGCTTGGCAATTCGTTTCATTCCTTCTAATAACGTCGTACGATCCGCACGCTCAAACCGACCAACACCATCGCCTCCGGGCTCAGACATGAAAGCTTTAAAGCCAATGACACCCGCTTCTGCTAATGACTCCAGCTGATCAAGATTGCCCGGCACAAGCCCACCCCATAGCGCATAATCGACTAAAGACCGATTCGCCGCTTGCAGCTTGGCATTAAGCGCAGGTACGGAAACCGTAGGTGGTAGTCCATTTAACGGCATATCGATATACGTCGTACAACCGCCAGCTGCCAGGGCTGATGATCCACTTTCGAAGCCCTCCCAATGTCCCATTCCCGGTTCGTTAAAATGCACATGCGCGTCAACCATTCCCGGTAACATATATAATCCAGCTGCATGAATGTGCTGTTTTGCCTCCATAGCCACAGTATCGCTCAAGCTTACGATCCTTCCGTTCATTACACCTATATCCATACGAGCAACCTGCTGCTTCATGACAACAAAAGCTCCAGTGATTTTCAAATCGAGCATTTCCATCCCCCTTTCGCCTAAAACTAGCTGCCTCGGTACGTGCTATAACCACCCGGAGCTACCAGCAGCGGAACATGATAATGATCCTCAGTGTTTGTTATACTGAACCGAATCGGAACCTGCTCCAGAAACATCGGGTCACTCCACTGATCACTGATACCCCGATAATAATCACCAACATGGAACAGCAGTTCATAGACGCCAATCAACATGCCATTTCCAATCAGCAGCGGCGCATCCAGTCTTCCATCCCGATTCGTGACAGACTCGGTCAGCTTGACAATGCCCTCACCTGCCGTGATTAGAAATAGCTCCACGCGAACTCCTTGAGCCGGACACCCCCGCGATATGTCCAGTATATGTGTTGTCAGACGCCCGCTCATCGTGTAAACTCCTCTGTAGTCAAAGTTTTTTTCCGGGCTTCAATCAAGTCCTCCTGAGTCATCGAGAAGCCTTGAAAACCATAAGGCGGACGTGGCTCTGTATAAACCTGGCCTTCAGAGCCGCTAATGGAATCGATCACTGTTTCCCAGGTTCGGTTATTGGATTCAAACCATACCTGCTCCAGCTGAGGAAACCGCTCCAGTATTTTCAGCCCGATATGGTAAATCAAGCTTTGGATGGAAGAACTGGTTTCCTGATGAAACACCGTATGGGCAATATCGCTGATTTGCTCGGGGGCTACATAGCGATGATCATCTCCTGCTTTGGCATCTTCTGGATCGACATAGGTCCAGCCGATATTGAGATAAATAAATAAAGGACGATTAAAGCTTTCCGGCAGGGTCGTGTAATCATCACGAATAAAATTGGCAAACGAGCTGCCGCTGACTTTGATCAGATGCAGATTGGACATAACCGCTGTCTGTTTAACTAGCTCAATGCCTGTCTCCGAACGTTCTAGCTGTAACGCAAACACACCACTTTCATTGCGTGATTGCCGATACACAAGTCCACTTTCCGTTAATTTCCCATCAGCGCCAGGAACCTGTACGGAATCGAAAGGAAGCCGTTCAGCCAACAAATCTATCCCCTGCATGTGGGAGTAAGTCGCCAAAAACCTGGCAGCTATATAATGTAGGAATCCTTCAACGGTACTGCCTTCGAAGCCTGCCGCATGTCGCAAAATAAAATTTTTCATCGAGTCGGTTGCTACAACCATGCTATTGTCACCTTCAGTAAAGGAAGTAAGAAAAGCATCGCCGCTGACAGCGACTTTGATATTTAGAGCAAAGATCACATTGTCCGAGCCCGTGTAGGCAGATTCAGGAATCGGCTTAACCTTCAGCGGCAGCACATAAGTCCGATATACCAGCACATCACCTTTCCCATAATACATCGTCCTTTTCTTATCCGATTTCTTAATCCCCCCTCCTCCTTCACTTTGGATGATGTCCTGAATTCGAAATTTAGTGATTTTGGCGATCTCAAGCAGAGCTTGCCGAAGCTCCGTTTCAGTGTCATTATGAATTCTCAGCTGCATGGCTGCCAAAATCTGATCCTTTGTACTGCCTTTCACAGCCATAATAAAAGGAAATCCGAATTTGTCAGTGTACTCTGTATTACAAGCTGTAAATGCCGCCAGTTCTTCTTGCGTCAGGTCGGTTAATCCAGCGCCTCTTTGTTCCTGTACCGATGCGTCACTCATTTGCAAACGCCCGGCCAAATCGGGATGTGCCCGCAAAAGCGATAGCTGCTCATCACGATGAGCCAAATACACAGCCTCAAGCATGGTCCGGTGCAAATGGTTGCTTTCCTTGAAGGGACGATACGCATAAACCCTTTCAGCTACCCAGGGTGAATGCTCGAATATGGAGCCGAGGGTGCTCATAAAAGCATCCCGATTCATCGTATTTATTTGCTTGATCGAAAATAGAGTCATCTCGTATGCCCACCCCTTCCTTTATTTTTTGGCAATGGGACAGCCGGCTTTATTGCGTACAGATGCCTCCGCCGCACGCAGAATACCTCCGTAGCCGGTACACCTGCACAAATTTCCAGATAGCCCTTCCTCAATCTCATCAAGTGAAGGAGTCGCATTGTGCTCCAGCAATCCCACCATGGAAATCACCATACCCGGAGTGCAATACCCGCACTGAAAGCCTCCTTCATCCAAAAAGGCTTGCTGAACCGGATGCAATTGATTATCCACAGCCAACCCTTCAATAGTTGTCAATTCTCGCCCTGCCACCTGATAGGCCATCAGTAAACAGGCGTTCATCGGCTTACCATCCACAAGGATCATGCAGGCTCCGCATCGACCGATCTCACAGGAGAGCTTGGTTCCGGTCAACTCCAAATCATCTCGCAATATATCGACAACGCGACGTTCAGCAGGTACAGTAAGCTCTACTATTTGACCGTTAAGTGTCAGTTGGATCGCCACATCCATTTCATCAGGTAGCTGCTGTTTCATGATCCCATTCCCTCCCCCAAGCTGCAGGTTGATCGGATAATAAATCTTCCGGTTTAATCGGCAACTGCTGAATCCATTTACCGACAGCTTGATAGACGGCTGCTGCGATAGCGGGAGCGACGGCTACGGTTCCAATCTCGCCTACACCACGTGGACCGAACACATCACCTTCGGGCAGTTCATCAATCGCGTCCAATTGAAATCCTTTAGGTGTATCCTTAATAGTAGGAATCAGGTATGAATCAAAGTTATTCGTCTTGTAGAGTCCATCCTCCATAATTGCATCCTCGGTAAGCGTAAAGCCGAGTGCCATACTGCTGGCCCCTTCAACCTGGCCAACAAATCCCATAGGATTAATGACTGGACCTGCTGCTACTGCATGATATTGATCCGTTACCTTCACTCGTCCTGTTAACAGATTGACCTCGACCTCAATCGCCAGAGCCGTGTAGGTATGGAGATAATGCGCCCCAAAAATTTCATCAGGTGTTGTTGGAAACTGAAATTCCGTTTCGCATTCAATAGGTGTACTCACTCGTTCCGATAGCTCCAGATAGCTGATTAACAGTTCCCCGCTGTTGGCATATACACCACCAGGTCCAGTGGACAAAGCGTCAGCAGATCGGTCAGTCATCAGGGAAGCCTCTTCCAGGAGCCTACGGGAAAATTGCGGCCCCATCCTCGCTAGCGATTGCCACATCATACTTGTAGCCCGGGACGCGGTAGTTGAACCGCTATGCGGAACACGGGCTGTGTCCCCAATCACAAGCTCCAGATCATCCTTGTGGCAGCCAAAACGTTCTGTCAGCATGATTTGAAGAGCTGCGAGAAGCCCCTGTCCAAACTCCTCATAACCAAAGGATGCTTCGATCTTGCCGAGTTCGTTCAGCTTTAGCCGTCCACCTGCAGGGTCGGGCAATCCAAACCCAAGACCTGAACCATGCATGGCGATTGCCGCTCCTACTCCACGACGAATCCAGGGTAAATCCGTCCTGATAGCAAGCTGCTCACGACCGCTCATCAGCTTCGAACCGGCGACGGATTCCCATACTTGCCTGGCTCCTTCCGTTGGAACGATCTTCTGTCCGAAAGGTCCCGGCGAATCCGCCGCACGCAGGTTGCGGTGTCTAAGCTCCCAGGGATCGATCCCGATGGCCTCTGCCAAACGATCCAGTTGACCTTCCAAAGCAAAAATCACCTGATTGCCGCCAAAGCCACGAAATTCACCAGACACTCCATTGTTCGTATACACCGAAACACCTTCCAACGACACATTCGGAATCAGATAAGGCCCTTGTGTATGCTCTGTGGCAAAATTCAAAACTGGAGCTCCAAGCGTCGCATAGGCACCCGTATCCGCGATAATCCGCACTTCATGAGCGATCAGCAATCCATCCGCATCGATTCCGGTTTTCATCGAAACCTTCATCGGATGTCGCTTCAATCCGGTTCGAACGGATTCAAACCGTGAATGATGGATCTTGACCGGACGGCCACTTTTCAGAGCGAGCAGCGCACCGTAGGATTGAATATTCAATTCATCCTTGCCTCCAAACGATCCCCCAATTGGGCTGGAAACGACGCGAATATCAGCTTCAGGAATAGCCAGAATTCTTGCCAGCTGCATCTGATCCTTGAAGCCATGCTGCGTTGGAGCATATACGGTCAGGCATCCATTGGCCTCCGGTACGAATAACCCGCCTTCCGTTTCCATATAGGCATGCATTTGACGTGGGGTTACATACGTATTCTCAGTTACATAAGCACATTCGGTAAAAGCATTATTGCAATCCCCCCGCTTGTATTCCGTGCGGTGAAGCACATTGCCGTCAGGATGCAGCTTAGGCGCACCCTCGAGCAGACCTGCTTCCGGGCTATCGATTACGGGCAGCGGCTCATATACGACTTCTATTAATGACAGTGCATATTCAGCCAGCTCTTCACTTTCGGCTGCCACAGCCGCCACTGCATCCCCTATATATCGTACGCGATCCTCACACAGAACAGGTTGATCGGGAAAAGCGATCCCAAAGCGATTCATACCCGGAACATCTTTATGGGTAATGACCGCATATACCCCCGGCAGCTGTAAGGCTCGTTTAGTGTCAATGGTAATAATCCATGCATGTGCATGCGAGCTTCTTAATATTTTACCGTAGAGCATGTCAGGCAGTTGCATATCCGTCAAGTAAGTCAGCCGACCCGTTACCTTATCCGGACCATCCGGGCGTACGTGCCAGCGTCCACCCGCCGAATGTTTATCTAGCAGCATGATGATCCCGCCTTTCATCTGAAAATTGCAGAATAAGTCAAATTTAATTTAACGTTAATCGATTCCACAGCAGCGCTACAATTAAATTAGCCGCCGTACGTTTACGATAACTTGCCGAAGCAAAGGAATCCGAACCGCCCTCAAATTGCTTCATGACAGCCTGATGAACGGTCTCTGCTAATCGTGTACTCCAGAGAGCACCCTCCAATATCTCTTCCGCCTCTTTCAGTCGCGCCGTCACAGCAGCGGCACTGCCGGCTGCCAGTCGAACTTGATGAAACCTTCCAGCTGAGTCGACTTGAAACCCTCCCGCTATTGTAACTATCGATGGACAAAAGCCTTCCCTACGCCCAACCTTTTCATAAAAAAAACGTGATGTTTTGTTGATATCCTCAGCTTGTCGGCTCCAACGAATGGCTGTGAGAATCCGTTGTTCTTTTACGATTCCAGCATCTTTTCTGTGTATCGTCCATACTTCAACAGGTTCGACAATGGACGATATACCGTCGTACCATACCAGTTCCGCACCACTTACCAGCAAGGCAGGAAGTGAATCTCCTACCTGCGACAACACATTCCCCCCCAGCGTACCTATCCGCCGTATCGATGGAGCTGCGATATGACGACACGCTTCCTTTAACAATTGCGGCGTATCCGTCCCATATTGACAATCTGCCAAGCTAACGCCTGCTCCGATATGGATTTCCCCATCAGTACAGCTGTGTTCGCCCAGCCCCGGGATCTGTTCCAGGCTTATAAGATGCGGCGGCATCCAGGCCGTACCTGACTCCCACTGAGTTCGCAAAAGGGTGCCGCCTGCTACAACTACAGCCTGATCCTTCAAAGCTTGCTTCAAGCGCCAGGCTTCCGCTAACGATTGCGGCTGCCATACCCGCTTATGAAATTCAGCAGCGGGATAGTTACCCACAGCCATAGGCTCACACTCCTTATCTCCTAATGATTCTATGGCTCAGCAGCCGAAGTCTATACGAATAATCGCATACTTCCACACTCTGTAAGCTTACCCTATCTAGATTATCGATCGATTTAATGTCGCTGCTCTCTCAAATAAGGAACTCCAAGCGCTTCAGGCTGACCCGAAGGACGATTGCGCGTTTTCCAGCCTACATACATCAAAACGAGAATTGTGATCACATAAGGCAGCATTTTCAAAAAATACGAAGGAATGGGCGTTCCCAACAGTTGAATCCGGAAACCGAGAGCATCCAGACCACCGAATAAATAGGCGGCAAACAAAGCACGTACCGGATTCCAACGAGCAAAAATGATAAGTGCTATCGCTATCCACCCCCGTCCAGACGTCATTCCTTCAACCCAGCTTGAGGAAAAGGCGAGCAGCAGATAAGAACCCGCCAGCCCCATCAACATCGAGCCAATAATGACGTACGTATAACGAAATAAGGCGACTGGAATACCCATAACATCAGCAGTACCAGGACTATCACCAACCGCTCGAAGATGAAGACCCCACGATGTGCGATAAATAAGTAAATGGAACGCGATAACCAGTACAAAGCTGGCCCATACCATAACGTCCTGGTGTGCGAGCATTTTGCCAAGCAGCGGCACACTGTCGAGCCATGGCAAATCGAGCTTTGGCAGTTTTCCCGGAACCGGAATACCACTGGATGGCTTGCCCAGATACGCACTTAAGCCAGTCCCGAACAACGTAATTCCCAATCCGCTAACCGTTTGATTCGCGTGTAAAGTAACCGTCAGAAAAGCGTGTAGTACCCCCATCATGGCTGTGCCCAATAAAGCTGCGGCAAGGGCAACCACCAAGCTTCCTGTTTGTATATAGGTCATGCAGGTAAGCACAGCGCCCATCAGCATGATGCCTTCCGTCCCTAAATTGATGACGCCGGAACGTTCCGATAAAATGCCACCAAGCGCCGCAAGCAAAAGCGGAGTTCCCGCAGAAATGGCTGCAACCAGCAAGCTCGTCATAAAATCCACGTCACTATCGACTCCCTTCCGCATTGCTGATCTAGGGGATTGCGTCCCACATACCCACTCCTGAATCTTGTTGCTCTCACAGAATGCAGGAAGGAATGCAACTTCACGCTGTATCTTTTTCGCATAATCTGTAGGCTACACCTTCATTCTGGGCTGACTGCGGTGCAATCGATAACGTCCCAGATGATCGCCAGCAATCAAGAAGAAGAGAATCGCGCCCTGCAGCATTAGTGATAGGGAAGCAGGTAGACCAATCGTTTGTACGCTGTACCCGCCCACGATAAGCCCGCCGAACAGAACCGAAGAGACAATCAATCCCAGCGGACGCAGCTTAGCCAGCCAAGCGACGATTATGGCCGTATATCCATATCCCGGCGATAATCCGTACATCAAGCGGTGCGTCACACCGGATACTTCACTCATCCCTGCTAAGCCAGCCAAGCCTCCGCTAATGAGCATTACGAGAATAATATGCTTGTTGACGGCTATCCCTGCATAGGTTGCGGCGTCAGGATTGGCGCCCAATAATCGAAGCTCATAGCCCCACCTTGTATATTTCATACAAATCGCGTACAGCACAACGGCTATTAATCCAAAGATCAATCCCATATGAAGCCTTGATGAACCCAAGGTGAGCAGCTGTTGACCTAAAGAAAAAATCGGTGTACCCGGAAAATTCATCCCTTTGGGATCCTTCCAAGGGCCAAACACGAAATAATCCATACATAAAATAGCGATATAATTCAGCATTAATGAAGTAATCAGTTCATTGACCCGAAATACCGTTCGGGGGATCGCCGTGAACAGCCCCCATAAGGCACCACCCGCCATACCCGCAGCCATCATTACCGGAATCGACCACATTCCAGATAAACCTGGCCAATAAATCGTAATGCCTGTAGCGGCAATCGCTCCCGCAATGAATTGTCCTTCCGCTCCAATATTCCAGATTCCAATGCGATAGGCGATCGAAACCCCAAGGCCACATAACAGCAAAGGAATAGCTTTGACCAAGGTTTCACTGAAGCCATAGGTTGAACCGAAAGCTCCAGTGAACATTTTCGCATAGACCGTAATCGGATTGATTCCATTCAGCGCAATAAACATGCCACAGAAGAGTAAGGCCAAAACGATGGAAACGATGGGCACCCACCATGCTGTGGAGGCGTTTGGATTCAGCAGCCATTGAATCCTTGGCTTCGACTTGCCATGAATGTGGGCAGCCGTATGACCCGAGGATATGACCTCAATAGAAGCAGGATCCTTATTCATACGGCCTCCCCTCCCATTTCACCAATCCCTGCCATTGCCAGCCCGATCTGATTTCGGTCGTAATTGTCAGCTGCAAACTCTCCTTGAATGCGGCCGTTATAGAGCACGATCACACGATCAGCCAGCTTGAGAATTTCATCCAGATCCTCCGAAATCAGCAGGATCCCCGTCCCACCATCGGATAAGTCAAACAGCATTTGGTGAACACTGCTCGTCGCTCCGACATCCAGCCCTTGCGTTGGATGTACGGCAATCAGAAGCTCGGGCTTCTGCTCCGCTTCTCTGGCGAGCACAAGCTTTTGTTGATTGCCTCCGGATAGCTGTCGAACCGGAGTATCCAAGCTTGCGGTTTTCACCTCGTAGGCTCGAATAAGATCTTCCGACCATGCACGATTCGGCTTGTGAAGCAGGAAACCATACCTGGAGCGCTGAGAGGTTCTGTAAGACTTCATCAGCAAGTTATCCATTACGCTCAGAGGACCGGCCAAGCCGCTTTTCATCCGGTTTTCGGGAATGTGTGCGACACCATACTCGATTAGCTTGCTAACTGATGGAGCTTTCAGCTTGAACTCGTCATAGTGGATCTCGCCACCAGCCTCCCAGGACCGAAGTCCGGTCAATGCTTCAGCCAACTCCTTTTGCCCATTGCCAGCGACCCCTGCCACACCAACAATTTCTCCACGACCTACATGAAAGGATATCCCTTGTAGTGCTTTACCGCCGTTATCCGCATTCACATGCAGCTCCTGCACGGTCAATGATATTCCCGTAATCTCCCGTTTCCGATTAAACGTCATCGGCTCCAAGGTTCTACCCACCATCAAATGTGCAAGCTCTTGTTCCGACGTATGTTCTTTTAAGACGGAAGCGATCATAGAACCTTTGCGCATAATCGACATCACATCCGCAACTGCCATTACTTCTTTTAGTTTATGAGTGGTAATGATGACCGTCTTGCCCGCAGCCTTCATCGATTTAAGCGTTCGAAACAGCTCATACACCTCACCCGGTGTCAATACGGATGTGGGCTCATCGAGAATGATAATGTCGGCACCACGGTACAAGGTCTTTACAATTTCTACGCGCTGCTGCTCACCAACGGATAATTGCCAGATAGGAACGGTCAGTGGTACCAGAAGTCCGAATTGTTCACTCAATGCACCCAGCTCACTTAACTTTCTCTGCATCCATCCGCTTCCCCGCCATAAACTCCCGCGCTCGCCTAACACGATGTTCTCCGCTGCCGTCATTGCAGGAACCAACCGAAAATGCTGATGAATCATACCGATACCGAGCTTCATCGCATCCTTGGGACTCCGAATATGCTCTTGCCTGTCACGGATTCGAATTTCACCCTCATCCGCACGATAAGCTCCGGAGAGAATGGACATCACTGTGCTTTTGCCTGCTCCATTCTCTCCCAGTAACGCATGAATTTCTCCATGACGGGCTGAGAAATCGATATCGTCATTAGCCACAACAGCTCCGAAACGTTTGACAATACCTCTCATTTCAACGGCAAATTCACTCATCGAGCCCACCTCCTTTCCTTAAAGCAAATCCCCTCATTTCCATGAAGGGATTGATTGGGTGTATCACGTACGTCAGCTTGGATTATTTGGGAATCGTTCCTTCAATACCTTTGACAAACCAGTTGGTGCTCAATATATCCTTGTCTTCCAGCACTTTACCTTCGGGTACTTTTACGGCTCCGGCTGCATCTGTAATCGGACCTTTAAAGACATTAAGCTCTCCGCTTGTCACTTTTAATTTTGCAGCTTCAACCAGCTTCTTCACTTCGTCCGGCACATTCTTACCCAGAGGTGCAATATCTACAATACCGTCCTTCATGCTTCCCCAGTACTGCTCGGATTTCCAGGTACCATTCATCACGTCTTTCACAACCTTGGAATAATAAGGTCCCCACTTCCAAACTGCGGATGTGATATAGGCATCAGGAGCAAACCGCGTCATATCGGAATCATTACCAACTCCAAAAGCTCCGCGCTCCTGAGCAGCCTGTAGACTAGCCGGTGAATCCTGATAAGCGGCAATCACATCCGCACCTTTATCAAGCAAGCTGACAGCAGCCTGGCGTTCGGTGGCCGGATCGTACCAGGTATTGCTCCATACCACGTTCAACTTCACATCGGGATTGACGCTCTGGGCCCCCAACGTGAATGCGTTAATATTATAAATAACCTCAGGAATCGGGAATGCACCCACATAGCCGATCAAGTTCTTTTTGGTCATTTTCCCTGCGGCTATACCGGCCAAATAGCTGGCTTGATAATTGCGTCCGAAGTACGTACCCATATTTTCTGCTGTTTTGAAGCCTGAGGCGTGCATGAAAATCACTTTCGGATATTTTTTGGCAACATTTAATGTGTAATCCATATAACCGAAGCTCGTCGTAAAAATCAGATCATGATTTTGCGCCAGCTCTGTTATGACACGCTCCGCATCAGCGCTTTCCGGCACATTTTCTACAAAATCCGCTTTGATGCCCAACTCTTTCTCCATGTACTTCCGACCTTGATCGTGCTCATAGGTATAACCGCCGTCACCTGGAGGTCCGATATAAACGAAGGCAACTCGCGGCGTTTTCTTCTCAGCTGGCTTAGCCGATGCGTCGGCAGGCTTGGGATCAGCTGGTGCGGGTGCAGCAGGCTTCGGTTGGGCGCTTTCTTGTGAACAGCCCGCTAAACCCACGAACATGGCCACGATAAAAATCAACGTTGTCATCCATAAACGGTTCGTACGTTTCATTCGAAATCCCCTCCACTTTTCTATATCGGATTGTTGACCTCTATAAGCTGTTCTTTCGATTGACTAAACTATAATCAAATGTCACTTTAACGTCAATATATTTAACATTACTTTGGTTTTTTTAATAAAAAACCGAAATTATTTTGTATCCTATGCACGAAATTTTTAATTTCTCTTGAAATTCACGATAAAACCAGAATAATTTCAAATTATAAAACCTGTTTTCCAGTAAAATATACCATGTAGTTAACATTTGATTCATGCATTGTCATCGGATTCGCCAAATATTTTCCACGTCTGCAGGTGTATCCATATCAAGGAACAATCCAGACTCCGCCGCAATCAACATACCTTGATAATCGGGGCTCAGCAGCAGTCTGCGCGCACCTTCATCACCCTTCAAGCTCATGACGGCATCAAACATCGAGGCTGCAAGCAGCACAGGAGGCTTCGCCGTCCCGGAATCCCCCGCAGCCACATAATCCAGCTTGGGGTCCATAGTAAACTCCATGATTAGGCGATTGATTAATTCAGCGTGAATCATCGGCTGATCGGCCAACAGAACAACAACTGCACTCGCCTTGTCATCGTCACCCTCCGATAAACCTATCGCAGCCGACAAACCCGCATGCAGGGAGTAGGCCATCCCACGAGAAGCTTCAGGAGCAGCCGCGAATACACAGCGATCCCGGACGTCAGATTCATCAGGAAACGGAAACCATTCTGGGCATCCCTCATACCGGGATACAACCACAATTCGATCCAGACCCGAACGTACCGCTTCCTGAAGCGCCAGCCCTCCAAGCATTCCATCACTGCCGAGCGGAATAGTAAGCTTGGGCCTCCCCATTCGCCGACTTTCACCCGCTGCCAAATAAATTCCCATGATTGTTGGACGCATGAATCCCCCTCCTGACCGATCCACCCGCTGACTGCCTTCGGACCGCAATTAATTCCGCCACAATGCTCACCGCTATTTCCATCGATCCATCAGCACCAATGGACAAGCCTACCGGCCAATGCAACCAAGCCGGAGACATCCTTCCATCCAATAGCTGCTTTGCTCGTTTTGTCGAACCCAGCAACCCCACATAACGGGGAGATAATAGCCATAAAGCATCCAGACATTGACGATCCCTCTGCAATTGATGACTCATGATGACCACATAATCTGAACCATTAACCCCGAGTCGACCTATAACTTCTGCAGGCAAACCAACAATCGTATCGCAGCAGGCAAAATCCCCCGAACAGCATAGCGCCTCTCTCCAATCCGTCACCACGACACGAAACCCGACACTACCCGCCATAGCAGCAATCGGCTCCGCATCCGCACCAGCGCCAAATAGGATTAATCGTGGTCTTGGCTCACAATAAAGCAAGAAGCTGCCCCCGTCATCGTTAACATGCGGAAACAAGGAAGCTTGACCCTTTTCCGTTATATGCGCCTCCGACTTATGAACCTTTTCTATCCGGTATACAAACCTGCCATCGCTATCCCACAAACGCATAAAACAGCTCTCTTCCCCGTAATTCAACCGCTTGAGCAATTCTGATAAATGTACACTTAAGCTCTCCGTAATGGTCTCCAGCAGAACACGAATACTACCTCCGCAGCCAACCGCTTCACCCCAGGCAAAGTCTTCCGCATCCCGCATATCATATTCAACAACCTGTGAAGATCCCGTTACCAGCATTTCACCGACGCGCTCCGCCAAGTCGGACTCCAGACAACCAGGACTGATCCCTCCGATTCGCTCACCATTCTCATAGATCAGCATGGAAGCCCCCATTTTGCGATAGGAGTGCCCTTCAACTGCAATAATCGTGGTAAGCACAGCCCTTCCTTCTCGCCGACTCCAATTGTCCAGTAATTCATGGAATTCCATGCCTCCACCCCCTAACGGTTCGTTGGATCCACAAGCATCCTCCTGAACATGAATGCCAGCTTCAAACGCAGCAAGTCATTAATTTTTTTGAAATCCATCCCAAGAATCTCACTCATTTTTTCTAAGCGATAAGCCGCGGTATTGCGGTGGATGAACAAATGCTTTGCCATCTCATTAACTTGCCCGTCATGCTCCAGGAAAGCTTCCAGCGTGCGCAGCATTTCCTGCGAATACTCCGGATCCTTAGCCAGCAGCTCAGCCAGCACCTCACTGCTGTAAGCACTCATCTCGGCAGCAGGCACATGCTTAAACAAATAAGCCAGTTCAATTGCACCAAATTGCACTACCTTATCCTTCATCCCCAGACGCTGCGCAAGTCCGAATACCTCCGAGCATTCCGTATAAGCCTGCCTGAGCACCTCCGGCTTCATTTTTTTACTGCTGACAGATAGCTGAATATGTTCAACAATCTTTTTGTTAACAACGGAATTCAAAGCTTGGTTCAACAGCTCCATCAGCTTCGCAGAACTATCCAGCCCATCCGCACTAAAGATCGAAAACACACCATCCTCCACCAAAAAATGTACAACCTGCAAATCACGAAATACGAAATTGTATTCATATTCCTGCCGAATTTCCTTTAACAACGTAGATCGCATGGCATCACCTGAGCTCGATACAATCTTTGTCCACACACACTGGTAGGAGCCTCTCAGAACACGTACTCCAAGCTCTTCGGTGTAATCAATCAACATCCCCACATCTATATTTTGATTCAAATAACGAACAAACAGATCACCCATGTCTTTATTCAACGAACGTTGCAGCACATCCCGATAAATACAGCTCAGATGATAGGCCAATATTTCCGCGGTTTGGTAGAACAAACCTTCTTCTTCCTTAATAAGTACAGAATCAGCCGGATAAAACATCGCAAACCCGATGCATTCTCCTTCAAACTCAATGGGTATCCGCGAATACCCGCCATGCTCCGCCCGAACCCAGGCAGCCTCTTCCCGCCAAGGCCAGCCTTGGAGCAGCTGCTGCTCCCGATAACAAGTTGCGTTATATACCATATGCCCGCGCGAGCTGACAACCGCGAATGGAGTCTCAACAATCCCGAGTACCTGATCAAAAAAACGGATATCCGATTTGGATCTAAGCGCAAATTGCATCAGCCGCTTTTGCTTATCCAACAAATCATGTAAAGATAAGGTATTGCGCTCCAATTCAGCCAGGAATAGCCCATTCATTTGATCAGAAAAAGTAAATTGATAAGGAAGCTCAATCAACGGAAAATGCAGTCTGTCTGCCTCTTGCATAATAGACTCCGGAATACTCGACCAGAATCGTCCCAGTTTAATTCCAAGCCCCGCCGACCCTCTCGCATCCAACTTACGCATAAGCTCAATAGCTTCATCAGGATGGTCCTTAATAATGTAAGCCGTCGTAAAAAGCATTTCACCTGTTTTGATCCATTCCGTAATATCCGGAGCATCCATTACATTAACCGACTTCACGATGCGCGTTGCTCCATCTTTCCCAGCCACCAGCCGCCCTTCAGAGAGCGGATAAATCAGAAGCGCCTGCTCAACGGTTATATGCATGCTATTCACCTCCGAATTATATGTCACTATACTTAACATTATATTCGCTAATTTGAATTTGAACAATTGAATTTATTAAAAATTTCCCTCCAACTATGTGATTTCGGCCATAAAATACGTTAAATCAACACATCCAACAGTAATAACTCCGCTAACACACTTTATTGCGTTATATTATATAACATTAAATAACATCCTTTATCCAGCACAAAAAACCAAACCCGACGCGCTCTACATTTTGAGCGAGTGCCTGATTTGGTTTTCATTCCTATCTTCATTAAAGATTTAATAGTTAAATGGATATGATCATCCATGATTATCTGCTGCGATGCTTTCTGTATCCAATACCGGTGCGTCTGGAGGCCGTTTCCACCATCCGAGCCGCAGCCGCTTGGGCCGCTTCTGCGATCCGCTCTTCATGGATATGGACAAGCCTGCCATCCTTCACGACCACCTTGCCGCCAACAACGGTCATATCCACGATCTGGCTAATCCCGGCAACAACCGGCAGCGCAGTATCATCGAATAAAGCTCCCGCAAAATCCAGCCTTCGTGTATCAATCAGGAAAAAATCAGCCGCCTTCCCGACTTCCAGCGAGCCTATGGCATCCTCCCAGCCCAACACCCTTGATGAACCGACGGTTCCAAGCCACATGCTTTCCTGAGCGGTTAGCCCCTGAGCCCCGGATGTAAGCTTATGCAGCAGGTAAGACTGACGAACCTCACCCAGCAGATTGGAAGCATCATTCGAAGCAGAGCCATCTACACCGATGCCTACCTTGACTCCACTATTCAGCATTTTGCGAATCGGCAGCACACCTGAAGACAGCTTCATATTGCTTGACGGACAATGCGCCACACCGCAACCGCACGAGCCCATCCGATGAATTTCAGCATCATTGAAGTAAATACCATGCGCGAACCAGACATCATTACCGACCCAGCCTGTTTTCTCCATATATTCGAGTGGACGCATTCCCTTTTTCTCCAGACAAAAATGCTCTTCATCCATCGTTTCTGCCAAATGGGTATGCATGCGCACCTGGGAGCTTCGTGCTAACAATGCACTTTGCCGCAGCAATTCCTCCGAAACCGAAAATGGCGAGCAAGGTGCAACACCAACCCGTGTCATCGCAAATTTAGATCGATCGTGATAAGCTTCAATGACCCGCTGCGTATCCTTTAAAATGACATCTATATGTTGAACGACCTCATCAGGAGGAAGACCACCTGCCGAGCGTCCCAGATCCATCGATCCTCGAGTCGGATAAAAACGAATCCCCAGCTCACGCGCCGCTCGTATTTCTTCATCTATCAGTTCCCCGTGAATACCGTTCGGAAAACAATAAAAATGATCGGAAGCTGTCGTACATCCCGTTTTCAACAGCTCGCCCAGGCCGACAAGTGCGCTTAAGTACACATCCTGCGGCTGCATTTCGCGCCATATCTCATACAAGGTGATTAACCAATCGAACAGCTCACAATCCTGAGCCCAAGGAATATTGCGCGTAAACGTTTGATACAGATGATGATGCGTATTAATGAAGCCGGGATACACATTTTTACCTCGCGCATCGATGATGACATCTGCCGTCTCATACGGAATGTTTACGCCCAATGCCTTGATTTCCTGATCCTCTGCATATAGGCTTCCGCCGGGAAACTGGTTCTTATCGGCATCCATGGTGATGATATTACGGGCATTTTTGATTAAGATACTCGCCATCCACACACCCCGATCCACAATCTCTATTTGTGGTTAAATGTAACACTCCGCAAAATGAGGTACAATGTGGAAGGGCAGATTTTGTGCATATGACCAATAAATCCGATTGTTTTTGTGCGTGCTGCAATATTATCGATTCCAGTTAAATCCTGTTTCCTGTAAGAAAGCACGCGCTATCGCCATATGCCCCACCAGATTCGGATGCACACGATCCCATGCCAGCGTAGCCGGATAAATGTGCTCCAGCACAGGTTGAAAAGCAGCCTGAATGTCGATAAAATGAGTGTTATTCTGATCAGCGATTTCCTTAACAACCTGACCGTACTCATCCATCGTCCGGCGCATCGGATCATTGACGTTAGGCTCCAAATAAAACGGAGTCATCAGGATTAATCCCTTAACTGAGGGTAATGTCTGCTTAACCAATTCATCAAGTGTAGCGCGATATTCATCTATGTATACATGTGATTCCTTAATTGTCGGCTGATCGTACTGACGCCATACGTCATTGATTCCGATCATAATAGAAACCCAGTCCGGCTCTAAATCCAGTACATCAGTTTGCCAGCGTTCCTTAAGGCTACGAACCGTGTTGCCGCTAATACCCATATTGATTACCCGCAGCGAAAGCTCCGGATATACAGAATGGAACAGCGCATTTACTGCGGCTACATAACCTTTTCCAGTAGAGTCATTGCGACCTTCGCCATGCGGCCGTTTGCGTTCCACGTCCGTGATCGAATCGCCTATCATAACCAGCTTATCATTTTTGTTAAAAATCATGTACATAATCTCCCTTTTAATAAATATGAAATAGATTCCAGTTTGATTTTACCTGATTATCGCCTCGTCTGCATCAAAAAATCCCGACCCTCAGGATAAGGACCGGGATGGATATCTGAATCATGCGGAAATGCGCGGGGATGCTGGTTTGGGAGCTGCAAATGAGGGTACATACTTGCGCAGCTTAAGCACAATGAAGCTTGCAACCAGTGCTTTCAGCAGATCGGGTAGAATGAAGGGATACACAGCCAGAGTCATCGCCTTGGAAAAAGATACACCTGCTGTATAAGCAAGCCATGGAGCGCCACCAACGTACAGCAGCAAGGATCCAAAAGCTTCTATAGTAACGAACAACAGCAAGAAAGCCATTATACCTTCACCTCGTATACGGCTGGACACCCAACCAATGGCCCATGCAGCAACTGGGAACATCCATATAAATCCACCTGTTTTGCCAATTATAAGTGAAATCCCACCTTGCCCGTGAAGCAATGGCAGACCGATAGCTGTAAGTATGAATACCGTAAATATGCTATAAAAACCATACCGTGCTCCCAGCAGTCCGCCAGCCAGCATGACAGCAAAGCTTTCTAACGTGAAGGGTACCGGATTAAAGCCGAGTGAGATTTTGATCATACTAAATACGATGAAAAGTGTTGCGAAAAGGGCACTGAATACAAGCCCCCTGACATTCCATGCAGATGAATTCATTGATTTTCCTCCTTTTATTTGTTAACCTATTATGTATGAATCAGGTTGACAATTAGGAGTATAGCACATCTTATTCCTCTTGTGGAAGAGGCAATTTGAATATTTGAAAGTATACAGGTGAACCCATAATGGCAGGTAATGAACTAATAATGAGCAAGGTAACCGTTTATAGAAATCAATCCGGGCATACCCTCCCTGTGCTCAACCATATCGATCTGCGAATTGCCGTGGGGGAATGGGTGAACATTGTCGGACCTAACGGAAGTGGAAAATCAACACTAGCTCAGCTTATTGCAGGAATTCAGAGCACTCATTCCGGTAATTTCGATAGAGGTTTTCTTCCTGAAGTTGTGCCATATGTGATGCAGCAGCATTATTGTATTGGCGATACGCCGTGGGAGGATATCATTTTCCAATTGGAAATGCGTGGTGAGGAGCCGCAGCAAATCCCAGGCATTGCTCATCAGGCACTACTGGCAGTAGGTTTGGACAACCTCATGCACCGTCCATTTGCCGAATTGTCTGGAGGGCAAAAGCAGCTGGCTGCCATTGCCGGATGTATCGCAGCAAAAGCCCCTCTGCTGCTGCTCGATGAAGCGACGTCCATGCTGGACTCAACTTCACGCAAGGATGTGCTTAATACTGTCCAAGCCATTCATCAACAGGGAGCTTCCGTGATCTGGTTGACACATCATATGGAAGAGCTGGCAGCAGGAACTCGTGTCATCGGACTGATGGATGGGAAAATCACGTTCGATGGTCCAACTGCTTCCTTCTTCTATGGTGACGAAGGTACTCATGATTCTCCGCTGCAACCTGAGTTGAGTCCCGAAACTAGCACGGGTATGACTCCCTGCGAGCAGCTCGGGTTTGAGCCACCATATCCGGTTCAGGTGGCCCGTGAGCTGATCAGACAAGGCGTCCATTTGGATAGACGGCCGCTTACTGCCGAGCAGCTTGTAGAGGCGGTGCACAAGCATGTCCGATGATTTGATTATTCGCGAATTAACATCGTTCACAACCAACGGGAACCGTCTGTCCAATCCTTTGAATCATCAGTTTCATGCAGGCACATTAACCCTTGTTCTGGGACGCAGCGGAACAGGTAAAACTATGCTTCTCGAGATGTTATCCGGGCTGCGTGAGCCTTCCTCCGGTCAGATTAACTTGGGAAGCACCTCACTCTGGACAGGTACCTCCAAACGGAGAAAACCTAATCGTCAGGTGCTGCTGCGATTAGGTACAGCTTTTCAACATCCGGAACAGCAATTATTCGCCAATACCATCAAGGAAGAATTTCAGTATACGCTTCGACCCTTTAAGCTATCCCATACAGAGAGCAATCAACGTATACAGCATGCACTCCGTCTATTTCCGGGAGAGCCCGAGTCATGGCTGGAGCGAGATCCTTTTCAATTGAGCGGAGGGCAGCAGCGGCGATTGTCACTTGCGCTGCTGCAGGCAGCAGCTCCCGACTGGCTGCTTCTCGACGAGCCTACAGCCGGGATTGATGCCGAAGGAGCCACCCTGCTCTACGGACAGCTGCAGCAACGAAAGGCCGAAGGTCTTGGCACTATCATCGTCACACATGATCCGGAAGCTTTGCTAACGATTGCCGACTCCGTGCTTATTTTGTATGACGATACCTTTTGGCAAGGGTCGCCTTCTGAGCTGGCAGAACAGAAGTCTATATGGAGTAAAGTCGGACTTGCTCCGCCTGTGCAGTTGAATACGCTGAACCTGCTGCAAGCATCAGGAATCCCTGTGCCTATCACGAGCTGGCCCGATGCAGAAGCGACGGCAGCTGCCATTAAATCAGCACTGACGGTCCATATGGCAGCAGGGACACTGGAAAAGCTGGAAGAACACACCACAATGGACTATAACTCTACTGAAGCAAGCTATCCTGTACACGGACCCATGGCCGAGCAAGTTAAGATGCAAGTACAAGGAACATCTGATTGTATAACAGGAGTTGCTCCTGGACCGATTGCTGAATCAACACCTGCACCCATGCCTGCTGGCAATCATGCTTCCGATTCCATGCATGCAGAGAAATCAGGCTTTAGAGCCTATGATCCTCGTGCTGTATGGGTTGTTTATATGCTCATATCGCCAGGTATCCTAGTCCAAACCCATTGGTTTGGCTGGATAGCTGCTTTCATTGTAACGCTGGCCGTCATACGTTATGCGCGTATACCGCTGATGGAATGCTTAAAGCCTGCTGCTGGTTTGATCGTATTTACTTTTATAGCCTCTGTCTTGTCTGGACTTGCTGTAGAAGGAGCTGAGGCACCACTCCCAGGGAGTGAAACGAGCGGAACGATGTGGACGCTTCCCTTTAATCTGGGTTTTGCAGTGAGTCCGGCTGTCGAGACGTTTTTCAGACTAAGTATACTGGTCTTGATCATGCTCATAGGGTTTGTACTGTTATCGGGAATCAATCATTTGCGGCTAAAACGAGGCTTGGAGCAGGGACTTCATTGGTTAAAACGAATCCGTGTTCCCGTTGAGCCTTTTGCCTTAACAGCTTCGCTGATCATTCGGTTCATTCCGATGATTATTGACGAATGGCAACGGTTTGCGAGAATCGCTGCTGCGCGCGGCAAGTACCCTTTTCGTCCTGGGCAGATCCCCATATTCCGTATGCGAATGACGATGATTCCGATTCTCATTTCACTACTGCGCCTTGGCGAAACCTTGTCTTTGATTCTGATTGTACGAGGTGTGGGACGTGCGGATAGCAAACCGACAATCGCCTTCCGGCTTCGCTTTAACCGTTATGATTATAGGCTTATTGCAGCCGCAGCAAGTATATTATTGGTTTTGTTAATGCTGAACTATATAATATTGGCATGATAGAGTCCAACAAATTTGATAACGATTATCATTGTTCATTATAATAATGATGTGTAATCGAATATAACCTACTCTGGAGGTACAACATCTCATGCTGTTTATTGATAATAAAGACATCACCGATCCGGCCATTAATCTCGCCCTGGAGGAATATTCGCTGCGCAATTTGCCGATGGACGACAGCTATTTACTGTTCTATATAAATGAACCCTCCATCATTATTGGCAAAAACCAGAATACCATCGAAGAGATCAATACGGATTACGTAGATCAGCATCATCTACATATCGTCAGACGTCTTTCCGGTGGCGGCGCGGTTTATCATGATTTGGGCAACCTCAATTTCAGTTTTCTGACGAAGGATGACGGGAATTCCTTTCATAACTTCGCCAAGTTCACCCAACCGGTTATCGAGATTCTTCATCGGCTTGGTGTGGAAGCCGTACTGACTGGGCGCAATGACATTCAGGTCGGTGAGCAAAAAATTTCCGGTAATGCTCAGTACATATCCAAGGGGCGAATGTTCAGTCACGGTACCCTGCTGTTTAATTCAGCAATGGAAAATGTTGCTTCCGCTCTTAAAGTCAAGCCGATTAAAATTGAATCAAAAGGCATTAAATCAGTTCGCTCCCGAGTTGCTAATATCTCGGATTTTCTAAGTGAGCCGTTGACGATTAAGCAGTTTAGAGACATTTTGCTGCAGCAATTATTTGATTGCTCACTTGCAGATGTACCCCAATACCATTTAACTGAAGACGATTGGGCTGCTGTTCTTAAGCTGGCTGATGAGCGCTACCGCAGCTGGGATTGGAATTATGGCCGTTCACCAAAGTCGAATATCCAGAATACATTCAAGTTTCCTTCCGGTATTATCGATGTACGTCTGAACGTGGTTCAGGGTAAAATAGCGTCGATCCATATTTTCGGTGATTTCTTCGGTACCCATGACGTGTCGGAATTGGAACAACAGCTCACAGGCATTCAGTACGAACAGCAGGCTCTCTTTCATGTGTTGAACAGCATTGATCTTCAGCACTATTTTGGTAATCTTACGACCGAGCAATTCATGGCCCTATTACTGCTTCAGGATATTCCGCAATAACGAATTTTCAATCGAAACCTACATTTATTTACTGCAAAAAAACCTCCCGGTTTTTACTGAGCTTGGGAGGTTTTGTATTGTCCTCGGATACATCCAATTATTTCTTCACTGTGATTATTATCACTTACATAGGATCAACGACATGTTAAATTAAGGGTGTAAGATAACAGAAAGACAACAAACGGAAGGATTGATGGAAGATGACAACACAACCACATAAACGATCCCGTAGCTGGCACAAGTAAATCAGCGTTATTTTTTAAACTATGATGTGAATATTTTCACAATAAAATTAGGAGATGATACTCATGTTTGGACAATGGCTAAGAGAAAATAAATTTGCAGCAGGTATCCTGCTTGTCATCAGATTATTTATAGGTTATGAATGGCTTACTCACGGATGGCAGAAGTTAACCGGAGGATTTGATGCGACCGGATTTCTGAATAACGCGGTCACCAAACCCGTGATCGATAAAGCAACCAATGAACTTATTTATCCAACCTTTACTGCGTTTGTACAAACCTTTGCTTTACCGAATGTCAAGATCATTAACTTCTTGATTCCGCTTGGCGAGTTCCTGGTTGGCCTTGGTTTGATTCTCGGTGTTCTGACTACAGCAGCAGCGTTCTTCGGACTGATGATGAACTTCATGTTCATGTTCGCAGGCACTGTAAGCACGAATCCTTGGTTCATTCTTATCGGTGTGATCTTGTTCATGGCAGGAGCGAACACTGGCAAATTCGGGGTTGACTACTATCTGATGCCGTACCTTCGCCAATGGTTCACACATAAGAAAAAACCTACGGACGGAGCAAAAGGAACAGGTACGAAGCCTAATACTGCACACGCATAATCTACAATATTGTACAGGAGCAGCTCCATACGAGCTGCTCTTTGGCTATCCAAGTAGCAGGCGTCGATAGTCCAGTGATCCGCAGAAAATCAGAATATTTGCTTTACCCGAATTTGATAATTGTCAGAAAATTTGCTATGCTGGTCGAAGCACTACAAATTCATACACAAAAACCCTCATTATCGTCAAATAATTGAGGGTTTAGTTAATTGTACAAGATCCACCTTGTACAGGAAACTATGAAATTTGTGCTGCAATCTGCGTAAAGGAGGTGCCTGACTATGGCTAAAGACGTGTTGTGTGAAGTGAATTCCTGTCGTCACTGGGCTAATGAAAACCAATGTACCGCTTCGTCCATTTACATTACAAACCATCAACCCAAACAAGCCCACAGCTCTGCAGAAACAGATTGTAAAACGTTTGAATCGAAATAAGCTGCAAAAAAATTCAGAAATGAATGTGTGGGAACCTTCGGGTTCCTTTTTTCTTTGTGATTATGGCTTCATTTTATCAACAATGATAATTATTATCAAGTGATTTTTATTCTTCGCCAGGATGAATCATCAGCTCAGGTCTCACCAGACGATCAAATTCCTCTTCAGTCAAAAGCTTGCTCTTAACGGCAGCCTCTTTTAGTGTAGACCCTTCTTTATGGGCAAGCTTGGCAACAGCAGCAGCATTTTCATAGCCAATATGAGGATTTAAAGCGGTAACCAGCATGAGCGAGCGTTCCACATTGTTTTGAATTACTGCGTAATTCGGCTCGATACCAATTGCACAGTGATCATTAAAAGAACGAATCGCATCCGCGAGCAGCCTTGTGGATTGCAGGAAGTTATAAATAATGACCGGCTTGAATACGTTCAGCTCAAAATTGCCTTGACTGGCCGCAAAGCCGATAGTCGCATCATTGCCCATAACCTGGCAGACAACCATTGTCAATGCTTCGCTCTGGGTCGGATTCACTTTACCCGGCATGATCGAGCTGCCCGGTTCATTCGCCGGAATAATTAGTTCTCCGATGCCGCAGCGCGGTCCACTGGCAAGCCAACGTACATCATTAGCAATTTTCATCAGGTCTGCAGCAAGAGCTTTTAAAGCGCCATGTACATAAACCAATTCATCATGGCTCGTTAACGCATGAAATTTATTGGAAGCTGATGTGAACTCTTTGCCAGTCAGCTTACTGATTTCCTCAGCTGCAATCGCGCCAAACTTAGGATGGGCATTGATTCCCGTACCTACGGCTGTTCCTCCGATTGCCAGCTCCTTCAAGGATTCGGAACTATGTTTGATCATGGTCTCCGTTTTTTCCAGCATCCGGTGCCAGCCGCTGACTTCCTGTCCGAGTGTCAACGGAGTCGCATCCTGTAGATGAGTTCGGCCGATTTTGATAATTTCCGCGAATGCCTCGCTTTTCTGGCGAAAGGTTTCTTTTAACAGCGAAATGGCTGGTAATACCTGCTCTTCAATCGCGATTAATCCAGCAATATGCATCGCTGTTGGAAACGTGTCGTTAGAGCTTTGCGACTTATTTACATCGTCATTGGGATGAATCTTCAGATCACTGCCCTGTGCTTTGAGAATTTGATTGCCACGGTTGGCAATCACTTCGTTGACGTTCATGTTGGATTGGGTACCGCTTCCCGTCTGCCACACCACAAGTGGGAAATGATCGTCAAGCTGGCCGCCAATAATTTCATCGGCAGCAGCAATAATCGTAGCTGCCTTAAGACTGTCCAGCTTGCCAAGCTTCAGGTTAGCCGCCGCCGCACTTTTCTTGAGAATAGCAAAAGCCTGAATGATAGCTTGCGGCATTTTTTCTGTGCCGATATTAAAATTTTCAAAGCTTCGCTGCGTTTGTGCAGCCCACAGCTGGTGTGCAGGAACCTTGATTTCACCTATTGTGTCCTTTTCAATTCTGTATTCCACAACAAAAGCCTCCTCTGACATCTTGATTTAAACGGATTGCATTCATTTTAAATGATAACGATTATCAATGTCAAACATGGAGGTTGGATAACCCCATGGAACGTCACAACGCACGCTCTATTGTTAGACAGATGCATTACCACCTCTAGCATTACCCAATGTCCAAGTGATTACGAATTTACTCTACGTCTTGTCATGAACAACAAAAGGAAGGAAATCAGAATGATCGAGACTGTCCAGGCCCAGGCCATTGTTGTTTTGCCTGAATCTACCGCCACATAGATCGCTGTAGGTATCGTCTGTGTAACACCTGGAATATTACCGGCTATCATTAAGGTCGCACCAAATTCGCCAAGACCACGGGCAAAGCCCAAAATATAAGCCGTTATGAGCGAACGTGCTGCCAAAGGCAAAGTAATGAAGCGAAAAACCTGCCATGCATTCGCCCCATCAGAACGCCCTGCCTCTTCCACACTGCTGTCGACTGAGTCAAATCCAACCTTCATCGTCTGGTAAATCAGCGGAAAGGCTACCACTATGGAAGCAATAACGGCAGCCCACCAGGAGAAAATAACAGGTGCATGAAACAGCCACTCCATGAAGCGGCCGGCGATACTTTTTCTGCCAAGCATGACTAGAAGTAAAAAGCCGATTACCGTAGGAGGCAGCACCAAGGGCAGCATAAACAGCGTTTCAAGCAGCAGCTTGCCCTTGAACGATTTGCGTGACATCCACCATGCAATTGCGACTCCCAATAAGGCAGCAACGACGCTGGAGAGAAGTGCTACTTGAAGAGACAGACGGATTGGAGGCCAAAGCTCACCCCAATGAAGTTCAGCTATCATTTATTTGGGAACCGTAAAACCAAATTTAACGAACACATCGAGTGCTTCTTTGGACTGCAAATAATTGTAGAAGTCTTCGGCTTCCTTACTGTGCTTGGTCGATTTCACAATACCAATAGGATACTCAACAGCTTGATAGCTCTTAGGATCGACGGCAAACGCAACCTTTACTTTAGATGAGGTCAAAGCATCCGTTTTATAAACAAAACCCGCTTCCGCATTGCCTGTCTCGATATACTGCAGTACTTGTCTGACGTCTTTCCCTTGAACCAGTCGCGGCTGTAGACTATCCCACTGCTTGCTATAGGTTAAAGCTTCCTTGGCGTAGCTGCCAGCTGGAACACTTTCAGGAATACCGATTGCAACATGGAGCACTTCCGGCTTTGATAAATCCGCTTCGCTGCCAATGGATACCTTACCGTCTGAAGGCACAACGACGACCAATTCGTTGGTCAGCAAGTTTTTCTGCTTGCCTGCATCAATCAGCTGCTTATCAACAAGCGTCTTCATATTCTTCGTAGCCGCGGATAAAAATAAATCAGCTGGAGCTCCCTGCTCGATTTGCTGCTGCAGCGATCCCGATGCACCAAAATTAAAGTTAAGCTTTGTACTTTTTACTTTGGCCTGATAGGCTGTCTGAATTTCTTTCAGAGCATCCGTCAGGCTTGCAGCTGCTGAAATTGTCAGCTCCACCGCTTCTGCAGGCGCTTGAGCTGGACTCGCACTTTGCTGCTGCTTTGAACCAGCACCGGCTTCAGCCATTGGCTCCGTCTTGGTGCCACAACCGGCAATCAGTAAAGTCATCGCAATAATTGGTACCCATAATTGATTTCTTACAGCTTTTTTCCTCATCATCGAGCCTCCATATATTATAAATAGATATAATTAGTTATATTTGATTATAGTTGATTATTCGGAAATTTTTCAAGCTATGACTGAACATGATTTAAAACTGAAACTAATCTATATGTGATACAATTAGTAATTGAAACGAATCTTTCCAAATCAAGCATGCGGAGGTCTACATGTCCAACGATTCCTCGTATACAACTGAAGATATATCCAGGCTTTTAAAAATATCCAAGCTCACCGTCTACGATCTAATCAAAAAAGGCGAGCTTCCCTCCTACCGGGTGGGCAAACAAATGCGCGTAGACGCAGCAGATCTTGAAGCCTACAAGCAGCGATCCAAAACGATGCAGGTAGTACTCCATCCCCTATCTGCAGAAGCTCAGCCCCCACATTATCCATCCGTACAACCTCAGTCTGCTCAAACTCAGACGGTCCATTCTAAGGCAGAGAAGCATTTTCCGCCCGCAAGCGGAGCTCGTCATCTCGTGATTACAGGCCAAGATATGAGTCTTGATCTATTAGCCAAGCATATGGAACGAAGCATTCCAGGCATTCGACCTTTACGGGCATTTGTTGGCAGCATGGACAGTTTAATATCGATGTATAAGGGTGAATCCGATATTGTGAGCACACATTTGCTGGATGGTGATACAGGATCATATAATTTGCCATATATCCGCACGCTGCTCGTCGGCTCTTCCTATGTAGTAGTTAATCTGGTTTCACGGCAAGCCGGTTTGTACGTACAGCACAACAATCCATTGAATCTTGGTCATTGGAGCGATTTAAGCAGACCCGGTCTTCGTCTTGTTAATCGCGAAAAGGGTTCTGGTGCCAGGGTGCTGTTGGATGAGCAGCTGCGGTTGCAGCATATAGAGTCTAGTCAAATAAGCGGATACGATCAGGAGGAAACGAGCCATCTGGCAGTAGCCGGAAAAGTAGCAGCAGGAGGGGCCGATGTTGGAGTTGGTATTGAGAAGGCAGCTTTAATCGTCGGTAATCTCGAATTTATTCCGTTAATTCAGGAGCGATATGATCTGGTCATGCTAAAAAAACCGGAAAACAAGGTATGGCTGGAACACGTTCTTCAGCTATTAAAATCTGAAGCATTTCACAATGATCTTCGTTCCATTCATGGATATGATCTATCCTTAACAGGGCAGATCCTGTACGAAACCTAAGAATCCTGCAAACCCCAGTTGCTGCAATTGAATAAGACCTGCCTGACTGCGTGCTTGCTTGATTTCAATCGACATTCTTCTCTATTAAATGTATACTTATGGAATCATAACAATCGGTGGTGACGATTATTTTATATGCTTTTTCCTTTCTAATTTCATTTGTCATTGTGCTGCTGCTCATTCCCCCTTTTGGGAAATTGGCGTTTCGATTGGATTTTGTGGACAAGCCCCGTCAGGACGTAGAACGTAAAATTCACCGAGAGCCTATCCCGCTTACGGCAAGCTATGTGATCTTTATTGGTTTTTTTATTACTTATCTTCTGGTTACCAGAGATTTCAGTCTACAAACTGGCGCTATTTTTGCAGGCGGGGTTTTATTATTGGTGATAGGCACGATGGATGATTGGTACAAAACTAAGGGCAAAGACTTTCCTGCTTTACCGAAGCTCATTGTTCAAGTATCAGCCGCTATTCTGGTTTATGCTTCAGGAATCACCTTCGATGGCTTTTATAACCCGTTTTCAGGTGAATATGTAGTGCTTCCGGTACTGCTGCAATTTATATTAACGATTTTATGGATCTTCGGTGTCACGACGGTCATTAATTTCTCGGATGGCATGGATGGACTTGCAGGTGGGCTCTCTGCCATATCAGCTATTACCCTGTTTATCGTAGCCTTAGCAAAAGGTCAATCCAACTCCGCCATTATGGCCATTATTTTGGTCGGTGTGACCATCGCTTACTTGCGATATAACAAGCCACCCGCCAAAATCTTCATGGGTGATGCCGGAGCAACCTTTCTCGGATTTATTCTGGCGGTTATAGCTTTGGATGGCGCCTTCAAGCAAGCCACTGTATTATCGCTATTTATCCCGATTCTCGCTCTCGGTGTACCGATCTTCGATAACATCTTTGTCGTCATCAAACGGTTTTTGCAAGGAAAATCCATTTATCAAGCAGATGCAAGCCAAGCACATTATCGTCTGCTGCGTGCTGGTCTCAACCATAAGCAGGTCGTACTATTCCTCTGTTTGATCAGTACTTGTCTGTGCTTATCGTCGATTATTTTATTACTAGTTCAAATATGAAAAAGACTGCTGGGTTGTCAACACAAACCCCAGCAGTCTTTTATTTATGAAATCAACTCCATGTAATCCACTACAGAACTTACTTGTGAATCAAGCCAATGCTCTCATAAATTGTACATATTGCGGGAATGACTCCTCCGCGTTCAGGATCTCCGGATGCCACTTTTTCTCCCATTCAAATGTAAAATAGCCATCATACCCGTTCTCTAGTAACAGCTTGATCGTATCTACTAAGGGCATATCGCCTTCCCCGGTTAAACAATATTGAAATTGCCCGTCAGTATGTGGCAAGAGCTTTGAATCCTTCACATGGGTGTATTCGACCCAGGGACTTAGTGATTGCCATGTATCCGTCGGCTGCTCGCCCAGCGTCCGGACGGGATGATGCAGATCCCATAGTACAGCAATCGCTTCTGTATCCACCTGCTCCATAACCGCTTGGACATCAGCACTTGCGGTCCAGTCATCGTGGGTTTCCAGCAGCAGCTTCACACCATGCGCCTTCGCCAATGCACCCAGCTCTTGAAAATGCTGTACCATGGTATGAACAGCCTCTGCACGATCCGTGTCACCTATAGCCCCACCGAATACACGAATATAACGGGTGTTAAATATGGTGCAGAGCTTGACGTATTCTTTGATTTCCGCTACATTCTTCTCGAAATTTTCCTTGGAGAACACATGTACCGAGCTGGAAAAGCACGATACCTGAAGTCCAGCAGCTTTAATTTGATCGCGGGTCTGGAGTGCATCAACAGAGAAAGCCGGAAGTTTGTAGATGTTCATTTCCCCGGAAACTCCACGAAAATCTATCGCATCAAAACCATATTCAACAGCTCTATCAATAATTAAATCCAGCTCCCATTCGGGACATCCTAATGTAGTAAAAGATAATTTCATCGTATCCTCGCTCTCCTGATTAGAATTCTAGTCCCAATCATCATCAATGTTATGGTTAGTTATTGTGCAGTCATTCGCAAGAAGCGTTCTTCGTTCACTTCCCTTAAGCATAGTTGTCCTGACGCAAACCTGACCAAGTCCTCCACAACCATCGCAGCCAGCTGCGACTTCCAATAGCCGGAAAAGGCGCCAATGTGCGGCAAGCACAACACATTGGGCAGCTTCAGCAGAGTATAGTCTGCCTGAACAGGCTCACTATGATACACATCCAATGCGGCAGATATGCGCCCGGATGTAAGCTGCTCCAGCAAAGCCGTCTCATCAATCAAAGGACCTCGTGCCGTGTTGATTAACAAAGCACCGTCGGCAAGCAGTTTTAATTGCTCTTTACCTATCATTCCTCTTGTAGACGTCGTCAATGTATCATGAAGGGACACGATACGGCTGTTCCTCAACACATCCTCCAGACTGCAGAGAGAAACGCCAAGCGCCTGTGCTTCCTCCACTGAGCAATAAGGTGAATACAACAGCACTCGCGTGTTGAAGGCATGAAGGATACGGATAACCTCTCTGGAAATTTCACCAAGACCAATGATCCCAACTGTCTGGCCAGATAGTCCCATAACTGTATTGCCGCTGCCGCTGTCTCCCCACAGTCCGTTTTTCAACCGATCACGGTAATTCGAAATTTCCCATGAGCCGCTCATCATCAGCGTTACAGCCAATTCAGCGGTGGATTTGGCAAGCGCCGTATTCGCATTGACCACTTTTATAGGTGTTTGGAAAATCGCCGGATCGACATAGGGTGTTAACGTTCCAGCAGCATGACCGACAAAGCTTAGCTGCTTCGCTTGTGCCAACACTTCGACGGTTAACTTTGGCGAACCCCAGGATGTCAGACAAGCATCATATCGATGGATGTCCTGTTCAAATTGATCCACTCGATACGGTGTTCCTTCTGACACCCAGTCAACTTCGGATACCGACTCTAATTGCCTGATCACCTCTTCGGTAAATATCAGCTTCTTTAGTTCCTTTTTCCATACCGTTACTAATGTTCGCATCACTAATCTCCAATCAGGCAGCTCATCCAATTCTGCAATTCTGTGAATGATAGCTTAGTAGGTTCGAGGCCTTCATCATGTTCCTAAACTCATTATAGCTGAAGCCTCGTGAAGGGGGACCTCACAATCTTCTTGCAAAACTACACTATTTACCGCTATTTATATGATTTCGTTTGTAAGCATAAGGGGTGACTCCATACTTGATTTTAAACGTTTTAAAAAAATGCCCGGTGTGCAAGTAGCCTACTGCTTCCATCACCTCTCCCACCGACAAATCCGATTGAAGCAGCAGCTCACCGGCTTTACGTAAACGCAGCTCCGACAGAAAACCGCTGAAAGTGACTCCAGTGACCATTTTGAACAGCGAACTGAAATAATTAGGCGAAACAGATACTCGCGCTGCCGCCTCTTTTAAAGTCAGCGGTTTATCGAGGTGCTGCTCCATATGATGAATGACCTCACGAATAGCCTGTTCATAGCCGGACCCTGCCTGCTGAGCCCAGCCTCTGACCTCGCGGGTGATCATAACGAGAATCTTCAGCAAATCAGCGCGGACCGCATATTGATGATAGGCATCCTTAATATCCAGCTCGCTTTTAATCTCCTCCACCAGACGCTCGATGACGATCTGCGAACGGGGGGACAAATTGATCAGCAATGGACAGGATAATGAAATTTTCGATAGTTCCTTAATGTTTTCCTCGAGAAGTGAAGGCATAAAATCCAGCTGTACCAGTTCAAAGGCTTGTTTATCAATCGGCATAAAACAGTGCATCGTAGAGGTGGGAATGGAGAATAAATCTCCTCGCTGCAAATCCATCTGCTGACCTTCAACCACATGTCGGCACACGCCGGTCAGAACATAACAAATTTGCAAAAACTCATGGCCATGAGAGAACGGATTGTAGTTGGTTTCCGTCCTGATTTCAAATTTGATCGGAAAGTCCTCCTGCATAAAGTCCTTATACTGGAACACCGGTGCATTCATTAGGGCAATCACCTCTCGGAAATCTTTCTTGTGCGACATTCATCCTGCACGTTGCCTGCAGATTACTATCACTGCTTGTCCAGAAACTGCTCGTAAAGCTCATTCGGTTTCGTTAATCGTGGAAAACCTGAGATTTTACTGCTGATGAAGTCGGGAACGTACCAAGCCGCCTGATACGCATCCATACCTGCACTGCGAGCTCCTGCCAATTCGTTAGAGCCACCATCTCCAACAAACATGCAATGCTTGGGGTTGACCCCCAAACGCGAACAGGCTAACTCATAGATAGCAGCATCCGGCTTCGCACACCCGACTTGATAAGAAAAAATTACCTCATCAAAATTATCCGCTAACGGACATTCTGCCCATCCCTGAACTTCCTCCTCCGTGCAGTTACTAATAACGCCCAGCTTGACAGGCTCTCTCTTCAATTGCTTCAACAAGTCGATAACATCTGTGTTTATATTCATAAAAGGCACCTTTTTTTCATGAATACGTTCCTGATAAAGAGCTTCGATAACGTGCTCTACATAGGGCAAATCGTTCTTTTCGAGAATATCCATCATAACCGCGCGGTAAGTTGGAAATCCTCTATTCATTCTCATCTCTTGCCGTTCGTTCCACTGCTGCTGAAACTCGCTGTTAGAAAGACCTATTAAATTGCCGTAATCTCTGGATGCTCTACTCACTTTGCGACTACCATCGACGAATTCAGTGATCAAGGTTTCAAAAAGATCAAATATAATAGCTTCCTTTTGTGCCATGCTCAGCTCTCCCTGGTTAGGTTTTCACGCGTGCAGGTTGTTACTCCTTATTAATGTATCAGCTAATACAGCCTTTTCTCATAGCTTTCCTGCAGTCCCTTGTTAATGATGTCGACGGTGTATTCAGCAGAATTCACATGAGACGATAAAATAGTGGGAACCGACGGCAACTCCTCCTGATCTACCCACGTATGAGAATCCCATAGGCCCGATCGTTTGAAAGCCTTGGCACAATGAATAAAACATTCCTCTACCTCGATACCGATTCCCAAGCTTGGCTGCTTGTCCCTGACTTTCATTTGCTGTAGAATCTCATCATCCTTGATCACATAGGCTTTACCGTTAACTCTCAAGGTTTCTTCAAGTCCAGGAATGAGAAAGATAAGTCCAATAGCAGGATTGAGTAGAATATTTCTTAGTGAGTCGATTCTGCGATTACCCGGTCTTTCCGGTATGACTATGTACTGTTCATCCAGAACCAGTACAGACCCAGGCGCATCCCCGCGAGGAGAAACATCACAGCATCCTCGATCATCCGAGGTTGCGACAAACAGTAAAGGGGATAGGGCAATAAAATTCCGACAATGCTGGTCCAATCGATTAATCCCCTTCTTCATAACCAGCTCACTCGGATACCCTACAATTTCCCGGATCTCTTCTTCCGAGCTCAATATTTCTTTAAAAGGACAATTCATAATAAGTCCTCCATCCATGATTGTCAGTGATTGTCATAATCTTTTTTCACATTTATTATTATCGATCAGCATTTACAAACCATCAGCAAATTCCCATCAGGATCTTTAAAGTTAAACCATTGATTGTGTTGTATTTCGGTAACTAATTCTACATTTTTGGATTTCATAAATTGATAGGCTTCCTGAATATGGTTCGTATTAAAGTGAAACGCCGGAAAGTTCAACTTGTTATTCTCGGAGTAAATTTTGCTATCCAACACAAGTCCTGCTCCTTTCATTGGAAGCACATACAGGTGTCCGAACAATATTTCCCCATCTGCAGGAAGTCCAAGAATATCACAGTACCAATCGCGTGCATTTTGTATGCTGCTGACCGGAATGAATACGGTACCAATCTCGTTTAAAATAGGGTTCATTCGTAATTCCTCCAGTTTGCTGTATTGAATCATTATATATTTTTTTGAAAATTGTCTATTTGACCCTGATCATACATTTTGTTCACAAGTAATGCCTCAATTGAATAGGGTGGGCTTATAGGCTTTTATAACAAGCAGGAGGTTCACATGACCCATTATCCGATGTATCCGTATTACAGCAAGGAAGACAAGTGTTATGAGCAGCCCATCTCCTTTCCGCCACAGCATCAGGATCGGCAGCCAGGCCTTGAATACTTAATGGACCCTCCCCCCATATACGAAAACCCTGCCTACCGGGGTAGCGGCAAGCTTGCAGGGAAGGTTGCCATTGTTACGGGCGGAGACAGCGGCATCGGCCGCGCCGTAGCTATTGCATTTGCTAAGGAAGGTGCAGATGTAGTCGTCGCTTACCTCTATGAGCAGCCTGACGCGGATGTAACAGCCGCACGCATACGCCAGCTGGGACAGCGCTGTCTCCCCATTCGTATAGATGTACGTTCCAAAAGCAATTGTCAATCCATTGTGGATGCAGCCCTTGGAACCTATGGTAAGCTGAATATACTTGTAAATAACGTAGGCGTTCAGTACCCGCAGCAAAAACTGACCGATATCAGTGAAGAACAGCTGCTGCAAACCTACCAGACGAATATCTTCTCCTATTTCTTTATGGCACAGGCAGCCCTACCCCATTTAACCCGTGGAGATAGTATCATCAACACCGCTTCCATTACCGCTTACCAAGGCAGCAAAAATCTAATCGATTATTCTTCTACCAAAGGAGCAATCGTCTCTTTCACCCGTTCATTTGCGTTAAATGTAGTGGAAGAGGGCATTCGTGTCAACGCTGTAGCTCCAGGTCCGATATGGACACCGCTTATTGTATCCAGCTATAACGCACAGGAGGTTTCCGTCTTTGGTTTGGACACTCCAATGAAACGCGCGGGACAGCCGTTTGAGCTGGCGCCAGCCTACGTTTATTTAGCGAGTGATGACTCCCGTTTCGTAACCGGGGAAACGATGCATATTAACGGCGGTGATTTTATCACCTCCTGAAGAAACCATAGCCCGTCAGTGAGCACATGACTGCTTGAATTGCTTCTGCCGGGCTTCCAAGCATGGATACTAGTATTCATATGGGTCCGCTCGGCATTTACTGCTCTTAATCACTCATAAAACGGCTTTCTCATATAAATTTGCAGCCCAGCCCTTACCCTCCGTACGTCCTCGAAATTCAAATCCGGCGGTTACATAATATTCGTTTAATTTCACATTACTCGGTACGCAATCCAGCCTGAGCAGCTTCTTACCATTCATTTTCATATAAGCCTCACACCAACGAAGCACTGTATTCCCAATACCTAAGCCGTTATATTCTCTCTTCACGACTAATTTATGTAAGTAACCGGCTTCATTATCGCAATCCAGCTCTTTCCAGATAATAGCATCTTTCCACTGGATCGATAAGCCTCCAATAATCGAACCGTTCCAGTTCACTTGGTACAGCTCCGTCTGTAGGATGAGCTTTCGCATATGCTCGGTTGTAAAATCACTTGTTCTCCACTGGTCAATACCCTTCGCTTCCATCCAGGCAGCCGCTTCTATGTACAAAGACTGCAGTTTAGCCAGATCCAGCTCATCTACTCTTTGAATATCTACCCGATTGATCTTTTCTTTCATCGTTTCACCTCTTTATTACGTCCATCTCATCGATCTATTTGTTCATTATGTTTTTAAATAACTGCTCTTGCTCTTCATACCTATCTTCATAAATGTTCAAATAATCGAATACCTCAAATGAAAAATCAACAAACGCGCGGCCTTTGGCCGTAATGATATTTCCGTCCCTCACAACCCTCTCATCCCTGTAGTTCACTCTTGGGAAAGGGTCCTCGGCACCAAGCTTATAGATCGCTTCTATCGAGCATGAGGTGGTGAATGCATGACTGTGCAGCACTCCTGCTCTCCCCAGATATTGAGGACCATTACATATCGCTGCGAGCAGCAACTTGTCGCTATTCAGCTTAACTATCAGGTCAGTAAGCTCTGGTCGTTGATTTCGAATCGGCCCTCCGGGGATAATAAGCCCTTCAATATCTTCAAGCTCCAACGCTTCCAATACTGTCAAATTGGGCTTATAATACAGTCCGGACTCACTCATGACAGCTTCATAGGTGTAACCAGCTGAAATCACCTCTCTTTGGCCTATGTTCTTAATTTTATGAAATACCAATGTAATCTCAAAATCCGCAAAATCCTCAGTGACCAGACATATTATTTTCCCCATGGCAAACACCTCTCTTTCAGTTCATTCAAGTCAGTTCCAGACCTTCTTCTTGATAATGGGCTATATCCGCGTGTAAAATGATTTCCGGTACACCCTTTAAAAACTCAACCTTACATAAGCAGGCTGGATGGATATAAGGAGGATTCCAAATGTTGTTCATCGAACGATTTTCAAACAAGGCCATTAATAATTTCACAACAACACTGTGAGTTACAATAAGGATGGATTTGCCTCGATGTTCATATAGAATCCGATTTAATTCATTCACGGACCTTTCGGATACAGCACTGAAGGTTTCGCCGCCCTGTATCTGAAATTTCTCTGGATCGTTCCAAAAATAATCCCATGATTCCGGATCGCTATCCTGAACCTCTTCCTGTGTTCTCCCCTCCCAGACACCCATATTCATTTCTTTGAAAGCATCGCTCTCCTTAATTTCGATATCTCGGGTATGTCTTATTAATTCAGCTGTTCGTACCGCTCTACGGCTTGAGCTGGAATAGATGATATCGATCTTCGCATCTCCCAAAGCTTCACTCAGCCACTGCGCCTGTTGAATCCCTTTTTCTGTCAAAGGTGAATCCTGATGACCTTGTATTTTATGCTGAATATTCCACTCCGTTTGACCATGCCTCACTATGTATAATGTGGTTTTATCCTCTGTACTTACTAGGCTTTCTTCCATGTATGTCATAATCATACTTTTGCCCAAGCCTTGTCTTCTATGTGAGCTTTTGACTGCTATGTGTTTTAATTCAACTTGATCATCATCCTGAGTAATAACTCCGATAAGCCCCACCAATTCATCATTTTCGATGATACCGAGCAGCCTTTTGAATTCATTACTTTGATAGGCCTCAAATTCTCTCAGAACTCGTTCCTGATCAGGATACATGCATTCGGTGAGCAGCTCAATAATTGCCTTCGTATCCTTGTATTCTTTTAGATTAATCAACTGATTCACCAGTCCTTTGTATATACAGAGGTTCGATCCCCCTTTCTAATTAAACCAAAAAATAACATAATCTACAATCAAATAAGAACAACTCAGCCTGCAAATTGGATAGCAAAAAATCCACACCGGTTTCGGCATGGATTTAGATTTTAAATCTGGTATGGACTAAGCGCGGGAAATGTATTTTCCTTCACGGGAATCGATCAACAGCACATCGCCTTCGTTAATGAACATAGGCACTTGAACCGTCAAACCTGTTTCCAGTGTTGCACTCTTGGTTGCACCAGTAGCTGTGTTGCCTTTAATACCTGGCTCTGTTTCCACAACTTTAAGCTCAATGCTGTTTGGCAGGTTAATTCCGAGAATTTCGCCTTGGTAGCTCATGATATGAATCATCATGTTTTCTTTAAGGAATTTAAGCTCCCATTCCAATTGCTTGGCATCCAGACTGAACTGGTCGTAAGTTTCGGTATCCATGAACGTATACTCGGTACCACTGGCATACAGATATTGCATCTCACGGTTCTCGATGTGAGCACGGCCTACGTTTTCACCGGCACGAAAAGTACGCTCAACGGTATTGCCATTACGCAGGTTTTTAAGCTTGGAGCGTACGAATGCTGCACCCTTACCCGGTTTTACGTGTTGAAAATCAATTACGGTAAATAGGTCATGCTCCACTTCAATGGTAAGGCCTGTCTTAAAATCGTTTACTGAAATCACGGAAAAATACCTCCCTAAAAATGTGAGCAGCCAGCCTGGTGCTAATCAGCTAACCCAAGCAGCTGCCAAAGATTTAATCTCAAGCCAACACAATCAAGTCTTTGCTTGAATGCGTTAATATGTGAATACCGGTCTCTGTGATGACAATATCGTCCTCGATGCGAACCCCGCCAAAGCCTGGCAAATAAATGCCTGGTTCGACCGTCACAGTCATACCTGGTGTTAAAACCGTATCTCCCTGCACCGACAAACGCGGCGCTTCATGAATTTCCATTCCTAATCCATGACCTGTTCCGTGTCCAAAATAATCCCCGTAGCCATGCTGTTTGATCACATTTCTCGCAATCGCATCTGCTTCCTTACCCGTCATACCCGGTCTGATCTTATCCAGAGCTTCCAACTGAGCCTCAAGTACGATATGGTAAATTTCCTTGTGCTTATCTGTAGGCTGGCCAACTACTACTGTACGGGTAATGTCCGAGCAATAGCTTTTGTAATACGCGCCGTAATCCAGCTTGACGAACTCGTTCGTTTGGATCACTCGGTCACTTGCTTTGCCATGCGGCAGCGCTGAACGCTCACCTGAAGCCACAATCGTCTCGAATGAAGTAGACGTTGCACCATTTTTGCGCATGAATATTTCGATTTCGAGTGCAATATCAATTTCTTTTGTCCCAGTCTGAATGAACGATAAAATATGATCAAAAGTACGGTCAGCCAAATCAGCAGCTTCCTGCATGACAGCCAGCTCCGACGCATCCTTAATCATCCGCAGCTTTTCTACTAATCCACTGGTTGCCTGAAGCTGAATCCCGCTTAATGCATCAGATGTACTAAGGAAGGTTCCATAGGTCATATCATCCTGCTCAAAACCTACCTTCGTAATACCCAACTTCAACAGCAGATCCTTGACGGTAGCCATTGCCTTTGGTGCATGCTCCACCACTTCATAACCGATTGCCTGCTTAGGAGCTTGTGTCATGTAACGAAAATCCGTAAGCAGATACGCCTTCGACTCCGAAATCAGCACATAACCTGAGGAGCCGGTGAACCCTGTCATATATTGACGATTAGTAGCATTCGTAATCAGAATTGCCTGAAGCCCTTGCTCCTGAAGCGCATAACGCAATTTATCCAAACGTCCTTGCATGTGGTTTCCCTCCTAAGGACTTTCTGTAAGAAAGTCTTCTTCGTAAGCATCACCTGAGTTTTTCCGTAGGAAAACTTACTTCGTAAGATTTGCCTCATCCAGATGCTTGACTAAAGCACGCAGACCCAGCTCATAGCCATCGGCTCCAAGGCCAGCAATTTGGCCAAGCGCAACGGGAGCTATAACCGAAACATGGCGGAATGGCTCTCTTTTATGGATATTGGAAATATGTACTTCAATCAATGGTAGCTGAACTGCGCTTATCGCATCACGAATGGCATAGCTATAATGGGTAAATGCTCCGGGATTCATAAGGATACCCTGCTGCTTACCGAAAGCCTCATGAATTTTATCGATCAGCGCGCCTTCATGATTGGATTGAAAGCATTCCAGCTCCACATCCAGCTCTACAGCGAGCTTTCGAAGATTATCTTCTATGGCTTGCAGTGACAATGAACCGTATATGCCTGGCTCTCGAACACCCAGCATATTCAAATTAGGGCCATTTAATACCAAAATTTGTTTCAAAGCAGACCCTCCATAACCAACAAAAGTTGACTAAAATTCGCGTACCTCTTATTTTACCATAAGTTTCTTCGATTTGAGAACTGTTTTTTCGATAAGCTCATGTTTGCAGAGATAAGCTCATTCCGGCTGTGGGTTGGACCCTCCATTTTTGATTGGCTCACGTTCGCGTTCATCGTTAAACTCAAAGGCAATACTGTAGCCGATAAACAGGCCCCAAAGTATGAATAAACACAACTCGGTCAGTATCGTTTTTAAATCAAGATAAGCAATCCAATTCATCATTCCTGTAATGGGACCGATCAATAAAAAAATCAAGCCCCACCATATCGCACCGTAGCCAAGTCCTGCCCAAGGTCCAGCCGATTTAACCAAAATCAATGCGTACAACAGCGAAGCTGCAATAGAAAACACGATAAATACGCACCAACCGAGCAAGTAACCTTGCCACGTCACCAGAAAGCTGCTTTTAAAAAACGGTTCAACCATAAATCCCGGAGCCAGGTTACTGAAGTGAAACAGGCTTTCCACCATCTTGACTGCCCCCCAAATCAATCCAGCATAAAAGCCGATATACAATGAAAAAAACCATTTATTAGAACTACGAGCGGCTGCTTGTTCTTTCTCCATCGTGATCCTCCATTTTCGTGCAAAGGTTAGACTATCCATTCGGGCTGGTAAAGTTAGTATACGCATTTTTCTGTTAACTAAACGATAGTAGCTTTCTCTCTTTGAATCCGATACAATAATGAAGAAACCTCACTCATCATTTACAAAAGAAGGTGCAGAACGTGTCGCAAAAAGAGCAACCAAGTGGAATTTACGGAGGTCAGGCCGTAATCGAAGGAGTTATGTTTGCAGGTCGAACTGTACACGTTACGGCGGTACGCCGAAAAGATAATTCCATTCAATATTTAGAAGTTCCCAAGAAAGAGATAGGTTGGGTTCAAGCCTTAAAAAAGATCCCTTTTATCCGTGGTATTGTAGGTATTGTAGAAGCAAGTGCCAAAGGTGCGCAGCATTTGAACTTTTCAGCGGAATCATTTGCCGAAGGTGAACAGGACCCTCAAGAAGTGAAGAAAGAACAGAAGGAATCCATGGCTGGACGGGTGTCCATGATTCTCGGTGTTGCCGTGGTCGGCGTGCTGTCCTTTGTATTTGGTAAGTTCGTCTTCACACTCGTTCCTCCTATTATTGAGCAGCTGCTGTTTGCTAACGTATTTCACAACCAGATTGGACATAATTTAATTGAAGGCCTGATCAAAATCATTTTACTGGTAGCCTACATTTACTTTATTTCCTTAACACCGATGATCAAGCGTCTGTTTCAATACCATGGGGCCGAGCATAAAGTAATCAGTGCTTATGAAGCTGGTATGGATCTAACCGTCGCCAATGTTCAAAAGTTCAGTACGCTGCATTATCGCTGCGGAAGCAGCTTTATCGTGTTCACTGTGCTCGTAGGTGTCATCATTTATTCATTTTTCACTTACGATTCGTTTGTTGAGCGTATCGTGCAGCGGATTGTGCTACTTCCTGTAGTCATTGGCGTTTCTTACGAGGTACTTCGATTCACTAACAGCTTGCGCGAAGTGCCTGTCCTGCGTTATCTGGGTTATCCAGGATTGTGGCTGCAAATGCTCACAACCAAGCAGCCTGATAATTCGCAAGTGGAAGTGTCCATTGCATCCTTTAACCGGATGAGAGAAATCGATAAGGAAGCTCAAGCTCTAATTGTAAAGTAACTAAGTTTTCTACGAAAACTCTTAAGGAGGAAACGTAATGAAATCTGGCCGTTATTCTGTCGCAACTTACATTATTCTGGGATTAGCTTTGATAGGTGTTGCCTCGATGGCTTCCCAGCTGATCATCCCGATTGTCGTGTTCGGCGTCATTTTCCTGTTACTGAAGTACCCACCCAACAAATGGGGCAAAAGTAAGACGACCTCACCGCGTTTTGGCAAAGGAAAAGAAAGACGTACCCGGGATGCCACATTTCGTGTCATCAACGGAAATAAGGGAAGCTCGGATGAGCCTCCCAAATATCATTAAACGGCGAGCTTCTCGCCGTTTTTTATTTTGCCATCTAATCATGCCCAGTTTTCCTGCGCTCCTTCTTATACGCAGCTTTCTCCGTTCTTTAAATGATTATGGCTTTATTGTTGCGAAGTACATGCTGTACATAGTCTTGCTTATAATCGTTCAGCCTCCATTTGTCGAAAAATCGTTCCCCTGCCTGCTTGCCAGAGTCATATAATAGCCTGCTTGTTTCCAGAGGAATATCAAATTGTGTAATACTTACCCCAAGCGTCGGGATTTTAATCGTCCGAAATCGATTGACCTCTTCAATATAACGCTCGTCATGAGCATCCATCATCGTTGAAAAAAGTGCCTTGAACATCGTTAAAGGACCATAGATCGTATTAGGCTTACTTGAGCCTCTACCTACAAGCTGGAAGCCCACAGTCGGAATCATAGAATCAAGAGCAGGGACATCATCATGATCGAAAATCCATAGTGGAAAATTACTTAAAAGTCCCCCATCCACAACATAAACAAATTGCTCAGCAAAAGTCTCGTTGGGCAATCGTTTATCTGCCGTTTTGCGTATGATCACAGGATCAAAAAAATAAGGAATACTTGTGCTCATTCTAACAGCCTTGGAGATGGCCAGATGCTGCGGATCAATCCCATATTGTGCAATATCATCGGGGAGCACCAGCAGCTTGCGCTGCGAAATATCTGATGCAATAATTCTTAGCTGGTTCTTTTTCAAATCACCAAAATTGCGAATCCCTTTTGCCAATAACAACTTATGCATCCAATTTTCCAAAGCTTCTCCCGAATATAACCCCTTTTTTAACAAGAGACGAACAGCCGGCCCGACTACCTTCGCATCAAACAGCTTGGAACGCTGCAGGAAGGCTCTAAATGGGGTCGCTTCAATAATGGCTTTCATTTCCTCAGCCTGGTAACCAGATGCCACCAAAGCGGCTATAATAGCCCCTGACGATGTTCCCGCTACCTGGTGAAACTCGATCCCCCTGCTTTCTGCTGCTGAAACGGCGCCAGCCAATGCTATACCCTTGACTCCACCACCTTCAAATACTGCATTGATTTTCATGAGATTCCCCCCTCCCAAACCCTCCCTAAGGGAGGGCCCCAAAGGGCTATGCCCTCTGGACTCCCTTGGATCGTAAGCGTACTGTTGTGTTCTCGGGGCGCTTTCGTCCCTGCGGGACACGCTTGACTGCTGCTTTTCTTGGTACCGGCTGGACCGTGCTTTCGTGTTCTCGGGGCGCTTTCGTCCCTCTGGGACACGCTTGACTGCTGCTTTTCTGGGTGCCGGCTGGACCGTGCTTTCGTGTTCTCGGGGCGCAGCCTTTGCTGTCCCTGCGGGATTCGCGTGGCTGCTATTTCTAGCTGGGTAGAACCGCTATGTATCACCCTCCTTTTACTCTTTGGTACCCGTTTGGTAAAGCAAACTTAGTAATAAAAAGTAAGTATATGCGGTGTGATGTGGTTTCTTGCGCTATTCTTGTGCAAGCACGCAAAAAAAGCATCCGAAATTTCCGGATGCTTTTTTGCATGTTTCTTCTTTCTTCTTTTTACCAAGAAGAAGTTCAGTGAGTAAGAAGCGGAGTGACCGTGGTGTTCTGTAGAAGCGGAGCGCTCGCCTTTGTTCATGGAATTCTACCTATAAATGTTGGATACAATCAAGAATTCCATGAACAACAGCGATCGTAAGAATACTTCGGTCGCACAGCGGAGCATACTCACTGCACTTTTTCTCCTCAGGTCTCGTCCATTTCTTTCTTAAGCTTCATCAAGTCTTCGCCGCGTTTGGGGTCGCGATTAAAATACTCGATTAAAGTTTCAATGCAGGTAATCGAATCCCAGCTAAGATGATGCTCAATACCTTCAACATCTTTATAGATCGTATCCTCGGATACGCCAATTAGCGTTAAGAATTGCTCCAATAGATCATGTCGGGCAACTAATCGTTTACCCATTTTATGCCCTTTGGGTGTCAAAATCAGTCCACGGTATTTCTCATATACCAAATAATTGTCTTTATCCAACTTTTGTATCATCTTGGTGACGGACGAAGGATGTACCTCTAATCCCTCAGCAATATCAGATACGCGAGCATAACCTTTTTCATCAATAAGTTTATAAATACGCTCCAAATAATCTTCCATACTCGGTGTAGCCATTTATGTTCCTCCCGTACATCATCAATGACCCTGCTTGATTTCAAGAAGTAAATCCACTTTTGTAGAATGAACTCCAGCTATAAGAAGCACACTAAGGTCATCATAAGCGCTTTTTACTATAACATAGCCGCATTACCGAAGCAAGCTGAGCCATCTTATCAATCTCTATATCTTATGCAAAATTCCGTAATTGTGTTGACCATCCGATCCTTGACTCATGTTTCAGTATAAGCACTGGCCGCCTTGTTCCTTGCAAATTTTCAGGAGGTGTACCATGTCTACCGAACTGTTAACACCAGGCCTACGGGAAACCAAAGTATTTGTTCCTGAGCTCGTATATTTCGAACCGGACGCCCTGAACTACCCTAAAGGACAGCGGATCCTGGAATGGGCCAAACAGCAAGGTCTACCCATACACATGACGACCTCCCACAATCGGATCACGAACCTGCCGGGAGATAGCGAGCTGGAGAAATACAAAATCGCCAAAAGAACACTTGTTGTAGGGATACGGAAAACGTTAAAATTCGAACAATCCAAACCATCCGCTGAATACGCAATTCCGATTGCGACAGGCTGTATGGCCCACTGCCATTATTGTTATCTTCAGACAACGCTCGGTGCTAAACCCTATATTCGGATTTATGTAAATACCGACGATATTTTGAAAGCGGCCAAAGCCTATATCGAAGAAAGAGCACCGGAAATTACCCGTTTTGAGGCAGCCTGTACTTCCGATCCTGTCGGACTTGAGCATATTGGCGGCTCCTTAAAAGAATTGATTGAATTTATGGCTAACGAGCCGCTGGGCAGACTGCGTTTTGTAACCAAGTTTCACCATGTAGAGCCGCTGCTTGATGCGAATCATAATAAACATACCCGATTTCGTTTTAGCGTCAATGCGAGCTATGTAATCAAAAATTTTGAGCCTGGAACGTCCAGCTTCGCAGAACGTATCACTGCGGCAGGCAAGGTCGCCAAAGCCGGCTATCCGCTTGGTTTTATTATTGCACCTATTATTTGGCATGAAGGCTGGGAAACTGGATATCAGGAGCTGCTGGAGAAATTAAAAGAGGCGCTTCCCGACGAAGCAACCTCTGATTTGACCTTTGAGCTGATTCAGCATCGCTTTACGAAAACCGCCAAAAGAGTAATCGAACAGCGGTATCCCAAAACCAAGCTGGAGCTTGATGAGACTAAACGCAAATACAAATGGGGTCGTTATGGGCAAGGAAAATATGTGTACCCTGATGAACAAGCCAATGCTTTGCGTGAGTTTATTACCGATCAGATATTCGATAAATTCCCGAATGCCAATATTGATTATTTCACTTAAAATTTAAGCCAGTCGGGGGTAATTTGATTGAGCCAGATGGTGATTCTCGTCATTTGATCGGTATAGAGCAGGATCGCCATCACGACCATCAGCCCCCCGCCTATTTTCATAATTAACGAAGAATAGCGCAATATCCATTTGGTCGTTCCAATGAAAAAAGAAAGCACAAGAAAAGGAATTGCAAATCCTAGCGAGTACGCGGTAATCAGCGGCAGCCAGGAATCGGGATTCGTTGCAGCCAGTGCAAGGATCGCAGATAAAATCGGCCCGATACAAGGCGACCATCCAGCAGCAAAGCCAATACCGATCAACACGGAGCCCAAGTAACCGGCAGGCTTCAGCTTCCACTGCAGCTTACGTTCCTTCATTAGCCACTGAGGTTGAAAAATCCCCAACAGGAATAATCCCATTAATAAGATCATCAATGCTGCTATTTGACGCAATAAGCCTTTGTAGTCAGCAAAGAAATTGGAGACGAGCCCTGCACCCCAGCCCAAGCTATAGAAAATAATAGAAAATCCGAGAATAAAGCATAACGTATGTAGCACCGTTTGTTTACGTACACCGGTAGATGAATTCGCGTTTTTGAGTTCACTAACCGATATGCCCGTAATATAAGACAGGTAAGACGGATACAGCGGCAAGCAGCAAGGCGATATAAACGATGCGAACCCTGCCCATAAGGCAATCCATAAATTAACTTCCAATACTTAACCTCCTTGGCCAAACCTTTCGTTTGAAAAGCTTACTATAAACGCAAGCCTCTTTTAATAAACAAAATAATAATGAGCAGTGCAATGAGGAACAATACGATTGTAGCGCCTGGTGCCAGATCCCACAACCCCGCCGACAACAAACCTCCGATTACAGCCAATTCCGAGAAGAGTATGGCCCAGAATAAGGAATGACGAAAGCTTTTGGCAACAAGCAATGAACAGGCTACTGGTATTGTCAGCAAGGAGGATACGAGCAGCGCACCTACTATTTTGATGGAGACACTAATCACCAGCGCTGTCATCATCGTAATCATAATATTGTAAAACCGCAGCGGCAATCCACTGACTCCAGCAGCATCCTCATCAAAGAACATCAGAAACAGTTCTTTATAGTTGAACGCAATCACGCCCACCACAAGAACCGTTACCCCGAACACCACCCACAAATCAGTTGCATCCAACGTATAGATACTGCCAAAAAAATAACTCATGACGTTCATATTAAAGCCTTTGCCCAATGTAAACAGCAGCGTCGCTACAGCCACCCCACCCGACATAATAATGGCAATGGACAGCTCCGCATACGTCTTATAGGCTTTACGAAGACGCTCTATTGCAAATGAGGCCAGCAAAGCAAACACAAGCCCGACTCCGATCGGATACACGTTAATCAGAAAGCCCAGAGCCACCCCTGCAATCGATACATGAGCAAGTGTATCTCCAATCATGGACAACCGCCGCAGCACGAGAAATATGCCCATCAGCGGCGCAGTCAGTCCGATCAATAAGCCGCCTATAAGAGCACGTTGAAAAAAATATTCCGAAAATATATCCACCCAAATTCCTCTCCCAGCTTGGCGACAATCTGTTAACCTGGAACTTCTATCTGCTCACGCAGCTTATGAATCGAATGTGTCAAATTTGTTTCCAGGCAATTCTCCGGCTCGTGCGTATGCTTCACATAGAAAGATAAAGAGCCGCATTTATCTACAGGCTCAGCACCCAGATAGGATTGTATCATATCCATATCATGAGATACCATTAAAAAGGTAATATGATGGTGCTGGTGCATATGCCTAATCATTTGAAAAAAATCTGCCTGCGTCTGGGCATCAATCCCTACCGTAGGCTCGTCCAGTATAAGGAGCTCAGGGTTATTGATCAGAGCCCTGGCAAGAAATGCCCGCTGCTGCTGCCCTCCTGAGAGCTGACCGATACGGCGATCGGCTAAATCCTCAATCCGCATGGCATACAGTGCATCCGAGCACTTTTGCTGCTCGGCCTTACTGATCCGTTTGAACATATTTTTTTTGCCATATAAGCCGGACTGTACAACCTCGCGGACGGTAGCGGGAAACAGCGGATTAAAGGAATTTTTCTGCGGTACATAACCGATTCGGTGCCAATCGCTAAAAGAAGATACCGGCTCACCAAACAGACGAATCTCACCTTGCGTCGGCTTCAGGAGACCGACAATCATCTTGAGCAGTGTTGTTTTCCCTGCACCATTAGAACCGATAAGTCCGACAAAATCACGCTCCAATACCGAGAAGCTCAGATGCTCGATCACCTTTTTTTGTTCATAGAAAAAAACGACGTCATCGATCTCAATGATACTACGATGACATCGGGGGTCAGCAGCCATAGAAGTCATAAGTGCAAGCTCCTTTATCACAGGTTTTCCTTGTCTCTTTCTTCTATTGTAATGCTTTTATTAAATTTTTCAAATTTACTTGCATCAATGAGATGTAATCGGCCCCTGCTTTCGTCTGCTCATCCGTTAATCCCTCAATTGGATTCAACACCATCGTCTCTACCTTTGCATCCTTGGCAAGCGTTTTGGCCAAGCGATCCGATACGAGCTCTTCAAAGAAAATGTACTTAACGTTGTTCGTCCGGATAAATTCATTTATTTCCTGAAGTCCCTTGGAGGTCGGTTCTGCATCTGGAGAGAGGCCCATAATCGGCTTTTGCGTTAAACCGTACTCCTTCGTTAAATAAGCGAACGATTGATGAGTTACGACGATCTGCTTTTTCGTTAGTGGAGTTAATGCCTGCTTATACTGATTATGCAATTGATCCAGCTGTGCAGCATATTTAGTATAATTTGCTTCATAATCCGCCTTGTGAGCAGCATCGATTTTCACCAATTGATCTTTGATTGTAAGCGCCATTTGCTTGGCATTAAGAGGACTCAACCAAACGTGCGGGTCGACATGACCGTGTTCAGTGGTAGTATGATTGTGGCTGTCTGCTTTCCCTTTAGCCTCTTGAACCTCTTCCTCTGCTGCTTCGATCAATGATAGACCTTTACTGGCTTCAACCACTGTGACTTTGGAGTCCTTCTGCAAGCTGCTCAAAGTATCATCGACCCAGCCTTCAAAGCCCGCACCCAAATAAAGAAACATTTGCGCCCTGGATATATTTTGCATATCGCGTCCCTTGGGGGACCAATCGTGCGGCTCAACCCCTGTTGGAACCAAATTGATCACATTCACATGATCGCCACCGATTTTTTTCGTGAAGTCGTACAACGGATAGAAGCTGGCGACAACATTTATTTTATCTGGAGAAAGCGCTGCTTTGGAATCTCCGCATCCGGCCATAACTATCGATATTCCAGCTATAATCATCATTGAAAACAACCATTTTTTTCTAAAAAGCATTCCATAATCCCCTTTATGTAAATCGTAATAATTTTCATTAGCAGTTTAGATTATACGTTTCTCTTCCTCGGCTTGTCAACTGTTAATAATTATTACGATTAAACAGCAAAAAGCACCCCTCCGGGACATGTCCGCAGAAGGATGCTTTGAATCATAACTGCATATTCATGTTCTTAAACTGCCTCAATGCGCTCCGCTTGAAGTTGTGCTTTGATACAAAGCTCTGCTGCCTTGAAAGCATGCTCCTGCGTCATCGCATTTTCGGTACGGTTGATGCAATCCAGAATCAGCTGTCCGAAGAAAGGATAACCTACTTCGCCAGTCAGAGCAAAATGCTTTTCGCCCTCTTGATTAACCAGATATAGATGGTTGCCGCTTGGATCACGGGCAATGTCAATATATTTACGAATTTCGATATAACCCTCAGTACCGAGAATGGTCATACGGCCATCTCCCCAAGTACCCAGCCCGTCTGGTGTTAACCAGTCAACGCGGAAATAGTTGGTTGCTCCATTATCAGCCACAAGGGTAGCATCGCCAAAATCCTCAAGCTCCGGATAGTCCTTGTTCTTGTAATTAGCTACTTTACTGCTAACTACTCTTGCATCCTTAGCTCCAGTGAAGTAAAGGAACTGCTCGATTTGATGACTGCCGATATCGCACAGGATACCACCATAGTTATCAAATTTGAAAAACCAATCCGGTCTCGATGGTGCATTCAGACGGTGAGGTCCAAAGCCGATAACCTGAACAACACGGCCAATCGCACCTTGCTCAATTAATTGTCCTGCGAATACAGCACTCTCCACATGAAGACGCTCGCTGTAATACACCATATATTTACGGCCGGTTTCTTTAACCTTTGCGCGAGCTTGCTCCAGCTGCTCCAAAGTAGTCAATGGCGCTTTATCTGTAAAATAATCTTTGCCTGAGTCCAATACGCGAAGTCCCAATGCGCAGCGATCCGATGGAATAGCTGCACTTGCAACTAATTGGATCGAAGCATCATTCAAGATTTCCGCTTCGGAAGCGGCTGCTCTTGCTTGCGGGTACTTACTGATAAAAGCGGCTACCTTGGCAGGGTCTGGATCATATACAGCAACCAGCTCTGCACCTGCTTCGATCAATCCATTAGTCATTCCATAAATATGACCATGATCCAAAGCAACAGCAGCAAAAAGAAATTCTCCCTTACCTACAACCGGATTCGGTTTGCCCTGAGGGGCGTAATTCATTCCATCTTTGTTTTGCATCGTATTGAATGCCTCCTGATATTGGGATTCCTTTGGATAATGTTAACGTGAACATTCCTCATTTTACCACAGATCCGTTAGGAAGTGCATCAGAAATTGTAGCCAGTGTTAATTGGTCTCCGTGAGAAGCAGCCAGAATCATCCCTTGAGATAATTCGCCGCGCAGCTTGACCGGCTTCAGGTTAGTGACACAGATCACCTTGCGTCCAACCATCTGCTCTGGCGTATAAAATTTGGCTATTCCCGATACAACCTGACGCTGTTCGGTTCCCAGATCCAGTTGAAGCTTCAGCAGCTTATCTGCCCCTTTGACAGGCTCAGCAGCCAATACTTCTGCAACACGAAGCTCAACCTTGAAAAAATCATCGATGGAAATTTCCGCAGCCGTTTCATCTGTACTTGCCGTTGAGGCCGCTGTGACCGATCCTTTAACGGCAAAGGTTTGATTGCCAGCGCTTTGCTTGGAAGCTTGCTCCTTCGTTCCCTCTGCCGCTTGTTCTGCTCCAGTTCCTTCAGCAACGGCTGCAGCGCCTCCGCTCATAGCCTCTGCGATGAAAGCTACTTCCTTCTCCATTTCAAGTCGAGGGAATAATGCTGCGCCTTTAGCTACACGAATACCAGCTGGCAGTAGTCCAAACGTATGGATGGTATCCCATGCAGGCTGAGCTTCTTCGCTGATCCCAAGCTGCTGCCAAATACCTCGCGGAGTCTGGGTCAAGAAAGGCTGCAGCATCACGGACGAAATCCTTAGTGATTCTGCCAGCACGTACAGAACAGATCCCAGAGCGGCACGTTTACTCTCATCCTTGGCTAGAGTCCAAGGTTGTGTTTCATCGATATATTTATTGGTGCGGCTGATCATTTTCCATATTTCACTCAACGCTACGGAGAACTCCATCTTCTCCATCGCTTCTTCTACTTTAATTGCTGCCTGGCTTATCGTGTCCAGCAGAACCGAGTCAAACTCGGTAGCTCCAGCTACATAAGCAGGCAGAATACCGTCAAAATATTTCTCGATCATCGCCACGGTACGACTTAACAAATTACCCAGATCATTCGCCAAATCAAAATTTATCCGTTCCACAAAGCTTTCCGGTGTGAACGTGCCATCTGAGCCAAATGGAACTTCGCGCAGCAGGTAATAACGAAGTGCATCCAATCCATAACGGTCAATGAGCGTAACCGGATCTACAACGTTGCCCTTGGATTTGGACATTTTGCCATCCTTCATGAGCAGCCAGCCGTGTCCGAACACCTTTTTGGGTAATGGAATGTCAAGTGCCATCAACATAATGGGCCAGTAGATCGTATGAAAGCGAATAATCTCTTTGCCGACGAGATGTACATCTGCTGGCCAGTAGTTTTTAAATTTGGTATCATCCTCTGACCCGTAACCAAGTGCTGTTATATAATTCGATAATGCATCGATCCATACATAGATGACATGCTTCGGGTCTCCGGGCACCTTGACTCCCCAATCAAAAGTCGTACGAGAAACCGCCAGATCCTCCAGACCTGGTTTGATAAAGTTATTAATCATCTCATTTTTACGCGATTCGGGTTGGATAAAATCCGGGTTCTGCTCATAGTACTCAAGCAGCCGATCCGCATATTTGCTCATCCGGAAGAAATAGCTGTCTTCCTTGATCAGCTCTACAGGGCGACCACAGTCTGGACATTTACCGTCAACGAGCTTGTTTTCCAAAAAGAACGATTCGCAGGGCGTACAGTACCAGCCTTCATAGGTACTTAAGTAAATATCGCCTTGCTCCATCAATTGAGCAAAAATCTTCTCCACTGACAGCTTGTGACGCGGCTCAGTGGTACGAATAAAATCATCGTAGGAAATATCCAGTTTCCACCACAGCTCCTGAATGCCACCAACAATCTCATCTACAAACTGTTGAGGAGTGACACCCTTTTCCTGCGCCTTACGCTCAATTTTTTGCCCATGCTCGTCAGTACCTGTCAAATACATGACATCGTAACCGCGCAGTCTTTTATAACGGGCCATCGCATCCCCCGCGACAGTGGTGTAGGCATGACCAATATGCAGCTTATCACTTGGGTAGTAGATCGGGGTGGTTAGGTAAAACGTTTTTTGTTTATTCGACATTTGGTTTGCCCTCCTAAAAGTTTTTCGTAGAAAACTTACTTCGTAAGCATCTACCTTGTTTTTGTAGAAAACTTACTTCGTAAAAAAACAGAAAAAGCCCTGTCCAGCTTGGGACGAGAGCTTGTGCTCACGCGGTACCACCCAACTTCCCCCGTAATCCGATACATCCGGATCATCAAGGCTCAGTAGTCATGTTGCGACATTCCGTTAACGCCGGAACTACGATGACAGCTTACATACAGAACCTGCCTGATCACAAGCTTCCGCTGCTCACCATCATATCCTCCTGGGCCATCTTCCCTTACTTCGGTCAACCGGTTTTCAGCTTCCCCGGCTCTCTATATGACACTCTGCAAAGTACTTTTCCATTCATCGGATTGACAAATATAGATTAAGCCAAATATAACTAACAAAACATCGACTGTCAAGCCCATATGCCCATGAGTCCCAAAGCTGCGGCATTCCCCTATAATATTTTTGATCAGCGAGTACGTTTCTTTCTAATATTGGGTAATACTTAGGTAATAAGCTGTTAAGAAGAGGTGATTATAATATGATGGATTTTGTATATATGATTTTGTCGATGATGGTCGTAGGTTGTGTCTCGCTATTGACACTTGGCCTGTTAGGTGTCTTCAAGAAAGAGAAAGGCCGGTAAGCATCCTTTATACAATGTTTGCAATGCCACTACCGTTCAGTCGAATGATAATCAACTACGATTTAGGCGGAACATGATCAATACCACCAGGATGAAAAGGATGGCATTTACATACTCTTTTAACCGCCAGCCAGGAACCTTTAGCCGGTCCATGCAGCTCCAAGGCATCCAAGGCATATTGGGAGCAAGTCGGGTAAAAGCGACATGTTGGCGGTTTTAATGGAGAAATAAATTTACGATAAAACAGTACCATTCCCTTGAGCAAGCTCTTCATATTACGCCTCCGAATCTTGCACCTGATGAATGACTTGGAATAACGAATGGTAAGCAGAACGAAAAAGAAACTGTATGGGAGCTACTGCCCTCAACAGTCCTTATCCAATCGCTAATTGCGAGTTATTTCTTCGTTGTCTTACCTGTTTCAGGCGCCGTTTCATTGTGCTTTGCTTTAATGGCTGCTTTGAGTTCAGCTGCGCTTTTACCATTGGGATCAATTTTTAACTTGGCTGCCTCATTCTGAAGTTTTTTTAATTCAAGCTTGGCCGCTTCCGCCTTTTTCTTCGCTTGAATAGCTGCTGTCAGTTGCTTGGCCGTTTTATCTTTGGGATCAATACCAAGCTTGACGGCTTGCGCCTGCAGCTTTTTGAGCACTTCGTCTTTCTTAGCCTTGGCAGTTGCATGGTTCTGGGCCGATCCCGTCGAAGCCCCTGCAGTTCCCTGAGTGGCTGAAGCATTTGCCGCGCTAGCTATACCTCCGCTTAGCAATAAAGCTCCCGCAATACTCATCGTCATTATTTTTTTCAATAACATCCTCACACCGCCTAAGCAAGAGTATAAAGTCCATCATTAACCATTTGCAGCAAAGCATCCTTGCGGCTAGCATGGCATGCAATCAGATAAGGCTCGGGATTCATTCCCTTAAAAGGATTCCCTTTGAAATCCATAATCAAGCCTCCCGCTTCCTGCACAAGTAACAAACCGGAGTATAGATCATCGCCTTCCGAATTGTACAAAATGATCCCGTCAATGTGCCCTCTTGCGAGCATACTCCACTGCAAGGTAGGCGCCCACAGCCGCAGCATCCGTTTGGAACTGCTTTCCAGATGCCTGCGTAAACGAATAGCTTCTACATGGTTCTGCACCGCATGTCCTTGTATCCAACCAATCGTGAGTCTTTTGGATAGAGGACGTACCTGCAGCTCCAGTGCTGCACCATTACAAGTTGCACCCTGATCCTGCTTGGCCACATACATCTTGTCCTGCATCGTATCGTAAATGACACCAAGAACTGGCTGTTGTCGATATATTAAGGTCACAGAAACACCAAATAATGGCATCCCGATAGCAAAATTATTCGTCCCATCCAGCGGATCGACCAGCCATAGCCAGTCGCTGTCCACACCAGACCACCCATTCTCTTCACTATGTATCCGATGATCGGGAAACGCCTGATGAAGACGCTCCAGAATCGCTTCCTCTGCCTTCAGGTCAGCTTCAGTCAACACATCACTGAACTCGCCCTTCTCTTCGATACTACAACCTTCGGCAAAAAAATGGCGTGCAATATTCCCAGCTTCCCGTGCAGCAGCTACAGCAACCTCTTCCGCCCTCAATAGCGTATGTTCCAGCATCATTCCATCATCCCCTGCGCATTTCATCCGTTACGATTGAAAGCTTCATATATTCCAAAAGATATATACAACGATAACACCCGAGTTGCTTATCCTATGTACGGAGCCTGTACCTCGTGCTGGCCTGTTCCTTCGTCTGTTTGCTCCAATGAGATTTTGGCACCCAGCGAGCGAAACAACTCAATCGCATTTTCATTACCACGCTGAATATGCTCTATGCCAGTGATTCGGGTTGTCCCTTCGGCGGCCAATCCAGCTAACAGCAGACATGTACCTGCTCTTACATCCGTTGCGTGAACCCAATTCCCTTGAAGAGGCAAGCCCCCTCTGATAAATGCACTTTCCTTACGTACCTCAATCTGCGCTCCCAGTCTTTTCAACTGCTGTACATGGCTGAATCGCTTCGGATATACACGTTCGGTCACAATACTTTTGCCAAGTGATTGAAGCAGTAGTGCCGTAAAAGGCTGCTGCAAATCCGTTGCAAACCCCGGATACATCCCCGTTCGGATCCGTGTCGCACGCAGCTTGCCCGACGAATGCGCCGTAATATTCTGATCATCGATGACAATCTCAATCCCGATTTCGCGGAGCTTGGCCGTGCACGAACCCAAATGCTCTGGAATTACGTTTCTTACCGTGATACTGCCTCCGTTCATACCCGCAGCCATGAGAAAAGAACCCGCAATTAAACGATCGGGTATGACCTGATAGACGCCACCGCCGAGATAAGGAACGCCCTCTATACGGATTTGATCTGTACCGGCACCAACAATCTTGGCCCCCAGCATGTTCAAGAAATTGGCGGTATCCACAACCTCAGGATCTGTAGCTGCGTTCATCAGACGCGTCTTACCCTTTGCTCTGACAGCTGCCAGCATCGTATTAATCGTGGCTCCGGATGTAATCATATCAAAATAAATGTCGGCTCCGCGCAGTTCCTTCGCTTCAACAACATAGTAGTCATGGTGAAAAGTAACTTCAGCACCCAGCAATCGGAACGCTTTGATATGCTGGTCAATCGGACGCGAAACAAAATCATCGCCACCCGGGAAACCAACAGTAACCTTGCCGAATTTAGCCAGCAAGGCGCCTACAAAATAATATGAAGCCCGGTATGCTGAAGCCTTGCCCGGATCGATAACAGCACTGTGCAGCTGTCTCGGGTCCATGTGCAGCTCGCCGGAAGGCAATCGTTCAATGTATAGTCCAATGTCCTGACCGATTTGACGAATCACGCGCAAATCCTCAATATTCGGAATACCGTCCAATGTGACTACTGAATCTGCCAGGCAGGAGGCGGCTAACAGAGCCAAAGAGCTGTTTTTGGAGCCTTGTATGGATACGGCACCTTTTAGAGCACCGGATTTTTGCACTTGAATAAATTTCACTTCATTTCCTACTTTCCACATGGAGTTTAGCTAACATGACGGTGAAGCGAATCTTCACCTGAATTCCATTGTCTTTGTGACTACCGTCATTTTACACTATATCCATGACAAAATACAGTTTTATCCGCAAAAAAAAAGGATCGGGAATTGGGTTCCCCGTCCTTCTGTAATCAAGGCATTTAATGAGCCTTCAACCTATCGAGGTCGGTGCACCGAAAGGCGAGTGATAATCGCTTATGGCACTTAAAATCCGAGCTGCCTGTTCATCGTTCATCGAACCAAACCGTTCTGCTGCATCGACGATTTTCGGAAATAGATGTACATCGCCAGCCGTCGCAAAACCCGATATAGCTGGAAAAGAGAGCACAAAATGCACACAGGCATCAATGATCTCCTGGTTGTCAAAAGGCTCATACCAGGTAGCATAGCCACGCTGCTGATGCTCAGCCCAGGGTCCCTTGGCGATCGCTTTGATGACACGTAGTGCGGTATTTTGTTTAGTCGTTTCCTCCATCAGTCGATCAAAGCCATCGCGATATTCTGGAAGCGAATACAGAACATAGTTCAAAGGTAGCAGCACGGTTTCAAACGGAAATCTCCTCAGCGCCTCCAGATGTGTAGCAGGTGCCTGATGTCCATGACCTGTAATCCCGATAGCTCCAATAATCCCTTCATCCTTGGCTTCCAGCAAAGCCTCGAGTGCGCCACCTTGTGCCGTACACTTGTCCAGCTCTTCAAGCGTCCCCACAGCATGGAGCTGCAGCAAATCAACCCGATCCACCTGCAGCCGTTCCAATGACCGGTAGATTTGCTCCTTGGCCTTTGCCTTGGTGCGCTCACCCGTTTTTGTGGCGAGGAATATATCCTTGCTGATCTTAGGCATCCAGGGCCCCATCCGCTGCTCAGCTTCCCCATAGCTTGCAGCTGTGTCAAAATGATTGACATGATGCTCAAGCGCATAAGCAATGGACGCATCCGCTTCTTCCTGTGTGACAGCACCCAGACTGGCTGCTCCGAACATAACCACAGAGCTGTCGTAGCCTAATCTTCCTAATTTCCGCTGCTGCATATCATCGTTCCTCCTTATTTGCTCATCCATAGATTAACTAAGCTTGCAGCTGCGCTGAACCCGGTACAAGCTGCATGAACTCAATACGGTTGCCATCCGGGTCCTTGGCCCAGCATTGGTAATTGGTATCTTTCCCTTGTTTGGGCTCGACATCCAAAGCAATTCCTTGCGATTTCAAATGATTAGCGATTTCGTGGATATCATCGACTTCCAGACAAAGGTGGTTAAATCCGATTGGCTTCTCGACTCGCTCCGGTTTATTCAGCCCTCCATAAAAAAGCTCAATGAATTGTCCGCCACACACCTTAATGTATACAATCCACGGCAAATCATCATTATCATGAATTTCAAAGGCTTTCTTAAAACCAAGCACCTCACAGTAAAAATGAAGCGATTTCTCCATATCCTGTACCGTTAACGCCAAATGCCCAATTCCTTTAATCATTGTCAACACCTCCTACTCTATCATAGCGAAAACGCAACCAAAATATAAGGCGTGTCGCTCATCCCACTAACTTACCTTGAGGTAAGCTATCAAGTTCAAAACGAAAAAAAGGGCGCTGCTCGCACCCTTTTGCTCATTTTTTATGGATGTTGTGAAGGTTTAATCATTTTTTGACAGACAGCCTTTTGCGGGAATTGATTCTGCGACGTCCCAGATAAATATGACTTCTCGATTTAGCCAATCCTGCCGTCAAAGCTTTCGCTCCACCCAGCGAGTTCAACAATTTAAACATCGGAGTCATCTGTTGAAATAATTTGAACATCTGCTGTGCTTTTCCCATCATTGCAATCATACTATCGATACCGCCAAAGGCGCTCGCCAAGGAAAACCCCTGAGAAGCCGCTGCGGCTGCTGGCGCTTCTGCCGCTATTTCCGCTTCCTCGGCAGGTCGGTATAAACCTTTAACTTCCATGGTTTTCAAATAGGGCTTCATCGGTTGAGAAGTTTTTCTTTTCGTTCTACGTCTTGGTACGGCAGACTTCATACAGATCCCTGTCCTTCCTGCAGGATATGCGTCCTTTTAGGATACTGTATGCGGATAAAGTTTACTTCGGAACATCGATCCAGCCCAAATAAATCGAGTAATAAAATAAAAAGGTTGTCGCTAATGCCAGCAGAAATAATAATATACCGAGCTTCACCTTACGTTGGAAAAAGAAAACAAGTGCAAGACTAAAAAAAGAACCCATCCCCAGCAAAAACAACATAAAAAATAACATGAATCCAACGTCTCCTTTATATCTATCCTGATCACACACCGCATGTGATCGTTATCAGATACACTTTATCATTTCTTGGCACATAAATCGAATAACAAAAAAAAGCCGACCCCCGATAAATCAGGCGTCAGCGTATGATCAATAAGAACTATTCTTCGAAGTAAGTAAATTCCCAGTCGCCTTCTTCAGCGGCCCATTTGGTAGCATCTGTATATTCTGGAACGTCGGAGAAAATGAACTTGTACTCTACAGTTTCACCCGGCTTCAGATGAACCGTCAAGTCTTCAAAAACGTGATTGGCTACTTCCTTGGTATCGCCAGCATCATTACCAAGAATGATTTTTGTCGTAACTTTTGTCACCTTTTCGATGTTCTTGTCACCTGTGTTGGAAAATGTTCCTGCTGCTGTGAGCGTTCCATTCTCATAGGATACACCTGTAACTTCAAAGTTCATTGCCGCATCTGCAAAAGCAACGGCGGAAGTGCTGAACAATGCTGTACATAGCAAAGCGGCTGCCATCAATCTCTTAGCTGTTTTTCTCATTTTTTGTCACTCCCAAACATATTTTCGTTCTATATTCGATAATATTAGGTATATTTACCCATGTCAATTTATATAAATGAAATTTTAGGGTTGTGAACATCTGGGCAGGGCTACTTACCTTTTTGATACTTAGGCAATCTAATCTCAGTACTTTCCATGGGGAACTTTTTTACTTATACTAGATAAGCAAGATCGCTTTCTATGGAAATATGCGAACTTTCAAGGAGGATAACAATGCCTTACCAAGCGAACGAAGAACGTTACGGAACTATGAAGTACAACAGAACCGGCAAATCCGGACTGCTGCTGCCAGCGATCTCGCTGGGATTGTGGCACAATTTTGGCGGTGTGGATACGTATGAGAACGGCAGAGCCATGCTGAGAACAGCATTCGATTTAGGAATTAACCATTTTGACCTGGCTAACAACTATGGCCCGCCTCCAGGTTCGGCTGAAGAAATGTTTGGGCAAATGATGAAAACCGATTTGGCACCTTACCGTGATGAATTGATTATTTCCTCCAAAGCGGGTTACCGGATGTGGCCAGGCCCTTATGGTGAATGGGGAAGCAAAAAATATTTAATTTCCAGCCTTGATCAAAGCTTGAAGCGGATGGGCTTGGATTATGTCGATATTTTCTACTCGCACCGCTTTGATCCCAATACCCCGTTAGAAGAAACCATGGGTGCATTGGATCAGATCGTCAGACAAGGAAAAGCATTGTATGTAGGGATTTCAAGCTATACGGCTGAACAATCCGCTGATGCGATTGCTATTCTGAATCGGTTGGGCACACCGCTGCTTATTCATCAGCCGAGCTACTCTATGTTTAACCGTTGGGTTGAAGACGGACTGCAGGACGTGCTTGCCCAAAACGGTACAGGCAGTATTGCATTCTGCCCACTGGCTCAAGGCTTGTTGACAAGTAAATATTTGAAGGGCATCCCTGCTGAATCCAGGGCGGCTAAGGAAACCGGTGCTCTTAACGAGAATGCAGTCACAGAGGAAAAGGTAGCCAAGATTCGTCTGCTGCATAAGATCGCCGAAGAGCGCGGCCAAAGCCTTGCTCAGATGTCTCTTGCCTGGGTACTGCGCGAGGGTCGAGTGACCTCTGCACTCATTGGTGCAAGCCGTCCAGGTCAAATCGTCGAAAATGTCGCTGCCTTATCCAATCTTGATTTCAGCAAGGAAGAGCTCGCACAGATCGATGATATTTTAAGCTGATCCTACACATATCGAAGAACCTCCGTTCCCATCACAACTCAATGTGACGGGAACGGAGGTTCTTTTGATTAGTAGTTAATTTCAACGATTAGCCCATAAAAGTTTGAATCAACAGATAAGCGTTCAACACGACAATAACCGCTGCAACGAACCATGCCAAAATTTTTAACCACAGCGGGTTTGCAAATTCACCCATCTTCAGCTTATCGCTTGTAAACATGACCAAAGGTATTACCGCAAAGGAAAGCTGCAGCGACAAGATTACCTGACTTAGAATCAATAAATCCGTTGCGCCTTTATCACCATACAAAGCGATAACCACAACCGCAGGGATAATGGCAATTAAGCGAGTAATCAGGCGGCGGAGCCATGCAGGCAATCGAATGTTCAGAAAGCCTTCCATCACAATCTGCCCAGCCAACGTTCCTGTCAAAGTTGCATTTTGACCTGATGCGAGCAAAGCGACTCCGAATAAAATACTACCCAAAGCCGTACCCAATAGAGGTGTAAGCATGTAATAGGCATCCTGAATTTCGGCGATATCAAACAGTCCTGCCTTATGGAACGTCGCGGCGGAGACGATTAATATAGCCGCATTAATGAACAATGCAAAAAATAAGGCGATCGATGAATCCCATGTAGCATATTTGATCGCTTGACGCTTGCCAAGAGCTGTCTGCTCAAAATCTCTTGTCTGTACAATAGCCGAATGCAAATACAAGTTGTGCGGCATCACTGTAGCGCCGAGTATACCAATCGCAATATAAAGCATGGCCGGATTTGTAATAATTTCTGAGCTTGGTACGAATCCTCTCATAATACCGCCAAAATCCGGTTTGGATAAGAAGATTTCAGCTACAAAACATCCTCCCACGGTTACTATAAGGACAATGACGAGGATTTCAATGTAGCGGAATCCTTTATTTTGCAGCAGAAGAACTAACAGCACATCAAGCGCGGTAATGATAACTCCGTACAATAAGGGAATCCCAAATAGTAAATATAATGCAATCGCGGACCCGATAACTTCAGCCAAATCACAGGCCGCTATCGCAAGCTCACACAAAATCCAGAGCACCATCGCAACGGGTTTACTATAGTGGTCTTTACAGGCCTGAGCCAAATCTCTTCCAGTTACGATCCCCAGCTTGCCGGCCAGTGCCTGCAATAGAATCGCCATCATATTCGAGATGAGAACTACCGAGAGCAGTGTGTAGCCGAACAACGATCCGCCTGCGATATCTGTCGCCCAGTTACCCGGGTCCATATAACCAACAGCTACCAAATAACCCGGGCCTACAAAGGCCAGAAACTTGCGAAACCAGGTGCCTTTGGTAGGAACCTTCATCGAACGAAATACTTCCGGCAATGTGGCTTGTTTACGAGGAAGCCGCCAGCCAGCTTCTACTTCAGGTATGCTTTCTAATTTGTTTTTCAATCCACTCACCGCCTTCTCTATATCCAGCCTTCATATATTTAACCACAAATCAATCCTATAAACAGAAAAAGATGTGCGCAGCTAATTCTTTTGTCCTTGTGCAACTTTTAAACAAAAAAAAATAACTGACTTTCATTTCTCTATTTATGATATATGTCTTTGTCGTTAAATTGTTGCCTATAAAAAAGCTCCTATATTTGAATTGTACTCGCGAAACTCTTTTTGTCAATGGAAACATTCATAGGCATGTTCAAAAAGTAGATTTCAGCAGTGAGTCGTATAAGCATTAATATTTTCGGAACACAACGACTGCATTATGACCACCAAATCCGAATCCGTTAGAGAGCACGGTATGTAGATCCGTTGTTCTCGCTACATTCGGTACATAATCCAAATCACATTCAGGATCAGGCGTATCATAATTAATTGTAGGCGGTACAACACCTTCAACTATTGATTTCACGGCAATCACAGCTTCCAGCCCGCCCGCAGCTCCGAATAAATGCCCCGTAGCCGATTTGGTTGCACTTACTTTAAGCTTGTCTGCATGGGCGCCAAAAACTTGCCTGATCGCCTGCGTCTCGGACCGATCACCCAATGGTGTGCCTGTCGCATGTGCATTAATGTAATCAATTTCTTCAGGTGCAATCCGCGCATCTGCTAGTGCTTCATTCATCGCTCGTACAGCTCCCATTCCGCTCGGATCCGGTGCAGTGATATGATAAGCATCTGCAGATTGACCATAACCGATGATTTCTGCCCATATCCGCGCACCTCTTGCTAAGGCATGCTCCAACTCCTCCAACACTAATACACCCGCACCTTCACTCATCACGAATCCATCACGATTGGCATCAAACGGACGGCTCGCTTTGTGGGGCTCGTCATTGTGTGTGGACATAGCTTTCATATTGCAGAAACCACCAAACGAAAGCTCATTAAGCGGCGACTCCGCTCCCCCTGCAAGCATCATATCTGCCAAGCCGTTTTGGATCATATGAAAGGAATCCCCGATCGCATTGTTACCGGAAGCACATGCATTAACAGGTGTCGTATTGGGACCTTTGGCACCCAATTGGATGGATAGCTGGGCCGAACCCATATTAGCAATCATCATCGGAATCAAAAAAGGACTGATCCGGCGCGGGCTTCTCTCCAGCATCGTCTTGTGATTGTCGAGCAAGGTTTGTATGCCACCAATACCCGTTCCAATACTGACACCAACCCGATGTGCATTGAAATCGGTAATCGTGAATTGGGCATCGTCCAACGCCATCTTGCCTGCCGCTGTAGCAAATTGGACAAAGCGGTCCATATGACGAAGCTCTTTGCTGTCAAAAAAAGTCTCAGGCAAGAAATCTGACACGATTCCAGCTATCTGAGTTGGGAAAATGGCAGGGTCAAATCCCTCTAACCGCGAGATTCCGGATTCGCCGGCCACAAGTCGTTTCCAGAACGGATCTACCTGGGAGCCAAGCGGTGAAATCACACTTAATCCTGTAACTACTACTCGTCTTTTCATAACATATTCTCCTCTATTGGTTATTATGGGATTCCCCATCTCAATTCTTCTTATTCGTTGTTGCTGCAAGCGTGCTGTGGATCCAGCTTCCAATTAAGCAGCAGCCCAGCCTGTACGAGCCCGGCACCAAATCCATAGATGAGAATGCGGTCACCGTCATTCAGCTTACCCTCACGAATACCAAGGTCAAGCGCGAGAGGTATCGACGCGGCTGATGTGTTGCCGTAATTTACAAGGCTGTATAATGTCTGATCGAGTGAAATCCCGATACGTTCGCTAAGCGGCTCAATCAATCTCAGATTGGCACTGTGAGGCACGAACCAATCTATATCGGCAGTAGCATGACCACTTTTATTTAACAGCTCAAGTATGCCTTCAGAGACGCTTCTGACAGCCCAGCGAAACACCTCTCTGCCATTCTGTACAAGCTTCCCACTGCCATTTAACTGTGTGCCGAATATTTGATCAGCCAACCCTGTTTGGTAAACGTGGGATCCCCCTTTCCCTTCCGTAGCTTGATGATATGCTACAAAGCTGGAAAGCTCAGCATCTGCTTCTACCAGTACCGCACCCGCACCATCACCAAACAGTACACAAGTCGTCCGGTCTGTGTAATCGGTAATTTTCGAGAGCGTATCCGCTCCAAAAACTAGTATTTTACGATGCAGACCTGAGGCAATCATGCCCTCAGCCAGATGAAGTCCATAAGCAAATCCTGCACATGCCGCACTCAAATCTATAGCTCCGGTTGAACTGGATATGCCAAGCTTTTCTTGAAGGATCGCTGCCGTACTGGGAAAAGGAAAATCCGGTGTACTTGTTGCCACAATAATCAAATCAACATCAGCCAGGGACTTGTTATATCTGCTAATTAAATTATTAGCTGCTTCTGCACATAAATCACTGGTATATTGATCAGGCTTGCTGATCCGGCGTTCCCGAATTCCTGTACGCTGTATAATCCATTCGTCGTTGGTATCCACTAGTTTTTCCAAATCGAAATTGGTCAATCTTTGAGTTGGAACATAGGTGCCAATAGCCGTAATACGCGCCTTTATAAGCTGCATCATTTTAGCTCCTTTTTGATACTTAGTATTAGTACTTGGTACTAAATTCAGTATAACATATCCCCTTTCTTTTGGAAATATAAAAGCAACCCACGGCTGAATGCAAACAGCCTGAACGCCAAGTTGCTGGTGTTCAGGCTATTTATTCATACACCTTATATTATTTGAAGATGATTCTGGAACAATCGTTTAATTATATGGTGTAATTTTTAAGGAAGAATAGCCTTCGTTACCAATTCCCACTCATGGATTTCGTAGCCGCGCGCGTTCTCGATAACAATCGGGTCCTGCTTGACTCTTGCCAATACTTCATCAATGGATTCTCCGATATAAATAACAAGCCCTCCTGAACCGTCAACAAATCGTCCATTTGCAAAGATCCAGCCTTCGTTTCTGCCCTTTTCCAAAAATTCCAAATGCAGCGGCCGAAACTGCGCGCTTCGTTCCACACTGATTACCGGTAAAAAAACAGCATAATATTTCATCATTGTCGTTCCCCTTATCGTATTATCGCACTCCTGCTTAAAACAAGCTGAGATAAGATCCATAACCCGCTTGCTCGAGCTCTTCTTTGGGAACAAAGCGTAATGCCGCGGAGTTGATGCAATAGCGTAAACCTGTCGGCTGTGGACCGTCGTTAAATACATGACCCAAATGGGAGTCGGCCTCGCGGCTGCGCACCTCGGTGCGGACCATAAAATGCTTGTAATCCGGTTTATCCTTTACGTTGGCAGGTATGAGCGGCTTCGTAAAGCTCGGCCATCCGCAGCCGGAGTCAAACTTGTCCAGAGAGCTGAACAAAGGCTCGCCCGAAACAATATCTACATAAATCCCTTCACGATGATCATCCCAAAATTCATTTTGAAACGGAGGTTCCGTTCCACTGTTTTGAGTGACTTCGTATTGAATAGGTGTAAGAATTTGTTTCAGCTTCTGCTTATCTGCTTCTGTATTCCAGTGATTCTGAATAAAAGCTTCCCGACCCGAGCCTTTTCTGTAGCTTTTATAGCGCAGCGGATTTTTATGATGATAGCCCTGATGATATTCCTCTGCCTCATAGAATTCAGTTGCCGGGACGATTGGCGTTACAACTGGACGGTCGAAGCGTCCACTTTGCTCCAGAGCTTGCTTGGATGCCTCTGCCTGTACTCTTTGTTCTTCGTTATGATAAAAGATGGACGTTCGATATGAACCGCCTCTATCATGGAATTGCCCGCCGGCATCAGTCGGATCGATCTGCTGCCAGAACGTATCCAACAGCTTCGTATAAGGAAATACAGCAGGATCATAGGTGATTTGTACTGCTTCCGCATGTCCGGTTGTTTCCGAGCAAACCTGCTCGTAAGTCGGATTTACCGTGTGACCACCCGTATAACCGGACACCACTTTAATAATTCCCGGAAGCTCCTCGAAGGGCGATACCATGCACCAGAAGCAGCCACCTGCAAATGTTGCCAGCTCCTGGGTAGCTGTTTGTTCAATATTGTCGCTCATTTTCGTTACCTCCTTATCTGTATTGGAAAAAAGCTGTGTTCTCCCTACTATCATAACAAGAAACAGCGGACTCTCCAAATTGTATGGTACCAGCTCCCGTTTATCCGATTTCCTGGGTATGCTTGCCAAACGTAATACCCTTGAATTGTTCCTTCCACGGAGCGATACCAGGCAAGGATTCGAACAGATGGCTCACTTGATCTGTGTGTAAAGACTGTATAATTCTGCAGTACTCAATACATCCTGAATCCTCAATATATTGGATGCACTCTCGTTTACGGATCACAAATTGATCATAGGTAAGCTGACCCTCATAATACTGCTGTATATATGGAAATTTGTCATCCTTCTCCATGAGTAAAAACAAAATTGGCAAAGTACGTTTTTTTTGCAGCAAATCGTTTTTCACATCAAACCGGAGTACGTCCCGAATGTCATTGTCAAGCTGTGAAATCATCCCGATATAATTGGCAAGCTGATCCATCGTGTCCATCGTTCGTTGATCCAGATCGGGAATCAGCAAATATCCCATCGAGCATGCAAAGCGTAGCAGCGAACCCGATTTTTTCTCAATCATGGTCAAGTAATCACGTTCGGATGAAATGCTGTCATTCAAATCAATTTGCTGTCCGTTGATAGACTGCGACAATATAACTCCCAGCTTCGCCATCAAGGATGAACCTGCTTGTCTGTCGCTCTCTTGTAAGGTGCTTATCTCGGTCATAAAAGCAAACAGGAATGCCAAAATTCCATTCAACGTATAAGCGGTGGAGCATACGATCCAGGGCTTTCCCTTGTTGTCACCATCCTGTAAATCATCAATGATATCGAAGGATAGCAAGACGATTTCCGTCATGGCTGCTGCAAGATCAATACGAGGCGAATCTCCACCCAGCATATAATGTGTATATCGCGTAATATTAGACCATTGAGCGTTTTCAGTCGCTTTATCCTGAATAAAAGCTTTCATTAACTCATTTAAATCGGGTTCCGTAACGTACTTGTCCACAATCTGCTGCATCTCTTCAACAATTCGTGGCTCTATCATAAATCATCTCTCCCGTCCTTGTAATATTTACTTCGGATGAATGCTTCAATGGCTTCAACCCTCGTCTTCACCCCCAGTTTCCCGTAAATTTTTCTTTGATAATTATCCACCGACCGTTTGCTTATATGAATTTGCGCTGCTATCTGCTCAAGTGTAGTCCCCTTAATAATTAACATCATGATGAGTACTTCTTCATCGGTCAGCTCTGCAGTTGACGGCACTGCGCTGCCCTTAAACGTTTGCAAAACCGAACGCGGCATCACGATATAATCATCCAAAATGCATCCAATTACGTGCTGTATCGTTGCATGCCGAGTGCCTTTGGAAATCACTCCGCTTACTTGAAGCTCCAGAAAAACATCCGTCAAAGCTGACACATCCACACCGGTAAAAAAGACGATATGCGTCTTTGGGTATGAGGCTTTGATTTGTGCTGCAATGTCCGTTCCCATGTGATCCGGAAGCTGGTAATCCAGAAAAACCAAATCAGGACGGTATCTCTCCACAAGCTCCAGACATGACTGCCCATTGCTGGCTATACCTACGACCTCTACACCTTCAATCTGTTCCAGTAGTTCTTTGGTAGCTTGAGCCATTAAAGGATGATCGTCTGTGACAATTGCTTTTTTTATCTGCATCATGCCGATAAGCCTTCTTTCATTGGAATGGAAACAAACAATCGCATACCCTTGCCTCTACTCGATTCAAGCTCATACTCTCCATTTAAAGATAAGATCCGGCTTTTGATCTGCTCAATACCTGTACCGGATGATCCGATTTCTCTTACTAAAGCCAGACTGGACTCAAACCCAACTCCATCATCCAGATAAGTCAGTTGAAGCAGGCTCTTATGATCGACAAGATCAATCTGTACCTGATCAGCCTGTGAATGCTTCTTGGCATTGTTAATCAGCTCCTGCACCATGCGGAAAATGTGACGCTTCGTCTCCAAATCTCTCATTTCGATAACATTGGTCAGACTTGCGTTAAACTTTAACTCGAAAGGTGCGATTGCCGCTTCCATTTCTATCAATTGCTCTATGGTCCGGACAAGTCCGATTTCTTTTATCAAATAAGGATGCAGTTCGAAGCAGCTTTGACGCAGGTTGCTGTTAATCACATCAATGTAATCGATGATACTGATCATTTGGGTTTTATCCTGCTTCGTTAAAGCATACTTCTCGAGCAGCAGATGCAGCCGTTCTTTCAGAAAAAATAAATCCTGCATCGTCGTATCATGAAGATCGGTCGCAATGCGCACACGTTCCTTTTCCTGCAGCTCGAACATCAATTTACGAAACCATATAAAGTCATTACCAGCCTGCTCATTAGGAATTTGCGATGCCAACTCCTCCAGCTTCAGAGTGAGTTTGCGGATTAAGTGCACATTTTCCAGGCTAACAGCAAGATAAGTGATGATTAACTGCAGCCATTGCTTTTCCTCTACGCCGAGAAACGCGGTTGTCCGCTTCCCTGTCAGAACAAAGTAGCTTGTATACTCTTCCTGATGGTTGATCTTATAAATAGTTAAAGAAGGAGGCAACGCCTTCTCTCCATTCAAGTAGCTCTCAATTTCTGAGACATTAATATTTCCTTCTTTAATGATTTCCAAGGAATCCTTATATTGAAAAACAATCGCTCCCCCAAATACCTGCAAAGTATTGACGATATCCACCAGAATAATATCTTTAAATTCCCGAAAGCTCGTGATGGAACCAAGATTTTTAGCGATTTTTTTCAAAGCGGATTGCAAATAGTATTTGCGCGGAAATAGAATCGGTTCGAGTTTGGCGAACATATTTTCCAGCGAATACAACACCAAAGTAAGGATGGCAACGAACAGAACAAACATCATCAGCAGTCTTGCAAACGCAGCCTCGGCAGGGAAGAGCACCTTGATCATGACGACAAAGATACCGCTTGGAACCGTCGCAATCAGGGCCGTAAGGAGTACGCGCCGCAGCACAACGTCAATATCGTACAGCTTGGTCGTTACGACCAAATAAGCTAGTGTAATCGGGAAAAAGAAAACGAAAATGCCTGCATAAAGTGAGTTCATCCAACCATAACCATACAAATAATTAGGAATAAAGGAGAAACAGACGATCGGCGTGAATGAAACGAATATCGATGCCCATACCGTTTTGATCATGGTTGATATGTAGCTTTGCTCTTTACGATACTTGAGATACAGTTTGGATAAAATAGAAAGGGCTAATAAAAAACCAAACAAAAAGTACACAATGCAAAAAATGGAGTTAAAGCGGTAGATGTTATAGGTTAAAGGTGATGGCCAAAAATATGTGATTTGTGAAATCAAGGCAATTCCTGCTGTAACGACTGTATACATTTTTTTCAGCAATTTAATCGATAATTGATAATCCTGCTTTTCCTTCAAGAAGACTACAAAAAAATGAAGAAACAGGATAGGTACCAGCATAATGAACAGGAACATCATGATCTTGCCCAGTCCATCCCCCCTGATCGAAGCACCAAGCGCCATGAATGCCCCGCTCATATCGAGCAATACCAGAGTTAAATACCAGGCAGAGGGAGAGTTTCGCTTTTTTTTCAGCAGCAGCAGCGAGCCGATTAAGCTGAGGGCAGCCAACGTTACCGCCAGAGCATCATAATCGGTAAAGTTACGCCCTCCTTTGAATGAAACCTGAAACTCACTTCCGTTCCGTGAAGCTAAAACATGATCAGCCTGATCAAGCGAATGCCACTTGAACACAGAAGAATATTCAATTGGATCACGCCCGTTAACCTGTACAATAACATCTCCGATCTGCAGCCCTGCTTTCATAGCAGAATTTCTCTCATTGATCGTACTTACGTACCAGGACCCTGCTTGATTCAACTTCACGCCTGCCCCTATTACTGGGTACTGCGTACTAACATATAAGAACCACAGTTGGATAGAAACCATTAAAATTAGAACAAATTTGAAAAGCAATCGTTCTTTCATCCTAAAAACCTCTTTCTTTTTCGATAATTTATGATATAAAGGATATATAGGTTTATTTGGAATGTGAGGTGATAATATGGAAAATAAAAGAATATCCCCAGCATTGTATGCAGCCGCCAAAAGTCTTAAGCAATTAGATAAAGAATCTCTTGAAGCTCGTCTGAATGATCGCAGCTACTTGGACTCCCTTGGTTTGTCTGACGCAGAAGAAAAAGCTCTAATAAACGCATTTTTACATAATAACACAGACAATGTAGCAGATTGGGAGTAATACTCCATAAATACAATATTTCACCAACAATAAGAGATAATGTATATCAGAAACAGCAGTTTCTGATATATATTCTCTCTTTTTTTGTCGAAGACTGCAACAGGTTGCAACTAAAGTCTGCCTTCCATCGCACTACAAATGTGCTGATGTTAGTGAGATTTCATTATATGATAGATATATGATGAAAGTACATATATTGGAAATACAGGAAAGAGGGCATAATGATGAGAACGTTAAGTGATATCGTGTTAATTGAGTGTTATCTGGATTCTTTGGAACTGGATCTCGATAATGATTTTATTGAACTTCTAATGACTGAAATGAAAGATCGAAAAATAGAGATTCCTTCCTTACAATCGGAATTTTGTATATTCAATATGTCTGGCGATTACCTTCAATCCGTATGAAGTTCCTCCGTATGGGTCACTAATAGAGCTTGAGGTGGAAAACATCTCAGTAAATGAAGCATCACTCCATCAGTACGTTCACAGCGCAGTTCTTCAAGTCCTGCGGGTAAGAAAATTTGATCACCTTGCTTAACTTGTATTCGTCCGTCTTTCCAAACCAGATTGCCTGCACCTGCAGCGACGACAAGTATGGAGAAGCTGCCCTGCTGCCCCAGTACACAAGAAGTTGCGATTTCCACAGAGCTCAGAGCAAAATAACGGGTATCCTCATAACTAATCAACGAGCTCTCTGTGAATCCCTTCGATTCATGAACAAGCTTTGGCTGTAAACGAAAAGCAGCGGCAACCTCTTCCTCTGTATATACATCATAATGAAAACAATCGAACATCCGGTCAAAACCGATTCCTTGATGACACATAAACTCAGCAATTTCTCTACCGCTTGGCGTCATACGTTCTACACGAATCGTATAGTCTGTTGGTTCCTGAATTTCAAGCAAGAAACAACCTGAACCGATTGCATGGGGCATTCCGCCTTCCACTATAAATACCTGTCCCGGTTCCACTTTTAATTTATTCAGTGATTGCAGCATGCCTTCAATATCCTGCTCCCAAAATAGCTGCTCCCACTTTTCACGAGTCATTCCTGGCTTAAAGCCATAAAGTATATAAGGATCTTCTCCATTGATAACTCTTCCGCCCAGGATATACCATGCCTCTGTCTTGCCAAAAGCGGATTGAAAGAGCTTCTGCGCAGCTTGACGGTCAGGATGTACCTGAATGGTCAAACGTTCAGATGAATCCAGGGCTTTGACAAGTACACCCAAATGGCCTCCATACACTTGGGCATGACGCTCACCTAAAAATGACACAGGCTGTGCCTCTACAAGTTCCTTCAAAGATACAGGGGCTTCACCGTCAACCTCAACCCAACTCAAACCTTCCACTTTATCTTCTCGTCCCGCATTACGCGCCTGAACGACTGACGCTATCCATTCCTCAGGAAAAGAGTTATCCTGCGGCGATTCGATACCCTGCCATGCCTCGATCAGCTTACCTCCGTAATAGGTTCTCCACACACGATTAGACAACAGCTTCAACGGTTTTTGGCTTAAAGCAGATGATTGCGGCATATCGATTCCAGCCCCATTTCTGTTATTTGTTTCCTACAAGTATAGCACAACCAAAATCACTAGATATGTGGACTCACCCATGTTTCTTTCGCTTACTGTAAATTATACCTTTTTTGGCCGATTATAGGGAAGTTTATTTGTCGAATTCTGCTTTTCGTAATATCTTATATTTTTATGATAAACATAGTAATATTAGAGATGTAATTTAAACTGTTAAATTCATAGATTAGGGTGAGCATATGATTGTTAACGATTTGGAATTTCACAATGTCGCCGAGCTGGAGCAAGCTCATGGAGTCTCTGGACTTCTTTTACAGCGCTTTCCACAAAAGGTCAGATACGCACTGGGAACAGAAACCCGCCCCAATGGTCGTTATGTAGCGGAGCAGTCGACAGGCTGCGAAATACGATTTGTGACGGAAGCCCGTATACTGAGAGTGGTGATGACCGCAACGCTTGGTGAAGGGGATATCGTCATCTACAACGGGGATTATGTCCATTCCGTACACAGATTGGTGCCGGGACGTGTACATACGCTGCAGCTCGAAAAGCATGCCCGATTTGGGGAGGTTCACAAGCAGGCATTGGAGACGGGACGCTTCTCCTCGGATGTATGGAGGATCGGAATCAGCCGCAATTATGAAGCGGGAATTGGATTTCAAGTGGCATTTCATCATTTGGAAACGTTTGGGCACGTTTACCGGCCTCCGCACGCACATGAGCTTCCAAGTCAAACCATGTTAGCCTACGGTTCTTCCATTACGCATGGCTCCGGCGCAACCGTGCATCACAATGCTTACATTCAGCAAACTGCTCGACGACTCGGCTATGATCTATTGAACAAAGGCTTGGGCGGCTCCTGCCTGTGCGAAGCAGAGATCGCTGATTTTCTGGCTGAGCAACCAGCATGGGATATCGCTGTATTGGAGCTTGGCGTCAACATGAGAGACCTTTTCACAACAGAAGAATTCACTTCCCGTGCGCGGTACCTAATAAATCAAATTGTGACCAAAAACATCGGAAAACCTGTGTTCCTGATCACCTTATTTCCTAACTCATCGGATCATCTGGTCAGTGAGGATAACCCTTTAACGAATGCCAACAAACAATTCTCTCAGTCTATACGCGATCTTCACCGTGAATTTGCTCTGCCCCATCTACATTTGATTGAAGGCCATGAGGTTCTGAATGATTTTAGCGCTCTTGCTGCAGATCTGATTCATCCCTCTGATTACGGTCATATCATCATGGGAGAACGACTAGCACAACGCATCGCCGAGAAACTGTAGTTGTATGTAGGTTCACTTCAACTATTAACTTTCTCCTGTACGTGGATCTGGATTTGGATTGCGGCGAAAGCGGCGGAATCCCCACTTCAATAAATAAGGCACAACGAATAAAATAAATAATATTCGAAACATTTGATAGGCAACCACCAAAGACACGTTAGCTCCTACTAGTGTTGCTGTAACACCCATCTCCGTCATTCCGCCTGGGGACGTACCCAAAAAGGCAGTCATGACGGAAATGGGCATCAATGAACTAAACACAACGGAAAGTCCCAAGGAAAATGCGACTATGGCAACACTCCCCATAATCGAATAAGGAAGCAGTTTACGCCAATCCCCCAGACTGCTGAGCTTAATCCCCAGTCCCAAATAAATACCAAGACTCCATTGAGCCAAAATGATAAATAACGAAGGTAAATGCGGTGGTTCATACCCGGCAATGGTGAACAATGAGGCAGCCAGGATAGGCCCCAGAAAATAAGGTGTCGGAAACCTCAGCCTGACGGCAATCCAGACGGAAGCCATTACGCATAGCAATAAGATAACACTGAAAAGCGGTCTTGATGTAATAGCCTGCGCGGCTGCCATGATGGAACTAATAATCGTATCTGCAGATCCATTCGCTTGTCCATCAGGTCCTGCAACACCTTGAACAGCTTCGTTAGCCAAGCCATGCACTGCCAAAAAGGGCACGGTAAAAATAACCGTCAGCAAACGAATCGTTTGCATAAAGGCAACAACGGCTAAATCTGCACCTTCAATTTCTTCACTCAATACGACCATCTGTGACAGACCTCCAGGAATGCTGCCAATGGCACTGCTTTCGAAGCTAACATTCGTTTGTTTGGCTGTCCATGCTGCAACGATCAGGCTGAATACAATCGTTGTAATTGTTGCAATCAGCATTGACGGCAGCTGAGTCGATATTTGCAGGGCACTTTCTATCGTAAATGAAAGTCCCATACTATAACCAAGTAAAGCCAAACCCATATTTCGAAGTTTTTCAGGCCAAGCCAGACTGCGGCGCGCGAGTGCAGTCCAAAGCAGAACAGCCGTCAATGGTCCCAGCATCCAGCTGAGCGGAACATGTAACCAGGTAAACAACAGGCCGCCTGCAAAGGTGACCATTATCGTTTCTGCGATTCGTTTCAAAGCGACTCCTCTTTTCTTGTTGCCGTGTTAAAGCCATGCTTTCCATTATAACAAATGAGTGAGGATCAGACTTTAATTTTACGAATATTTCTCAATTACTCATAAGGATGTACCTATGTATAAAACTAAAAGCCAAGCTTTCAGGCAGATGCCTGTCCACTTGGCTTATTGATGGAATATCTTAAAACTGTACCAGTTCGGAAACCTTAACCGGTAATCCCGTCTTGATCGAGCGATTACCCGCGATTCCAGTCAGGATGGACATTGCGCCATCTACGTGCGAAGCCGCCCGATTGAAACGGTCATGATCCGGTTTACCGAACAAATCGTTCAGCAGCACAGGATCGCCACCACCATGTCCACCTTTGCTTTCTGCCACATGAACTTCGTAAGGGGCGTCGAACATCGGATAAACGGTAATTTTCTTACCTTTTACTGCGCCTTCCAAAGCCTGATCGCCGCCTGAATTTACATAGGAAGCTTCAACAACCTCCATCTCAATCCGGCCCTTCGTACCATTAAAGTTAACACGGAAGCCTTCCCAAGGGGAGTAGGCAAACAGGTTATAGGTTAGAATCGCATTGCTGCGGTACTTCACCATGACACCCATAGTGTCTTCAATATTGATACCATCACCGAACACACTCTGGTCACGGAAATATCCATCTTCTTTTTCCGCATCGAGGTACATGGCCTTCAGCTGCTCATTCTCTTCCATATGAAGAGCAAAAGGATCGTTCTTGGCATTGGCACTGCCGTGTGCGCGGGAGTAGAACTCGGTAACTCCACGCTTCTCGGCATTTTCGCGACCATAGAACATCAGATCTCCCAGTGCATATACCGTTGCAGGCTGCGTACCCAGCCAGAAGTTAACCAGATCAAAATGGTGTGTGGACTTGTGAACGAGCAATCCACCGCTATTACGCTTGTCCCGGTGCCAACGACGGAAATAATCCGCGCCATGCTTCGTGTTCAGCATCCATTCAAAATGCACACTCGTTACGTCGCCGATAGCTCCATCCATAATCAACTCACGGATCATCGTGTTGTGCGGTGAGTACCGGTAGTTAAAGGTTACACGAAGGTTTTGCCCCGTTCTCTTGATTGCGTCCAAAATCTCCTGACATTTCACCTCGTCGACCGTCATCGGTTTTTCGGAAATGACGTCACAGCCAAGCTCCATAGCGCGGATAATATAAGTATGGTGAGTTCGGTCAACCGTTGTTACGATAACAATATCCGGTTTCACCTCTTCAATCATACGATCAAAATCCTCTGATTTGTATGTTGGCAGCGGACCTACGCCAAAGGGTGCAATTTTGGCATTGGCATAATCCATCCGGGTTTGATTCACATCGCAAAAAGCGACGAGATCGGAAGTTTCTTTAAAATTCTCAACAATAGCTGTGTAGAAAAAAGCGGCGCGCCCACCTGTACCCACAAGCGCATATCTTTTACGTGCTGACATCTGTATTTCCTCCCTTGTCTGTGCTATTGTGAGTATAGCGCAATAAATACATGAAAACAGCACGAAAATTGCTTACATTTCATTTTTTCCACTTATATTGTTATTAATCTAGTTAAGAAAGTGGGTGGCCTTCACCATGACGGTTCCTAACAATCAAAAACCTTTCATTCATACGGAAAAGGATCTTTTTTATCTGGATCATAATATACGAATCGGCCCTTACACAATGGCTCAAAATCATTCCCATAATTCTTACGAGATTTACTATCTGCGCTCAGGGGAACGGTATTATTTTATTAAAGACCGTTCTTACCACGTCCGCAAGGGAGATATCGTACTCATACAGCCCAATGTGCTGCATAAAACGATGCAGGCTGAATTTCCAAACCATGAGCGGTTTTTGATCAATTTTCGTGAGGACTTTATCCATGGCATTCACCAGCAAATTGTACCTGATCTGCTCCGTATCTTTGATGAGCAGCCTGTGATTCATCCGAATCCGAGGGAACTAGCCATGGCCGAATCCATTATTGAAAAAATGATGCGAGAACAAAAGCTTGCAGAGCCCGGAGCTGCGGGTTATAACAAGCTGCTGCTAAGCGAGCTGCTGCTCCTGTTGTATCGTCATGCCGAGCAAACCGGCAGTACCAGCCAACCGGCCGAGCATCCGACCACACTTCACCGTAAAGTATCCGATATCGTCAAATATATTAACGAGCATTTTCGCGAGCCGCTAAGTTTGAAGGCACTTGCCGAGCATTTTCACATTTCCTCTTATTACCTGTGCCGCATTTATAAAGAAGTGACGGGCTTCACTGTCATTGAGTATGTCAATCAACTCCGAGTGCAGGAAGCACAGAAGCTGCTGAAAACGACTCGGTATTCGGTCACAGGTATTACTGAAAAAGTCGGCTTCGAGAGCAGCACGCATTTTGGACGCATATTCAAGTCGTTATGCGGACTATCACCGCTTCAGTACCGGAAATGGAATGGATAAGCGCTACTCAGCAGGTCATACAGGCAGGCTTTTTCCCTTCTTATTCATCCTGATTTGTGGTAAGATAACACTGATATAGTCACATGTAACTAATTAACTTCTATTGTTGAATGAATGAACTCAAAGAGGTGTCTTGCGAATGGACGAGCGTGAATTGCTTGTTTTGGGATTGTTAATGACCCAGAGCCAGCATGGTTATAAAATCAATGAATTTATCGAGAACAATTTGGGTCGCGTATCCGACATGAAAAAAGCGACAGCTTATTCCATACTGAAACGGCTAAATCAGAAGGGATATGTCGATGTTACCATAGAGCAAGAAGGCAATCGTCCTCCGCGGCAAATCTATACCATTACATCAAGCGGCGAGGAACAATTCAAGCTGCTGCTGAGGACAACCTTATCCGGATTAGACAATGTGACTCCTTCCGGTGATATCGGGTTTATGTTCATTGACCATCTGAGTACCCAGGAGGCTGTTGAGCTGATAGAGCTTAAATTGCAAAAGGTTGAGTTATTAATTACGAGCTTATCCTCTGTTCCACAGCATGGACAACGTACGGGAATCGATTTATCGATCAAACATCGAATTACTTTACTTGAATGTGAAAAGGCATGGTTATCCAATCTTATAGTTGAAATGAACAAGTAAAGAAACCCCTCCTTCGTAAATATAATTTACACAAAGGAGAGGTTTCTTTGTCATATCCAGCTTCGTATCGATACTGAACTATACCAGATTTTCCGGATTCAACTGCTCCAGCTCTGGAATCACAAATCGGCCATCCTTACGGATCAGCACATCGTCAAAATAAATTTCTCCGCCTCCGAATTCAGGACGTTGAATCAATACCATATCCCAATGTACCGAGGAACGGTTCGTATTGTCTGCATCCTCATAAGCATTGCCTGGTGTAAAGTGGATGCTGCCATCGATCTTCTCATCGAACAAAATATCCTTCATCGGCTGCTTAATATATGGGTTCACTCCAATGGCAAACTCACCTATATAACGTGCACCCTCATCCGTATCCAAAATCTCATTGAGCCGTTTCGTGTTGTTGCTGGTTGCCTCAACAATTTTGCCGTTCACAAAACGCAGCTGTACATTCTCGAATGAGGTACCGGTATAAATCGTGGGCGCGTTATAAGTAATGACCCCATTAACCGAATTTTTAACAGGAGCGGTGAATACCTCACCATCGGGGATATTGTGTGTGCCAGCACACGGAATTGCCGGGATATCTTTAATGGAAAAGCTCAAATCGGTTCCTTGTGCAACCAGTCGGACCTTATCCGTGCGGTTCATCAGCGCAACGAGCGACTCCATAGCTAGTGCCATTTTGCTATAATCGAGATTACACACTTGGAAGTAAAAGTCCTCGAAAGCTTCGGTGCTCGTATTGGACAGCTGGGCCATGGAAGCGTTAGGGTAGCGCATCACGCACCATTTGGTATGATTGACACGCTGCTCAACGACCGGACGCTGATATTCCTGAACGTACAGCTTCATTTTATCCTCGGGTACGTCAGAAGTTTCTGTGATATTGTCCCCGCTGCGTATCGCAAGATAAGCCTGCATCCGTTTCATCCTTGCAAGCTCCAGATCACGAAGTGTATGGTACTGCTCTTTCGTGCCTCCCAGCATTAAGCTTCGGGTCACAGCAGGGTCGCGAAGCTCGATAAAAGGATGCCCGCCCGCCGCGTACACTTCCTCAATCAGACATTTGGTTAGCTCCTGATCGTTCACTCCGATCATTTCGATCAGTATATGTTCACCCGGCTGCAAGCTCACGGAATAACGAATTAAATTGTTCGCAAATATTTTCAATCGTGGATCTCTCATTCCAGCATCACTCCTTATTATGTACTTACTTCTAACTAATGTAACCAATTTCCGGCCAAACATCAACCTTCCCATACGCATATCAAGGATGCCTGCTGCGAAACAGCAAAGCATCCTTGAATACATCCGAATCTATATCAGCAAGCCGTTTAATTTCAGACTGTACTTTTCTTTTTGATTTCCGTGCGAATCATTTGCAGAGCTATGGCCAATAAGATGAACAATTGAGTCAATGTGGTTTCCCAGGTCGGGTACAGCCCCAACCAGGTCCAGGTTGGAAGAACGGGTGATGAGTGTGCCGACAGCTGCCCTGCTACCTGAAGGGAATGGATACTTTGACCGAGAAATTTAAATACCAGGTAATAAATAAGCAGCGTAGCAACCAAGAAGAAAGGACGAATCGGCAGCTTTACGCTTCCTTTTATCATAATAAATCCGAGTACGATCAGCACAACTAATGCGCCACCAATACCTGTAATCAGCTGTAAAGGTTCAATAGAAGGCGCAATTCCGATATAAAAGATGGTCGTTTCTGCACCTTCCCTTAATATAGCCAGCCCCGCTACCAGAAACAGTGACCATAGGCTTCCGCTGGCAAGCGCCAAACCCATCCTTTGATGTATATATTGATTCCAGGCCTGCACCTTTGATTTGCCGTGAAGCCAGGCTCCAACTGTCAACATCATGAGGACGGATAATAACCCCGTGTAGCCTTCTATCATTTCACGAGTCGTACCCGCTGATACACTAGCCAGAGCATAAGTAAGGACTACTGCCAAAATCCCGCTCAAAATAAGACCTGTGGCTGCGCCTCCCCATACCCATTTGGTTTTGTCAGGATTGCCTGAACGGTTCAAGAAGGCAACTAAGGCAGCCAGTACCAACAGAGTCTCCACACCTTCCCGTAACAAGATCAATGCTGCATCCCAAGCCGTGTATGCCGATGCAACCAGGTAAGGCTCCAGCTCTTTCACCATGGAAGCAATAACGGATGCAGCCTGATCGGCTTTGGGCGGTACCGATAACAAATAGCCCGAAGCCTCTGTCATTTGATTTTCGATTCGCGTATACATTTCAGGAGAACGCGTCAGCACTGCTCCTTCCACAGAAGGCCATAATCGAATGAACGCCTGCATCTTCTCACCTGCTGCAGCATATTGCGCTCCATGTATCGCCTCCTGGGCTTGATTAAGAAGCTGCTGAGCGTCTGCAACCGATCGTGATCCGGTATCAACACGAGTTGGTACCACTTTCCCGTTCGAATAGTCTTCTAACGTCCTGGCTAATTCAGTGATGCTTGCAACCGCAGCTTCCAACCGAGGCGGCTCCGCCTGGAGCGATATTCGAGTCATACTGGATTGCGTTTCAATGTCACTGTAGACGGCTGCATTATCATTACGAATAAGATTTTCTGCTTTTAACCATTGGCTGTTAAATCGCTTATAGTCACTTTGGGCCTTTTGCAGCTGATTATGCTGAAGTGCATCCAAGCTTTGCTGGAGGATGGGCAGCAACGATTTGGCAGCTGATTTGCCATCACCCTTACTGACACTCTTCTCTTGCGAAGCCACGTAGGCTTCAGTAGCTTTAGTTAGTTTGGAAAAAGCCTGATAAGCGAGCTCCGGCTTGCCTTCTGCTTCCCCTATTGCCTGCTTGACAACCGCCAAGGCCTCGGTTACATTGCGAACAAGCTCAGAATCAGGCGGGTTCAACGCCTTCCACTTCGTCTCGAACTCTCCCAGCTCTCCAGCAGCTTGCTTCCAATCCTTTTGACCAGCGTGGACTAAAGCTCCTCCCGTTAAGGGAAGTAAATCTTTAATTGCAGACTCTTCTGCTGCCACAGCCAAGCTTCGCCCTCCTACCGAAAGCAACAATAAGAGCGAAACCGCCACGAACAGTAAAACAACTTTCGGAGATACAAACTCTTGAACCTTACTCATAACTGCCCCCCTCCACGAATTTATCCTTCGAACAATGCTTGCCCTAAATACCCGCTTTCCCGAACTCCGTTAAAGCAAGCAAAGACAGCACTGCCGACGTGTGTGATATATTCGTTCAATTTATCCTGCATAGCCAGCCGCTGCTGAATGGGGATAAATTGTTTGGAGAGGTCGCGTTGGTAACTAATAAAAAAAAGCCCAGCATCCAACTGACCTGTTTGATGGTCAATACCACTGGAGTAGGAATAAGAGCGGCGTAAAATTTTTTCTTTCCCATCGGAGTTCGCCAGCCTGACATGTGAGGTCATCGGAATTTGAGGCTGTCCATCGGCTCCCTTGGCATCTAATTGCAGAGGATCAAATTCATGCTTGCCTCCAAGCGGAGCTCCGGAATCCCGATAGCGGCCAAATGTCGCCTCCTGATCACCAAGCGTAGAACGGTCCCATACCTCGATGCGCATACGGATGCGTCTCACAGCCATATAGCTGCCACCTGCCATCCAGCTGGGCCCATCAGAGGACTGCGTCCAGATGAGCTCGTTCATTAATTGTTTATTATTCACATCCGGATTGCCAGTCCCATCTTTGAAGCCAAGCAAATTTCTCGGGGTATCGTTCGGGTTACCGGCTGCTCCAGTCCTTTGAAATCCCTCTTGCGTCCAGCGCAATACAGCTTTACCTCTGGCGATACGAGTAAGATTACGAATAGCATGAAAAGCGACCTGAAGATCGTCCGAACAGACCTGCACGCCGATGTCTCCCCCACACCATTCCTTGCGAAGATTATCCCCTTTGAACCGCGGCAAATCTGCCAGCCCGTCTGGTTTTTTGGATGATAATCCAAAACGGGAATCAAAAAAGGAGGGGCTCACCCCAAACGTAATCGTCGTTTTTGAAGCACTTAAGCCTACAGCCTCCCCTGTATCCGCAGGAGGATGCTTGGGATTCGTGTTCTCTGTTCCGACCGGCTCTCCCGAACACATCAGCGCTGAGGCTGATGTCCAGGCTTTGAACAGCTCAACTACCTCACCCAACTGAGTGGTGCTTAAATCAAATGAAGCAAAACACAAGAAATTTTGCGAAGGGGTAAGTATGCCCGCTTGATTCATACCATAAAAAGGGATACGATCACTAGCCGCGTTAGTCGTCCCAACTAGTGAACTGAATCCCTTTTGCGTTCCGGCTAATACGCCACCGATACCGACCGATCCGATCAGGAGGCCCATTCCCCCTACGCCAGCCATCTTCAGCATGTCCCGCCGGGAAATCGGTGTTCCCTTCTTTTCCCGGTCCACGCTGCCTTCTGAATCCACTTGCTTTTTATTGATATCGTCCATACCTTCTAAGCCCCCAGCTTTTTACCCATATTGGATAAAGGTTCAGCTAATGAATCCACGGCCTGACTGAGTTTTTTCGTCTGCTCCGGCTTCAGCTCATCATACAGCAGATATCCATTGCCCTTCTTATATGCAGCAAGTTCAGTGGTCAGTGCGGTAAAACGGCTCTCGATCGTTTTGACCAAGCTGGCATCCTTCTTTGTAAGCTCCGGCTTTAACAGCTCGAATATTTTGGCAGCACCTTCTACATTAGCAGCAAAATCATACAAATCGGTGCGGGAGTAACGTTCTTCCTCACCGGTTACTTTGGTCGATGATACCTCATTTAGCAGCTCTACAGCTCCGGTCAATAAAATGTTTGGGTCAATCTCTACAGTCTCTACTTTGGCACGAAGCAGCTTGCTGTCACTTAAGAGAGTATCGGCAACGGATTCCATTCCTTTGGTCGTCTTGTCTACCCATAAGCTTTTCTCGATGCGGTGATAGCCCTTCCAGTCCTTGTCATCAACATCACCTTCACGGGCATCAATATTCGGGTCCAAATCGCCAAAGGATTCGGCTATAGGCTCAATCCGCTCATAAAACATACGCGCTGGCGCATACAGCTCCTGACTTTTCTTGATATCCCCGGCTTTCACTGCGGTTACAAATTCAGTAGTTGCTTTGACGAAGGCATCCGATTGCTCAATAACATATTTGCGGTATTGCTCCACTTCTTTTTTTAATTCTACACTCTCACCAGACTTACCCGTTTCTGTTTTGGGGACAGGCTGAACACTAGTGGTATTGACGCTGCATCCTGAAAATAACAGTGATGAGCAAAGAACGGCTGCTGTAATGACATTACGAGTTTGCATGAGAAAGGACACTCCCTATAATTTATGATAAAAACTAGTTCCGTTGATAATTGATCTCAATAGAAAGTAACATAGATGAGAATAATTATCAATATATCTTTTTGGCAGTTTGTGACTTAAAATTTACAATCCCTGGAACTATTTTGAAAAATGATTATTGAAGCCGCTCATTTTGGGGTAAAGCTATCATAGAGGTCGTATCACTTGCATGTGTAACAAGAATACATACAAAAGGAGGCGTTCATAATGAACCGCAGCGACACCGCACAATTGCAAAAAATTCGCAAGGAAGAAAAGGAATACCATGAACAGTATTTCGAGGATCATAAGCTGTACGAGGAAGGAACCTGGCTCGATGAACCCGTCGCCATCATATTGGATCTAGCCGATCAGGTCAATGTCGGACAGCCTATGAGTATATTGGATTTGGGTTGTGGTGTGGGAAGGAACAGCATACCGTTGGCGCAAAAGGTCAAGCCCGGTGACGGTCGTGTTGTATGTGTTGATCTGCTGGAAAAAGCACTTCATAAGCTCGTCCATTATAGTGAGCAGTATCAAGTACGGGATGTTATTTACACCGAACAGGCAGACATCAGTGATTACCAAATAGCCGTTGGCAAATTTGACTACATCGTCGCTGCCTCCAGCCTCGAGCATTGCAAATCCACTCATATGTTAAAAAAAGTTATCCAATCGATGGTTCAAGGCACTAAAAGCGGAGGAATCAACTGCATCATCATGAACACCAATATCGAAGAGTTTGATGCCAAGACCCATAAGCCGCGGGAAGCTTTATTTGAGGTAAATATGGATAAGGAAAAAGCGTTGAAGCTATTGCGTCAGCATTACGAGGGCTGGGAGGAGCTCCATGTCTCCGACGAGCCTTTGGAATTGGCCATTGATCGCGATGATCAACCTGTTCTATTGAAGGCAGACAGCCTCACCTTTGCAGTGCGCAAGCCATAATACTGGTCAATACATCATGCCCCGGTGCTTGCGGGTAAAGCTGCAAGCGAACCGAGGCATTGTTGGTTGTTTTCATTTAGAGAAGACTGTAAGTGTTTAGAGAAGGTTATACCCACGTTCACCAAAAGGCTGCAGCTTTTCGATCCATTTCGCAAGCATTGTCTCCAGCTCTTGATCAATATCCTGATAACCCTCCATCCGTTCCTCCAACAGCTCCAATGTCTCAAATGCGAACTGTTTATCTCCAAGCTCCTTCCATTCACTCTCGAATGCTTTATTACGCTCCATACCCATACCCAATTCAAACTGATGACGATTCCATCGACCATCCAGATTGCGACTGCTGCCAATAAATATTTTACCATTCACCGTATTGCGTATTTGATAAATGCCCATCGGGCGTTTCGTCTCTTTGTAGGCTAGCAATAATTCTTTTCTTTTTTCCTTAGACATAGGTGTTACCTCCTCTTTAATCCAATAAGCACTGCCATCAGGCTCTCGGTCCATTAACTCATATTCAATCATATAACGACGCAGGGTGACATAATCGGCATACACCTGCTCCAGCTGTGCATTCACTTCTTTTTCTGTGTAACGCCTGCCCGCCTTAAATCTTGAAACGATATGCTGCAATACGATAAACTTTTTCTTTTCTTTACCAGGAAAGCTGATTATAGGTCCATCAGGACCTTCTATAAAATACTTAAGAATAGTATCCTGATATTCTTTGTCTGTTATTGAAAAGTTATTGTCGCGTACTGCAACTGTGCGATGAACGGCACCAGCATGCTGTCTGGAGGTGCGTTCGCTTTTCTTCGAACCGGAGCCGTTCTTTTTCTCCAGTAAATCCATAATAGCGACGAACAACCGTGCCTGCTTTTCCTTCTCGCGCAGAGCGAATCGGTGATTACGAATGGTTGAGGCGCTGCCTCCGTCCAGCTTACTGACGATCTCATTATCGCTATGTCCTTCGTAAAACAGCTGAAGCAAGTTTTTTTGCAAATCGCTTAAACCGGTTAGCTTCTTGTTTAACCCGATCAAATAATGGAACATCGTGCCATGCTCGTTAGCTATGTGCAGGGTTGTGAATTTTTCCGCTTCATAATATAAGTCATCAGCTCTATATATCATTCCTTTTTGGAACTGGTCACCGCAAATTAGACAAATAAATGTATCTGTGCTTTCATCCCATGTATACCCACGCTTGAGTTCCTCCAAAGGAACCCTCCACAGTAAATCTGATTCATACATAAATAGACTTCCTTTCTAAATATCGATTAATATATAGATATATTATTATAACGTTTGGTTTATGTCAAACTTTAATCCATAAAAATAAGCCGTTACCTTGCTCATCCTCTCCTGGTATTGGAGAAAACGACAACAGGGTAACGACTATGTCGGCACATCAATAAAGCCCTATCAGGATGTATACCAGGCTGGAATTACCTTATCAAACCCAGAATGATCCTCCGTCACGATACGATTACGTTCTTGCATCGATTCCAGTTGGTGTGGCACGACTTCCAGTGTCCAGGTGATATTAGGAAATAGCGTAAGAGCCGTATATAAAGCATATAGCCTCCAAAAGCGCTCCGGAATTTCTTTATTAAAATATCCATCAATCTGTCCTATTGAGAACGGTACACTCACCTGGCGACTGAAATAGGCAATTTTCATAAAATCATGGTAAGGATCTCCCCAGTCAAATCGGTTGAAATCGATAACACCAGAATATCCCCTATTATTGACAAGCAGATTGCTTGGGTGAAAATCATCATGCTGAAATTTGCTAGGGCGGTCTGTCATCTGCTTGAGATTCGCCTCAACAAACTGGATGACTCTCTCCTCTTGCTCGATCTTGACTCCACATTCCCTATAAGCAGCCAGCTGTCTGTAATGCTTGGCAGACCGTCTTTTATCCCACGCTTCCAGACCATTTGGTGGATTTAATCGGTGCATGAGCAGCAGTTGTCGCCCCGCCTCAACACCAATCTGATATTGCTCATCTGACGTTAATGCTGGCAGCAGCTCAGCGGCGTCCTCGCCATTTACATATCCAAGCACCATATAGCACAGATCGAGCTCTTCAATAATGCCGAACTCTATAGGCTCTGAGGTTGTAACCCCTTGATCAAATACACTGCGAACAACCTCAAATTCACGCTGCTTCTTCTCCCTTTGTGAAATCGAAGCCGTCCGCAGTACATACACGGGTACAATTTCATCTGTATAGAGAAAGTATTTGCCGTCAAAGGAAAATCCCTTATTGATGGTTTGCAGCTTTTTGATATGACGAAGGGAAGCTATATGTCGGTGAACAGCAGCCAAATCCATTTCATCACTCCTTAATTTTTAGCTTTCTTGCTCCACTTCTTGCTCCGTCTCGTTAAGCTGCCATAAGTGCCGCAGTTCGTCGCTCGTTTGCAGCAGCTGGTCAAGCGTACCTTCAGCCTCAATCTGTCCATCCTTCATTACGATAATATGATCGGCATGGGTAAGGGCAGTTTTGCGATGGGATATGACCAGGCATGTCGCCTGTCGCTGCCCATAAATCCGTTCCCACAGCTTGCGCTCGGTTTCAACATCAAGCGCACTAGACAAATCGTCAAATACGAGCAGCTCCGCATTGCGAACGAACATCCGGGCCGCCGCTGTACGCTGGACTTGACCTCCTGAGAGCTTTACGCCGCGCGGACCAATAATCGTATCCATTCCATGCTGTAAATGCTCAACATCCTGCTCCATCACCGCAGCATGCACAGCCGACTTAAGAAGAACGTCTTCTTCTTCTTCCTGACCTAACAAAATATTTTTTTTCAAGGTGTCGCTGTACAATCTTGGTACTTGAGGCGTATAGGCGCTGTGCGGCGGAATGAAGAAATCACCTGGATGCTCCACCCTTTCTCCGTTCCAGCGAATATCGCCTGCATCCATCGGAAGCAGGCCAAGCAGCGTACGCACAAGCGTTGTTTTGCCCGAGCCAATCCGTCCTGTAATTACCGTAAAGGAACCTTTGGGCAGCTTTAGCTGAATATTGCTGATTCCACGGCCTGTCTCAGGATAATGGTAGGTGAGACCTTTCACCTCAAGCAATTCCAAGCTTCTGCTGCCGACCGAATCATTTGGCTTCTGCTGATTATTCAGATCGGACTCACTGATTGATGTACGCAGGTACAGCGGATGATGCTCGGTTAGCGTAGTCTCATCAGCTCCCTGAATCAAACTGACCAGTCGCTCCTTAGCGACGGTGCTTTGCTTGAAATAGGTCAGGAATTTCCCGAAGTTTTGAATAAATTGCGTAACAAAGGTCAAATAGTAAACGAATAAGGCAAAGTCTCCTACAGTAAAGCTGCCATCTCGCATGGCCCCTGCAGCTAATAGCAAAATAAATCCGGTCCCGATATTAACGGTATTGGAAAAAATCGAATCCAGCGTCTGCGTCAGCAAATGATCTTTAACCATCGCATGGCGCCTGTTGTCGTTCAGCTTACGGAATCGGTTAATTACCCGTTCTTCCGCTCCAGCCACCTGAATCGACTGCACGCTGCTGAACATTTCACTGATCGCTCCAGTCACCTGACTCGTAGCTTCGCGACTTGCCGCACGATACTTTTGAAGCATAGTTGTTGCAGCTTGGGCAATGGTCACAACGACGACCAGCGGCAGAAACACCCACATGGTCATGGTCGCATTAATCCCGTACAAAATGGAAAAGGATACGGCAGCAAAGCAGGTCATTGCGAATGCATCAACAGACCAGCTCACCGTTTCTTCAACCTGCTCCACATCATCGCGAAAGTTACTGATTGCCTCTCCCGGCGAGCAAGGAATGGCTTTGGCTCCCGGCTCCTTCAAAATACGTGTAAGCATATTTCTGCGAAGCAGTGCTCCAATACGGAAACGGAACTGCACATCAGTAATAAAGCCAAAAATAATGATGATGGCACGTCCCAAAGCCGAAGCGATCAGCAGGGCGATCAAGGTCCACACATTAAAACCATATAAGGAAGAACCGGATAAGGTATCGAAAAATTGCTTGGTCACCCAACCGGGTACAATCGGAGCCAAATAAATGAGCGTCCATGCAAGTGCATTCACGATGTAAAGCCAAATTCGGTATCGTGTTAGTTTAAACAAGAAGGCAAATGTACTCATGCCAGCATCTCCTCCATTCCGACCACGAGCATCTGGCTATAGCGGGAGCTGCTATCCGCAGCCAAAGCGCTTCTCTCACCAAATTCAACAATCCGACCCTGATCAAGTACAAGAATATAGTCCGCGCGGCTGATGGTTGCCAGCCGATGGGCAATCACAACACAGGTACGATTCTCCAGCAATCGATTGATGGCTTTCTCGATATGCTGCTCTGTAGCAGGATCTAATCTTGAAGAAGCTTCGTCAAGGATGATGAGTCCTGGATCCGACAAAAAGACGCGGGCGAATGAAAGCAGCTGCGCTTCACCTGCGGACAAGCCGCCTCCGCCCGACTCCAGCAAGCTGTCCAAACCTGAAGGCAGCGAATGAAACCAATCCTGCAGGCCAAGCTCCTCCAAGACATGAATAATCGTCTGATCTGGTATCTCCTCATCAAAGAAAGTCAGGTTGTCTCGGACCGTGCCTTGAAAAATTTCAATATTTTGCGTAACCAATCCCACTCTCCCACGAAGCTCCTGAAGTGTCGCATCACGCAGATCGACACCCTCCAAACGAATGCTCCCTGAACGGGGATCATAGAAACGCAGGAGCAAGCGGGCAAGCGTCGTTTTACCGCTTCCTGTTCGTCCCAGTACTCCGAGCACCTTACCGCGCTCCAGATGAAGATTCAGATTATGCAGTGTCGTGATATCATCCTCATAACCGAATTCCACATTATTGAACGTAACTGATAAAGCACCCTGCGGCAGCGGCAGACCGATTCCATCCTGAATCGCAGACTCGGTTTCCAGCAGCTCCCGAACCCGAATAATGCTGGCATCGGCTTTTTGCAAATCCTCCATTTGAGTTCGAATCTTCTCGATCGGCTTGGCCATGAGCTCTGTATAATAGAAGATCATATACACAGTTCCTATCGTAATAGAGCCTTGTTTAAAGAGAACCGCACTTAAACCAAAAGCGACAGCATTACCAATCGTGAAAATAATCAGGGTTGTGATCCACATGGAGGCCCAGCCAAGAAACGCCTTCACGCGCAGCGGCAGCCACTCCCTCAGCATTACATAGAAGCGATGCATCACATAATTCGAAGCTCCATTGGCTCTGGTATCCTCTGTGCCCTCTAGATGCTCCCCCAGAAATCCATAAAACCTAGAGCTCATCTGACGCATATTACCCCAATGTGGAACTGCAAACTTGCGTATGTACTGAATGATATAGATCGCAAATATAACGAATACTGTCATACTCAAGCCGATTACCCAGCCCTCGCGAAACAGCAGGATGAGCATACCTATTACCAGCAGCAAATTACTTAATAATGATACGACAAAATTAGAGAAAAAATTGGCCAAATTATTAATATCTCCGTCAACCCGTTCAATAATAGCACCCGAAGTATGAGCTTTGTGAAACGACATATCCAGCTTCATACAATGTGCAGCAACATCGCCGCGTAGCTTGTTGGTTGCAATCCAGCCTACCGTCTCACCAATATAGGTTGCAGCTACAGTTAATCCCTGATGAAGGAGAGAAACACCAATAAATAAGATAGCCGCATAAATAAGTGGACTGGAGCTTTCCTGGGTTTGGGCTGTATCAATAAAATAACGGATGATTTGCGGATTAATCAGCTGCATGACAATGCCGCCGATGAGCAGAATCCCCAGCACGGCCATACTTTTACGCTGTGGTCTTAAATAGCTGTTCAACAGCCCCGTATACTCACTTACCGGTATTTTCCGGCTCATTGCTTCCTCTCCTGTCATAGAAATGTAATAAACAGTATGATGTCAACATTAGAGGAAGCGGCTTGGGACGTCAATGGATTTTTTGGATACAAGTATTTGATGCGGAGATTTAAGTAAAGAAAAGACAGATCGAAGTCATGCTTCGTCTGTCCTTGTACAGCTTTTTATAAGTCCATCCTGTAAGCCTCGCAAGCTGAGCTGGAGCATCCTAGAGAGCAGCTGCCGATTGAAGCTTCGCAGATACTGAATCTGGATGACCAAACAACAGCTGTGCCTGAGCGGCAGCGATTCTTGCTAACGGCACCCTGAACGGAGAGCAGCTGACATAATCCAAACCGGTTTGATGACAAAAGAATATCGATTCCTTGTCACCTCCGTGCTCACCACAAATGCCGGTTTTCAATTCAGGCTTGGTTGCACGTCCTTTGTCTACAGCCCAGCCGATCAGCTGCCCGACCCCATCCGTATCCAATACCTGAAAAGGGTTGTGAGGTAAAATATCGTGATGGATGTAATGGGTAAGGAACTTCCCTTCCGCATCGTCGCGGCTGTAGCCAAACGTCATTTGTGTTAAATCGTTGGTACCGAATGAAAAGAAATCTGCATATTGAGCAATTTGGCCCGCAGTCAGCGCCGCCCTCGGCACTTCTATCATCGTGCCAATCTTATAGGGAACTTGCTGCTTTTCTGGCCCTAGTATCTTTTCAGCTACCCGTTCGACCAGTATTCTCATCGATTTAAGTTCATTGGCATGGCCTACGAGAGGAATCATAATTTCTGGAAGCACCGTGATCCCCTGTGCTTTAGACGCAAGTACGGCTTGAAAAATAGCAATCGTCTGCATCTCATAAATTTCCGGAAACACAATACCTAAGCGGCAGCCTCGCTGACCAAGCATCGGATTCATCTCCTGCAAGTTCCTCACCTTGCGAATTAAAGAGTGCAGGTCAGGATTGCCTTCGGCTTGATCCAATTCGGACAAAGCCCATTTTTTACGTTCCTGTTCAATCAGAAGCTCATCCAGCTTCGGAAGAAATTCGTGCAGCGGCGGGTCCAGAAGCCGAATCGTGACAGGGAACCCGTCCATAGCGCTAAATATGCCTTCAAAATCACTTTGCTGCATAGGAAGCAGCTGCTCAAGTGCAATTCGACGATCTTCAAGACTATCGGCAAGAATCATCGCCTGCACAACTGGCAGTCGCTCGGCTGACATAAACATATGCTCCGTTCGACAGAGCCCTATTCCCTCTGCACCAAACTGCCGCGCTTTCGCTGCATCTTCCGGTGTATCGGCATTGGTACGCACCTTTAAGGATCTCACCTCATCCGCCCAGCTCAGCAGCTCATCAAGCTCAGCACTCATCTGCGGTTCCTTAAGCGTAACAACGCCACAGATGACACGCCCTGTTGATCCATCCAGCGTAATCCAATCCCCTTCACGGATGATCGTATCACCTGCGGTAAATTCACGTGTATCCGGATCGATCCGAACTTCTTCACAGCCGCATACACAAGGCTTGCCCATTCCGCGTGCCACTACCGCAGCATGGCTCGTCATCCCCCCTCGGGTCGTAAGCACACCTTCGGCTGCAATGACACCGTGAATATCTTCCGGACTTGTCTCTGAGCTGACCAATACAACACGCTTGCCGGCTGCGACCCATTCTTCAGCCGTATCGGCGTCGAATACAGCCTGCCCCGTTGCCGCTCCTGGTGAAGCCGGCAAACCAACCGCCAGTACGTCCAGCTTCGCACTCTCGTCGATTGCGCGGTGAAGCAGTTGATTGAGATGATCCACTTCAATCCGCTCCAAAGCCTGCTTGCGATCAAGAATGCCATCTTTAACGAATTGCACCGCCAATTTGACAGCTGCCTGTGCCGTTCTTTTTCCAGTACGAGTCTGGAGAATGAACAGCTCTCCTTTTTCCACGGTAAACTCGATATCCTGTAAGTCCTTGTAATGCATTTCAAGTCGGTTGGCGATTTCTACCAGCCTTGTATACACTTCAGGCATTTCCTGCTCCAGCTGTGCAATAGGTGAAGGCGTTCTTACACCCGCCACCACATCCTCGCCCTGTGCATTCGTGAGGTATTCGCCATATAAAAGATTGTCGCCTGTAGATGGATTTCGAGTAAACAGCACACCAGTACCGCAATCCTCACCCCTGTTTCCAAAAACCATGGACTGAATATTAACGGCTGTTCCCAACGTATCAGGAATCCCATACACTTTTCGGTACACCACAGCCCGCTGATTGTTCCAGGAACGGAACACAGCTTCGATGGACAGCTCCAGCTGTTTGTACACATCCTGAGGGAACGTGGTTCTTGCTTTACGTTCAATTAAATCCTTGTACTGCGCAATCAGTTCCATCCAAGCTTCTGCAGGAATATCCTTGTCTTCGTTATAGTCATGTAATTGCTTAAAATGATGCAGCTGTTTTTCAAAATGGTAACCATCGATATCCAAAACAACATTCCCGAACATCTGAATCAGTCTCCGATAGCAATCATAGGCAAACCGGGGATTCCCGGTATTTCTCGCAAGAGCATCCACTGTCACATCATTAAGTCCCAGATTTAGGATCGTATCCATCATGCCAGGCATGGAGTTGACCGAACCTGAGCGAACGGAGACCAGAAGTGGATTGTCCATACCACCGAATAACTGGTTTTTTTTCAGCTCAATCTGCTTCAGTTCTTGACGTATTTCTGTCCATAATCCTTCTGGTAAAACTCCGCCGCCCGCATAATATTGTCTGCAAGCTTCTGTTGTAATGGTATAGCCCGGAGGTACAGGTAAGCCAGCATTGGTCATCTCTGCAAGATTGGCCCCTTTTCCACCCAAGAGCATTTTCATACCAGCATTCCCTTCATGAAAATGCAGGACACGTTTAGCATTCAACATGGGTCGCTTTCTCCTTTTGATTCTGATTGGAGATACAGTTCGAATCCTCACAAACACCGTAAATAACAATCACTTTTTCCGTATCCAAAGTACCAATGATGCTGTCGCAGTGTTTACAAATGATAGTGCCAAGCTCGATACCGCTGTTACTCGATTCCATATCCCCATCACTCCTCGATTGATTTATAGCGCATAATCGCTATATCATTCTGACTCTTCCAGTCGAACGTGCCTGTCAAATACCTCTAAAACAGAATATACACCTTAAATAATATATACCATATATAATATTATGACGCAATATATAATTTAAATCATTATTTATGAGTTATTTATTTGATTAAATCTGAAAATATATCATTAGTACACTCTTTATTCGCTTTAATTGTTCTTTTATGACATAACGTTTAAACACATTCCATTATGTAGTGTCCTGCCAAAGTTAATCGCATGTTCAAGCTTTCAACATAAGAATGGAAGCGCTTATAATTTTTTTGAAAAAACCACTTCATTCCAGCAGCATCATGCTATAATGTCTTTAAATTTGTTGACTAGGAGCGTTACCATGGTGAAAAAGCGATTCATTGTTTTGCGTACAGCAGCTTTTGTCCTGGTTGCCTCTCTTTGTGCTGTTCTCAGCACCTCCTCGTCGGACTCGGAGCGTACACATCCACTGCAGCTTGTCGATAAGAATACGGACTGGACTGCTGAGGAGTTGCAGCAAAACCCCAATATCGTCATTGTATTAAGTGAATCCTTCTGGGACCCTACACAAATTCCAGGAGTCAAATTCAGCAGAGACCCGATCCCAACCTTTCATGCCCTTCAGGAAAAATATACGCACGGTACGATGCTTTCACCGCAATACGGTGGTGGTACTGCCAATGTAGAGCTGGAGGTGTTATCAGGAAATTCAATGCGCTTTCTTCCCGCTGATGAAATTGCCTATGAGAAGGTTATCGATCATCCGGTCGATTCCATTGCCAGTATTTTGGGACGACAGGGCTATAAGTCAACGGTTATCAGTCCTTTTAACAATTGGTATGTCAACAGCGTGAATGTATACAAGCGGTTCGGATTCTCACACTTTATTCCATTGGAATTTTTCGATCCGGATGAATATGTCGGTCCATATATTGGCGACCACGCCGTTGCTAAGCGAATTATCGAAGAAAGCAAACGTAGCAGCGGTCCAGACCTTATATTTGCAAATACGATGGAGAATCATTATCATTACTGGGCCAATAAGTTTAAGCGCAACAGCATTAATATTCGAGGCAATATGTCTGATGATGCGATATCGATTCTTGAAACGTATGCCCAGGGAGCCAGCGGCGCCGACTCCATGCTGAAGGAGCTCGTCACGTACTTCGGCCAGTTAAAGGAGCCTACCATACTCGTATTTTTTGGCGACCATCTTCCCCATTTGGAAACGGACTATTATGTGTATCAGAAAAGCGGCTACATTCAGGGCCCCGATGATCCGAATTTCCTGGAAAAGATGTACACGGTCCCACTTCTGGTCTGGAACAATTATTTGCCTGAGAGTCAAGAAATTCTTCGAATGAGCCCATCTTTCCTGAGTCCTTATATCCTTAAGCTCGCGAAGCTGCAGGGCAGTAATTATACCGATTTTTTGTACAACTTATCTAAAAGGATTCCTATTATTCCGCCCAAAAAATATTATGAAGCGATGAAAATCGATGAGAACGATTTAGTGGAGTATCAAGAGCGGCAGCAAGCAATTCTAACGAAAACCGAGGATGCAGAGGATGCTTCGCAGCCGTATATGATTGGCTATGGTGATCCTGTTATCGAGTCTGTTTCACCCGAAAGCATTGGCGTTGGTGAAGGCCTCGTAGCGGACTGGATCAAGTCCATGACGCTTTTGGTCAAAGGAGGTCGGTTCGGACAAGGCAGTGTCCTGTTTGCGGACGGAGTCCCTATCCCCACGGTGTGGCAGACAGAGGATAGCTTAAGTGCATCCCTTCCCAAGGAAATGCTTACAACCCCGGGAGCCCTGCAGCTGCAGGTCCGTGTGATGGACAGTCAAGAGCATGTACTCGTCCAATCTCCAAATTATACGCTGCCGATTACGCCCAAAAAGCCATAAACCGGATTGAGCAACAAATCGTGCTCCCACCAGTAAATGACTTCATTTGCATGTAGGGTACGTGCATATGTGTCCAGGCTGCAGTTACCGTTGATCGGTAAGCTGCAGCTTATTTTGCTTGCGAAATATGGCCGGGGTCATCCCCTTGCTTTCCTTAAAAATGCGGGTAAACGTATTATAAGAGCCATAACCTGTCTCTAAAGCAATATCCAATACCGTCATTTCTGTTGCGATCAGCAGCCCGCAGGCCTGTCGGATTCTCACCTCATGAACGAACGAAACAAAGTTCTGCCCAATCGTTTTTTTGAACAGCTCACTCAAATATGGGACGCTGAAGCCAAAACGTTGAGCCAGACCGGTTAACGTCAGGTCCTCGCGGTAATGCTCGTGAACGTACTGAATCGCCTTCCAAATATCACCATTGGATCTTCCCCGCTCTCTTCCCTCTGTTTTCAATACCTCGCTCACAGTATCAATTAGCTGCGCACTTCTTCTCAGACGGTCAAACCTGACCAGAATTTCAGTCAGCTTGACCTTAATCAGCGCATGCCTCCATATTTGCTCACCATGATATTCTGCATACAGTTCCTTCAGGATCTCCTGAAACTTCACCTGTTCCCCTGAAGGCACCTGTACGTAAGGCAGCAATTCACGCTCCCCTAATGTTTCAACAGATCCCGGCAGCTGTTCGGAGGAGTTGTACAAATGTATGCCAAAATTGCAGTTATACAATCGCAGCGGGTGCTCCGGCTCCGAATGGATCGAATGAAATTGGTAGGGCATGACAAGTGTAAACGTCCCGGGCTCCATCGGGTGCTGGACTCCATTAATAATCTCGAAGCCGCGGCCTTCAATGACATAGGAGAACTCCAGAAAATCATGACGATGTGAGCCAAAATCCCGTTTCAGATGGTTAATCTTGATATGAAAAGGAAGCTCGGTATCCATATTCGGATAATGGGTTAAATAAACCGGTACAACGGGCATACGGCTGTTCACTCCTGCTGAACATCTATAATATTCGTCCTTAAATATGTTCCTAGTTTTATACGTCTACATCTTACTATATAATGAAATGGTATCACAACTTAATTCAATCGGAGGTTTCTTACACATGAATACAAATGACAAAATCCGCCTCGGCATTATAGGGGCGGGCAATATCGCTAACGTTCATATTACTATGTTCAAGCAGCTGCCTGCTGAAGTGGATATTGTTGCCGTAACCGATTCCTATAATCCACTAGCACAAATGCGTGCTGCCGAGTACGGTATACCCAAATGTTATATGACCTCTGAAGAACTGATTCAGGATCCCGATATTGATGCTGTCGTGATTTGCGTTCCGAATCAATGGCATGCCCCGCTGGCTGTACAAGCCTTAAGAGCTGGCAAGCATGTACTGTTGGAAAAGCCGATGGCTATTGATGTTCCTTCTGCCCGCGAGATCGTCAAAGCTCAACGCGAAACAGGCAAAGTCTTGATGATCCCTCACCAAATGCGTTGGGAATGGCTTCCACTTCAGGTGAAGGAGCAGGTAGACAAAGGTGCGCTTGGTCAAATTTATAACGCCAAGGTGGGCTGGTTCCGCCGCAAAGGCATTCCCGGCTGGGGCACTTGGTTTACAAAACAGGAGGAATCCGGGGGCGGCCCGCTTATTGATATTGGTGTGCATATGCTCGATTTGGCTTTCTTTTTCATGGGAGATGTGAAGCCCGTGTCCGTATATGGCGCGACCTATGCAGAGTTCGGACCAAAGAAACGCGGAATTGGTACCTGGGGCACCCCTAACTGGAACGGCTCTTTTAATGTAGAAGATCTGGCTACCGCTATGATCAAGATGGACAACGGAAGCACTTTGACCATCGAAGTCAGCTGGGCCGTACATATGGATACGGACAGCAAGCAGTTTGTCCATCTGATGGGCTCAGATGGCGGTGCTTCGATACGCGGTACCCAAGGCAAGCTGCTCACCGAGACGTTCGAGCGCGCAACCGAGGTGGAACTCGTAACACCGGCGAACGACGAAGGCGGGCGAATCCGGCTTAGCCGTCATTTTCTCGAATGTATCCGTGAGGGCAAGGAACCGACAACCCCGGCTATGAGTGGCTTTACGAATAATCTGATTCTGGATGCGATCTATAGATCCTCACAGACAGGCCATGAGGTCATTCTCGACTGGTCACTTTAAGCTATAAAAATGAAGTCTGCTGAAAAAATGGGATAACCTCCGTAAAAAATGAAATGTTTTTTACACGCTTACATTTTATGATAAATGAAGCAAGTGAAACTCAATTTCATAGTTAAGCGGAGGCTATTACCATGACCATTACTAACAAAATAAGGCTTGGCATTATCGGATCAGGCAATATTGGCAACGTCCACATGAATATTTTCGGTCAATTGAAAGATGATGTTGAAATCGTCGCTTTAACCGATCTGAATTACCCTTTAGCGCAGCAGTGCGCTGCCAAGCATGGCATCCCAACTGTCTATAAAACTAATGACGAACTCATTCAGGACCCTAACATTGATGCTATTGTTATCGGCGTTCCTAACCAATGGCACGCACCTCTGGCCGTACAGGCTCTGCATGCGGGTAAGCATGTGTTATTGGAAAAACCGATGGCTATCAATGCCCAAGCGGCACGCGAAATCGTCAAAGCACAGCATGAAACCGGCAAAGTACTGATGATTCCACATCAAATGCGCTGGGACTGGCTGCCTCTTCAAGTGAAACAGCAGATTGATAACGGGTCCATCGGCAGTATCTACAATGCCAAGGTAGGTTGGTTCCGACGTAAAGGGATTCCGGGCTGGGGTACTTGGTTTACCGATCATCAACAATCCGGCGGCGGTCCTTTGATCGACATTGGTGTGCATATGCTCGATTTGGCCTTCTTCTTCCTCGGGGATGCCAAGCCTGTATCCGTATTCGGTTCAACCTATGCTGAATTTGGTCCAAAAAAACGTGGGATCGGCACTTGGGGAACTCCGGATTGGAGCGGAAGCTACAACGTTGAGGATTTGGCAACCGCAATGATTAAATTGGATAATGGCAGTACCTTGACACTGGAAGTCAGCTGGGCGGTACATATGGATACAGACAGCAGCCATTTCATTCATTTGATGGGCTCCGAAGGTGGCGCTTCCATCGTTGGCAATAAAGGCAAGCTGCTCACTGAAACCTTTGAAAGGGCTGCAGAAGTGGAATTGATTACTCCTGAGAAGGATGAAGGCGGACGTATTCGCTTAAGTCGCCATTTTGTAGAGTGTATTCGTGAAGGCAAGCAGCCGGACACCTCGGTCATGACCGGATTTACAAACAACTTGATTCTGGATGCCATCTATGAGTCTTCGCGTACAGGTCACGAGGTTATCTTGGATTGGAACTTATAGATCGTACAAGGAGGAGACCCCCATGTTAAAAGCACTTACACGAGCTGGTATTGGCGCTGTAGGCAGCATTCAGGATTTTGTGCGCGCCGCGGCAGAGCATGAATTCGAAGCCATCACAGCCGGAGGCACTGAACTGGAGGAATGGATAGCTCAGGATGGCGCTGAGTCAGTGAACAGCTTTCTTCGTGAGCAGGGTATTCAGATCGGCAGCATCGGGCTGTCTGTGCAATGGCGCAACAGTGAAGAGGAATTCCGCAGCGGACTTGCTCGTCTGGCCAAGGATGCTGAAGCGGCAGCCGCGGTAGGCTGCACGACCTGCACGACCTACGTGTTACCGTCCACAGATCACAATGCAGCTCATTTTATGGCAATCGCAACTCGTCGTTTACGCACCTGCGCACAAATCCTGGCGCCTTACGGCATAAGCTTTGGACTCGAATTCGTAGGTCCACACCATTTGCGGACTCGCTGGGCCAATCCTTTTATCTGGGGCTTGCAGGAAACCCTCGATTGGATCGATGCCATCGGTGAACGTAATGTAGGTCTGTTGTTTGATAGCTACCACTGGTATACAAATGGATTAGGTGTTGACGATATTCTGCGGTTGGATGCCAGTCAGATCGTATTAGCTCATATCAACGATGCACCTGATGTTCCTTTGGCTGAAGTATTGGATAATGAACGTGTCTATCCAGGTGAAGGCGTTATCGATTTGACTGGCTTCTTACGTGGGCTCCACCAAATCGGATACACCGGATTGGTGGCACAAGAAATATTAACACCACAGCCTTCTACAGAACCAAGCTCCGTGCTGCTTAAGCGCTCGCAAGAAGCTTTCCGCAAAGTGTATACAGAGGCCGGCTTACAATAGTCTGGAATATTTCGGTTATTTAATAGAATAGATACAAATCAGAAGAGGCTCCCCGATGAGTCTCTTCTTTTTCTTCATTAATTCCTCTTGTTTCCCCTTATTCAAACTCATTTCGCCATCATCCCCATCCACTATTTACAATTTCCCACTTGTTTAATAACGATTCTTGTAATATTATCTAACATATAAAGTATTATCTACGTAAGGTTACATTAGAGAAGCAATAGCTGAGGAGTGGAAGCCCATGTATGATTTGAAAATTTTATTATGTGACGATTCTATGTTGATTCGCAAAAAGCTAAAGGGAGCCTTAGCCGAACTCGGGTTTACCAATCTGTTTGAAGCTATTGACGGCGAAGAAGCTGTCACGTTCTGCCGAACGGAGCAGCCAGACCTCGTCCTCATGGATATCGTGATGCCGAAGAAAGATGGCATAGAAGCGCTGCAGGAAATCAAAATCATCAACCCAGCCATCCATGTTGTTATGGCCTCCTCCGTAGGCACACAAAGCAATTTAATTAAAGCGCTCAAGCTGGGAGCCGACAACTTTTTACAAAAACCCATCCAAGTTGACATCATTGTCGACATTGCCAAAAAAATCGTAGAGGATCGGGGTGTTCAGTAATGTTCGCACAATACTTCGGACAGTTTCTATTAAACCGTTCCATCGTAACCGCGTCCGAGCTGGATCAGGCCTTGTCGGCACAAGCCGAAACGAGAGTCAAGCTGGGCGTACTCGCTATTAACAAAGGTTATATGACCCCCGAGCAGGTAGAACAAGTACACCAGACCCAAACAAGAATAGATAAAAGATTCGGCGAAATCGCTGTCGATATGGGCCACTTGACTGAGGAGGTCGTTACCGAACTATTGTCCTCACAGCAAAGCGCACATTTGACTCTGGGACAAGCATTGATTGACCAAGGCACAATGAATTACGAAACCTTCAGCACAACCTTGAACTTATATAAAAAGGATTATAGTCTGACCGATGATCAATTCGAATCCATTGTAAACGGCAGCATCGAAGCACTCGTGGAATCCATTTTATCGAAGCAGAACATGATCTTGGGGCAAGCCTTAACCGATTATATCAGCTTGTTTGCCAAAAATATGATACGTTTCATAGATAGCCATATTCGCATTGAGATCATCCCCACAGATTCAGCGGCAGTATATGAATGGACAGCTTACCAGTCTTTAGTCAGCAGTGATCGATCCTGTTCCAGAATTACAGCGATCAGCGCTACAGAAGCCTCTTTCCTGCAGTTGGCTTCTATCTACGCACTAGAATCCATTGAAGCGCCAGGAGAAATGATGGAAGCCTCGGTGGGCGAATTACTGAATTTACATAACGGCATTTATTTGGTGAATCTGTCGAACCGGAGCATCGAGCTTGATCTGGAGCCCCAAGCCGTCGTAAGGAGTACGGCCTTCAGCCCAGACTCCCCTATAAAAGCTGTCCTGCGCGTGCTCGGCCCACTCGTTCAGTTCGACTTAATCCTGACGGATCTAAGCGAGCTTACCAAATCAGCTTGAATCGTCATGATAATTCAATACGTGCCATCAGCATAAAACCTCGAACTGCTTTGATTAACAAGCCGATTCGAGGTTTTATGAGTAATGATAGCCAAAACTGCTTCTTGCACCCATGTTTTCGTATAATTAAACTCCCATGGCTTTGAATTTACTAAGCAAATCCAGCTTGAGAGACCTCTTCTCGTGTCCATCCAAAAATGCTGAATCCACGCCATTCATTACCAATGTAGACAGCTCAGGGAGTGTAAAACCAAACCGTTCGCTCAGGACCCGATATTCCTTCGTAATATTCGTACCGGAGACAATCGGATTATCCGTATTGACGGTTATTTTAATCCCGCGATCGAAATAATCACGAATCGGGTATGCTTCCCAGCTTGGGACAGCTTTCGTTTGAATATTACTGACCGGGCACATTTCCAACGGAATTTGTTGTTGAACGATCATCTCCAGAATCGCGGCGTTCTCTCTTAGCCTCACTCCATGCCCGATCCGGCAAGCCCCTAGATTCGTGACAGCCTCTTTAATATTATCAGCCCCTGCCGCTTCTCCAGCATGAATCGTGACAGGAATTCCAAGCTTGTGAGACAATGCGAACACCTCCCTAAACAACTCAGGACCATACGAGGCTTCATCTCCGGCCAGATCGACAGCCCCGAGACCTTTTCCTATATACGCAGCCGCAGCTTCGATCACTTCCAGGTTATCTTTAATTGAATGATTTCTCATACAAATCGCAATAACTCTCGCTTTAACATGAAACTTCTGCTCACCGCGCTTTAGTCCTTCAATAACATAATGAATCGCCGCTTCCGCAGATAATCCGTTGTACCGATGAAGCTGCGGAGCAAATCGCACCTCGATATAAGCACAATTATGAAACGCCGCTTGCTCAACAATTTCATAAGCAACGCGCTCCAACGCCGCTCCCGTTTGCAGAAAACGGGTTGTAAAATCAAATTTACTCAAATACTCAGCAAGACTGCTGCAGTTCTCATCGACCTGCATATAAGGAAGCAATCCCTGCCTGTCTGATGCGGGCAAAACAATCCCTTGCTCCTCAGCTAATTCCAGAATAGTTGAAGGATTCACGCACCCATCCAGATGCAAATGAAGATCAACCTTCGGCAATTGAAGCACAACATCGTCAATTCTATCTTTTTCCAAGTTGATCACTCCTTGTTCACGAAAATAAATAATTTAACTTACTGTAAATCAATGTTACTTATATGTCAATATATTTAACATTGTATTCAAGAGATAAGTTTTGATGCAAAATTAATCCTTCTAACTCTAAAAAAGACCAGCCTGCGGCTTGGTCCTTGTCCAACCCCCTACTTTGTGCGTTGGTGAGAACATCGGCATGGGGTTTCAGTCGTTGTTGAAGTCGTGTTCTATGGATGAGACACCCATATCCTCTTTCATTACTTTTGGATTTGCCTTCTACTCCTTACAGTGCTTATATGAAAAAAAGACCCCTTGCGGGGTCTCCGAAACACTTGTATTTCTCCTTACAGCATCTTATAAATGTTCGCACTTCTATGTACGGCATCGCTGTTGTTCCATTCCAAATCACTTATTTCAGACCAGACCAGGCTCAAGATGGTTCTGTAACAATCTGCCAAAACACACCGTAAGGGTCTTGAAGACGGCCGAACATCGATCCCCAGAACATTTTCTGAAATGGCATAATCACACTGCCACCTTGCGATAAGCCTTCAAACACTTGGCGTGCTTCCTGCTCTGTTTTGTATTCCAATCCGAGATCAAGTCCACCACCGCGCTTGACGGGTTCAGAAACCGAATCTGCCATAAATAGGACAAGGTCTGAAGTTTGCATCACCAAATGCATGACTTTATCTTTCATTTCATCGCTGACATTAGGGATTTCCGCAAAAGTCTGGATACCTACGATTCTTCCGCCCAATGCCTGGGCATAGAACGCTGCTTGCTCTCTTGAATTTTCACAGTAAATATACGGATACAGCTTGGCCATTCACGAACCACTCCTCATAGATTTTCAATAAATATAAATATCACTTCTTCGTCAACAAATACAGAAAATAAGGCGCACCAACTGCAGCGGTAACAATCCCAACAGGAATATCAACCGGCTGGGCAATTATACGCCCAATCGTATCCGAAATCAGGACAAGAATAGAGCCAATAATCGCCGCTGAGGGCAGCAGCACTTTGTAGTTTCTGCCAATCATTAATTTGGCCAAATGGGGCGCGATCAATCCCACAAAACCAATACTACCGGCAACAGCTACACAAGAACCCGCCAAGCCAACTGCGATCGCCATCAGGATGGCTCTCTCCTTTTGAACCGACAGTCCCACTCCTGCCGCTATTTCCTCGCCCATATACAGCAGGTTAATCCGATGAGCCTTGTAGATTGCATAGGGAAGCAGGACGATCATCCAGATCAATACCGCAACCACATAACTCCAATTCGTACCCCAGATGCTGCCGGACAACCATATTTTCACAAAATCATAATTGTAGGCATTCATCCGATACGTCAGAAATAGCATAGCAGCACTAATTCCCGCACCCGTAGCAATGCCTACAAGCAGCAGACGCATCGGAATAATCTTACCATCCTTATAAGCCAAAGTAAAAACGAATAATGCCGCCGCCGCTGCGCCAATAAAAGCCATCAACGGAAGCATATAGATCGGTGCCAATTGGATTTTACCAAAAAAATACGCGATGTACAGCACTACACCCAAGCCTGCTCCGGCGTTAATACCAAGGATACCCGGGTCCGCCAAGCCATTCTGCGAAATGCCCTGCATGATCGCGCCGGATACTGCAAAGCCAGCTCCTACCAGCATCGCTATCACAATTCGAGGCAGCCGAATATCAAACATGACTATAGAGGATTCCCCGGATCCATAACCCGCTAGTGTACGAATAACTTCCATAGGTGCGACCCGAATTAATCCGGAATTCAAGCTGATCAGAAAAGCCACAAACAGCAGCAGGAACAACAGTATAAACTTGCCAATCAGCTTGGGTTGACGCATGCGATTCCCTACAAATGGTTTCATCATAAGCTGCCCCTGCCTCCCCTTCTTGCCAAATACAGAAAGAAAGGAACCCCTAACAAAGCCGTCAAAATGCCGACCGGCGTCTCCAAAGGAGGGTTAACCCACCGTGAAACCGTATCCGCCATCAATAAAAACCAGCCTCCAAACATCCCCGAGCATGGGATCACCCAACGATAATCGACACCGATGAGAAAACGGGTTACATGCGGAATTATCAATCCGATAAATCCAATCGGTCCCGCTATAGCCACCGCTGCACCTGTAAGCGCAAACACCGTAAGCGCGCCCAGGAACTTGACCCACTTCACTCTCTGACCGAGACCCGTTGCCACTTCTTCACCCAGGCTCAGCATCGTAATATTTCTTGAAATCATGATAGATATGACCAGACCAACAACGGCCCAAGGCAAAATTGTCCACACATGCAGCCACTTCACACCCGCTATACCAGCGGCGTACCAATACATGACCTCTTGCGCGATACCAAAGTAAATCTGAATCCCCTCCGACAAAGCAGCCAGCAGCGCACTTACCGCCGCACCGGCCAGTGCAAGCTTCACATGCGCGGCTTGCTCCGAGCCCTTAAATGAGGCCAGCATCCCGACACCATATACCGTCATAGCTCCAAATGCTGCTCCGAGCATCGATATCACAATCATCAATTGATACGACAAATGTGGCAGGAAGGCAAAACCAAGCACCAGGCCAAAACGCGCCCCTGCCGATACCCCTAATAAGCTCGGACTAGCGAGTGGGTTGCGTGTCATTCCCTGCATAATCGCTCCGGATATAGCAAAACAACCGCCAACAATAATCGCTGTAACGGCTCTTGGCAGACGAACGGAAAGCACGGTATAGTGCTGAACCTGATTCTCATCATAATGCAGTATGGCCTCCCATACGGTAGACAATTGTATATTCGCCGCCCCCGTCGTGATGAACAGAAGCACGCCAATGACCATTCCGACACTTAACAGCAAAATAAGAAAAGAAGGGCTTAGCCTTCTTTTCTTAGCTTGATTCAGTGAAGCCGATTGATTGGAATGAGTACTGGATTCACTGATTTGAGTGTCACGACTCATCCGCCCAATAGCTCCTTATTAATTTCATCCACAAATATATTGTACATAATCAATCCGAAGCCTGTCTTGGTACCACGAATCGGCTTCATATACATATGCTTGTTTTGCACAGCCTTGAGGTTCTTCCACAACGGGGTTGCAATCGCCTCATTCATTTTCGCCACATAATCCGGTACATTCGTATCTAACAAGAAAATATGGTCAGGGTTGATTTCCGGCAGCTTTTCAAGAGCTATTTTAATTTCGCCATCTTCTTCAGGCAGCCCGGCAGGGTATTTCAGACCCAGCTGTGCATAAGCAATTTTGCCCAATGGACTCTTGCTGCCCATTACGCGTGTATCTTTATCTGTAACCTTAACGAACAGAACCGTTTCATTTCCCAATTTCGGTACCAATTTCTCTTTTAAAGCTTTTGTTTTAGTGTCAAACTCCTGCAGCTTGGTTTTGGCTAGTGCTCCCTTGCCAACAGCCTCCCCAACACTCAAAAAGACTTTATTCCAGTCTTCCTCCATATCCTTGGTTGCATATACGAGCGTTGGCGCGATTTTGGCTAACGCCGGATACGACTTGGAATGATTTTTTTCTTCTCCGAAGATCAGATCAGGCTTGAGCTGCAGCACCTTTTCCAGATTGGGTGCAGACGATTGACCTACAGATTCCGTTCCCTTCAATAAAGGTATGCTATAAGGCTCAAAATCGCCAGCTTCTCTCACTACAGATCCAACAGGCGTAATTCCTAACGCTAGTAAATGATCAGCAAAATGTGGAGTTAACGCCACAACGCGTTCAACACGCTCAGGCACCTCAGTTTGACCCATAACATGCGTAATTGTTGTTTTCTTCTTTTCAGCTGGTGCGGCTGAAGGTGCTGGAGCCGGTGCAGTGGGAGCGGTAGTTTCAGCAGTCTTGGCTGCTGGTTTGGCAGCTTCCTTCATTGTGTTTTCTGATCCGCAAGCGCTTAATAAAATCGATAATAAAAATGTAAGAACGATAGCAAAGGAAATTCTTGTTTTCATCTTGTTCACTAGACCCCTTAGTATGTATTGATAATGATTATCATTATCATCAGTATAGTTTACAAAATCTTAACATGTCAATAGTCAATTTTCGCTTCACCTGATGATTGATTGTTTATTCCTGCGGATACACCCCATACCGATCAAGCTAAGTACAAGGACTTCGTATTTAATGACTGTTCAAGCATCAGCTTATATAAGTGATAGCGTTGCATACTAGCATTAAGGAGCTGAATAGTATTGGGTTCTTTATGTTCCGGACCAACTGGCACGAAGTCAGTTGGTCCCTCTGCATACCGGAAAGGAAGCTCATGGACTGAGCTTATATCCTTCAAGCTTTTTCACAGCTGAATCCGGCTCAATTGGAGTCCCGGCACCCTTTCACATTCTTACCTCGTGTACATAACGATAAGACGTGGTGCTGCACACGATGCATGGATATTGACTTGAATAATCCCCTCTATGCGATTTGTAGGATAGTAAGGTGTGCTGAAACCGACCTTGTTCCTCCAGCAAGAGGAGTGATGGTTAGTGCCGCAGCATTGCCAGCAGGATTTCGTACAGTGAGTATTGAATTGATGACAGTCGTTTCCACAAGAGCAATTCCTACTATTTGAGAAGTACCGGTTGCTCGGCCGACCACCGTATAAGCTAGATCATTACCATTGAGGGTTAAAATTAGTTGACCCGCTTCGTCCACACTCACCTGAAACAAGACCTGATAAGTGCCAATGACAGACAAGTTAAATGTACTTAAACTAGAACGGAAGATGGAGGTCCCACTAGTAGGTCCATTTTGAGGAAAACTTACGTCTGTACCCGGAGCAACTGTTGCTTCGTTATCAGGAGGCATCAACGCAAAAAAATCTGCAAAACTCAACACTCCTGTTGCTCCTGTTGGACCTTGCGTTCCCTGTGCTCCTGCTGGTCCTTGCGTTCCTTGTGCTCCTGTTAGTCCTTGCGTTCCCTGTGCTCCTGCTGGTCCTTGCGTTCCCTGTGCTCCTGTTGGTCCTTGTGTTCCTTGTGCTCCT
>NZ_MRTH01000069.1 GCF_001956045.1 Paenibacillus sp. FSL H7-0331 | reverse complement strand
TTGTCTTTTTTACCATTCTAAACAAGATTAAAATCTTTCTTAAGCTCCTATTGACATTATATTAGCTGGTTTGTGTAAACTCCCAAATCTATTAAAATGGAAGTAGATGAAAGGTTGGGGAGAACACATGGGATTATGGACAAAGCAGCAGCTACGTGAGTTTATCAAGGAGAATAAGTTGGTAACGGCTCAAGATGCCCAGAACGCATTGAAGAATCTGTTTGCAGAGACGATTCAGGAAATGCTGGAAGCAGAAATGGATACGCATTTAGGCTATCAAAAACATGAAATCGAGAACAAAAAAACATCGAACAGTCGCAATGGAAAGAGCAAAAAGCTAGTAACCAGTGAGTACGGAGAACAAGAAATCATCACTCCCCGTGACCGACAAGGCGAGTTTGAACCCCTTGTGGTGAAGAAGCATCAGTCCAATGTAACGGGTATTGAGGACCAAATTATTGCCTTGTACGCTAAGGGAGTCAGCACGCGTGACATCCAAGACCACCTAGAAAACCTCTATGGCATTGAAGTCTCACCTACCCTCATTTCCAACGTAACGAACAAGATCGTTCCGCTCATCAAAGAGTGGCAGAACCGCCCCCTACAAGGCGTTTACGCTGTCGTATTTCTAGATGTGATTCACTTCAAAGTCAAGCAGGAAGGGGCTATTGTGAACAAAGCAGCCTACATGGTGATTGGAATCGATCTCGACGGAAGTAAGGATGTACTCGGCATGTGGATCGGTGAAAATGAATCCGCGAAGTTCTGGCTAAGTGTCTTAAACGATCTGAAGAATCGCGGCGTTCAGGACATTCTAATTACTTGTGTAGACAATTTAACCGGCTTTACGCAAGCTATTTCGGCTTGCTTTCCCAAAACAGAAATTCAGAAATGCATCATTCACCAAATACGCAACTCTACCCGCTATGTTTCTTACAAAGATTTGAAGAAGGTAACGGCTGATCTTAAACCTATTTACAAAGCCGTTTCCGAAGAAATGGCGCTTGTCGAGCTCGACCGATTCGAGGAAACCTGGGGAACCAAGTATCCACTTATCCTTCGCTCTTGGCGTAATAACTGGGATGAATTGGCTACCTTTTTTAAGTATCCGCCTGAGATCCGCAAGCTGATCTACACGACCAATATCATAGAAAGCTACCACCGTCAGCTTCGAAAGGTAACCAAGGAAAAGAGTATTTTCCCAACGGACGAATCTCTCTTGAAAATGCTCTATTTAGCTACGATGGATGTTACGCGAAAATGGACAGGCCGCGTCCAAAATTGGGGACAAATGCTGCTCCAATTATCTGTTTACTATCCAGATCGTATCGGCCAACATCTACGCTGATTTTTTTCTCCCCTCGGGGAGAAGTCTTTTAAAAGAGTTTACACAAAAGATTTGACAGACCCTCTTTTTTCAACGTTACTACTTAGGTCTTCGAAGGCTATCCAATTTTATGGTGGCTTTTTTTATTTCGTAATACTTTTGCCCTGTTACTCGTTAGAATATATGAAAAGTGCCTTTAAGGACTTTCTTACATAATTAGTCTGAAAATCGGTATAAAATTGCATAATGAAATGGAGTGCTGGTAATGTTTTTTGATTTTTAAAAAGTTTAATTATTTGTTAATTGTTAAATATGGAAGATCGTTCTATTTAAAATAATCACAGATATGGGGTATAAGAATGTTAAATAGACAACTAATTAGAATGGAAAAAAAAGAAACGTTGAATGGTTTTGAAGTTTTCTTGAAAAAACTGTTGGACTATTAAATACTGATTTCAACATTTATTCTTTATTTAGGATTTTTATTTACAACCGGAATGCTTTATCCTTATGATGATTTAACTTGGATTAAACAATATCAATATAATTCATTACCATTCTCATTTAACTGTTTGGAGGAATGAAGAATGAAAACAAGAGAAGAATTGATTAACTACTATGAAAGGCAATTGGAAAAGGTAATTAGTGCTTATGGAAACGATCCAAGAAAAGAAGAATATATTAAACATGCTGAAGAAAATTTAGAAGCGGTCAAGAACGGCAGAAACTGGTAATTAAAAGGTGATAAAAGTTTGATTTTATTGGTACATAAAATAAAAAATATGGAGGAATACATAATGTTGAATAGAAAATCAATCAAAGCAGCATTAGCAGAATATAAGGAAGCTAAGATACAAGGTAAATCAATTTTAAAAGATAAAGAAATTCAAGCTTTGTTTGCAAAAAATGAGAATGACAAAGCTGTTGAGTTGATGAATATAAAGTTTCCAGAAGGTTCTAATAAGAACGTCAATAAAAAGGGAATTGCCTTAGTAGTAGCTATGTCAAAAGATATACCAGATTGGAAGGACGTTGATCCGATGGATGTATATGTTGATTTTCATTCATTGAATAGATTACTCGAACTGGCTGAAAGAGTTTGAATTCTATTGAAAGTAAAATTTCAATGTAATGAGAACTTAAGTTCAAGGAATACTAAAATTCTCATTAATTGCATTGATCCCTTCATCCCATTCTTTTATAATCATGCGGTGGAGGGAAAACATATGATCGTTCAAAAAACAGAAAAAGAAAAGCATTTACAGATGGTATATAAAAATAATGTTGTTATTGCTAGAAAAGGAAATAAAATTATTGTCGTACATAGTAAGCGAAGTATTAAGCCATTATTACCGTTTGAAATATCAAATGAAGTCTTGGATCAATGGAAAAGAAGAGATACTAGGATAGCAGAGACTGCTACACCGTATAATGAACTATTTCCTTTATCAGTTAATCAAGATAAGGAACTATTTCTAGTTACAGATTTTAATGAAATTGAATTTATCGAGGATTGATTTTGAGAATATCAAATGAAAAGTTACTTTTCTTACCTTTTTATAAGTATAGTGGTTCAGGCCTAATAACCACCTTAACATTTTTGGGCATATTACTGTTCAATAACCTGAACATCCTTATCCTTCCAAATGGGTTAGCGGTATGAATAATAATCTCTCTCGGAAAAATTTTATTGTTTACAATGTATTTCACAACTTCAAAACCTGATGGTCTACCAAAACCTAAATCATGATCCAATGATAAGATATTAATATTATTTTTTTCAATTACTTGAATGCATTCACTCACAGTTTTAACTAATTTAAAACCCTTTGGGCAAGGGCGAAGATCGTCAAGAAACACATTGACCATTTAGTAATTCAACTCCAGATTGAGTCGTTAGGGATGTTAACTATATATGATTAAATGTTCATGATTGATTGGGTTGGTAGACTAAATGGACGGAGTTGATCCGACTCCATGAATTAGGATAAAAGAGTTCATATGTGTTTATTTTACAAAATAATGGAAAATAGATCAATATGAAATTAAAGCTGCGTCATCAATTATGGGGTGATTAGAAACAACATCATAATAAGTTAGAGGGGGCGGTAAGTTAAGTGTCCTTACTTTTGGTTGAACATGGAGTACCGCCAACTTTAGGAGATACCCCACACAAATGTTGAGTTTAGTTTATGGTAAGCGAAGAATATAGCCAGTTTTAACACTAAGCAAAGCGTCGAACACTTCATTGGTGATCGTATTGTCATTCTCAATTCTTGATTTCTTCACATTAAATTGATAGTAATCGCCTGAAAGACCCAAAGAATTTGTTTGGGTATTCATTTTAATCTTCCCTTTAAATGTTATCTTTGAATCCTTCTCATGAAAATAATTATCTATATATTTTGCTGCCTCAACTTCAGTAATATTAAAGTTAATATTCTGAGAGTTACCTGTTAAACTATCAATCAACCAGCGATTGTCTTGTTTAACAAGTTTAATTTCAAAATTATATGCACCAGATATATCATCCTCTAAAGAGATACCCTGAACACGTATTAAATTTTCATTTTCTTGGATAACGTTTGATCTAATTTCTAATAGTTCTCCTGATGGTATTAAATTTAATGACGTTGGGTAAAAAAACTTTCGATAATTAGGCAAGAGAACAGTATTTATAAAGTTAGAAGTAAAATATTGGGCTAATTGAGGTATTCTTGCTTTAAACGCATTAGCTATGATTTCCGTGTTATCCTTTGAAAAGTCAATTGGAATGGACTGTCCATCCTCTGCACCAACTTTAAAATAGAATTCATCAGCAGTATCAAGAAGTTTACCTATCGTCTGCACATCTGGAGTGAAAACAACTTTAATATGCTCATCAATTTTGACAACACTGTTTACAGAATCCCATTCAACCTTTGCTCCAAGTGACTCACTCACAAAACGAGCAGGTATCATTGTCTTTTCATTAATGATTTGTGGGACTACGGATAGGGTATTCAGTTGATCATTTACATAAGCTTTGGCATCTCCTACGGTTAAGACAATTGTTTTAGCATCTTTGGTAGCTGTAATCTTTTTTGTAGCTTCATCCCATTTTATTGTAGCGCCTAGATTCTCAAAAATATCTCGTAGAGGTACTAATGTAGATTCATTGATAATGACACCGTTTATTACCTTAGATGGTTTTACTTGATTTCCTGCTGCATTTGTAGTGTTTAACAATAATGATGGAGCTAGTACAGCAATAGCTGTAAATGAAACGAATGTTGTCAAAATTTTGCTTTTCAAAGTTTTCTCTCTCCCTAGTTAAAATTATCCAGAATCATAATAACATGATGCAGTGGTCATATCTACCATTATTATATAAATAAGGGATAGGGGGTCAATATAGGTTAAAAGTAGCATGAATATAGGGTCGATGTGTCAGTTAATGTAATATTATGGTATGATTAGAGCGAGATATCAGATTAAGGAGAGATTTATGATATAAATTTCAGATTTTATCGAAAAGAGGAGAAGATTAAAATGGAAAATGAAATCATACTAACCACTCTCGAAAAAATTTCTAATGCACTACAGAAAATGAATTTGAGAATTAATGATCTTGAAGAAAATATTAATGGTTTTAATAAGAGCCAGACACAAGCTATTAGCGATATTAGAAATGATTTGGTTGATTTAAAATCTATTTTAGAATCACAATAAAAGTCTGATTCCATTTAAAATAATTGTAGGTGAATGATATGAAGGTATTTATAAAAAATAGTTTTGATAACCAAATCGCAAATCATAATTTTTACGCGGCTTATGACGGCTTTAAACAAATGGGCTTCGAAATTCGTTATTTCGAAAATATAGATGAAATATCGGATAGTAATAAAGAAGACATCGTAGTGAGCTATGTTGATGATGTTAGGACAACACTTACTAAATATTCTATAGTCGCACCAGAAATTGACTATCCAGAAGAACTATATAGCTATTTAGGTAGAAAGATTTGGAAATCCAAGTTGAGTATAATCGCAAATAACCCTGATAACTGGAATGTATTTATTAAGCCAGTTGAGGATAAGAAGTTTACTGGAGTAGTAGTTAAAGGGACCAAGGATTTGGTTGGGTGTGGTACATATGGTGAAGATCCAGAAATATTCTGCTCCGAGGTTGTAAATTTTGTCGCTGAATGGAGATGTTTTGTAAGAAATGGAAAAGTATTAGACATCAGAAGATATAGGGGTAATTGGAGATTCCACTTTGATTATAAAGTAGTAGAAAATGTTGTACTGCAATACAAATCTGCACCAAATGGATATGCGGTAGATTTTGGATTAACTGATAAAGGTGAAACATTGTTAATAGAAGTTAACGATGGATATTCTTTAGGACATTATGGGTTATTTTCTTTGGATTATGCGAAGTTACTATCAGCAAGATGGTCTGAGTTAACTTCGACTATAGATGAGTGTGATTTTTAATATAGCTTCAGATTTGATGAAAAACTGATTTCAAAGTAGGTAAATAGTTATGATCCAAGTAAAAACATTTGACGAAGTTGATGATTTAAATGAATTTCTTACAACACTCCCAGAAGACATGATTCTAAAAATTGAATGGAAAATCACTGATGATGCTGAAGACTATTCTGAATATTTCATGGTTCAGTATCGTAAATAGCACCTTTTAAAAGACTGGTTTATAGGGAGGCATGATTCCTGTTTTGTCACTGGTAAAATTCAGAGAATTGCGAAGTAAAGAAGGTTATTTTGTGGTCACTGACATAAATGGCAAGAAAATACATACAACAAGATGTAAAACAATTGATGCTTCAACTTTTAAAGAAAAGGTGCTTGATAACGAAAGCGCTAGTGGAAAGTATTTTTTCTTTACTGATATCATAGCTGCACAAGAAGCATTTAAAGTGAAAAAGTGTGATGAGTGAAGACGATTTATGTAACAATAAAATATTAGTTTTATGAGGTGAGTTTTTTGGACAGTAAAACAATTCTCGCAGCTTCATCAGCAATTTCATCAATGGCAGAGCAGAATATTAGTGAGATTGAGAAGGTTCATAGTAGGATCAAGATGGGACGATTTATTGGTCAGAACATTTTTCTATTTGCGAGTCTATTTTTAATTACTGGTTGCGTTTATTTTGTAGAAGTGTTTTTGAGGAGTGTGATCGATAGTAAGAATGTAATTATGATCATAATTTTATCACCATTATTAGTAAACGCAATTGCAATATTTCTCTTGGACAAAAAGAGAGATCAGAAGTTAGTGAATCCATTAATCTCATACATTACATCGATAACTTTAGTTCTATTAGCTAGTTTTATTTTTTATGAACTGTCAGATTCGATTTTCATTAGTAATGAGAAATTTTTGAGTATGTTCATATTGCTTATTGAAGTATTATTTTTAGTTGTTTTTTTATATTTTCTATTTCAAGCTTCTAAAAGTTTAGCAGAAGTTATAGTTCAGACATTTTTCAAGCATAAATACACTATTATCATTCAATTACTAGATGGTGATAAACTCAATGGAGAACTGCTAACAATAACAGCAAAGAGTGATTATGTTGTCATAACAGATGGAGATATGAGAGAGTTATTAGTGAAAAATCATAGTATTTCTTATTTAGAAATTAAAAGAGTATTAGAGTAGGGGATAATTTATGCTTAGCGCTGAGAATTTTCCAAACGAAAATCTTGGGTATGAGGTGCTTGTCTTAAAATATGATTTAAATGGTGGGGTTAGTGAATATACAGAATACTACTCCATAGATGATGTATCAGCAGGTATCCTCTATGGAAATGGAGGCAGAGTGTTTGTGTGGAATCATATTGTAGAGCGATATAGCTCAGTAAGTAAAGATATTGAATATTTATCGGCGTACAGTACTCCAATTCTTTGTATACAGGGAAAATCATCATACACCAATGCTAAATTAGATCAATATGTCGAGCTTAAATTTAATGCTTATGATTTACTGGTGAATAATATTAAAATTGCAACATTAGAAACTATTAATAAAATAAGTTTAAAAATGAGTTATTTGGATTTCTCTTATGGAGCAGATCAATACATTAGATTTTATATTACTGATGAATGGCAATTTGATACGCTTTATGAAATAATTCAGTTTGTTGATGTGAACTGTGAAATGAATGATATAGATAAAATTATTATAAATATCCAATGATAAACTGATTGAACTAATAGAAGGAGTCCCTTGTGGATTCCTTTTCTGATTTATATGTGAAAAATACATTTTTGCAAGAGTAATATTTTTGGGGTTTATGAATCGTTGAGCATAATAGTCCATTTTAAGCCCTAATCCTACACTCCATTCAATGAAATCAACATATTACACTGTGAATTGGTGTACTTGTATTATTGAATGAAGTGTATTGATACTAATGAATAGTTACAACAAACATTGCATTAACAATTCTCTCCTTCATAAAAACACTTAAACTTCGAATTTCATCATAAATTGGAATCGGCATACTATACAGATTTGTACCTATTTTCTTCATTAAGCCACGGTCAAACAAGTTCTGTATTGAAGTACTATAGTTCGTTGATAAGAATGGTTGCAAATTCTTCTCGGATTCCCATTTCATAATATTTAGAGCAGTATTGTCTACACCCCCAATACCAAATCGCCTATTCTCTGTATATATGATATAGGCAAAAATTAGTAGCTCTTTATTAGAGAATTTATCTTCTAGCATTAATTTTTCAACAGAAACAACGCTTGTATATACATTAGAAACAGTTTGTGTTTGAGTCAACTGTGCGCTTGATCCATTGCTACTAATAATGATTGGTTGTTTTGCTTTATAATCAATTACTTTTTTATATAGATGATCCATAATTTTTGAATGCTCATACTTTGCATAGACACCTTTAGAGCCATATTCAGCTTTATAATCATCAACTCTCTTTATTTCGGCATAGTCACTATTTCTTGGTATATCTCTGTCAACAAAGTAAACCATTACCTCTTTTCCTTGATCAATGAAGATGTTGATTTCCTCAAGTGTGCCAGATGATGCTGCCAATGTAGGAGTACCTAGTTTCGTCCAGAACACACCAACAACAATGTCACATTTGTTGACTAATTGTTCATTGATTACTGATTGTGCGCCACTTGCACCAGCATATGTAGGTGTTACATCGTCTTCCCATCGTCCTGGTAAAAGCACAACATTTAAATCTTCAGCGTATCGTTTATTCCACGCGAAAATTGAAGCTTCTATTTCATCACGTTCAGTCTTTACATCGGAAGGTGAAGCTATTAGAACTCGTAGTACTTCTGCTTGAAAACTCATCGTAAGACCCCTTTTTGTTAAATTCTACATAAATATTCCATATTAACATTATAAGGTTGAAAAGTTGTATTAACAATGTTAAATACGTAGAATATAATCATTTAAGCTGGCCTTTGAACTTGATCTTCGTTAGTTGGAATCTTCGTATTTGAATTCTAATATACTCACTTAGTTACTTTTTTGAAACAATAAGGAGGATAGCCGTATGGAAATAGAAGAGGAAAAAAATAAAGAGGTAATAATCAAGCTGAGGGTAATCACAATAAAAGCTGTTGGTGCTCACCAAGAAGGTGAATTGCATGTTGTTAAAGATTGTGGGAATTGGTTTGAGGTGATCGAAGGTGAGAAAGCAGGGAGTTTGATTATTAAGCATCATTGTCAGGTATTAAAGTGAGTTAGGGAATATAGAAGGAGTATCCTTAGTGGATCACTCCTTTTCTCGTAGAATCTAATAATAGCATTTATAAAGTGGGGATGTTTGGGGGGAGCAGGACTCAAACTCCAGCTTTGGCTTCATACCGAAACCGAAAGTTAAAACGAAATAATATATTTTATGCAAACACTTTACTTTTTGAATCCATCAATGCTATGATACACGAGTGGATAAGTTTTCCAATTACTATCTTCGCCCACTGAAGAGTAAATTATACATAATGGGAGGTGAAAGAAATGAAATATTATAGAAAGTTGTTAAATTGTATGGAATATTTAGAAGCTCGTGTTCACAGTGGTGAATACACTGATGAAGAATATGAAATTTACTTAGACATGAAATGGTTTAATAAGAATATAAAATGAGAATTTTATAGGATAGATATAGTTCGATTCTACAAATATAAGGAGTAGGCATATTATGATAATCTTTTTATAGCACGATGATAAAATGTCCATTTTAAACGTAGTAAATTGTTTAAATATGTTGAAATATGTGGTTATTTACCATATACTTACTGTGATAAATTATTAGGAGGGTGTACCCATGTCGGAAGAATTACAAATCGAGAAAAGTAGTCCATCAGAACTAACAAGCCAAGTACATAGTGAGCCTCAATCCAAAGTAAATAAGTTACCTTTGATTTTAGCTATCATTGGAGTAGTTGGAGTAGTTGGATTAAGTGGTTTGTTAATAAAAATCAATGATGACAATATTAAAGAAAATCAACAGTTGAAAAGTCAAATTGAAGCTACACAAAAGCAAGTCAAGGAACAAGAACCTAAGTTCGCCAAAATAGATGCTTTAGAAACAAATGCAAGGCAACTCAGAAGTTTAGCCGTTGTGTCATTTTTATCTCATGCATTAGAAGGTGGAGTTGTTACGGATGATTTTGTTATCTCTAAAGTATCTTTCTATGAATTCGAAAAAAGTTTAAAGCTTACTATTGATACAGATACTCAGCCAGAATTACAGTTTAAATACAAAGGCAAAGGTACATTTGATTTGTCTGACAGAGAATTGCGAACAAAATCAACAGCTATTATCAATCAGGTTAAAGATTACTATAATAAAAATAAAGATGTAAGTATGATCACTTGGGACGATAAGGCAGAAGTTTATTTGACAATAAAAAATTATGGGATTGGCAAAATGTCTGGTGGACAATTCGTTCTAACAGGAGAGAAGTAGATAAAATAATTGTTTTATTGCAACTCAAGAACAAATAAAAGTAGACTAATATTCCTATAAATGGTAAACTCATTTAGGTATTATTACCCACTATAGGAGATGAACCTTTTGAAAAGATGTATTAGTTATTCTGTCTTGTTTATGTTTTTACTCGTATATATCTTTGTTCCATTAAATGCTTCAGCAAATGAATCTGAGTATACTGTTTTTATTAATGGTCAGCAATTAAATACAGAATATGTGCCTGTTATACGAAATAATGCCATTTTCATACCTCTATGGGATGTAATAGGACAATTGAAAATGTCAGCTGAAGATAAAAATGGTGTAATTAGAATTAATCACCCTTCTCGGGTACTATTGATAGTTCCAGACCAAACTATGATGACATACTTCGGTAGTGGAATGGATGAACACAATACACGATTAGAGTATTCAATTATTTCACAGGATTACGTATTATATGCTCCTCTTACATTTTTGAGTGAATATCTTGACATGCAAATAGCTTATGGTGAAGATGGTAAAATAGACATCACAACGGGTAATTTTAGTAAAGATATATCTTGGACAACTGTAAGTAAAAATAAACAAAAAATTGAAATGGCAGCAAGTATTCTAAAATTAGATACTGATGCCGAAACCTTTTGGAGAAATAATCCAGTGCTATGGAACAAATATAGACCTGTTGGTTATGTGGCAATGAAGGAAAAATATAAGAAGCAGAATGTTATTAGTTTCAATGGCACTACGGTTACTTTAGCAAACAATGAGAAGCAGTATACAGTTAGTTTCGTATCTATGGACGCTATAACTCAAATGCTAATAACGAGTGATCCACTGGAGAGCTACAACTGGTCGGAAGAAATAAAAACCTCGATACGTCAAGAGATTGTTAGAACTGGCATGACAAGACCGATGGTTGAACTTACGTGGGGAACTCCGAGTGACATATATACTTATAAGGTTGATATAGGTTTTTCAGAAACGTGGATATACAAAGGTGATGGTCTGAAAACACATTATCTTCATTTTGATTGGTCTGGCAAGGTGAGCAATATAGAAAGTTAAGTTATTTAGTAGTAATATTTGCCTGAACTATTTTTGCTGATTGTGAGTTACAATTGTATCAGGTGATGATAAAATGTTCTATTCTCCAATGCTGCTCCAATATGCAGTAAACAACCAACCATACAACAGCCCTAGCCATGTAGCTGAGTTAAAGCTAGATGGTTTTCGTCTTTTAGTCTCCAATATGGATAAACTCAAACTCTATACCAGACACAATAATGATGTAACTTCAAAATTTTCGGAATTGTACGATAGTCCTTTATCGAATGGAACTATACTTGATGGGGAACTAATAGTTTCAGATCAAGATGGCAAACCTGATTTTGAAGCAATGGTTACAAGATTTAAGTCAAAGAAAAGCAAAGATAAAGTTACGTTCTGTGCGTTTGACATTATTCGATATAAAGGAATCGATGTAACCAGTTTACCACTCCTAAGACGTAAGGAGCTGCTTGAGGAGTCATTTTTAGAAAATGACTACTACAAGAAAGTTAAAATGGTTGAAGGTGATACACTGGAATATTTTAAGCTCATCCAGCAGCATGGATTAGAGGGAATAGTCATAAAGAAGAAAGATTCAAAATATGAAATCGATAGACGATCATGGTCATGGCAAAAGGTAATCAACTGGACATATGCTGAAGTTTATATTACTGGTTACAGAAAAAAAGATTTCGGATGGTTAACATCTATAGACACTATGGATGGATCTAAGCGTCCAAGTGGATTTATTGAGTTTGGAGTCACACCTGAACATAAGAAAGCTTTAAACAGTGTTAAGCATCGTTTGACGTATAAGGAAGATAAAAGTTTTGTGTATATGGAACCTATGATAAAAGCGAGAGTTAAAACGAGGAACTGGACTAAGAATGGAATGTTAAGGAGTCCTGTTTTGTTGAGTTTATTTTGTGATGTGTCTGCATTATAAACCTATTGAAGACATCATTTGGAGGTGCTTTTTATGAAAGAACTTCTTTATAGTATATCTAAAAACAGGAGTAACGAGATAATTACAGCAGCAAATGCCATTAAAGGGGATTAATATTTCTGTCTAATTTGTAGTAATCAGATGAGGCCGAGAAAAGGACAGAAAAATCGTCCCCATTTCGCACATATAAATCCTACTCCAAACTGTTCTCCAGAATCAGCATTACATTTTGGTTTTAAAGAACTTCTATACATTAGCTTATTAGAATCTATAGATAAAAACATGGAAGTCAACATGTCTTGGAAATGTCAGTCATGTGACGATAGACATTTTAGAAATTTGATTAAGAAAAGTGTAGAAGTAAGAAAAGAATTTAGTTTCGGAGTATGTAGACCTGATATATCCTTATTTGACAAAAACGGAAAGTTTATAATAGCAATTGAAATTGTTGTGTCTCATGCTCCTGAGAAAATAGTTATTGATTACTACAAAAAGAATAAAGTCACATTAATTATGTTTAAGTTAGATAGTCATGAGGATATTAATCAAGTATTTTTCGATATACTACTACCAACACATGTTGATGTCTGCTTAAATCCGAAATGCACTAAGTGTGGGAATGCTACTGTAAAAAATTATTTGTACATAATTAAGGGTGCTTGCTGGAGTTGTAGGGATAAAATAAAGATTGCAGCTATGGTATCAATATATGGACGTTATTCGGTTGATGCTTTTAATAAAGTCGAGTTGGAGTTAGCATCGACATATGGAGTCGACACAAAGAGAGTATTCAGTGAAACTACTAGCTCAACTTACAGAGCACACATATGCAGAAAATGTGATTTTTTTATAGGTAGGCATTTTTTATATAGTGAATATATTCTTCAGGCCCTGTATGACGATAAATCATATGATAAATATGATGCTGGATACAGGTGTATTGAGTGCGAATAAAAGAGCCGTTTTATTGCAAATAAGTACATTGTTCCTATTGTTATAGTTGTGGTAATAAATTACAATAAACTATGAATCTACCAAATAGGAGGAATGCACTTATGTTAAAAAAGTTATTAATCCTCGCATTATGTGCCGTAATTTTCACTTTACCAAGTGCTGTTTTTGCAAAAAGCAACAGTACGGTGGCTCATCAATCTTTTGGGTCAGGTTGCAACATATGGAAGTTCTTTGTGACAGCATCAGATTCTTACGGTTATGTCGAAACTTTTGGCCCATATGCTGATTGGGCTGAAGCTGAAGCAGCTCAAACACGTATACTAAATAGCAATTGGCAATTAAGCGCTTATATCCATGAGGAAGAATATTGTTTCTGAACAGTTAAGGGACACAATTAATGTGTCCCTTTTTAATGTAATGAAAAGGTGCATTTATTATGAATGTTAATATAAATAATGAAAAATACGTTTACACATTTAGATTATTGAAGTATTATTTGGAATAAGAAGGAAATACATCGGATGTTGTCGAAATTAAGAAATACCTAGTGGTTTTTATTGGTAAAATTATTGATTTAGGAAATTCTCATATTGGAAGGGTGTAAACGATGGAACTTGTAGGTTACAGAGTGTGTGATTTCAGGTCAGTGAATGATAGTGGTTGGATTGAAACCAGTGAGATAACTGCCTTCATAGGGACGAATGAATCTGGTAAAACAAATCTTCTAGTTCCCCTATGGAAATTCAACCCAGCTAAAGATGGAGTTATTAACCCAATTCAAGATTATCCAAGAAACAGATACGGAACTATTAGGGAAATGACTGAAAAACCTGTGTTTATCGAAGTTAAATTCAGATTATCCAACAATATAAGTATTGAACTTTCTGAATATACCTTAAGACCAAGTGAACAGTTTAATGAAGTAATAGTTAAAAGAGATTACTCTGGTAAGTATCATTTAGATTTTCCAAACTTAGTACATAAAATTGAACCCAAAAAAGAAGACATCATAAGTATTCTAAACATAGCTTTTGATGACATAAATGCCTTAAATATAACTGTGAAAGCAGAAGAAAATATTAAAGAAAATGCAATATCTTTATTAGGAAACCAGATTAAAGAATTAGAGTCCATAGAAACCGAGATTAACATTCAGATATTAAAAAAAATAAAGGATCATCTCGACGAAATTGATATCTCTAAGGGATCAAAAAGGTCAACAATTGTTCCGAGGATTGGACAAGTTATGGATGAGTTCGATGACTATATATCATTTTTAGAAATGCCAGATCCACGTGAAAATGAAAAAGTCTATGAAACAATTATTAATCATTTGCCTACATTTGTATATTACTCAAATTATGGAAATTTAGATTCGGAAATATATTTACCTCAAATTATTCAAAATATGAGCCGAGATGATATAGGGATAAAAGAAGCAGCTAAAGCAAGAACACTTAAAGTGCTATTTGATTTTGTTAGGCTAAAGCCTCAAGAAATAATGGATCTTGGTGTTGATTTTCAGCAAGGTGCTACACCTACTGAGCAACAGATTGCAGTTGTTGCCGAAAAGAAGAAAGAACGTGATATTCTTTTACAATCTGCTGGTACTGAACTGACAGGCAAATTTAGAGATTGGTGGAAGCAAGGAGACTATAGGTTTAGGTTTCAAGCGGACGGCAATTACTTTAGAATATGGGTTTCAGATGATAAGCGTCCTGAAGATATTGAATTGGAAAGTAGAAGCACAGGTCTTCAATGGTTTTTAAGTTTTTATTTAGTTTTTTTAGTCGAGAGTAGCTCAACTCACAAAAATTCAATATTACTTCTTGATGAGCCAGGTGTTTCACTCCACCCAATAGCTCAGAGAGATTTAGCTTTATTTTTTGAAAACCTATCTTCAACGAATCAAATTATATATACGACGCATTCTCCTTTTATGGTTGACTCAAATCACCTTGACAGAGTTAAAGCAGTATATGTAGATGACAGAGGTTTGACTTCTGTATCCTCTGATTTAAGAGCAGGAGAAAAAAAAGCTAATCAAAGTCAATCGATTTATCCTGTTCATGCAGCACTTGGACTTACCATTTCCGATGTCTTACTACAGGGGTGCTATTCTGTTATTGTAGAAGGCCCTTCTGACCAAATATATCTGAGTAGTATAAAAAACTATTTAATCGGTAGAGGCTTGATAACTCCTAATCGAGAAGTGATTTTTATTCCTTCTGGTGGAGTTAAGGGAATACAAGCAGTTGCATCGATTATCACTGGAAAAGGACAATCATTACCATATTGTATAGTCGATGGGGATCTATCAGGTATAGGTATCTCAAAAAAACTGAAAGATGGTCTTTATAATGGACAGGAGGATCGAGTAATATTAGTTAATGAAATTATTAATTTTGATAACGCAGAGATTGAAGATATTCTCTCTGGTCAGTTTTTAGCAAATGTAGCAACAAATTATCTTCCTAAGCCAGAAGATACTGAAGAAGATTTTATGGATGTATTTGAAGTCGGAAAGCCAATTGTTCCTCAAATAGAGCATTATGCAATTACTACTGGAATTCAGTTAGAAAAAGGTTGGAAAGTCGAACTATCTAAAAGATCAAAGACATCCTTCAGCAAAAACAGAACAACATTTGAGCCTGAATTTGTAGATAAGTGGATAAAATTATTTCAAAAGATACAACACAATTAACAATATTCACTGTAGTACTACTAATTTGGTTTTATGTATATTACAGTGAATATAATGACTGTTTTAAACTAATGTAATAAAAGGAGATTAAGATGAGATACAATTATGCAGAGAAGAGATTTAATTTGAATCAGAAAAACAACATTTGGGCATCTATTCACTCGGAGTATGATGCTACATTGATACTAAACCGCGCTAAGTCTCATGTAGAATCTATATTTGCTTTGCACCCAAAGGATATAGTTAGAGTAGATGAGATAGAAATAGAAGAGGCTTTAGGTGAGTTGGAGATTGTAATTAGAAAAATAGAAGAGTTTCCAAGTATGTTTGCTTTTAGTGATGAAGTCAGATCTAATTTTAAGTCAATCTATAATGATTTAGATGAGAAATTAGCTTTGATAGCTCAAAGACGTACGTCGTGGTAGTCTCAATAAAATGGCTATTTTAGGGGAGGTATATTAAGTTGTGATTAATTACACTCATAAATGCAACTGTGGTCAACCTTACGATGTACATATAGAAAAGTATTTCCCTGAAAAAGATGAGTTTACACATCCTTGTCCTTCATGTGGAAGTATCTTAAAACACAGACTCAGAGCCTTAGATGAAAAGTGGATTTTTGATCCGAATTTTAAGAAACAATAATTACTATTATAAAAGGCATGTTTTATTAGAATTCCATTTATAAGGAGAATGTAGGAATGATAAAAAATATCCAGCAAACAAAATATGGATTAGAAGGTGATTGTTACTTTTCTTTGTTTGACCGTGACATAAGAGTTTCAATTGATGAAGATACAAACGAGGAATATGCTAATCGTTGTATAGAATATTTAAATTCATTGAGTGAAGTAGTTGTATTGCAATTATGTTTAGCATCAATACGCTATTGCAATGATTTTCTTAGTATGATCGGTGAAGAAGAGAAGATATTCGAAAAACCAACTGATGTCCTAAGTCTAATATATCCTAGTGTATTAATAATCCCAGTACCTAAAAATGGACATGAGCCTGTGATTGATATGGAATTAAATTGTGAATGGGAAATAGAGCACGGCATGGAATGGATTATTAGAGCCGATAATGTTCTTTATGTCGGTGCTTTTAATGGTGAAAATCCTTGGGGAGATTTCTCTGAAAAAGATAGTTGGAATTACGCATAATTCGCCTGTTTATTTATATGAAATGCAAGTTTTAAGAGTAGTTATAAAATATTTGCTAATAATAAGAAATTTGGATATAATTTCTATATTATACTATTAGGAGGTTGATAGCCATGGAAGAAATGTGTGTATGTGGATGTGATCGTCCTGTTAGTGCTGGAAGTTCTTTTTATGATGAAGAAGAATGTTCTTTGCGATATAACCCTAATGATGTACCTTATGAAAAAGAAGACTAATTAAACATTATCAATGAAATGTAGATTGTATGGTATCTCACAGACACTCCAGAATTGATTTTAAGGTCGTTGTATCCTTCATGGGAACAATTGGCCTTTTATAATATCTGAAGCCCAATATAAACTACCACAATCGATATAAAATATATCTAACATG
>NZ_MRTH01000068.1 GCF_001956045.1 Paenibacillus sp. FSL H7-0331 | reverse complement strand
GGTTATGGGTTACAAACCCGTCGACAAACCCATCATACCGAGGCGCTCCTTTTTTGACAAAGCCTATTTCTTAGCACTAACAGGAATGTTTAGCGTAGCGAACTTGGGTAGTGGCAGGATTGATCGTTCCCACATCTGACCTTGACACTTTTTCTGTTTTATTGCTGTCGACTCTGGTCTCTGCAACCACTTTCTCCAACCTCTTGTTTGCAAGTTGTTGAACAGCAAGCCCAAAAAGGGCCGCAACAGGTCACTTGCTTTCAATCTGTCACAACCCCCAAACCCGCGTCCAACGCGGCATCTCGGTTCTTACTCTTCCCCTGTAGCAATCGGATTCTACGCGTAGGAAACCCAATCGCTCCAGCTGCCCTCGTATGTTATGACGTCGGATTATCATGACGCCTATGTTACAATAGGGTGACAAAGGGGGAGTAATTATTGAAAAAACAAAAAATCGTGATTATTGGCGCAGGGATTGTCGGGGCGTCCGTGGCCTATCAGCTGGCCAAACGAAATCAAGATGTAATCGTTATTGAACGACACCCCGCCGCGTCGCGTGAAGTCACGGAAAAATCTTTTGCCTGGATACATACGACGCATAGGGTGGCTCCTGAATACTGGCATTTGTACGATGCGGCTTGTGAAGAATATCATGCGATTCAGCAAGAGTTGCCCGAACTGCAAATTCATTGGCACGGAGCGTTGACTTGGGGCAATCCGACCCTAAGGGAGCAACTCCGCTTTCAAAAATTAAACCGGGAGCAGCTTGAGGCATTGGAACCGAATCTGGAAGAATATCCGGATCAAGCGATGTTTGCTAGCGAAGAAGGTGCGGTGGATCCGGTAGGTTTAACGGAGCTGTTGTTGAGCAAAGCGCGGGAGTACGGAGCAAAAGTTCAGTTCGGTACCAACGTTACACAGCTGCAGCAAAAAGATTCCTGCCTGGTCGGCATCCATACCTCCAAGGGTTTTCTGGAGTCGGATGTCGTGGTATTGGCCGCAGGCACGGGCGTACCCGAACTTTGCGACCCGTTAGGTTATCCCGTGCCGGTAACGCCGTCGCCTTCCATTCTGATTCGAATGAAAACTGCGAATAGGCTGATACGCACCTTAATTTCAAATGCGAAATTTGAAGCGCGTCAACTGACGGATCATACGCTGCTGGCTGCGGAAGATTATATCGACGAGTCGGAGGAAAACGGGCCAGAGGCGGTCGGCAAGCGAGCGTTCGAGACGTTGCGTCGCAGTCTGAAGGGCGGGAAGCAATTGAAACTGGAAAGCATCAAGGTTGGGATGAGACCAATGCCTGAAGACGGCTATCCGATCGTGGGCTTCCATGATCATATAAAAGGACTTTATCTTACGGTGATGCATTCTGCGATTACGCTGGCGCCGCTGATTGCGCGTCTGGCTGCAAGTGAAATAATCGATCGGGAAGCAAGAAGTGAATTAGACCCTTGTCGACTCTCCCGATTTAAGGACCACTTAAGGGATGATCCCGCTGTTTCTCGCGGGTGAGGTTGTGAATCAAGTGGAATCGCATGCGAGTGAGGCGCTGTAGGGCAACATACAGCTCCAGCATAACGATGGTGGTCGTCCGACACGAGCAAAATCGCAGTGTCTTTCAACTTTCAAAAGGTGGGGGGCAGAATGTAGAATACAAAGCTTCCCAAAATCAACATTACCGTTTTGTAAGTACGTTCACCCCATTCCTTGACTTCGTGTTGACCTCGATACTCCTGAACACAAAGCAAAGGAGCACATCGTCACATGAGCGACGACGTACTCTTGTCACAACCTGTATAACTGCTCAAGCCTTCTCCTCTTCCCCCGTCGCCACCGGATTCTCCTTATAAGAAATCCTGTCGCTCCAGCTTCTTATCCCCCCCCCCACGCCCCCTCTATGTTCGGAGGGTTCCAGCTGTGGGGGTTCCGATTAGCGGAAGGATGGGTGGGCTACAACCTGTTGTTCAGAATGGTTGTTTGCAAACCAGTCAACCATTGAACAATCGTACCCGATAGCTGAAAAGTCGATCGAATATCTCAGGTTAAGTCCTAGTTTTTTCATTCTCGAATTCGCTAATAGTGGTTCTCTCCTCTTAAGCGACAAGACTAATTAAATTGCCATCGGGGTCCTTTACAATCGCGTAGCGCTCCCCCCAAGGCGTATCCCGTGGCCCGCGATGTCCGATATATCCATGTACCATCAATTGACGGTACAATTCATCCAGCGCTTCGCGGCTGTCAAACTGAAATGCGAGCTCTATTCGATATCCAACAGGCTCTTCCCAGCCGTCCAAAACGACCTGCGCCGATTCCCATGTGCCGAATGCCAAGCGAATTCCGGTATGCTCCACCTCAACGTGATGTTCTTCGTTGGCGCTTTCAGGTATTTCGAATCCCAACATACGGTAGAAATCCAAAGCCCTTTTCATCTGTTCCACGAAAATCGCGACTCTCTTTAACTTAACCGTCATGCTTCGTAACTCCCATCATTGTGATTTATTTTTCACCCCCATTGTAACGATTGTATCGACTGTCAATATAGTAAAAAACGGACTTCTTTATCCCTTTTTAGTCAGTCTTTTAAGAGGCAACCCATAGTAACGCGTAAAGGTATTGGCAAAATGAGACTGATCGTTGTAACCGTATTTCAGCGCAAGATCCGTCAAGCTGGAATAGCCTCCCCTATAAAACTCCTGTAGAATACTTTGAAACCGGACGATTCCCAGCATCTCCTTCGGGCTTAATCCGATCTCCCTATCGAAAACCCTTCTTAGATGCCTTTCGCTGAAATGAACCTTATCCGCTAGATTCGTTACGGAAAGATTCCCTTTGTAGACATACATAAGCTGCATGCTTTGGTACACCAAAGAAGGAGTAGGCATATCGCTGTCAGTCAGCTTTTGGCATAATTTATGCTCGACAATTTCAATGATGTCCGAGGTTGTCTTTGCGTTCAGGATTTCTTCGACCCAATACAGCCCTTCAAGGCCCCAGACCTCTTCCAGAAAGACAGGATGTTCCATAAACGCTGAGAGGGGAAATTTTAATATAGCCCGGGCCGATTCCGAATAAATCCGAATGCCGAATATCGAACGAGCTTCAGAGAAATGCAAAATTTCAGATCGAGTCGCCAGCCCTACGACATAGGCGGCCTTCCGGCTTGAAGGAGAAAGAAGGTTCACAACGATATCGACGCAACCATCCGGTATGATCCGATGCGATTGATGCTCCGACACGGGCTGAAAATCCATTGTCCAAAAGGAAGCAACATGCGATTCCAAGCGGCGACTTGGCGTATATTCCCGGCAACGGTACCAAGGACGATGCAATTCCGGCTGCAGTATGGGCGAATGTATAGGTCGATAGGGATGAGTCATCTTAACCTCTCCTTGTCCACAATATTTTGTTCCATCGCTCTTATTATACTTCAGTTAATCGAAAACTCTGCTTACTGTGATACGGATTATTTTATTATTAATAAACTAATCAGCCCGTTACTTTATCGCTCGCAGAGCGGGCGTCGGGATCGGCACATTGTATCGTCATTTCCCGACCAGAGAGGCGCTGCTTGATGCATTGCTCCGCGCAGGCTTCGATGAGCTGACGGCAAAGGCACGTGAGCTCGAAACTGCGAGTTCACCCGATGATGTTCTCGTGTCGTGGCTACGCGACGTCGTTACATTCACGGGCAACTATCAAGGTGTTGTGGCGGCGATGATCGCAGCCATGGAGGACACAGAGTCCGCACTCCATGCTTCGTGCGTCACGTTGCGAACGGCAGGCACGCGGCTTCTCACTCGCGCTCAGGCCTAGGGTCTAGCGCGTACCGACATGAATGGTGATGACCTGTTCTCGCTAGCTGCTGCTCTCGCGTGGCTCGGCGACCAGCCCTCGTCCGCGCCACGAGCTGAGCATCTCTTCAGTATTCTCGCGAGCGCGATCTTGACGAATCGAGCGAGCAGCGATTTCAGGACGCAGCCGCCACCCTAGAGCAGGTCGCACGCGTGGCGGAGGTCGGCATCAGCACTCTCTAATAAAACTGCCGGGTGATCCTGCGGACATATGTACAAAAACTATTATTTTGTGATCATGTAACCACAAGGCAGCTACCAAAACCGCAAGGCTATTCGACCGACATAGACTTGCTGAACAGCTACACCAAAGTTGAGATCGGGGAACGCGGCAACATCCATATCGTGTACTGGCGCATTCCGAAATCGAATTCGGGAGTAAGCCAAAAAAATGTTAAAACGCTACTGACATACTGTTGTCAGTAGCGTTCTTTTATAATCGGAGTAAGTAAACATAAAGGAGTGGGAGATAAATGCGAAGTATTCTGGCCCAAAATGATATGATACGGTATTGTATCATTTATTATAGGAAGGATGGTATCTCGTGAATTTTGCTTCTGTACGTATCATTACCGACGACGTGGATCGTCTCGTCGAGTTCTATGAGAAAGTCATGGGTGTTTCGGCGGAACGCCCCGCGCCCGTCTTTGCTGAACTCGTTGTGCCATCGTGCACCCTGGCCATCGGCCACTCCCAGACGGTGCAACTGTTCGGCGCTGGCTCCGCAGTGGCGGCCGACAATCACACTGTCATCATCGAGTTCCGCGTCCACGATGTCGATGCCGAATACGAGCGCTTGAAGCCGTTTGTCGACGAGTGGGTAAAGGAACCAACCACGATGCCGTGGGGGAACCGTGCTGTGCTGTTTCGCGATCCCGACGGCAATCTGGTTAACCTCTTCGCGCCGGTAACCGAGGAAGCGATCAAACGGTTCAGCGGTAGGCGTTGACGGACAGTTGAAGTGAGTGAGGCCTCAATTTATGGTAGAAACTACTCCAATTTGTAGTCATTAATCATTTAGTATGTAAGAATTTTCATGAGCAAGTCAAAGGAGCAGCTACGGCTGCTCCTTTACTGTTTTCAGTTCTGCTTGCTTTCTGTACCAAAGTCATAATAACAACGCGGTTTTTCGTAAATCGGTAAAGTTACAAACCATGTAAAAAAAGTTTCCCTGGACTCAGCGCTTTTTCGTCGTTTCGGATTACGAACTTTCGTCAGGCCAAGCAGGCCGGGTTGGCGACTTATTTCCTAAAATGACGCATTCCCGTCCGTCCGGCGTGACTGCGATCGTATGCTCATATTGCGCCGACAACTTGCCGTCGGCCGTTCTCGCCGTCCACCGATCGTCGTCGGTCGTGATACGGAACGTACCTTCGTTGACCATCGGTTCAATCGTAAACACCATGCCTTCCTGTAACCGAATGCCTTTGCCGGTTACGCCGATATGCTCGTAGCTCGGCTCCTCGTGCAGGCTCCGCCCGATCCTGTTCGCCAGCAGATTCGCGTACGACCGAATACCCATTTGCTTCCGCATGCTGTTGAATCGCCGACGTTATGTCGCCGAGCCGGCGGTTCAAGTGATAGTATATGAAGCTTGAAGCATATCTTTGCCGTAACGGAAAGGAAATGTTTCAAAGTACCTGCGGCAAAGATATGCTTCCAAAATCAAAATTAAAACGGGATCCGCAGAAGCAGTTCCCGTTTCAATTCATTGAACTATCGTACCCGTTGCTTAAGATAAATTTACTCATTTAGTAAATATAACAACAAATTTCTTGCCAATTCAAAGTTCCTATATTCCTTATTTTTTCTTATTCAACAATCCTGCCATTTAGGGTAATAAAGCCACAGACGGAATCCACGGCAGCTCATGATGTGGATAAAATGTCTTTGCTTTCTTCTACTTTAGCAAACCAACAAAGAAGACTATTGTGATGATCGATGATTTGTTGAGCGCTCAAATCCCCTCTAACCCATGTACTATGGGAGTCTTTTGCAACCGTTATCTCATACCCTAGACTTCGTGCTCGACGACATGTCGTATCAATACATAGTTCAGTTTGTATTCCTGTGAGTATATCCGGATGGATTTCCCACCCTGAAGTCCCATGTTTCAATGGTTTTCCAGGTCCTGCGTTATGTTGTACATAGATGATTGGCCTGTTAGAAGAATGTGCTCATTCAATAAGTAATTTTATGTTCCTCAATATCTCATCACCGTTATGTACAGGATTGTTTTCATGGAAGATTCCGACCTGAACATCAATTACTATTAACGCAACTTTACTGTCCATACTGGGGCCTCCTCAGTTGTATTCATTATTTAAACCATAAAAATCACGATCAGATCTTAACATTGATTCCTATATGTATTCTTTCCTGATCAGATATTACCTTCCTGTTCCAAAGTAATCTGCCCGTTTCTTCAATGCATAAAAAGAGCAGTTGTCGCAACGCTCTGCTCCCTTGGTACGTTCAATTATCGTTCTTCGTTAATGCTGCTACCGCCGCGCGCCCCTCCTCCTCCACTTTACCATGTATCTCCTTCTTCTTGCGAAAAAACAAAAACCGCGGTGATTCTAAATCACCACGGATCGCCACTCCCAGAACACCACCGCCTCCGCAACTACCTGCCTGGAGGTCTGTGTTCAGTTCACTAAAGAACTTTATTTTCAATTAAAGACCTTTATTTTTTTCACCAACAGATAATTTGCATATCTCCGCCCCATGCGTTACAATCTTTACATCGACAAATTTGCAGGTCTATATAAGGAGGTTCACGCGCCCATGTGCCCCCGTACCAAAGAACAAAATGAGATCATCCGCATGCAGCGCAGAGAACAGATCCTGGACGCCGCCGCGCGCGCCTACTTCCACACGGGCGGCAGCTTTGATATTCGCGACGTCGCCCGCGAGGCCGAGCTCGGTTACGGCACGGTGTACCATTATTACCCCAATCGGCATTTATTGATAGAAGATGTGCTGGGCAGCGGCTTCGAGCGATGCGAGCAAGCCCTGCCAGAATGGGCGAACATCCTTGGCGGCAGCCCGGATGACAGACAGCTGTTGACGTATTGCAAGGCGCTGCTCGGGTTGTGGCAGTCGGACGCCCGCGCATATCTCGTCTACAAGATGGCGGCGGAGCATTATGCAGGCTTGCCTGAGAAGGATCGGCACGCCGCCAAGAGACGATTCATGGAACGGCTGTACGTTCCGCTCCAATCGATCGCCCAACGCGAAGACGACAGCGTCGACCATATGCTTGCCGTGCTGGTCGGCTGCTGCGGGCTGCACTACTATGCGGGCACTTCCGGGCTGGACATCGATCGAATCGCCGAGCTCGCGATACAAGCCATTACGAAGGAGTACTGATACGAACATGGTCATCTTAAAAAGCAAACATGAAATCGAGGCCATCCGCAAGGCATGCCAAGTGGTGGCCGAATGCCATCGCACAATCGCCCCGCTCATCCAACCGGGCATCACGACGAACGAGATTGAGCGCATCTTCGAGGACATTATCTTGAAGCACGGCGCCAAGCCTTACACGAAGGGTTACAATGGCTATCAATATGCGACCTGCGCCTCCGTCAACGACGTGATCGCGCATGGCTTCCCTAGCGATAAGCCACTTGAGGAAGGCGATATCGTTACGATTGACACGGTCGCGGAGCTCGACGGCTGGCTCGGCGATTCGGCCTGGAGCTATGCGGTCGGGAAAATCTCGTCGACGGCCGAGAAGCTGATGCGCGTCACGAAGGAATGCCTTGACCTCGGCATCGCGCAGGCGCAGCCCGGCAATCGGCTCGGCGACGTGACGAGCGCGATCCAGCGGCATGCCGAATCGAACGGCTTCGGCGTCGTGCGCGACCTTCTCGCGCATGGCATCGGCCGGGACCTGCACGAGGCGCCGAACTATATGCATGTCGGCAAGCCCGGTAAAGGCCTCCGCATCAAGGAAGGCATGGTGTTCACGATCGAGCCCATGATCACCGAAGGCACCTACTACATGACAATCGATGCGGACGGCTGGACCGCGCGGACGCTGGACCGCAAGCTCGCCGCCCAATACGAGCATACGATCGCCATCACGGCTGAAGGTCCACAGATCCTGACCGCGCAATAGAATAATTAGAGGCCGACCAACGAGATGGTCGACTTCTTTTTTTCGTATTCGGCATAGCATCTTTCTTCATCCGATACATGCGTTAATCCGCTCTCTTATAGAGCTCATCGGCATTTGCTCCGTCTTCCGGATAATGGCTAGCTCCGATACTTACGGTAATCGACAGCTTGTTCCCGTCTTCAAGCCGAAGCAGGTTCGCGGACAGCGTATCCTCAAGGATCGTGATGAGGCTGCTCACCTGGGGCGATCACATGTCAGTACAACGAATTCATCTCCGGCGAACCGCGCGGGAAAATCGGAAACGCCGGCTGACTCGGATAATAGCCGGTCCAGATGACGCAATGCCTCCCGCATGATGGCAATGGGTGTCGTTAATCGAGCAATTCTGTTCCTTTATTTCGACTGTGGCCCCATTGCGTTATTCTGCCGGAGCGTAACGAAAAAGCAGCCGATCCATGCCCAGCTGCTGCGGTTACATTATTCAACTAACGTACCCGTTGAATGAAGCGGCTTTATTAAAGCCAAGTTTTCTTAATATAAAAGGAACACAAATTAGAGCTATACCAGCAAGAACAAATATAGAACCGTGGGTTATAAGTGAGGGAGTAGTGGCAGGTATAAGCATCCTAGCTCATATATTGCTTCCCCACGAACCTGGGTTAACAAAACTACAATTCCTTCATAAACAACATACATCCCAAAGAGTGGAACAACCCATATTAGTTTTTTCAATAATATAACGCCTCCTTTTGTTGATAATTATAAGGACGCTATTTTCTGGAAATAGTTGCATATACCCTCATCAGCTATTCTGCCAGTTAGCACAACGCGACTGCCGATCTATGCCAGCAGCCGTATCTTAGTTGTTTATTGAGCTATAGTCTCCGTTAACTTAATGGGGCTGCAATCCTATAGTATCTACTCTCATGGTGAAATTCAAAACCTGTCAACACAGCAAAGCCAACCGATTGAAAAAGGCGGCAGCCTCCTGATGGGGCTAATCCCGTAGCGACGCAACAAAAAAGCCGCCGTTTTTTTCCTCGGCGGCAGTATATATATTATTCGCGTTCCCAGAGAAGATTGCGCAATCTTCGATCGACCAGCCACAGCGCCCCCCAAGCCAGTATGGCGACATAGACGGGAAACAGCAGATGAGACCACAACGGATTATCCAACCTGAGATGTGTAGCCACCGCGCCTCCTAAGTAACCCGTGAGCAGTAGCGCCCCCAGGAACCAAGTTCGCGGAATGGCATACAGGACAGTGCAGAGCAATACTAATACGCCCAACGTTACAAGGTGGTGCTCCGCGAATCCGAGCGTGACCGCGCCTTCTACCACTGGTACGGGCTTGGTGAATTTCCCGATCCCATCGAACAGCATGAACAGAATGACAATCCCTCTCATGGCACGCGCTGTCCATAGCCTCGCATTAGAGATTTCTTTTACTGGCGGTGTCCTCGTTTTCATATTCGTCTCGATCATCGGGATTCCTCCGTATATTTCTTGAAATTATCCAAAATCGCCTGCCATCCCGCCTGTTGCATTTCTATGGAATGCGTGCTTTCCGCGTCAAATATTTCAATCACCTTGGTTTCGTTTCCTTGATTCAGGAAGGAGATCTCAACCGTTCTCCCGTCTTCCATTGTGTATGAAATCTGCTCATGCAGCTTCACGACGTCGTATGTTCCAAAGAAGTCAAACCCCATGCTGCCGTCTTTTGCTTCCATTCGGGTAAGGAATTTGCCTCCAACCCGCAGATCATTCTCCGCCTTAGGTGCGTGCCACGACTCCGAAGCTTGATTCCACTTCGTGATGTGTTCCGGCTCGGACCAGTACCTCCATACCTTCTCTACTGGTGCTTGAACGACTGCTTGCACGGTAACTTTCGTCGATTGATTCGTTTCCATTGTAATAACAACCTCTCTTGTTTTTAGTTTTCACTTCTATAGACGAAGCCAATCGACGAAATTCATCGGTCCAATCGATCCGGAAGTCCGAAACGGGCAAATAATTTTCTATTGATGAAATTTTGGACGTGGTATACTTTGTTGTCTTTCACTTCTAAGAGGTGAATCCCCCAAGGGACCAAGCCGTTCTCTTCCCTGCTCCACATATACTGCGCTAACGCAGGAAAACCGCCATTCGCCGTAACCGGCACAAACCGGGATCCCTCGCAATGCCAACGCGTAAGCGTGAAGAACTTGAACAAATCGTCCTTGCCGTGCACCCACATAGGGAAAGGCGGCATAGACATCCGACCTTCTTCATGAAACAAGGCAACCAGGGCATGGATATCGAATTGCTCGAAGGCTTCCACATAACGCGACAGCAATTCCTGATCAGGTTCCTCTTCGCTCCTATTGAATTCATCGGAACGGAGTTGTTCCCGCTCCAACGTATCTCTGGCTCTCTGCAGAGCGCTGTTTACCGCTGCCGACGACATGCCTAACGTCTCTGCGATCTGCTTAGAAGGCCACTCGAATACATCCTTCAGAATCATCACCGCACGTTGACGGGGAGGCAAGAGCTGTAAAAGTGTAATAAAACAGATATGCAGCGTATCTTTACGAATGAAAATATCTTCCGGATTATTCGAAAATTCAGGGGCTGGCCAAATCCAAGATGAGTCAGGCAGCGTCTCGCGAGGTTCGACAATGGATTCCGCTGGGCCGTAGAAGTCTACGGGGCGAATGCGGCGCTTCGTTTGTCTTAGCTTGTCCAGGCATATATTTGAAGCGATCCGATAGACCCACGTTTTAAACGAGGATTCCTGTCGGAAGGAGCTCCAGCTTTGCCAGACGCGGATGAAGGTTTCCTGCACGGCATCGTCTGCGTCATCGATAGACCCTAGCATCCTATAACAGAACGAGGTTAACCCCGGCTTCAACTCGTCAAATAACTGAAGTTCTGGTGCGGTTACTTTCATTGCGGTGTCCACCCTTCATGGAACGAATTCTTCAATACTATAATACCTATTGCAACTCTTTCTTCGTGAGGTATGGTTTACATCTCCGTGTAGACCTGGAAGGTCACACCGAACTTGTCCGTGACGTCGCCGAATCCAGGGCAGAAGGATTCCTCCTGTAGCGGCATATTGACATGGCCGTCTTGCTGCAGAGCATCGAAGATTCGATTTGACTTCTCAATCTCGTTCTACGTAATGCATCCGAGAACATCAAAGTGTCAAATATGTTGTGACTTTACTGTTTAAAACTATAGGAACAAAGAAAATGGCTCGATATGATATGCTGACTGTATTCCAAATTCCATAACGCTAAGAGATAACAATGAAATTAATTTTTCCAAATCCTGCATTGACACTATCCCGTTAGTTGAGCGAAGGCAGCCGATCCACTTTAACCGGCTGCTTTCTCCTATTGATTATAATTATAATTCTCGTATCTATAACAATTATAACTGTCGTCGATATACACAAGGGCTACTTCCCCGATGCAATATCCCCGATAATTTGGAAAATCTATATATCATAAATGAGGCGAAAACAAGTACCGAGATAGTTCCATATATTCTTTGCGAATTTTGATACCATTTTGGAAATTGTTCGATTTTTTTAGGTGCCCGGAAACCTTGAACACTATCACCATGTTTAATTACATCGTTAAAGGCATCCCTTTCGTCTATAATATTCGATTGCGTTAGTTTCAAGGTAAGGTGAACCGTCTCGTCATTGAATGGATTGTAGGAAGGATTGTTCATCTTAGACCCCCTTCAATTTATTATCCATATTATAACACTTAATTTAAGTAACAGGTGGTGTAGTTTACAAAAGGGAACTTCTTCAAAAAATGATTAGCCACTCTAGGCGGCCGCGCCGCGGCGTACAGATTGCTGTGGCAATCAATTTTTCGCATATATTACCAGTGATAACTCCTTTTAGAAGTGATAATTTTACATATTTGATATCTCCAACTTTCAAACAGACGATATGGTTATGTTTGTTATCCTTCGAAACAACTCGTCTCTGAATCAAGTTCAAATAATAATACTGCAAATAGTGTCACAAACCGATTCTGCTAAGGTTGTCGGGAATCAGGCAATGTTCTTGTCACCAATCGGGAATCGGATCAAGTTCTTGTCATCGCAATATGACAAGAACTTGATCCGATAACTAAAAAGCCCACGGTTTCCGTGGACTTCATTCGGACATTGTTCTTGTCACCCGACAACGACAGAGGGTTAAAAAGAACCCCTGCTGCAAAAACAACTGTCATGATCACACTGAACAACCGCTTAATTATTGACGTCTTCTCGTTGCCTCCCTCAATAATTTTGAGCTCATCATTGATATACATGATTTCGATCATAAGCCAAATATCAGAATGATAGCGCTTCCCAATCTCGATGATGTTCAATGATGGATTCTTTCTTATCTGCAGACAAAACACTCGTATTGTTCGTCCGACGATTCATTATATCAAGGTTTTCCTTTTGCTATAATGTGGTAACTTCAATTTTAAGGGCAGACCGGTGTCTTCTCCTTTATTCTTTGCTTTTTCTCTCTGCTGTTGAAAATATAAGCGTAGACCTAAAAAGACGCTCAAGGAAACTCTATTACCGGCGTCTTTTTTGGCTTATTCATCAAGCTACTACGGCATTTACAAAAGTTATCCTTTAATGGCTCCAGCCGTGATGCCTTTTATGAAATTTTTTGATCCTGCTATGAAAACAAGCAAGACCGGTACTGTCGTTAACGCTAACGCGCACATTCTTGCGGCAAAATCGGTACGGTGGACAATACCCAGGTTAGACACAAAGATGGGAACTGTGTACCACTTCGAGTTGTTAATCGTTACAAGCGGAAGCAAGTAACTGTTCCAGGACCAAAGGAACACTAGTATAGCGAGCGTGGACATGCCTGATTTAATCAAAGGAAACGCGATCTGTGCCAAAATCCGGGGTTCGGAACATCCGTCTATCCTTGCACATTCCATGATCTCCTTCGGTATAGTGTCTTTAATGAACTGCGTCATAAAAAAGGCGCCGAACGGAAAAGCAAGCCACACCAGCATAAGAGGGAGCAGTGTATTGCCGAAGCCCAGTATTCGCATTTCGATAATATAACCGATAATACCAACCTGTGAAGGCACCATCATCGTGATGATAATGAAATAATTCAAAGCCTTTTTTAACCGGAAATCATACTTAGCAATGGCGAAGCCGATTAAAGAGCTGATGAGACAAGAGAAAATAACAGCGAACGCCGATACGAACAAACTATTTGCATACACCTGTAAAAAGTTCGATTTAAACACCGTTTTTAAATTTTCTATAAAGTATGATGAGGGAAGTAGAGGAAGTTTCAGAAACAAATCCTCGTTATAATAGGTTGACATTACGATCATCATATAGAACGGGAACAAAGAGGCCAACGTAATGACAGTTAAAAAGAACATTTTGACGATCTTCACTCTTTCTCCCCCTTCCCTGCTGTAATACGATAGCTGATCATCGAGAAAAAGATAATAATCACGAATAAACTGTATGCGATTGCGGCGCCGTAACCAAACCGGTTATCGGAAATAAATGTATCATCGATAAATTTCCAGATTACCGTCAGTGCGGCGTTATCCGGTCCGCCAACCGAGTTCGCCGCCCATCCTCCATAGAGAAGCTTGGGCTCGTCAAATAATTGAAAACCCCCGATAACAGACGTTACGATGAGAAAAACTGAAATATTTTTTAGCAGGGGCAAAGTGATAGTAAATAGCGTATGTGTGCCCGATGAGCCGTCTACTTTGGCTGCTTCATAAATGTCCTGAGGAATGGCCGTCATGCCAGCTAAATATATCGCCATAAAATAACCAAGATGACGCCATATGAACATCAAAGCTATGACGCATCTGGCGATAAACGGCTCTTGGAGCCAGTAAACCCCCTCTGTCACAAGGTTCAGCTGGATGAGCAGTTGATTCAAGATTCCGCTCTGCCAATCGAACATATAGGAGAAAATAAATCCGATAGCGACTGGGGTCGTAATATAAGGCAAGAAGCATGCAGCGAACAGTATAACGAACAAACTTCTTTTTCTTACAACCATTTAAATCCTCCTTTTGATTAATGTGAGCGATTACATTCTTATTCTACAACCACCTTCCCATACAACAAACTAGATAAACCGGTTATTTTGTTTCAAATCCGGTTACTGAACCGTAACTTGCGGTATCCGCAAAATAACGCGGGTGCCTTGCCCCTGCCCGCTCTCAATGTCAATCCCGTATTCCTTCCCATAGTGGTAGCGGATTCTCTCCCGTACATTAGCCAACCCGATTCCTCTTCTTTCAGGGGAGCCAGTGCTGTCTGACTGCATATCACACAGGCTCGCCAGTTGTTCAAATGTCATACCTTTTCCATTATCAACAATATGGATTTCCACGGTTCCCTCCGTTTGAACGGCTTGAATTTGAATCCGGCCCATTTCTTCCATATAGACGGAGCAAATCCCATGAAACAGCGCATTTTCAACAACTGGCTGTAAAATCATCTTAGGTACAACAAGGTCGTACAGCCTCTGATCGATGTTCCATTCCAGCTGAAACCGGCACGGATACCGGCATTGCTGTATTTCTACATACTTTTCTACAATTCTGATTTCATCCGCCAGTCTGGTGAAGAAGGAGCGGTCCTCCTTATGGACAGAATCTTGCAAAATGCCGATTAGCGCCTGGGTCATCTGTTCCGCCTCGCGATTGCGGTTGGCATGAGACAAGTAAATAACCGTATTGAGTGTGTTGTAAATAAAATGAGGATTAATCTGGGCCATTAAAAGCTCAAGCTGCATCCTTCGTTTGATTTTCTCGCTTTCGATAGAGGAACGGACATGCTCCTTCAGTTCAGCAATCATGCGATTGAAGCCGTTCGCAAGAATCTCCAGTTCATCTCCGGTGCGAATGGAAATGTTCATGTTCAAATCACCATCGGAAACCCGCTTCATAGCGGAAACCATACGGGAAATCGGGCGTGTAATTCTGGAGATCGTCGGCGTCATCACAGAAAAAATGAGAATCAGGCTGCTGAGGATGACCGCAACGAACAGGAAGAGGATCGTATTGATTTTGGCAAACAAATTAGCCTTTGACAGAATAGCCATCTGAAGCCAGCCCTTGAGCATGGACTGATTGTAAATGACAATATATTGCCGGTCCTCCCAGTAGCCTTTACCGGGGGCAATCTCATGTTCAATGTTGTCCGGCATGAATGGAGGGTCTGTTTCCTTGCTGTTATAGAGGATGACCCTGTCGCTGTTCAGGAGAACCATTTGTTCGTACTGCCCCAAGCTTTGTTGTAAGGCAGCAGTAAACTCGGAATATTTGATATCGATGATTAAAGTATGAAGCGCTCCGGGATCATCCGGCTCCACGATACTGCGATACCGGACTACGTAGCTCACAGTAGGCAGGTACCCATTGCCGTTTCCATAATAGAACGGATGCGGAGTGGAGAACGAGGGGTTACCGCCTTCCGCTGCCAACTCCGTAAACCACATCTCCTGTAAATAAGATTCGAAGTAATTCTCATAGCCGGAGTTATTCGAGAACATCTCCCCGTCCGCTCTGACAATTAGAACGTTAGTAATAAAATCGTTCAAGGCTGTAAATTTCCTGAGTCTCTCCTCAATTGCTTTTTTTTTAAAATAGTCCTGCTCCATAGTAAGCAGGTCGTTCGTTTTGAGCAATGATTGAATGTCGTTGTCACTGATAATATACTCCGCAATTTTCTCAGTTCGCTCCTGAATACGCTTGATTTGAAAAGAGTTCTGGGAGAGCTTGGCCTGGCTGTCTTGTATAGATTGCTCCCGGATAATCCCGGTTACATAGTAATAAGTGATGGTACCGCTGCACAATAACGAAATGGAGACGATACAAAAGGTGATAAAAATCAGCTTACTCTTAATTTTCCATTTCATCGGCGACTCGCTTCCCTTCTGCGTAGACCAGAGGATTGACCCCCACCATCTTGCGGAATACTTGGCTGAAATATTGGCTGTTCTTATACCCCACCTTCTCGGCGATTTCATAAACTTTAAGCCGTTTGTCCCGAAGCATTTTCTTGGCATGCTCCATACGAATTTGTATCAAATAATCCAATACAGTCATGCCTGTCTCTTGTTTAAACAAATGCCGCAACCTGTCGCCGCTGATTCCTAACTCTTCAGCTAAGCTTTCAACGGTTAATGCCTCTTGGTATTTTTCTCGAATCTGATTCATCGTTTGCCGGACTTTCCATGAGTAGCGCTTATTGAGAATTTCTTCCGCTTCACGAACCGCCTCACTGAACATTTGCTGGAACCATTGCGCAACTTGAACGAAAGTAAACCAATTCCCAGTGGCTTCTACCTCTTCCTTCAACTGCTCCTCCAACCTCTTGATCCCCCTCTTCACACGAAACGAATCCAATAGAACGGCGAGCTCCCGACACAGCAGCAATGCGGCCTCTAAATGTAATCGCTTAATAATATCAGCAAAAGCTTCTGTAATCATTAAACAAACCTGTTCCGCCTGATGCAGGTCGAGTTGAGCAGCCGCACGGCTTACATATTGTCTAATCTCCGCACGAAGCTCTGCGGCTTTCTCCGGAACGATATCGGGCTCGATGATGCTTTCTTTATCAAAAAAAGGGGAATGCCTCACGATCCGTTCGCAGCCAACATAGATTCGATGTAAATCGGTTAGCTCATGAAAGAGAGGGGAGATCGTTACTGATGCGGTTTCACCGCGCTGCACCTTATAAGTTTGTTGCAGAAACCGGACCATCGCCATTGTTTCGTTGTGCGCCTGCAGGTAACTGTAAGGTTTAAGAACGGCCAGGATCACTCCCCACTGCTGCTGTTCTAAAGGAAGCACGGATAAGCAGTGAAAGCCGGTTTCGAAAGGAATCTCATTTATAAGAAAAGGTTCAGTCCGCGGTTCCTTGAGCATGAAAGGGATTACAGGGATAGGGACATTGGAGCCCATCAGTAAAAATACAAATTGATTGCCGTGGCGTTTGCCCTCGTTCTTTAATAGCCTCGTTTGCTCGTGAGTCGGTTCTGTACCTTTGAGCAGATCATAGAACAGCTGGCGCCGGATCAGTATCTCTTTCTGCTCCAGATCCTCCAATTCCCTACGGATCCGCTGCAGTACGGCAATCAGCTCGTCCGGATTCAGTTCATGCTTCAATAAGTAATCAAACACACCGATTTTGACAGCTTCTTTTGCGTAATCGAATTCCTTATAGGAAGTAAGCAGCACAATATGGACAGGTATGTCCGTTTGCAGCACAGACTTACTGAACTCCAAACCGTCCATACCGGGCATTCTGATATCGGCAAAAATCACTTGCGGACGATACTTCCGAAACAGTTCCAATGCTTGCTGCGGGTATGTTGTTTCCGCAACAACCTCAAAACCGTGCTCCCCCCATGGAATCAAATGATTCAAATGCCTGATGGCCAACACTTCATCGTCTAGAATCATCACCTTGATCACGTTCATTATGAATACAACCTCCCACAATAAAGTAATGTTTTCGCCTGTATTCTGCCAAGCGGATGATCTGTTGCCCATGGCCATAATGACTCAGATCGCCGACCTCCGCAAGGAACCCTGCAACCGTACACCGACGCCGGGTATATTCAACATCGGTGTGGCTCTAGGAATTTCATTCAATATCTCCATGACTTGATTCATGACGGTTTCCACTTGTTTCGTGAAAAGCTCAAACTGATCGAGCAAGCTCATCAGCTCTATTCTCGCAGCTCGTAGTCCTTCGGTAAGTTCGGCTGTAGCAAGAGCTTCTCCGCTCTCTTGATGCCGACTCCGCGCTTCACCCAATGTTCGAGAACACCTCTGGCACCTGTAGAGACAATCTCTTCCGGTGTCGGGAACTGACTCAGGGTCATTAAGGAGGTTTTACCTTCCCAGTCCAAATGGTGGGTCACACTTCCATTTTACCAAAGAAGGGTTTCTTTTTATTATACGAATTTGAAAAGAGGGTGCCTCTCGCCATTTTCATGGCTTTTTATACGAAAATGAATGTCTGAAAAAAGCGCAAAAAGACACTCCTCTATTAAAACAAGAA
>NZ_MRTH01000067.1 GCF_001956045.1 Paenibacillus sp. FSL H7-0331 | reverse complement strand
CCTTATACAGTTAATTTAAGAGAAATTATTTCATTTTCATGTTACTAATTAATTATAATCCATGATAGAAGCGCAGACCCTCTTGTGTATTTATATAGTTCAGCTTGTTTGTCCCACTATCCTCCCTGTTAATTTAACGACAAGTTATAGGTCAGTTAACTGCTTGTCGGAAATCGGATCAAGTTCTTGTCATCGCAAAATGACAAGAACTTGATCCGATAACTAAAAAGCCCACGGTTTCCGTGGACTTCATTCGGACATTGTTCTTGTCACCCGACAAAGGACTGTGTACGCTATCGCGTGTTCACACCGTCTACTTGGTTTACGGATCTGCGCAAGTCGATCGATGTAACAGAACGGCCGAAGTAGAGGTTGCCGCTGCTAGCTTAATCGATCATGATCGGCATGACGAAAATGATAACGATGATAATGATGATCGGGACGATGACAAATCAGGATGAAAAAGAACCTTAAACGCCACTTTCACTGTGGTTTTTAAGGTTCTTTTGCTCAAATCATGGAATTAAATCCCAAGAGTCTTACTCCAAATAATTCTCAACAATCCGCGCCCGCATCTCCGCCGTAATACCGAACTCCTGCTCGAAATAGTCGTCCCAGCTCTTGTAAACAGCTCCTATCTCCTCTAAAGCGGCGTTCAAATAATCCGCCGACGCAACGAACGTATCACACAAATGCTCCCTTTGAAGAGGGGTTAGCTGCTCATCCAGCTGCTCCAGCATTAGCGCGGCTTTCGGTCCTAGCGTTTCATTCGTGAGCAAGTAATCGTCCATAATGACCTCATCGGATACATTCAGTAGCTTAAGCATCAATGCAGCGCCAACCCCCGTTCGGTCCTTGCCGCCCGCGCAATGATGTAGCAGAGCAGGCCGCTCAGTGTCGGGATGCGCCATCGCATCGATAAGGAACCGATAAGCCGGGTTGGCGAACGGAAGCCGCTTATAAAGTTCAATCATCGTCTCCCGATCGATGATACCTCTCGTCAGCGCATCCTTATCCGCATGCATATTCGTCAGAGCTGCGAGTGGACTTGCTTCCAGCCTCCGATAATCGACACCTTCAAGTGCAGGCGTCGGACTGCGCTCAGCCTCACCTTCGCTGCGATAGTCCAATATTGTTCTCAGCCTCAAGCCGCTCACGATTTGCAGATCCTGCCCGGTCAATCCTCCCAATTGGTCCGAACGGAACAAGAGCCCGTATTTGACCGTACGGCCGTCTGCAACCTGATATCCGCCCATATCGCGGAAGTTGACAGCGCCTTCTAAAGCAATGACTCTATTTTTTCTCGTAATATTCATAGCAATACCCTCTACTGTTCGATTTATTTTAGTCCCATTTTCACAAAAGATTCGATGATCTGACGCTGAAGAACGAGGTATACGATTAATATAGGAAGGCTCGTAATGACGGCAGCCGCCATCAGAGGTCCCCAGGCATTCGCATCACTGGACATGAACATTTGCAGGCCGATCTGGATGACCGACTTCTCCAGCTTATTCGTCAGCAAGAGCGGCCAAAAGTATTCGTTCCACGAATTAATGAACAGCAGAATCCCAAGAGAAGCAATCGGCGCCCGCATATTCGGCACGAACATCCGCCAGAGGATCGACCAGCTCGATGCTCCATCCACCCACGCCGCCTCAATGATCCCCTTCGGAAAAGCCCTGAAGGATTGCGTCATGGACATAATCGCGAACGCCGATACCATATTGGGCACGATCAAGCCTAGGAGCGTATTGCGCCAATCCCATGCGGATATTTGTACATAGTTCGGAATCATCGTCACCTGGAACGGAATGAGCCAGGTAAGCGCGAACAGCATGTACATCACGCGCGATCCGGGAAACACCCAACGGGCAAAGGCGTAAGCCGCCAGTAAAGCCATACCTAATTGACATACCGTCTGCACGATGGACATGACAGCGGTGTTGCTAAGCATGCTCAGGACGGGTATCGATTGAAAAGCGTACTCATAGTTGCTCCACGTCCAATGCTTGGGAAGAAGCGATGCCGAATATATTTCCCCTTCCGGCCTGAAGGAAGAGACAATCATCCAATAGAAGGGGAACACCGCGAACAAGCTCAAGAAAATCATAACCGCATGTTTCCCGATAGAACGGGGATTTAATAAACGCATCATTTTCCACTCCTTATTCGTCATAGAACGAATAGCGGTTGCTAAGCTTGGTCAGCAGCCAAGCAATAAAGCCGAAGACAACGAAGAACAGGACAGCAGAAGCCGAGCCCCAGCCGATCGAGAACGACTTGAAGCCGTAATTCCATAACAAATAGTAGATGTTAATGGTCGAATTAGAAGGTCCGCCTTGCGTCAGTACGTTAATATAAGCGAAGCTCCATTCTGACGAGAACAATATACTGAGCATCAGGATAAAAATAAGGAATGGCGATAGAAGCGGAAGCGTAATGTAGCGGACAATCTGCCATCTGCTCGCACGGTCGATCATCGCCGCCTCATAGTAATCCTTGCTGATGCCTGTCAAAGCGGCAGAAAATATCAACGTGCTGAACCCGATCATTTTCCAACCGGTAATCAACAGGATCGTCCAGATCGCAAACCTCTCATCGGATAGAAACCGGATCGGATCGCTGAGATGGAATCCGCTCTTCAAGGCTTGGTTTACGATTCCATTCAGCGGGTGTAGCATCCAATTCCAGATGATAGAAGCCACTACGGGTGCCATGATCATAGGAAAAAAGACGAGCATCCTGTATACGTTCTTTGCCCTGCCATTGAACCGTTCGGTGCCGATTGCGATTACCAGCGGAATGACCAAGGAGAACGGAAGGATACCGATCATATAGATCAAGGAATTGCTGATTGCCGTATGCATGTCAGGCAGGTTAACGATACGTTCATAGTTAAGCATCCCGACGAATTTCTTAGGTGTCGTTGGCAGCAGGTTCCATTCGTAGAAGCTGAGCTGGACCGTCTGAAGCAGCGGCCGATATAACCAAAAACCTACGCAGAGCATCGCGGGCAATACATACAGGTAAGGCTGCAACAAGCGAAGGATTCGGGAAACCAGCACTGAATTTGCTTTCCCTGTGGGCTTGGACCGAAAGGTTACTTGCTCCCGACTTCCTTTGCTTGGCCGAACGGTTACAGACGTCTGCTTGTTCATGGCATCAGCTTCTGCGCCTGAACCTGCGCATCCTGCATCCTCTTCGCAACGTTTGCATTGGTCAGAACCGAGCTCTGTATCGCGTTCATCAGAATCGTGGAAATCTGGCTGAAATTCGCTCCCGGGTAAGCGATCGCAGGCGTCAACCGCTCCAGTTGACTGATATTCGGTTGAATAAGCGGATTTTCCTTTGCCCACTCCTTTAAATATTTCGGATCCTCCAAAATCGATGTACGCATCGGCAAGTATCCGATTTCGGATGTAATAATGGTGTACCCGCGCTCGCTCGTCACGAATTTCATGAATTCCCAAGCCGCTTTCTGCTTCTCCGTATCCTTGGACAGGATGAACAGCGCGCTTCCCGAGTTCGTCGGCTTCGTCGCCTTCCCTTCGAATGCCGGCATCTCAGCGGCACGAAGCTCCCATCCTGTTCCTTTCGCGCCTTTCAGTAACGACCCTTGCACGGCGCTTGTCATCACGAACATGCCAAGCTTCCCTTGCGACATCGTTTCCATCGCTTCTACGTCATTCATTTTGTCATGGGCACCACTATCTACAAGCCCTCTCCACATCTGGATGGCTCCTATCGCCTCCGGGGAGTCGAATTGCAGCATCTTACGATCGTTAGACAGAACGGCTCCTCCATTGCTGCCGATCAGAGATTGGACAATCCAGTCCCCGGTAGACGGCGACAGTCCAGAATAATGGAAACCCTCTGCTCCCGTCTTGCTCTTGATTTGCAGTGCAGCCTGCTCAACCTCCTGCCATGTAGCTGGCGGTTTCTCCGGGTCCAGCCCTGCTTTGAGGAACAGATTCGCGTTATAGAACAGAACCGGCGTGCTGAACGTGAACGCAAGGCCGTAAGTCTGGTTATTGTACTTGCCAAGCTCAAGTCCCTTGGCGGAGAAGCCTTCGAAGTTTTTATTCCAGTCGTCTGTAGTGGTCAGTGATTCGAGCGGAACGGCACCTAAGCCATTAACGATTAAGTCCATCCAGCCGAAACCCAGTTGCGCCACATCGGGCGGTGTTCCTGCGGCTGTATCGGCCTGTACGCGGCTAAGGAGATCGCCGACCGGCACCGGCACCCCCTCGATATGAATGTGAGGATGGGCGGCTTCGAATTCGTCGATGAGCTTCTGTGCGCCTGCCCCAGCCACGGCATTGCCAAGAATATAGCTGTAGAAGCGCAAAGTAACGTCTTTCTCGTTATTTGTAATGCCATTAGTGCTTGAACCGCAGGCTGTCAGTACGAGACTGAGTACAATACTCAAGATGAGTGCGGCATTAAATGTTCTGTTCAAGTGGACGACCTCCTAAGATTTATGCTTCAGAGGAATGAAGGATGGAACGTAACGTAGAAATTCAATATCGGTAGCAGGAAGGATAACCGTCTGCACGTTTGCGCTGCCGCCAGCTATTGTAACGATATTGTAGCTGCAAAAATCGTAGAGCCGGAATTGACCGTCATCGGTCATCTCCCCGCCGAATGCTGAACCGCTCGCTGCTACGCTCAACATGCCATCGTACATCCCAATGTTGTTCGAATGAACATGACCTGCGAAGATTCCTGCCACATCGCCAGTCTGCAATACCTTGGCAAGCTCGTCAGCATTCGTCAGCATATGTTTCGCCGACATTATGCTGATGTTCAGCAGTGGATGATGAAGGGCAATGACAGTCCCGTTCGGAGCCGTCTGCTGCAACTGCTCGGCAAGCCATGCAAGCTGTTCCTCATCAATAGCCCCGTTGTGTTGCCCTTCCACTTGCGAATTCAGCGCAAGCACACGCAGGCCATCGACGGTTACCGAATAATAGTAAGCTTTCTCGGAAGGCTGTTCGCCAAGGTAACCTTCGCGGAACGGGGCTCGATGGTCGTGATTACCAAGCGTTACATAAACCGGGACTCCGATCGATTCAGACGCTTCGTCTATCAGCTTTCGATAATAGGCATAATCTTCCTTGTCACCTTCATGGACCAGGTCCCCCGTAATCAGAATGAAAGCCGGTTTTTGTTTTGATGCCCTAACGTGATCGAACACTCCTTTAAGCTTGTCCGCCATGTTCACTTTGTTGAAAATCGATTCTTTCCCTGGCACGTTCAGATGAGTATCCGTCACGTGTATGAATGAAACTGTCTGCATGTTCTTTCCCTCCATCGTTTTAGTTCTGTATAATTCATCTTGCATACAAGAAATATATATCTTGAATGTAAGATGAGTGTTAAGCTGAAATTAAAGTTTTGTAAACGGTTGTGAGATACAAAAAGACCGCCAAGGCTACCCTGACGGTCCTTCAATATGATGTCTACCTCTGCTCGCTTCTGAGCAGTTCATCCGTAACATTCCATTTGTAATTCAGAATTTCCTTCTTCGCCCCTTGAATGTCACCTGCGGTTAGATAGCGCAATATTTCAGAATATATATTCTTGCCTGTGAAGGGTCGATTCGGATTTTTATAGAACCGATGCGCTACAACGAAAAACAGGATCTTATCCTTGTACGAATCAAAGGTTTGCAGAATATGACGGTTGTGGATTGTTTCCAACAGAGTTCTCATGAACAACAATCCGTTCTCATAATATTCGCGGTATCTCTTCTGTTCGCTGGCTCCTATAATCTCACCCAAATAGGCCCCCATTCTCTCAAGGTCAATCTCGTCATGATATTGCTCTATGATATCAAGCGTGAATAAATACAATGCGGTTAACAAGTCGAACATTTCAAATAACTCATTAATCTCGATTGTATTGACCCGGATTCCGCGCTTGGTCAATGTCTGGACAAAGCCTTCCTTCTCCAGAAGCCGAATGGCGTCGCGGATCGGTGTCCGGCTCATATTCAATTGCGCTGCCAGCTCACCTTCCGACAGAAGAACACCTGGTGAATAGTCTGCATTGAGCAGTCTTTGACGAATTTTCTCATACGCGTATTCCACTAGCGAGGCTCCGGACATAAGCAGTGCTCCCTTAACTGGACGGAGAAATGTTAATGGATCTCCATTGTTCAGTTTATCATGTGTTATTTCCTTTATTATAAGTTCATTTGTTAACAGAGAATAAACTCTACAACTATCTTCAACCTTAAACCACGTTGGCTCCGAAGATATTAGCGATGATTTGCTCGACTTTTCCGTAGTCCTGCTGAGTATCGATGATCGCCATTTCCTTAGACGGCTGGGAATATTGGAACGATCACAATATCACAATAACGAAAAAACATATGTTTCTGTGTCCATATAAACCGCCACCCATGTGTATCACCCCTAACCTATTAACCTTACCATAATTACCCACACAAAAAAAGAACCCTTCCGCCATGTTGGAAGGGTTCTGACACCGTCACATCTTGTTTAATCTTTTCTCACTAACAGTGAACAGCACTCCACATGTGTGGAGTCGGCGATAAGAAATGTCACTGTAAAGGTTTTACAGCCCAATTTACGAATTCGCTCCTACTCTGGAATAACATTGAAAGTTTATTTAACCAACTGAATAATGAGACTGGACTAAGACATTTTGTAGCTATTTGAATTCCTCAATGCAGGCCAAAAAAAAATAATTCAATGTTGAGACTTGTGAAGAGATCGACAGTAATAAATACTCAAGCGGTGTTTCTCCTCTAAAACCTCATTTTATCAAATTCTCTTCGAATTCCTTCACACGTCTATAAAACGTCCGATGTTTCATATCTAATTGCTTTATTGCCATCGTTGCAGTAATCGTTCCTGATTTCCATTCCTTGTACATGCGTATGAATGCACCATCAATATCTACTTTTGGCCGACCAAACTTCACTCCGTCTGCCTTTGCAACTTCGATTCCCTCAGCTTGCCTTTGCCGATTCTTCTTTCGCTCCTGTTCTGCTACATAAGCCAATAAACTTAAAAATTGATCCTCCATTACTCTTACCGAAATCACCCATGGTCCGATATTTCCTAGAATCAAATAACGTCTCATTGTCCAAACAAACGATATCTGCTTTCAACTCACGAGTAATATATTTCCACTCAGTAATAATCCCATCGTAATCACGGCCTAATCGATCCAGCGCATCAATATAAATTAAATCGTTTTCACGAATCATCAGACGCATCGCCTGATAACGCGGTCTGTTAAAATCCTCACTAACATCATACCAAGGAGTCTTTTTATTTTTCAAACCTCATATTTCTTCATAATAGGAATGCTGCCCGTTACTTCAACAGGCTACCGTATTAATATCAGTAGCTAGCTTTCTGTTATGTATGGTATGGAACTATCGTATCCGTTAGGTTAATCAAATATGAACAATACCCGCCTTTCTTAGGGGACAGATAGAACCGATAATGCTGAAACCACCAGAGCTATGCCTTGGAGGTTCTGTTAATCGATGGGACAGACCGAAGCAGATTTCGTAATGAAGGGAAACATTTCCATTCACAGCCTTCTCTCTGGTAAAATAGAGAAAATCACATTTTCACTTGGGAGGCAAATGACAACGATGGAACAAGAGCTAAGCGCACAGATAATGAAATGGCACGAAGATAATGAACACCAGCAGATCGTAGACACTCTGATGAAGATTCCTCCAGCGGACAGGGATTACGACATGGTCAGCAGCATGGGTCGGGCTTATAACAATCTGAGTTTGTATGAAAAAGCACTGGAACAGTTTGCTTTTATTGCTGAGCAAGGAAAAAATGATCCGTTGTGGTATTTTCGCGTAGGCTATTCCTATTATTATATGAAGCGGTATGAGGAAGCAGCAGGTGTGCTAAGCACCGCGCTGGAGCTGGATCCTGGCGATCAGCATTCAGCTAGATTGCTAGACTGGAGCCATAGCAAATGGCAAAAACAACAAAAGGCTGAATCCCGGTGCAGACTCAGTAAACAACAAAAAGGCCCGGGAGCTATCCCTTTTGAAGGTATGGATCTCGACAGTTTCTGGGAAGACAGTAGCTATGCCAGAGAACAATATGTCTCTGATCCGCCTACGGATGAGCTGATTTCTTCTGTAGAAGAAGAACTCGGCTATAAGCTACCAGCAGCCTATATCGCTCTGATGAAGCATCAGAACGGGGGCGTTCCCCATCATACATCCTTTCCGACAGATGAAGCTACCTCTTGGGCTGAGGATCATATTGCTATAACGGGAATTATGGGGATCGGACGCGACAAAAGCTACTCTATCTGCGGTGATCTCGGAAGTCCGTTCATGATCGAAGAGTGGGGCTATCCGGATATCGGCGTGGTAATCTGTGACTGCCCTTCGGCAGGGCACGATGTCGTGATGCTGGATTACCGTCACTGTGGGAAGGACGGCGAACCTGAAGTCATCCATGTCGATCAGGAAGATGATTACGAGATAACATTCTTGGCACCGGACTTCGAGACGTTCATCCGCGGTCTGGTGAAAGATGAGGATTACGACACTTCTGAAGAAGATAAAGAGAACGATCTGCGCAAAGTGGCTGAAGGAAAATTCTCTCCACTGCTCACGGAACTCTGCGGTCAGGCCTCTGAGGTGGATGAGCTGGAGTCCAAAATACGCAGCGTCTGTACCCGGATCGTCCAGGAGAAGGGCCATTTCTCATTTCATGCGGATGAGCCGTCTCATCTCATGTACGATGTGCAGTTCTGGCTATACACCAACGCTTACCCGACTACCAGTCGTCAGCAGTATCTGGATACCTATGATGAAATGATCGCTTTCGGCGACGAATTCGGCCAAGGAGGGTACGCTCCCGGCTTCATCAGCGATTGGCTGGATGGGAGAATCGGGGAAGGCCTTATCGTTCAGGAGAACGGGGTTCTCCGTTTCACGGACGAGGCACGCAGTGCGGTGATAGCAAAGCTTTCAGCGGAGGCGGAAGCTGCACAGGCATTGACAGCTGCAGGAGAAACGAAGGATATGGCCCCCTTTATCCTCGTGGAACAGAAAAATGGTGGCAAATCTGTAATTCTGACGGTCGGTAGCTATTTGGCAGAGCTATTCGACACCCGGGCGGACGAGGGGTTCGAAGGCAACGGTTACGATTGGGCTTCACTGGCGGCGGTGTTCTTGAATGAGCGGATGCCGGAGCTCGCGGACACGATTCATTTTGACCCGGAAGCAGATATGTTCTGTGCCTACTCGAGTAATGGAACCGCTGTAGAACAGTTCGCATGGGCGTTCAAATCTGCCTGTGAGGATGAGGTGCTTATTCACGATCTGTTCACTCGCGCAGAGTTGGACTGAGCTAATGTTAAGGGGAATTTACTCCTGACCGACCGCAAGCCGTCAGGGTGAAGGTCAGAAACAAAGCCAAGGAAAGAGAGAACCTTTTTCTCAACTAGCCTCCAACTATTCCGGAATTATTTCATTTACGCAATTTAATGCGTTTAATGTTCTCGGAAAGCCTATATAGGGAAGGCAGTGGGTAATAGCAGTAATCAAGGTTTCCTTGTCATTGCCCACATTCTTGTTGCCTTGCACGTGTGCCTTCACTTGACCTTCAGCACCACCCAGGCTACTTACGATGCAGAGTGTCAGCAGCTCCCGTGTTTTCAAATCAAGTCCGCCGCGCGTATAGAAGTCGCCAAAGCAGAAAGAAGAAAGATAGTCCTGTATGTGTTTTTGATTTTCCGGAGCACTTGCACGCATTTTTGAAATGACATCTCCAAAAATCTCTACCTGCACGGCAAGTCCTTTATCAAATCGATTATTTTCTTCAACCTGTATTTGGCTCTCAAGCGGCAATGCAATATTTCTTGCTTTAAAAACCTCATTGACTTCATTTATCGCATTCAGCGTTTTAGGAAATCCAAGGTATAGCGCACATTGATAAATTGCCTCTTTGATTTCCACTGGCATCAGCCCAACGTTAAGCGCGGCATGAGTATGAGATTTAAGCTGAGGTAATGTTTGGTTCGTTGTAAGCACCACCAGGGTGATAAGCTCTCGTTGCTTGTTATCTAGGTTACCTTGATAAAAAACCTCACCGAAAATGAAGCGGCTCAGGATGTCCTGAAAATCGGGATCGGTAGCATACGCCGCTGGCACTCCATCGCCAAATAGCTGTTTATATTTTTCTTGACTCTTTTCAATTCGATTCATAAATAACCCTCCTGCTTGTTTTGCGGCTGAATGAGACAACGGCAAGAATTAAGGCAATTGCGACTGATATAGCTGCGATCCAACTGACCGCACGTATTGATATGCCTCCAGCAGCAATACCGCCAATACCTCCGGCTGCAGCAATGCTGAGCTGTAAGATAGAGCCGTATAGGCTTAGCATGATCCCTGTGGCTTCTGGAGCGAGCGCAACCAGGTTAAACTGTAGTCCTGGACCGGAAGACCATGCCGAGAAAGCCCACAGCATAAGAAGCGGAATAGTGACTAACGTTGATTTAGCGATGCTGGAGAGTAGCACCAAAGCTATGACATGGACAACCATACCACTCATGAGTGATTTTGGGATACCGACCCGGTCCGTCATGAATCCGCCGAACTTGGATCCGATTAAAGTAGCAATTCCGAAGGCAAAAAGAGCTATGCTTACTTGCCGTTCTCTCATGGATGTAACGTTTAGCAGGAATGGAGCAATATAGGCATAGAGCAGGGCATATCCTAATTGCCAGAAGAACGTGACACCGAAGCCATTTAGGATTCCCGGGTTCTTTAAAAGAGTCAGTTGCATATACTGTGCTACCGAATAATCTCAAATTAATAGTGGCCAACAATTCGGTGTGGTACATAAGGTTCTTCCAAATACGCGATTTCTTCAGATGTTAATTTTATGGAAAGTGCAGCTGCCGCATCTTCCAGATGTGAATTTTTCGTAGCTCCGACAATTGGAGCAGTTACCGGTTCTTTGTGCAGAAGCCATGAGAGTGCGATATGAACGCGTCGCACGCCATGTTTGTCCGCGAGACTTGCAACCCGGTCCACCACTAATTGGTCCGCATCAGCTGTTGCATCATATTTTTGTTTTGCAATTTGATCAGATTCAGCACGATGTGTCGTTGATTCCCGTGCCAATTTTCCACCTGCAAGCGGGCTATAAGGAATAACCCCGATTTTTTCTTCCTTACATAGAGGGAGCATTTCTCGCTCCTCTTCACGGTAAATGAGGTTTAAATGATCCTGCATAGATACAAATCGAGTCCACCCATTTCTCTCGGCGACATGTAATGCCTTTTGGAATTGCCATGCGTACATAGCTGAAGCACCAATGTATCTTGCCTTACCTGCCTTAACTACGTCGTGTAATGCTTCCATGGTCTCTTCGATTGGCGTATTGTAATCCCAACGATGAATTTGGTACAAATCAACATAGTCGCTTTTTAATCGCTTAAGACTCTTATCGATTTCGCTCATGATTGCTTTACGGGATAGTCCAGCGCCGTTTGGTCCTTCATGTATGCGATTATAAACCTTGGTTGCCAAAACAATCTCATCTCGATTGGCAAGTTCCTTTAGCGCCCGGCCAACGAACTCCTCGCTTGTCCCGTCAGCATATATGTTCGCAGTATCAAAGAAATTGATTCCAAGCTCCAACGCTTTTTTTATTATTGGGCGGGTCTTCTCTTCGTCCAGTACCCATTGATGATGCCCCAGACCTGCATCCCCAAAACCCATACAGCCAAGACAAATGCGTGATACGTCCATTCCGGTATTACCAAGTTTCACATAGTCCATTTGTAGATTCGCTCCTTCTTTTGATCATTTGAAATGTTTACGGTAGTACAGAGATAAAAAAGGTTATGTTATCGAAAAACCGTTTTCCATCCTGCAAAGATGTCAAAATCATCTTTAAAGATTAAAGGAGTCTGTTCGCCATATTGATGTAATATTTCCAATTTTTATTCCAATAATCATTTGGATGGCCTCCATCAAGGGATACATCATAATCCAATTGATATCTCCGTAGGGCTTCGAAGTAATCATCTAAAGTGTCAAAAAAGCAGTCCTCTCGTTGAAATATCTGATTGCCCTCAATTTGCACAGATCATCGATTTTTCTATTCAAGATCGGATTTTAATTTTGTCTAACATTGAAGGTATACGTTGATGAATTAAGTTTCATCTGTGTATTATTATAAGATGAATCACGATACCTACAATTGCTAAATGATCACGATTCGTGCATTAGTGCACAAATCGGTTAAAACTGATAAGAAAGTTTGGTGACCTTTCATTGTCTAAGGTGGATAGAAGAGTCCTGAAATCTCAAAAAGCGATAAAAAATGCTGTTATTGAGCTAATGTCTGAGAAAAGTTTTAATCAGATTACCATACAAGATATTTCGGATAGGGCGGATGTTAGCCGAAGAACCATCTATCTTCATTATCAAGATAAATTTGATTTGCTTGATAAGCTCATTGATTCATATATAAATGAGCTTAAGGAAATATGTGAATGGGCATGTGAATTGCCCTGGAGAGATGCTGATCTCGTTTTTTTAGAATACTTTGAGCGGAATTATTTATTCTTTTCGACAATATTAGCGAGTAAAGGAGCCTCTTCTTTCCGCAGTCGCTTCCTTGATTTTCTGATCGAAGCGTACAGGGATGAAGTGGATATGACTGAAGAAAAAAATAAAGGCTTAACAGAAGATGTTATGCTTCGATTTATGGCAACGTCTTTCGTAGGTGTGTTGGAATGGTGGATCACGAATGAAATGCCCTATCCACCTAATGTCATGGCAAATCAAGTGGGGATATTGTTAGAGAGGATTGTTTCCGACAAGTAGTTTAATAAGTTCGTAGAGCTCATTATTAATTTCTAGATGTTCCACTCTTCTGCCAGTTACTTCAATGAAAAAACAGACCGCGGTGGCGGTCTGCCTCATTCAACTATCGGAACCGTTGAGTAACCACGTGATATTATTTTTTTATGTTGTCTAAGATAGATTTAACAAAATTAGTTTTGTCATCTGCATATTTATGTTTATTACTTTTATTTACTGTCGATAAATCTTGTTTAAGTTGTTCATATTGAATTCTTGCTGTTTCGTTATATCTCAAATAATCTCTAAAAGCCAAATGTTCTAATAGATATTTATTTCCACTTTGGTACATATGAATTTGGTGTGTTCGTGGTTCACCTTTATTAAAGTAATGTCTATCTGGTAAGACATTAGTTCCTTTATATGAATAACCAAGTGTTTCTAACGGAGTAATACACTTTTCACCATCCTGAAACTCATTAATTTCAATAGCAATATCAATGATTGGCTTTGCACTTAAATGTTTAACTGCTGTACTTCCAATGTGGTGAACAGCTAAAATATACTGACCAACTACCTCTTGTATCTGATCTTTCTCTAATAAGTATTCCTTTTGCCATTCATTTGACCAAGGAACTAAAAAAACCTGACCTTTTGGTAATCCAAGCATTTCAACCCTCCCATAACTGAACTTTCTCAGCGGCTATTTAAATATCTATTTTAGAACATTAATACAATTTGTAAATATTTTCTTATCGCACTATACTGCTCATTTAGTGGAGAAGGAGCTTAATAGCTCCTAAAAATATCGACGATATAATTCTCTTCGACGCTCCCCGCGCAGCTGGGCGTATATCTGTGTGGTTGATGCTTTTTCGTGCCCAAGCATCCCCTGGATAAACTCTAATGGTGCACCATTATCCAATAGTTGGCAGGCAAATGTATGGCGAAACCTATGAGGATATACATTTGCGGCAACTTCCCCTCTGTTTGCTAACTTTTTTAATGCCCAACGGATCGTTGGGATTGTCATTCTACGGGTAGGATGGGTTTCAGTGACAAACAAAGCTTTACAGGAATCCTCACGACTCTTTACATATCTTTTTAACCATACTTTGCATTCGGTCGTAAAATAGATTTCCCTTTGTTTAGAGCCCTTACCATTTACGATAGCCGAACAATTTTCCCAGTTGATGTCCTCCAAGCTTAATTTATGCACTTCCCCAACGCGGCAGCCCGTGCAATAAAGAAATTCGAGAAGAGCATGTTCACGATGAGAAAGACAGGAAATCTTAAGATGGATAACATCCTCCTCAATCAGAAATTTCGGGATGCGTTTTTCAACTTTTGGTTCCCTCAGTTTGAGGGAGGGATTCTTTGTGATATGTCCTTCTTCAAACGCAAAACGAAAGAGGGAACGAACGAATCGAATTCGATGCCCTAAACTGCTTGGCTTTAATTTCTCTGATTGCTTGGCCAAATACTCTTTCAGCAAATTTATTGTTACTTCTTCGATCTCGATATCACCGAGTTCGATGATCAGCATCTTAAACTGAAGTGAGTAAGCCTTTATAGTGTGCGGGCTGAATCCTAAAATACGTTTATCAGCCTCATAGAACTTCCATAAATCATTCAATTTCATAACAAAACCCTCCCAATTTTTTAGTTACCTCTAGCTTTACTAGAATTGGGAAGGTTTAATCTAATACTACCATTTGGATCACTATGCTTATGTATTCGTTAGTGGAGAAGGCAGCCAATTTTTCATTTGCTTTCCACGTAGTGCAAGATTAACAATAAACTACAAAAGTGATTAACGATCAAATCTTAAATATATTTACCAGCTAGCTAACTCCTCTTCCTTGGACCGAGCTTATTCTCCATCCCTCTCCATCTCGCTGTATGGTAATTCGACTGCTTGCAGCAGCAAGACCAGTTTTGAATATGTAACCATCAATCAGAATGCTGTCTTTTGCATATACAACTTTCTCTACAATCAGAAGTACCCCTTCAAGGGCATTTACGTCACGCACCATTCCCTTTGCCTTCAATTCATCGAAGGATGCTTTCATAACCAGTACGCCATTGCCGTTTAAGGATTGAAGAATTTCCTCCATATCTCCTTCCCCAAGATCCTTTAGCCCTGTGGGATCGACTGCAATATATTTCATCTCCCTAGTCAAGCCCGGATCGCTTTTCAATAACGCATTTACCGCTAATCCATAGACCAGTCCCATGTCCGGAGTCGGAGGAATAACCTCTCCCCACGCTTCTAATTTGGTTAAGGAAAACTGCTCACCTGTCTCCGCGTCAAGGGTAACAATCGTTTTGTTACCGGCCGGATACAGACCGTTTACTTTCCAAACAGCACGATCCATTAACTGGCTATTTGAATCATTGCGGTGAATATCGATAAACTGTGCTTCCCAACGAACATCATTATTAAGCTTGTCGGTGGATTTGGCCAGTGTAATTGCGGATGATTTTGAAATATACACAGGGCTTGCCTTAACCGATACCGTTTGCAATAACTCATCATAATTTACTTGCAGACCGGTATTTTCAGCAATAAAACGAATCGGGAGATAGATATGCCCCTCATAATTCAGACTCTTATACGGGTCTTCAACTATTTTCTCCTCCCCGTTAAACATATATCTAGCATTGAATAAATAAATCTGTACCGTGTCAGAGGCATAGCCTACCGAAGCTGCCGATATCCCCAGACCTAAAACAAGACCTGAAATAAATTTTTTCATTCCATCTCTCCTCATACTAGAGCTATAGAATTAGACTCCTGAACCATCAAAACGTTTCTTTAAATGGGAATATAATCCTATTAGTTCCTTAAACCAAAGGAAAAAGGGAAGGAAGAAATAGCAAAGGGCCACTCTTGCCGCGAGGCAGCCTTTTCGCTGTGTTAAACTATAGTACCCGTTAGTCATTCATGCAGCGCAAAACCAGCGCTGCACCACAGAGGATGAAAATGGATAAAATCTGTCCATACTTCTATGGTGCCATTAAAGCCCAACCGTTAGTCTGACTCCAACCATCTCGGTGCATCACAGACTGTCGCACCCATTACGGGTAGCACTTATGGGAGATTAATCATTTTTTGCTGGTTGCACCAGCCTTACCTTTATTTTTAGTAGAAAGTCGATTTCTACCAACCCAACTCCATCATACTCAATCAGGGGCTCTGCTTTTTTTAAAAAATGTTACACAGGGTCTACTTTAATTTGCTCTTTTTTGATGTTTCTAGCTTTTTTATTTTCATGGGAGTTCGGTGTTTCCAAAATTATAAATTATAAATTTCTCTGTTTAAATTCACAATATCATTGTGTGAAAATCCAGCTGAAAACTTCTCCATCACCTTATCCCGTAGGAATGGGGCTTTTCCTTTATTTGCCTTTTTCAATGCTTCCGTTAGTTCCTCTTTTGTTAGTTCTGTGCAGTATGCAGGAGTTCCTGGCTGTTGTCTCCACGAATCACTTAAAGAACCACTATCTACTGCGTCGAAGCCTAGCTCGTTTACTACGTCCATGATTATTTGTTTTTGTGATAGGTCATTACCAGCAATCGCCATGGCAATGCGACTACTAGTACCTTCGGGGGTTCCTTTATTTTCTAAAGTATAAGCTAATTGATTATTGAAAGCTTTAATGATAGGTCTGCCTAATTGATTTGAAACCCAAACACTTTCAACGATCCCGTTCTCAATTTCTTCAATTTTATTGTCTCTAAAAGGATAATAATTTGAAGTGTCTACAGCGATTACTTCCTCTCTAGCTTTATCTACAATGTTGCGAATGCTTGGCATTACATGAAAAGGGATAGATATTATAAGAACATCAATATTTGTTATTACATCTTCTACACTCACAGGTGTTCCAGCAATCTCTTTTCCTTCTAAACATTCAATTCCTCGAGCATCTGCAATTTTGACATCATGTCCATTCTTAACTAATTTTTTAGAAATAATTGTCCCTATTGGTCCTGCACCTATAATTCCAAATCTCATTATTGTTCCTCCTAAATATTATAGTGGTACTTCCTTTGTGACTCCAGATTGAGTTTTGAAAGTATAGATAATATAATAAGCTCAATACTCTATTTTTTGAAGTAGGCAATAAAAATTGACATAGTACACTTTTTTATACTTTACAGAAAATAAAGGTGATATGATGGCTAGAATGTGTAAGGATGGATTTGAAAAGGAGTTTATTAAGGAAAATAGAGACGTCTATGGGATTGCTTATACTCAAAACATGCTATCGGGTCGTTGGAAATGTCTCATACTTTGGTTTCTAAAATCAAAAGTATATCGTTACAATGAAATTAAAACTTTTTTATGGGATATTTCACAAGGCTCACTTACAAAACAACTTCGAGAACTAGAATCCGATGGTTTAATTGAACGTAATGTTTTTCCAGAGGTACCACCACGCGTTGAATATTCGTTAACACCAAAAGGGAAAGAATTTATTCCTATCCTCGATTTGATGGAGGATTTCGGGAAAAAATATGGAGAAAAATAGAATAATAAACGACGCATATAACTGCAGGGCTTATATCTAAGGATTTCCAACTCGAATAAAAGAGTCGAATTCGTAGCATCACAAGAATTCGACTCTTTACGTTTATATGTTCCCTCAAAATGTTGGCATTCCATTCTAATTTTTCAAATGCCTTGTTCAACTATCCTGCCCGTTCGGTGAGCGAAAGGCTGCCGATCATGCAGGCAGCCTCGTTCTGGTTGAAGATTCAACTATCGTACCCGTTCGTAATATCGAAACCGAACGGAGTTCGAGTGATGAACTACGTGTCCCGTTTTTGTTTTTCGGCTCTCAACCATAAACAAAACGAGACAATACTGGAAATAATTGAGATGGACAAGGCAGGAATGAACAGAGTGCTGTGGAAGGTATTTGTAAAAGGATTGATTACAGCAAACATGAACCCTGTGAAGCATATTAGATTCAAAATAGCTTGGATGATTCCCTCACGTTTCCACGTCATAATAAAACTAAATAATAAACCTAATATACCCACTGCCACTGCCAACCATTGCACCAAAATCGCCTCCTACAATAACGCGATCTATAATTACTTTCATTGCTCATATAATAGTTATCGGTCTTCGTGGTATTCCGAAGGAATAGGTTTACTTCCTAGTCATTGCGCTATCGTTTCCGTTACTTTAATGAATCAACAATCAATGTTATGGCCGAAAATTATGGTATTACTACAATAAATTGAGTGTGCATATCAGGTTCTATTTTTTGTGTCATACC
>NZ_MRTH01000066.1 GCF_001956045.1 Paenibacillus sp. FSL H7-0331 | reverse complement strand
TCCTTATTAATCCTTTTAGAAATGTCCGCCATCGTGAGTCTGGGGTTCTTAAATAGCGCATAGAAGATATCACCATGCGAAGTGCCTATACCGTCTACCCCATTCTTCACCATCTCTTCTACAATAAACCGATTGACTTTCTCTCTAATTTTGGAGATTAATGAAATAGCATCTCTATTTTCCATAACCACATTATAGTTTGGTATCAAACAAATGGCAAGTGTACTTGATACGCTTCCCACTTCGGGATGCTGATGAAAGACCATTGACATTTATGGCCCATTCATTTAAAAGCTTGCCTTTATTTGTGGTAGGATTCTTCGTATCACTCTAACGGCAAAATTTTAAGGCACCCTGTTGACGATATGGGTGCCCTAATACTTCTGACAGTGTTTCATAGCAACGAACTGCGGTTAGGTAAATCCATATATCGCCGATGCCGAGATGACAAAAATCACCTGCATAGGTCAGCACATCTTTCAACGCTTACTTTTTCTTCCATAAACAAAGTATAACGTAATAGCGGACATGATCATCAATATGACGGAATATACCAAGGTTAACGCTTTGGTGTCAGCCAGAGCCTGTGCATCCGTACTGTTTTTGATAACGATGCCAAGAGGCTGGTACAAAGGATGATAGAGGAATACGGTTAGATCGTAATCCGCCAAAATACCATTGAAATTCAAAGCAAGCACGGCTAGCGTTGACGGGAGTATGATCGGTAACAATACTTTCGTGAACGTATAGAAAGACTTGGCACCCAAATTTTTCGCCGCATCCTCCAGATTACCGTCCAGACTGAAGAAGGACGCTTTCACCATTCGGAGGGTGAACGGAATGTGTACGATGACGTAGGCAAGAAATAGCATCCAGACCGTTCCCACTAATATCGAATTACCGATAATCAGTCTGGGTGAGTTAAAAGTTACGATGAGCCCGATTGCGATTAATGTCGAAGGCAGCATCCACGGGATCAATAGCGCGTACTCTAGAGCAATGGTCCATTTGTTCTTGAACTTATGCAATATTCTCGACGCCGCCAAGGCCAGGGCCACAACGGTTACCGATGCTGCAGCGGCATACACAATGCTCACCAGATAAGGCTTGAATGCGGACATGTTGGAGAACACATTCATGTAATTGCTTAAGGAGAAGCTGTTAAGGCTGAGCGTTGCCGTAGATATGCTGTGAGCATCCGTAAATGAAAACATCATAATAAGAACGACCGGAATGATATAAAGGAGAAACAGGAAGTAAGCCAGAATGTGCGCGGCTATATTGGCAAGCTTATTGTTGATCTTCTGCTTGACCAGCTCCGATTTTACTTTGGAAACGGACATGAAATTGCCTTTTCGTTCAAATCTGATCATAATGGTCAACAAAACTAAAGTAGCCAGACCGAGTATGAGCGCCAGAAGCGCGGCCAGATCTCTGGAGGACACACTGTTCGAGAAGGTCAGGATCATCGGCGTGATCGTTTGAAACTCTACTCCCCCCAGGATCAGTGGAGCGGACGTTGCAGCCAAGCCTGTCAGGAAGATCAGAATCGTCAGCGCAAACATCGTAGGCTTCAAGACCGGAAGAACCACCCTCCACAGGATATAAAAGGTGGATGCGCCCATATTTTTTGCCGCTTCTACGGTTTGAAAATCAATTTTACGAATGGCATTGCTTAGAAACAGGACGTGGTTGGACGTACAGGCGAAGGTCATTACGAATAGAACAGCCCAGTAGCCGTGAAACCATGTCGTATCAAAGGAAGGAAACAAATTGACCAAAACCTTGGTCATGAAGCCATTTTCACCATATACGAATTTATATCCGGACACTAATACAACACCGCTATAGATAAGGGTAGTAAAATAGCCAAGTCTTAAAATTTTCGCACCTTTGATATCAAAATACTCCGAGATCAGAACCAAAGTAACGCCAACAATATTTACCGTAAAAACAAGCGATACAGCCAGAATAAAGCTGTTATACAAGCTTCTCATCGCACGTTCGGATGAAAACAGCTTCTCTGCCGCCGCGAACGAAAATTTGCCGCCCTTAAAAAAGATTTCATAATAGATATTAATGTTGGGATAGATCAGAAAGGCAACGACAAACCAGGCTATCAGAGCGTAAAAAACGAATGCAGTCGGATTGATGGATGTGAGCCTTTTTTTTATTTTCTCTGCGTTCAACATACTTCCTCCTTCCCCTAGTACTGCAGAATATCGCTGACATTGATGTATATATCAATATCGTCACCGACTTTATTATGAGCAAGCCCGCTTTCCTTCTCGATCGTCTTTAGCAGCCCCCCACCGGCAACCTCTATTAAATATTTGCTGTATAGTCCATAAAACTCCTGATCCACGATAGTACCCTTCAATTGCACGGCATCCGTACTCGGCAGAGGCAGTAAGCTCACTTTTTCGTTGCGGATGTAGGCTATTTTATTCGGATCGATGAAATCCTTCAACCGACTGTTTTTAATAATCTGCTGATCGATCTTGTTGATATCACCTATGAAATTGCATACAAATTCCGTTTTAGATTGATTGTAGACTTCCTTGGGAATGTCGACTTGCTCTACGATTCCATTGTTGAATACGGCGATTCGATCAGACAAGGTTAACGCTTCTTCCTGATCATGAGTAACATAGATGGTCGTGATCCCGAACTTCTTTTGAAGATTTTTCAACTCATTTCGTAATTGTACCCTTAGCTTGGCGTCCAAATTAGATAAAGGCTCATCCAGCGCCAGAATGCTCGGCTTTAGAATCAGCGCTCTGGCAATAGCTACTCGCTGCTGCTGGCCGCCAGACAACTCCGACACTTTTTTAAAAATCTGCTCCTCCTTCAAATCCACCTTCTGGGCAATGTCACGCACTTCCCGATCTATTTCGGCCTTCGAAGCTTTCTTGACACGCAGGCCAAAGGCAATATTCTCATAAACGTTCATGGTCGGAAACAGGGCATAGCTTTGGAACACCATGCTGATCGCTCTTTTTTCTATAGGCACATTCGTGATATCCCTATCGCCTAACATAATTTGCCCGCTCGTAGGCTTAATGAATCCGACCAGACTGCGAAGAATCGTTGTTTTCCCGCACCCTGACGGACCGAGAAAGGTAAAAAACTCGCCTTCTTTTATGTGCAGATTCAGGTTTTTGATAGCATGGAAATTACCAAATTTTATTTGAATATCATTAAATGTTATCATAGTTACTCCTATACCTTTTTTTAATTTCTTAAAGAACAACTGCATATTGGAGCACCAATATGCAGTCCGTTATTCATTTCGTTTTATTTATTTCATGATCTGCAATTCAATTTTCTCTACCCATTTTCCAATGTTGTTGGCAATGAAACCCCAATCCAGAGGCTGAGCTTTCAAAGTAGCATATAATGCTTTCACGGGCTCATTGGCTTTGGCCACTGCTTTCGTATTTGCAGGCATGGAGTTGAACTTAGCGGCAAATTCTCCTTGAACCTCAGCGGTTCCAATCCACTCGGCGAACCGTTCTGCCGTTGCCTTCTTCTTGGTACCGTTAATAATCGCTACGTGCTCCACGATCATAGGCACGCCGATTTGCGGACTTACGATGCCTGCCTTCACTTTATACTGCTCTTCCTTCTTGCTGAGTGTACCGGAAACCACGGCTCCAAGCGGCGTTTTTCCACTTGCCAGGTTGGCGTAGAAGTCCTCTCCTTCGACCGCTCTAACACCGTTGTCAAATAATTGCTTAACTTCATCCCAGCCTTGCTTGGAAATGCCAAGTTCACCCTTCGGGTCCTGGTATCTGGTCAGAATTCCCGCTACTACGAGTTGCGGCGTAATTTGTCCAAGCAGGGTAGGCGCTTCATATTTGCCCTTGAGTGCTGCATTTTTGTAGAGGTCCGTCCAATCCTTTGGTGCCGTTTCGGCTGTAAAATTTTTCGGATTATAGCCAAGCAGAATCGCTTGCTTCACAAGACCGTGATAGAAGCCTTCCGGATCGTTTAAGCCCGGCTCAACTTCTCCAGCCCACTTCGGGACATATTTGGTCAGGACGTTTTCCTTCTTCAAATTTTCATAAAGCATATTGTTCAAACCGAACACAACGTCCGCAACCGGATTGTTCTTCTCTGCAATCAATCGGTTCGTCAGGTTGGCGCCACCTGCTCCAACAAGCTCCATCTCGAAGCCAGCGCTTTTCGCTTTCTCAATTAACCATTCGCCGCGCCCATCGGAGTTCGCATTCGTATAAACAATCAGCTTCTCATTCTTAACCGGTTCATTGGCTGCCGGTGCAGATGCAGACGGGGTGTTGGCCGGTGGGGTAGTCCCTGCAGCATTACCGTTATTATTGCCGCCACCGCAAGCAGTTACCGCTAGACACAGGACCGACAACAAAGATACACTTGCCATTTTTTTCATCATTCTTTTTGACACTCCTTTAGGTTATAGGTTGATTGTTTATAAATGAATCTAGATGTATAAAATTAATCCGTCATAGGCCACCACGACCCCGGCGGGTTTGAATATTTCGTCGAATTCATCATGAAGCAGCTTGGAATTATGACTAAAGTGCGTGACGACGATACGCCCTTCCTCTTTCAATATGTTTTCTTTCCGAAATTCACGCTGGGCCTCCAGCACCGTCTCAATACACATATGATTGCGATCGCGGGATTTACCTGTGTATCCGTGCGTGCAGTCGAGTATGGCGCAATCCAGATTTTTTCCCTTTAACCACGCCCATGTAGCTTCCGGAAACCATCCCGAATCATGTCCGTACAGCAGCTTTTTGCCATCCTTTTCGATCACGTACAACAAACAGGTTTCCATACTGTCATGATCCGCCAGCAGCGGTGTAACAAGAACATCACCCACCGTTATCGTCTCGAACGGGCGGAGCAGATGAAAAGCAAACCTTTCTCCTGCAAAACGGCCGATGGCAACACGCGTATGGTACATCACGGCATCATTGCCATAGATATGCATCGGATGCTGAAGGTTGTGAGCAATTCCCGCTCTCCGGCATTCCAAATCATAAGCATTAAAATGATCGGAGTGCGTATGGGTGACAAGCAGGTGCTCGATAGCGCCCAAATCAATATTGTCGCGAAGCGCCTGCATATAAGAATCGGGCGAATAGTCGAACTTGATTACATCGTCAATGATGGCCGAGCTTCGTGTTCGTATGTTTTTTCCTCCAAGCTTTCGTGCTTGGAGACAATGCTCACAGCGGCAAAATGCATTCGGAAAGCCCTCTGCAGCCGCGGTTCCTAGAAAATGAATTTTCATTTAAACTCCTCCTGTCAATCCTAAAGAAACGGATTTCCTCTCTACGATCGTCGTTTGAATTTTGATGGTAATCTGTTTCTCAAGAGAATGATTAATGCGCTTCATCAGTAGATTAAATGCCGATTGGGCAAGCTGCCCGGTATCCTGTCTGACCGTTGTAAGGGGAATCGGTGCTAACGCCGATAGATGGATATCGGAGAACCCAACAATAGAAAGCTTGTCAGGGACAGGGATCCCCATACTCATGGCTGTATATAAGGTTGAAATGGCTACATGATCATCCCCGCACATGAGGGCTGTCATCTGCGGATTTTCTTGAATAAACCGCTCCTGTTCTGGGTCGCACTCGTTAATACGACTTGTATCGCAGGGCACGATTTTAAAATGAATATATTGGTTTTTGACGGGAATTGCATGATCGAGCAGTGCCTGGATATAACCTAGATACCGCTCCTCCCTGCTGGTGATATTCTCTATCGAGTTCGATGTGTATCCGATTTCCCGGTGTCCCTTCTCGATCAAATACTTGGTCATCTGGTAAGAACCCTGATAATGATCGTGATACACGCAATCAATCTGAACCTCACGAAAGATCCGGTCGATAATAACAATCGGAAACTGCTGTAATTTCAATCTCAGCACCTGGTCACTGCATGTCTTGCGCCCCTGGGGAAATAAAATGATGCCGCCTATTCCCCCTTCAACAAGCTTCTGCAGGCAACGATCCTCATCCTCTTTACTCTTGCTGATTTTCAGAATAAGATCGCAATCGTGCTTGCGCACTTCGATCTCGGCTGCTGCAATAATTTTGGAGGTGTAATCAGATAGATGGGGCACGATAAGAGCTATCTGCTTACTCTGCCTCTCTTCCACTGGAAGCGCTTTATTTTCTGCTTGAAGCTCTCCGTTGAAAGGCGCTCCGTCCTGCTGTCCGGAAAGGAAGGTCCCCCTTCTCGGCAATCGGTACACCAGACCCTGCTCGGCCAGTCGTTCTAGTGCCAGCTTACTCGTCATCCGGCTTACGCCGAACAGCTTTGCAAGCTCTCCTTCCGATGGGACGGGGTCATGCGGTTGAAGCCTGCGGCTCTGGATGATGCCTATGACCTTATCGGCAATTTGCAGGTACAGTTGACTCGGTTTCTTTGACGCATGTACATTTTTCATCTAAGGTTATCCCTCGTTTTTATCAACATCATGGACTGCAACCCGTCTCACTGATTTCAAGTCTCTGATGTTATATTGGTTAGCATAAGTCTGCAGCCATTGTAAGGCTTCCATGTTCTTAGGATCATCGGGCATCACATTACTTGTGAATTGCTGTAAAAGTAACCGTTTTTATGATTATTCTTGTTTCTCATGCTACTAAGTATCGCCCCCTGATCAGTGATCTAAAATAAGCTTATATAATGTCACTGACATATTCAATGACATATTCATTAAGATTGTGTAAATAAAGCATTTTTCATCCGAATTTCTAGCTATATCAATGATTTCTATATCAGTGTATGTCCATTTTTCTATATCACAAAATTCACAAAATGATTCATATGTATGCTAGAGTTTTGAGTAACTGTTAATAACTGGAGTATTCCAGTAAACCATGGTGCTCCTAATAACCAAGTAACCATTACATTAATTGACAGCAACGGTTTTTCGGCATCCAAAACTATAACTGCTCTCTCAATTGGCGACAGCGATTATGTTGACTTTACTGGTCTAAGTTCAAGTTTAAATTATTACGTTAAATTTTCAGTACCTGCTACCGGTAACTCTTACTCTTTTAATGGATCTATAAGTAAAGTCTAGAGTCAATTGATTGAATTCTCAAAATCAAGACTACAACCTCTTATTTAGGGTTTGTAGTCTTAATTTTTGATTTCTAACATTAGATAATTAAAGCTTAAATATTCTTCTAAAAACACCGAGGTGATTTAATTGAGAAGGCGAGAAATATTTGGGATATATTGTTTTTATTCTATATATGCTTGTTACTATACTTTGTAGTTATAAAGTTCGATGGCGCACATGAAAGAATTTCTTATATACAATACAATAGAGATTTAGGTATTTATAATTATAATTTATTTCCATTTCGGACCTTATAACCTAACATCGTTATTAACTGGAAAATTTCTATTCCGACTATACTAATGAAACAAATTAAGATAGTCCTTTGGAATGTTCTTACTTTTTTAAGCACAATGGGAATCAGAAATCCTAGTGGAACAAACGCAGTGCAAAAAACTTTGCAAGAATGCGCAGTGTGATTTCGACGTTCCTCAAACAGCAACTTCCCGTACTTTCCTCACTAACCAACGCTATTCGCGGACAATTTAGTTTTTAGATGACCTAAGTAGTAACGACAATTTTAGAGATTAAACGCCGGGAGGGATAAAATAATGCTTTATCAAACCGTTAACGGCGAACCGTATCCGCAAATAAAACACAATATTGCATTAAACTGCTCGTTAGGTGAGTAAAGGTCTACCAAAGCGGCAGCCCGTATGTTATTATCGTACCCTTTTGCTTAGTTTCCCGATGAGTTCAAGCACAAGATCCTCCATATCCGTCCTCCGGATACCCTCACGGCAAAGCGCGTCCTCGCTGTTGATTACACACTACTCTACGGTAGGCTGTCTTAGCTTCGCGTCCATTTTATAATCTTTTTAACCAATCCATGATTGTATCTACCGCTTCCATATATCTCTGCCCTACGAGCACGCCGGTATGAGTTGTGTTCCAAAGCCCTTTATACTCAGCACGGAGGTGCTCCGCTGTCACTCTACCCCGACGGTCGTCATCATCACCGTTTACTGCTTTGACAACCAAGCAAGGGCAAGAAATCGAACTGCTGTCTATGGATATACCCTTTGCTTCGATTGAAAAAACAAAAGCACTAAATGCCTTCGATGACTCCATGGACAGATACTTCCTTTGAAATTCAATATCATCTGCCGTTTCATCTATGCTTGAAAGCTCTTCACGGACTGGTGCAGGCAATAGGATACCAGGTGTCATCTGGTCTAACTCTTTGTAGGGCACTACTTCAAAAACTTCTTTGCTTATGACTGAATCGATCAACACCAACCCGGCGATCTCGACGGTTTCAGCCAACTTTTGGCTCAAGATTCCCCCCATGCTAAATCCGATAAGAATCGGCGGAACCCCACACTCAGCGATAATCTCTTTCATATCCTCCAAATAATCCTTGAAAGTTATCTTCGTCATATCCAGCAGCCTACTTTTGTAATGACTTCTCAAGTTCATAACATAGCAGTTCCACCCTTCACTGATAAAGTGAGGTATATATTTGCTCCACATCCAGCTTCCAGTGAAGGCACCGTGTACAAAAAGTAACGGCGGCCTTTGTTTAGTTGCTTTAGGCAGGTTATCCCCCTCGAATATCTCTAAAAATAAATCGTTGTCCCCGATGTATTTCTCCGTATGATCAGGTAATTCTTTCGTAAAATCCCTCATGATTTTTCCTCCTCGCCATTTAATTTGATATCAAACTATATATCGAAAAAAATTTAAAAGTTGCCATAAATCTTTTTTAAAATGTTAAGCAGATCTTCTTTTTCTCTTTCAGAGATGTTGAGGTAAAACACGTCTAACATTTCTTTCGATATGGATTCAAAGATCGGTTTCAGCTCACTCCCCTTATGGGTTAAAGCAACATAAACAACCCTCGTGTCCTCTTTGTCCCTTTCCTTTGTCACATATCCGAGCCGAACCAGCTTGTCAACAAGTGCTGTGACTGTAGATTTATCCTTATTAATCCTTTTAGAAATGTCCGCCATCGTGAGTCTGGGGTTCTTAAATAGCGCATAGAAGATATCACCATGCGAAGTGCCAATACCGTCTACCCCATTCTTCACCATCTCTTCTACAATAAACCGATTGACTCTCTCTAATTTTGGAGATTAATGAAATAGCATCTCTATTTTCCATAACCACATTATAGTTTGATATCAAACAAATATCAAGTGCACTTGGTACGCCCCCCGCGGCGGGATGTTGATGAAAAACCATCGACATTTATGGATCATTTAATTAAAGGCTTGCTGTTAGTTGTGGTAGGACTTAGCTTAACAGGGCTATCGACGAAAAACCCGCCTTGACAGGCTGTCAGCTCTCCACCACCGAGCGTCCTCCGATTACTAAAATAAAAATCGCCGTCCATTCCCAACAGGGAACGTAAACGGCGACAATTTTAGAGTCATCACATAAGTGGCAGTTCAAAGCCGATATCACTTCGCAAAGCTAGTAGGCCAATTCCGCCAGTACCTTGCCCAGCCGGTCAAGCTGCTGTTCATTAGCTTCTTTGCAGATCGGCTTAGCTTGTTCAAAATCCTCTTTTTTCTTGAAAAGTTGACGGAAGGTGACCCTGGTGCGGCCCTCAAAGCCCTCGAAGGTAGCCGTTACCCGAAATTCGTGGCCGGATAGATGATCAAGCACGATCCGCTCCAGCGGCACGATCTCAACAAAGTCGTTATGGTTAGGATAATCCACGCCATCTGGTCCGTGCATGGTGAACTTCCACGTACCTCCCGGCCTCATATCGCACTCGTGAAACGTATTCGTGAAGCCTTGAGGTCCCCACCATCGGGCTAACAAATCGGGAGTTGTCCAGGCCCGAAACACGAGCTTCTGCGGGACATCGTACTCACGCGTAGCAATAAGTTCATTTTCACCTATTGTCATGTCCCTACCTCCCCTTCTACTACCTTACCCAGTGCGTCCAACATGACGTTTGTACCGTGTTCCCGTACTTCCGGCGTATCGTGTCCGTCAAAGAACACACCTTGTTCCGTGAAAATCAACTTCGTACCGCCCTCCAACTTGATAAGCTCGACCGTTGTGATCGAGACAGAGATGCGTATACCGTCCGCATCCAGGGTGTACGTATAGACAATGCGCTGCTCTGGAACAAGCTCCTGGTAGTTGGCGTCGAAGGTAAAGATCGGCCCTTCCGGCGGCCCGCCGCTGCTGTACTCGCGCCCGCCAACCTGGAAATCGAAGATTTCTGGCTTCGAAAACCACTTGGCCTTGGCAATTGGATCGGCCCATGCGTGATAAACCCGCTCCGGTGAAGCGGCATAAGTCCGCTCGACGACGAAGGTTCCATGCTTGACAAATCGTTCGTTCATTGATTTTCCTCCTTATGTTTCGGAATTCCGCTCTCTTCGGCAAGAAAGTCTCCCAACAGGTCCAAATGTCGCTCCCAACTCGTTTGCCGCTCAATGACCGGTTTCTCAAATCCCACCTTCATCGCTTGCAGAAGGTTCGTGAAATCTTCAACCGTTAATTCCGCCTTGCCCTGCATGAGCTTGGATACATAGCTGAGCTGCTCCAATAGTTTCTGCTGCAGTTTGATCTGTTCTTTGATTTGGTTTATCTGCATGTTGACGATCTCAAGCGGACTGATCTGCCCGCCAATTAAAACCGATTTAATCTCCTCGAGAGATAACCCCAGCTCCTTAAGCGATAATATCTGGTGCAATCGCGACAAGTCCAATTCATTGTACAGCCTGTGGCCGGATTCCGTTTGTCCCGACGGAGGGAACAACCCGATTTGATCATAAAACCGCAAGGTTCGTACGGTAAGCCCCGTCAGCTTGGCGAGATCTCCGACCTTCCAATGTCTCTTCATGAACCATCTCCACTCTTTGGTGCTAGCTATGTACCGGTAGCTCTATTGTAAAACATTACGTTACGTAAGGTGCAAGCAAAATCGTGACGCTCTACCAGAATTTTTTGCGCCCATATTTTTGAACACAAGCTATTATGTATAACGGCGAAAACTCCACCGTGGCGCTCATTAATGCCATTTTATAAGAAATATTCGTTTGGATAACCAAGCGTATATTCGAGTGTTTTTGAAAATTTAAGCAAACAGATAGAGCCTCTATTCTGCCAAACGGAATAGAGACTTATATCTTCACACTCAAGTGTAGCCAGTAACATATGAGCACCAGCGAAACGCGTTAACATGGTCAGCCTGATGACGGTCCGAGTCAACCATCCTGTACCCGAATAGACTTGCATCCATATAAGCCTGATCCCAGCGTAGACGACTCAGATCGCAATGACTGGATTCCTCCACTTGCGCTTTGGCTTACTTTAATATTGTCCTTTAATAACAAAAAACGAGCCACGAATTGTTCCAGCTAATTTAGACTTCTGCCTAGCAAACTTAAATTTCCCTTCCAATTCCTTGGGTACCTCCATCCCCTCAGAAAGCTTAAAACCAACAGCCCGCTTCTTAGGGTCATCAACCGTGTACATGACATTGATCCCAAGACCATCCTCATAAAAGACGTAGGTAAATTGGATATTTTCCACTTGAAAACGCGACGTTTCTAAAGGCTTGGCCGCAAACGCAATATCACGTTCTTTCAAAATGCGGTTCACATAATCAAGGTTCTCCTGACTTTCGCTAGCTGGTGTAACCGTAAATTCATGTTTGTATTTATTCATAAAGTAACGGGCTTCATTGGCACGTAAACCAGCAAGCGCTTCTGCTACAGGTGAAGACTCTAAACCTACCGTAGACACATTTTTAAAATCAACGATATACGACATTTCCATCCCTCGTTTTCTCTCATTATTTCTTATATACAAAAATTTAATCTTCTTTATCTACCAAATAGTATACCAAAAATGATTCAATATAAACGTTCACGTTTTGGATATGATAAACCACGTTGTTTGGTTCTAGGACTATTATCTTGCTTTTTTAATCTACAAATAAGACCGTCGAAGTAATCGGCGGCCTCGTTCAATATGCAGACTTATAGCTTATCGAATTCCACTCCGTATTTATTGAAGATGGTCTTGTATTTATTTTCGAAGATGCTCCATCGGTTTTCTGTTCCGTGCTTTTCCTGCAAAGCCTTCAAATAATGTTGTGCCGCTGCTACATCATTGGATTGTAATAGCAAATGAAAGCTCTCTTCACCCAGATGTAAAAATGGACCTGAAGTGTAATAATCAACAATTGATCTGGCACTGGTCATCGTATCATAGAAATGAATAACCTCTTCTAATCCGCTTAGCAGCGTTTTTATTAAATCATCCCTATTCGTATCAGAAGTGATAGAAAATCGATCTGGAACGGACTCAGCAATTTGCCCAATTCTTGCTCTGAAATGACACTCTGATTCTTTGGGTGCTGTCAGAATCTCTCTCGATTGTATCTGTGCCAACTCCGCTGAATAAATACCGCAGTTCACATAAAACATTACATTGTCCGCTGCATTGCCAGAGGATTTTTGGAAATTGAACATGTAGATGAGGTTTCCTGTTATCTTATTAAAATTCAAACTCTTCTTTGCGAAGCCACGCTTGGAAAGAAACGGTTTAACGTCCTGCTTTATCAGATCGTTAAAGAGCTGCTGCAATATGATCCCTCCTAGAAGATTGCTATTTCTAAATAACCCCATAAGAACGATTCTTCATCATCTCCAATTAAGCAAGGAGCAACGCCTATACAGTTCATGCATTTTCAAAATGAAATTCATATTTACTAAATCGATTTCTGAGATTTTCTTCGTACGGTATCCACTCTGAATCACTCCATAAAGACATTTTCTCGTGTTCCGACAGCTTATCTTTTACGTAAACTGTTACGAGCAGATCTCACCCAAAATGATTGCTGCCACTATTTTTTTTCTGAATAGATGTACCTTTCGCCCCACTCGCTCATCCCATTAAGAAATACAATCATTGAACGTCCACGGGAAGTCAACGAGTATTCTACTTTTGGCGGAGTCTCTAAATAAATTTTCCTTTCGATGATACCGTCAGCCTCAAGCTCCCGAAGTTGCTCAGTCAATATTTTTTTAGAAATCGACGGTAAATGTCGTAACAATTCGCTATAACGTGCTGGTTCCATATTTTTATACAGATACCGATATATTGGAATTTTCCATCTTCCACCTATAATTGAAATTACAAGTTCAACGGGGCAATCGTTTAATTGGACAGGCATTGTTTCACCTCAAGTTTTTAACTAAATTATACATCATATCAAACCCACTATTGGATACTAAAAAGTGCCTTATTGCTTGCAAAATAAAAAGTTCATATAATCACTTCATCGAGAGGAGAGGATGATATGAATATTGGAATCCTTGGGGCAGGTAATGTAGGGTTAGCATTAAGCAAAGGGTTAGTTCATGCAGGTCATCATGTATTAATTAGCAGCCGCGATCCTAAAAATTCTAAATATTTTGCTTGGAAGCATGATGTCGGGAATAATGGGGATATTACTACCTTTAATATTGCTGCCCAGTTGGCTGAGATTATCATTGTAGCGCTTCCTTGGTCATGTTTGAAGGAAGTACTAGAAAAGATTGACCCTGCGCACCTGAAAAACAAAACTATAATTGATGTAAGTAATGCTGTTCAATTTGACAATGCTCCCCGCTTGTTATTCGATAGTACTTCAGCAGGTGAGTTGATTCAGGGGTTGTTACCTGACAGCTATGTCGTTAAAACACTCAACACGATCAGTGATAAGAAAATGGTTCATCCAAACTTCATAGAAGGCATGCCAACCATGTTTATCTCAGGCAATGAAATACATTCCAAAAATCAGGTCAAATCTCTTCTTAACGATCTTGGTTGGATTGACATCGTTGACTTGGGGGACATTCGACAAAGCCGCCTGCAAGAATCCATCATGCTTGTATGTGTAATAAGCGAAATCCAGTTACAATCACCTGATTCGGCATTTGCTTTGCTAAAGCATTAACTATTTGATTAGTATCGTTGCAATATGCAGGGAAACTCCTCCAGGTTAAGGGAGAGTTCTGTTTTCCGCTTTACCACTATTTGTATACCCGGTAGACAGCGGAGGGCTGAACGTGACGATCGATTGTATATTTCCTCTGAAGGAGACGGCCACCGCACATAGAAAAAGCGAAAGCCGTCGGGTGCGCGGTAAAATCGTTATCTCCGTTATTTTAGCTTAGCAATAAAGCGGATAAAGAACGGGAAAGCCTGTGAAACTATTCCAGTGATAATCCAAAACCTCGTTCCTTCCGCTTTTACTATATAACTGCCTTTAAAAAAGTGGAAGGATGGTGAGCTAAATATGAAGATTTTAATTATCGGTGGGGGAAACCTTCCGCCCTCACTTATGATACGGTTCAACGTAACCTATCTAAGGAAAAGTCGAAGGGCACCCAATTGGACGCCCTTCCGACTTACACATCTTTTTCTACTGTGTTCTAAAAAGTGATGCATCCGTTGTTTTATTTGAGCATTTGATACACTTGTTCGACATCCTTATCCCCGCGGCCAGACAAATTGATGATGATAATTTGATCCTGACCCATCGTAGGCGCCAGCTTCTTCGCGTATGCAATAGCATGCGCACTCTCTAGGGCAGGGATAATTCCCTCTGTGCGGGACAGTTCCTGGAAGGCTTCCAGAACTTCCTCATTGGTGACAGTTGCATATTCAGCCCGTTCCGTCACCTTCAGGTGGCTATGCTCCGGCCCAATGCCCGGATAATCAAGTCCCGCGGCGATCGAATAGGTCTTCCTCGGCTGACCTTCCTCGTCCAGCAGCACTAAGCACTTGAAGCCGTGAATGATACTCGGGACACCCTGGGTTAAGGATGGCGCTTGATCGGGCTCAACACCGATCAAGCGAACGGTCGGCTCGTCGATGTAGTGGGCGAATGCACCAATCGCATTGCTGCCACCGCCTACGCAGGCCACTACCGCATCCGGCAAACGGCCTTCTTTCTCCATAATCTGCAGCTTCGATTCCTCGCTAATAATCGCCTGAAAGTGCTTGACCATCGTCGGAAACGGATGCGGACCCACTGCGGAACCCAGCAAATAAAACGTATTTTTATAATTGCGAACTAGATCGTCCAGCGCTTCATCTACAGCGTCCTTCAGTCGTCCTTGGCCTTTATGAACCGGCACGACAGTCGCGCCGAGCAGCTCCATACGGAACACGTTAAGCGCCTGCCGGCGCGTATCTTCAGCTCCCATGTAGATGACACATTCCATATTAAACATGGCACAAGCCGTTGCCGTAGCAACACCGTGCTGTCCGGCACCGGTCTCGGCGATAATCCGCTGGGCACCCATCCGCTTAGCGAGCAGAATCTGGCCAATGGCATTGTTGATCTTATGCGCTCCGGTATGATTCAGATCCTCCCGCTTCAAGTAAATCTTCGGCCCTCCCCAAGCTTTGGTCAGCCGCTCCGCATACGTCAGCGGATTCGCGCGACCAACGTATTCGCGCAGGTAATACCGCAGCTCTTCCTTATATTCTGGGTCGTCTCTAAACTTGTAAAATTGCTCACTCAAATAGCTTAACACTTCCTGCAATTCCGGCGGGACAAAGCTGCCCCCGAACTCTCCAAAGTATCCCTCTTGCTGCAATTCTTGCTCCATAAGTAAGCGCCTCCACTAATTGAAATAGAAATGGTGATCCACACCTAACATCTTACCATAAATAACAGAAGGCCTGAATATGGTGGTATTCAAAGTTATTTTTGCCTTTGAGATTATCAAGTCCGATAAATTGCTCAAGTGACTACACATTTTTTGTGAATACAACCAAGTTCTTGCCATTTGTACAATCACACTATTCCCACATCCAAATCCTCTGCTTTAATTATGACTAACAATCAACTCTGGAACCTGTTTTAGATATTTTTTCATAATTACAGCATCAAATACGAATTCGTTAAACTTCACCCTATTTGTGATACGGTTCACCATGTGAAACGTAGAATTAAGACACCTTAAACAAATGAAAATAAGATTGAAGAAAATAGAAAAACACCTCTCGGTCTGGTAGAGTGAGATTTATAGGCACCTTCTCCATAATTGCTTTTTTAAGAGTAATCCTGTAGAAATACATGAAGTGGGCCTCTTCAAAAGGAAACTTGATATTTAAGTATAGTCTAGAAAAATATCCCTAAGGAGTCATGTCCATTGGCTGTACCCTGGAGTAGATTGACAAAAACATCCCATATCCTAACCAAAACATCAACCCATCAACAAAAAATATTGAGAATGAATGGACTATCTGCCATCGAATCTTGTACTCGTACAGAAGGCGCCACCGGCACATTATTTCTAGAAGACCATATGCTCTTATTCGTAATTGAAGGGGTATATACCGTGCAGTTTGGAACTGAGGTGCATACGGTACACAAGCACGAAATGGCGCTGATCCATAAATCTATTACGATCCAATATGAAAAGAGCGGGGAACCCAACTCCGATTATGTACTCAACTATATGATGTTCTTGTTAAAAGACGAATTAATTAACGAGTTTATGAAACTAGCAGATTATACTTCTGCTTTAGTAGTTAGGATACCAGCCTCGGTATCTGTACATACGATTGATGATAGACTCTTCAGCTATCTGGAATCATTGAGACCGTATTTCAATGAGCCGGAACGGATTAGAGATGGGTTGGTTAAGGTAAAGTTATTAGAATTATTATTTGGCATAGCCGATAGAAATGATATTTTCCTGTCTGAGCTTTCCGAAATCAAGCGCCAAGAACGCAAAAGCATCAAGGACGTCGTTGATGCAAATATTACGAATCCTGTAACCTTGCATGATCTTGCCTACTTATCTGGACGAAGCCTGTCCTCTTTCAAACGTGATTTTAAAGCTGTCTATAATACCTCTCCACTCCAGTGGATACGAAACCGTCGATTGGATAAAGCAAAAGAAATGCTGATCCATTCGTCCTTATCCGTAACTGAAGTTTGCTTCTCAACGGGTTTCGAGAATGTCTCACACTTCTCCAAAGTGTTTAAGCTGAGATTTGGAATCCCACCTTCTACACTCAAACAACCGCCAAAACACGGATGAACTTCACCTGAGCTAAATGAACAACTGATTTGGGCCTCCGAACAAAGTATAGGGTGCAGCCATCTGGTACATTTATTCATGTACCTAGTCAAGTCTAGTCCTATTGAACCCAAGGAGGAAAAATCATGTCTAACTCTAACCTTCGGCAGGATTCTGCTGCCAACCCTATCGCTTCGCTGAAAGGTCATCATATCGCTATCCGCGTGCCAGACTATGAGGCTGCAAAGAGTTGGTACGTGGAGAAACTGGGCTTCCGTGTCATTCAAGAATGGCCGTTTGGAGACCTGCTGCTTGCTTATGTCGCCCCGCCCCACGACGACTCCTTTTACTTTGAGATTATTGGAGACGGAGAGGTAAGTGACGCTCCCATTTACAGTGATATTAACAGCAGTATGTATAAAGCCGGTTACCATCACCTCTGCATGACCGTGAACGACGTGGATGAGGCGATTGCGTATTTGGATTCCAAAGGGGTCAGCCTAATCGGGGAGCCTTTTGACTTGGATGCCATCCGTCGCCGTCTCGCATTTTTCAGCGATCCATGGGGGAATATTTTCGAATTGGCTCAGGAAAAGGAATAGAAATAGCCCGTCCGTCAGCATCTATTCAAAAAAAGGGCAAGCACCCATCGTTTCTCCGCCATAGCCTTATGTGTAACTACCAATCTTGTATACCTAGGGTAGGGTAAATTTATTCTTTCATATAGAACAAAAAGAGGGTGTCCCAAAAGCCATGAAAATGGCGAGGGGCACCCTCGTTGCAATTTCGTCAAACAAAAAGAAACCATTCTTTGGTAAAATGGAAGTGCGACCCACCATTTACGAAAGGAACGGTTTCTTTGTACATTCAATATACCATGGATCAACTTATGCTGCCAATGGATCTGGAAGAAGATATTCCCCAAAATCACCTCGTTCGAGTTGTGAATACAGCCATAAATCGTCTAGACGACGCCATCTTCGATGCCGCTTATCCAGGTGGTGGGCGAGACAGCTACCATCCTAAGATGCTCACGAAAGTGATCATTTACGCTTACACTCAGCGCTTGTACTCATCCCGTCAAATTGCAAAAGCGGTTCGCGAAAATATCATGTTCATGTGGATTGCCGGCAGACAACGCCCGGACTTCCGTACCATCAACCGGTTTCGGTCCGAACGAATGAAAGCTGTGCTAGAGACCGTGTTCACTGCGGTTCTGCAGTTTTTAGCGGACGAGAAATACGTTCAACTTGAACACTACTTTGTTGACGGCACCAAAATCGAAGCGAATGCCAATCGGTATACGTTTGTTTGGGGTAAAGC
>NZ_MRTH01000065.1 GCF_001956045.1 Paenibacillus sp. FSL H7-0331 | reverse complement strand
CTTTCTAGAACCGCGTTTAGTAATTGGATTTCGAGTAGCAGTAAACTTTCCGGAAGAAAAAACGCTAGGATCAATACCTGCAAATGCGATCAGTTTCTTTGCATGATCGAACCGATCGATTTCCCCAATTTCGGCTAAAATTGTTGCCGCAAGTTTAGTACCAATGCCGGGGATCGATTGAATTAAATCATACTCCAATAATTCTTGAGCCAAATCCTCTATTGACTGATCAAGCTTCGATAGATGATCTTGGTATTGAAGAAGTAAATTGATAAGCAGTTCCAGTGAGATTATATGACTTGGAAAAGCTGTCTCCTTGAAGGGATTACGTTCTGCTGCAGCCATTAGCTTTTGCGCCTTTTCCAGGGTCCTACAGTTGGGATTCACATATCCCGCAAGATTTTGAATATGAGTCATGACGTCTTCCTCGGACATCGCTAGCACCGCTTGAGACGTTGGATATAGAGCTAGGAAACGAAGGGAAACCTTTGCATAAAGGTCACCAAACACCCCATGATACTCCGGAAAAACCTGATCCAGCACTGCTTGGAATTGTAACTTTGCTTGAACGTACATATTCGTTAGAGACTCGTGTTGCCTTGTCAGGTAACGCAAATTCATCAGATATTGACCACGTTTTTTGTAAGGCTCCAGCTCTTCTTTGTAGAATATTTCTCCCAACTGGTATGCATCAGCGGTATCCGTTTTTACCTTGCGTAAATTAGCCTTTTTCGCTTGGTGTGAAAGTAACGGATTTATGACGATATGCATAAACTGATGCTCATCCAAGAATTGAACAACTGGACTATGATAATGACCCGTTGCTTCTAATACGACGGTTGCACGCTTCCACGTAAAAGATTCTAAATCTTGGGCATAACGAAGAAAAGACGCAAGTCCATCAAGATCATGATTAAAACGAAAAATCTTTCCATAAGGCGTTCCTCTGTCTGCAAAAGCTTGTGCATGACTTTCCCCCTTGGATACATCCAAACCAATGACAGGATTCACACAATCACTCCCCATATATTTTTACCGGTAACCCCTGACCTTCTTGTTGTCCACATTATCGCATGTGATTCGGGATCATCGTCCCAACCAGCCTAATCATGGTATAACAAGCAGGGGGGATGAACTGTATAGCTCTCGGGATCCAACTCCCACGGGCAGAAACGTTCGATCCCCGGCTACCGTTATCTTACGACCACACAAAAATGAGGTCTACCAGAAAGATCTGGTGACCTCATAATACGAACGGGCAGAACACTTCCAATATGTGTTAATATAAAAGTGGATGTTTCTTTGTTCAAATTCAGAGGGGCAGGACTTGTTCTCGTTGGAAACTAATAATTTGGAGGGCGTTATTGAAATGGCTAAACTAATCTACGCTACTAACGTATCTTTGGACGGTTACATTGAGGACGAGCAAGGCAATATCGATTGGACGATCTCCGATAACGAGATGTATGCGTTCTGGACTGACTTCGAGCGGGCGATTGGCACCTACCTATATGGGCGTCGAATATATGAGTCGATGGTGTACTGGGAGACGGCGAGCACCGGCGGCGATCAACCGGAGGTAATACGGGATTTCGCGCAGATCTGGCGAGCGGCTGAGAAAATCGTGTATTCCCGGACGCTTGAGGCGGTTTCAAGCGCCAGGACTAGGATCGAGCGCGAATTCGATCCTGATGCGATCCGAAGGCTGAAGGAGTCTTCAGTTGCCGACATTACGATTAACGGCCCCGAGCTTGCTGGGCAGGCGATGAGCGCGGGACTGATCGACGAGTGTCATCTGCTTCTTAATGGAGGGAAGCGAGCATTGCCAGACAACCTCCGTATGAGGCTAGAGCTGCTCGGTGAGCGCCGCTTCCAATGCGGCGTTGTTCATCTTCACTACAGCGTGATCGTCTGACCGCTACGCTAGAGAGTGAAATCCAGGAGATACGCCTTCGGGCTTACTATAATCAAGTGAAATTACGGAAGCCGGAAGTTATGAGCGGCTTCCATTTTCAAACTAACGGGAGACGTAGGTTCAAATAATCGATGAGACGAAGAGGAGGAAACCTAAATGAAGACGATCAAGCGCATGATGGACCACCTGTACTGGGCGGACGGACGCATCTTGGACGCGCTCGAGGAGAGTGAGACGAAGAACAAGGACCTTCTGAAGCTGGTTCGGCACGTCGCGGTCGCGGAACAAGTCTGGTTGTCCCGATTGCAGGGCAAGGGCAGCGCGCAATATTCGTTGTGGGAGGAAGCGGATGACCTGACGGCGATCCGGACGATGTTCGAAGAGAACGCCGAGCAATATCGCGTCTATATCGAAAAACTCGAGGAATCCGAGTTGGACGAGATGGTCGACTATGCGAACCAGAGCGGGGTTTCGTTCCGAACGTCCGTCCGGGACATCCTGTCGCAGGTCCTCTTACATGGGCAATATCACCGGGGACAGATCAACCGGGTACTTCGGATCGAATCGGCAGAGCCCGTCCAAGTCGATTACATCACGTTCGCGAGGCTCTAACGGGGCCTAATAATCACCATCACTCGGAATGGGATTGGTATTGACCTAACGGGAAACGATAGCAGAGGAGCTTGCAGCAAAGGAAACGGTCACCGTAATCCCAGAAGTGGCCCTTCTTAAAACGATCCCCGGTGTAGGAGATAAATTGGCTGCCGCACTGGTTGCCGAGATCGGAGAAGCTACTCAGTTTGGACATGCCAAACAGCTTGTCGCTTACGCAGGACTCGACCCAAGTGTTTTCAGTTCAGGAAAGTTTACGGCTTCAAGTAGTAAGATCATTAAACGAGGTTCCAAACGTTTAAGGCGGGCGTTATATCTAGCGGTGCAGTGTGGTTTACGCAAGAATGAACGGATCAAGGCCTATTATGATAAGAAAAAGAAAGAGGGCAAGCCCTACGAGGTGGCCGTGATCGCTTGCGCCAACAAGCTTCTCCATCACGTCTATGCCATCCTCACCCGAGGCGAGCCCTATCACACATAGCCAATAAATTCCATAAACTTCCACGCCAATGGAGGTTTATTTGTCATTTCCATAAACATTATAACAAAAATTCTTTTAGGTACCAAGACAGAGCTGCTTGACAAACATTAGCTGGTTTTTGTTTTTGAAGTAACGATTTTGTTCAGCCCTCAACCCATATTGTGGTACAATTGTTACTAAAACTTCTGACAGGAGGTGTTCCTAATGAATGATATGAAGGTTAGAAAAGCAAAAATTGATGATGTAACAGGTTTTTTTGAATTGTTCATTGATTTTATTGGTAAAGAGTCTAATATAACAGTTATGAAAAAACAGATTTAAGTAATATCTAATGATCCTAACTATTACGTGCAGTAGCCTGTGAGGGGAATAAAGTCATTGGTACCTCAATAGGGATTATTTGTTACGACTTGATTGGGGATTGCAATTCCTTTATGTTGATAGAGAATGTAGTCGTTTTACCTCAATATCAATATCAAGGTCAGGGAGTAGGAAAATGCTAATACATAATCAAGGAAGATAAAGATCGTTAGTGAATGTTTACTTTTGTGAATATTCACTTTTTTTATTTTTAAGGGGGTCGTTTATTTATTACAGCACAGCGCTGTTCTTACGCTGCATATGGACGATCAACAATAGTTACTTTTGGGACAACTTCTACTTTATTGGAAATTTGTCAAACGACAAAAAAGGTCCTACATTCTAGCTATTATGTAGAACCTCGTGTTCGCTACAGCGTGAAGTACCGGCTATTAAAGTTCGGGGTTCATGATGGCCAAATATTTAAGTTTTAGACGCCCATGCCGCTAACGCGGCACCATCAGATGATGAAAATGGACGTTTGCGATATAATTAGCTTACGGCTGGTGAAGGGAGGTCGGCAGTCAATGGTGCCTCGAGCCGAGTTTTAGACTGACCTCAACGACCAGTTGCACCACAGAATTTGGGCCGACGGCGCGGATTACACGTGAGCAGATGGCGGTTATGATCGCTAGATCGTTTGCTCTTGTTTCCGGTAGACTAAATTTGCCAGGGAACAGCGAGTCGCTTGCCGCGTTCGCTGATCGCGAATCGATCTCTTCCCGGGTGCAGTCTGCAGTCGTCGGATCGGTGGAGGCGGGAATTATCGCCGGTATGGACGCCGGGCGTTTCGAGCAGCAGCAGTTTGCAACCCGTGCCCAAGCCGCAACGATACTGTAGAGATTGCTGCAAAAGGTAGACTTTATCGTGAATCCGGTTTTTAAATGCTGCGCAAATGAAGAAGGGAGCAGACCGAGAAGGAAGGCATGTCGCCAGAACAAGCTGTTGCGTTTGATCAGCACTTTCACTCCGCAGTCTGTCGGTGAAATGTCGATCAATTTTCTTGTTGTAATTTATATATATTAGATGACGGACAACCGGAGCTGTTCCGCAGACGATCTATGTATTGTCAGAATTTAGCAGGCAACCGACTTCAAGCGAAATGGCGGAAACGGGAAGCTTCGTGGACCTGAGTATGCTTCGATACAAAGCCCCACTTGATGAAGATATTTTACCTATAAAGACACCTCTTGGTCCGCTGTCTGGCGGACCAAGAGGTGTCTTGTCATTTATCAAGCGGCGGGGATGAAGCCATTCGGCTGCCCGGCAAGCTGTGCGCTGCCACCGCTCAGGAAGCCACGCGAGAAGCTGGGTGGAACGAAGCTTATTTTTCCGGCGATCGACAAGCTGTTGTTCGGTCAGATCGTCCAAGCTGCCTTGATGGGGTCATAGCCATACATGAATTCGCTCACGTTCCCTTACGCTTATTCGCCGGCGCGAAATACGTTCTTCACCGCTTGCAGGTAGCCGTATCCGTACAGATTGTCCGGCTGCAGGTAGCTCGTTTCCGTCCATTCGTTCCAGCTGTTGATCGTAATAAGCGGCGCTTGCTGCGGATGCGCCTCCACGTATTCGCGCGCTTTGCGCAGCGCATATTCGATGCGGTCGGGCGTATTGTTTTTCACGATACCCGGGCGAAAACCTTGGAAGCGAGGATTGTTGTCCCAGCCGATCGATACGTGAGGGAAATACGGAATCGCATACGTTTGGTCGATGCGCGCCCATTCCTTGAGCACGTCTTCCATAATGGCGTCGTAGTCGCGATCGATGTCGGCGAAATGAACGTACTGGTAATGCGACATGCTGTCGAAGCCGAGCTCGCTGACGATTTCCACGCATGCGGTCGTCCGGTCCGCGTCTACGCCGCTGGCGTCGAACGTCCGTTCGTTCCACATCGTGACCTGCAGATGAAGGCCGGGCAAGCCTTCGGCGACTACGCGAGCGCGAAACCAATCAAGCGCGTCGCGGACGCCGGCCGCTCCGCCCAAGCCTTTCAACAAATTGGCGATGTCGTAGAACATGAACACCGGCTTATTGTCGATCGTGTAGTAAGAGGGGTGCTTGAAATATTTGTCGATCAGCCGGACGGCAAGCCGTTCGAACTCCTGGCGGTCGACCGCGCCGTTCCAGATGACGGTGCTTTCTTCGTGCGAAATGCGCTTGTCCCATACGTTTTTGGCGTCGTGGTTAGCCCACATGAGATAAAATTTAACCCGATCGTTGTTCCGCGCTTTCAAGTAGCCGTCGTTCAGACATTGCTCCAGAAACGGGCGGCTGTCGTACCAATACCAGTCGTAGATGAACACGTTGACTCCATGGTCGGCCGCCGCATTAATCTGCATCTCCATCACATAAGAGTCCGCTTCGTTGACATATCCCCATACGGGCTTGCGCGGCCACGTATGCTCCGGATATTTCCTCGTCGCCTGCTTGACGGACTGCCATTCCCCGATTCCTTCCGGCCAAAATAGTTTTGTGCGCGGCTCGTCGCCGGTGTAGGCAGGCCATATGTAGGCGGCTACATCGAATTTGTTCATCGTAAACACTCTCCAGGTTCGAAGCCCCACTTGGTGGGGATATTTTATAATCTGCCTTTATTGTATAATGGTCTTGCACATCTACAATACAGGTTAAATAGACATAATACCGGTAAACAAGACATGACGGAGGTGAGTACGATGGCAGCGCAAAGATCGTTCAAGCATTATTCCGAGGCCGAGGTGCTGCCGCAGGAGGAGTTTGTTACGGTGATGGACGTGCACGAGCATCATTGGCTGCTCGAGCATTCGCACGACTTCCCGGAAATGATCTTCGTCCTCGGGGGAAAAGGGGCGCAGTTTATCAACGGCGTCTCCATCCCCGTTCAGGAGGGCGACATCTATCTCATTCCGCTCGACACGACGCACGTATTCCGCCCGACGGGGGTCGATGCGGAAAACGGCTCCTTGTCGGTTAGAGACGTTATCATTCGCGCCGCGTGGTTGAGGCATATACAGAAGGCGGTTCCCGACGATGAGGTTCGAGACATGATCGACTGGCTACTGAACAAGCGGGAGGCGGGAAACGACAGGCCACCGTGGATCAAAATCGAGGATACGCAGGGCAGGCTGCGCCTGCAAACCGAGGCGTTGAAGGAGCTGCTGCAAGCGAAAAGTCCGGTTTACCAGACGAAATTGGCCGCGGGCATGCTGGAGCTGCTCGCCGCCTTGAGCGTCGCGACCCGGCAAGGGCAGGAGCAGCATGCAGTATGGCCGCAGGCTGACGACCCCAACTTGGTGAAGGGACGAATCGACGCAACGCTGCTTGCGATTCCGCTTGGCGAGATCACGCTTGCCGATGTTGCAGCGAAGCTGCATATGAGCACCCGCCATTTGTCGCGCATTTTTCCGCTCCACTACGGCATGTCGTTCAAGCGGTACGTCCAGGAGCTCCGCTTCAAGGAAAGCCGGAAGCTGCTGCTTGAATCAACGTTGACGGTGAAAGAAATTATGCAGCAGGTCGGCTGTAAAGACGCGGATCATTACTACAGCGAGTTTAAGCAGAGGACGGGATTGACGCCAGGTCAATTCCGCCGTTGAGCGCTCGGAGCACACCGGCCAGACCCAGAAACTCGTCATAGAACCGAGCCCTTCTTTTGCTCGTGATTACTTTCTTCGCACCTGCAGCGACGTACATGTCGAGCCCTCTTTTCTTTGTATAGAATGTTCTCGTTTACCAGCAATGCGATGACTTTCACGATCGTAACGGGATTGATCTGAAACGTGCTCGCAAATTGTGCCACCCATATAATCTGTTCATCCTCACAGTAGACCCCCTTCAGGATGTCATCTTTTATAGGTTAGATTATAGACAGATTGAAACTTTCGTAGCAAATACAATTTAACAACAAGAATAATCTACAAATCTTGTACCGAAATGCGAACACCTTGGGGATTCAACTCTCCTTGAGGCATTTACAGTTTATTCATGGGTATCCTTATCCTTCGTATGCTTATGGAGCTTACGATAATCCCCCAACGTCATGCCTGTCTCATTTTTGAATTTCCGCATGAAATTTTTCGGATCGATGTATCCGATTTTTATAACAATATCATTAATGGCATAATTCGTCTCCACCAGCAGCCTTTTGGCCTCGTCAATACGCAGGTATGACAGATAACTGGCGAAATTCTTGTCGGTTTGACCTTTGACAAGCTTGCTGACATGGGAAGGTGAAATCAGGAAATGGTCGGCAATCAAATCCAGACTGAGCTCAGGACGTGCATAACCTTCATAGATATAATCAACGATCTGAATAGCCAGCGCCGAGTATTGGCGGGATTTGCGCAATACCGCCTCGCTGCATATTGTTTCCGTCAGCTTCACAAGATTCGTCTCCAATGAATCCACGTTCGTAAATTGTACAAGATGATGGACATCCTCAGGCTGGTAATCCAGCTTTTCCTGCTGAATTGTTTTGACGATTTCTGTAATTAAATGAAGGCAGACGTATTTGGACAGCAGGAAGGAAGCGGCGCGCTCCCGTACGGTTGACATAATCTGATGCAGACAGGCTATGGCCTCGACGGTATCGCCCTGTTTTAAGCTTTGCAGGTATCGGAGCTGCTCTTTGACCGGGAACCAGTCCATATCAAGAACACTCAATGACTTCATCTCCGAGAAGACGGCGTACGAATTTTCCTCTTTGTTACCGCTGACATAGTCCAGCGCTGCCGAAGCCTCGACAAAAGACCGGTGGATGCCTTCTTCAATCGGTTGCCACGTTCCAACGCCGAATATTCCCTTTAAATCGAGGCTGGACAATGACACTTGTATAAGCTCCAGCTTGGTCAGAAGCAATTTAGGATCAGGCTCTTTGCCGTTGAGCAGAAGGGCACAATCCGTTAATCGCTCCAAGCCAGCGATATAACAATGAAGATCAGGTGAGAGCAGATTAAGCTCCAGCTGGTTTAAAATATCCTGGATCTCTAAGCTGGTTAAGGCAGTTTGCGTTCGCTCGATTCGAAAGAGCACAACCGCTGTCCAAGGAAAGTCAAGTATAAGCCCGGAAGCCAGATAATGCCTCTTGAGCTGGTAAGTCTCACGGCCGTATAGGAGATTCTCAATAATTTGATGTCGCGTGACAGCTTTGCGAGTTTCCAGTGCTTGCAGGTTTTCCTTGATTTCCTTCCATTCGGTTAAGGGGCGGGACAGCTTCGTTTCCGGAAAATGAAGGCGAATGGCTTGCAAAAATTGGCTGACAGGCCGGTAATGCATAAAAGAGAGCGCTATAATCAATAAAACACCGAATGTGCTGATGCCAATTCCAATAGCCAGCAGCCCGAATAGTTTGTTCTCAAGAGGCTTATAGAACACGGGCTCCGGAAGCAGTGCCCAATATATCCAGTTGTTCCGGTCAGAACGTGTCTGAATGAACGTGAAGCTCTCGCCATGCAGACGGATGGGAGTGATGGCAGGGCCCTGCGGAAGCTTCTTAATGGCAAGCAACTCCTCAGCGGTAAGTTGATTCTCCCCGAAGCCTGCAAGAAGCCTGCCCCCTTGGTCCATAATGCCGCCTACTCCATTTGTTTGTCGGAGCCATCCTTGAATCATGGCTTCAAAACCCGATTTTGGAATAAAGAACAGCAGGGATGCTCTGGGATTATCCACATTTTCAGGAATCGGAAAGAGGAACATCAGGAGCTCGGTTTGTGTGCCCTCGCTGGTAAATACGGACTCAGCGGGAAGAATGTATGCGGATTTCGTATCTCGCATTATACGAATAAATTGCTGCTGCTGTTCCGTAGAAAAGCGGAAGGCAGAGGAAGCCAAAGCTGACAGCTGAATGATGCCCCGGGATGTGAATACAAGATCCTGGTCCTTTTGGCCATGTAGATAGAGCAGCAGCTCCTGCGTCGTGGAATTATCGCTTTTGTATAAATTTAGCCGTTCAATTGCTCTGAGCTGTGCTTCTGGACCTTCGAGAATCGTGTAGTGCTGCAAAGCGTAGTCAAATCGAATGCGCTCTGTCGTATAATTGATATCCTTCAATCGGGATTCGGTGTAGCTGCGAAGCTGCTCCAGGTAGCTGGAGGCGGATTGCTCAAGTGTTTGCTTCACTTTGACATAGGAATCCTGATAGATGACAATACCAAGAACAAATAAAGGCAGTAAAAAAACAGCCATAAATGAGATAATGAATTTAAGCAGGACGTTTTTGGAAATCAGTACGGGCATTCGCTTCATCGTGCAACCTCGCTTCTGTATCTGGTATGGAAAGAGTATACCTGCACTCCATTAATTGTACCAATCCGCTTATAGGTGAGCAATCGCTTGTTCCAGAAAAGCAGAGATATACGGAATATACAACCAAGCTTCGTTTTTACAACCTACATTTTTCCAGAAGCTGCATGCTTCCAACCGCTGTATAAGGTGGTTCAGCCATAAAATTCGTTTTCACAACCCATACTCGTTCTCACAACCATTAGATGAGCTGGTTTTGGCTACCATATTAAAACTTACAACTTTACGGTCAGCCTTGGCACGGTCTATGATCGAAGCAGATCAGCTGAAACCGTTCAGATGCAAGAGACTCGAGTGCATCAGATGCAGGAAGCATAATCAAAGAAACATACAAACGAACTATTTGGAGGAGAAGCCTTGAACGCACAATCCGTACAAACGATTAAAAGATCCGATCCAGGCACGAGCATTCGCCGCAAGCCATCCTTCGGGAGAGCGCTTCGACAGCATCCACAATTATACTTACTGCTGCTTCCTGCCACGCTCTATTTTCTGATATTTCATTATGTTCCCATGTACGGAGTCATAATAGCTTTTCAGGACTACCGCATTGGAGAAGGGCTATTCGGAGGCAGGTGGGTAGGTCTCGAAAACTTTCGGATATTTTTATCCAAGCCAACCTTTCAAGAGGTACTCATTAATACATTAAGAATTTCGATCACCGAGCTGCTGATTTCGTTTCCATTGCCCATTGTACTTGCATTGATGATTAATGAGGTCAAGCATACCGGCTTCAAAAAAATCGTCCAGACGGTTACTTATGCACCCCATTTTATTTCTGTCGTTGTCGTAGTAGGGATGATTAACCTGTTCTTGTCCCCAACATCGGGAGCGGTTAATAACATTTTAGCTGGGCTGGGTTTTGAACGTATTCATTTTCTAATGAACCCGGACAATTTTCTACCGACTTATTTGGTCTCCATTCTATGGCAGCATACCGGATGGAACGCGATTATATATTTGGCGGCATTGGCAGGTGTTAATCCCGAGCTGCATGAGGCTGCCACGATTGATGGAGCGACCCGGGTGCAGCGGATTCAGTTCATCAATATTCCTGCTATCCTGCCAACATGCATCATCCTGCTGCTCCTTAATTGCGGGCATGTACTGAATGTAGGCTTCGAGCGTATTTTGCTGATGCAAAATCAGGTGAATCTCGGGGTATCTGAGGTTATTCAAACCTATATGTACAAAACAGGAATATTGAACGGGGAATTCAGCTTCACGGCAGCGGTAGGGTTGTTTAATTCAGTCGTGAACTTTATCTTATTAGTATTATTAAATCTTGCAGCCAAACGAATCAGTCGAACGAGCTTATGGTAAGGGAGGATCATCAATGAGAGAAGCAGCAGAAGACAAAATTTTTAACATCATCAATTTTATTTTCCTTGCCGGGCTTACCCTCTGTATCATCTATCCGCTGTTGTTTGTACTTAGTGCATCCTTCAGTGAACCCGATATGGTGAACAGCGGCCAGGTAGCCTTTCTCCCCAAAGGGTTTAATTGGGATGGATATAAGGAGATCTTAGCTTATGACCCGCTGTGGCGGGGTTATACGAATACGATCATCTATACGCTAGTCGGTACGGCCATTAATCTGGCGGTAACCATGACTGGAGCTTACGCTTTGTCCCGGACTGAACTGGTAGGGCGCAATGTGGTGGCATTCCTGTTTGCCTTAACGATGTTTTTCAGCGGCGGCTTGATTCCTACCTATATATTGGTATCCTTTCTCGGGCTGCGGGATACGATGTGGGCACTGATTTTGCCGGGTGCTGCAAGCATGTATAACATGATCATTTGCCGCTCTTATTTCACAACCACGATCCCTAATGAGCTGTATGAATCGGCCAAGACTGATGGAGCCTCCGATTTCCGGATGTTTATAAGCATCGCCTTACCGCTTTCTTATCCAATCATAGCCGTTATGGGGCTATTCTATGGAGTGGCACATTGGAACCAATTTTTCAGTGCGCTGATCTATCTAAGTGACGACAAAAAGTATCCCCTGCAGCTTGTACTGCGAACGGTACTGCTTCAACAAACAAGCGGTGGTGTATTTGCAGACTCTGTGGAAGCGCTTACTGATTTCAACCGCAGAGCGAGACTCGCTGAAGTGATGAAATATGGTCTTGTTATCGTCGCGGCGGGCCCTTTGCTGATCATCTATCCTTTTCTGCAGCGGTTCTTTGTAAAAGGCATTATGGTTGGGGCTATCAAAAGCTAATCCTTATCACAAGAGAGGGGGTATGCGAGGGAGAATTGGTCGTATAGCTGGAGTTTCAAAAGTCGTCAAAAGAACTGTTAAACTTACGAATCGATCTGGAGGGGACATTAAATTGAAAAAACAAACCGTAGTTCCTGTTAGTATAGTGCTTGTTTCTGCACTTGCATTTGGTGCATGCTCCACAAGCTCAAGCACCGGCCCAGTATCACAAGCCACCCAAGATCCAAAGTCTTCGAAGCCTGTTGAATTAAAAGTCATGATCGCCAAGGATACTGTAAGCGGTCCTTTTGATAAAATGTTGGTTTTCACAGAATTAGAAAAGCAATTTAATGTGAAGTTCCAATTTATGCCTGTGGAACGAGAGGTAGCCAAGGAGAAGGTAAATCTGGCATTCTCCGCCAATGAGCTGCCGGATGTTATTATCGGAAGCCTGTTGACCAAGCAGGATGTGCTTCGATTCAGCCAATCCGGGCAGCTTGTACCGCTTAATGACTTGATCGAGAAATTCAATCCCAATGTTAAGCGTGTGAACCAGCAATATCCGAAGATGCTCTCCTCTCAAACGGCTCCTGATGGCAAAATTTACACACTGCCTTTTGTAGATAATGGACGCCATAATCAAGTGCGCTCCCGTATGTTCATTAATGAGCAATGGCTGAAGGATTTGAAGCTCGAAATGCCCAAGACCCTGGATGATTTCACTAAGGTGCTGCTGGCTTTCAAAACAGAAAAGAATGCGATCCCACTCTCGGGATTACCAGGCAGCGGAATGTTCAATGTAGGGACGATCCCGCTTACTGCGCTTGGCTTTCCCGTTGTCAACGATATGACGAATTTGCTTAACTTCTTTTTCGTAGATAATGACAAGGTTAAGTTTGTGATGACGGATCCCCGTTATAAAGAATATTTGGCTTATATGAATAAGCTTCACAAAGAGGGATTACTTGATCCTGAATATTTCACACAGAATGATGCTCAGCACAAAGCTAAAGGTAACGCTTTGAAATATGGCGTTTTCGGCTATTCGGCTATGTACACGATGATTACTGACCTTGAGCAGCAAAAGCAGTACGTCGCTCTGCCGCCATTAACCAGTGCTATTAATAGCCAACAAATGTGGCCTGTTACGGATAAGAGCAACGGTATCGCCTTTGCCATGACCAAAAACAACAAGCATCAAGAGCTGACGATGAAAATATTCGATAAAGGCTACGAGGAAGACTTCGCATTCATGCTTCGCCATCCGAAGCCGGAGATTAAAGACGGTGTTCTGCAGCCGGACCCGCTTCCTGAAGCGTTCAAAGGCAATCTATGGGGTTATATCAATGCTGAAATTGCGCCAGTAGGTGCACCATTTCCTTACTATTATCAAACGGACAAGGAAATTAAGATTACTGCGCCTGCTGAGGGTGCGAAAAAGCAATTCTTGGATGGACTTTACATGCTGTTTGACAAATACGGACTTGTTACCTATCCAGATGTATTCTTCGCTGAAGAGGATTTGAAAACGATCAATCTAACCTCCAACGACGTTCTGACTTATGTGAAGCAAATGGAAGCTAAGTTTATTCTGGGGTCGGAGCCGCTTGCCAATTATGATGCGTTTGCTGAGAGGATCAAATCACTAGGTATTGAGCAGTTGTTGTCAATCTATCAGAAAACCTATGACAATAATAAGAAAAATGCCAAAAAATAAAGCTTGAATCCTTGGATGGAGAGAGTGTTTTAATAGTAAAATACGGAAATTTGGATGCGAATCAGCAATTCGGAATTAACAATGAGAAATCAGCTAACTGGAGGGAACCAAGGGATGAATACTCAAATCCAATCAGCGGAACCGCTTGCTCAGGACTACACGGTCGTCTTTCATAATCCTGATCGTGAAAACTATGTAGAGGGCTGCGGCCTGGTGCGTCTGGATCATGGCGTGCTGGTTGCGGCGGTGCCTGTCGTCCCTCGTTTCGTATGGAGCAAGGAGCGTCGGGTGGAGCATAGCTGGACGCATATATTAAGCAGCGATGATGGCGGCAAGACCTGGAACAAGCTCTCCGAGCTGCCCTATTATTCCGCGTGCCCTTGGGTGTATAACGGAGCCCTTTACATGTTTACGAACAAAGGCGGCAAGGAATACCGGAATGATGACATCCTGCTGCTGCGAAGCAAGGATGGAGGCAAGACCTGGTCGGAGCCGGTTGCGTTGTTCGAGGGACATTTCTGGAACTGCCATACCGGCATGGTAATCCGTGATAGCACCCTTTACTGGTCAGTAGACGATCTCGATATCGGCGGGGTGCCTTACAATTCACCCTTTGATATTCCTCTTGGCGCACAACGTGCTCCTCGTGTTGTGGCAGGGGATTTGACACGTGACCTCATGGATCCGGCTTCATGGCGCATGTCCAATCCGGCCGCTTTTCCTGGACATGCGGAGGTACTGGAGAACGCCCGGTTCATGGAAAGCTCCAGTCATTATCTGGAGCCGAACATGATCGACGTTAATGGGCAATTACGCGTACTGGTGACGGTTAAGCTGCGTGGCCAAAGCACGGCCAATGTGTGCGCGGTCCTTGATGTGACGGATGATGGCAGTCAGCTTGCAACCACATTTACCCAGTATTCCTACATGCCAGGTGGTCAATTGAAATTTTGTGTCATCTGGGATGAAGTGTCCCAAATGTTCTGGGCGACGGCAAATCTCGCAGTTGATAGCCAGAAGCAGTTGGATTGGAAGGAATCCGATGAACTGAGGGATCAGGTCTATGCTCAAATACCTGGCGGTGACGACCGGCGCTTCCTGATGCTGTTCTACGGCCTGGACGGCTTGAACTGGTTCCAAGCCGGTTGTATAGCTCGGGGAGGCAGAGTGAACCAATCGTTTATGTACGCGAAGCCGGTTATTGATGGCGACGACCTTGCGATTATTTCGCGCACATGTCTGAATGCGCCGAACCGGCATGACGCCGATCATGCAACCTTCCATCGGGTACGGGATTTCCGGAGGTTGGCGCTGAACCTGCATCCTGACGCTTAGTAGCAATAAGGAGCACGAGTACTACTGGCACCTGTTAAGTCCTATTCATGGCTTAGCAGCGATGAGGCATGTTTGTTTCCAATCAAGTTGCCCAGTGCCAGACCACAGCATCCAGACGCCAAGCAATAACAAGCTTGGCCTTCTTTTTTTCCATTAACATATTAAAGAACAGGAGATGAGCAAATGGTTTCAGTTATTCTGCCGATAGTCATTTATCCACATCCAGAGTTCATGTGATCAAGCCGGAGGTTTTTGGTGAAATCGCCGCATCGGGTGTACGCAGAAGACAGTTTGATTTTGAGAATGAGATTTTAATTACACATAAAACCCCCATCGATTATGTATTTATTGGTGATTCCATCACGCATTACTGGGAAGTACAAAGCTATTTCGGCCGTAATGGCAGCTTTATTGTGAACAGGGGAATCAGTGGCGACATCTCCACCTTTGTGCGGCAAAGGTTTGAAGGGGATGTTGTACAGCTTCAGCCGTGTTATGTGATCATCCAAGTGGGCATCAACAATTTTAAAGCGTTGGATACGTGGAGCACAAACGAAACGGACAAAGTGCGGGCAGAGGCCATAGCTGCTGTTATAGCCAAGGATATTCGCACCATGGTTTTGAAGGCTCAGGAGAGCGGGATTATTCCTGTGCTCGCTTCACTCTTGCCGACGAATCGGCCGGTATACAAGCATGATGAGCTGCGGAACGAAGGTGTACGCCTTGCAAATCGCAAGCTCCTTCAGATGGCTGATGAGCTTGCGATTATATTCTTGGATTACCATTCGCATATGGTGGACGGGGATGGGACGCTCCTGAGAGAAGGGTTGTCTGATGATGGCGTCCATCCCCATGTGCGAGGTTACGATATTATGGCGCAGGTGCTGCGAACGGAGCTGCAGAAGCGCACTCTCAACATTTAAAGGCTTGTGTGTGGAAAGGGGGTGGTGCCGAAGCAGGCTATGAGAATAATGTTGGGGAGGGAGGCTGTAACACGCAAATGCAAACTCGCAAAATTTGCAACGGGGATGGCTTTTATCGAAAACTTCATATTAAAGGAGAGATCGCATGAAAAATATTTTTGTAAGCGCTATATTAGTGTTTAGCTTACTGCTCTCATCTTTGTTTATAGTAGGTAATGGTACAGCACACGCAAGCGATGAATACGATACGCTCCGGCTTCGCTGGTTCGATATGCTAACTGGAGGCTCAAGCATCAATACAAGTGATCCCGATATCGCCGCCAAGATTACTATAATCACGAACAATGCCCAGACGATCTGGGATAGCATGGATAAAACGGTAGGAAGAACAACGCTGTGGGCTGATTTGAACAGTACAACAGATTCAAGCAACATTTCGCTCAGCTATTCACGGCTTGCTGCTATGGCACTCGCTTATTCAACGGTCGGCTCCACCCTGCAGGGCAATGTGATTCTGAGAAATGATCTTGTCGCAGCGCTTGACTGGATGTATACAAATCGCTACAACGAAACCAAAACGAAATACAATAACTGGTTTGACTGGGAAATTGGAGCTCCCCAGCAGCTGAACAATTTAACGGTTCTGCTCTATGATCAGTTGACGAGCACGCAGATCACCAATTACATGAATGCGATTGAGCAATTTAGCTCGAATCCGCTATTGACGAACGGGACTACGTCGACAGGTGCGAATCGAGTGTGGAAAGCGCACGTCGTCGCCCTTCGCGGCATCATTGTGAAGAGCAGCGCCAAAATCACGAGCGGCACCACGGCTTTGTCCGCCAGCCCGAGCGTCTTTGCCTATGTAACCAGCGGCACCGGCTTTTACACGGATGGTTCGTTTATCCAGCATAGCGGGCATCCGTACAACGGAGGCTATGGTCTTTCCTTGCTTGTCTATATTGCCAATCATCTGTATATGGTGAATGGCTCGACCTGGATGGTTTCATCGACAACCGCACAAAACCTGTACAAGCAAGTATACGAAGCGTTTGAGCCGCTTATTTATAATGGCGCTTTCATGGATATGGTGCGTGGGCGCGAGATGTCACGATATAACCGTCAAACCTATGCTGCCGGTCATCTTGCGATGATGGGCATTGTCAGGCTCGCATACACAGCACCGGCTACCGATGCGCTCGCGTACAAGCGTATGGTCAAACAGTGGTTAGCCTCCGATACGAACAGTATCGATTTGTTCTATGAAGACGTTCCCATCGAAACAGTTGTTGCCGTCAAAAGTATCATGAACGATAGTGCAATCACACCACGCGGAGAGCTGGTTAAGCATTTCACGTACGCTCGGATGGACCGGGCGGTCCATTTGCGACCAGGCTTTGGCTTCGGGTTGAGTATGTATTCAAACAGATCTTACAATTATGAAAGTATTAATAGCGAGAATAAAAAAGGCTGGTATACTTCCCAGGGAATGACTTATTTGTACAACAGCGATGCTGACCAATACTCCGATCAGTATTGGGCGACCGTCAATTCATACCGCCTTCCAGGTACGACTGTGGATACACGGTCACGGACGGCAAGCAACGGTGAAACCCAATTTAGCACCAAAAACATGGTAGGCGGGACCAATATCGCTGGCCAATACGGCGTGTCGGGCATGGAACTCGCCGATTATGGCACTACGCTGACGGCCAAAAAATCATGGTTCATGTTCGACGATGAGATCGTGGCCTTAGGCGCAGGCATTACCAGCACGGACAATCGTACAATCGAGACGATTGTCGATAACCGTAAGCTGACGACGGCGGGTATCAATGCACTGACCGTGAACGGCACGGCCAAATCGCCCGCACTGGGCTGGACAGAGTCCATGACCGGGGTAAATACGATCCACTTGCAGGGCAACGTAAGCGGCAGCGATGTGGGCTACTATTTTCCGGGCGGCGCTGCAGTGAAGGGGCTTCGCGAAGCAAGAACCGGTTCATGGTCGAGCATTAACAGCAAGGACAACTATTATAATGCTACGAATTATACACGTAATTTCATGACGTTATGGTTCGACCATGGCAGCAACCCTACGAATAGCAATTATGCTTATGTACTGCTGCCGAATAAAACCAGTGCTCAGACAAGCAGTTATGCAGCGAATTCCGATGTGGATATACTGGCTAATACAGCTGAGGTGCACGCCGTTAAAGAGAAGCAATTGAATATTACAGGCGCGAATTTCTGGAGCAATGTCTCGACGACGGTGTATGCGGGCGGTCAACCTTATGTTACGAGCAGCAATATGGCGTCTGTGCTTGTTCAGGAAGCAGGCAATGAGCTCACTGTGGCCGTAGCGGATCCATCGCAGGTGAACGCGGGGAGTATTGTGATCGATTTGAACCAAAGTGCAGCCCAGATTGTATCCAAGGACTCACAAATTACGGTTGTTCAAATGAGTCCGACCATAAAGCTGTCGGTGAACGTGAATGGAGCGAAGGGACGTACCTTTACAATTAAATTAAACAAACAAATTCTTGTACAGCCTGCAGCTGATGCTTATACGGATGGTTGTAATGCGGACAGCAATTATGGTTCTTCATCCGTATTAATCGTTAAAGGATCAGGAAACAGCTGCTTAAGCCGCAAAACCTATTTAAAATTCGAATTGTCGTCACTCTCCTCCCCAGTGTTCAATGCCAAGCTGAAAATATACGGAAGCAATACTACAGATAATGTGGCTACAGCAGTCAAAGCGTATGAAGCTTCAAGCGATACCTGGACGGAGACTGGAATTTCCTGGAACAATGCCCCAGGACATGCAGCGACTGCGGCAAGTACAGTGAATGTGAATAGTACGGAAGCCTCTTTTGAATTAGATGTAACGTCAATGGTCAATTCAGCTCTTTCCGGTGATAAAGTAATCACCATTGTGCTTGAAAATACGAGCAACCAAAACAAGTATGTCCGTTTTTTCAGCAGGGAAGCTGTAGGCTACCCAACGCCGTATCTGGTTATTCAGCCTTAGAATGCTGTTTTAAGGGTTGAGCACGAGGATCACACCACGTAAAAGGAGTAAGCAGCGCCTACTACTGCCCGGATATTGCGTTCATCTATACCTAACAGAGCTGAGATGTAATTGAAGAGATTAATAAAACAAGCTAATTCAGGACAGTGCTGCTACCTGTGAGTTAGCTTGTTTTGCATTAGAAACTGCGTAAATCACAGTTTTTTGTTGTAAGGATACATGTTCTTGTGAGCCAAATTTTTAAGATATCAGATAATTCTAGAGACTAAACAAATCAGTCGAGATAAAGGAGGTGTCATTAAGCTAGACAGGCAGGAAAATGTAGGTTTTCATAGAATTTTGTATAATATAATATTATAGAGTCACATATAAGGTTGGAGAATAGGTAATGCAAAGGGAAATAAAGATATGATTTTTCCTATGTCCGTAACCCAGAATGGCACTTGGTGTTGCTTGTAGTCTTTCTTCCAATTGTTGGACGGCAGTCTCTAATTTTTCACTTGTGATCTCTGACATTTCGCCAAGTTCGCTCAGGTCCTGGCTGGCGTGTGACTGTTCTTCTTGATTCTCGGCTTCTTCAATGGTGGCAAACAGTGTCTGTACTTTCTCCTGGAGCTTGGCCTTGTGTTTCACGACAGCTTTACCCCAAACAAACGTATACCGATTGGCATTCGCTTCGATTTTGGTGCCGTCAACAAAGTAGTGTTCAAGTTG
>NZ_MRTH01000064.1 GCF_001956045.1 Paenibacillus sp. FSL H7-0331 | reverse complement strand
TGATAGGCGGCATCGATAGCCTGCTGAATCGCGTTCGATGCCATCGATGTCCCCGTATTATCCGCGTTGTATGGCGATTGGGTCACATTATAAATCCCGGCGCCTGTGGACGGAGGAATATTCGTCTCCAAGGGATCTGCTGCGATGACAATCTTCTTCGTCTGGTCATTGATTTTTACGATCACATAGGTTGAGGAAGAAAGCGTAAACGTTAGCTTGTTCCCGTTTACCGTCCCCTCGATGTTTTTGGCCATTGGACTGATGGAATAAGATGTAATCGGCACATTAGCAGTAACTTCGATACTGACCGCGCCGGAGAAAGAAAATTGAGCATAGTCATAGTCATCCTTATAGCTTATTACTGGAACCGATTGGTTATCCGCTTTCAGTGAAAATACGTTGGATGCGGTATAGATGGATGGCATCGGGTAGTTTTGAATAACTGCGGCCGCATGAGATGTCTGTGGTAAAAATCCTGTAGTTAATATAATTACGGCAAGAAATAACAAAAAACCATATACTTTGCTTTTAAGCATAAATACCTCCCACTAAAATTAATGTTTTTTCCATCATGAGTGGTCGCCAAGCATTCCACATATCCTCTGCGCCGTAATAAATTTTCACCTCCCCCGGAGTTTCCAGATTCATCCCGCCCGGGAAAATGACATCGTAGCGGAACCCGCTGAGGCGTCTCGTACGGCGCCTCCGAAGAGTGTAGCACGATGCCGGACGAATAAGCTTTGTACTTGACGATTAATGCGTCCAAACCGCTGATCTTCTTGGCACCGAAATTGAGCTTCGTCGTATAGTTCCCGTCATTGTCTCAAGATTTTGGTAGTCCTTCGAGTAGTCCTTCGAGAACTCGGCGAGTACGGCGAAGCCAAGCGCGTCCAAAAATTTCGTGTTCTCCGGCTACGAGTTGTTGATGAAGTTCCAGTCGTCGTACAGGCGCATCCGTTTTAAAGATCGGTAGAATCAGTTTGTAAGCGCTGTCTTTATTGTGTGTTAGTATTTACCCTCTTCGCTGATCACCATACGCTTAAAGGTTTGTGTCTCCCGCTTGGCGTCCATCCACCTAACTGCGTCTTCCGGGTGCTTGGAAGCTTTAGGCGCATAACTAAGCTGGTCGAAGCCGTTCAAGACGGACATCCCCGCCCTGCCAACCTTGCTTTTCAACATCAAGATGTAGATGGCTTTGGCGGTAGGCAAGCTCTTGGTCAGTGCATCGGGCTTCTTCGGCATGTCGGACCAGTTGAGCAAGGCTGGCCGCCAAACGCCTTAGCAATCCGGGGACGAGCAGTAAATTACAGGTCGTAGTTGATGCGAAACAGTCTCCTCCGGCCTGATCTCGCCTTCTGGCCTTGGACAAGAGCCGTCTCCCGTTTGCAGTTCGGATTCGCTCATACTCATCTCGGGCAAAGATGTGATGTGTTTAGTATAGCCAGCATCGCATTCTCCCGGAAGGTGGCAATCTTTGTATTTCTGGTGCTATCTTATGGAAAAGCACAACGGATTGTGGAAATCGAATTCGAGTGACCCCTCAAATTTACCGGTACCTTTGTCCCTTTGCGCTTCAGCTCTTCCTCTTGGAAGCAGCCAGGGCCGATCTCTCCCATAAGGATAAGCTTTGCACCATGCGTGCTTCTATTCTCTCATCTCGAACAATAATATAGGTTCGCTTCCGCTTCTGCAGTACTCGTGTTATCTTTGCGTTTTTCGATCGAAATAAGGACGAGGTTCCTTCCATCCTGCGCACTGCCTTTTGGATATAACCCTTTTTCCATTATCGCTTTTCACCAGAACAACGACATTCTTCTCTAACCGAGAGTCCTCAGCATCGCCCGGTAAGAAGCCCCATGCCTCCAATATACTAGGCTCAAAATACAGTCTAGTCATTCCATTGGATTCCGAAGTCGTCACGTTCCTAACCATGTTTATCATGTCTTATTCCTCCTTTTTTGGTCACAAAAAAATGGAGACGCAAAAAAGGGCATACGAATACCGAATCCCTTATTGGTCTCCATTTTCATGAACCTTTGTTTATTGGCTGCACAAAAGCCTCGCGGAATTCAAAAATACATAAGAGATGTGCAGCAGTTTGAAGAATTAACTTCTACCGTTATTCGCCTGATTAAAGGTTCTACTATACTGCAGTCACGATTATAGGCTGATTCTTTGTAATTATTATGGTATGCTCATGTTGTGCCACAAAGCTATTGTCGGGTGCATATAAAGTCCATCCATCCGTTTGCTCAACGACATACCCTGCACCTGTAGATAAAAAGGGCTCGATTGTAATTACCAAGCCCTCTTTCAATACCCGTTTATCGTGCTTGTTATAAACGGGTAGAATATCTTGTGGGGTTTCGTGCAGAGATTTTCCAATACCGTGGCTACACAAACTCTTAATGACATTATAGCCGCCTTTTTTAGCCTCGATTTCAATAATCCTTCCGATTTCGTTCAATTTTACTCCATGCTTAAGTGAAGAGATTACTTTCATCATTGTATTGTGTGTGTATTGACACAGATGCATTAATGATGGCTCATATGGAGGTATCGGAAAAGAATGTCCCGCATCCGCATAATAGCCCCCCAATTCTGCAGAAACATCGATGTTTATTAAATCGCCCGGTTGAATGATTCGATTTCCCGGTATTCCGTGGGCAACTTCGTGGTTAATACTAATACATGTGTTGCCAGGGAAATTGTAAGTTGTTTTAGGTGCCGACACAGCCCCATGCCTTTTCAAAAACTGCCCTCCAATATCATCCAGTTCCTTTGTCGTAATTCCTACACGTGTCTGACGTTTCATTTCACTAATCGTCAATGCAACGATTTTGCCAATTTTCTTCAGACCATCAATATCGTTTTGTGATCCTATTGTCATAAAAGCCCCTCCATTTTCCATATGAATTTAATTTAACATAAATTAATTTTAACACAAAATAGAATATTCAAGAGAATGTACTAGAACATAAGTGTACAAGATAGATCTTGTTATCCACATCATAGTAATAATCCATTTTCATTAAGGATTGCTTCCACTTCACATAAGCATAAGCGAATGGACAAACAGGCGGCTCTGGTCCATCTGGAATTTTGGAAAGTGTAACATAACGCCGAATACAAGATTTGTGGTATTTTAATATAGATTGACTGATATGACTACCAATGGACAAAAATTCCTTATATAATGTGCCTAGAAGGAACTCAAGGGGTTGTGGTGTATCTGTTATGGAAGTATGAGGATAAATGTAAATGGTACTGAGTTCCTCCTGTTCCGCATCATTTAGTAAAAGCCGCCTCTTGAGTTGAGGATCTTGTATTTCCTGATAAGAATAATTTCGCCACTGCTTCGATAATGGGTGACTCCGTTGGATTCCATTGCTTCATAATGAGATCCGATATTTCATAAGGAATGAGTTCAAACAATACTAACAAATACGGCTACATATACGGTCAGCACTTTTTGCGGAATTCTTCTATTAATTATCCTCATAAATTGAATAATAACTTAACGCTTTACGGTTTACTAGTAACTATTTTTGACCTGGTACGCAATTTTTGATATGGACGTTAATTATAAGCCGGACCGGACTTACTCTCCATGCATAACTGCCAGTTAATGCGGAAAAGGCCACTGATCTCATGCCGACAGCCTCGTCTTGGTTTCTATTGAACAATCGTTCTCCGATTGCTTAATGACCTAGTTTTCTCTGTGACGGTTCACCGTAACCCTTCAAACGGCGAAAAAGACACTCGCATGGAGTGCCTCCCCTTTGCAGCCTTAACTTGCATCTAAATTATCGATCATCAAGTCCCCGTCGTATATCCTAGACCCCCAAGCTTCGGAGAGCGTGTATATTCAATTAGGTATGATCTGCTTGAGATTGTTTGTTAGCCGGCGCAAACCAGCCAAGAATGACAATAGCAACCAAAACCCCATAAAAGATAAGAGTCCAACCTGTGCTATGTGGGAAATGTTGATCTAAGACACCAATATCGCCATGAGCAAGGGTAATTACGGTAAGCTTCACCCCAACCCAGGCTACGATCGCATAAGCCGTTGTCTCCAGAGCGGGACGTTGCTCAAGCAACTTCACAAACCATGTAGCCGCGTATTTTATTAAGACTAAACCAGCAATACCACCAAGTACGACTACAATAAATTGTCCTCCGTCCATTCCGCCGAAATCGCCAAGCGGCGAATCCGGCAGACCTAGCGCAAGAGCTACTGCAGCAAGAATGGAATCAATCGCAAATGCAAGATCCGCAAATGCAATCTTTCCTACAGTTGGCCAGAAGCCTTTCCCAGCGGATTCTTCTGCCACCTCACCGTGAAGAGTTTCCTTTCCTTTGCTTATGCGTGCTTGGATGATGTGCTTTAAACCGAGATATAGAAGATAGGCTGCCCCAATCGCCTGCACTTGCCAAACATTGGCGATAAAAGAAATCGCAAAAAGAGCAGCAAACCGGAAAGCAAAAGCCATAATGATTCCATAATTAATGGCTCTCTTCTTCTGGTCCTCCGGTAAATGTTTCGCGATTACCGCCAGAACAAGCGCATTATCGGCCGATAGCAAGCCCTCCAATCCAATAAGAATTAATAATGTCCATGCATACTGCAGCCAGAGTGATTCCAATTACTATTGCCCCTCCCCAAAATGTTAGCTTTATTTTCCTTGCCTTTAATATACCATTTCCCCATTTTCCCGATTTCAGAACGAATTCGCTCGTTATCTAGCCTATAGCTAAACGAGGCAGCCTCTGATTATAGACTATTACGAAAGTTTATATTGTAAGTTTCATTGGATGTGTTGATTTTTCTGCGTGTAACTGTCATTAAGTTGAGTAACGGCATTTGTTAAGGGACAGCCGCCGTTACCCAACTGTTGGAAATATTAAAAGAACCGACCAGCGCCTTAATTCAGTATTGAACAAAACTTTCGCAGTAAATTTGATGGTCGACTTTAATGTAGAAGTTGACGAGGACAGTCTGAGCTTTATTCGCTGCCTCCTCAGTAGGTTTGTCCTTTTACATGATTGAGCCAAAAAAGTTTGCTTGTTAGTTTGTGAAAACAGTAACATTACTATAACTAAAAAAAGCCGCAATTTAAGCGACTTTCAATGTAATAATGATGTTGACTTCCGACAAAGATACATTTGCGACACAAACATATGCGTTTTCATATTACTTTCATATTGCCATATTGCACTATGAATTATCACCAACAAAAGGGTCAAGTTATTGTCTTAGACGAACGACAATAACTTGACCGAATGAAAACAAAAGCTCGTCATTTATGCGGTTTTCCAATCTATTATTTCATTCGGATAATGCCATTCGAATTTGTTCATCAACGCATGCTTTTTCCGACCCGTTGTTATTGACTCACATGTTTTTGTTTTTCTCTTGCACCAAAACCGAAATAATTACCCTAACGAACTAAGTTTATCTAATCATTGCTACATACGGAAAAATTGGGTCTTTCAATTCGAAGTTATACGTATAACCATCGACGATGCCAACCACTTTGTCGCTATCATACAGTTCCAGCAAGAATCCGGCCATTTGCTCTGCCGTGTGGAACTTCGGAACGATACCTGTATATTCAAACTGCTCCAGATCCATCGAGCGTTTGGCGAACTCCGTTTCGGTCGCAGCCGGGGCCAGCACCTTCGCCTTCATTTTCGCGCCACTCGCTTTCAGTTCGTGGGCAAGGCCTTCCGTAAATGCACTGACATAGAATTTACTCGCGCAATACGTGATCGCATTGCCCACTATTGTATATCCGCCGCCCGATGAAATGTTAATGAGCTGCGTTCCTTCCGCTGAGGCGTAGTCGTGAACGTAGAGTGAGCTGAGTAGGGTGAGCGTCTCGATGTTCAGATGCAGCAGAGCTTGGATCTTGTCCAGATTTTGCTCGCCGACCGAAGCGAAGTTGCCGAAACCCGCATTGTTGATCCACGTTTCAATCTGATACGCCTTTAGGTCTTCGTAAAGTTTGAGCGCATTGCCGGAAATGGATAGATCCGTTGTTCGAATGACCACTTGAACGTCAGCATGCATCTGCTGAATTCGAGACTGCAGCTCTTCCAAATTATCCAACCTGCGAGCAACGATAATCAAGTTTTTGCCGCGCGCTGCGAATGCGAGTGCTGTTTCATATCCGATCCCAGAGCTGGCACCTGTAATGACGGTGTATTTCATCATAATTCCTCCTTTTTTTCCTCTCAATTAAGAATTATACTCATTATAGTTAACTCTAAGTCAAACTATTTTCAAACTACGTTCGAGCGGATCGTTGATTCCGCAAAGGAGACCAGACACCGCATGTATTCTATTAGTCAGCTTGCCAACTTGTTGGACCTCAGCACATACACCCTGCGCTATTACGAGCGAGAGCAAATCGTTAAGCCGGATCGCAATTCCCAAGGAAATCGAGTCTACAGCGATTTACATCTCCAATGGCTACAATTCGTACTCAAGCTTAAAGAAGCCCAAATGCCCATTGTCCAAATCAAAAAGTATGCACAATACGTCTTAGAAGGTGAGCATACCGCGGAAGCTCGGTTGAATTTACTGCAAGCGCACCGCGCCTTTATTCAACAACAAATCGAGAGCCTGAATGCGACGGATCACGTGCTGGAGGCAAAAATCGCGGGCTACAAAAAGAAGATTGAACAGAAGCAACCCTCCGCTTGCGAGACAAACATGAAGAATTAATGATCAATACATTACTCTCAGTCTCATAAGAACTATATCATTACATAATAATATCATTTGACGTAATAATTTCGGATGGATCCACAGTTTCAATCCCGATATTCTCTCAAATTCCGCCGCCGATTTTAGTACCGTGGAACAATGGCAAAATAACGGTTCTGTTCGCATCGTTTGCGAAAGAGCCGTTATTCGTTTTTTTTCGTATTTCTCGAAATAGATAGGCAACTTACCATGAAAGATATCCACCATTGATAAAGTCATATCAAATCATTATTAAGTTAACGATTCTTAAGCATTTGTACCCGTTAGGTCAATCGTCAATTCCATAAATAACTATGTCATTTCGCATAACTGAACAAATTTTAAAGAATAAGGGATCCTCTGACTGCCGCTACAGCCGGAGAATCCCTATTAAAGTAACGTGCCCTTTAGGCCGCTGGGTCAACCGCACAACTAAGCTGGAACGTAGGTCAACCTGATCACCTTCTCGCCAATTCGATCGCTTGCCACGAGGCGCAGCGGCGGCCGCGGACCGGCGAAGAACGGCTTGCCGTGACCCAGCACGACTGGATGGAGATAGAGTCGATACTCATCAACGAGACCGAGCTCCGTTAGACTGTGGGCCAACTCCGGCCCGGCAACTTCAATCTCCCCTTCATGCTGAGCCTTCAGCCCACGTATGGCCGCTGCGAGGTCGCCCTCGATCAGAGAAGCGTTCGGACCGACGGACTTTAACGTCCTCGACACCACCCACTTCGGTTTGCTTTGCCACGCCGCTGCGTATTCCCGTTCCGGCGCATCCCATTCAAAATGGTCTCCGTCCCAATACCGCATGGTCTCGTACATGCGGCGCCCGTACAGGCTGCCCGCCAGGCCGCGCACGTCGTCGATGAAATGACGGAATAGCGCGGGGTCGGGCTGAAATGCCGTGTGGTCGTGGTCGACAAATCCGTCCAGAGACTGGTTCAATGCGAAAACGATCTTTGCCATGCGACTGACTCTCCTCCCTAGTTTTCTCGCACATTCATCATCAAGATTACACGTTCCATATGCAGCCTTCTTTATGTCTACATTTTATCATCCAACAGCATGTCCGGTTTCTCATGGATTGCTAATGTGCACAGTCCTTGCCTGACCGAATACAAATTTAACGAAGGATGGTAAATTAAACAATTTTGCCCTTTACTTCAACGGAAATAAAAAAGGAACCGCTACATGCAATTCCTGCACTCTCGTTCTTCGTTACTTGAATAATTGATGATTCATTTTTTATTTATTAGGTCTTCTACTAACACCCCATTAATCTTCAATCCAGATATATCGCAATCGCGAATATCCATATTTGCTAAATTACAGTTTGTTAATTGACTGTTAGAGAGGTCACAATTAATAAAGCTAATTGGTTTGTAAACACCATTTGGATTGTAATTAACATCGCCTTCCATAGGGAGAACTACATTACGAAATTCAGTACCAAATAAATGAAAATGGTCAATAACAGCATGACTAAAATTAGCATTTTTGATTTCTGTACCTGAGAGATTAGCATCCGAAATTCTAAGCTCGGACATATTTACATCGTTTAATGCCATTCCTCTCATATTTGCATTATTAATTTGCGTCTTGGCCATATTAACATTGTCAAAATTTAATTCCTCTGCTTTAACCTTCTGAAACCTCGACCCAGAAATGTCCGCCATTTCAAAATCTAAACGTTCAACTTTTATTTCCATCTTCATCAACCTCCCAATCACTAATATCAAACAATATATTGAGCTATAATACAACTCGCTATTTCTCCCAAAGCTCGACCAGTCGACCTTCTGGATCTTCAATCCAAATAAACTTTCCAAATTCACTAATCTCTTTTTTCTTTGCAAGAGGTACACCAATATGTTCAAGATGCTTAATAGTCTCGTTCAGATTATGTACTTGGAAATTTAACATCACTTGTTGTTCTGTTGGAAAATAACTGTCATTCTCGGTAAAGAAAGAAAAGATAGTCTCATTTCCTAATTCGGGTTTTATCACAGTCCCATTCCAATTTTCTATTTCAATCTTCAACACTTCACTGTACCATTTTTTTATAGCTTCAAGATTCTTAGTTCTCCAAAATATTCCTCCGAAACCTTTTATCATCGTATCTAACTCCTGTCTGTCATCAAATTTTTAGCTATCCGATTACATTAGATATTCGAGATTAAAATTTAATTTCCTTTTTCAACTATACTGCCCGTCCGTATTATGATTTACTTAGAGGATTAAGGAAGCTAGGTCGAAAGTAACTGCCCGTGGGACTTGATCCCGAGCGCTATAATGTTCACCCCTACTTGTCATTACGATGGACGGTTGCGTGAACATTTATTTCCTTGGTGAACATACTTCTGATTTGCTATGTATTTCTGTGTCATCATAAGTGATATTACCAATCGAAATCAATTATTTAAAAGCAGGCTAATTCCCCTTCCAATGACTCTTTTAGTTAATGTGTCGCCTGCGCCGTTCGGTACTCATCCACTCAGGAGTCCAGGTTTGCTCTTTGTCATCGATACGTTTGCCTGGTGGAACAATTGCATCAATAGCATCCAACACATCTGTGCCGAGCCTCATCTGTGAACCGGAAATATAGGCTTTCAATTGCTCTAAAGTGCGTGGTCCCCATAGAGTTGATGTGACGGATGGATGACTTTGGGTAAAAGCTATCGCCATATCCGCTAGTGAAATCCCCACTTCATTTGCCAGCTGTTGCAACTTTGCAATTATCTTAAACTTATATTCATTTTCAGCTAGTTCAGGATCTAATGTATCCACATATCCTTTTAATGTAGCAGCTCGTGAATCACTTTGTGCGGCCTGACCAGCCGTGTATTTTCCAGTTAGTAAGCCACCAGATAAGGGACTGTACACAAATAGAGAAAGGTCATATTGTTTAGCTATTTCAGCAAGTTCAAATTCCATTCGTCGATTAATAATAGAATATGGTGTTTGCTCACTTACAAATCGCTGAATATGATATCGATCACTAATGGCTTGTGCTTGAACAATTTGCCAACCCAGGTGATTTGAAGTGCCGATATGATGAATTTTCCCTTCCTTCACCAAATCGTTCAACGTTATTAGAATCTCCTCATAGGCAACAAATTCAAAAGGAAGATGAAGTTGATAAAGGTCTATATAATCGGTTTGCAAACGTAATAGACTTTGTTCAACAGCAGTTCGTATCCAACGACGAGATGCACCACTTTGATCTAATTCATTAGTAGCCTCCGCTCCAAATTTAGAAGCTAATATGACATTCTGCCGCTTGTTCTTAATAGCTTTACCGATAATCCGTTCTGATTCCCCCTTTCCGTATCTATTAGATGTATCAATCAGATTGATGCCAAAGTCCAATGCTTCATCAATAATTTTTATGCTCTCTTCTTCGCTTGTCCTAGATCCGAAACTTGATCCGCCTAACGCAAACGCGCTGACTTTAGTACCAGTCCTTCCAAGATATCGATATTCCATCGTTCTCCTCCTTAAATTTATACAACCCAAAGATAATGAACTCGTGTTGATTAAGGCTATAGAACCGATTATAATCAAGCATGACGAGAGGGTCAATGAACATAAAAGGCCAAGTGTTGATTAATAGATACAACGACAATAGTGTTGATAATTAAGTAACATTCATAGTGGGAGGATAACAAATGATCGAAAATAGCACTGATATGAGAGTAATCCGCAGTCGTACGCTAATGGAGAACGCATTGTTGTATATTTTAGAGAAAGAAGGTATTAAAGGGCTGACAGTTAAAAACCTTTGTGAAATAGCGGGAATAAATAGAGGCACCTTTTATTTGCATTATAAAGATATTTTTCATCTGATTGAGGAAACGGCGTTTATTCAAGGATTATTGAGTGTATTCGAACCTATCAATCTTCAGGAGTTGATGCAACATCCTGATCATCAAGGAGCTTATCCTCCAATCACCAAAGCCTTTCAATACTTGCATAAGCATGCTAGTTTTTTTAAAGCACTATTCCATTCGGGAGCTCCAGCAGAATTAAGAGAACGGCTCCAGTATTTAGTAGGCACACGCTTGTATGAAAATCTGAAACCAGATCAAACTTATAATGAAAGCCTATTTTCTGACTATGTAATTGCTTATTTAGGGAATGCACAGTTTGGAATTATACAACACTGGTTTAAGACTGATCGTGCAATTCCTCCCGAAGATATAGCGAAAATTTTAACCTTATATATACGTAAAACACCGTGTCTTGATCACAAAGTTTGAAATTGAAACTTATTTTGAAAGAATAGAGCAGTTCAACGAAAAGCATTCTACTGGAGACCCAAAACGGTAGGAGCTATCGTTCCTGATGCACCGTTTCTACTTCACATCCTATATATCGAATGTAGTCTCCGCATTCCTCCCGGAACAGCACCTCTAGATTCAAAGGCATGGGCAGACAGAGAAAGTCGCCAATCGCTGCCCTTAAGGCGCTCTTGATCTGCTCTCTTCTTCGCTCTGCGCTTTCCTTGCTGGCGGTCTCTTTATGCTCGTCGATCGTTTCCCGGTAGATTTGTTCGAAATAATCATCGGGTGTCCACATGATTGCCTGCTCCTTATCCGGCCGATAATAGCATGCTCTACGCCTCCTTGATGGTATTGGGTCATAAACTTTAAGGATCTGCCACAAAGCAAGCCCCTCCACTTTCGTTTCTCGTTAGTTAGCTGTAATGCCAGACTTTGATAGACATTAAGATTTATGGGGTGTGTACATTGATATACATATTTGCTTGTGTAGAACCATCAATTCCTAATGCCTGAACTTGAATATGATCGTGAAATGTCCGACTACCGAACTCCCATGTGTAAGACCATCCATCAGTTCCATCTATGTCGTAACCAATGAGTTTTCTTTCACTCCCAGTTTCCGTCCCTGTTGGTGCTATCCAAAATAAAACTGTTTCTGTATTTTCAGCTTCTGCATATATAGTCATCATACTAACGTTTTCTGGAACAACCCACCAATTCGATTCCTCCATAAAATCCGTATATACTCTCAAAAGCTCAGTACGTGTATTAATCTGTTTCGCTTGGTTGATTGAAGTTGATATTGCTTTGTGAGCATACAGGGACTTTTTTGAGCCTTTGGTGGCATTTAATTTGTAAACATCTATACACAAGTGGTTGTTTTGTTCAGATGTTGCCGGGTATTCAAAAAATGGAAAAATGATTAATATAGCTGGGGTAACTTATCCATACCAAATGGCGTGATTGTGCATCTACTATATTAGCTTGTCAATAGGACGTCAGGGACAAAGAGTTATAAAGGAACTGAACAGATGAAACATATAGTTGAGTTACACTGCTAATTCACGAGAACCTTGATCTATTTTTTTGATCACAAAAGCATGAAACTTTCTATTGCAACGAATAAAAACTATACAAACAGAACGTATGGAGATGGTGAGGGATGAATTACAATAAAATAATGATTGTTGCCCATCCGGATGATGAAACGATTTTTGGCGGAACCCAGTTATTACAAGAAAAAGGTTGGTTGGTTATTTGTGTTACAAATGGTGATAATCAGGTGAGGTGCGGCGAGTTTACTAAAGTAATGAAGAAGATTGATGCCCATTTTGAAATATGGAATTACTATGATGAATGGGACGGCGATTTTGATCGGTATAGTTTAAGGAGGGATTTAGCCGCGGTGCTTGCTAGATATCTCGGGTCTATAGAAAAAGTCGTCACCCACAACCTGTCAGGGGAATACGGTCACGCGCAGCATAAGGCTTTATCCCAAATCGTTCATAGTCTGGTAGACAAAAATTTATACGTGTTTGCTACTTCTGAAGAGAAACTGGAAAAAGCATTATTAAGAAAGAAACAGAAATTGTTAAAATACTATTCAAGTCAAGATTTTCAATGTCTGGAGAAATACATTCAGTTTGAGAGCATTAAGCGAGTACGATGAATTTTAAAATTGTTTTTTAATTATTAGTCCCATCCATGACTATTACCATTTGCTCACAACAATGAAATAACTATATCTTACGCCTGTTGGATGATGCATGTCCTTTAGACAGTGCACCACCATGTCCATTTCCTTGTAAGCATGGCCTGTTCAATCTCTTTTACGAAAAGACCCTTCCCCCAACCTTTAGACAAGGTTACATCCAAAATCCGGTCACCCTTGGTGACTATTTTTTTTAACTAAGTGATCTTGTTAGCTTATTAATTGCGTTTTATATAGCTTGCCGATGAACGAAAAACGGTTCTTTGCCATGGGCTAAGATGAATGGCCATGCCACCATAAAAGACTATGATGCATAGTTTAATAATGCCAAAATCATGAAACAGCATACGGGGTTAATGTTATCGGAGGTGACCCCTCTATCGAATTCATGATTGTTGATGCAATTCATCAAATCGGTGACTCTTTGAGTAATAAAAAAAGACCAGAATATTAGTTCCAGTCTTTGTTCAAGTATAATGCCTTTACATCCAATTATTTTTTTTCATCATCAGAAGAAGCTTTATCTTCTAAAAGATTCTGCGTTCCTTGACGAAATTCTCTAATTGTAGTACCGACAGCCCTGCCAAGCTGGGGAAGCTTAGATGGACCAAACATAACCAATGCCGTAGTAACTATAAGCAAAATGCCTCCAACTCCTATATTCCCAATCATTTTTCCATCCTCCTCTATTCAAGCTAGAATTTAACGAGCATTGCTGTCACATACATCAGAAATATTCCTAAGGCTACACCCATAAAATTGGACCACGAAACAGATGCCATGCGATGTTCAATAGACTCTTTCCAAATCATTCTGGATATAACCAATATGACTTGTAGAATAGCACCTGCGCCAATTCCAAAGAATAAAGCAGCCAGCGTGTCATTGAACAAAAATCCTCCAGTCCATGTTCCCAGAATCGCCGGTCCACCTGCGATCAGGGCAAGAAATACAAATGTTTTCAAGGTCGGCTTATCCTTGAGCAATGGAGCGGCAATTCCAACCCCTTCAGTGATATTATGAAGTGTAAAGCCGATAATTAAAAATGTGCCCAATGCAGCCTCTCCTGCCGCAAAAGCTGCCCCAATCGCTAATCCCTCGCCAAAATTATGCAATCCAATGCCGGTTGCCAGCTTATATGAAACGCTGCGTCCTTCCCGCAGTCCACGATCCATTCGTCTTTCGTTCATTTGGTCTACAGCCAGCAGGAACAGCAAGCTCAGCAGTGCCCCGAACCAGACAAGACCACTTCCCTGAAACATACCGGGACTTTTTGCAGCAAGTTCAAACCCTTCTTCGAATGTATCTACAACAAGAAAAACTAATAATCCAACCGTAAAAGCTAATACCGCTTGCGTCCCTCTAACCGAAAACCTCCTCATGAAAGGATACCATAGAAGCCCCAATCCAACTGGGATGATGCCCACGTAAAAACCAATTAAAGCATACTGGGAAAAACGTTTCGAGTCAGGCTCTGGAGTTGGTGCACCAACAGCAACTTCTCCAATAAAAATCAATCCTTTAGTAGTAATAAACTTGATTTGATGAGGGTCTCCATAAACCCAAGGATACGGTATGGTTATCGTGCCTCTGCCAAAACGATCCAAGGTAGGCCCTGGTTCATAGGAAGCGTTCCAAAAAGAGTCATCAACGATCGTCTGTGCAATGGTAAGGGCTTCCGGACCGGAGTTAAGTACCGTAACTACGAATCCATCTGTATTCATTTTAATCCGTTCCACATTCAATTGTTCGATTGGCGCTGCTGCTTCTCCTTCTATTCCCGTTCCTACTTTAGCAACAAAACCAACAATTGCTGCCAATAGGATAAGCGGTAATAGCCCTAATACTATTGTTTTAAAACTCCATCCACCACCCATTCGAGAACCTTGGGTATGAGTTTCAACAGGATTCATATCGTTGTCCTCCTTCCACTATTCAGCTAAGAAAAAGCCCATCCAACCCAACTCAGCAAATTCACTTTGATGCGCATGAAACATATAGCGACCTGGCTCAGGAAAAGTAATTTCTAAAATCCCGCGTTCCCCTTGACACTGCATGATGGTGTCGGTAAATTGTGGTCGTGCTTCCGGATCAGCACCTGTAGCATAATAATTAAAATAATTCGCATGTAAATGAAAAGAATTGATCAAATCAAACTCTGTAAGATTGCTTAAATAAATACGGACTAATTCCCCTGCCTTTACCCGGATGGGCTCCTGCTGGTAGGCAAATGCATACCCATTTACTGTGTATATCTCGTTCTCACCATCCAAATCCAGATCATAGCCGTTCATAACCATATTAAACTCTTTAGCAGCTATTCGCGGTTTCTTCGGGTCGATAATGAAATTACCGTATAACCCTTTATGGATGTGCCTACGCAGGGGTGCGACATGGCAATGATAGACTTGCATACCTGCCGGTTTTGCTGCGAACTCATATACAAAGGTCTCACCAGGCATTACGGACTCCAATCCATCCATACTTGTTGGGTGGATACCATGGAAATGTATGGAGTGCGGGTGCGTGGAGTTGTTGTAAAATTTTACGCGTATGATATCACCCTCTGTGCACCTTAGCGTTGGGCCTGGTATTGTTCCATTATAAGTCCAACCCGGAAACTTGATGCCCTTAGCAATTTCTACTTCTTGCTCAACTGCAACCATTTCATAATCGCGAATCGTTTTTCCATCAGCAGATGTGCTCACCTTGCCATAATCAAAAGAAGTAAGGGCATTTCTTGCAGCTTTAAGTCCTTCTGTTACTTCTGTTCCAGGATCGTACCCGTGCTTCATTCCCTTATGCAGTTGCGAATTCGATGAATTGGGCAATAAATGATTCTCATGCGTGCCCGTTGCCAATGCCGATTTCGCAGCCCAGAAGTTTGGTGAAAGCCACGTAGATCCAATAAAAGCAGCAGCACCAGCCACTCCAGCTTTGACAATCGCCCTTCTGGACCAATTTTTACTATCCTTCATCATGGACCCTCCATCCTAAGTTAGGCAGCCTATTCACAGATAAATAAGTTTATGCCAGCACCAATACTTTTAGTCTGACGCCATTTTGTTTCCCATAGGAAACTTATATAAATAACTATATGCTGTAGTGCGTTTTTTGTAAATACTTTTTTTGATCTTTAACAAAAAAATTAAAGTGGGATATCGTAGAGCCGAATCCGTTTATGCTCCTGCTGAAAAGTATGGTTTTAGACATACATTAATCTGCAAAGTAAGTATGGTATACTAAAGATGACGTTTACAAAATATTAATATGTTAAGTGTGGTGTTATAATATGGGAGAACTGCAAGTCGCAGTTCAAAATGTTGGATGGAATGCTGCAAAACGGCTCCCCTTCATCTTATTGTCGTTTTGGGTAGTGTTCCTGGTGGAACTAATGAGCAGAGGTCAATGGGGAGAATCTTTGGAGTGGTCGCTTCGTGCCATACCAGAGCTATTACTCAATATCATTGTGGTGCTGGGTTTGTTATTACTGGCAACAGCGGCAACAGGGAAAGTCCATCTCTCGTTTTGGTTGGTCAGTACGGTTTGTTTAGTTTTTGGTACAGTCAGTGGTATCAAATTGGCTATTTTGGGTGTACCCTTCTTGCCATGGGATTTGTTACTAACCAATGAAACCAAAGACATGGCACCCTATGTGGCTGGCTTTCTTAACTTCACGGTAGTATCAGGTTTAGTCTCATTTATCACCATCAACGTTCTACTGCTTTACAAGCTGCCATGGTTTGCTCTTACAGTAAATTGGAAACACCGCTCAATCATGGGAATCGCTTCACTCTTCCTACTAGCATCCATTTATACTGACGAATACATATCAATAAAGAAATTGGCTAACGTCCAAAATTTGGCCTGGGATCAGGCAGAAAACGTCCGTGCCAATGGGTTTCTCCTATCGACGGTCATGAACTTGAAGTTCCTCTTCCTTAACAAGCCTGATGGCTATGACGGAGAATCTATTCGTACTGTCATGTCTTCAATCCTCCCGGCCGTTCCAGTAGCAGGGGAAATTAAACCAAACATTATAATCGTATTGAGCGAGTCATTCTGGGATGCGACACAAGTCAAGGGTATTTCATTTAGCCGAGACCCACTCCCTTTCTATCATGAATTGATTCAAACTTACAGCAGCGGCACATTGTTAAGCCCCCAATTCGGTGGCGGTACGGCAAATGTTGAATTTGAAGTGCTCACGGGGAACACAATGCGCTTCTTGCCACAAGGCTCGATTCCTTACAACCAATATGTGAATAAGGATATTGATTCGTTAGGCAGTATTTTGACACGTCAAGGTTATATGGCAACAGCGATCAGCCCCTTTCACAGCTGGTTTTATAACAGCAAAAAGGTGTATGAAAACTTTGGATTTGCCAAGTATATTCCGCTGGAATTTTTCAAACCCGATTATGAGGGGCCCTACTTAGCAGACCGGGAGGTGGCTAACCAAATCATAGAATCTAGTACTACTAGTGAAGGCCCCGATTTTATATTTGCAAATACCATGCAGAACCATTATCACTACTACCCTGGCAAGTTCAAAGAAAATACTATTGAAGTTACTGGAGTTACTGGTGAATCCAAAGGATTACTTGAAACCTATGCCCAAGGCCTTCTCGGTGTGGACGATATGCTGAAACGTTTAGTGACGTATTATGAAAAGCTCGATGAGCCGACTATTCTTGTGTTTTTCGGAGATCATCAGCCCAGCTTGGGTCAAGATTATAAAGCTTATAAGGACATCGGTTACTTGAAAGAAAACGACCCTGATTTTCTTGAGAAGATGTACCGTGTCCCCGTGCTGGTTTGGAATAATTACTTGCCTAAGGAAAAGACAGTCCTTAATATGAGCCCTTCGTTTCTCGGAGCCTACATTTTGAATTTATCACAAAGGACTGGCAACTACTTCACTGATTATTTATACCAATTGTCGCAGTACTTACCGGTAATCCCTCCTGAAAATCACTATGCAGAAATGAAAATCAGTAAAGATAATTTGAAAGTATATGAAAAGCTACAATATGATATCCTATTTGGGGACCAACATGGATATAGCGGCATGAAACAAAAAATTAAAAACAATGACTATTTACTTGGCTCTGGCCACATGGTAATTGACCAGATTCGAATGGAAGTATTGAATGATGGGAAGGTGCTAAGGGTTGGTGGCAGTAACCTTCCTTATAACAGTATCGTACAGATTAATGGCCAGAAGATGGCTACGAATTGGGTCAGCAAGAATGAACTTATTGTTGAAATACAACCTGATAGCATTATCAAGTATCCATGGAAAGTTGAGATCGTAGTAAAAGATTTTAAAGACAGGATCCTTTCAAAATCAAACGAATATATTTATTCTCAGGAAATGACCACACACACTGAAGAGTCATTATTTTGATCAAGGCAAGGTGTAGCTGTAGGTAAGTGCTATGCATTCAAGCTGGGCCGACAACATCCATATGGGGCATGAATTGCTGGGGGGAACATGATGATGGAACCAATGCATGGTACCCTTTGCACATCGGTCCGCAAATAGGGATCCACAGAAGTCGCAGATCCCTTTTCAATTGATTGAACTATCGTGTCCCGTTGGAGTTTAATGATTGATTTTACTTGAAGCTAAAGCTGATTGGAATAAACGTCTTGTGAATTTTATGACTATGTTCCGAGGTAGTATACGTGGTAGTTGGGCCATTAAATAATCACTTCGCCCAACTATTATGCTGCTACGATCTTTTTCCACCGCCTTAAATGCCGCGTTCACAACATCAATTGGCTCCATGCGCTTACTTTTCAAATTCTCAGAACCGGATGCTACACCACAATCTCTATACTCTGCCCACAATGCTTCAGTAAATGATAAGACGTAAGCTTTCGTAGCACCATACACAGCCATGTACGGTACTGGCTGAAGTGCTTACTTTTTCAGATGAATTCGCATTTGTAAGATCAATCGAAAGAGGTGTGCCATTGATTGAATAAGCTGATGAAGCACCTGTTACTAAAACAATTTTTCTTAGAATAACCCATAAAAATACCCTCCGATATTTAACGATCAAACGTTTAAGTATTTAATCATTATGACTGAAAAAAGAGACTTTCTCCATAGTTACAAGAAAGCCATAGGTACTATTCAAGCACTTTAGCAGGGTCATTTATTATGCTTTCGGCAGCATGAACGATTGTTTTAAGTTGCTGAATAACCGAGTCTCCAAACGTAAGGCTGTAGTAAACTTCCGTCTTTACCTTAGCTGAACTTAAAATACCTGCTTCCTTAAGAATTTTCAAATGATGCGATATTGCTGGTCTGGACAAATGAGATTGCTCCACAACTTGTGCAACATTCATTCGTTTAGCTGGCATGAACATCATTAAAATATCTTGCCTAACAGGGTCTGCCATCGCTTTAAAAATATTTGTGGATCGACGAATCTCATTCAAAAGAGCATCCTTCTTCTCCAACAAATCGCTTTGTGCAACTAGATCGAGTTGATCATTTCCCAAACCTCCACCTCCATTAAATCAAATGATTAAATGTTTAAACATTTGTTATATTGTAACCAGTTGTCCTTTTAAAAAGCAAGATCTCTAGGGGGGAGTGTCTTTCAAACTAGTTTCATAATCATAATACGGAGTTAACAACATTTTGTGTATATGCTCGGGGTGACACTCACCTTTATGACAGTACCTGTACTAAAAGTGCATACTTACATATTCGCAGTGCAATCTATATACTCAAAAAAAGGAACTAAATAAGAACTAAGGAGGACAAATCTTTGAAAACTCTTGTTATCGTAACACACCCAAGCATAGAAACATCCGTCATGAATAAACGATGGGTAGAAGAACTCAAAAAATATCCTGAAAAGTATACGGTTCACGAATTGCATAAGGCTTACCCGAAAAAGAACAAAAATTGATTGAATCGCATGGTAATCTTGTTTTGCAGTTCCCTATATATTGGTTTAATTGTCCACCTCTCCTTAAAAAATGGCTTGACGATATTTTAACTTATGGGTGGGCTCATGGTTCAAATGGAGGAGATAAATTAAAGAATCGCAAAGCTGCTTTAGCTGTATCTGCCGGAAGTAAAAAAGAAGATTATAAAGTGCTTCCAAATCGCAATGAAAAAGGGATCCGCAGCAGTCGCAGATCCCGTTTCAATTGATTGAACTATCGTTCTCCGCTTGGACATTTTATGCGTTCATTCCAAGCCCAGCCGGTTCAGCCTCCAGCACCGCAACGGCTCGAACCGGGGACCCGTCGCCACAGACGATGCGCAGAGGAAATCCGTAAAACATAAAGTCGACTCCACCGGGAAGACGCTCCAAGCCCTGTAGCCCCGTATACGTCACAATTCCGATACCTAACAACGCCCGCTCAAGCTCTTCAGACAGTTCGCCGCCGACGAACGGTGGCCACAGCGTAGCGAGTCGGTCAAAGCATTCTAGACCGACGGATTCTGCAAAAAACAGACCACGGCCTTCCGGCCAAGTCGGGTCTTTGATCCGTACTACGCGCGATGATCCGAAAAACCGCTCCAATGGCAGTTCATCCAATGTCGCGGCACCGGGGTGCATGTGTGAAGGAGCGTCCACGTGTGTTCCGGTATGGCTACCCATCGAAAGCTGCCGCAGCTCCCAAGTGTGACACTCGTATGTGTGCGTCACTTTGACTTTCACCTCCGGATCGCCGGGATAAACGGGCATACCATGCGCAATCGGCAACGACAAATCGATCACTCTCACTTAGGCGCCTCCTTTCCTGCAAGCTTATTATCCAAATTTTGCTTCTGTTTGACTTGAACTATCGTGTCCTGTTAGTCATCGTAGAATCCGTCAGGCTGGGAGAGGAAGGTCGATGAACTATGATGCCATAGAGCCCATCCGTTAGTCTGACTCCAACGACCACGGCGCATCACAGATTGTTGCTCCCTTTTGGAAAGCACTCATAGGAGCAGCGTGGCTTACGATTCAACTCGAGTTTTCCCACAAACAACATAAAAACATTTGCTCCTCACTGTCTCAAGCATTCTAAGCGTTGGTTTAATAATGCAACACCATGCCTTGTTAATCAACTGTAATCTTCAATAAGTGATATTTTTCCTTCTTCAATTCTACATACTGACTTCCCTTTCAGTTGCATCTTATCTCCTGTTACACGGCGATAGTGACCGTGGCGGTTTTGTTCCGGCATTGATTAATGTCGCTCGGCGTACAGGTGCTTCGGCATATGTGGGTGAAGGTTCAAACCGCTGTTCCGCTGTGCACCGACTGGATGCTGCGAAAGAGGTTGTAAGCTGATGGAGTACAAATTTTGAAAGAGATCAAAGAAAGAGGGTGTCCCAAACTAACATGGCCTGACGGCCACCACCATGAATGAAAATGTCTTGGCTTGTGAATCTGTATGTTCCATAATGG
>NZ_MRTH01000063.1 GCF_001956045.1 Paenibacillus sp. FSL H7-0331 | reverse complement strand
TTCACCGTCGCTTTCAGGTTGTATATCTTTAATTCGACGGGTTGGAAATGAATTCCTTTAGTTCAACTTATATAGATGAATTTAATATTAACGAAACCCACGATTACGTACTTTATATCTATGGAGATTGAGAATGAATCAAGTTCATTTAGCGTGACAATAACTTTATCCCCTAAAACAAAAGGCTGCGATTTATACGGCACTTTTAAGAAACGCTTGAAGGAAGTACTCTTTGGCAAGCTTACGGGCGAGTGGTGCAGAACGGAGGAGCACTCAGTGTGTACAGCGTAACGGTAAACAGCTACAAGTTTACCTGAAAACACATTGGGAATCGGTGAAGGCCGAACATCTCACAGGAACGTACAGACCGATACCACTCAGATGGGTGGAAACCCCCAAACCCGGAGGTGACATACGTCTGCTCGGTATCACGACCGTGATGGACCGATTCTTCCAGCAGGCTTTTCTACAAGTAATGAACCCGATTTTTGATGCGCAATTTTCCCCGCACAGTCAGGTCTAAGAACTTCTCCAAGTCCATGTCTACCGTCCAGCGCAATCCGCTCTGGATGTAGCTCTGAACTTCTTTCACCGCGTCGTGCGTTTGCCCGGTCTGAAACCGTCAAAGGACGGTGGAAGGAACGCCACAAAGGAGGCCCTTAAGTCCGCTATTGGCCAACATTCTACTGGATGACCTGGACAGAGAACTGACCCTGCGCGGATTGCAAGTAAACGCGCAGGAGAACGCGTGATTGAGTCGGTCACTAGATTGCGATTTTAATATTAAATAGACTTTTCATCGTTATCACCTGTCCATCTTAGCATAGTTGCTTAAACAGAACCTAAACGGCAGCAGCAAAATTAAGCTGGTTTTCATCCATTTGTTTAGCTTCTGTTTAACTTGGACTACTATAATTGTAAATGAGGAAGCGATTCAAACAAGTTCCTCATCACCGCCGCTTCCGTTGGATTCCTGTTTCATTCTCTGCTAATGAAGTGTTCCGTTCTTTTCGCGTTTGCCAGCTCAACGAGACTGTTGTTGCGCTTAGTGGTTGAATAAAATTAGCACAGAGATAATAAAATTTACGAGGAGGAGAACGCATGATCGTAACAACAACAGCACTCGTTGAAGGTTCCCCGGTTAAGCAGTATGTCTGCATTGCAACTGGTGAAGTTATTATGGCTGCTAATGTCGGAAGAGATATTCTTGCTTCATTTACTGATCTTGTCGGCGGGCGTTCGAAAGCCTATGAAACCAAGCTAAGAGAGGCAAGAGACGAAGCACTTATCCCGCTTCGTCCGTTGCTGGAGAAGCTGGGCGTCCAAGTAAAATGGGATCAAGCGACCCATACCATAAACGGTACAAAGGAAGGTCTCTCCTTGTCCGTTCAAATTGGCAGCACGAGAAATTTTCTTTGAGGGCGAGCTAGAGGATCCTGATGCACAGGTCTTTCAAGTAGAAGGGTAGCATTATGCGAGGAGGGATGTCTTGGGATATGACGGACCTGCTTAATACGGACTACACCCATTTAATTTTGTGGTTCCCTTGCTTTCTCAAAGCGAACCGATCACAAGTGCAGGAGTGGTATCGATCAATCGTACCGATTCTGATCGCTACAGGTGGGCGTTGGAAGACTCAACGGTTAAAGCTAGCTATTGATGGAATCAATGAACAAAGCCGTAAACGCTGCAGAGTGCTTTTGCAACAGCCACAACCTGAGGTGATCATGGAACTTAATACGACTTTTCTGGAAATGGTGTTTGCAGAAGTTCCTGAAGGCGAGGATCCGTTTGCTCCCAGTGCACATGTGCTTGAGTGGTTGCAAAGAAGGGCTAATTGGGGCTAAATTGGAGCTCAAGGCATTGCTTGAGCAGTATGACATGTATTACCGATAGGGCGATGACCCCGTAAAGGAGCAAGAAGCAACGTCCACTCCTCGAGATGTAGAACGAAGGAATGTAAGGGCTAAGACCCAGCGTGACATGGGAGGGTAAACCGTCGAGGGAATGGTGTGGATATCTAAGGTGGATCAAAGCAACGTATCCATAGATTGGGAATTAACGCCCAACCTTTGTTTCCCCCTACGCTTTTTTCAAAACCGTTGTCACCACAACATGATATCTCTAACTCTTGAAGTAGTCGATGTTGAAATCTTAAGAAAACAAGAGAAAATGAAAGAAAATATTAATTTATACTGGGAGTGTTTATGATGTCAATCAATAGGGACATGCTGCAAGAATCTTTGGATCCCGCCCTTCGAGTTCGTCCCCGAGTACGATGGGGTGTTCTCACATATTTCCTCTACAGCGCAGTCTTCTACGCGATCTTCGTGCTCAACGGCATCGACTACATGCGAGTGGGCGAGAGTGAGCAGACCCTTCTTCTCTGGTACGTAGCACCGCTGTCCGGCGGTGTCGTGCTGACCATCACAATGGTCACGATCTACGGATGGTGGCACCCCAGCCTGGTTGAAAGGCGGCGTCTTTCTCGATGGACGATGACTCTCCCGACCATCATGATGGTCATCGCGATCGTGAACATGCTGACCGGCGATTTCACCCGTGTCACGCCCCTCATGTGGCTGTATCTCATCATCGGCAGCATCCTGGTCGGCTTCAATGAAGAGATGATCAACCGAGGTCAGTTGATAGTCGCTCTACGCAGCCGATTCGGCGAAACCGGGGTCTGGCTGCTATCAACAGCGATGTTCGCAGTCTTCCACCTGCCGAACATGTTCCTGGGCATCGGGGCGGGTGCCCTGTTCCAAGTAATGGTCGCTTTCGGTCTCGGTTCGATCTTCTACCTTGCCCGGCGGTCTACCGGATCGCTCGTGGCCGCCATGTTCCTGCACGGACTGTGGGACTTGAGCGTCTTCTCAGCGAATGGCGCGTCGTCGTTTCCCATCGCTGGTTTACTAGCTCCGTTGTTGGCGATCGCTGCAGCGATCACGGTTCCGATCATCCTCCGCCGTGAAAATCGACGCGATAGCGCCCAAAGTGTGTCACGACCAGTCGGCTGATTCATCCGTGCGGTCGACGAGCGCGCTCCTCGTCTCGCAGCCAACACGCCGCCCAGCAGTCCTGACTAGGTGCACTCGGTCAGCAGGCTAGTAATGGCCGGGGGAGAGAGAAGCCCTCCGTGCTTGTGATGTCTAACGTCACCGAAGTCGCTCACGTCGCGAAGGAACTCAGGGTTCCGCGGCAGTGCACGCATCGCTGGATCACCCGGTTCGGCGGCCAGTGCACGCCAGGAGGATCGCCCCAGGCGCCCGTGATCGATGATGCCGAAGATCCCCGCACCCGTGACAGAGGCACTACGGATGACCAGCTGGAACGTGCCGCGCTCACACGACGACATCGCATGAGCGCGGCACCACTTCAAGTCTCATCGCGCGGGAAACCTGATTTTGAATGGATGAAGGATTTCTCTCACAAGAAAGACGGAATAAAGTTCTGATTCATAACTTTTCGCATTCTAAATTTACTGTGAATTTCGGTTGGATGCCCCCTTATACCGCTTTTATCATTCGTTTTATATTTAATGCCAATGCAGAAAATAAAGACGATTGAATTTTTACAGGATTCTGGTGGAGTATGACTCATACAGGGAATCGACTGGATTAAATCATACTCTTCGATTTCTTCAGCTAGAGCATCTATGTTCTGTTCCAATTCCGTAAGATGCTCCTGGTACTGAAGAATGAGGATGATGAGAACGTTTAAATTGATCAAGGGGCTGGAGTACATAGTTTGCTCGAAGGGGTTTTGTTTTGCCGCCTCCAGCGGCCGTTTTACCCGCTCGTTAATCCACTCCTCTGAACGTCCTCGTCTCGAGGAAAACAGCTCTATAATTTTGGCATACAGCGTTTCTTTGTCCGTTTGCAAGATCGAATAAGAAGTTGGAAACGACTTTAAAAACCGAAGTGAAACGCCTGAATACATAGCCCCAAAGACACCTTTGTACGCAGGGAAGACCTGATCCAAAACAGCTTGGAACTGCAATTTAGTCTACACACACATCTTTGAAAGAGACTCATATTGTCTCGTCAGATAACGCAAATTAAGCAGTTAGTACAGCTCTCCCAGCAGATAAGCATCAGCAACATCCGTCTTCACTTTACGGAGGTTGGACTTTCTAAGCTGATTGGAGATAAGCGGATTAATGACCAAGTACAGATAATGATGTTCCTCCAAGAACTGAACCACCGGACTTTGGTAATGTCCGGTTGCTTCTAGAACAAGCAAAGGACGTTGTCCGGACGCATGCTCTACATCGTGGACAGTTTGAAGGAGCTTCGCCAGCCCTTCACGGGCATGCTCGAATTGAAACGTTCCTCTGTACGGTTTACCGTGCTCTAAAAAGGCTTGTCCATGGCTCTCTCCTTTAGAAATATCTAACCCGATCCAGGTACGGGAGCCGTGTAGTTGGTTGACATTGGACAAATATCCAGTTGGGCGCAAAGTGATGTGGCAGCGGTACAAGTGAAGGGAATCTTAGTCGGGTATTCTGACAGCACTTCAAGCCGCATAATCTCGCTACTCGGGTAGGAGCGGTCAATGTTATTGTTAAAAGCTTGAAATAGAATTCAGGTAAAAGATGGGCAGGACTGCTGCTAAGAGGATGTTCTCTTAGCGGAGTCCTGCTTTTCTAATTTCAGTTGCCGCTGTATGTAGTAGCACCAAACTGTGATCAGTATATCATGAGGTGAAACTCAAAATCCGGACCATTGCAAGAGCAATATATAAAAACGGCCCATCGTGATGCTTGACGAACCGACCGCCGCTCTTGATCCTTACGCAGAATATGAAGTTTATTCTAAATTTAATGATAATCTGTCAATCATTGACTCAACACTTTTACAGTAGGCAAGACACAGCTTCCTTGAGCGCTCTATTATGGTGAACTAAGATCAGTTCCAAGCTTGTATTGGATAGACTAAATTCAGAAAATAATTTAATAGTTTTGAGGGGGGAGTAAAGAATGTCGGAATTACCACAAAAAATATTAGTTGAGGTCGGGGAGTACTTTTGGTGAAACCACTGTAAGTCGAGTTGCATTAACAGAAGGGGATCACGAAACGGTCAACCTCGTCAAAGGCTGGATAGGGGAGATCGAGACGGTTCAAACGATGTTCGAACGCGGGGAATAGTACGCACCTGAAGCCCTTTGTATAGATATTATTTATTTGGACGAAAAAAGCATTATTTACTTAAATTGACAACATTATAGATAATGATTATTATTATCAATGATATTCGTTTTTTATCAACTTGAATCCGACACGACTATATCGTTTGGATTCTTCGACTCAAAGCATGAAACGAAAAGGAGGTTGCCCAACTAAATAATAAACAAAGAAGCCCCTCCAAAACCATTCGGAAAGACAAGGAAGCTTCTCTTGTCCACAAATAGGGAATTGAATCATCAGTATCCATAAAAGGGGGTAACAGTGTTGTGATTGTCAAGAAATTGAAGCTTACCGTGGATTCACACATCCACAATGTCAAGGAGAACGAGAAGTTAGCCATCCTTCACAGTATGATCCTCCGAGAAGTTTCAGCCTTGGACTTTTCAGATAAGGTTGTTATTACTTGGGAGAGCATAGTAAGCTCACAGCCGGACAAGGCTGAACAACTGGTTGCTGCAGCTGCGGAAGTTGGCGTATCCCATCCACCCGTCGGACATCCTTTATATAAACTAAGTGAACGGCAAAGACAGGTTGCCGAGCTCTTATGCAGCCACTATTCGGTAAAAAAGATTGCAAATATCCTGTATGTATCGGAAAACACTGTCAAAAAGCATTCTCAAAATATCAAGAAAGCACTGGAAATCGAGCAGTCGGGCACTGATTTTATTTATACCCTGAAACAGATGATCGACAACGGCTAGTTATAATCTGTAATCAGAATAAGCGATACTTCACACGTCCCTATTCAATTAAGGTCATATAGCTCCTATCTCCTATCAACGCATGACATATACAGAGTTACCATAGGCCTCCGAAGTTTCTCGGGAGGCTTCTTTGTCACGTAACGTCCGTTTGGCCACATTCAGTAGCATGATGCACCCGAGCATGAGGCTTGTCCAATAAATCCAGATAGAGAGTACTCGATCATACTTCAATTGAATAACCATAATTATACATTTAGAGAATATTATAGAACGGTTAAATATGATACTATGTTGTCGTTCGTTGATAATAATTATCAGTAACCAGCGATTTTGCTTTTCAAACGATCTCGCTGCAACAAAAAGCTATGTGGAAAGGGAGGAAGCCTTTTGCACAATTGAGAGACTGGCTGGCGACAAGCATGACAAATGATTGGAAAATAAGTTTTCGTTTACTTTGGGGGAGCCATTTCCTGTCGGTATTGAGCTCAATGGTAATCGCCCCGCTGCTTCCATTCTACATGGAGCAGCTTGGTGCGGTCGACCAAGCTTCAATCCTGATGTGGAGTGGCCTGAGCCTCGCGGCTCCTGCCGTCACAGCTGCGCTAACAGCACCATTATGGGGGAGATTGGGAGACAGGACGAGCCGCAAATGGATGGTGGTGCGTGCACTGCTCGGCTCCGCCCTTGTTCTGGTCGCAATGGGACTGGCGACAAGTCCATTTCAGCTATTCATCCTTCGTTTGCTTCAAGGAGCGCTTGGCGGTGTCGTCGATGCGGTTGGCGCTTTGGCGGCATCTCAAGCCAAGCCCGAGGAGCAAGGCCGTGTGCGCGGCAAGCTCGAAGGTGCCCTCGCGGCCGGCTCCATGCTGGGACCTCTGCTTGGAGGCATGCTATTCGGATGGTTCGGATTCAACTATTTACTGCTGCTGCTTGGTGGCTTGCTGGCTCTATGGACACTGCTCTGCTGGGTTGGCTTAAAGGAGTCCAAATCCGCTCTCTCAAAGGCGGTTAAGCCTGTTGGCATGTTGAAGCAGTTGGACGGGTTGGTCCGTGAAAGGACAATTTTTATATTCCTGCTGGCAGGCATATGCGCCAATTTCAGCCTGCATGGACTGCTGCCTGTGCTGCCACTGCATGTCAAGCAGCATCTGACCAGTCCCTCGCAAACTGCGGTTTGGATCGGTATTTTGCAAGCGGTCAATTGGGCTTCCGCCTGGATGGCCTCTACCTGGTGGGGGAGGAGGAATGACAGGAGCCCTGTCAACCGCACTTATTTTGTGGCCTCTTTCCTATGCAGCTTAGCCATTCTAGTACAAGCCTTCGCGCAGGGTATTGCCTGGTTTATTCCTTTAAGAATCCTGCAAGGCTTTGCATCGACCGCGTTAATTCAGTCCGTTTTTCTTATGGTGACACGGGCTTCACAGGGGGAGCAGTTGGGTGAAAGGCTAGGATTCACCAGAAGCACACTGTTTATCGGACAAATAGCTGGACCTCTTGCCAGTGGATTCTTGGGGGGTCTTTACAGCACCTCGTCCATTTTTACATTACATGGGTGCATGATGCTCGCAGGTGGCTTGCTGGTGCTGCGTTTTACCGCACGAACGGATTTACGCTATCATCTTTCCAAATAAGCAAAGGGGCTGTTGTTATGAGTACACCAAAACGACAAATGCATTTGAATCTGTTTATGTTGAGCACCGGCCATCATGAAACCTCGTGGCGTCATCCCGCTACAACGCCAGAGTTGGCAACCGACATTCGTTATTACACGAAGCTAGCCCAAATGGCTGAAGGAGCCAAGCTGGATTCATTGTTTCTTGCAGATGCGTTGGTGCTGACACCTGCTATCAAGTACAAGGTCACAGCGGGCCTGGAGCCTTTCACGATGCTGTCCGCTCTGGCGATGGGTACGGAACGTATCGGCCTGATCGGCACCGTATCGACCACCTATAGCGAGCCTTACAACGTTGCAAGAATGTTTGCCTCACTCGACCATATCAGCGGTGGACGAGCTGGCTGGAACAGCGTGACCTCTGTAGGAGACGTAACTGCTGTTAATTTCGGTATAGACCAGCATCCCAAGCATGAGGAGCGCTACGAGCGGGCTAAGGAGTTTCTCGACGTGTTGAAGGGATTATGGGATAGCTGGGATGATGATGCGATCGTTGCCAATAAAGAGACGGGCATTTATACAGATTTTGACAACAAAATTCATCCGATTCATCATCAGGGCAAGCATTTTACAGTGCGTGGCCCATTAAATATTTGCCGTTCACCACAGGGCTACCCGGTACTCATCCAAGCAGGCTCTTCCGAAGCCGGAAAAGATCTCGCAGCAGAAACAGCTGAAGTTATTTTTACCGCACAGGACACACTGGAGCATGGGATTAGCTTCTATGTCGATGTTAAGCAGAGAATGCAGAAGTATGGTCGTTCCCGTGAGGATCTGAAAATTTTGCCAGGCTTTAGCCCGATTGTTGGTGTGACCGAGGCGGAAGCACTTGAAAAGAAGGAGCAGCTGACACAATTGGCGTCTATTGAGCTCGGGCTTGTACGCCTCTCCAATTTGTTTGAAACGAATCTTTCCCAATATCCATTGGACTGCCCTCTACCTCTGGATGAGCTGCCATCCATTGATAAAATAAAGGGGCAAAAGGCTCGCTTCCAAATGTTCTCGGAAATGGTCCGCAAGGATAATTTGACGATTCGCCAGCTTATCTTGCACACAGCCAGCGCACGGGGTCATTATACGGTAGCGGGCACACCGGAGTATATAGCCGATGTTATGGAGGAATGGCTGGTTAAGGAGGCAGCGGATGGCTTTAATGTTATGCCTCCTTATTTCCCAGGCGGCTTTGAGGATTTTATTAGCCTCGTTGTGCCTGAGCTGCAAAGACGCGGCGTATTCAGAACGGAGTATACCGGAAGAACTCTCAGGGACCACTTGGGGCTGAAACGACCTCTCGGCAAGGTTGTCCAGCCCGTGTAAGCTGGGATTGCCATCTACACAGAATCTCTATCGGTTATTCATAATTTCCAGTTATCTACTTCAAATGGATAAAAAGGATTATCCGATTGGGTCATTTACGCTGCTTTTATGCTTATGCTACGATAGGCTGCAAATGATGATAATGATTATCATTGTCTGAGTACAGAGTGAGCTGATTATGGTATTTAATAGGAGCATAAGGAGGAACGATGATGTCATCTTTATTGCAAGTGGACCCGTCCATAGCAACAGTCAGAAACTCGGTTGCCGAATGTGTTGGGCAAACTCCACTCGTTCATTTAAACAGGCTGTTTCCACAAAAAAATGTGCAGGTCATCGCCAAGCTGGAATATATGAATCCCGGCGGAAGCATGAAGGATCGGCCTGCTCGTTACATTATTGAGCAAGGGCTCAGCAACGGCACCATCAATAGCCAATCGCATTTGATCGAAAGCACCTCTGGCAATTTGGGCGTAGCGCTCGCCATGATGGGGAGGGTCTACGGGCTATCTGTAACCTGCGTAGTGGATCCGAAGATCGCAGCTTCAAATCTAAATATTATGAGACAGATGGGAGCCCATATCGAAATGGTCGAGGAGCGTGACGACCAAGGAGGCTTCCTGAAAACACGAATCCGCAAAGTCAATGAGCTACTCCAGACGATTCCTCAGGGATTCTGGGTGAATCAATACGCGAACGAAAATAACTGGAAGGCTCATTATTCGGGCACAGGATCAGAAATTACTGCATCGTTGGACCACGTGGATATTTTTATCGCCGGAGTCAGCACTTCCGGCAGCATTATGGGGACAAGCCGTAAAATGCGTGAAAAATATCCCGCCTTGCGAGTCGTTGCCGTTGATGCAGTTGGATCCATCCTTTTTGGCGGCGCGCCCGGCAAACGGGAATTACCAGGCATTGGAGCCAGCCGTGTTCCTGAAATTTTGAATGCCGCTGAGGTCGATACGGCTTTCCACATTACAGACAAGGAATCCGCACAAGGCTGCAGAGACTTGCTGAAGCATGAGGGAATTTTTGCAGGCGGATCGTCCGGCTCTATTGTCGCTGCGATTCGCAAGCTGCTGCCGACGCTTGATGCAGCACCAGACAAGCCCTTACGCATAGTTACACTACTTCCCGACCGAGGTGACCGTTACCTCGATCTTATCTACGACGATCAGTGGGTAGCCCAATTACCTTGATACATCCAAATTCTAAATACGAAAGGTGACACCAGATGATCGATCAATCACAATTGCAGCAAGGCTTGCGTGCTACAGAGAAAGCTGAGCCTGAATGGCCCGAGATGCTTTACTTGAATCGCGAGACGATTGCCAAGCTTGGCGGCGGTTCCTCGCGGCTGTACACCCAAGCGCTGGAGGAGGCACTTTCCCTACATGCTGGGGGTGACTACGTCCAGCCATTGAAGCCTTATTTACGCTCAGCAGGCAAGAATGGACATATTGCCGACCGGATCATTGCGATGCCCGCCTATATCGGAGGCCAATTTCCTTTATCCGGTATCAAATGGATCGGCAGCAAGCACGACAATCCACAGGCCAGAGGAAAGGAACGGGCAAGCGGCGTCATCGTGCTGAACGATGCCGAGAGCCATTTTCCCATCGCTGTACTCGAAGCCGGGTTGATCAGCAGCATGCGGACAGCGGCCGTGACCGTTGTCGCAGCCAAGCATCTCGCACGCGTCGGCTTCAGGACGATAGCCTGCGTTGGCTGCGGGTTGATTGCCAAGGCACAGTTGACCTCGTTGCTAGAGCAGTTTGACCATGTGCAAGAACTCCATTTGTTCGACCAATCAACTGCTGCAGCAGAACGGCTGGCTGACCAACTACGTGGACAGTTCCCTCAAGTGAACATTACAGTTGCGGACAACGCTGAGCAGGCTGTTCGCGAAGGTGAGCTTGTTGTAACGTGCACCGTAACGGATACCCCGTATATCCCGTACGAATGGCTGCGCAAGGGAGCTTTCATTAGCAATATCTCGATTATGGACGTCCACAAGGATGTTTATCTGCAAGCCGATAAAGTGATTGTAGATGACTGGGAACAGTCGAATCGCGAAAAGAAAGTGCTGAACCAGCTCGTGCTGGAAGGAAGGTTCTCCAGAGAACAGCTTTATGCTGAGCTGGGCGAGATTGTAGTCGGCGCAAAGCCGGGCCGTGAGCATGATGACGAAATTATAATTTTGAACCCGATGGGAATGGCCATTGAAGATATTGCTTGCGCCCGCTTGATCTATTTACAGGCACTCAAGGAAGGAGTTGGCGTGAAGCTGCCGCTATATTAAACGCTCGACATGACAGTAGGACCGCGAAGAGGAGGACAGAAAGACATGCTGCACCCATTTACAACCCTCACGACTCAAGCCGAAGGCAGCCTGGGACTGGCGGAGCAAGCTGCTTTGCGCGGGTTGCTGAACAGCTACCTGCGGGAAACAGGCATATTCGATCTAAGAGATTTAGAAGGCACACCGGAAACTACTGGCACCTATCAGGTAGGTATGGCTGGAGCAGGTACTGCGCCTTGGTTTGATACGGCGGCCCCATTTGAAGACGGACTGCAGACCAAAGCAGACCGCATAACCACTCAAACAGAGAAACATAACCTCCTAGCAGTCGAGCTGGGATTGCTGCTAAGGCAGGCTAGCGGCGAAAGCTTAATCGGAGCTGTATTTGTATTGCCGCTCCCCTTGACACAAGCAATGATAGCCGGAATTATCGAATATTATTCAATAACCGGGCAGCATCGGTATGGGACAAGCTATTACATCATTCCTTCGCCCGATTCCAAGTCTGAATCGGCCTCCAGCCAGATCCCTGTTGCGTCTGGCCCCAGGCAGATCATGGATCTCCTGCTTGCCGAGGTCAGCTTCCGCGAGCAGGAAGCGACGCGGGAAAGTCGCAGCCTGGAAATGAGCAAGCAGATTGGCAACAGCATCAGACGAATGGCACTGTATCTGGAGCGGGCGCAGCTGTCGGGTACGAACGTCTCCGCCCGTCCGCTGGACTATATCCGGTCGGAGCAATCCATGTTGTACGGGCATCCGTTCCATCCGACACCCAAAAGCTCCGAGGGCTTCACGGATCTGGAGCTGGTTCAGTATGCGCCAGAAATGGGCGCAGTCTTTGCCTTGCATTACATGGCCGTATCCAAAGAGCTGATCCGTGAGGAATGGATCGGGCATCGCCCGGCCTTGCCTGCTGCGGTTCAGGAGGCTGCACAGCATAAGCTTGGCAGCAGGATAGAAGCCTACAGCCTGCTGCCGCTTCATCCGTGGCAGATGAAATATGTTTGCGCGCAACCGCTTGTCGCGGAGTTTATCCGGCAGGACAAACTCGTTGATTTGGGACCGATCAGCCAAGGGCAGGGACAAGCACAAGCCGTATATCCGACATCATCGGTCCGCACAGTCTGGGATCCGCAGGAGCAGATGTTTTACAAGCTGCCTCTACATGTACGAATTACGAATTTCATTCGCGAGAATACCACTGAGCAGGTGCGCCGCACGATGGATGCGGCGATTGTTCTGTCGGCCTTTCAATCAGGCAGTTCGGCAAGTGCCAGTCGGGGAATGCACATATTGGCCGAGATCGGTTATCAAACCATTGACTTTCCAGGGGTTACCGAGCCCGAGCGGGAGCAATTGCTGGCTTCTTTTGCGGTTGTTTACCGCGAAGCCGCGCAGTTGACGACAGTCGAGCAGGCAGCCTGCTTTGTCCTGGCCGCTTTACTGGAGCAACCGCCAGGCAGTGACGAGCCGCTATTGTTCACGGCAGCGCGGCAATCCAATGACGGCATGCTGCCGGATTGGCAAGTATGGCTCACCGCTTACCTGGAGCTGTCCATGCTCCCGCTTATTCGTTTGTATACCGAGGCGGGTATCAGTCTTGAGGCCCATGTGCAAAATTCGCTGGTCACGCTTGAAAAAGGGCTTCCAGTTCGCTATTACGTGCGTGATCTGGAGGGAATCAGCGTCAATCGCTGCCAGGCAGAGAAGCACGGCTGGACCCCCCAGCTCATTCCTACGGGCAGCCCGGTTCTGTATACGGAGACCGAAGCTTGGGAGAGGTTGAAATATTATTTTTTCGTTAACCATTTGGGAGCTTTAATTCATACCATTGCACGAATTAACAAATTGGATGAAGGTTTTTATTGGCACACCGTCCGCAGCGTGCTGCTGAAGGAGCTAGCGGTCATGGATGCAGCCAGCCCGTCCGGAGGGTACATCCATGATTTGCTGGAAAACCCCGATTTACCGGCAAAAGCGAACTTGATCAGCCGGTTTCAGGAGCGTAGCGAGACACCCGATTATGTGCCGATGCGCAATCCGATCTACGAAAGCGGGAGGAACCCATGAACGGACAGCAAATCCAAGAGAAGCCATTAACAATAGCAGGTGGCGAATGGTTGGCAGCCTTACAATCATCTGAGTATGCAAGTGTGGAGAAAAGAATACTTCGTCAATTACTGGAATCATTGATTTATGAGCATATTGTTGAATTTTCAGCCATGAATGACGAGTTGGTACCGCCTTCGGATGGTCCGAGAATCATTATAAAAGGCCTGTCCTTATCAGAGGGCTTGCCTCTTTCCTACACCTGCTACGGCAGTAAAAAGATGAGCTTCGGCCGGATTCGCCTGAATCGCCTAACCGCGATCGAGCGGGTTGGACCGGATGGTACCACTACCGAAGCGCGGTTGGGCGAATTCGTATCCGAGGTGCTGGCGCCAGTTGTCCAGCACAGCCGCCTCGATACCTTTGTCGAAGAGCTGGAACAAACGCTTATCAAAGACACGCAGGCGCAATATGCCAATCCGCATCGTGAGCTGACGGGTCAGGAACGCGCCTACGATGAGCTGGAAGCGAACATTATGGACGGGCATCCCTACCACCCATGCTACAAATCCAGAATTGGCTTTAATCCTGATGACAATATGACCTATGGTCCGGAATTTAAACCGCTCATCAAACCCTTGTGGTTGGGGGTATTAACCAATGAAAGCGTGGCTGCCCAATCCTCAACACTGGATTACGAACAATTTTTGGAAGCAGAGCTTGGAGCCGATTTGCTTGCTGACTTTAAATCCAGACTTGAAGCAGTCGGGAAGTCTTACGATCAATACCGATTGATTCCAGTCCATCCTTGGCAGTGGCGGGAAACCATTGTCCGCGTCTTTAATCGCCAGCTTGCAGACGGAAGAATTATCATGATCGGTGAGGGCACGGAGGAATACCGCCCACAGCAATCGATTCGTACACTTGCCAATGCCAGCTCTAAGGAAAAAAGCTATCTGAAGCTTCCGATGAATCTTACGAATACATCGACTGGTCGAACACTTGCCAAGCACACCGTACTGAATGCTCCGATCATTTCTGACTGGCTCTATTCCCTTGTAAAAGACGACCCAGTTGCACAGCGGCTTGATTTTGTACTGCTGCGTGAGGTGGCTGGAGTCGCTTATGACCACGAGACATGGTCAGAGACGATGCGACCGCGGGCTTACGGCACACTCGGCGCAATCTGGCGGGAAAGCCTCCATGGTTATCTGCGAAGCGGCGAGGAAGCTCTGCCATTCAATGCGCTATGCCATGTAGATCGCTCCAACCGCCAATTCATTGATCCATGGGTACAAAAGGAAGGCGTTGAGGCTTGGACGGGCAGGCTGCTAAAGGTATCCATCGAGCCTCTGCTTCATCTGTTATTTGCACATGGCGTAGCCTTGGAATCGCATGCCCAAAATATGATTCTGATTCATCGTGACGGTGTACCGGTTCGTATTGCCTTCAAGGATTTTCATGATGGGATCCGGTTTTCAAGGACGCATCTGGCAAATCCAGAGGTCTGCCCTAAGCTGCACGCGCTTCCGGGACATCATACGAGGATCAACCCGAATTCCTTCATCGAAACGGATCATGCTGCGGTTGTACGGGATTTCGTCCACGATGCTTTTTTCTTCATCAATCTCGCCGAGCTCTGTTTATTTCTGGAAGAACACTATGGCTTGAAGGAAGAACAATTCTGGGGAATGGCCGCACAGGTTATACACGATTACCGTCAGACTTATCCGCAGCACGAAGCGCGTTATCGAGTATTTGATTTATTTGCCGAGTCAATCCAGGTGGAACAATTGACAGCACGGCGGCTGTTCGGGGATTCGGAGGTTCGTCTTCAGGATGCGCCTAATCCGCTTTCCCGATTTCGGTGAGCATGATGTTAAGGGTTAATACATTAAAGCAAAAGCTTGTAAGTGGCGTCCCCGTATTCGGCTTACTGGGCTCCATTCCATCCCCTGTCGTCGTTGAAATGGTAGGCTGTGCCGGTTTTGACTTTATTATCATCGACACCGAGCATGTACTAGTGAACCCGGAAACATTGGAGAACATGATCCGCGCTGCTGAAGCTGTCGGATTGACAGCCCTTGTCCGCGTATCGGAGCCTAACCCGAAGGAAATTTTGCGGGCGCTTGATGCCGGAGCGTTGGGCATAGTCGTTCCACAAGTGGAGACTAGGAAGCAGGCGGAGTTGATCGTGCGAGCCTGCAAATACGGCCCACAGGGCACCCGCAGCCTGAACAGCGGACGGGCAGGCTTATTCGGAAAGCATAATTTGGTCGAATACATCCACAAGGCGAACGAAGAGATTATGGTCGTGCCCATGATTGAAAGCAGAGCCGGAGTGGAGCAGGCAGCGGACATATTATCCGTACATGGAATTGATATGGTGCTGGAGGGCGCAGCCGATTTGTCGCAATCCTACGGCATACCTTGGCAGACACGCGCCCCAGCTGTGAAGGAGGCGCTGCGACTGGCATTTGCCGCAGCCGAACAATACGGTGTGCCCTACTGTGCGATCCCGAGGGCAGCTGAAGACTACACCGAATGGGTGGGGCTGGGCGTCAAAGCTTTCGTGCTGGGAGATGAGCGCGGCGTTTCCTTCCGCGCCTTGCGGGCACACCTGCAAGGCTTCGCTCAAGCATAGCTAGAGCTAGAACATCATTTCATTTGAAAGGTGCGAACAATAACCAATGAATCAGACTGTTTTGGACGGAAAGGTCCTAACCACGATCAAAGAATGGAAACAAGAGCACTCCCAGCCCATATCCGCTTTTATATATGATTTACAGGCTTTGCGGGAGCATGCACGGCAAACCGTAAGCGGACTACCGGAGGGCTGCCGTCTGTTCTACGCGATAAAAGCCAATCCTACACAAGAAATTTTGAAATGCTTGGAGCCAATCGTGTACGGCTTTGAAGCAGCTTCCATCGGTGAGATTAGAAAGATTCGTCAAGTATCCTCAGACAAGCCGGTTATATTCGGTGGTCCGGGCAAGAAGGATAATGAGATCGAGGAAGCACTCCTGCTTCAGGTTACATTGATTCATGCCGAAAGCATACTTGAATTGAGACGCATTTCGCATATTGCGACCCGTCTTGGCATCCAGGCTTCCGTATTGATCCGGGTCAACCTAAGGGCATCGTTTCCTGAAGCAACACTGATTATGGCAGGAAGGCCTACCCAGTTCGGAATAGACGAGGAGCAGATCGAAGACGCAATCCTGCTAACTCAGTCACTACCTAACCTGCAGCTTGAAGGTTTTCATCTGCATTCCATTTCCAACAATCTGGATGCCCATTTGCACGCCAAATTGATTTCCGTTTATCTGGAGCGGGTGAAAGGCTGGCGGGAGCGCTTCGGGTTGACGCTCAACTATTTGAATGCGGGGGGAGGCTTCGGCATTTCGTATACGGATTCGGAGCGTAAATTTGAGTGGGATACCTTTGTTTCGGAGCTTCGTCAGGTTCTGGATCAGAATGCCATACCCGGAGTTGAGCTATTATTCGAGCCAGGTCGCTATATAGCCGCAGCCTGCGGTTATTATGCCACCGAGGTAGTGGACCTGAAATGCAACCATGGCAAACATTACGCGATTCTGCGCGGCGGCTCCCACCATTTCCGGTTGCCCGGCGCTTGGCAGCACAGCCATCCGTTCGAGATTGTTCCCGTTGAGCAATGGAATTATCCCTTCGGTCGTCCGGAAGTACGGGATGTGGAAATAACGGTGGCAGGTGAGCTCTGCACGCCCAAGGATGTACTGGCCCGAGATATTCAGGTATCTCGTCTGCGTGTCGGAGATATCCTGCTATTCACTCTTGCCGGCGCTTATGGTTGGACGATTTCGGCTCATGACTTTCTGAGCCATGAGCACCCTGACCATATTTTTCTGTAATCCCTTGATTGATAATTGAATAGGAGAGAATCAGTATGAATGGAGCTTTTACACGTTCGGTCGAGCCGGACAAGAAGCAAGGTTGGCAGTTTGTTGGGAAGATATCCTCATCCGCCGGACAGCACACTTTACATGCTCAGACTTCTGCAAGCGAATCGCAGGAACGGATACTTACGGATTTGGTCAATGCTTTGCTGGTTGAAGGCTTATTAGACGTAGGCGGCAGGGGTGAACTGCTGGATGTCCCCAACAGCGGGACTCTTTCCCCTCATTTGTTGTCTTTCCTTCAGGGGCAAGGGCTTCAGCGTAAGAATACAGTGCATGTTGCATCCACAGAGGCAGAGAGCGCATTACAAACGCAAACAAATAACGACTCTGCCTTTTATTTCCGCTGGTGGGTGGATCGAGGGAACGGACGATTTCTTATCTTTCCGGTAAGTGCGGCTGTCACTCAATCTTATCGCTATTCTTCCGGCGATGGTGTATACGAGGTGGACGGAACAAATCAGCACCTTGGCGCTGATCCTACCAGGCTGGGAGCGATGGAACTGCTAGAACGGGTGACGGAGTCGCTATATGGTACCCAAGAGCAGGGGCAGGCGAGTAACTGCAGCAACGAAGAAGACAGCAGTGTCGCTCGGCTAAAGCAGTTGCTCCTGCTATCGTTGGAGCAAACTAACTGGTCGGATGCTTACGCAGCCGTTACAGCCGCCAAAGCCAAGATCGATTCGCTCAACTCCGAATCTCCTTGGAGCCTCGTTGAACAGGAACGTCGCGCTGCATTCCGCGACCGCCCCTTCCATCCTGTGGCGAAAGCAAAGGGGGGCTGGACACAAGCTGATTATGAAGCATTCAGCGCGGAATCGGGAAAACCAATCACGCTGGAATGGATCGCTGTCCAACGCGATTACGTACTAAGCGGCAGCGGGAGCAGCAAGGATAATAAGCCTGAGGGACTGCCGGAAGTGACACCTGCCGATTTGCTCCTTTCACTTGAAGACCGTTCATCCGTGCACAACGCGCTGGAACGACAGGGACTGTCGCCCGAGCAATACATCGCGTTGCCTGTGCATCCATGGCAGCGGTCTTCAATGCTGCCGCACATGATTCGCGCGGAGCTGGAATCGGGCATTTGTGTTCCGCTGGATGTGGCGACCGGCGTTTATTACGCCACATCCTCAGCCCGATCTCTCGCACCACAGAACGGAAGCAACAGGCACCTCAAGCTGCCGCTTGGGATCGTTTCGCTGGGTGCGGTGCGCTATTTACCTGCCGTTCACATGATGAACGGCGAGCGTGGACAGCGCCTGCTTGAGCAAGCGCTGGCGCTCGATCCGGTGCTTCGTGAGCGTTTAAGCCTATGCGATGAAAAGAGCTGGTGGGCGTATTTGCCGGAGAACGGCGATTATTTCGCTGAGCCCCCTCGCCACCTCTCTGCTTTGGTCCGTCAGTATCCGGCTGCGTTAACCGAGGCTGGCAATAGCCGGATTGTGCCGATGTCCGCCTTGGCCGTTCATACTACAGACGGAACTGATCCTATCCTGGATATTTGGATACGAGAGCGGGGCTTAAGCCCGTCCGCAGAATCAGCAGCCCAGCTGTTTAAGGAAGTCTGCCTGCAGTTTTTCACTATTTGTCTGCGCCTGTTCCGGTTAGGTGTGATGCCGGAAATTCATGGACAGAACGTGGTATTGACTCTTAAAGACGGAATGATAACCGGTATGCTGCTGCGCGACCACGACTCGATCCGGCTGCATGTTCCGTGGATGGATCAACACGGTCTTGACGATCCCCATTACAAGATGAAACCGGGTTATCCGAATTCGCTCTATAATGAAACACCTCAAAAGCTGCTGTTATATTTGCAAACCCTGGGCATTCAGGTGAATCTGTACTCGATTCTTGAAGCGATAGCAAGCCTTTATTCTATGGATGAAAAGCAGCTGTGGCAAGTACTGAAGGATAGCCTGTATCAGGCTATCGAGCTTGCCGAATTGACTGGGGCTGTTAAAGAGTTGGTGGTAACCTCCTTGTTTGAAAAACCGATATGGCCATGGAAAAATCTGATCAAACCCTTACTGGAGCAGGAAGGAACACCTACAGGCAGTATGCCGGCAGGAATGGGAGAGACTGTAAATCCGTTCCACCGTTTTTAAAAGACCATCCATTTTGTTGAAACCCTTATACAATAATTCAAATGGGAAGCGCCCTGCTCTCAAGAGGCTGGGTACTTGTTCGGGACGTCAAAGAAGTCCATATAAACGGTGTTTTACGAAGTATTAACGTTATGGGTTTAAAACCACACTCAAGGAAGATCATCGTAGAAAAGCTTATTGAGGGTATTTATCCAGTTGTAACAGATTTATATCGAAACAATAATCTTAATCTTGCAACTGGGAAGAGGAATGTAAAGTATTTTTCTGTTCGTACCTCACTGCTGTTGAATGGCTAAATAAGATATTTGGTTTAGTGGCATAGACAAAGTAAAGTTTGTCGGGTAACTGCGAACTTTTTTAAATCCTTGCACCAGAACCACTTTATCAAAGAACGGTAGTCCAAAAATACAGCGACAAGTCTAGGACTTTATTTTCTCGTCCAAGACTGTCGCTGTTTCGATTTCTGGTGTCAGTCTAATACTAATTACTCAGAGGAACGTCCGAAGAAAGAACGAATGGACAAGCGTATGTAACGTGGCTATCGTGCGGGTAGCCTACAACAATTTCAATTAACGGTAAAAGGCTCTGAGCATAATAATGGACATTAGCCTAGAATGCTATAGACATTAGCGGAATAATGTATCTATAGAAGTTAAAGCGCGAGAGCGAGGTAAATCCATGCAAATCCATGTGGTGCAAAGAGGAGAAAATCTTTGGCTGATTTCTAAGCGATATGGTGTTCATATCAATCGGATTATTGCAGTAAACGAGCTCGAGGATCCCAATCATTTAGTTATCGGTTTGGCGTTGCTCATTCCGGAGCCTTATCCCGAATATGTGGTGCGGTCAGGAGACACTCTGAGGACGATTGCCGACCGTTATGTCATAAGCGTAGAGGCTATTGCTCGGGCAAATTCAATCTCCGATGTCGAGCAACTTACACCAGGGCAAGTATTAGTGATTCCGGTTTTGTATCATACCGTACGGCCGGGGGAGTCCCTATGGGCGATTGCTCACCGCTACGGTGTTTCTATGCAGGCTATTTCACAAGCCAATGGGATTACGAATCTTAACTTTATTTATCCAGGTCAAACCTTGAAAATCCCGGAAAAGCAGAAGGAGACCATCGATGTCAACGGTTATACCAACGTATTCGGAGAGACAGCTGTCAGGCAAGTTCGGCAGGATGGGGTGCATCTAACTTACGTATGTCCCTTTGGATACCGTATGAAGGATGATGGGAGCCTGGAATCGGTAGATGATCAGGCGCTTATTGCAGCCGCTTACGACGAACATGTTGTACCAGTCATGTCGATCACCAACTTTTCCGCTACGGAAGCCGGATCGAAGCTGGCCCATACCATTTTGTCCAGCCCTGAATTGCAAAATAAGCTGGTGACCAACATCTTAACGATCATGGAAACCAAAGGTTATCGCGGTTTAAATGTTGATTTTGAGAACGTGTACCCAAGCGACCGTGAGTCCTATAATCAATTTCTTCGACTGGCTGTCCGCAGGCTGCATGAGAAAGGATATTTCGTCTCATCCGCGCTTGCCCCCAAAACCAGTTCTGATCAGAAGGGGCTGCTTTACGAAGCCCATGATTATGCTGCGCATGGAGATATTGTTGACTTTGTCGTCCTCATGACGTACGAGTGGGGATACCGTTTCGGTCCACCACAGGCCATATCGCCTATCAACGAAATACGGCGAGTTCTCGACTATGCAGTCACTGTCATCCCGAGAAATAAAATATTTATGGGCTTCCAGCTTTACGCACGCGATTGGCTGCTTCCACATGTAAATGGACAGCAGGCTGAAACGTTCAGTATGCAAGAAGCCGTGCGTCGCGCGATCAGGCATGGAGCGGAGATCAAGTACGATCCAGTGTCCCAGACCCCATACTATCGATATGTCGATGATAAGCAACGAACACATGAAGTCTGGTTTGAGGATGCAAGAAGCGCTCAGGCAAAATTCGACCTCGTTAAGTCCTATAACTTGAGAGGAGTCAGTTATTGGGTGCTGGGTTATCCGTTCCCGCAAAATTGGGCGTTGCTCGAAGATAATTTTCATGTTCACAAGCTCATATGACGTATATGCGAAAACAACCATAATCCAATTTACATTTATGGATTGGAATATCCAGAAAATTTCGAAAGTGAATCTAGGGATATTGATAAGCATGTATTAGGCTTATGTGCTCCCACTAAGTACTTGCATTATTAGATGAGCCGTATGGGATGCGGCTCATTCTTGTTTTTAACGAATTTTTAGGGAAGACAGACCAGACCATTGAGGGCTAATCGGACAATGTTCTTGTCATCCGACACCGGCAGCGGGAAATAGCATTTGAAAGTTCTTCAAGTTAAAAAATATTTACTTCACAGAATAACGGTTCTGTGATAACAATCCTGCCATTTAGCTTAATTAAATTCCTCCTCTGGAGCTGAGGGGACGGGTAGCGCGGCCTAGCTTGAATCAAAGGCGTCACTAAGTTAGGCATATGCCCGTGGACGTATGCCCATCATTTTCATATACATACATAAAACATGTGTGAGCAGAAGAGGGAGATCTATGAGCAAGAATCTGTTCGATATCCAGACCGCCATTTTATTGTCCGCACTTTGCAGCCAAAGCTATCAACAGTTTGAAAGCGCCGACGGAACTTTTGTTCTGCCGCGTCGTTACCAGTTGATTACTGAATTTGAAGCCGCGTCATTTACAGGAAGAAAAGAACTGTTCGGCTTTATCGCCGAGGCAGCGGACCGGATCGTCCTTGTGTTTCGCGGAACGAATACCAAATCGGACTGGATATCCAATGCAATCGCCAGACAGAGCGCCTTTCCCTATGCGAAGAACAGCGGCTCCGTGCACCAGGGGTTTCTCAGGATTTACGAATCGGCTCGGCAACCCGTCTTGTCAGCCTTGCAGTCTCTTTCCCACCATAAGCCGCTTTATATTACAGGGCATAGCCTTGGCGGTGCGCTTGCCCATCTATGCGCCGTTGACACCGCAGTGAATAGCGGCTTCAGTGATCCTATCGTTTATACGTATGCTTCACCTCGTGTGGGGAACGCTGAATTTTCAAGTACCTTCAACCAAATATTCGATCGGCATCGAATTCACAACCCGTTCGATCTCGTCCCGCAGGTGCCGCCCATTCTCTATAAATCTCCGAAAACAGGCCAAATCTACACCTACTTACACGCCCAAAAAAGCCGTGATCTACGTTTCCAAAAGGGATCTGTCGCCGCCAATCACGAAATTGCCAACTACTTCACCGAGCTTGCGCTGCAGGACCCCATTTATACGCAGCTGTTGTGCACGGGCAATCCCGGGTTGTGTCCATAACTATTTTCCGTGGTCGCTGGTGTTGAAGTCGACAAGTTCTTGTCTCCCCACAATTATATCATTTCATTTGGCTCTAGTCCTAGTTAATATCAATCCATTTTACGATAATTTCATCAATCAAATCTTGACTAGGAGTCTTTGTATTCTTTGTATTCTTTACTACTTTGTTGGATTCCGAAACTTTTGGAGCCGAATGTTGACGCTATGCAACCATCTCTACTGCGAGAAAACTGTTGGCCGCCGAAGTTGGTTGCATGCAGGGGGAATTCAGGATTGTATAGGTTACTCATAAGAATTGTGGTATTAGGTTGATTAATCAGGCTTTTACTTTTTTATGTAGGAACATTTGTGTCGTGGCAAAACGCACAAATATTCCTACATTGTCGTTAAACGACACAAAAGCTCCTACATTCTGAGTGAGTCACTAAAGACATCATAAAAACTCACAGCCTACTTTGACCTTATGTAAAATGACTAACCATTTAAATGGATAATTGCATGCAAAAAATAGGGGTATTATGGTATTATTGTCCGTAAATAATGAAAATTTAGACTAAATAATAATGTTTATACAATGAGACTGACTACGTCGCTCAACTAACGGGGCAGCATAGTTAAACAACCTACCCTATTGCGTTATT
>NZ_MRTH01000062.1 GCF_001956045.1 Paenibacillus sp. FSL H7-0331 | reverse complement strand
CGAACATCACAAGAGCGGAATTCGTGACTGTTATCGTCAAAGCGTTCCAGCTTGGGGAGCATGAAGGCAAAACCTTTGCGGATACGCAAACACACTGGGCTAAGGGAGCGATTGCGACTGTTGCAGCGGCAGGCATTGTTGCCGGTTATAGCGACAACAGTTTCGGACCGGACGATTTCATTACCCGCGAGCAAATGGCGGCGATCGTCGTTCGCGCCGCCAATCTGGCTGCGACGGACAAGAGCGTCAACTTCCCGGACAGCGCCGATATATCCGACTGGGCGGGCACTGCTCTTGCAACGGCGACAGCCAAAGGCTTGATCAACGGTTATGAAGACGGCACAGTGAAACCAAAAGTGAACACTACCCGCGCCCAAGCGGTCGCGGTCATTCTCAGAGCTTTACAAGCGAAAAAGTAATGGTTCTAATGTGGGGGCTACTGCCGCTGAGCGCCAAACTGATCGGCGCAAAATCTTAAATGAAGGCATGAAAGAGGGACTTCCGCGGGCATGATTGATTGCCGGGGGATTGTCCCTTTTTTTGCTGCTGGACCGGGTTCAGATCGAGCAGGACTTGCGCGGCGGCAACCAAGTAGTTGTCCAGTTACTGCACAAGCTTCGCATTTTCAAAACGGCAATCGATCTGAAACTTCCAAATTCTTTATCTACAGTGGAGTTTGCAACTTTCAAAAGTAAAGCAGACCAGGAAATACAACAATCTTTATTGAAATTGGGTTTTCAATAAAAGGCAGTAGCCTTGGCGACCACAAAACAGAAAAACTTATAACCGTCTCTTGGCTGGCGTTTCTACTACCGCAAGGAAGACATCGTTCGCTACATTGCAGCGCAAGGCGCCAAGCTGGACAAGGTCAATCAAACCGGGTCAGGCTCATATTCACAGGCCTACACATAGGAATGGACATGGAGGCAAATTTGTACTATTTTGTTTGGCGTGGCGCGATTCTATAATAGAGATGTCCATTATTCCGAAATAACAGGATCGATATCGACCATTTCGATAATAATGGGGAGGGTTATACTTATGCTGCGTAAATGGGCTTCATCGGCAACGAAATGCAATTCATTTGTAAAAACACATGATTTTGCAGGAAAGCACATGTCTTTTTGAGGTGGGAAACACTAAGATAAACATAAATCATCGGGCCCATGATGAAAACCATACAATGATGAGAGGGGTTTAAAGATTGAAACGTATAGGATTTCACTCTGGTCATCGTCCAAAAAGAACTGTTGTCCTCCTGACGGGAATCGTCACGAGCATCATCGCTTTAACCGCTTGCGGAGGCAATCCCGCTTCCGAAACGCAGGGAGTGAATACCGTTAAGCCGGAAACGCCGCCGCCTGTCCACATTCTGCTTTCACATTCCGAAATCGCTTACACCAAGCAAGCGAAGGTAGACGATCCATATATTAAAGAACTAAGCAAGCTGTCCGGCTACAACCTGAATTACGAATTTCTCGGACACAGCGATTACGCGCAGCAGCTCTCTCTCCGTTTCGCTTCGGGAGAGCTGGCGGATATGGTCCGTACGGACAGCATTGTTTCCAGCAACCATAGTGGAGCGGTCGATCAAGGAGTTTTCACGGAGCTGGGGCCTTTGCTCGATAAATACGCACCAACGTTAAAGAAGAAAATACCCGAAGCGGCCTGGAAGAGTCCCCGGGTTTCCAAAGGCGGTAAAATATACGGAATACCGGTCATGCGCGGCGTTCCCGCCGACCGTTCTATCTTCATCCGCCAGGATTGGTTGGATAAGCTGAAGATCGACACACCGAAAACGATCGACGATTACCTGAAGTTTTTCGAAGCAGTGAAGAAGGAGGACATGAACGGGAACGGTGATCCGAACGACGAGTACGGGCTCGGCATGTTCAACAACATGATCTGGACGGACATTTTCAGTCCTGCGTTCGGCGTCAATGCCAACGTTTGGAGCGTAAAGAACGGTCAGCTCGTTCCCGATATCATCGATCCACGGATGAAAGAAGCGATTGCCTTCTATAAAACCCTGTACGACAAGGGCTACGTCAACCCGAACCTGTTCACGAAGAAAGAAGACGAACAGAACGCTTCGATCGCGAAAGGCGAAGTCGGAGTATGGGGAGCGGCCGTTTACCAATATCTAGCCGGCTACGGCAAAGACAACATCAAGAAAACGTTCCTGAACCAGCCCGACGCTTCTGTCAGTATGATCGCGCCTCCGGTAGGCCCTCGCGGCGACAAAGGGTTCGCGGTGCAATCCGACGAGATTTACTTCGTATGGGTGCTTCCCGCCAATTCAAAAAACACCGAGAACGTGTTGAAATACCTCGAATGGTGCTACACCAGCCCGGATGCAGATAAGTTTTTCGCCTATGGCATCAAGGGACAGAACTATACGGAAGAAAACGGTCAGGTCAAATACGACATCAACCAGAAGGCCAATGCCGACAAGAACGCATTCCAGATGTACCAGCTTTCACTGAATACGCGCGAAATCGGTTTTGCCGCTCCGCTGGTACTCAAAGGGCTGCCGGAATCGGACAAGATCACGAAAGGATATGAGATTTCCAAAGAGAGCATCATCCCCAATGCCGGCAAAGATTTGCCGAGGATCGAATCGATTGCAAGCCATCCAGAATTAAAAATCGGCTTCGCTGCGGGCTCGCTGTCCCTCGATATGTTCGCCAAAGTTGTCACAGGCAAAGAACCGGTCGACTCTGCGTTCGACAGCTTTGTGGCCGAATGGAAAAAACGCGGCGGAGACGCCGCCATCAAAGAAGCGACGGATTGGTACAACGGCTTCACCAAAAAATAACGGAGTCCCATTCAAATAGGATACTGGCCCCGATCGATGGAGCAGGTATCCTATCGTTCTGCTACGGAATATTCCCGCTCGAGAGGAGGAGCATGCCTTGCCTAAACGTACGCTTGAAAGAGCACATTGGGTACTGATCCTGATGGCGCTGCCCGGTCTACTCTATTTTTTTACGTTCAAATATATCCCGCTCGCAGGCAATTTAATCGCGTTTCAAAATTACAATCTGTTTCAAGGTCTTCTGCACAGCAAATGGGTCGGATTTGATCATTTTATCGAGATGTTCCGTTATGACGATTTCTTTCAGATCCTGCGGAACTCCTTGAAGCTGGGCATTTATTCGATCCTGTTCGGGTTCCCGGCTCCGCTAGTGCTTGCCTTGCTGCTAAACGAGCTGCAGTCGATGTGGCTCAAGCGTCCGGTGCAAACGCTGCTTTATTTGCCGCATTTCCTATCGTGGGTTATCGTCGGCGGTATTTTCACCAATTTCCTGGATATCGGAGGCTGGATGAATCAGTTGATCGGCAAGATTGGCATTGCACCTATCGATTTCATCGGCGATTCGAGCACGTTTCTCGGTACGGTGATCTCGATCAGCATCTGGAAGGAGGTAGGCTGGGGGACGATTATTTATTTAGCTGCCTTGGCGGGGATCAATCCGAGCCTGTATGAGGCGGCAAAAGTCGACGGAGCCGGGCGGCTGCGGCAAATGTGGTCGATTACGATTCCTTCGCTGATGCCCGCGATCATCGTCCTTCTGCTGCTGCGGATCGGTAATATGCTCGATGCGAACGTTGAACAAATGCTCATGTTTCTGAATCCGCTTGTCCGCGATGTCGGTGAGGTGTTCGATACGTATATTTACCGGGTGGGCCTTCTGGAGAGCCAGTACAGCTACACGACGGCGGTCGGTATTTTCAAATCGGTTGTCAGCTTGGTTCTTTTGGTCATGGTCAATTCGCTGAGCAAAAAAACGACAGGCGAAGGCATCTACTAGGTGAAAGGGTGATCGGATATGAATAAAGCCCGTTCCAAAGGCTGGTTTCCTTATTTGAACGGTATTTTTTTGACGGCAATCAGCTTCACCATGACGGCGCCGCTCATTCATTTGCTCGCGGTTTCGCTCAGCTTACCTGAGTATGCGAACGCGAAGCTGGTCGGCTTATGGCCTAGAGGCATGCAGTTCGACGTGTACGAATCGATTTTCCGCCTGGATACGATTTGGCGCGCTTTGACGGTAAGCGTCATCATCACGGTTGGCGGTACGCTGATTACGCTTCTGCTGTGTTCGCTCTTTGCTTATACGCTCACGAGAGCGGGCATGCCGGCGAGAAAATTGATTTTGAAGCTGATCGTCATCACATTTGTTTTCCCGGTGCCGCTTATTCCTAGCTATTTGCTGGTGAAGGAACTGGGGATGGTCAATTCGCTCTGGTCGCTAATGATTCCTGGGGCGATGAGCGCTTTTTACGTCTTGATCGTCAAGACGTTCTTTGAGGGCATTCCCGGCGAGCTGCTTGAATCCGCCAAAATCGACGGCAGCGGCGAGTTCGGCATTTATGCGAGAATCGTCATGCCGCTGTCATTGCCGGTACTGTCGACGATCGCCTTATTTCAGGCGGTTAACCAATGGAATTCGTACTTCGCGGCCACGATTTACATCCGGTCGAAGGACTTGTATCCGATGCAGGTGCTGCTCCGCAATCTCATCGTCGAGAACGGAGCGAATACGGGAATGGGCGATTTTCAGCTCAGCACGCAGTTCACTCCCGAAATGATGAAAGCGGGTATAGTGCTCGTTGCGACGGTGCCAATTTTGATCGTGTATCCGGTGCTGCAGAAGCATTTTGTCAAAGGCGCCATGCTGGGCTCGCTGAAGGAATAAGTTAACGGTTTTCCACGCTGCGATATATAAGGTAAGATTAACGGGACGGATAAAGGTGGGGACAGATAAGGGGGTTCGGCATGCGGATCAAAACGCCAACTATCAGAGGCAAGCTACTGTTCATTTTTTTTGGCTATTTTTGTGTGCCGTTTCTTGCGCTTGGTTTACTCTGGTATGACCGTTCCATGAAGACGATCGAAGAGAACGCCGTTCGCAACAGCGAGCAATTGATGCAGCAAATCAATTATAATCTCGACGCGTATTTGACCGATTTCAAGAAAGCGACACTTCCTCTTCTGAACCACTCAGTTATCCAGCAATTCGTCAAGGTAGATCCTAGCGATCAATACGCCTATTTCACAATGAGCTACCGGATCGAATCAGAAATTATCCCCGGCGCGGTGTACAACCGGAACGACATCTACGGGCTTTCCGTTATTTCGCTGAAAGGTCCTTACTTTAGCAACATCGCATTTGCGGACCGGGTGAAGCTGTACACAGCGGCTATTGACAAGAAAGGCGAAGACAACTATCGCATTCTCGGCATCATCATGACGAACGGCACGCCCGTCATCACGGTAACCCGCAAAATCATCGATAACGAAACCTATTTGACTGCCGGCTACCTGATTATCGACCTGAGCTTGAACCGGATAACGGATATCATTCAAAATGCGAAGCTTGGCGAAAGCGGTACCATTTCTATTGTCAACAGCGATGAGCGATATCTGTATCACCCGGATTCGGCCAAATGGGGCGAACGGCTGCCTGACTCGTATTTACAGGGAATCAAGGGCGTTAACAAGCCGTATTTCACATACGGTACGGGGCAGAGCAAGCATATCGTAGTTTACAACCAGTCGGCCAAAACGGGCTTGACGATCGTCTCGGAAGTACCGCTGAAGGAGCTGACCGGCGATCTGATTTATTTTCGCAATTTGACGCTTGGGCTTGTCCTGATTTTGATCGTACTCGCTTTTCTGACGATATTCAGCTTCTCGCTTTCCGTTACCCGCTCTTTGTCGCATCTGTTAAAGCTCATGAAGAAAGCCGAGCTCGGCGACCTACATGTACGCGCGCCTGCGCGGGACGATGAAATCGGCAGCTTGAACAAAGGATTCAACCGGATGCTGGAGGATATCGATCGGCTTATCGAAGTGAATCGTGTGGCGCATATGAAGGAGAAGGAGATGGCAATCCGGCAGCGGGAGTCCAAGCTTCAGGCGCTGCAGGCCAGAATTAACCCGCATTTTCTTTACAACACGTTAGGCGTCATTAACGCTTATGCAATTATCGCGAAAGTGAAGCCGATCAGCCAAATGACCGTCTGGTTGTCGGATTTGTTCCGCTACAGCATCGACAATCCCGATCAAGCCGTGCCGCTGTCAGAAGAGATCAAGCATGTATTTAACTACATGTACATTCAGAAGGAAAGGTACCAGGAGCTGCTGCTGGATGCGGATCTCGATGTGGAGCGGCTTGGCGATATCGCCACGATGCGGTTTACGGTGCAGCCGATCGTCGAGAATGCTTTCATTCACGGGTACGAGGGCCATGGCATTAAACCTTCCTACATCGGATTGCTGGCGTGGTTCGACGAAGCTGGTGTCGTGCTGCATGTCATCGACAAGGGAAGCGGCATGCTGCCGGAGCAGCTGGATGCTTATAATGATGCCTTCGCCGCAGTGACCGAGGAAGAGATGCTCCAGGGCAATGCGACGTTCGGGGGAATCGGATTGTGGAACGTGCACAGCCGCCTTCGGTTAGAATTCGGTGAGCCTTACGGTCTGAGGATTGTCGTATCAGGTACAGGGGGAACGATCGTGGAAATCAAATTGCCTTATCGGGAGGGGAAGCATGATGTTCAGCATCCTGATCGTTGAAGACGAACCGGTCGTGCGCATTGGGCTTCGCGCGCTTATCGAGTCGGAAACGAAAGATTTTCACGTCATCGGCGAAGCCGAGGACGGGGAAGAAGCGCTGGCGTTTGCCCGAAGGTACGCGCCGGATCTGATCATCACGGATATTCGCATGCCAGTCATGGACGGATTGGCCTTAATGGAAAGCTTGCGGCGGGAAGGAATCACTGCCGCCGTATTCGTCGTATCGGGCTACGGGGAGTTCGAGTACGCCCAGCAAGCCTTGAGAGCCGGTGCGGCTGATTTTCTGCTGAAGCCCGTCCATGCGGACAGTTTGACGAAAGCGCTTGATCGACTGCGGGACAAGTTGCAAATGGAGAAGACGATTATCGTGCACGACAGCAAGGAGCAGCTATGGTCGTTCAAGGCGCGGGCCGAGCAACTGGCCGACGATTTGTGGAACCTGCGCGAAGCGGCCGTCGACAACGAGCTCGAGGCGCTGCGCTTGGAATGGGACGCGGGCGGGCCGCCGGCTGCCATCGAAAGAAAGCTGGCCGGCTATATCGCGCTTATGGAAGGGGAGTTGCGCATCAAAGGAGGCCCGAGATTCTCATTCGAGAATGGCATGCCAAAGGGAGGCCACGCTCATTTCGAGTCATTCCGGGAGCTAATGCTCGGCATGAAAGAGCTGATTCGCAGTTTTCGGAACTGGGGCTACGGAAAGCTGGCGCAAGCGGCGATCGATTATCTGGACGCGCACTATGGGGATCCGGAGATGTCGCTGACGAAGGTCGCCGACCATTTTGAGATGTCGTCCGCCAACTTCAGCCATGTCTTCAAGTCGGAGCTGCGCATCCCGTTCAGCCATTATTTAACCCGGCTGCGGATGGGCAAAGCCATGCAGCAAATATCGGAGACGTCCACCAAGGTATATGAAATCGGTGAGGCAGTCGGATTTCCCGATTATGCGCATTTCTCGAAAATGTTCAAAAAGCACACCGGCTTTACTCCAACAGAGTACAGGAGAAAAATGCGGAACTAGCCGTCGACTGCGGTCGAATGGGACTGCTTGGATATCCCGACGGCGCTGCACCGAATGCTCGGAGAGAGCAAGACGAATTGGAGTAAGTTCGATTCAAGGGACTTCGTCTACTTTTACTTATCCGACGACAACGGTGCGATATGGCGGGGGGCGCACAATTTCAGTCCGCTGTCTTTTCCGCATTCGAAGAGCAGCCTGCAGGAGCCCAGTCAACGACAACGAAATGCGCAATTTTTTCTCTATGAAGATCCCCTGCAATTGTTGGTAGTGTGATGAACTAATAAGAGCTCAGGCGTGATAACGCTTGGGCTCTTGGTTTTCTAAAAAAACGGTTTCGACAGAGCCAGACTAGACGTACAATGTCTTCTGAAATAGTAGTAAGCTATTAAAGGAAGTTGACAGATTATTGCTGTTCAGATAACATCTAATTTAATGATTAATAAATTAGATGTTTGTTAAATTACAAGGGGGAGGTTGTCACTAATGCAGTTGGATAAGGTGGTAAATTATCATAAGGCTCTTGCAGACCCTACAAGAATAAAGATTTTAATACTACTTGCTGACGGAGAACTAAATGGTCAAGTTTTGGCGGAAAAGCTATATGTTACACCTGCAACAATAACTCATCATGCTTCGAAACTGAGAGAAGCTAGTCTGATTAACGAGCGAAGGGATAAAAATACGATCTATTTCTCATTAAATCATTACTTTATCAAGAATAGCGCCCTCGCTACAGAAAATCTGATTTACAGAAAGACTAATTCCAAAGGAGGTACGGACACCTTGGAAGATGAACATAAAAGAATGAAGGAATCCATCATTAAAAACTTCTTCACAACCAAAGGGGAATTAAAAAGTTTGCCAGTTCAACTTAAGAAGAAGCTTATGGTATTGGAACATCTAGTGTCAAAGTTGGAAAAGGGACGGGAGTATAACGAGAAAGAAATCAATGATTTTATTAAGAATTTCCATGAAGATTTTGCAACGATTCGAAGGGAATTTATTATGCACCAATTCATGTTTAGGGAAAACCAAATATACGTATTAAACCCACAAGAGATGTGGGCAAGGTGGGAGGTTCTGTCATGACGACTGTAGGAATCTTAGGGGTGGTTCATGATAATGAACTTAGGAAAAAGTATAATTTATCTTTGGAGTTCATAAAGGAGTTAATTTTAGAATTCAATCCAGATGTTATTTGTGGTGAGGTACTTCCTAACAGTTGGGAACAATACAAAAAAGACAACACTTATCGAGGATATTGGGGAGAACCTGCGAGTGAATATTGGGATTTAATCTTTCCTTTATGTGAAGAAAAGAAATATGAATTTGTACCAATTGATTGGGTTGAACCTGATGTTTGGATGGATTTTGACCCTTTTAATAGTTATTACGGGCAGCAAAGGCAAAAATTGAGTGTTGAGTTAGACCAGTGGTTTCAGAGACAGCTTTGCACATGGGATTCAACTGTTATTCCGTTCAATTCATTAGAATACGACACTATTACGAAACAGAAGTATGAATGGTTAGAACGAGTTAACCCACAAGCACATTTATTTAGGTGGGTATGTAGACACCTGATAATGATTCAGCGAATAAAAAATGCTATTAAGAAGCATTCAGGAACACGAATCTTATCAATTGTAGGTGCAGACCATAATCATGCATTGTATGAAGGACTAATTGTAGAGAAGGATATACAACTCGTATATCCTTTGAAAACATAATAAAACCAACGGCAGATCTTTTTTCGTTCAGCGGACGCTTGGTTACAAAAAAGTTGGTCAGGGTTTAAATAGAAGATTTTCTTCATACATATTCACAAAACTCGTATTTTGTACATATGTTAGTAAATCAACCAAATGCCTTGTTATCTTCTTCTCTTGCAGTTTTGTCTAACGACACAAATGTTCCTACATTGTATTTCCCACATCAAATTAGATTTGTTGGATTATTTTGAATTTCTTCAGTAGTTAACATGCCTGCTTTTATCCATAGCCCTCTAAATTTCTCAGCCAGAATTATTCTTGCTTTTGAATTCGCTTGATAATCAGATACAGCCAGGTTTACAGTATATTCTACAAATAAATGATACCATTGATGAAAATCTTCCTGATTTTGGGGTGAATAACCATGATCTCTTGATCGGGCACCGAATTCAAAACCATCAAAAGAACTGAAATGCCAAGTTTCTAATGCAGCCTCTAATAAAGACATACCTAGGTGAATATGATCCTCAATGTTTGACTCCACCAATTCCTCGATAATCTTAAGCCTTTGCTGGGGTGTGGCGTATGTTCCTGATAAATAAATGAAGAATAATGATTTAAGTAATTCTCTTATTGAATTGTTACTTTCCTCCAAACTTTCTGACAGTGCAAAGTGACAAAGCAACTCGACGGACCGATCAAACAAGTTTTTGTCATATGCCAGCGAGCGAAGAAGCCTTGTAAACTCAATATAATGAGCATTTTCACGAGTCAAAAAAAGTTGAGAATCATCTTGCCTTGATGCATTTTCAATTGAAATGAGTATTAATTCTGGGTTTAATGGAGCAATGTTATTCAAAAGACTAATACCAAGTTCATTTAGGTTGATAATATTCTCTAATAAACCATTTTTCGAAAGCCATCTAGTTGAAATCTCAACTGCCTCCTGACTTTCATGCAAATATCCCAATCGTCTTGAGAAAGATTTCAACATTCTCTCTGGCGCATTATTTTCAAACATTTTACATATTGTGTCCTGCGGGAAATTTTCGAGTGCCCTTTGTGCAAGCCTGTTTGCCAGTGCATGAGGCAATACAGCTCTCCAGCCCCCTCTTTGTTGTACAAGTTCCCGACGCTGTAGTTCTCTTGCACACTCATAAATTTCAGGGATACTCAATCCAATTAACGCTTCAAGAAGCCCAAGCTCTATGTTATCCCCTTCGCTAGTTTGAATACTAAAGGAGTAAACAAGAGAACAAACTTCCGCTGTCCTCAGTAAAGTGCTGTTTTGTATATTTCTTTGTTGAAATAAACGATTAAAAAGCTCATCATCTCGTAATCTAGCTAGAGTTTCACCCCGTTGCAGGGTATTGCCTAAAGCAATAGCTACACGCGCATTTCCTCCGGAAAATTCTGCAATAGTATGTGCATCGACTTCACTGATATGTTTAAATCTTATCTGAATAACTTTCTCGATCAAATCATTTGAGTTGGGTTCTAAACGAAAAACGCGGGTTTCTTCAGGTTGATCTTCACGAACATCGTATTCAACTGTTATGAGACTAACAAAGCTACCCGATGCCGAGCATACCGATGTTAAACGTCTGTGCAACTCAGGGGGACAATTATCGATAGCTAGTATCACTGGTTTTCGAAGAGAAACTAAACGTTCAGCAAAATGACGTGGGTCTGGGGTTGGACTATCACTAACATCTGAATAAAACACTTGATATTTATTCAAAGCTCCTTCACCTATACGATCATCGAACAAGGCTTGGAGCAATCTCGTTTTTCCTACACCTGAAAGTCCTACTAATCGAACTGAAGATGCTGGACTCTGGAGCATTTTTCGAAGTTCAATTATACCGTCTATTGCAGAAACTCCCTCCGAACGAACACTTTTATCATGATAAAGACGAACTTGTCCATCCAGGAGATATACTTCTGCGATTCCTCCTGGAGAGTTTGCCCAATTTCCATATGCTCGCCATCCTTGAACTGGTCGTCCCAGCTTTTCCCTTACCCAAAGAGTAAGGGATGGATGACTTCGGACCCATCCCGCAATTCGTTCACGATCATAGAAATCGATCTTGAAATCTGAAATATCAAAACAATCATTCAATGCGTCCCTCATCGCATTTCTTCGATCTGCCAGAGCCGAGTCGGCACAGGATCCCTGACTACTTATAATGATATAGGATCCACTAGATTCAACCAATTCTTTAATAGCCGGTCTGAGTTCACCTTTCGGCCGCATTTCGTTGATGATAGCCGCTCTCGGCATATCTGATCTTTTTACTTGGAACCCTGTTTTAGGTCTAGGAATAAAGCTGTCTTTAGGTAAAGAAGTGGTAAGTTCAACACGAACGTCAATCCCCCCATCTTGGGCGTTTTGATCTCCTCCCCATGTAACACCTGCAGATGACAGACCAATGGCATGAAGGTCTGCTTCGCAAAGAAGACCAATAAGAGCTCTTAAGTCACTATCATTCAGTTCTTGAATATCGCTTCCGGCTATTTCAATCATGAGTATCAACCTTTCTTACAAAAACGTGCTAATAATCTTTTACATCATCACTTCAATTTCTTTAGACTTATACTAGTTCAGATATGGAGATTTGTTTAATTCCGACTCAATTTACATCATTCAATTTATCCTTACATGATCCTTGACTGACCAGTGAGTATTTCTCAATATATATCTTTAGTACTAAACCATAATAGAAAATCAAAGACCCACTCCAAGGGGAGCGGATCTTCAGCTTCATCCATGTTACAGACTATCTATTGGAAACCCAATCAAACTTTTTCTAATATAATGCACTTTAACCAAAGCTAATAATCATACTATAACCTTCCATGGTTTTACATGTTCTTTATCGTGATCTAGCCATTCATTAGCGTGGTTATCATCTAAACTTATATAAATAAGATCTAATCTTAACTCGATTAGATTCAGCAGTAAGTTAGCAGCATCTCGTTTGTGTCCTAATAATATTAATAATTTAATAGAACTCATGCATTCTAACATTCTATTTATCATCACTATGCTAATAAATAGAGATGGTTTAGATTTATTGTTTCTTTGGGATTCTAATGTTACCTCTGAGAGAATTTTATTTCCTAATTCCTGAAAATTCTCAAGTAGTTCTATATATTTATTCAGTTTTAGGTCTATAAAGTCTTCAGGGCTCGAAATCTCCAGGGTCCATCATCCTTTTACTTATTCTGTTTGTCATATTAATGTTCTTGTATTTACGAACCCGAGAACCTCATGGCAGCTTGCTGCCGGCCGTGACACGGTTAGGTTCGTAGAGCTATTTGCTTATTTCATTTCCCTGAAATACCACGGGTAAACCCAGGGGCGTATGCCCCGCAACTTCTACCGACCCTCACGCTAACCAGCCCATTATCCGATTTTTTCAGCTATCGTTTCCAACTGTTGAATGACATTTGATCGTATGTAAATATTTTTTCTTACCTCCCTGTATGGAACACTTTGCTTGCTTTTTAATTTTTTTAAAGCTCACGTTTTCTTAGCTTGTGACTAAGAGAGGAGCATGATAAAAAGCGGGACAAGCTACCCTTTTTGGACCCTCAACGATTCGTTTGCTTAGTGCAGGTTGCGATAATAGACAACCTTCTTCTCCACTATCATCTTCACATTTCCTCGAATATACACCTATGCTTGTGTCCTGGTGCCGCGAGACAAACATTGTTTAGCCTTTGACTTGTTTAGGGTGTCATCTCTTTTGTTTCGATGTTATCGAGTGAGGCCTTGACCTCTATTCGCAATGGGAACACGGTTTTATAAGATGTCCCCGCCTCTCCGAACTGTTCTCAAAATTCATATTTAATTCTTTCGTCTTTATAATTCACTCTATATTTCTTAAACTCTTTCTTGCTTTTAATTTCATTCCACTGGTCATACATCTTGTAATAAATTGTTCCGTAGTTCAGGTTTTCCGGTAATGTTTTACTTAATTTTATTTCTGCGATCTCATAGTTAGGCAGTTCTCCAAGTTCTTTAACTTCAGCATAGAAATTCATGCCGTAACTACCATTCATTTGATATATTCCATACGGAATAAGTTCAAAATGAATTGCTCCCGTTTCTTCGAACAGCTCACGACTAGCTGCTTTAAGAAGTAGTTCACCTTCTTCTCTCTTCCCGCCAGGCAACTCCCATAAAGTTCTTTCTTTATTTCTTATAATGATCAGTTCTTCTTTGAATTCTGCAAGCAAAACTACATATTTTATTTTCTCGTGATTAATTTCAGAAAGTTCAAAACTGTTAATTTCCATATTATTTCCTTCCGTCTTTATTAGTAAGGATTAAAAATTATCTGTTTTGCGGGGATTTCTTATAACGTTTCCGTATTCCTGACGTCCCACCACCTTAAGCCCTTTAGGGCCGCCGCGATGCGGTTAGTCGGTGCAGGTGTGTCTGCTGATTATGCTTCCTCGAAATTCTTCTTGCAGACCGAAGCTCCGTAGGAGCCGCAGTGGGAACATGGTGTTATAAGATGTTGGCGCCTTCTCTGAAAATACCTACAAAATCTTTCTGCTCTGATAATTTAATAAAGCCTGCTTAAGAACCTCCATATTAAAATCCGGCCATAAAGTATCAACAAACATTAATTCTGATTTAGAGGACTGCCAAAGCTAAAAGTTGCTTAGCCGCTGTTCTCCACTTGTTCTAATAATTAAATCTGGCGTGGACGGTATATAGACTCAAAAATAGTTTCGTTCAGATCATTAACGTCTTTTCCTTCTTGGATGTATTTTTTAATTGCTTGAATAATATCCGCTTTGCCACCATAGTTCATTGCAGGATTAATTATTTTGAACATCTTGATATACCCCCTATTATTGCGGCAATTTCTTATAACGTTTGTGTATCTACGAACCCTCACTGCCTTAAAGGAGCGTAGCGACTGGCCGCGATGCGGCTAGGCAGTGCAGGGTTGTCTTCTGAATACGCTTCCCTGAAACTCCTCTGAAGACCAAGGCCGACTGGCCGCCGCGTAGATACGCGACAAATCTCTAATGACTATAGGCAGGGGCTTCTCAAATCAACAAAACGCGTAACCTCGTCTTTCCTTGAAAGTCCGTCCAAGCCTCATATTTTTATTGGTTACGATACTCATCCCGCCATTCCTCACAACCATCTATAGTTCAATTTCCAGATTAGCTCGAGAGGTAATTGGTGTATTACATTTGTGGTGAAAGCAACTCAATAGACCTCTGATTTTTCATGGATATCGCAAGGAGATCGCAAATTTGTTGTTTTTCTTTGAATGACGCATTAAACATGTACATGTGATTAATAACTATGCCACGTAGAAGGCTGTATGCCATTAAATTACTTTCAAGTTCCGTTTTTAATCGTTTTAACTCGTTAAAAGGCAAGGTCCTTGACTGGTCTAATCTAATGGATATTTCTATCAACTTTACAGCCGTTGTGGGATGGCTAGCAGATATTTTTTTAAAAGTTTCATATAATGTTACCGATCCCACAGAATCTGATACTCGCTTTATCGATTGCAAGGATATACCACAACTAATGCTAAATAACAACCTTCTTACTTGCTTCTCGAATTCGGCTTTATCCATTTCTTTGCTCAGCCTTTGTGCCATGATAGACTGTAAATGCGAGGAAAAGGCCTCAATATCTGAACTGAGTATCGATAAAAAAGAATTTAATGACCGTAAGCCCAGCATATAGGCTTCCTCACATAAAATATATTTTTCATCTGCCTTTATGGAACCGTAATAACTTTTCAAAATCTGCCCAATAATTTCGACCATCTTGAATCCCAAATTCAGTTTATCTGCAAAGTCCATTTCAAAATCTTCACCTTCAGCTACTTCACCTTCAGCTTCTGGAATCGGGTTTGTCGACGAAGCAGTGGCAACCTCTTTTTTGCTCCGATCGATTTCGTCCTTCATTTTCAGCCGTTCTTCACGATGCTTTTTGACTTCTATATTCTGATACACCATTTTTGGCACTTCTCCAACTAAACTGTTAAAAGCAGTTACTTCCTCATTATCTAAAGTGGCGGGTATGGTATCTGCAAATATTTGTTGGGCATATCCAAATAATTCATTGAGGATAAACGGATCTTTTGACAAATGAGTTAAAAACATGATGACATTTGCAAACTCTTCATTATGTATTTTACTGCACATCAAAGATATTTTTTCTCGGATGGCAACCTCCGTAATTGAATTCGATAGGTATTTGGCTACAAAATAGTAATAAAGTTACTTCTTCTTATTAAGATACTTCTCAATGGGCTCTATATAGCCAAAGTTATAAGTTGAAACATGAATATAATTGACCTTATAAGTTTTCTTGTCAATAATAAAAGAGAGGTTATATGCATGATCTGTATCGACAATTTCATAACGAGAAAATCGTGGTACAAGCTTCCCGTCAACTTCCTCGTATAAATAATTAAGGGATAATCCATAATTATTAAAATCGCCTCCTGCAGTTCCATATATGCTCAAGATATCAAAGTAAGTGCTTTCCTCAAGCTTGACCCCTCTGTTTGTCTGGAAAGGTAAATGAATCGAATCGCTTATGTACCAACTATCCATAAGTCCGTTTGCGTCATAATGAATGAATAGTCGCCCATAGGTATCGTATTTAGAATAGTTTTGCTCTGTAGAAATGCCTATTTGCTCTTCAATAGATTCCCTTGAACTTCCCATTTTGAAACTAATGTTTCTTATTGGATCATTCAAATTGAAGTCTTCCAGGGTGAGCTGAGTAAATACAAAGTCCGGCATTTCATCGCTTTGAGAAGGTGGTAGATTACTTAGCAAGCTTCGATCGGAGGGAGATTCAGGTCTTTGTTGTAATTGGTTCATTCCTTTTAATTGTAGTTTTCTAAACCATTGAACTGCCTCCGCCCTCGTCACCTGTTCAGCACCCATGAAGCCCTCAATAGTTTGGGAGGATTTTCCGGAAGCATAGGAGTGGCCAAGCAGATAAACAACAGCGTCATCACCTTCTTATTACCTTTCTTTAACGTATTAGTAACTAACCGCACAAAATACAAGTCCATACAGGGACTTGTATGATACAATCTTGATAATTGTAATAATTTGTGGAATTATTTGACGTTACTTCTATTATCTAATAAGGGACTGATCCATTGATTATGAATAAAACACAACAGCAAATCATTTTTGTGCTCGAAAAACTAACCCCTCGCTTTAAAGAAAGGTCAATTCCGATAGGTTGGATTCTCTCTGATATAAAAAAGAGTCAATTTGGCATTGAGCAAGAGTTAGATATACTTGAGAAACAAGGATTTGTTGAGTTTCAAAAGGTAAATAACAGCATAATCGGTATATACCTGAAACGAGAAGGCAGTGAGGCATACTTAGCATACGCTCAAAATCAAAACAAATAGTCAGTCTCAGCGCAAATATCGGAACTGAAAGACTTAGTTGATGCACTTCAGAGCGCTGTTCGGTCGATTGAAGAGGGCAAAATAGACGACAAGAGTAGTGCAATAGAGAAATTAAGCAAACACCTGGCTTCAGCTAATAATGCTGCATCACTAGTTAGAAATGTGATAGAAATAGTGGCAAAATTACCACACCCATAACAGCGAAAAACGGAGGCTCACGCACATGATCGAACGCTACTCGCTACTAAACGAAGCCAATCGTACCATCGTCATCTTCGAAAAGAACGGCCGCTATTACGGTCACATTTTAAAAGACCGCACCGCTAAAAGCCCGGCCATAATCGTATTCGAAACGGAAAAATACGATAGTCTTGACGAGATAAAGGCCGCCTATCCTGCGAAGGAAACGCTGTAAATTAGTTATTGCGCGTCCCTCCACAATATAGTAATATATGGATATATCCGGAAGCACCGGTATGACGAAGAATCCGCGGAGAAGAACTCTGCGGATTTTTGCGTTAAAGGAGAACACGCGATGAAATGTACGTTCCATAACGATACCGCCGCGTTGTACGCATGCGCTCAATGTCGGGACAATCTATGCGCGGAATGTAAGCCGGGTCACCGTTTCCGTTGTGGCTGCGAATTAACACGGATTTTCCCGACGGAGTCCAGCGTACCGGAAAAACAACGGAAAGTGGAACGCGTGCTTATTCGTATTGCGATAGGGATCGGCATCGCACATTTGATAGTCTACATAATGGTTAAGTGACTGGCCGTGTTTAATCTACATTAGCAGAAGGGAATTCGTGAAATGGTAACTCAACTTATTATCTCTATTGTAATTATTGTCTCTTCGTTTATCTCCGGTTCAGCCGACCATGTTTTTGTAAAGCCGTATATTGCGGAAGGCCCATCCATGACGCCTGCTGTTCAAGCGCAGGACAAATTATCCGTAAACACGCAGTATTATTTAAAACACGATATCAAGCACAGCGACATCATCGTATTTAACGCTGCCCAAGATAAGAAGTATATTAAACGCGTTATAGCGCTCCCTGGCGAAACAATCCGCGTGGAAGGCGACAGTGTTTACGTGAACGGTCAGGTACTGGATGAGCCGTATTTAAAGGCCGCCGTAGACACAGCATCAGCCAAAGGAAAACCGTACAATACTCGTAATTTTCCGGAGAAAACGGTTCCCGACGGTACAGTCTTCGTTATGGGGGATAACCGCTCAAACAGCGCTGACAGCCGCGATATAGGATTCATAAAAAACGATCAAATCATAGGTAAGGTCACGGGAATAAACGGAATAGCGGTTGAATAACGCATGCGGGCTAGTATTAGGAGGTATCGATAATGCGCGCTAATCACGGGTTCTGGGCGAGCGGAGTCCGTATCAAAACGAAATGTTCGGCGCATACGGAAGTCAACGCAGTAACAACATGCGTCCAATGCGGAGAAGGACTGTGCATGAATTGTCATAACGATAATAATCCCGGATACTGCTACCGTTGTAGCGGACGCCCGGCTGTTATGAAGCGCGTGGAAGAACCAAGTGCGCAAGTAACGCGGGAGAAACGTATTAAGCGGGTAGTCATAATCATATTTCTAGTATTTCTAACGATCGCCGGCGTGATTGTAGGCGGAGTTATAGGGCTCGTATGGATGCTCAGAAAAAACCTCGGAATGATCTAGATAACGAAGTCCACAAACAAAGGAGAATCCGCCATGCCTAACGATCATTACGTCTCCCCGCTATCTTTGGCCAGCCTATTCTATGTCCGACGTCGCGATATGGGTATGAGCCGCAACCATCGTTATCAACGTAAATTATTCATCAACTGGGGGGATTTTCATGAAGCTTTTTACAAAGGAAACAAAGAAAATCATAGTTGACGGATGCGCGTTCCATTGTTTAATTGACCAAACACCAAACATGAGTTTGTTACTTTTAAAATCTACCCATCAAGAACCAAAACATCTCATGTTCTGATTTCATTTACCTGGGCAGCAGCTTGGCATATTAACCTTCATAAGCAAAATGTTTGCGCTAAATTAGTAAAGTACACCATAGAAAAAGGATGGGACCCCACAAAGGAAAAGAAAGTAATGATAGTAGAACAAGGAGATTTTCTTATTAAAGAATTAGATTTAGACGTATAAAACTTACATCTCTTTGCGTTAAACAACGAAGTCCACGAACGCCGGCGACCGTAATAAGCTTGCGCGCGTCCAATTCCGTATCTTAACCTTCGCTCTCAACCGCCGCGGTTCTAAATAAACGTAATCGCGCTCCTCATGCGTCCGTAACCGGTCCCTGACGCCGTAAAACGCCAGCTTATGTCGCGGACTGAACCCGATTTCAACGATTCCCAGCGGCCTCCCCCGTTCATCTACCGCTAAGAGTCCGAAATCACCCATCCGATAGCCGCCGATAAAGACGTCAACGTACGTCCAGTTAATGATGTCTGCGATTGAAGTTGCAAGTACCGCGCCTTTCCTTGCCACCTCAACCGGCCAATTGCGATACGTAGAATACACGCGCGGAGAGGGGCGTGATTTGTTGGGTTGTTATCTCCAACCGACGACTTATCTGCCCGTTCCGAATACGCTCCACGATGGACTCCAAACGAGCGTTCCCTCTCGTAAAATCACCGATCAAATCCAAGTTTAAGGCGATATCCGTCCATGTCTCTACTACATAGTCGTCCTCCACCCACTTTCCCAACACCTCACGGCTCCAAGAGCGAATTTCCTCCACAAGAATTGGTACAGTTTCAACGACTTCCACAGGAACACCCCCCAGCTTTCCTCCTATTAATGCAGCAAAGACTACCGATATCAGTCGGCAGTCAATAGCTGTTATAAATGAACAGTTTGTATTATCCTGCCACTTCAACGAACAACGGCAGCCGAACACATGGCCGGCTGCCGTCTATTCGTTGTGTCAGTAAAACTATCGTCTCCCGTTCGTTTAGTCCTTAAATTTCTTTATGAAATTTTTTTGGTCCTTTGTAAACATATAACCTCGTCGTTCATAGAACCTGTGAGCATGTATTCGACTTGGATGGGATAACAGTTTCATTCCAGAAAAACCATTGTCCTTTCCCCACTGTTCAAGACGCTCAATCAACATGCTTCCTATTCCCTGATTTCTATAACTTTCTTTCACAACAAATCCCAGGACGTTTACTAAAGAGTCGGAAAAAAGTAATTCATACCGGCTTCCATGAATATATCCTATTACCTCTTTGGTTTGTTCGTATACAAAGACGATATCTTTAGTTTCTTTTGTAATGATTTCAATCTTCTCTTTTACTTTCTCTTCGGAAAATACATACAGACGCGAGTTAAAGTCTTGATTTAACAAATAAATATCATGATAATCAGATACCCTAATTTCCCTGACATTATTTTCTTTCATATTTGGACGCCTCAATTCGTTAGATCATTACAAGCACCTGAAATAAAAGTTACAGGACTTTGCAACTTTTAGCAAGGGACTATGCTTGCACTTGTTCATAGATTTCTGCTTCGTGGCTTACTAAAAGTAAGCCACGAAGTCGGGTGACTTTCCCTTGCTCATAATCTGCTCAAGAAAGCAGCAGTAGACACCAAAAAAAGGAGCTTAGCAGGTACAAACCGCTTAGCTCCTTTTTCATCCACATATTTGCCTCTTCAACCAATGGATCTGTCCCGATCATATTGATGATATCGCCGGGTCTGAACAACGTTTCATAGCTCAATGGAAATGTTTTCTTGGTGCCGTCGTTGTAAGTGACCCCTGCGAATGCCGTCATACATAATCTCGTTTTTTGCTCCATCCCATGACTTCATTACCTGTTTCATATGTTGTTGCCTATCCCTGCGCAAGCAGAAAACTGATTTGCTGAGTAAGCGCAGCTGCCGCCTCTGCAGACAGATTAGCGTTATCCTGTTTTTTATTCACGGCTAAGAGCAGATCGTTCATATGCTTAAATGCCTGTTCTTTATGACCTTTGGAAAGCTGGGACTCGGCTTGCTCCAGCTTCGCAAGCAGGGATTGCCCGATCCCGCTATTTTTGATTTGCCCGTCACGGACAAACTGTCCGATTAACGTGCGGATCGTTTCGAAGCTTGTGCCGATCTTGAAGTTGAAGCTTTGCTCGGCTTTATTACCGGCTTGGTCGGTTACGTTGTAGCTCACTGTATGCAAACCAAGAGCGAATCGAGATGTCGGAACGGTTTCGGTCAAACCAATTTCCTTTCCGTCCAGATAAAGCTTACTTTGAGCTACACCTGATAAAGCATCCTCAGCCTTAAGTGCAAAGCTCAGCGTGACACCCGACATTACGTCATGGACCGGTTGCCCTGATTCCGTTAGTGTAACAATGGGTGCCGTTCTATCGATTGAAAGTGGCACCGATTGCTCAGACTCCGTATTGCCTGAAGCATCAATGGAATAGAACTTCAGCATATTTGTGCCTTCTGCATCAATGATAACCGGTGCTGTATATGCCACCCACCCTCTGTTGTTAAGATTCAACTGTGTAACGAAAACTCCTGTTCCAGCGTCATAAGCTGACAAAGTGACAGTAACAGCCTTCGAATACCAACCATCCGTATTTACTGTGTCAGATAACTGATAGGTAGTTACCGGTGCTATAGTATCGGCTGAGAAATCACTTATACCTCTTGGCTTCAGTTGATAAGTACTTTGAAAAATCGAAGAAACGCCACCAACTGTTACAGCTTGTCCCTCGTGGTAAGGGAATGTGCTTTGGTTAAGTCCCGTACGTCCATCTACACGTACATGGGTCGAGTTTGCGCCGGAAACGACATCAAATTCAAAAGTTCCAACCGGAGCAGTACTGACCACATTTTGAATTTTAACATTTTGTAATTCGACCAATTGGCCTTGATTCGCTTCCGATAGGGAGGTAACGACTTGTTTAGCCGGCTGAGCCGCGGTTCCTGTCTTTTTAATATTAATCGGGCTTGTCAATTCCAGTTCACTGTTAAATAAAGCCGTCGGTGCGGAAATTGAGATAAGATCGCCTTGATGAAACCCTGTTTGGCTTTGAAAAACATAGATGCCTCCACTTGCATCCTGCAGGTAAAATGCTTGCCCGCCGAAAGAGCCGGGCTCTGTGGTGATAACTCCTTCTACGGTAACTGTGGTACCTATTGCTTTCGACCGTGCGTCAGCTATGGTGATTTGAGCTGGTATTACCGGACCGTCCGGCGGAAGCAGTTCGGGCGGAACATTGGCTAGCGTGACGGATTCCGTTTTCAGGTTGCTGCTGCCTTGTCTAAAGCGAAGATTAGCTGCTCCGCTCGTACCCGACTTAATACGAACAGTAAGATCTTTATAGGCATGGCCTGTATTATTAGCAGTTAAAGAAAAAGAGCTGCTGTATCCATAGCTCGTCGGCCAAGTGCCATCCGTATTCTGCACCATTGCCACCTGTGTGCCTCCGGTTAAATAAATACCCAGAGAAAACCCCGAAAGTGTTGTACCTGGAGCCAGGTTATCAGCTGTAACTCTCAGTTGAAAGTCCTGTGCATTCGGCAATTGGGCTTGTTTAACAAAGCCGTAAGCCGGATTCGCAACCGCAGCAGGGCCGCCATAGGAACCTGGCTTGAACGTAGATGCATCCCACCATTTATATCCAGCAGCAGGTGCAGCCCACGGCTCTGCCTGCGGTTCCGTGGAATCAGCTGGAGACTCAGATGCAGATAGCGTCGTCGGCTGGTCGAGTTGCAGCCCCGTTACCTGCGATAAGGACGTATAACTTTCCTTTTTGGCAAGCCAATTCACTGTATTCACGAGTAGTGTTGCATCGTTCTGCTCCTTAAAGCCATCATACGTGGTTTTGGATTGCCCCGTTTCTTCCCGAACATATTTGGGCGTTGCATCCTCAACCGGGGATGAATCACCGATGAACGCCGCTTTCCCCGCTCCAGATTTGGCCACCGCAACATACGGCCCTTCAGCTATGCCTCCACCGTTATAGACTCCTTGATCCACAGCATTAGGCCAAGCTTGGTTCGTCTGGGGCAAATATACAATGCCTTTGGCCTTTGTCGGATCAAGAATTGCGAGGGTCGAGCCAGCATGCATAGCCACCGTTGATACACCACTAGTAATTCCGAATGCCTGCTCTGGTGTTACAATCTGATCGGTTATAATATCACTTAAGGCATTATAACGGAAGCGTACGCCGAAGTTCGTTGCCAACCAATCCGAGCTGGCAATATCCTGCATCGCCGACGAACTACGCTCTTCACTACTCATGCCTTTCGCTGGATCTGCCCAAGCACCACGACGGTAACCATTAAACACCTCGGAAGCGTCCCATCGGTTTTTGTTACGGTCCGCATTGTAATGGTCGGCGATGAAGAAAATGCTTCCCCCGTTATTCACATATTGCAGCAAGGCAGCTTGTTCGCTTTGTTTATAAGGAATATTAGCTTCTCCAATAACAAAAACATGATAATCCTTTAGATCGTCAAATGTAATAGGAGTCGATTTACGGAGTTCTTTTACATCGTAGCCACTGCTTGCAAGTCCATTTGCGAAATCGGAGAATCCGCCATCAATAACCCAATCCGCCGCACCAGCCGTTTGGCCGTGCGTGTTATCGAACAATACCTTTTTGCCCGCATTCTCGTTAACCACTTTAGCTGTAATAAAAGGTGCCGGGTCACTTGGTCCTTCAGCAAATACTGTGGTAAATCCTACAGTAAGCCCCACCGGTAAAGGCAGGACCAGTGAAAGTGCGAGTACCGTCTTGGCCAATATCGACTTCATTGTTGCCGTTTTCTTCATCATTAATTCCCTCCTGTTATTCTTCATTTTGTTAATTGCGTGCATACATCTACACATCATAGCATTCGTACAACTACCAAATTATTGTACCATTGGAAAATGATAAGATTGATAAACTTTTTGTAAAAGCTGCACCTAAATCTCAGAAAAGGCTGCCGGGATTAAGCTTAAAGATCACAGTCTCAGTGACATCGGTCACGTATTATTTATTATGTTGACTCGTCGGGAATGTAATAAAATGCTCCTTCTATTAAGTATCACCTTGCTATCATTCTAGCCTTTTAGCATTGTGATTTTTTTCACCACTATCTGTAAAAGGATCTTCCAGCTGGCCTCTAACCGAATAATACCGAACACCTATTTTAGCTAAATGATTCTGTACAATCGACTGCAGTAAACTGGGTCACAGTGTTTGGATCGCGGCTAAGAGGGGGTTACAAAAAAATAAAGCTCACAACAGGTTAAACTGGTAATACCCTTTTCTCCCGTTCCTGGGCTCCGAATCGAGTAACCGCAATACGATAATCATAGCGACCATCGTGCCGGAGAAGGTATCCCCACCACGGTGGTATAAACAACCTTACCCTGCAAGTTTCCTTGAACACATTCTCGGTACCTTTAAATTACACAACCCACATCTCGCCCAACGTAATGAGAGGATAGCGAATTCCTTTGCCACGTAAAACATTCAGTGCATCAAATGCATCGTCCGTGCAGCGAATCTCGACATCCGCGTAAAGACGGCACTCGATTTCATTTAGTGTGAAGTAATCCACGCCACGTAATATTTCTTCATCTAGCTGGACGGCGGAGCCGGATTCAGAAAGATCGGCACTTTGTCTTTGAGCATCTGATCGGCTTTGTATACAGTCTCCATCGGCATGACAGCCGATGCGGAAGCAGCTCCTGCTCATCGCAGAGGATACTCCGGAGTCACGTAATAGTTAACTCCACCGTCAAGGTTGATGCTGTTATTCCCGTTCATCACGGTGATGGCGTTGAGTTTTCTTTCACCATATTGCTTGGCTACATGTGGATCAGGACGAATTCATTTCCCTGGTCGAAATACGCTTTCCATAACACCGTTTTTAATCCTTGCGTGTCAGCGCATCGTAAGGCTTCAGCGCGCTGACATTTACGGTATAATAGAGCAGCTTCCTTCTACCCTCGTGGTGCCATTCGCCTATATCATGGTGTCGGTACAGATCCTGCATAACCGGCAGAACGTTGGTCTTCACATCCGCGAACAGCTTTTTCGATTCAGGTCTGACATGCTGCTTGTAGACCATTTCAATTTCTCCCTGCGCCGTGGAGAGTTGGTCAAAGCGAGTGATGCATGACAAAACAAGCCCTGCCAGCTCGGAATCCCTCAATACCGTTCGGAAAAGCGCCACGGGTCGTGATTTTTCGAGATTTCGAAGGCCGTGAAATCCGGGTGGTGACCGATTTGATGCAAGTGACAGCGGAGAAAATCGCGCAGATGTACAAAGCTCGCAGCTGCGCGAGATCCGCGCGGCCCGTTCCGTGGAGATTACCCGTACCCGTAAGATGGCCAGCTACTCACGTAATCGTTTGTAGGTAGTTACTTTCGTAAGCTACAGAAACAACCAACAAAACTCAACGCTCGCGCAAACACAACCTCCCACAAAACCTCCTAATGTGGATTGTCAACATAAAACTGGACAATATTTATGAGGGGATTTTTCTAGCTTCAATGGGAGTGAGATACCCCAAAGT
>NZ_MRTH01000061.1 GCF_001956045.1 Paenibacillus sp. FSL H7-0331 | reverse complement strand
GGACGTAGCTCAGCTTGGTAGAGCACCTGGTTTGGGACCAGGGGGTCGCATGTTCAAATCGTGTCGTCCCGACCATTATTTTTTAAATGCTTTTGAGTTTTACGCAAGCGGGTGTAGTTCAATGGTAGAACTTCAGCCTTCCAAGCTGATAGCAGGGGTTCGATTCCCCTTACCCGCTCCATATTCAATCATAACAAGACCCAGCGGGTCTTTTTTTATTTTCTCTATAAATAAACTATATATCAGCGTACTGTTGTGTTAAAATACTCATTATGGTCTAAGACATTACAAAGAAAATTGCTATGTAAAGCAAGCCTCAGGAGGGGAACCATGTCGGATTCAAACAGTTCGATCAACAAAAATACTGCGAATAACCTACTGCGTAGAGATGTTCGATTTCTCGGACATATTTTAGGTGAAGTGCTGGTTCATCAAGGCGGCAATGAATTACTGGTCATTGTAGAGAATATTAGAGAAATGAGTAAAAATCTACGTGCTCAGTATTCCACTGAGATGTATGACGAATTTAAAGAAACGATCACGTCACTGGCACCGGAAAAGAGACATCAGGTGATCCGGGCTTTTGCGATTTATTTTCAACTGATTAATATTGCTGAGCAGAATCACCGTATTCGGAGAAAACGTGACTATGAACGTTCGGCTGGCGAAAATGTACAGCCTGGTTCTATTGAAGATGTAGTACGCGATCTCAAAAATCAACAAATTAACGCAGCCGAAGTACAGGAAATGCTGCAGGGCATTTCGTTGGAACTGGTTATGACGGCGCACCCTACGGAAGCAACACGACGTGCCGTATTGGATATTCATCAACGCATCGCCAATCAAGTGATGGAATTGGACAACCCTAATTTGACTTTCCGGGAACGGGAGCAGCTTCGTGATAAGCTAATGGGTGAAGTTATTACTCTTTGGCAGACGGACGAGCTGAGAGATCGTAAGCCAACGGTTATCGATGAGGTGCACAATGGATTGTACTACTTCGATGAAACGTTGTTTGACGTGCTTCCAGAGGTGTATCAGGAGCTGGAACGTTGTCTGCAAATTTATTACCCTGAAGAATCCTGGCATGCGCCTATCTATATGAAATTCGGTTCATGGATTGGTGGAGATCGTGATGGCAATCCGTCGGTAACGTCCAAAGTTACATGGGAAACACTCACGCTTCACCGCAAGCTGGCCCTTCAAAAATACGACGAGCTGTTGAATGAATTCACTACGCATTTAAGCTTTAGCAAAAATATCGTAGAGGTTACTCAGGAATTGCTCGATTCGATTCAGGTGGATCGTGAGCATCTGGATCTGCGGTCTCATGAAGTATGGCGCAATGAAAAAGAACCTTACCGCATCAAAATTGTCTATATGATCCAAAAAATCCGTAATGCCGCGGATCCTTCCATTAATAGTTTGCAAAAATACAATTCGCCTGATGAGTTTCTTGCGGATTTAAAAATTATTGATCGCAGCTTGCGTAATCATTTTGCTGATTTCATTGCCGATGATTATGTCGTTAAATTGATCCGTCAGGTTGAATTGTTTGGGTTCCACTTGGCTTCATTGGATATTAGACAGCACAGTAAAGAGCACGAAGCAGCCATGACAGAAATCTTAGCGAAAATGAGCATTTGTCCGGATTATTCGGCACTCGCTGAGGAAGATAAGATCAAGCTGCTGAGTGGTTTATTAACGGAACCAAGACCGATTACTACGCCATACATGGACTATTCAGAATCAACTCAGGAATGTTTGAATGTATACCGCGTTGTGAAGCAAGCACAGCAGGAGTTTGGTTTGAACTGTGTGTCCAGCTATTTGATCAGTATGGCAGAGGCTGCCAGTGATTTGCTGGAGGTACTTGTGTTCGGTAAAGAAGCTGGCTTATACCGCCAGGAAGCCGATGGTTCTGTGACATGCACGCTGCAGTCCGTACCGCTGTTTGAAACGATTGATGATTTGCATGCTGCGCCTGATATTATGAGGACGTTGTACCAAATCCCGGCATATCGGAACAGCCTGGTTAGCACGAATCACTTGCAGGAAATCATGCTGGGCTATTCCGACAGCAATAAAGACGGCGGTGTGATTACAGCGAACTGGGAATTGAGAGTGGCATTGCGCTCGATTACAGAGGCCGCGTCTGAGAACGGCGTGAAGCTGAAGTTTTTCCATGGCCGCGGCGGAGCGCTCGGACGTGGAGGAATGCCATTGAACCGCAGCATTTTGGCACAACCAGCCGACACGATTGGTGGAGGCATTAAGATAACGGAGCAAGGAGAGGTGTTATCCTCCCGTTATTCAATGAAGGGAATAGCTTATCGCAGCTTGGAGCAAGCAACCTCTGCATTGCTCATTGCAGCGCTGAATGCTCGTAACCCACAGATTGAAGAGTCTGAGGAACAGTGGGAAACGATTATGCGCGATATTTCGGAAAAAGCGCAGACGAAGTATCAAGACTTGATTTTCCGTGACCCGGATTTCTTGACCTTCTTTAAAGAGTCTACACCACTTCCGGAGCTTGGTGAGCTAAATATCGGCTCCCGTCCATCGAAGCGTAAAAATAGTGATCGATTTGAAGATCTTCGTGCCATTCCTTGGGTATTTGCCTGGACACAAAGCCGTTACTTGCTTCCTGCTTGGTATGCGGCCGGTACGGGTCTCTACAGCTTTTATCAGGATAAAGCAGAGAACTTGACGATTATGAAAAATATGTACGAAAATTGGTCGTTCTTCCGCTCCTTGATTGATAATCTGCAAATGGCAATGGCCAAAGCAGATTTGTTGATCGCTAAGGAGTATGGCAGTATGATCAAGGATGCTGCTATCGCAGAGCGTATTTTTAATGAAATTAAGGAAGAGTATGAAAAGACGTCTGATTTGATTTTGAAGATTAGCGGTCAGCAAGAAATTTTGGATAATGTACCGGTCATTCAAGAGTCAATCCGACTTCGTAACCCTTACGTAGATCCGTTGAGCTATTTGCAGGTCCAGCTCGTAACAGAGCTAAGGGCGGAAAGAGAACGCGACGAGGACGATACGCTGCTCATACGCGAAGTATTGTTAACGATTAATGGTATCGCAGCAGGACTAAGGAATACTGGCTGATCAACGGTTAATCGGGATAACGATAGGATAAGCGGTAGGCAAGCCATAACAAACATAATTATCTCTGCTCATTGTAGAGTCAGGTAGCCTGAGATTGAGCTACCTGGCTTTTTTTGGGTCGTGCTGGAAGCTTTTTAGGTAAACGTAAGGAGGATTAAGGCTTGAATTCAAGATGGTTTGCGATTGTGCTGGTCATCGTAGGGGCTTCAAGCTACGGACTTTTGTCTCCGCTAATTAAAATGGCATACCAAGACGGTTGGAACGAGTTTCAGATTACAGCGAGTCAAATGACGGCAGGTGCGGCTTTATTATGGCTGCTCGTGCTGCTTCAGCGACAAACATGGGGAAATCCATTCAAGGGTCCATGGATCAAGCTGTCGTTAGTCGGTATGTTTGGATTAACCGCTTCAACACTTCTCTATAACACAGCTCTGTCGGAAATGGATGCGACGGTTGCCATCGTCCTATTGTTTCAGTTTACCTGGATAACGATCGTAATGGATTCGATAGCCAATCGCAAATGGCCGGAACGTAATCAGTGGTTAGCCGTAATTATGATTATGTTAGGGACGTTATGTGCTGTGGAGGCCTTCGAGGCGGATTGGAGCCGATTCACTTATTTAGGCATTATTTGCGGGATCGGAGCTGCAGTGACTTATGGCTTCTTTCTATTCATGGCTGGCAGGATGGAGACACACCTGCACCCTTTTATGAAAGCTGCTGTTATGATTACCGGTTCACTACCTTTATTGTATCTGATTTATCCGCCGGCAGTTTTTTTTCAGACTGGGGGAGAGTCGTTGCTATTATGGGGAGTAGGGCTCGGCGGATTGGGTCAAGCACTGCCTACGATCGCATTTATGGTAGGAATACCACGGATCGGTAGTACCTTGGCAGCGATGCTTGGAGCTATGGAATTACCTGTCGGTATTGTGGCTTCACTGTTCTTTTTGAATGAAGCTGTACATGGTGTACAATGGTTTGGTATGCTCTTAATATTGACAGGAATTGTAGTAGCCGAGAAACGCAAAGTGTCCTGAAGATTCCGGAATCAAGCGCATGAACGATGTAGGTTGTGGATCGGAAGTTTGGAGGAATGTCGGTTGGAGCAGATGGATGTGAGGCTCGCCAAATTAGCTCGTAAGGGAGACAGAGCTGCTTTTGCCGAGCTGGTGGAGCTATATAAGGATAAAATTTTCCATCTTGCCTACAGGATGCTGCATAGCAGACATGAGGCAGAGGAAATTGTACAGGAAACATTCCTTAGGGTGTTTACCAACCTCGATAGGTATGATGAGTTTCAGAAGTTTTCGACATGGATTTATAGGATCGGAACGAATCTTTGTATCGATCGTCTCCGAAAACGTAAGGCCACTTACTCCCTGGATGCTGAGATGAAGGATGGTGAAGGTACCGATTGGTATTCAACGCTGCCCAGTCTTGAGGATACACCTGATGAACAGGTTGTCTTATCCGAGACGCAAACGGAAATTCGTAAATCGATAGATTCTTTGCCGGAGAAATACAAATCGGTTGTGATTTTGCGGTATTTGCAGGACTTGTCGCTTCAGGAGATCAGTGATGTATTGTCCATGCCAGTGACTACAATCAAAACACGTCTACATCGGGGTCGGGAATTTTTAAGGAAAAAGTTGGAACGGGTTTTGTAAACTTATTTTTGAAACATCTTGCGCGCATTTACGTATGTATTACACAAGTAACTATGTAAACGGAAAGGAGTGGCTCGCTATGGATTGCAAGGAAGCCCTCCCTTTGATACATGAATATATGGACGGCAGTCTTAAGGGTTCGGAAGCTTTACAGCTTAAGAAGCACCTGCTGACCTGTCCAACCTGTAAGATGCGGCTCCAGCAGTTGGAGCGAGTCGAGGCTCTAATTCAGTCTTGGCCCCGCGTAGAGGCCTCTGCCGGACTAACGGAAAGGATTATGGCGGCTTTACCTCCCATGAAGCAAAGAAGCCTCTGGAGGCAGTGGATACGGAATCATCCGGGTATCTCTGTGGCTGCTGTATTCGTACTTGTGATGACGGGCAGCTTCATGTCCATGTGGAATGAGAACTCGGAGCTTATCGTGAAAGGTACGGATCTTCAATCCGTCGTCATCCAGGGTAATACCGTATATGTGCCTGTCGGGAAGAAGGTTGCAGGCAATATTATGGTCGAAAACGGCAAGCTGCAGGTAGATGGGGATATTGAAGGGGATATTGTTGTTGTTCAAGGATCAGTCATTCTCGCTTCAACGGCTCATATTTCGGGTCAAATTACACAAATAGATGAAGCTTTTGGCTGGTTATGGTTTAAAATGAATGGTTTGGCATCCAAGATATCACAGGTCAAATAGGACATATGGATCATTTCAAAAATCCTTCCTTAAAGATATCTTGAAAGGGAGGATTTTTCCTCATATTATGGTATGATTTAAGGATCATCAAAAAACATTCAAGAAACAATCAAGCCGCGTGTCGTTTGGGGGCAGATACGATGGACTATATAACAGCCATCAACATAAAAGATATTATAGATATACTCATTGTAAGCTACGTCATATATAAGCTGATTTTACTTGTACGTGGAACAAGGGCGATTCAACTGTTAAAAGGGATCTTCGTCGTTGTTGTGACTTGGGCACTGAGTACCTGGTTTAAGCTGAGCACGCTTCAATGGATGATGAATCAGATGTTTACCTTCGGGGTACTGGCGGTCATTATCATATTTCAGCCGGAGCTGCGCCGTGCATTGGAGCAGTTGGGTCGGGGCGCACTGTTCAGTCGGACGCCTACAGAGACAGACAACGAATTGAATAAGCGGGTCGGTGAGGTCATTAAGGCCGTAGATTATTTGGCTCGCCGTAAAATCGGGGCTATTATCGTGTTTGAGAGGGAAACCGGTTTGAATGACTATATTGAATCCGGAATTGCTATAGAGTCGCATATCAGCTCGGAGTTGCTAATTAATATTTTCATACCGAATACCCCTTTGCATGATGGGGCGGTTCTCGTGCGCAACAATCGCTTGATGGCTGCGGGATGTTACCTGCCGCTGTCGGAGAATCCGTTTATAAGCAAAGAGCTGGGTACCCGACATCGGGCCGCGATTGGGATGAGTGAGGTATCGGACGCTGTATGTGTGATTGTATCGGAGGAAACCGGTCAAATTTCACTGGCGCTTAATGGTCATATTATTCGTGATATTAAGGAAGAAGCCTTGCTTTCCAAGCTTTTTGAAGAGCTGAAAAACAAGAACAAGACCAAGGAAAAAAACTCCATTTGGAAATGGAGGTTATGGTAATATGGATCGGTGGTTGCGTAATACAAATGTAGTTAAAATTTTGGCGCTTGTTATCGGCATTTTATTGTGGGCTGTGGTACATATGGAAGATAACACCTTGCCAGGAACGAGTAATAATGGGGTAAGGGAAGAACAAATTTCCAATGTAACGGTAACGCCTAAATATGATAGTAATCAATTTTATGTGCAAACGATGGACCCTGCCGAGGTTATTGTGACATTAAGCGGCAAGGAAGCAGCTTTGAAAAAGGCAATGCTCAGCAAATATTCGGTGGAGGTCGATTTGACGAATTTGGGTAAGGGAGAGCGGATTGTTCCTTTGACTCCCGTTGGTTTTCCAAGCGGTGTTACGGTGAGAGTCAGCCCTTCTAACGCGAAAGTCGTCATCGATGAGAAGTCGAATAAGCAGATGCCGGTAACGATTAATGTAACAGGTATGCCTGCTGTGGGCTTAAAGGCGGGGCAGCCTATTGTTAAACCGAATAAAGTGACGGTAACGCTCCCCAGTGGAAGCATAGATGCTGTAGAATCAGTCAGAGCCGAAGTAAACGTGGAGAAAGCACAATCAGCTGTGTCGAATAAAGCCAAGTTGGTCGCTTACGACAAGACAGGCAAAACAATGGAGTTAGCTACCATCAATCCGGCTGTTGTCGAGGTGGAGGTTCCGATTACAAGTCCATTTACGACGGTGCCCCTGCAGCTGAAGCTGTCGGGTGAACCTCCCAAGGGATTCAGTGTTGCTTCTCTGGTGCAAAACGTAGATAAAGTAACGGTATTCGGGACACAGGATGTATTGAACCGTTTGGAGTTTTATGAGGGTCCTAATATTAATCTCGCTGACTTAAAGGAAGAAAAGGAATACACGTTAAATCTGGATATTCCGCTGCGGAACAAGGCGACTCAGATGGACCCTGCCAAGGTAGAGGTGAAAATTAATATCGTAGCTTCTGCTACAAAAACCCTTGAGCAGGTGCCTCTGTCCATCATCGGTCAAAATGATGGGTTCGATACAAAGGTCGTGCTTCCCGAAACGGGGAAAATTAATTTTGTTGCTGAAGGTGCACCGGCGATACTGGATAAGGTGAAGGTGCAGGATGTTCAAGCCATTTTGGATGTGAGCAATATGCCACCAGGCCGCTATGAAATCCCTGTAAGCTGGAACCTGCCTACGTTTATTAAAAAGAGTACGCCGCAGGATTTTAAAGCTACAGTCGAGATCAGTGCCAAAAAGTAACGAATGTTACGAAATGATAATTGAAGGAGATAGCAAATAAATGGGGAAATATTTCGGAACCGATGGTGTTCGAGGGATCGCAAATCAAGAATTAACGGCTGAACTAGCCTATAAAATAGGCCGCTGCGGGGGTTATGTGCTGGCAGGGCAGGTTGACAAGCCCACAGTTATTATCGGACGTGATACAAGAATATCCGGCTCGATGCTGGAAGCTGCGTTGGTAGCAGGACTATTATCGATCGGCGCCAATGTAATACGTATTGGCATTGTATCGACACCGGGAATTGCTTATTTGACACGTAAGCTTAAAGCGGATGCAGGTGTGATGATTTCGGCTTCACACAATCCGGTTGAGGATAATGGCATCAAGTTCTTTGGTGGTGATGGCTTTAAGCTGTCAGATGAAACAGAGCTTGAAATTGAACGGTTAATGGATGCGGAACAAGATGAATTGCCGCGGCCTACGGGTGCTAATCTCGGCACGGCTGTGGACGACGATCAGGCTAAATATGCGTATCTGGATTATGTGCAGGCGAGTGTTAAGTCCTCTTTTAAAGGATATAAAATAATTCTGGATTGTGCGCATGGAGCTGCCTATGAGCTTGCACCCAAAGTATTCGAGGCCTTGGGCGCTGAGGTCATTACTGTAGGCGCTGAGCCGAATGGATGCAATATTAATGATCATTGTGGGTCTACCCACCCAGAAGCTTTGCAAAAAGCAGTGCTGGAGCATGGCGCATTCATCGGCTTTGCTTTTGACGGAGATGCAGACCGCTTAATCGCGATTGATGAAACCGGTGAGGAAGTGGATGGGGATTATATTCTCAGCATTTGCGGGCATGCATTGAATCAAGCTGGGCAATTACAGCAGAGCACGATTGTGACGACAGTGATGAGCAATATCGGGTTCTTTAAAGGCATTGAAGCGGTAGGTATGAAGGCGGCCAAAACGGCGGTAGGTGACCGTTATGTGATGGAGGAAATGCGCAAGAACGGATATAACCTGGGTGGCGAACAATCAGGGCATGTGATTTTCCTTGACTACAACACAACTGGTGATGGTATTTTGACCGCATTGCAGTTGATGGATACCTTGGTGTTGTCCGGCAAAAAGCTAACGGAAATGAAGCGAATTATGCGTAAATACCCCCAAAAGCTGGTTAATGTAAGAGTAAAGGATAAGAGCAAGTGGCAGGGGAACCCTGTTATTGAGCAGGCGATCCTGAAAGTCGAACAGGAGCTTGGCGATAATGGTCGTGTACTGGTGAGACCTTCGGGAACAGAGTCGCTGATTCGTGTAATGGCTGAAGGACCGGATAAGATTCAGGTTGAGGCTTATGTAGACGATTTGGCAGCGATTATTGAAAAAGAACTTTCCTAAAGTTTACTATATCCGACAAGGTTTATAGGCTTGTGGATAAGGACTTATAGAGAATGGGGTCGAAAGCCCTCTAATGCTTGTCATTAGAGGGCTTTTGTCGCTGAGGTTGTCGGAATTTAAAAGAAAATTAGTGTTGCACTCTACACATAAAATGAATAAGATGTTAATAAGCTTTTTATTCAAGAAGGAACAGGAGGATCGGGGTTACGTATCAATAGCGCCAGAACTTGTGAGGGTGCCATGGGAAGATGGCCAGGCAATTCAAGCGATAAGAGACAAGCTGTTTAAGTAATAGTTGTCGGGCTTGGAATGGATGATATCCCGTAGGCAGCCGCTTGCAAGTTGACGAGGTGAAGGTGTTCGGAATATTCGGCGGGGACCTTCCGGTAGCGGCTCTACCGTTAAGTTGGAATGCAAAGCACATGGGTGACTGTGTGTACAAGATTCCAGCATGACCGATGAACGTCATAACAATTTCGGAATAATCGTTTTTTAAATATGCAGGAGGTTCTATCCCTATGTGTGGTATTGTTGGATACGTTGGTAAACGTAATTCTCAAAATATATTGATTGAAGGCTTGAAGAAATTAGAATATCGCGGTTACGATTCCGCAGGTGTGGCCGTATATACGCAAGATGGATTGCAAATCACTAAATCCAAGGGCAGATTGGCCAATTTGGAAGCGGTGCTTGATGGAGCGCCTTTAACGGGTTCAATCGGGATTGGGCATACGCGGTGGGCTACACACGGTAAACCCTCCGATGTGAACTCCCATCCACATACCGATAATTCGCGTAAATTTTCTGTGGTGCACAATGGGATCATCGAAAATTACATGACTTTAAAAGAAGAATTAACGGCCCAAGGTCATGTGTTCGTGTCTGAGACTGACACGGAAGTGATCTCCCATCTTATATCCAGTCTTTATGAAGGTGATATCGTCAAGGCGGTGCAAAAGGCGATTACCCGGATGACCGGTGCTTTTGCATTAGGTGTGTTGACGGAGTATGAGCCTGAGAAGCTGGTTGCAGTCCGTTTCTTCAGCCCTTTAATTATTGGTGTAGGTGAAGGCGAGAATTTCATTGGATCCGATATTCCGGCAATTCTTGATCACACACGTAACGTATATATTTTGAACGATGGTGAAATGGCGGTTTTGACCTCAGAGGGTGTCGAATTAATGACGCTTGAGGGGAATTTTATTTCCCGGGAATTATTTCATGTCGATTGGGATATTATTACAGCTGAAAAAGCCGGATTTGATCATTTTATGTTAAAAGAAATTTATGAGCAGCCGAAGGCTTATCGGGATACAATGGGCAGCCGAATCGACCCAACAGGTAAGAAGGTTGTCATGAACGAATTAAAGATGACAAACGAGTACATTAAATCCATTCAACAGGTTCATATCGTTGCCTGCGGCACGGCGTATCATGCAGGGATGGTCGGTAAAAGCATTATTGAAAAGCTGGCTCGTATTCCAGTGGAAACCGATGTAGCCTCGGAATATCGTTACCGTTCACCGATTATTACCCCAAACACACTTGTAGTGGTCGTCAGCCAGTCTGGAGAGACAGCAGATACTTTGGCTGCGTTACGTGAAGCCAAACGCTGCGGTGCACGTGTAGTTGCCGTTACGAATGTAGTGGGCAGCTCCGTAGCACGTGAGGCAGATGATGTGATTGTAACGTGGGCAGGACCTGAAATTGCTGTAGCCTCTACAAAAGCATATACCTCGCAGCTTATCGCCTTTTATTTGTTTGGATTGTACCTGGCTCAAACATTGGGAACACAGGATGAAGCTTTTATCGCTGATGTTGTTGCTGAGTTAAAGCAGCTTCCTGAAAAGGTTGAGCAGATTCTGGAGCATGCTGAAGTGATCAAGGAATGTGCAGAGCAAATAGCCACACACAATAACCTGTTCTTCATAGGCCGCGGCATCGATTATGCGGTTGTTTTGGAAGGTTCGCTGAAGCTGAAGGAGATTTCATATATTCATTCCGAAGCTTACCCATCTGGTGAATTAAAGCACGGTACACTGGCTCTGATCGAAGAGGGCATTCCTGTTATCGCCTTAGCCACACAGCCGGATCTATTTGAGAAAACAGTGAGCAATATCAAGGAAGTTAAAGCACGCGGAGCGTATGTGTTTGGTATTCACACAGCAGGTGAGACAGAGCTTGGCAAAGCTGTGGATCAAATGTTGGAGATCCCGCAGACAATCCCGTTGCTTAGCCCGGCATTGTCTGTCATTCCATTGCAGTTGTTGGCTTACTATGCTTCGCTTGCACGCGGTAATGACGTGGATAAGCCAAGGAATTTGGCGAAAAGCGTTACGGTTGAATAAAGGAGGGGGAAACCCCTTCTTTTTTGTCAGATGATATAAAAGTTGGGAACCAGTAAAGAAAGTCTGGAACCAGTAAAGAAACTGTGGAACCAGTAAAAAATGTATGGAACCGCTGAAATCAGTCCCGATGATGAATTGTCCTCATCGGGACTTTTTTCTTTATAGGGAGGAAATAATGACTTCGATTGGGGATCGTACCAGAAGATACGGAAGTTCAAAGATTTGAATCAGGTGGAGTTTGCCAATATGATTGGGGTTTCACAGGGGACATTAAGTGAACTGGATCAGGATAAATATAAGCCCTCGATAGATAACGTATCGTTTTATCTAAATAACAACACTGTATACCCATTGCTAAAGCCCTTTTTGACAACAAAACAAAATGAGCAGTTATTAAATGATATATTAAATGGATCTGAAGGAAGAACATCTCTTGCCGGGCAACTGTCTGGAAGCGGACCAAAGGGACTAATCAACGAAGATTTAAGGTACTGTCCAGCATGCCTTTCAGAGGATTGCGCTAATTTCGGAGAATGTTACTTAAATAGATATCACCAGCTAAAACACATTAATATATGTCATAAACACAACTGCAGTTTAATAAGCAAATGCCCGGAATGTAGTTTTGATCTAACAAGCAACTCTGGCCAGCTTTATTTAAAAAAGCCAGTCTGTCCCTTAGGTCATAAAATAGACCCCATCCCCGACTCGGTAGTAAATATAGAGAATCAACTGCAGAATGACCTGATGACAGATTTTATTTACTTAATGGAAAATCAGGGTGATACAGATGCCAATGAATTAAGTGTAAAGTTGTTATCTTGCTTGGGGGAGAAAGGTTACATACACCCTTCAGGTCTTATTCATAAAACTAAATTGATTAATGACTTTTTTGAGTCTTATTCAGAACAAAGGTTGGCTTCAGTAATCCCAGAAAAACGTTACTTTTTGGAACGGCGAACTATAAAAAGGTTATTTAAATCGGAATTCTGAACTCATATATTATTTTTTATCTACTACTTATGCGGTTCTTAACTGGATCTGTTGAAAATTTCCTCGATAGTAGTCACTGTTTTGCAACCGTATTATCATTGGCTCTGGCCCATGGTCGTGTCGAAATCCGATGTGTGAATCACCTCTTGAAAAGAATATTATTGGATTGACAGTATTAATTAGTGCCGTTACGCAAATGGATGGGAGAGTAGAGCGGTGGTTCCGAACCATCGCTCATTTCATTTTAAAGCGGGTAAGCCGAAGAAACAGCAAGCAGACTTTCATAATCATTCACAGGCAAATTCAATTATGGTTGAAGTGCTGGCACTGGTAGGTTTTGTTACACGTTGATTGATTAGTGGAAAAACACCTATGGAATATCTTCCATTCTTATAGTTGTAAAAAGTGTATAATAATAGAATGGGTAAATCTCTAAAGGAGAATCATATGAGTCTTTTTAATAGATTGGAACAATTCACTTATTTGGTTGCAAACCAACGGACTGATCGCTATCGGCCTATTGCCCGCGTTCTGTACGAACATCATCGTACATTTAGAACCATGCTCACAACGGAAGAGATATATACCGCTTTAAGGCAAATGGATGAGTTTGTTGAACGGTTCCCTGACTACTCAATCGAGGATTTGGAGATGGATCTTGGTACGATGAAAGAGTGGGGGAATATTGAGATATCACAACAAGAGAATGTCAAATACATGGCATATGAAGATTTCAAGCGAAAAAAACATTTGATTCGAGCCACCGATGCACTCATAGATGTTGAAGAAATGATCGCAACGATGGAGCGACGGGCAAATCGAGTAAGGGGGTCACTAGAGAAGAATTTAGCGGCCCGTATTATCGAAGAACTCGATCGTTTCAAAAGTGCAACGATAAAAGAACCATCCGAACTATATAACCTTTGGAACGAAATCATGGGGCGGCATGATCGCTTGCGTATTGATACGTCGGACTATCTCTCCCACGTGAACAGCACTGACATGGAAGCGGCTTATCTCTCAGACAAGTTCCTTGAGCATAAAAATAAATTTGTTAGCTACTTGGACGAATTTGTTCGCGATATTCAAAAGCAACAAGTTCGCATTTTAAAGAAACTGATGTCCGTTTCCAAAGATTACATTGAAGATGTCATTTATTTAATCGTAGATTACGAGATCAATCGGATTCAACTTCCTACCCTGGAAGACACAAATCAAGAAGAGCGCGTGGAATTGCACAAAAAGCAGTGGCAATCAATGATTAATTGGTTTGCTAATGAAAGCTCCCAAGAGGGAGGGTACTACTTTCTGATGGAGCAAACCAAAACCGCAATCAGCAAAGTCCTACGTCTGTCTAGACAAGTAAGTGATCGGCTCTTCCACTACACCAACCGAAAGCATGATTACTTACATCTTGCGGCCCTATTTTTCAAGGCCAACGAAGATGAAGAATGCAAAGAATTGTTTGGTTATATAAAGGGAATTGGTCCCGCTTCACAAATGGTAATCACCGATATACAGACTTCAGACAGTGAAACCAAGTCCGTATGGGAGTTGCCTGCGGAGCAGATCGAACTAATCCCCCGCAAAAAGCGGGATTTTGTTAAGCGAGTTAAATCGATCCTGCTTGAAGACCCACTCGAGCGCCAGCGAATTGAAATGGAACATAAAGAGCAAGAGGAACGATTGCGAAGCGAAATGGAAGCGATCTCTGTGAACGGGCGAATTCGAATCCGAGATCTGGATGAAATCAGTCCGGCATTAAGGGAAACTTTGTTGTACATGGAAACCGAGGGCTTACGCAATCATGATATTGCTTATTTACCTGACGGTCGTGAATTTCGCGCTTTTGTCGCTACTGATGACCGCATTAAGATGAAATGTACAGATGGAGAACTTACCATGGATGACATTGAAATAGTGTTAGAGGATGGTGTTGCAGGTGAGTAACGCTGAAGCCCTAGCCGAAGAAATCCAAACCTTAGTCTTTTTGCTCTGGTCCGAAGAGTGGGTCTATAGCGAACATAAACCTGAATTCTACTCTCGCATTCGAAGTCACGAGCACAAACTAAAAGCTGTTTTTCGGGAATGGTTCCATTACCCTATCTACATGGGAGATGGCTATGTTCGTTTGATCAAACGCCCCGAACGGAGAGTGTTCGATCCTAACCCTACACACTCATTGAAATACCAAATGGATTTTGTTTTATATGCTTGTGTATTGGCGTTTATGGAAGAGAAAGGCGAGGATCAACAATTTGTGCTGCGTGAGTTGCTTGAAAGCATTAAAGCATATTATCCTGGAGGACCAGATGCCATTTCTTGGTCTGATCATGGAGTTCGTACAAGTCTAATCCGCGTAATTAAAACGTTGGAACAAGAACGGCTTCTTCTCATGTTCGACCGAACCATTGACCAATTTCGAGACAGCGAAGATTATGATCTACTCATTCAAGTCTCCAATGGGCTTAGGCACGTGATTCGTCAGACTCGTGTACCGTTATATGAATTTAGCAACATGATTCTACTTAGAGAGGCGCTTCATCAAGAGGAAATCGAAGAAGGGATACTATATGAACAGCAAATTTGGAGGCGTTTATTTGCGCAGGGCTGCCTGTTTTTATCCGAATTATCACAAGATGAAGAGATTTATGCAGAAAGACACGGCCTTCGCATGCAGCAAAAGCTGGAGGAAGTATTTCAAGGGGTATTTCTAGAGAGGTATGCCTCCACCTGGCTTCTAGTCCATGACAAACCCAGAGAAGGGAAGAGTGTCTATCCTACTTATAACACACATTCTCATATCGTCACTGCGATAGGGACTCATTTACGTGATCGGCTTGATCAAGGTGAAAATTGGTCGAATCACCGTGGCTATGTTGCGCTTCATGCCAAGGATGCCTTCGATCTGTTTGTTTCAGTCCGTAGGGCGAATCAGGATCATTTAGCGAAGTCCAGCCTGTCTGATCGAGCGCTATGGGGAGAAGTTGCCGACTATATGAAGCAACTGGGCCTGTTGAAGGTAGTGAACGATGAATGGATTTTTAGTGATGCATTAGGCCGTGTGGCAGGTGAAATAGCAGAAGAAGAAGTACCGCCAAAGGAGGACGTTAAGCATGCGCTGGAAACCGACCAGAATTGGTTATTTTAATGTTTGGTATCATGCCGATACGGAAATTGAACTATCGGACGGAAAACTGTTTATTCGCGGTGATAATGCTAGCGGGAAGACGATAGCCTCGACTTTGATGTTGCCCCTGCTGCTTGATGGGAATTACAACCCTTCTCGCCTTGATCCTCAAAAGCGTACTGATCGTTTGTTGATTGACCTTCATCTTGGTGAAGAGGCGGTCAATCAAAAGAAAGACGGAAACGGCTACCTTTACATAGAATTTCGTAAGGGGGAGCAGCTCATAACCATTGGTATGGGCCTTTCGGGCGTACGTAAGTCGAGGGATTTAACGACTTGGTATTTCATTGTCACAAATGGAAAGCAGGTCGGGAAAGACTTGTTACTATACGACCAAACAAGGGATGGGAAGGCTCCGCTCGATTATCGTGATTTCTGTGACCGTTTCAAAGGAGCGTTCATTACGCAACATAAGGCTGAATATGCGAGAGAGGTCAATCGGCTGTTGTTCGGATTTCAAAATATGCACACTTTCCATATGTATATCAAGCTATTAATTGAACTGCGGCCACCCAAAATCAGCAAGGATGTTGGGCCTAACATTATTAATACAAGTTTGACGGATGCGCTCCCAGAGCTATCTGATAACGATTTGGAGTCGCTAACGAATATTGTATCAAAAATTACTGAGCAAGAAGAACTCTTAACAAAGACAACATCTGAAGTAGAGGCATTGAAAAAGCTGAGCGCAGCCTATGAAGCTTACCAATTTGCTCTGTTCTTCGAGTTTGCCGAGCATGTTTCTCGCGCTTCTCAACTGTTCAAAGGTGAGCAAAGTCGTCTTATCACAAAAGAAAGTGACTTGCAAGAGATGACCCAAAGACAATCAGATGCGAAAAAGCGAATCGAAGAATCAGAGCAACAAATTACAGCACTTGGAGTAACTGTTAATACGCTTAAAGAAGCTCATCAGGATATCTTCGAAGCTGAAAAAAAGAAGCGAGAAATGGAAAGTCAATTTGATCAAGTAAAAGAAAAGTTAGGCCAGAAGGAAACCCAACTCCGCAATTCTAGGGCGGATGTTCGCAAGAATGAGCAAGCCGTCGATGAGGCAGTTAAGGATGAACTTCAAATTAGGGATGAGATCCAAGGAATTCTCGATTACTTGAAAGAGTATGAAACGTCGATCAAGTTCGACTACCACGATCGGTTTGTTAGTCAATTTTCGACGACGGTAGATCAGATTAGTTTAATTGCATCGTGGAAAGAAGAAATTGATCGGCATATTACACGATTAAAAGAAATTGAAAAAAATCTACAAAGCTATAAAGAACAAGAAGCGAAAACCATGCAAAAACGAACTGAGTTTGAAAACAAACTAGAGGCATACAATGCTTCGATTGTAAAAATAGACTCGTTGTACAAGCAGCTTCAAAAGTGCAGAGTCGGGTTGTTCGAACGCATCGAAAGTTGGTCAACTGATCACGGCCTATCAATTGAAACACGAGAGTGGGAAGCATTGCAAGGGATTTTAGGCGATTTATATGAATATAGTGAAGAAGAGGAAAAGTTTCATTCTTGGCAGCAAGAGATTTTAGAGTCTCGGGAAAAACCATTCCAAACCCAAAAAAGGGAAGCCGAGTACCATGTTCAGCGGCTAACCAGTGAAATCAAGAAAGTTCAAATTGAATATGAGAAGGTTCTGTCAGCACCGTTTGTGGAACCTCCTGAGCAGAAAGAGGAGCGACTACAATGGAATGGCCTTGATGAGCTTAAAATCCCATATATTCGTTTTTTTGAAGCTGTCGAGTTCAAGGAAACCGTTTCGGACCCTATCCGAAAAAGTATCGAGTCCGTCATTCAACGTTCCGGACTGCTCCAAGCTGTCATTGTACCTGAGGAATATGAAGCAAAGGCAACTGGTCAAGCGGTTGTACTTCGCACACAAGCGCCGAAAAGCAAGCATCTGGGTGATCTGATGGAGCCTGTTCCTAGTGATAAAATCGATACGAAAACAATTGAGCGTGTTCTGCAAGGAATTTCAGTTGACGAAAATCAAGAAGGGTACATCGGTGAGGATGGCGTTTTCCGTAGCGGCTTCCTAGAAGGAACTGCGCCTGGATGCAGTGAGACATATGTCGGTCTTCGGGCTCGAGAAGAGGCTCGTCAGCGGCGCTTTCTTGCTCTTCGAGAGCAACTAGAAGAATTAGAACATCATTTATCGGATCAAAGCCGTGAACTACGCGCGGCGCAGGTCAAGATCGACGAACTAGTCCAAACATGGATGAAGATTCCTTCCACGCAGGAAATTAAGGATGTTTATCGGGAGCAAGATGCAGAAAAACGAGATGCTAAACGTCGGGATTCGGAAAAAGAGGAAGCATATTCGCATTATGAGTCCATTCGACGAGAAACCCTTAATGTTCGAAATCATGTTATGCGTTTAATTGGTGATATGGATATCCCGCTTCGCCTGGACGTTTGCAACCATACCCTCGAACAATGCGGGAAATATAAAGAGGAAATCATGGCAATAGACGCGCTTGCCGAAAAACGAATGGAAGTGGAGAAGAGGATTGCCCAGAGCAGGAGACATCTGGATTCTTTGAAACCCGTTGTAGAGGAGTATCAAGAGAACTACGATGAATTATCGTACAAGCAATCGGAGCTCGAAAGGACCATTCAGCGCTTGCAAGAAGCCATGGATTCAAACTCGGACGTGTTTAAACAAATTGAGAAAGCGAACCTGCAGCTTAACGACGCTGAAGATAGTCAGCAACAAGCAGAACAGGTATTTAACCAACTCACACTACAAATCGACGATGCAAAAAAAGAAATTGAAAAACTCAAAACAGCTGTTTTACAAGCCTCGGAAAGAGAGAACGTGTGGTATAAAGAATTTCGTAAGCTCCAAACCATAAATAGTCCGTTTTCTGCTTACACGGCCGATCAAATATTAGGGCAGGACCGTGTAAGTGCTCCTAACCGTGAAGATGTACTCGTGCGTCTTTTAGATGTGGAAAGAGAGGTGCGAGGCGATCTTGAAGACTACCGTCTACGTCGCCAACAAGAACAACCCTGGAACGCGGAAAGTGAAGTGAAGGAGAAAATCGGAAGAACCGATGTAGACGCGCTAAATCGACTAATTTCATATTTTACACTAAGCCTGCAGAGTAACGGCGGGGTTCCATGTTCACCGCTGGAGTTGCTTCAGGAATTATCTGATATCGAGCTTAAGTTAAAACAAAATATTGGGGATAAAGAAAAAGAACTGTTTACAGATATTATCATTAACGAGATCGGACGTACAATCCAGGTTCGAATTCATGAAGCTGGACAATGGGTTGATGAAATAAACAAGCGGTTCCACGAGTTCGAGGGACTTAGGATTCATTTGGACTGGAATACGAAGGATGCTGTAGAAGACGATACATTAAAGACAAAACAACTTGTGGATTTGTTAAGTCGTAACAGTAGATTCATCGATCCCTCCGATCTTGAAAAAGTTGCAGCTCATTTCCGTGCGCGCATCGAAGCCGTACAACAACGAACAAAAAAAGATTTTAGAATGACCAGACTGGAGGCCTACAAAGAGATTTTGGATTACCGGAAATGGTTTGTATTTGAAACGAAGGTTGATAAAGGGGTGGGATCAGAAACAGTAGGAAACCGCAATTTTGGGAGATATAGCAATGGTCAAAAAGCGATTATTTTGTATATGCCACTGCTTGCGGCGATCGACGCAATCCTTATGAGTGCATCAGATACCGCAGCAAGGTTAATCACGCTTGATGAGGCATTTGCGGGAGTAGATTCCAACAATAAAGAGAAAATGTTCAATATGATTCAAGACTTTGATTTTGATTACATCATGAATTCGTATGATTTGTGGGGCTGCTATCGGACTGTAAAATCACTTTCAATCGTCACAATTTTGCGGCAGCCTTCTTCTCCACATATGGGTTTTCGTCGTTATCATTGGAACGGAAAGAGACAACTAGAAGTGGAGTGAACAAAATGGTATTTCATTTCGAAAGGCTCGAGTTAAAAACGCAGTTGAATCAATAGCGCTAGAGCTATCAAGGAAGTGTATTTATGGAGTCTTCATTAGAAGAACTGGTTAATATTTTTCGAGATGAGAAAGAATTTAGCGATATACTTACACTTTTCAAGGGAAAATACCGGAGTCGTGGAAAAATCGTCAAGGGGACAAAAGTCGTCCTTAGCGATCTATCACCAAACCAACTGCAAACGTTAGAAGGTTTTTTTGGTGAGATATACAGGGATGGCCAGCCAATCACGATTACTGCAGCAAAATTTGAGAAAGCTATTATGAAAACAAAATATAAGAATTCATTTGAAGGTCTGGATATGAACGATCTTCTACAATTATACTTTTTGGGAAACTTAACGTCCAAAAGCGAAGATAAACACAATTTTGAAAAAAAGAAAGAACTGTTCTTTCAAACTTTTCTGAGGCTTACTAAAAGAGAAAGCCCCTTCTATAGATTTGTTTCATTCATATCGAGCTATCGAAATGCATCATTTATTCATTTGATGTATAAGAACAAGCCGAATTCACTTAATCAATTACTTAACCTATTGAAAGAAATTTTTGACAACTTACCTTTGGGTAACGATACCTTTTTACCGCTATTCTCCCATAGACTTACAGGCGATTTTTATGCTCTAGCTCCTAATTCGGATGGCGGTAAGATGATGTTATTTGCATTACAAGTTTTAAATCATTTGGATAAAGGCAGGGACATCAATTTAAACCCTGATAAAGAACAGATTACACATATTTTATATGGGTATCGTATTTTATTCTGCCCGCAGTCCAATAGATTAGCTCGTCGTTTGTGGACGTTAGAAGACCAAAATGGAGAAGTACAAAAAAATCACCTAATTCCATTGAAAAAAATTGGATTTGGTGGGTTTGCTGAAGTATATAGAGTTTTCGATTTGATTGCAAAAAAAGAAATGGCTTGTAAAGTACTCTTTGAGAAGTCAGTGTTTATTCAAGAACATGGAAAGGAAGGGGAGGACTACTTACTGCGCTTTAAAAGAGAGGTCAGGCTTTTACGAGAAAAGAAATCTCATATTAATATTATTGAAGTCGATAAAATAAAACTCGATAAAGAACCCTTTCTATTCACAATGCCATTAGCGGAAACTTCCTTAGAGAAGTGGTTAGAATTAAATCCTGCCGTGTCGGAGGAAATAAAATTACGTATATTTAAAGATATACTTTGCGGCGCTTCTTATCTACATAATAATTTTAAAATAAGTCACCGGGATTTAGCCCCGCATAATATCTTGATATTTTCCAGCAGTGACGGGACTATAGTGGCGAAGATTGCTGATTTTGGTCTGGCGAAAGATGACCAATCGCTTTCTTCAATTACCAGACATTCTAACATGTCATATGGAAGAGCTGCGTTTACTGCTCCAGAGCAAAAGGAGAGTTTGAAAAATGCGGATTCTCTGTCTGATATCTATTCGCTAGGTGCCATAATGTATTTCATATTTAGTGGAGAATCACCCGAGCGAGGATTCAGGTCGCTTATTAAATATCAACCTATTGTTGGAAAGGCAATGGAAGAGGATCGTTCTAAAAGGTATCAAACTGTCCAAGAGTTAATAGATGATTTTAATAATAGCTTGGCTCAAAGTGATTATTTATTTGGTAGTTTAAGATCTTATGAATTAAAAGATTTCTTTTCTGATGTGAAGCACGTTTTAAAATGTCTATCTACAGCGAATATTGAAGAATCGAATGAAGTCGTTGAAAAATTTGTTAAACCATTCTTATCCATTCCCAATGATGTGCTTATGGAATGTGCAAAGCATGAAACGGTAATGGTACCATTTATACAAATAGCAAAAGTGAACATTATTAGGGTGATAGACTGTAATGAAGGGGAGTGGAGTCACCTTTCAGAGCATTTGAATGTAATTTATAAATCATCACGCAGTCTTGTAGCGCAGATATCTACTTTAAACTTGATATTAGTAGTTGCATTAGAAAAGAAGGTGCCTTTAGCCCAAGCCATACTGGTTGATATTATGGGTAATTTGGCTGGTCAGGATAAACTTTCTCAAGAAATAGCACATATAATTGGGGAGGATTTTCTTAATTCTCATGATTTATTAATCAGCCTTTTGAAGGATACTCCGTATCCATCCGATATACGTTTCGTTTTAAATGATTATTAAAACGAGCGAACTCAGCGAATAGGGACTATACAAAGCACACAGCATGTTTGTTGCTGATACCCAGTACTTTGCACCCATTGAAAATATTTGAAATTACCCTATGTAAAATTAATATGCTTTGGTTAAATGTAACTGTATCGCATGAATTATCATATCAGGAAGCTATATGGTCCTTAGATTACCAGTGTAAGATGGGGAATTATTGGCTTATTTGAGGAAGGTCCCAACTTTCTTTACATGGTAATAACTAGTGGTTTCAGACTTTTTATTTTTCGTGTTTATCACGTGCCGCGGCAAACTCAATAAAATCAACAAAATTGGTTCCAAAGTTTTTTATCACCTGACATTTTTTGTTTGGTGAAAATAAAGTATTAGACTGAGAAATAAAGTACTAGACTCAAGTACCGGCGCTAAACTAACGAGCAGTTTTGTTGAACATGTAGTAAATTTAAACATTTTAAAGTAGAGGCATTTCTTTGTAATGAGAAATGCTTTTTATTTTTGTCAAAATTAAAAGGATATAATAATAACAATAATAATATAGTTAAAAACGATATTAATTTATTGCAAAACGATAAATCGTATGTTAAAGTCATTTTATCATTAAATCAGTGAGGTGCTTTAAATGAATGTTAAACAAGGTTGAACCAATTTCTTAAAGGTAATTATTTTTCTGATTGGAATTGCAGACAGCCATTGTGGACGCACTTCAAAAGCCATTTTGAATTAAACCAGAAAATGATTAACGTTTCGGTAAAATTTAATTAACGAGGTGCTTTTTATGAAACAAGTTACGACATTGTTTTTAAAGCTAGCTGTTATTTTTATAGGAATCCCAGTTCTTGCATTGTGCATATTTTTGTTGCCTAAGATCGGGAATTTTGCTGGAGAATTGTATCCAGATATTGCTTATATGAAATCTCTCGTTTTAATCGATATGTACGCGGCAGCGATACCCTTTTACTTTGCTCTGTATCAAGCTTTTAAACTTCTAAGCTATATTGATAAGAACCAAGCGTTCTCGGAATTATCGGTAAAGGTTTTAAAGAATATAAAATACTGTGCCATCACAATCAGTACCTTGTACCTGCTAGGTATGCCACTCTACTATCTCATGGGGAAGAGAGTTGACCCTCCAAGTTTCATACCAATGGGATTGGTCATTATTTTCGCCTCTATGGTGATCGCCGTTTTTGCTGCTGTTCTCCAAAGACTTTTACAAGAAGCTATTAATATAAAATCAGAAAATGATTTAACGGTCTGAGGTGGAGCATATGGCAATTATTATTAATATTGATGTGATGTTAGCAAAACGAAAAATGAGCGTAACGGAGCTTTCGGAGAGGGTTGGAATTACTATGGCGAATCTTTCCATTCTGAAAAATGGGAAAGCAAAAGCGGTTCGTTTTTCAACATTAGAAGCGATATGTAAGACATTGGATTGTCAGCCAGGTGATATTTTGGAGTACAAAAGCGACGAAGACAAACGGATACGATAGAATGCCAGTCTTGATCATTGGCTAGATGTAGAATAGAAGAATAGCGTTGCTTGAATTCGGCAGGTGCTGGTCAAACGGTATCTGCTTTTTTGTAATTTGGGTAATAAAAATATGGAATAAAAATAGTTTAAATAATGTAGTAAGAATACATTAAGTAATCTTTTCCGAATAGTGATAAAATGATAAGAATTGTAGTTATATATTTATAAAACAGCGCCTTTAAATATTGCTGCTCAGATTGCATTTTTTTTATCGTGTTTTTTTGGGCTGCGGTTTGCAAAATGATCCTGACCGTTTTACTTTTAGAAGGCTAAGAACGTACTTTGCTGCATCGCACTCTTCTCCCCATAATGTAATTCGAAGGTAGGTATATCCTATGTATGATGGTAAGGTGAAGGTAGGCGGTCCCGAGGAACGCATAGCTGTCCAGATTGACCTGCTGGAAAGACATTATTTGGTAGGACGGGACATCGAAATCCAGTATTTCTTGCACCAATTAATTGACGGCGGACAACAGGGACGGATCTTGAATCTCTATGGTACCGGTGGCGTAGGAAAAAGCTATTTAATCGATGAGTTCCGTCGGCTGGCGGTGCATGTGAATGCCGCTTTTCTGTTAATGGACAGCCGCGGATTCTCTCATACACCGCAGGACTTCTGCACGCAAATGTTGCGTATGCTCGGCTATCCGATAGAGAAGCTGCAGCAGATTGCCGAGCCACAGGCGCTTTTAGAGCTATGCCATGATATCCTGAGGGAAAAGGTGGCGAATCAGAAGCTTGTCCTCGCATTTGACACATTCGAGGACATGGGTGATATGGAGCACTGGCTGAAAGAGGCACTCCTTCCACAATTGCATCCGGAAATCCTGATTATCATTGCGGGAAGATTTCCCTTGCAAGGCATATGGCTCAGTTCTCCGGCATGGCGCCATTGGATACATCGGATGCCCATTGGGGATCTGGATTATTTGTCCGTTAAGCAATATTTGGAGCGCTCGGGCATTTCTCAGGAGCCGATGATCAAACAGGTGTGGATGAAAACTAGAGGACATCCGCTCACGTTGTCCTTGATCGTCTCGACGACGATGGTTCAGAACATTCATGGCTTGGAATTGGTGGATGAAATCGAAGTGTTCGAGCATATCGTGAGCATCTGGTTACAAGAGGTTCCGGACGACAATCTTAGGGAGCTCGTAGAGGCCGTAGCTGTACTTCGGCATTTTAACCAGGAGCTGCTCTCCTATGTATTGGATCGACAAGTAAAGACGGATTTATTCCAAAGGCTGGTTGGACTTTCCTTCATACGGAGAGTGGATAGGGGTTGGATCCTTCATGATTTGATGCGGGATGCCATCCGCTATCAGCTGCGTTTGCGCCAGCCTGAGCATTACGACTGGTTATGGAAGTGCTGCATCAAATATTATTACAGCAGGATGACCAACCCGTCCAAGAGAAAGACGATCGCTTGGGAAGGCGTTGAATGGTACTATTATATTGGCGATCATGTTGTTCGCAATTTCTGTTTTCAGAAATCTACTCCGTATCTCATGGAGACGTTGAATCCGTCCAATTGGGCGGAGGCTGAGCAGTATTTGGAAAATCGTATCATCAATCTGAAGGAAGTTTGCCTTCCTCTCCAGAACCCGGACACGGGCGAGAGGTTTGAGTATATGATTTCTAAAGAAGAATGTTTTTACCCGATTAAGCATATTCATCTTCAAGAGCTTTACGAACTCGATCCTGGCATTATTAAGCTGATGAGAGATCAGCAGGGGGCAATATGCGGCCTGACGGCAATCATTCCGATTCATGCAGGAACGCTTGACTACTTGCTAACTCACCCGCCGTCATCCACTTATTTCCAAAGTCTGCCGGATCATAAGCTAAAGGAACTCCGGGTGCCGAAGGAACATATTGCGGGTTATTTTGTGAAAACGATCGATGTGACGGATTTTGAGGACGTGGCGATACGTACAACTGCAGGGCTAACGTTCATCTCACTGCTTATTTCTTCCGGTTATGTCGTGACGACTGCTCCTCCGGAGCTCTCCTTCTTAAAGGAATTCCACCTTAGCTTGGGGTGCGAGCAGGTGAAAAACGTTGCACATTACGATTATGACATTAACACCCCTACGCCATATTACGTTCTCGATACGAGGGGCGGCAAGCTGCAGGATTATTTGAACAAAATGATAGCGTCCTTCGGTCTTGTAGATCATTCCAAGCAGCAGGATGATGGTATGTCGATGCTGTCCGAGCGGGAAAAAGAAGTGGTGGGGCTGCTGGAGAATGGCTATACGAATCAAGAAATTGCGGCGGACTTGTATATTACAGAAGTAACGGTCAAGAAGCATTTGACAGCAGTATTTCGGAAGTTGAATGTCAGGAATCGAACGCAACTGGTTAACAGCTACTTGAAAAAAACATAATGATCGTAAGGAGATAAGCTTTCTTTCGGGAGAGAGCTTGTCTTCTTTTTTTTATCAGTGAGGAGAATGAAGGTATACCTGAATTTTACTATTTTGCTACGTTCGGATAATAGAATGCGCGAAAGCAAGATGGTATTCTTAATGAGATCAAAAAACTTAATTTACTGGAGGAATAATAATGTCCAATGAGAACGAATCAAAAGATTTGAAGCTTGAAGATTTGGAGAAGCCGTTGACGGAGCAGGAAATGAAAGAAACAACTGGAGGCGGAAAATGGGGACTAATAATTCCCGGCGCCGCCCCACATGTAAATAAACGACGTAAGCCTGGTGGTTCAAACTAAAGCACAAGTTAAAACGATAGACTCGGATTTGATTCTTTTAAAAACAGATTATTGAACTGGAAAAAACCTAACTATCGTTAGGTTTTTTCCAGTTCAATGTGAAGAGGTGGCTTATTATGGATGCTATGGAGCTGGTAGCGTTT
>NZ_MRTH01000060.1 GCF_001956045.1 Paenibacillus sp. FSL H7-0331 | reverse complement strand
GACAATTATAGATCGCCTATGCCTTCGCTTAGAAAGCGACCAAATTACTGAACAATTTTAGTTCAACTTATATAGATTCATTTTTAAAAAGATAATTTCCTGCTTTGAGAGAATGCTTGAGCTTTTGAGTGGCTGCCATTGCATATTCAAAGTATCCAATCCACATGCCCACTAGCTCAGGATGCTTGGAAGGATCGGACGGAATGGACTCCGTGGGTAAAGTCTTCAAGAACGTATCTATTTCTTTGAGTGAGTCAAGACGTTCCTCTAAGAGTGTAATCACATGTTGACGAGGAAGCATTTCCATAAACGCGATCCCTGCAGCCAATAACTGAAAATCGTTGCTCTTGAGTGCTGCTTCCAGAAGTGATATAAATTCAGTCTTACCTTGCTCAGTTAGCGTATATTCCGTTCGGGCTGGACCTCGCTTAACACTATCCCCTGAAGCTTCGGCTTGTATCATCTCCTGTGACTCAAGTTTTTCTAAAGCGTGGTAAATAGAGCCAAGTTTTACACTTGTCCATGTTTCGGCCCGCCATGAAGTAATTTCACGGTAAACACCATAACCATGAGTGATTCCCTGCCACAAAATGGTTCCTAAACAAAAAGGAATCAGGGTTCACGGGCACGAATATGTTAAGTTAGGTATGAGATTAATGAGCGAGGCTGGGGGGACTATTCACTATGACTGAGTTGAATGAATTATTTCGTAAAAGACTTGGCATTCCAGACCATACAAAACTGACATTTGACATATTGGACTGCATTCTTGAAAAAACAGCAACAGCCATTCCTTTCGAAAATTTAAATATCATTTCAAATACAACAAAAGCTATTACCAGAGAAAATCTAATTAATAAAATTCTCATGAAAAATGAAGGGGGATTATGTTATCAATTGAACCCACTGCTTTATTATTTCTTAGTAGAGAATGGGTTTCATGCCGTGTTAGTTCGCGCAGAAGTATACAATCAGGCAACGAATGACTGGTCCAATCTTGGAAGAACTCATGTAACCATTCTGTTACAACATGAAGGTCAAACCTATCTGGTTGATACTGGATTTGGCGGAAACCTGCCTCTGCAACCTCTGCCGCTAAATGGAGAACTGATTTCCTCTATGAATGGAGAATTTCGGGTTAAAGCAGTGGAAAGTGAATATGGGGACTATATATTTGAATACAAACTAAAATATAAGGATACCGAGTGGAAAACAGGCTATGCTTTTGATACCAAACGAATTGTAGAGGATTTATCTGAATTAAATGAAGTACAAGGAATTATCCTTGAGCATAAAGACTCGCGTTTTAACAAAATCTCACTGATTACCCAGCTTACAAGTGATGGAAATGTAACGTTAACTGATACTTCTTTTACACAATGGATTCATGGAAATTGTACAAAAGAACAGATTGACAGCGTAAGATTTAAAGAGCTGGCCAAACTACATTTTGGATTTAATGAATGATGAGCTGGCGTTAAGCCCCAGATACCAGCTAGTTGTTCGCAGGCAGTTCCCCCTTTGACGAGGGTAGGACTGTTTTTTTTGTTATTCTCAAAGCCCCTTACGGGACGATATATTGACATTTTGACTAAACTGTCTTATGTTGTTGTGCAATACTGACATACCGTTAGAATTGTGATTGATGGTTCCAACTATAACCTTATAGAAAGAATGTTTCTGATGAAAATTGAATTTGAAAATAATAGTATTGATTTTAATGTGCAGTATGGACATACAAAAAAGATTTTGATTCGGATAGATTCTTTAGGTTTCATAACAGTTAAAGCCCCTAATGATACAAGCAAAGAGGTTATCATTAGTGCTGTTGAACATCATGCCAAATGGATACTAGAGAAAAAGTCTAACATTGCTGATGCACGACAAACACCTAAAGAAAGAGAATATCAAGATGCGGGGAAGTTTCTGCATTTGGGAAAAGAATATTTTCTTCATGAATTAATAGAGACTAGTGATTTGACTGAAGACATACTCAAGAAAAATCTCAAGAAATTTTATTTCTCAAGCTGTGAGAAGATTGTGCGAGAGCGTATTGTTAGCTATCAAAACCAGCTGAGGGTAAAACCCAAAACCATCGAGATCGTAGAGTCCAAAACCAAGTGGGGTAGCTGCAGCTCGGATAAAAAGTTGACCTTTAATTATCGTCTGGCCATGGCACCGATTGAAGTTATCGATTATGTGATCATTCATGAATTGTGCCATTTGATCCATATGAATCATGACAGATCTTTTTGGAGACGTGTTGGAAGTATCATGCCGGATTATAAAGAAAAGCAAGAGTATCTAGCCAGATATGGGGGTTTTATGACATGTTAAAAATTACCTGTCGGCAAACGGATGATAACCATTCAAGGAGGAACATATGATCCCTATGCCGACCTTTTTGTATAATTTTCACCGTTCCACTCGAGGTGTGGTTGGATTACAGTCTGGTACAGAAATTTCTCCGGATTGTGCGAGCTTATTCAAATAATAGCATTCCTCCCGGTACATATGATCAGGAAGAAGCGGATTCAAGCTGCCAAGCAGCTCTTCTTTCAGATCAAGCTGTTCCAATTCTTTTAGAAAGCCATAAACAAGGTCAATTCCAGGTTGATGTCCCGATGAAACCGGACGAAAGAAGGATACTGTTGTCTCATCGTTCGCAAATAACCGGCCAGTTCAATGGCTTTTAAATAAAATTCATTAAAATGCTGCTCGAACATTTTGCTTTTGGTGATCAATGGTCTCTCCACGAAGTCCAGCTCGGTTGCGATGGCTGAAGAATGAAAAGCGGCATCAGACAGCCATAACAGATCATGGTGCAGGGGTGGGTAATGCGGTACGGGTTTGCCTGCCAGCAGTTCGTCGAGAATACGAATATATTCCTCTAACTCATTTACCATATGATTCAGGAAGGAAGGCGTTAGACCGATTTTGACGGCGCCTAGCAGCGATCTTTCCAGCAAGCTTAATTTAAAGGCGCGCAAGCTGACTGCGGCTTGATGAGCGGCATGATTCAGCTCCGAAAGCTGCGCAGAATCAAGCGACCCGCGGGATCGCTCTAGCAGCAGATCGAAATGGTGAATGAATTGTTCCGAAGCTGCGATATCCTTGATTTCTACAGGGTATAACGTGTTATGAATAAACCGGGAATGGTCTCCCAGAATTTGCAGCCAAAATTGATGCTCGAATTGCGCTTCCCGATCCGGCATAGCGATCAGCTCCTCATAGTTCATTTGTTTCAAGTGTATGAGGGCCATCCCGAGGCTATTCATATTAGGCCTGGCTACAAGGCTTGTAAATAACAGGTTCAGTGGCTATTATCCGGTTTAAAATAGGTATGCAGGGCAAGCAGGCTGTAAAGAAATAAGCATTTGTGCTATATTGGAATCAACTGGAAGGAAAGGCAAGGAAGTTTCACATGAGATGAGATATAATGTTATGTTGAGCAAGGAGGTTGAGTTATGTTGAGCAAAATTGTTTTGTTCGTTGCACTGACATGGCTGACCGGAAGTCCGATTGTAGCCATTATCGTATTGCTAATTATATTTTATGTATTGGAACGACGTTTTATCGGATTGTCGCCAAGTATTGTCAAGCCGTTAAAGCGGGCAAGAAAGCTTTCCAGACTTCGCCAGGAGCTGCGGCTAAGCCCCCACCAAACCTCCGCTAAGCTCGATATGGCGCGAATATGGATCGAGCAGCGGAAATATACACAGGCGTATGAATTATTACTCCAGATTACCGAGGTGATGTCCGATTCGGCAGAGGTACGGGCCGATCTCGGCATCTGTGAATTAAAGCTTGGGCATTTGCAGCAGGGCGAGCAAAGCTTGCTGCATGCATTGGAATTGAATCCACGCGTTAAGTATGGAGAGCCTTATCTGCGTTTGGCTGAAGCCTGGGCCGAACAGGAGCCACATAAAGCCATCACCTATCTGCAGCAGTTTCAGAGCGTCAATTCCTCCTCATGCGAAGCTTATTATCGACTTGGACAGCTGTACAGCCAACTTGACCGCAAAGTGGATGCACGTGAGGCTTACCGGGCAACGGTTGAACTATACCGTGGGCTTCCAAGGTATAAACGGCGCTTCGAACGGCGCTGGGTTGTGCTGGCAAAGCTAAAGGGGTTTGCTTAATAGCTGAGCTTGAAGGTATAGCAGGATAGTAAAACGAACCCTATGTCTCGTAGAACCAAATCAATGAATCAACGATGCTTTGTATAGAAGCTGAGAATGAGCTTGAATGCATTCTCAGCTTTTTTGCGTTCAAAAACTACTACCTTTCTACTACTATAGTATACTACCGCTGTCATAGTTCGAATGATAAATTAAAGAGGTTCTAGGATGACGCGTCTGCTGAACGAAAGATGGAGTTTGGGAGTGGATAGAAATGCAATGGCTTATTGTAATTCACGTGGTATCTGCGATTATCGGCATTGGGCCGACGTTTTTCGGTCATATATTGTTCAGGAGAAGACAGCAGGAGGAGCAGCTTCGGCAGTCGCTGGCATTATTTCAGCTGCTCAACTTGTTCCCGAAAATAGGCGGTTCAATTGCTGTTGTGTCGGGTGTGGTGCTCGTGGCCTTATCAGGCTGGAAATTCTCAGATTTATGGATATGGATTTCTCTCGTATTGTATGTACTCATTCAGATGGTTGCGGTAGGTCTGCTTACTCCAGTAGTGAATCAATTAAAGCAGGTACTGGATGGTGAGGAAGAAAGGTCAACTGCTATGGACGTATCGACGAACGCAGCCATGCTCCTTACAAAAGCCAATCGGCTTTACAACACCGCTTCTTTTCTGGGTTTCGTATTAATTCTTCTAATGATTATAAAACCAATGTGACAGAAGAGCCGCAACTTATTTAATAAAAGGAGAACAAGCCGATGAATTTACAAGGAAAAGTAGCTTTCATTTCGGGCGGCGCCCGAGGGATCGGAGCGGCCACAGCGCTAATGCTGGCTAAGCAGGGAGCAAGTGTTGCGGTAAATTATATTCAGCAGGAGGAGTCCGCCCAGACGATTGTGCAGCGTATACGGAATTCTGGCGGTAAAGCAGAGCTGGCAAGGGCAGACGTACGTGATCCCGAACAGGTGAGCAAAGCCATCGCCCATATTCAGACAACGCTCGGTGACATCGATATCTTGGTAAGCAATGCGAATATGTCTTTCGTGATGAAGCCGCTGATCGAGATGCAATGGGAGGAATTTGCCCAGAAGCTGAACGATGAGATGAAGGCCACATTTACGCTGACACAGGCGGTTTTGCCAGCTATGATTGCACGTAAATATGGAAGAATTATCTACATATCCAGCAGTGCGGCAGAAGTCGCATCGCCTTATTTCACGGCACATGGTTCGGCCAAGGCAGCTCTTAATGGGTTTGCAAAATATGTCGCACTGGAAAGCGCCCCCCATGGGGTTACGGCGAATGTCGTTTCTCCGGGGCTTGTCCAGACGGACGCTTCACGTTATACACCGGAAGCTATTAAGCAGCAGATTGCAGCCATGACGCCGCTGCAGCGGGTTGCGGTGCCGGACGATGTGTCAGGGGCAATCGCTTTTCTAGCCAGTGAGGAGAGCCGGTTCTTGACAGGTACATGTACGAATGTGAACGGTGGCATGTATATGGCGTAGATGAGCACCGCAGCAGCGGTATTTAGAAGGAGAAGGGTGCGGTTCGGAGGCATGTCGAAGGAAAAGGGCAATACGAGAGACGTTGGGGAACGATTCGTTAACGAAATCGATCAGATTGAACAGCATTATTTGGTAGGACGGCAGAAGGAAATCCAATTCTTCCACGAACAGCTTTCAGAGATGAGGCATAGAGGAAGTATTCTCAATATTTATGGCACAGGTGGTGTAGGCAATAGCTACCTCCTTGACGAATTTCGCCGTATTGCGCATGAAGCGCAGACGCGGTTTCTGCTGCTCGATAGCATGGATTTTCCACATAACCCACAGGACTTCTGTCTCCATCTGCTGCGACTGCTTCGCTGCCATATATCTAAGGATGAGCAGACAGATAAACTAAACCGATTGTTAGCAATGTGCCAGGAAGCCATTCAGCAGGAGGTAGAGTCGGGTGGTGTCATCCTTGCGCTGGATACGTTCGAGGAGCTGGGAGAGTTCGAGTATTGGTTCCGCGAAGAGTTTATGGCGCAGCTCCATTCCAAGGTGCTCGTCATTATATCTGGACGTTATCCGATTCAAGGCGCATGGTTGTCCTCTCCAGCATGGCGGCAGTTGATCTGCCACATGCTGATTGGGGATCTGGATTATTATTCGGTAAAGGAGTATTTGAACCGCTCCGGATTCAACGTCGAAGACGATATCCAACAAATATGGAACAAGACCAAGGGTCATCCGTTGACTCTGTCCCTGCTCGTATCCACGACACAGTTCCATGCGATGCAGCCAATGGCGATCGAGGAAGATAATGGCGTGTTTGCTCAGGTAGTGCATATTTGGTTGAAGGAGCTTCCGGATCTGCAGCTTCGGGAGCTGGTGGAGACGGCGGCGGTATTACGGCATTTCAACCAGGAGCTTCTCACATGTGCCATGGGAAGGCCGATCTCGACGGAGCAATTCCTTAAGCTGGTTGGACTTTCCTTCGTACGACGAGTGGATCGGGGCTGGCTGCTTCACGACCTTATGCGAGATGCGATCACTCACGAGCTGCAGGTACGCGCACCTGAACAATACAGTGGGATTCGGAAGCGCTGCAACCTTTATTATTATGAACTGATCAAGGAATCGGTACACAAGAAATCGGTTGCTTGGGAAACAGCAGAGTGGTTTTATTATATTGGTGATCCGGCGATTCTTGCCTTTTTTTATCAGAATTCGGGCACACATCGGTGGGAGTCGCTCAACAGTGTCAACTGGTCCGAGGCCGAGCGTTATATCGAGAATAGGCGATCATCGGCCAAAGAAGCGAGGATTACTTATACGAATCCAGAAACCTTAGAACGTTATGAGTACGTCATTTCTATGGAAGAAAATTTATATACCTTGAAGCATATCCATCTTCAGGAGCTATATGAGCTGGACTTGAGCATCGTCAAGCTGCTCCGGGACAGGCAAGGAGGTTTGTCGGGGCTATCGGTAATCATACCGATCAACGTACACACGTTGGACTATCTGCTTACGCAGCCGTTATCTTCAGCTTATTTTACAGGCTTGTCGGAGCAGAGACTGAAGGAATTGAAGGTACCAAGAGAAACGAATGCGGGGTATTTCGTGAAGACGATCGATGTTCCCGATTTCGCAGACCAATCGTTGCGTGCAGCTGCCGGTTTAACCTTCATTACGCATATCATTTCTGCCGGATTCCTTGTCGCGGCGCCTCCGACCAATCCGTTCTTTGGCGAGATCCATCTCGGTCTCGGCTACCAGATTGCCAAGCATGCGGTGCATTACGATTATGATGGCATCACGCCGACCCCTTATTATGTTATCGATACAAGAGGTAATAAACTGCAGAGCTATCTGAACAAAATGCTCACAGGTTTAGACATGTTAGACGAACGCAGAGATGCACAGGAGGAGCTCTCCTCCTTGACACCGCGCGAAATGGAGGTTGTGGAGCTTATCATTCAAGGTCTTACCAATATGGAGATTGCTTGTAAGCTATATCTCAGCGAGGTGACGGTGAAGAAACATTTGTCGAATATTTTCAGGAAGCTGAACATTAAGAACAGAAGCCAGTTGGCTTTTCTGATGGGGAAATGTCAAGCATAAGGTTAAAGATGAAGAGTTTCATTACCGATAATATGAGGAGAAGGCTGCTACCAGTAATGGAATAGCAACCTTTTTTAACGTACATCCTAATAAGCAGTTTGAAGTAGAGATAAATACGATAAACTGGTAATATTGTCCCCATATCGATAGGAGGGATTTAGATGAAGACAATTAATTTGGGAATGATTGGAAGCGGTCATGTAAGTAATCGCTATTTTGAACAGGCAGCCATGCTGGAAGGTGTACGTTTTGTGGCTACTTGCTCGAAACGCTTGGATAATGCGGAGAAGAAGGCGGCGACCTATGGTGTGCCCAGGTGGTATGACGATTACAGGGTCATGATGGACGAAGAAGTGCTTGATGCGGTCGTCGTCACTACACCTCATTCCGTACATGCAGAGCCAGTGCTCGCTGCTTTGGAACGGGGGCTGAATGTGCTGAACGAGAAGCCTATGGCTACTACTTTTGAGGACTGTAAACGCATGGTATCACTAGCAGAGGAAAAGGGTGTCATCTTTATGAGCTTGCCGTTCGATTTGAACCCCGCTTTTCTGGCAGCCTCCGAATTTGTAACCGAGCACTATATCGGTAAAATCACAGGGGCCGAGGCGCAATTATCTCTACCCGGGCCTTGGCGTGACAACTGGTATTACGATAAATCAATCGCCCATGGCGGAGCCGTGATCGATTGTTTGGTATATCCGATCAGCCGACTTATCGGTTTGTTAGGACCTGCTGTAAGCGTCGTGGCTGAGGTCAACACGTTGATTCCGAATCGAATTGTAGGTGAGGGCAAGAAAGTAAATAGCGATGTGGATGATAATGTAACGATCATCGTCCAATTTGCAGGAGGACAGCATGCGGTCATCCGTTCGTTATGGGGACTTTCGCACAAGCAGAATCATACAATCATTTATGGACGCAGCGGGACCGTAGCTCTGAACGACAGTGGATTTCCTTTGGTAGTGCATTCACCAGAACAAGCTTTGCCGAATGCAGAACAAGTATCATGGCGTGGAATCGAAAATTGTTATGTTCCATATGGAAAGATCGCTTCGTACCCCAAGGAGGAGATTATCGCTCATTTTGTACACTGCCTCCGATCAGGTGAACAGCCCATACAGTCTGGAAAACAGCAGCTACACGTTCATGAGATTATGTTCGGTGCTTACCGTTCAGCGGAATCCGGCCAACGATATCAATTAACGACAAGCTTTACGCCTTGGGACAAATTAAATCCAGATATTTTCGATACCCGCAGCAGTTACATATAAGCTCTTGTATGGAAGCTGGCAGCAACCTTGACTTGATTGCTAGGTGAGCACAGCCATACATAGAATCAACAAGAGAATACGCATTATTCCTGCCAGAATAACCCCTTAATATCAGCTAATGAGCATAAGCTCATGAAATGATTATAGGGGTTTTTCAAGTTGTATGGGCCATTACCCACACATTGTCGGCTGAAGATTATAGACTGAACAACGTGAAGCGCTCTATGATGCTTAAGTAAACAACGATGGAGAGGAGGTGAAAGCTATCAAACGCAGCTTAGAGGCGATACCGGTTAAAGATGCGACCATAAGCTTCAAAAAAGCAGTCCGTAAGGATATATGGCTGTATGGTATGATGCTGCCGGGACTGATCTATTATCTGTTATTTAAGTATTTGCCGATGTGGGATATGTTGATTGCCTTCAAGGATTATCAGCCGGCACTTGGCTTTTGGGGCAGCCGATGGGTAGGCATGGAGCATTTCGAACGTTTTTTTTCGGAGCCGATCTTTTGGCAGCTGTTTCGGAATACAGCGATACTGGCGGTATACAACATCGTGTTATTTTTCCCGTTACCAATCATTGTTGCTCTGATGCTGAATGAACTGCGGATTCAATGGTTCAAAAGAACCGTCCAGACCTTCATTTATATTCCCCACTTTTTCTCGATTGTTGTTGTTGTAGGGATCACTTATGTGATGTTTACGACCGAAGGAGGGATCGTTAATGAGGGCGTGGCAGCAATGGGCGCCGATAAGCTCAATTTTCTTACAGGACCCGAGTGGTTTCGGCCGATGGTGACACTGCAGGTCATATGGAAAGAAACAGGATATGGCACGATCATTTTTTTGGCAGCGCTTGCAGGTGTGGACCCGACCTTATATGAAGCATCCAAAATTGATGGGGCGAGCCGCTGGCACCAGCTTTGGTACATTACGATGCCGGCGATCAAAAGCACCATAGTCATTCTCCTCATTCTTCGTCTGGGTAATTTTCTCGATACCGGCTTTGAGCAAATGCTGCTCATGATCAACGCGCTGAATAGGGAGGTTGGTGAGGTTTTTGATACTTACGTCTATACGAACGGGATTACGCAGGGGCAATTCAGCTATTCGACTACCGTAGGCTTGTTCAAATCGGTCGTTGGTTTGATTCTGGTCGTCGCGGCTAACCATATTTCCCGAAAATTAGGGGAGGAAGGTGTCTATTAGAGGTAAAGGATTCATTGGGGAAGGGGTGCCCGAGTTTGCACAAACGATCTGTAGCAGGCACGATTTTTGATATTGGCAACATTACGGTTCTTGCTGTGATAGCTTTATTAACCTTATTTCCATTTCTTCATATTGTGGCCGGCTCACTTGCTTCGGCGAAGGAAGTGCTGGCAAGTAAATTCATATTATTTCCCAAGGAATTTTCGCTGGAGGCGTACCGGTTTATTTTTTCCGAGAATACGCTGCTGCGCAGTCTGCTGATCACGATTTTTATTACCATTGTCGGGACCTTGATCAATATGGCGATGACCTTGTTGATGGCCTATCCGTTGTCCCGCAATGTCAAGGGTAAGCGAACGATTATGCTGCTGGTTGTGTTCACGCTTCTGTTCAGCGGAGGGATCATTCCAAGCTTCCTGGTCGTTAAATCATTAGGACTGTTGAATACGTACGGAGCCTTATGGCTTCCCGGGGCGATCAATTCATTTTACATGATCATTTTGATTAATTTTTTCAAACAATTGCCTGTGGAATTTGAGGAATCGGCAAAAATGGACGGCTGCAACGATCCCTTGCTTCTCTGGAAAATTGTTATTCCGCTCTCACTGCCAGCGATGGCCACCTTTTCCCTGTTTTATTCGGTATCGCATTGGAACACGTTTTTCAGTGCCTTGCTCTACATCAACGACTCCCATAAATGGCCGATTCAAATTTTGCTGCGGCAAATTGTCATTATGTCTTCAGGAGGCATTGGAGATGCGAGCTTTGCGGCAGAGGCCTCATATGTTGTGCCGCCGCAAACGGTCAAAATGGCTGTTATCGTAGTTGCTACGCTGCCGATTATTATGGTTTATCCGTTCCTGCAAAAACATTTTGCCAAGGGCGTGCTGTTAGGTTCAATTAAAGGATAATATGGAGAGGGAGAACTGCGATGAAAAAACGAGCTTATCATACAGCTATATGTACATTGGTCACCTTGTCGGTGCTGACTGTCGGCTGCAGTGGAGATAAGGGGCAGCAGCAGGGAGAAGCGCCAGCCGCCGCCAGCACGACGACAACACCCAAGCCGCCTGACGTGAAGCAGCCGCCGCTCAAGCTGAGTATTATGGCCACTTATTACACCCCTCAGCCGCCAAGCAACCAGAATGACATTTGGAAGAAGCTGCAGGAGATCACGGATACACAAATCGAAATGACATGGGTGCCACGTTCTGCCTATGACGATAAGGTCAGTGTCTCGATTGCCTCCAATGATTTGCCCAAGGTGATGCTGGCGTTGAATTCTTCGGCCCCGCCCTTGGTCAATGCGATTAAATCGGGCTTGTTCTGGGAAATCGGTCCGTATTTGAAGGATTACAAAAACTTGAGCGCCCTGAGTAAGCTGCAGTTCGAGAGTACCAAAATACAAGGGAAAACGTACAGCTTATACCGTTCCAGACCTCTTGCCCGATTTGGCGTCACATACCGCAAGGATTGGTTGGATAATCTGAATTTGAAGGAACCCAAAACGCCTGAGGATATGTACAACGTCATGAAAGCGTTTGCCAAAAATGATCCGGACAAGAATGGCAAGGATGACACTTATGGAGTTCTTGCTTTTAAAGATGGTCAGGGTTACTTGATCCCGCATATCGCTTCATGGTTTGGAGCTCCGAACGGATGGAAGGAAGAAAATGGACAATTTACGCCGGATTTCATGACAAATGAATACCTCGAAGCTCTGAAGTACATCAGAAAGCTGTATGATGAAAAGCTGTTGAACCAGGACTTCGTCGTGACAGAAGAACAACAAATGAACACGATGTTCAATCAAGGCAAGGCTGGCATTAATCTGGGTCTGTTTGATGATGTCGGTAAACAGCAGATGGAGGTTGCCAAGCTGAATCCGAATGCGAAGATAGCGATTCTCGATACGATAACCGGGACCAAAGGTCAGCGGGTCTGGGCTCAACCGGGCTATACCGGGGTGTTCCTGTTCCCGAAATCGTCGATCAAGACAGAAGAGGAACTGAAACGGATTCTGGCGTTTTTTGACAGGCTGCAGGAGCAGGATGCGGTTAACATGCTGACCTGGGGACTTGAAGGCAAGCAATACAAGCTGACGAATGGTCAAGTTGAGAAAATCGGTGGAGATGAGGCCTTCGATAAGGATACGCTCGGACTCGGTGAGCTACGTATTGACGACGGCTCGAAGGAGCTCGTTGCAACAGGCGAGAATCCATTGACAACAAAAGGGAAACAGCTCATCAAGGATAACGTGAAAATTGCTGTTGTTAATCCGGCGCTGCCCCTATACTTCGAATCCCCAACCTGGAGCCAAAAAAGTAATGAATTAAGAAAGATAGCTTCGGATGGCGCTGTCAAGTTTATTATGAACAAAATCGATGAAAACGAATGGAAAAAGGTTCAGGAGGACTGGAAAAAGGCGGGCGGGGATAAAGTGTTGACCGAATTCGCCGAGAGCTTTGCCAAAAGTAAAACCAAATAGCGTACAAACTAGAAAAAGAGCGATAGGAGTGTTCAGTTTTGAGTAGAGGCCGTGTCTATTCGTCGGAAAGACGGTTTTTCAAAGATGCTGTAACAGGGGCGGAGATTGTGCAGCTGACCTCTTTCCCGTGCATCAATATTAAATTGTATTTTCACGTCAATGCGTTCACACCAGATTCACAAACGCTTGTATTTCAGGTATTCTCCGAGGCAACGAGGGATTCGAAGGTCGATATTTTCAAGGTCAATATCGATGGAAAGGGACTAACACAGCTTACCGACGCCGCAGAGGCTGGCAGCCCGGTTGTGTCGCCTGATGGCCATTGGCTGTATTATATGTGCCATGGGGAGCTTCGCCGAGTATCGATGACGGATTATCGTGAGGACCGGATTGGGTATATAGACGGCATACAGCCGTCTACGGGGCTTAGCAGTAACACAGCTGGTTCAACCATTAATGCCAGCATGAGCAGTGATGGGCGTGTATATTTTACAGATGCCACACTGACAAATGGTAGAAGAGCGATACTCAGATATACGACAGACGGTAAAGAAGCCGCTATTATTTATGAATCGGATTCGATTACCCATACCCAATGTGAGCCCTCGGAAGCGAAGGTTGTTGCCTTTCAGCATGGACCGGATGCTCAGCATCGCAATATATGGCTGATCAACGAGGATGGAACCAATGTGAGGCCTCTGGACATGCCTTATGGTAATGGGCATTGGATGTGGCTCGGCTCTACACAAAGAATCTTGACCAATCTGGAGAAACAGTTTAACGGCATCGCGGTGATGGGCGAGCATGACAATAATCCGGAAATCATTGTCACCGGCGAGCATTTCTGGCATGCGGCCAGCAGCCGCGACGGCAAATGGATGGTATCGGACACGAGCTGGCCTGATAATGGCATTCAATTGATTCATGTCGATAACAAAAAGTACGCAACATTATGCTATTCACAAAGCTCTTCCTCTCATCCGCAATGGTCTCACCCGCACCCTTCATTTAGTCCTGACGGTAATTATGTGGTGTATAATTCCGATATAACCGGAACTGCCCAGATGTATCTGGTCAAGATTCCTGAGCATTTGCGAGCAGAATTACAAAGTGGCGGGTGAAACATTTTTATGGAGAAACAGAATATAGCAATTGTGGGGTTAAGATTCGGCAGTACAGTGATTGAGGAATTGCTGGAGGGGGCGGGCAACCCCTATTTCCGAGTGTACGCGGTTTGCGATCTCGATCCCGCCAAGGTCGATGAATGCGCTATGAAATATGGAGCGAAGCCCTATTATTCCATTGCGAGTCTCCTTGCCGACCCAGAGGTTCAGGTGGTTGGTCTGTACACGCCTCCGGCAGGAAGAGCAGAGCTGATCGATCAGATCATTAATTCTGGAAAAGATGTCATGACAACGAAGCCCTTTGAGCTGAATCCGCAAAAAGCATTCGATATCCTCCATAAGGCTAATGCGATGAAGCGCGTCGTCCATATGAATTCTCCAGGTCCTGCATGGTATGATACGTTGAACTACATCACAGCGTGGAGAGTGAAATATGAACTGGGCATGCCGATCGGTGGTCGATGGGACATTTGGGTTAATTATCACGAACAAGCAGATGGAGGCTGGTATGACGACCCCGAAAAGTGTCCGGTTGCGCCTATATTCAGGCTCGGCATCTATATCATCAACGACATGGCTCGAATATTCGGGCCCGTTCATAAAGTATCGACTATGAGCTCTCGCCTGATCACAGAGCGGCCTACAGTTGATAACTCGCAGGTGAGCCTGCTTTTCCGTAACGGCGCGATAGCCAATATATTCGGGAGTTTTTGCGTAGATGACAGTCAGAGGTATAAAAGCCCGATGATTCTGAATTTCGAGCACGGAACCTTTTATTGCGATGTGATGCCAACGAATGAAGGGGACGCCAGCAAGCTGCTTCTAGTGGCACGGCACCCGATAACCAGATTAAGAGTTACCGAAGAGGTCGAGGTTACTGGAGATGCAGGCCGGTATCAATGGAAGGAGTTTTACCAGTCCGTATGTGATCGTATAATGAATGAAGAGTCTTATATCCATGATGTGGTGGAGGGGCTTAAAATCATTGAGGCGATGCGAAGATCCGACCGAAGTGGAAGGATTGAGCTCGTTCAGGAGGAATCATGAAAATTGGCGTAGGCTTATTCGGCAATAACGGTGGACATCAGATACATGGCGAGCTGGTCAACCATCCCTATGCAGCTATCGTGGCCACAGCCGCTATGGATAGGAGTCTGCTTACCCCTGAGCAGCAATCCGATACGGATATAAGGCATTATGATTCGCTGGAGGAATTGCTAAAGGATGAAAGGGTGCAGGTCGTTTCCTTATGCTCACCACGCAGAGCCAACCAGGCCAATGAAGCGATCATGTGTATGCGGCAAGGCAGGCATGTGTATGCGGAAAAGCCATGCGCCATGCATGAAGCAGAGCTGGACCAGCTGCTGCAGGTTGTGAGCGAAACAGGGTGCTTATTCCGCGAAATGGCAGGAACGGGCTTTCAACAGCCGTACCTGGCCATACGCAATCTGGTTCAGTCCGGTGTGATTGGCGAGGTGGTACAGGTATTCGCCCAGAAGTCGTACCCGTACCACGACGCTCGTCCTCAGGATGAGGCGATAGACGGGGGACTCATCGGCCAGAACGGCATTCACGCGATACGATTTGTTGAGCACGTGGCTTGCGTAAGAATCGAAGAAATTCACGCTATGGAAACGAAGCTTGGCAATCCGAGCGAGCACGGCGGGCTTCATATGGCGGCCAGTATGATGATGAGGCTCACAAATGGAGGTGTTGCCAGCATTGTCGCCAACTATTTGAATGCCAAGGGGTTTGGAAGCTGGGGCAATGAGCACTTGCGGATATTCGGAACAAAGGGGTTTATCGAAGTTGTGGATGGCGGAGCCAGGACCCGGCTTATCGTGGGTGAGACCGACTTGGGTCCCATCGACACCTCCGCGCCTGAGGAAAGCTATTGGGACATGTTCATCCAAACGCTGCTTGGTAAAGCGGAAATGCCTGTTACGCTTGAAGAGGAGCTGCATTGCACAAGAATGGCAATAAGAGCGAAAAAGTCTGCACAAGCACATACCCATTAACGAAGGAGTGTTTCCAAAATGGCAAGAGGCCAGGCATATCCATCTGAAAGGCAATTTTTTGAGGATAGCAGAACCGGCGTGAAGATAACCAAGCTGACTGCGTTCCCTACCATTAACAGCAAGCTATATTTTCATATTAATGCATTTACTCCGGATTCCCGGTCATTGGTATTCAAAACCTACAGGTCCGCGCAGCGGGATTCGCAGATCGATGTTTTCAAGGTTCAAACAGACGGTATGGGGCTGGTTCAACTGACAGATCGTCCGAATGTGCGAGGGGCTATGGTCTCCTATGATGGAAAATGGTTGTACTACGTCACGAATGGCGAGCTTCGCCGAGTGTCGATGGATACCTATGAGGAAGATAGCATCAGCTATTTGGATGCACTGACGTGGGATGCAGAGTGTGCCAGTATGACTTATGACGACAAAAATTATTATGTAGAGGCTACTCTGAAAAATGGTCGACGCGGGATTGCCAGATTCACTACAGACGGCAAGGAGGCCGAAGTGATCTTTGAAAATCCGGATATCACACATACCCAATGCGAGCCTACGGAGGGCAAGGTTATTGCTTTTCAGGACGGACCCGACGCATTCAACAGAAATATTTGGCTGATTGATCAGGATGGCAGCAACCTGCGTCCTTTGGAGCTTGCCTATGGGAATGGACATTGGATGTGGCTTGGAGGCACCAAACGGATTATGTCCAATCTGGAGAAGGAGCAGCAGGGAATTGCCATCATGGCGGAGAATTATGAAGAGCCTGAGCTGTTTGTCAACGGGGAGCATTACTGGCATGGGTCCTGCAGTATGAATGGGGAGTGGATGGTCTCGGATACGAACTGGCCTGATCATGGCATACACCTGATTCATACAGCAACGAAGAAGCACAAGGTCCTGTGTTACCCCAACAGCTCATCCTGCCATCCACAGTGGACGCATCCACACCCCTCCTTCAGCCCGGATGGCAAAATGGTGGTATATAATTCGGATGCCGGGGGGATTCCAAATGTTTATTTGGCAGTTATCCCCGACGAGATGCTCGCGGAGCTTGCAGAATAGTCGATAGGTTGCTGCGAGTTGGAGGTACATGATGAAAAACCGCCGTTTTAACTATTTCAAGCGATTGTTTTTGTTCTGCATCCTGATAGGGTTGATTCCCGTCATAACGCTGGGTTATTTCTCTTATGCCAAATCATCACAGCTATTGTTGGATAAGGCACACAGAAGCGACATGGAGATGGTGGAACAAACACAGCTTCGTTTTGAACAAAAGCTGAAAATGGTGGATAATGCCCAGGCCCAAATTACCAACTCGCCACTTGTGATCGATGCTATGGAGCAGGAGCTCGACAGTGAAGACTATCTGGCCTATGAGAAATTGATGCAGACGCTGTATCGGTTGCAGCTCTATGAATTCGGACTATCGGACGTTTACCTTGTGAATTTCAATAAAAATTGGATCTTAAGCAGCGCTGGCAAAGAATCACTGCAGGCCAGCGAGCTTAGCCCCACCTTTACGGGATATGTCAATAAAGGCAAGCTGTTTTTTTGGACTGTGTTTGAATCACCTTTTTTTGAAAAGTCGAACCCGCGGGTATGGAATACGGCGATTGTCAAAACGATCCCGATTAATTCCTTTAGCCCGCTCGGTCTTCTGGTTGCCGTATTGCCCAGCCACGAATTGAATAAAATGATCCCCAAAGTCAGCGGTGGCGATTCTGGGGACATGTACGTCCTGGATGAGCATTACCGCATACTTGCAGCCAGCAAGCCGGATATGATCGGTATGGAGCTCTCCGATGAGACGTACATGCAGACCATTAAGCAGGCCAACAGGGAAGCGGATCAATTTGAAACCGCTAATCATACCTATGGAATTACGTATAGGCAATCGAATTATAACGGCTGGATTTATGTGGTGAAAACAAATATTAACGAGATCACGAAGGAATCAAAAGCAATCGGATGGGTGACTATCTTCATTTGTTTGGTTGTGTGTATCCTGATCTTTATTGTATCGTTGGAGGGGACTCGCAGGCTGTATGGTCCGGTTCGCAAGCTGTACGATCTTGTATTGAAATCGCCGGATATGCCGCGCTCCAAGAGAAACGATGAATTTTATTGGATTGAAAAAAACATGCATGTGCTCATGGGGAAGGAATCCCATATGAGGCATCAGCTCGGCGATTTTTTTGTACATAAATTGCTGCAGGGAGCAGTTAACGCCAAAGAAATAGCTGATCGTATAGAAACCCATGAGTTGGAATGCTGGAAGCAAATGCGGGTCATCTGCGTACGTATTGATACACTCGAAGGATCTAACTACACCGATCGGGATCGAGATCTGCTTCTGTTTGCGATTCTTAATATGGCTGGGGAAATAATTCCCCGGCCATTCAGGCTGAATCCGGTTGTAATCAACGATCTCCAGGTGACCTTATTAGGCAGTCATGCCGAGCATCCAGAGGCTTCAAAGGCGGAGCTATATGAATGGGCGGCGGCGATTCAAAATTCAGTGGAACAGTATTTGCATCTCAATGTCAGTATGGGCATCAGCTGTTTGTTTATGGAGCTAAATGAGGCACCGAATGCCTTAAAAGAAGCGAAGGAAGCGCTGTCTTACAGCGTACGACTGGGACAGCAATCGATTCTGTTCCTCGAGGACATGCAGCCTGAAGTGGCAGAGCCATCTGTTACGTATCCGCAGCAAGTCGTCAATGAGCTGATGGACCGCATTAAGCAGTTGGATGAAGCGGGAAGCTATCAGCTGCTGGATGAATTCATGGTGATCATTACCCGCAAAGCCATAAGCCAGCAGGAATTTCAGTTGGTGCTGCTTCGACTGCTTGTCGATATGACGCGGCTTGTTCAGGAAATGGGGGGCACCCTGTATCATATCGTTCCTCAGGAAAAAGAGGTTGTAAATGAAATTCTTGCCTTGAAATCGACCAAGGAAATCGTAGGATGGATGAGACTTACGATGATTCGTCCACTGATAGATTATATCGAAAAGAGCAGGGAAACCCTGTATACGAGAATTTCCGATCAGATGCTTGCTATTATTGATCAGGAATACGATTCGCCCTTGTCTCTGGAGAGCTGCGCAGCCCGTCTGAACTATCATCCAGAATATATTAGCCGTGTATTTCGCAAAGAAACCGGGTTTGTTTTCAGCGATTATTTGTCGAGACATCGGCTGCAAATGGCCAAGAAATTTTTGGTTGAAACGAGTATGTCGATCACGGAAATTTCGGAGAAGATGAGGTATAACAATCCGCAAAATTTTATACGTTATTTTCGCAAGCTGGAAGGAATTACACCGAAGCAATACAGGGAGCTGAGCCTTACGAAAAAAAACCAATCAACAAATCAAGCGAACGGGCAGTAAGCGATCCGGAGCAGGTTTGATTGTTAGGAATTCAGGGAGTTGGGGGAGGTGATTTTCTGTTATACTGTAAGCTAAGATAAATTATGAAATGAAGGTGATGAGTTCATGGCGAATTTCATTGTAGGTGAATCCTATGAATCCAGAAAGCGTGCCGGTAGATGAAGATAAATAAATATATGTTTCAGGAGGAAGGTTTGCATCGGTTTCTGGGTACCTTGGAAGCCCGAATTATGGAGGTTTTTTGGGTATCTGAAGAGCTGAGCATTAAACAAATGCACCATAAGCTGAATGAAGAGAGTCCATATTCGATTAATACGATCATGACCGTCATGAATCGGTTATATGACAAGGGGCTGCTGCATAGGCACACGGAAGGAAAAGGTCGTACGAAGCTTACTCATTTCAAAGCAGCGTCAACCAAAGAACAGTTTTTGGCCGAACAGACGAAAAACGTAACTCGCGGCTTGATTGAAGATTTTGGTGATTTGATGGTAACCCATATCGTAGATGTCATTGATGAGGCTGATCCGCATCTTATTCAAACATTGGAGACTAAGCTCCAAGAGTTAAAGAAAAGGAATCGTTAAATGAGCAGCTTGTTGAAACCCAGCATGGCCATTTGTTGTATATATGTTGTTGCTGCCTGGATTTTGTTGCAAATGGGCATGGCCTTATCCCATCATATCAGTGATGTTGAATTGCAGCCGGATATGTGGTTAGTTATCCAAAATATGCTGTTCGATTTAGTAGTCGGACATTCTTTCTTTGAAACGGTTTTTATTTTATTAATAGGCCTAACCTGCTTACGGATGCTTACCTATATGGGCAGACATCTGTATGCTTCCTATAACTGGTACACTTATGTCAAAGTCCGAATGCATCCCCGTTTAACAACACAATGGACTCGAAAATATAAAAAATGGCATACTCACATAGATGTTATTCGTGAACAGCAGCCGGTAGCTTTTGCGATAGGCATGATACATCCCCGGATTGTGATCTCCACTGGTTTATTGGACATGCTTTCTGTGGAGGAGGTACACGCTGTCTTGCTTCATGAGCGTTATCACTGTACACAGCGACATCCTTTGAAAAAATGGCTGGCTACCATGATAATCACGAGCATGCCTTATATGTCCATCTTGAAAGGGTTGGGTCACTACTACGATATTTGGATTGAGCTTCTGGCAGACCGTTATGCCATCACACAAACAAACTCCACCTACACCATCGGCACAGCATTATTAAAGCTTGTCCAAACCCAAAGATTCGTTAACCCTTGCCAAGGGGGAAGTTTTTCGGATACGGCGATCAATTATCGGTTATCTCAACTTATTAATCCTGAGCAGTCGATTGAGGTACCGATGGTTTCTTTAAGATCCGTTTGTACTTCGGGTACGGTTCTTATCGTGATTTCGATGATTATCTTTTTTCAGTGTATCTAAACTATAGTGGAAACAGGAACAAAGTGGGGGACATACGCTCCCGCTTTTTTTTGTGCTGCAGACATCCAAAATATGAATAAATATTGAATTATTAATTTGTTTATTGACATTTGTATACATGTTTAATACAGTGGGGATACAAATAAACTACGATGGATAGTTTATTAATATTGAATGTTAACAATTAACAAAGATTCACCTGGATGCACCAAGCAAGGGGGGACTTATGTCGATTTTTTACCGGGATTTGAATCATGAACGAATACAGGATCGATGGCTGGAATGGGAGGGTCATCGGCATGAAATTAATTTGTTAATTAGCCGTTCACTGGCTGATGGCAATGAACGGAATCGTGCGATCGTTCTGGGGGCAGGCAATTGTGATGATTTGGATCTTCATTATTTTTGTGATGTTTTTGAGCAACTGACTTTAGTAGACATAGATGCTCTATCGCTTCAGGAGGGAGTGAGCCGACTAGCCCCTGAACTTCTTGGCCGCATCGAGCTGCTGGGAAGTATAGATTTTACGAAGCTGGATCAAGTCAATTTTTACAGCAGGTTTAATGATTTGTTGCAGAGGAAAGCACATATGTCAGAAATAAGTTCCTTTTTAACTCAAATCCCGAGTGAAATCGTTCGCTGCTCTTTATTAGAGCCATGGAAAGGTCGATTTTCTGTAGTCATTTCTTCAGCTGTGTATACCCAGATATTTTATATTCATGTATTAACCTTGCTAGCCGTTCATGCTTCAAGCTACACAACTGAGGAAATAACGGTCCTAATAGATGGGCTGAAGACGTTGAGAGACTGTATGGTAAAGGCGTACAATGACCTGATGCTCTATTTACTTGAAGAGGATGGAACGATCATCGCATGGTCTGATGTTGTTAAATTCGACGAGCATTCTCCTTTTCCGGAGGAGCAGTTTTATGCAATCAACAACGAAAAGGAGCGCATGCAGTTTATGTTCGATATTGCCAGTAAGCAGGGTAGAGAGGCCGCGTTAACAGGTCTGCATGATCTTCATGGAAGACTGCACAGCGAAGATCGGCAGTTCGCTTGCTGGATTTGGCCGTACAGCTCCAATAGACATTACATTACATTTGGCATATCTGGCAAAATAGTAAAAGGTCATCCCTGATATATGGTGCTCACTTCCATACATTTTATTAGCTTGTATCGCTTTCAAATAGTCAAGTGCTCCTCCATATGGAATCTTATCTTATTTATGCGCCATCAGGGATCTTGATCATTTTTAGTTGACCACATTTTACAAAATGATACTATTAAAGGAATACTTTAAAGGGGTGAATGGTTATGAGTTATACGAGTCCCAATTGGAACACGTCCGTACTGATCACTATTGACACACAAAATGACTTTACCTTGCCCGACGCTCCGGCCGAAATCAAGGGGACTGCTGCTGTGCTGCCGAACATGAAGAGTGTGCTGCAAGCTTATCGAGCTCAAGGTTTGCCGATTGTGCATGTCATTCGGTTGTATAAGGAAGATGGCTCCAACGTCGATATAAGCCGTAAAGAGGCCATTGAAAGAGGTGCCGTGATCGCCGCTCCAAACACGGATGGTGCAGAATTGGTATTCGAAATCCGTTCACCACTTTATAATTCCCTTGATGCGAACAAGCTGCTACAAGGTGCCTTTCAGTCCGTTGGAGAACAAGAGTGGGTGATGTACAAGTCACGTTGGGGTGCTTTTTATAAAACTGATTTGGAACCGTTCTTACGAGCTCGTGGAATCGATACAATCGTATTTACAGGCTGTAACTTTCCCAACTGCCCAAGAACTTCCATGTACGAAGCAAGCGAACGGGATTTCCGGGTAGTCATGGTTGCGGACTCCATGTCGCAAGTTTATGAGCAAGGTATCCAGGAAATGAGCAGCATTGGTGTGCATGTTTGCGGCTTGGATGCCGTCCTTGCTGCTATACAATAAATGAAAAACATCTTGATGATGAACCGTGGACATCTTTTTGTATGGAATCCACGGTTCTGTCTTTTTGTAAAAAGTTGTGATTAGAGTAGAACTAAGCAAGCCTGACAGTCGGTCGTACAACCAGCTCATTGACATCCACATCATCTGGCTGCTCAATGGCAAACATTATAGTACGGGCGATGGCAGAGGCGGGTATGGAGTTGCGGCGATATACTTTCATCAGCTGACTTGCTTGTTCATCCGTGATGCTGTCGGCAAGCTCTGACTCCGTAACACCCGGCGACACAAGTGTGACCCGGATATCCCCGCCAACTTCTTGCCTCAAGCCATCAGTGATGGCACGGACAGCATATTTGGTCGCGCAATAGACGGCTGCCGTAGGTGAAACTTCATAAGCCCCGACTGAGGCTATATTGATGAATTGGCCGAATCCTTGCTTTTGCATCACTGGTAGTCCAGCGGCGATACCGTGGAGCACACCACGTATATTGACATCAATCATTCGATTCCATTCTTCAATCTTCAAAGCGGCCAGACTGGAAAGCGGCATGACGCCGGCATTGTTGACAACTACATCAAGTCTCCCAAACCGGCTTTGTGCGTAACTGATTATGCTCTCCATCTGCTCAAGCTGGGTTACATCCAGGGACTGATAAGCAATGGAACAGCCTTCTGACTGAAGCTTCGAGGCAAGTGCATCCAGACGCTCCGTACGTCTTGCACCCATAACGACATGAGCACCTCTGTGCGCCAACAGCTGTGCTGTGGCTTCACCTATTCCACTGCTTGCTCCGGTAATGACGACAACTTTTCCTGTTATATTCGACATGTTTATCTCTCCTCTAATTATTGTTCGCGATATAGAATCATACCTGCGTGGTAAAGAATGTCTTCCCGAAAATCCCCATCAGCAGTAAAACCGGTATCGTCAACATAATCGATATGATCTCCTGTCAAGGTGTAGCGTCCTTGATAAGCGCTTTTCTTATTCCCGCGAGCTTCGTCGTACCGTCCGTTAGGAAGGAGTTCGTGCCGAATGAATCCGTTCTGTGTAACCCAAATACCGACATATTTGTGCTGCGCTGCTGGACTTGTTTTATCCATTTTCTTTTCTCCTTTGTCTCGGTTTTGTTGGAAGTATGATGCTGACTCATTGGCCTCTCGGCTTATTGAGTGGGGCATGTCATTCATTATGAAATATCAGGCACTTCATACGGTAGCCGATTCGTAGGAGGTTATTGCCTAATCGTCCAAAATATAATAATGTTAAGCTAACTTGATCATTGGGAGGAAGAGGGTGTGTCTTATGAATTTACTTTGGATAATGAGAAGATTATTAAGCAGCAGGAAGAATTGGCATCGATCATTGAACGGTACACCCGAAAGAATGGAACTCACTCTACAGCAATCGCTTCATTAAAATTCATCCGAGCAACGGGAAAATCGGAACCGCAGTATACGATTTATGAGCCAGCCCTATGTATCGTAGCCCAAGGAACGAAGTTGGTTATGCTCGCAGAGAAAAGTTTCCAATATGATCCGGCCACCTACCTCGTAGCATCCGTACAATTGCCCATTACTGGGCAGATCATCCAGGCGACGCCACAATCACCTTACCTCAGCCTGCAGCTGAATTTCAGCGCCGATCAGATTCTTGATATCATCAAGGAATCCGAAGTGACCAGGGGGCAAAAGGGAGATGCAGCGCGCGGCCTGCTGGTAAGCAGAACAAGTACATCACTTCTCGACGCCGTATTAAGACTGGTTCGACTACTCGATGAACCGCGGGACATTCATGTTCTTGCGCCATTGATCATTCGTGAGATTCTGTACCGGGTTCTGCAGGATGAACAGGGGAGTTCCGTTCTACAGTTCGCTGTTGCAGGCAGTCACGCCCAGCGCATCGCAAAAGTGATAGAGCTAATTAATCGTGATTTCGACAAACCTTTGCGGATTGATTATTTAGCGATGACCGCAAATATGAGTCCTTCATCACTCCATCACCATTTCAAAGAAGTGTCGGCCATGAGTCCGCTGCAATACCAAAAGCAAATCAGACTGCAGGAAGCACGTCGGCTGCTGTTGTCAGAGACATCGGAAGCTGCGGATGCCGGGTTCCGTGTCGGTTATGAGAGTCCGTCCCAGTTCAGCAGGGAATATGCTCGAATGTTCGGTCTGCCCCCGGTCAGCGATATCAAGCGTCTTCGCGATTCATTGAGTGCAACGGCAGAAGCTGAAGAAGCTTGACATCGTATCAAGAATCGAATACATTAATCATGTAAGTAAGCACATGCATTAAAGGAGTATGCAGATGAGCAGCAATCAAAGTACAAGTGATAAGATTCTGTTAGCAACAATCGATCTCATGGCAGAAAAGGGATATGACGGTACGACAACCAAGGAAATAGCAGCTGCTGCAGGGGTGAACGAAGTCACGTTATTTCGCCATTTCGGAACGAAAGTGAAGCTGCTTGAATCCGCATTTCATCGCTATCATTATGCCGAGGAGATGACGATACTTTTTAGTGAAAGCCTAATAGGGGAGCTGTATTCGGACCTTCTCATGATCAGTCGTACGTATCATAAGATCATGAATCGGAATAAACAAATAATTTCAATTGCTCTAAAAGGAAGCAGCAATCTCCCTGAAGAGGTTCTTCAGGAGGCTTCGCGTAATCCTAAACTTCTGAAAAAACTTTTAACGAAATATTTGACCGACTTATCGGAACAAGGTAAGGTCCTCACGTCGAAACCTGAATTGCAGGCGCTATCATTCATGTGGATGAATTATGGTGCTTTCGTTAGTAACCTGAATGCAAAAGAGGCGATCTCAGAAGAATCGTTGGAGGCATTTATCGAGGAAAGCGTACGGTTATTCGCTAGGGCATTAACCCCCTAGCTTTTTTATAAAATATAATGTAAGTATGCACTTGCTATCAACAAGAAAAATTTTTCAGACGATTTACAGCGGGTTTTACAGTGGAGTGGCAGACGAAATGATGAAGGGTGAGATGTTGTATGATTAACGAATTATTTCCTTACGAAAAAAAGCGTCAACAGGTTTTGGATCTGGAGATGGCGTACGTGGAGGTAGGAAACGGCGATCCGATCATTTTCCTGCATGGCAATCCAGCGTCCTCCTATCTATGGCGCAACATTATTCCTTATGTGCAGGAATATGGCCGCTGCATTGCCCCTGATCTTATCGGTATGGGGGACTCAGATAAAATTCCTGATAGCGGCCCCGACTCCTACACATTTGTCGAGAATCGTCATTATCTCGATACACTTCTGGAGCAGCTCGGCGTAACGGAGAATGTTATCTTTGTGGTGCACGATTGGGGCTCGTCTCTGGGCTTTGATTGGGCGTACCGCCATCCTGGCGCCGTAAAAGGCATTGTATATATGGAGGCCATTATCAAACCTCGCAGCTGGAGCGAGATACCGGAGACCGGTCGCAAGATTTTTCAGGCGCTGCGGTCCCCGGCGGGCGAACAGATGGTGTTAGAACAAAACTCCTTCATCGAGGTCAATCTTCCGATCAATATTTTGCGTAAGTTGACGGAGGTAGAGCTTGAGCAATACCGACGGCCATTTGTGGAGCCGGGCGAAGCGCGTCGCCCTACATTATCCTGGGCACGACAACTTCCATTTGATGGAGAGCCGGAGAATGTGACTGAAATTGTCACTACTTACGGAGAATGGCTGGCACAAAGCCCTGTTCCTAAATTATTCATTAATAGTGATCCAGGCACGATGCCGCAATCGCACTTGGATTTCTGCCGTACCTGGCCTGCACAGAACGAAGTCACGGTGCGGGGACGCCACTATCCTATGGAGGACGAACCAGAAGAGGTGGGTTCAGCCCTTGCTGCTTGGTTAAAGGATCTGGTTTAGCATTTGACTCTGACGGGCATTCAGAATTTCAACAAAGGTTGATGGCTGTTCCACTTAACGAAACAACGGTGCATCTTCGAGTATCGTTGAAGCGCTTTGAAGACGTACAGAAGACTGACTTATAGAAACATATGATAGACACAAATCGAAGAGGTACAATGGAACATAATAACCGCGGGAATAGAACATACGTTCTGTTCTCGCGGTTATTTTAGTGAAACGTCATCAGGATCGTTGGTATATATTAGATATTAGTTATTTATTGGAAATAACCCCTTGAATATCCGTAATTAAGGGCCCAATTGGACCATACGCTGCCAATTATATAGATAAGTACGGCCATGTTGATTATGTTATCTCATAATAAGGTATAGAACATATGTTCTCAGGCTGTCGAGAAAGTCTCGATAGCCTTCTTTATGTCTGAATTGTTTAAGACAGCACCGCGTTAATGTTGTATAATATA
>NZ_MRTH01000005.1 GCF_001956045.1 Paenibacillus sp. FSL H7-0331 | reverse complement strand
ACGTATATTGCTGATACGCTTCGTTTGCAGAAGCGGTATCTCCATAGAAAGGAGGTGATCCAGCCGCACCTTCCGATACGGCTACCTTGTTACGACTTCACCCCAATCATCTACCCCACCTTCGGCGGCTGGCTCCCTTGCGGGTTACCCCACCGACTTCGGGTGTTGTAAACTCTCGTGGTGTGACGGGCGGTGTGTACAAGACCCGGGAACGTATTCACCGCGGCATGCTGATCCGCGATTACTAGCAATTCCGACTTCATGCAGGCGAGTTGCAGCCTGCAATCCGAACTGAGACCGGCTTCTAAAGATTCGCTCCACCTCGCGGTTTCGCTTCCCGTTGTACCGGCCATTGTAGTACGTGTGTAGCCCAGGTCATAAGGGGCATGATGATTTGACGTCATCCCCGCCTTCCTCCGGTTTGTCACCGGCAGTCGATCTAGAGTGCCCAACTCAATGCTGGCAACTAAATCCAAGGGTTGCGCTCGTTGCGGGACTTAACCCAACATCTCACGACACGAGCTGACGACAACCATGCACCACCTGTCTCCATTGCTCCGAAGAGGGAGCACATCTCTGCACTTTTCAATGGGATGTCAAGACCTGGTAAGGTTCTTCGCGTTGCTTCGAATTAAACCACATACTCCACTGCTTGTGCGGGTCCCCGTCAATTCCTTTGAGTTTCACTCTTGCGAGCGTACTCCCCAGGCGGAGTGCTTACTGTGTTAACTTCGGCACCGCGGGTATTGAAACCCCCGACACCTAGCACTCATCGTTTACGGCGTGGACTACCAGGGTATCTAATCCTGTTTGCTCCCCACGCTTTCGCGCCTCAGCGTCAGTTACGGTCCAGAAAGTCGCCTTCGCCACTGGTGTTCCTCCACATCTCTACGCATTTCACCGCTACACGTGGAATTCCACTTTCCTCTCCCGCACTCCAGTCACCCAGTTTTCGATGCGACCCGGGGTTGAGCCCCGGAATTAAACACCAAACTTAAATGACCGCCTGCGCGCGCTTTACGCCCAATAATTCCGGACAACGCTTGCCCCCTACGTATTACCGCGGCTGCTGGCACGTAGTTAGCCGGGGCTTTCTTCTCAGGTACCGTCAATCCAGGAGCAGTTACTCTCCTGGCCTTTCTTCCCTGGCAACAGAGCTTTACGATCCGAAAACCTTCATCACTCACGCGGCGTTGCTCCGTCAGACTTGCGTCCATTGCGGAAGATTCCCTACTGCTGCCTCCCGTAGGAGTCTGGGCCGTGTCTCAGTCCCAGTGTGGCCGTTCACCCTCTCAGGTCGGCTACGCATCGTCGCCTTGGTGAGCCGTTACCTCACCAACTAGCTAATGCGCCGCAGGCCCATCTACAGGTCACAGATTACTCCGTGTTTCCAAACTCTGACATGCGTCAAAGTCTTGTATCCGGTCTTAGCTACCGTTTCCGGTAGTTATCCCGATCCTGTAGGCAGGTTGCCTACGTGTTACTCACCCGTCCGCCGCTAACTGTTCCCGAAGGAACAATCCGCTCGACTTGCATGTATTAGGCACGCCGCCAGCGTTCGTCCTGAGCCAGGATCAAACTCTCCATTAAGGTAGAACTTGTCTTTAACTCATTCACTGCTGACGAGAATTTGCATTCTCTTGTACTGCTATTTACTCACTCGTTGATTCAGTTTTCAAAGGACAATCTATATCTGTCATGCATTTTGGAAATCAATAAATTCGTCGGCTTCAATTAAGTTGTTTATCTAAATTAATTTTAGCGGCGACTTTCTTAATATACCACACTAACCCGATTCAATGCAAGTGTTATTTTTTTCTTCTAAACTTCATAACACTCGACTTGCTCGTTAATGCTTGTACCGTTTTTAGCGGCGAGAAGTAATGTATCATATACTGTGATTGTAAGTCAAGCACTAAATCTAAAATAAGTTTATGGTGAGAAAAGAGCCTGCCATCCATAGCGCAAACGCTCTAATCTCCCAAGCTTTATTATGTTCAAAGGTAGCGATTAATTATTCAATCATACCTTCAATTGGGCTGCTGGCAGAAGCATACCTCTTCTTGGCAATACGTCCGGCCAGGAAGCCTTTACGACCCGCAATAACGGCTAACTTGAAGGCTTCAGCCATGAGTACAGGGTCCTGGGCGCCTGAAACTGCTGTATTAAGCAGCACACCATCAGCACCGAGCTCCATTGCTAAAGCTGCATCTGATGGGCTGCCAATTCCAGCATCAACAATAACAGGGACTTTGGCTTCCTCAATAATAAATCGCAGCTGGTTAGGGTTGACGATTCCTTGTCCGGAGCCAATTGGTGATGCACCCGGCATAACCGCAGCCGCACCGGCTTCTTGAAGCTTTCGCGCCAATATCGGATCATCGGATGTGTATGGCAATACGATAAAACCAAGATCCACCAAAATTTTGGTCGCCTCTAATGTACCTATTGGATCAGGCAGCAATGTTCTCGGATCACCGATAACTTCAACCTTAATCATGTCACACAAACCTGTAGCTCTCGCAAGCTTGGCGATACGAACCGCTTCCTCTACACTAAAAGCACCTGCGGTGTTAGGCAGCAGCGTGAATTTTTTCAAATCAAGTGTTTCTAAAAAATTGGGTGCTTCCGGGTTATCGATGGGCAGCCTGCGGATAGCAAATGTTAAAACATCCGCTTCGGAAGCTTGCACAGCCAGATTTTGCACACCCAAATCTGTAAATTTTCCAGTTCCCAACAACAGTCGGGATTTAAACTCATACGGCCCTATTTTTAATACATCACTCATACCTTAAACCTCCAATGTTATTGCATTTATTTACACTTCTTATCAAGAAAAAGACATGCCAGCTCGTAACCCTATGTATGGAGGTTGGATTTAGCCCCCGCCAACAAAATGAACGATTTCCAGCTTGTCACCTTCCTGTAAAGGCGTATTGGCATAAGCATCACGGTCAACAATGTCCCTATTCAATTCGATGACCAGAATTTTTTGTTCTAGCTTAAACAGGGTTAACAACTCGGCAACCGTTGAAAGCTGTTCCACCTCTCGCTCTTCCCCATTGATGGTTAATAGCATATAAAACACCTGCCTTTCTGATCATAAATCAACAAAAAAAACCAACCGCATCGGTTGGTTGACTTCGCAATTAACACCCATTACAACAGGCTCTGCGCTCGTCCACTTCCCTACGCTGGTATCATCCAGAAGCATGCTAACCGCATGCCGATCAGGTTCCAAGGGTCAAGGAATGTATTTCCTTATCTCAGCCTCAACGTCAGAGGCTCCCCCAGTGGGTATTCAATTATCGATATTATATCAAAAAAATGAACATTTGTCGCATTGAATAACTCAATATATAATATGTGGTTTAAATATGCGTGTAACGGATTTCCAATAATGTAATATCCTCGTCCATCGCATAGATGACTTCCTTGGCCAGCTGCTTTTTGACCAGCTTATTCAATAGCAAAGGCAGCTCCAGCTTGATATCGGAGAGCACCTCAGACTGCTGAAGCTCCTGAAGACTCCATGCCTCTGTGCTGCTTGATAGCAGATCGAGAACTCTTTTACAGCAACGTTCCATCTTGGACATCACTGAAAACTCACACGCCAGCAGCACCAGTTGAACCCTTTGCTTGATTGTTTCCTTACTCATGGTCAGCTCTTCATACAGCTTGTATACACCGGGATTAATCGATTTGATCTGACGCCAGACTGTTACCTCAGGATGAATGCCTGCCTCGATAATGACGATTCTCGCCCAGTGGTGGAGTGCTTCTAAGATGTTGTTATAGGCATCCAGCGAATGATTCTCCAGTATGTATTCCTTGCTCTGCAAATATCTCCTTAAAAATTTTGAAAACTCAATTAACAGCTTATGCTCTCGCAATTCCATAGGGAATTCCAGCGTCCGGTGCCGTAAGGTTTCCAAATACAGGTTATGATCCAGAAGAATCTCTCCTTTTAAGATCCAGAAGATAAGATTGCGATGCTCTCCGTGCAATATAAAATAGTCTAATGTTGACGGGCTGATCCAACGTTCTTGTATACGGCGGTTGTCTTTTATATAATGATATTGTTGATCGGTTTTCTGGACTTCATTCGAAATGACAAGCAGCAGGAGATCAAAGCCATCGGTTACCGCTGAAAAAATAGACGGATTGTCTACGGCCAGCAGACTGGTAACTGCTTCATTCTCTCGGAGCCTGGCAACCAGCTGTTCCTTAATGGCATTCATCGCTGCAGCCTCCTAATAGATTTCATGATACAACATATTTCTACAAAAGTAGGCGGTTTCCTGCATGCACCAAGTGACAATTTTCACAATTTATTCGAAAGTAGATGTGAATTCATGAAATTCAAATCAAGTAAAGTGAACGAGTTCAGATTATGGGGCTTATTGTTGACGATGGGCGGTATGCTGCTCATGATTGTCGGCTTGGCCGGGATTGTATTCAATTGGGGTACTGCCGGCAAAATTATGGCGGGAATCTTCATGGTTATCGGTGCCATCGCGATGCTGGCAAGTATGGCGGTTTATTTCTGGGCAGGCATGATGTCTACCAGTACGACCGTCATCGAGTGTCCGGAATGCGGCAAGCCCACCAAAATGCTGGGTAAGACCGATCGCTGCATGTTTTGTAAAACGATTCTTTCTCTGGATCCCAAACATGATCCTAACGCTAACGCTTAAGGTAACTCACCCAAAGCTGCATCTGATTTAATCGTAAAAAAACCGACCTTCAATGCCTTCAAGGGCACTGAGACGTCGGTTTTTTGTTATATACGTGCATCTTGATCAGAACTTACTGCAAAGTATTATTAATCAAACTCCAGATCGGTGGAAGCTCATAGCCTCTGCGCCAGGAGGCAATTCCGGCCAATTGGTATTTTTTCACCAAATCAACCCTTGCCTTCATGGATACTTCGTCCTCCATCCAAATCCGGTTCAGCTTGCCGTCTTCTTTATATTCCACGTAATTTTGCCCTGCTTCAGGTAGAAATTTGGGGGTTAAGTTCTTTTCTTTAATAATCCTCTGCTGAGCTTCCATAAAAACGGATCGAGAGCTCACCTTGGTCTTACCGTTAACCTGCTCCTCGGTCCAAATGCGCGTGTAAAAGGGAACGCCGAGAATCAGCTTGGAGGCTGGAATTTTATCTTCGCTCATCATTCGAGTCAGACTTTTTTCCACCCATGGCAACGAAGCCACCGAGCCCGAGGTCGGGCTGCTTGCCCAAAATTCGTCGTAAGCCATCAACATCATATAATCAAGTGATTCTATAAGTGCTTTGCGATCATAGAACATGGACCACATTTCATTGGTTGATTTGGGAGTTACATCCATCGACACGACAAGCCCCTGCTCATGCATGAGCGGAACCATCTCACGAACAAACTGTACCAGTTCATCTTTGTCATCCAGATTTACATTCTCAAAATCAATGTTGATCCCCTGAAGCGAATAAAGCTGTGCATAGCTAAGCAGCTGTTTGATCATTTTCATTCTTTTGTCATAGGTAGATAGAGCTTCGGTTGTGCGTTTGGGTTCAAAGCCATTGCTGAACAGTCCCCAAACCTGAATGTTGTTAGCGTGTGCCCATTTGATATAAGCAGGGTCCCCGATATTCTTGATCGTACCTTGCCCATCCTCCAGAGAGAACCAGGTTGGACTGACGACATCCAGGCCAGGCATCGGGGTAAACTTGGTCGTATCGGGATTTTTGTTAAATACCTGTTCCCAGGTCATGTTGATGGGGCCAGTGATCGGTTTGGCCGGGACAAAGCTTGGTGGAGGCACTTGTTTGGGCAGCGTTTCCTTACGGTCAGGCTTCAAGTGATCCTTGCTAACATACCCCATATAGCCGCTGCTAAGTTGTATACGGTACCATTCAGGATTATCATCGGACCAGATCATTACCGATTCGCCCTGCTTAATATCAACAAGAATCGGAGATTTAATGGCTGCCTCTTTACGCATCGGAATGGTTTTGGAAGGCTTATCCGGATAAGCTACCGTCTTACCCCATTCCAGGGTATCTCCTTCTTTAACGAGGATAACTGCACCTGTCTCGGGTGATTCGCGAAGCTCAATGGGGTAAAGCTGCTTGATGGGCTCCATCGGCAAATACAGGGTACCCTCTACTTTTTCCAATGGAAATTTCAGTGTAAACGGTTTTTCATTCAACATGCCCGTTAATTGACTTGTTCTCAAACGAATGACTTTGTCCTGTGTCGTAATAATCGTCGATTCGCTCGCTGATTCATGAATCATACTTGGATCAATAAGTTCCTTCACCGTGTCAAACGGCAGCTTGAGACTCTCTTCCTTGCCCGTGGCAGGCTTCTCCAGCATCTCACCCTGATAAAAAATAGGCTTCACCAGTCCCGCAAATGTAGGCTTCTCATGCTTACCGGTAGGTACGAAATTGGCCCAATAATAACCAAAACCTACACCTAATACAATGACAATTAGTAATGATAACAAAATAAAGCGTAACCTCTTTGATTTTCTTGGCTTCAACAGGTCGTTCGAGTAATCCGATTCCATCGCTTCACTCCCATGATGACGGTATGGACAACACAAAAAGAACGCGTCCAAGGCCCTTGTCCAGCAAGGCGCTTGGGACACGTCCATTATACCGCAAATCCGGCTGGTCGTCTTGTAATCTTCCTATACCTGTCGTACAGCTGCACAGTCGGTACATAATCCATATACTTCTACACGATGGCTTTTGATCAAAAAGCCAGTTTCCACTCCGGCTGTTATTTCCAAATCATTCAATGGTTTATAAGCAAAATCGACCAATTTGCCGCATTCTTCACACAGCGCATGATAATGGTCGGACATATCCGCATCAAAACGGCTTGAATGATCACCGTAGGTCATTTCTCTTACAAGTCCCAGCTCAATATACACTTTTAAATTGTTATAGACCGTAGCCACACTCATACTTGGGTAACGTGGTGCCAGGGCTTTGTAAATCTCATCCGCTGTCGGATGTGTCATGGTATTCAGCAGATAGGCGAGAATTGCATGTCTTTGAGGGGTCATGCGTACGCCAGTCGCCTTCAGCTTTGTTAACGCTTGCTCCATTCGTGAATCCATGCTGTCTCACCGCCTAACATTCAGTAAAAGGTTATCGCCTCATTTTAAGCGGGTTTCAAGCTGTTTGTCAATGTACAGATTGATATAAAACGTTGGAAACTCTTACTTTTTTGATTGAATTTCTTTTATTTAGCCACCGTTATCGTTAGCGATCCCTTGGTATCCAATTTAATCAGATTTTTGCCATTGCCGATACTGCCTTCTATGTTATCCTTGCGAACTTGCAGAGGTAATGCGGTCTGAATATTGCCTTTATTAGCCTCTCCTTTAACTCTGTAATCGCCATTGGATGGGAGGGCTAGATTCATCTTGCCATGATTCGTTTCCAAATCCCATTCCCCATTGACGGCATGGCTGGTTATTTCCAGATCGCCATTGGTCGTTTCAGCCTTCAGAGATCGCAATGCTTCGACAATTTTAATATTGCCATTCGTTGTTGAGGCTTTAATATCTCCTGTTACCCCTGTTAATCGCAGTTCACCATTGGTTGACTCGAGCTCAGCATCCCCCTCGTGATTGCCTGCTTCAATAGATCCATTCGTTGTACTCAGCTTCAAACGACCCTTGGTGGCGCTGGTTGTGACCTGAGCATTCGTCGATTCCAAATCTATATCCGCTTCGATACCCGTCAGTTGAATCTCTCCGTTGGTAGTACGGATTTTGAGCTGCTTTTTGAGTGCAAGCTGGTCAGCTTTAAGACGACCATTGGTCAATTCAACGTCCATATTGGCTTGCAACTGGGCCGGGACCGTTATGACCAAATCAATTGCAGGTCGCTTCCTCGACCAAAATTCTCCGCCATACTCTCCTCCTTCAGCAACCAGTTGAAGTGTATGCCCGTTAAAGCTTTGCTTGACCTGTGTTTGATTAGCAATCTCAGCGGCTTCCTTCTCATCATCTAAAGCTACATAAACAGTCGCTTCGACCTGCAGCTGGCTGCCACTCCCTGATTGGATTGTGATGCTGCCGTTGCTCTCGTTATGGATAGATATGCGGTCAAGGTCCGATGGAAGCGAGATCAGCTCGGCTTCTTTTGAAAATTTCCGACCTTCACCACCCATCGTGGAAGTTACAAATGATTTCCCGAAGTCGAACGCGCCCGTCCAGTTTTGGAACAAAGCAGCTGTATTCGTGCTACCGATTACTACAGCAGAGATCAGCACTGCAAATACAACTCCACGAAGATCAAGCCGCAGCTGCTTATCGCTTTCGCCATATCTCATATTCAATAAAATGTACTCCAAACCAAGCGAAATAAACAGTATCGGCCACCACTCCACCAAAAGTGCTGTCAGGTGTAAGCTGGCATACTTATCTATAATCACAGCAGAGCCAACTGCAATCAATAATAACGCTGCTGTATAACGTCCTGCTTTACGCATGGTTAACACCTCCTAAAAGTTTGCTTTAGCAAACTTGCATCGTAAGCATAGCATCGAGCTTGCTTGGGCAATCTTACTTGATCTGAATGCTATTATTTTTTGGTGGATTCCTTCAAGAACATAAAGACACCGATCACTATTAACAGAATCGCGCCGATCGATGAGCCCAGCATGTCAAAAATTTGATTCAGCCAAGCCGGCTTGCTGCTAATCAGAAATAGGAAAATACCTCCAATAACAAGCACGTAACCAAGCGGGCTGCCTTTAGTCAGCTTTTTTAATGGCTGTTTAAATTCGTCGCCTGCATCATTCAAAGGGTCGGAGTATACTCCGTTCCATTGTCCATTCACATTATCGGTTTGCTGCAGCGCATCAAAAATATTGTAAAAATAAATCACTGGCACAAATAACGAGAACAGCACAATCAACGGGATACTGGTGCTTGAGCTTGTTGAAAAAAACACGATAGCAAAAATATTCATAATCAGCAGCAGCATAATCATCATTCCCCGCTGCATCAGTCCCAAATAAAGCAGACCAGTGCCGGGAATCAGAAATGAAAGCAGACCGGCTACAAATTTATTTTTACGAGGTGCTTTGCGGAATGGGTCATAAGGAGGCTCGTGCTTGGTTGCATTCCAGCGCTCCATACGCTCCTTTAAAAAGGCTTCTTCCTTTTCCAGGTCCAGATCTGCAGACTGATTGTTTTTTTCTTCCATATTCGTATATTCCTCCGTTCATTAGATATTAGGGTTAAGAAGTCAGATACAACGATAGGTGCTGAACCGTATTGCCGATCTCCGTAAATGTATTTTGTATGCCCGCTCCCCACTGACCTGCATTAATAGAAATGATTCTACCCAAAATACCCGAGCTTACGAACAGATAGGTTGCCGCTGTAGCGATCAGCCCATTAATTAACTCAGGCCGCCAAAGACGTCTTGGGGCACTAGCTGGGTCAGCTTTACGGGGACGACTCGATGTCGGTACAAGATTGTCAATATGCTCCTTGGATTGTTCACGAATCTTGTGCATGACCCTGTCCTCCAATCCGGGGGTAGGGGACAGCACATCCATTCCGTTCAAAAGCTCCTCCAAATTCAGATACGTATGCAGACGGGCCCGACAGCCAGAGCAGATATGAATATGCTGTTGAATTCGCTTATATTCAAGCTCGGAGCAAGCTCTATTTAGGAATCGTTGAAGCTGTCGTTCGTTCGGATGCTGACTGTTCAAGGTTACGTACCTCCTGCCATTTTTGTTTAAGCAAGGACTTGCCGCGGTAAAGACGGGTTTCTATGGTTTTGAGCGGAAGCTGGGTTGCCTCTGCTATTTCCTGATAGGACAACTGTTTATAATGATACAAATAAAGGATCAGTCTGTATTTGTCAGGCAGCTCGGATAGCAGCTGTTGAACCGTCTGTCGTTCTTCCTTTTGCAAGGCCATAGCTTCCGGTTCTTCCTGCCTGTTGATCAGCCAACCCTTCATTTTGTCTAAAATGGCTTCATACGGCCTGCGACGTTGTGCTCTGCGATAATCCGTCACCAAATTGGTCGTTAATCGATATAACCAAGTTGTGAATTTGGCATCCCCCCGAAAATGAGCTAATGAACGATACAGCTTGATAAAAATATCCTGTGTCAAATCCTCGGCGGTTTCGCGATGTTCAACCATACGATAAACAAGCGTATAGATATATCCTTTATGACGCTCAATAAGCAACCGGTATGCTTCTTCATCGCCTTGACGGATCTGGTCCACCAACTGCTCATCCGTCGATTGTTCCATCGTTTCACCACCTTTAACCTTGGTTATACATTGTTAGACGACCACTTAACAATGAACCCTTCAAAATGGGAAGATTACTTTTAAAAAACAGACATCAAAGTATAGCATACTCTGTTGTTTAATTTTCGACGGAACGCATTGACAGTTTTATACAATCCATTTAACATGAATTTATATACATATAAACGTATAATTATTCATATTGAGGTGATCTGTAATGAAACATCTATTGACTTTAAAGGAATTGAACGAACACGAGCTGTTATCCATTATTCAAAAAGCGATTGAGCTCAAGAAACAACCTGATGCTTTTTTTCAGGCTTGCTATAGAAAAGGTTTACTGATGCTTTTCCAAAAAACGTCAACAAGAACAAACTTATCGTTCCAATCCGGTATGAACCAAATGGGCGGCTATTGTGTACCGATGGATTGGGAGTCAAGCAATTTCAGTCTATCACCTATTCAATATGAAGTCAGGTATGCTTCGAGAAATTGCGATCTGATCATGGCTCGATTAAAAAATCATGACGATGTGCTTCAGCTCGCCTCGTATTCCAATGTGCCAGTAATCAATGGCTGCTGTGATAAATACCACCCATGCCAGGCACTGGCAGATTTTATGACGATTTATGAAGTGTCCGGAACATTCAACGATATCACACTCACTTACGTAGGCATTCACAACAATGTAGCCAATTCATTAATTATAGGCTGCCTTACATTGGGCATCAAACTATTATTAGTCACTCCCATTATTAATGACGCTTCGTGGGACGAGGAGCTTATGCTTGCCGCACGACAAAGCGGCCATATTCAAACCACGGAAGATTTATCGGAAGCCGTCTCCCAATCTGATTATGTCTACACCGATACCTGGATCGATATGGAGCATTTTCACGAAATCGAGTATCAGGAAGAAAAACAGCGGCGTATCCAAACGATGATGCCTTTCCAAGTCAGCAGAGCTAATTTATCCGGCCACACGCCCTATATCATGCATGATATGCCCATCCATCCGGGATACGAAATCGAGGAAGCCTTAATTGAATCGGACACATCTGTCATTTATCAACAAGCCGAAAACCGTATGCATGCCCAAAAAGCTTTAATGCTGCACCTGCTGCAAAAGTAACTAATCACTGCCTGAGATGTTGTAGCGGTTGTACCCCCCCTGACGCGCCCCTTCCTTGAGGGGCAATGTCAGGGCCGCTCTTGCTCTTGCTCTTGCTCTTGCTCTTGCTCTTACTCTGGTGTTGATGCACCCAAAGTTAAGCGTGTCCTGCAAGGACGAAAGCGTGCACAAAACTCCCACCCTTCCTCCTCCACTCCACACTGGTGCATTCCACTACCATCAAGCGTGTCCCGCAGGGACGAAAGCGTCCCGAGAACACCACATTTCCGCACCCGAACAAAGGGAGTCCAGAGGGCAGCGCCCTTTGGGGCCCTCCCTATTAGGGAGGGTTTGGGAGGGTCCCCTCTTGACTTCCCCATGTGGACAGGTAGACTAAATAAGAATTGACTACGCTCTCAAACCAAATACAGAACAGGAGACATCCTTCATTATGACTCTGCCCATTCAAACCATAACAGATCGAAAGCTTGCGATTCTAGAACTCGCTGCCCACAAAGCGATGGAGCTTCCCATACTGCCAAGCGGCTTCTGGTTCCATAGCGATCTTCGTGATAATTTTTATTACGCTATCCATTTGTATGCCTTTACTGTCAATCCCACATTCGCTCAAGCATGGTCCAAGGAGCAGCAGGAGGCTGGTCACGCACTGGCTGTGGAAATGATCGGTAAAGTGCTCGCCCTTCAGGAACAGAACGCAGAGCATCCAATGTACGGACATTGGCCGCTGAATCTGGGCAGTGATCCTGCAGCGGCCAAGCCGCATCCATTGCCAGTAGAACTTATGGGCTGTTTGTTGATTTTCTTCTATAACAAATACCAGAGTACGCTCCCCATTGAGCTGAAAAGCAATGCCATGATTGCCATACTGCATATGTATGAAAGCAATGTATATCGTCACCCATTAGACAAGGTCAATCATCACGAAGCCAAGCATACCGCCCTCAAGCTGCTGTTGGGACATCAATTTGATAACAGCGAGTTATCTGACCAAGGCCTGCAGTTTGCCAGGCAGCAGCTTCAACACATTCAGAAGTTCGGATTCAAGGAATACGGTGCGCTGCCTTGGCACTGGCATTGGATTCAGGCATTTGTTTGTGTATGGGAAGTGATCGAGGATGCCGCGGTTCGCGAAACGATGAGTCAGCTTCTTGATCAATTGTGGCGGCTTCGTGCCGATGTTTATCTAGCGGGTACATGGGTGGGGGCGCAATCTCGTCAATGGCCTCATGATGCACCAAAGGATAATAATACGCTGCTGGACTACATTCAGTTTGGTGATTTCCCGCTTCCCAGAGAGATCACTCGTCTCGAAGGCGCGGCTTTGTATACGTATCAGACCGCCGATCAACTCGTACAAGCAGCGATCAAGCGCGATACCCCTATTGAAATACAACGTAAAATTCAGTTCGCTGAAGCGAACAATCAGGTTACGGAAGAGGCACATACGTATACGTATATCGCACCTGAATATGCAGTCGGCGGTATTTGGGAACGGCGTGATGAGTTTGATAACGAACAGCAGCGATGGGTCGTGACACTACCTTTAACGGAAGCAACTACAGCCGAAGGCGTCAATCAGTTATTTTTCTTTCACCCAGGGAACAAGTATGCTTCCGGTGATGATCGACATGCCAGCCCGTATGGCGAGGTATTGCTGCATAAGGATGCTGTGATTCAATTATGGAAGCTGCCTGAGGGCGATTTGGACGCTTATCCGAGTGTTATCGGTTGTTTACCCAAGGGAGAGTGGAAATTTGACGGAAACAGTGGTTATGGCCGTTTCGAGGGATTATATGTTTCCTTTCATCTCATGAATCCTTTTACTATAGAGGAGAAACCGGACCGTATTTCGATTGCAAGCCCGTTTCAATCGGGTAAAAACGGAGTTCTCGTTGAGGTGATTTCTAATCGAGAAGCACTCCTGCTCGGCATCAATAATGTTGAAGCGTTCGCCACAGCGATGCAGACGAAAGCAGCGACCCCGTTTACTACCGTCGAATCCGCTGACCCGGATAGTGTTGCCATTCATGCTTTATACACTACACATCGCAATGATGAGTTAAGCATGTCTGTCGATGGTTTAGGCGTATTTGAACGGACTATTAACGGACAGCCCGTTCAGCTTGAGCTTTATCGAATCAGTTAGGTTTGTTTATAAAAAACGGTTAATGTAATTCCGGGAGAAACCTCGAGCACCTGTGTCGGCTCATAGCCATGCTTCTGATACAAAGAAAAAGCGGGCTTGTTATTCGTGCCGGTCGAAACTTTAATCGGTAATCCCGGAACCGCAAATTGTTCTACGAATTCCAACAAGCGGCTGGCAATACCGAGGCGAAAATGCTGCGGGTGTACCATCATTCGACATATCGCCAGTTCCTTGGCAGCTTGCTTCATGGATATGGCTCCGGTTAAACGCTCATCTTCATAATAACCGAAAAAGATTTCACCGCTTTCCTGCAGCGATTGTGGCGAATCCCATAAGGGAGGTATTTCCTTAAAACCGATCAATTGTGCTTCGATTCGGTAGGATAACTGCTGCAGCATAAGCAGTTCCAAGGCTTGTTTGTTATCAGTAAGATCGATTTCACGAATCATAAGGGTACCTCCTGAGCAAAAGCTGAATGCTGGTTAGCCAAAGTATACATCAGCCACTCAACGAGTTCCACCAACTGGAAATAAAAATGATAGAAATGGCCTTTCACAAGACGTGAAGGGCTTTTAAATTTGTCAGGGATCAAGAGCGAGTTCGTTTCAATACGAATGAATTTTGTATTTAATGATTGCATTATGAATGTAATATTTGTATATTATTACGTAACGAATGTATTTATCATCATACACTTACCTTTTGAATACATATTAATCAAAATTAATAAAGGAGTAACCGAAACTTATGAGCACAAAAATGGCAGATGGTATTATTTCAAATATGGATGAGATCGATCGCAAGATCATTGCGATTTTGCAGCAAAATGGGAGAGCCTCTTATACGGATATTGCCAAGGACGTGGGGCTTTCAAGAGTCGGTGTGCAGGCCCGAATTAATGCGTTGATGGAGAACGGTACGATCGAGAAAATTACCGCAGTCATTAATCCGGAAAAAATAGGCATTACGGTGTCGGCATTTTTTAATGTGGAGGTTGAGCCCAAACATTTGATGGAGGTCGCGGATAGTCTGGCCGATGAGCCTGAGGTGAGCAGCTTATATCATATGACAGGACCAAGCAAGCTGCATATGCATGGATTATTTGCCAGCAACCGGGAAATGGAGCTGTTCCTGCAGGAAAAACTGTATGTGCTGCCAGGTATTACAAGTGTCGATTGCCAGATTTTGATTAAAAGATATAAAAGTCGAATGGGAATGAAGCTGTAGCGAGACGACATCTAAACGATGAAATTAATGAGTAATGAGGGATGAAAAGATGAGTGTTTATAAGGATTTGATTATCGCTATGTTTAGAACCGGTATGCTCGGCTACGGAGGAGGTCCTGCTACCGTGCCTTTGATTCGATATGAGGCGGTTACCCGTTATAAATGGATGCAGGATGATGAATTCGGTGAGGTGCTGGCGATTGCTAATGCGCTCCCGGGACCCATTGCCACCAAACTGGCTGCTTATCTGGGCTATCGTCAAAAAGGTGCACTCGGTGCCTCCATTGCTGTGCTGGCGCATATTATACCAACCTGTGTAGCCATGGTTGCATTACTATCGATCATTACTGCACTGAGTTCCTCCACGATTATTGCCGGCATGATTGGGGCTGTGACACCGGTAGTTGCCGTTATGCTCGGTATGATGGCTTATGAATTTGGCGAAAAGGCCGTTAAAGGGTTAGGAAAGGTATTGGGTGTGCTGCTGTTTGTCTTGTCCTTTGCAATGCTGCAGCTGATCGAATTGCATTCGGCTATTGTCATTGGTGTTTTTCTGGCTTATGGAGCTTTTCATTTCCGAGTGCTGGCCCGTTATCGCAAACAAAAAGCTAAGGCTTAGAAAAGGAAGGTTTTCTTATGGACTGGATACAACTATTTTTCGGTTTTTTTATATCTAACGCATTAGGCTACGGCGGCGGTCCCTCTTCGATCCCGCTCATGTATGAAGAAATCGTTAACCATTATCATTGGCTGGATAATATTCAATTCTCTAACATGCTCGCACTCGGCAATATGCTGCCCGGCCCTATCGCAACGAAAATTGCTGCCTTTGTCGGCTATGAAGCAGGGGGATGGGTCGGCTTTGCCGTCAGTATTATCGCTACGGTTGTACCTACTGCTGTGGCTTTGATCTGGCTGCTGAATCTGATGCAGCGATACCGTAAGTCCGATGCTGTCAAAGGCATGACTTTATTGGTTCAGCCGGTCATCGCCATTATGATGGTCGTCATGACGTGGCAGTTGAGTGCAAACTCTGTGCATACGATCGGAATATGGCAGTCACTTGGGATTGCCGCGGTCGCTTACTTTGCCATGGTAATTAAAAAGATTCATCCAGCTTTGGTTATCGTTTGTGCTTTTGTGTATGGTGGTATTTTTCTAAGTTAAAGATAAATAAAGGTCAGTGAGGGCTTATTGGCTCCTACTGGCCTTTATTTTCACGAAAAATAATTACAGGGCTCCAACAGTCATCATACAATTTGCTCAGAAACATCATTATTTATTTTGCAAAGTTAAATCCTTGATTTCAACCTTTTCTTTGGCAACCAGTTCCATGTAATTTTTGCCCCAATCATACATCGAAACCAGAATCGGCATCAGGCTTTGGCCAAGCTCGGTGAGCGAATATTCCACTTTGGGCGGTACAACGGGATAAACCTCCCGATGCACGATCAGGTCCTCTTCCAGCTCTCGCAGCTGACTGACCAGCATTCGCTGGGTAATATCAGGTATTAACGACTTCAATTCACCAAATCGTTTGGTCCCCTCTTTGCCCAAATACCACAAAATCAGCATTTTCCACTTACCGCCAATGACACTAAGTGTTAATTCTTTTTCGCAATTAAATGTCTTTTCATATAGATGTCCCATCGAATCCCTCCTCGTAATTCCTATTATAGCGCATAGTATACTTATAGGCACTATATAAGATTAAAGTGCGTACTTACAAAAAAATTATATTACAGATATACTAATCCCTGTACAAAGGAGATTAACCCAATCAACTATAATAGGAGTGAATCATTCATGAAATTGCAATTAGCGTTAGATCTTGTTAACATTCCCGATGCCATCCAATTGGTTAAAGAAGTTGAGGCGTATATTGATATCGTTGAAATAGGAACACCCATCGTTATTAACGAAGGGCTGCACGCGGTAAAAGCAATCAAGGATGCTTATCCGAACTTACAGGTTTTGGCTGATTTGAAAATAATGGACGCTGGTGGTTATGAGGTTATGAAGGCATCCGAGGCTGGTGCTGATATTATTACGGTGCTTGGTGCCAGCAATGATGCCACGATCAAAGGAGCTGTAGAAGAAGCACGCAAGCTTGGAAAAAGCATCCTCGTTGATATGATCAATGTAACCGATTTGGAGAAACGCGCTGTTGAGATTGATGCCCTGGGTGTCGATTACATCTGCGTACACACAGGCTATGATCTTCAAGCAGCGGGGCAAAGTCCTTTTGAAGAGCTTCGTACGGTAAAACGTGTTGTGAAAAATGCCAAAACTGCTGTTGCTGGCGGAATCAAGCTTAGCACTTTGCCAGAGGTCATTCGCGCTCAGCCAGATTTGATTATTGTCGGCGGCGGCATTACCGGACAGGAAGACAAAGCAGGCACAGCGGCAGAAATCAGACAGCTAATTAACCAAGGGTAATCGATCCGATGAATGTGACTGAATATACCTTAGAAATCGTGGGCGAGCTGCAGCGTTCGGCAAAGCTAATGCTTGGCACGAGCAGCACTGGCAGTGAAGCATTGGTAGAAGCTATTATTCAATCCCGTAAAATTTTTGTGGCGGGCGCAGGGAGATCCGGCTTAATGGTCAAAGCGTTTGCTATGCGATTGATGCACCTTGGACTGGATGTCCATGTTGTAGGTGAAACGGTGACACCGGGACTTGGTAAAGAGGATTTGCTCCTTATTGCCTCCGGGTCCGGTGAGACCAAAAGCCTTTTGTCGTTGGCAAAGAAAGCCAAAGAGCTGGAAGCCAAGCTTGCCATAGTTACAATATACCCCGAATCTACTATTGGACGGTTAGCTGACATCAAGATTAGCTTGCCCGGCTCGCCCAAGGATCAATCGGAAAGCAGTTACCACACGATTCAGCCCATGGGTTCCCTGTTCGAGCAGACACTTCTTGTTTACTTCGATGCTACTATATTAAGCTTGATGGAGAAGCAGGGACTCGATTCCAGCTCGATGTATGGCAATCATGCCAATCTGGAATAGTGGTGAAGAAAGATCGTAAAAAAGCAATCAACGGCCAACGACCGGTTGATTGCTTTTTCAGGTTGAGAGGATAGAATGATTACTTAGTTAAACGCTCAATCGCGGGGACTGTAAAGCAGGCTATCTCGGCAGGCAGCCGATCTATCGCAAACCACTGCACATCTCCGATAGCACCGTCCGGCTCCATGTTGCGTAATTCTCCACCACAAATTTTCACTTCATAGATCGCCGATATCCAATGCTCATTTCGTTCTGGCCGTATGGTTTCCGCCATGCATAGAAGACCCATCACTTCAACATCCAGATTAACCTCTTCCTTAATCTCACGGATTACACTGCTCTCTAGCGATTCATAAAGATCCAATTTACCGCCTGGAATACTCCAAGTACCTTTTTCAGGCTCACGATTCCGCAGTACAAGTAGAATCTCATCCTGCTCGTTGCGGATTACAGCCCCTACACCCACTTGCGGTATACATAAACGTTCTGTAGTCATTTGCACCCTCTTTTCACCTATAGATCATTCGAACGGTCAGCAGGAAATACGAGTCCTATCTGCCTTCTCGCTTCATCCATAACATCCATTGTCCAAATGGAATGTTGATTGGAATTAATAGCTGATTCCCGTTCACCGCGGTTTAACACATTAATAAATTCCTGAACCTCATAGTACATGAATGCATGAGACTGCGGCTTTGACACGTCATGTATCGAACCATCTCGATATCGAATCTCGATCTTCTCTGGTGTATTGATTTTATCGATGACCATCGTCCCGTTCTCTCCCTGAATTTCAGTTGGTACATAGGATGAGCTGATTTTGGAATGGGTAATGACCGCATCCATATCGGGATATTTCAATATAAGACTGCCTTGTCCGTCAACACCCGATTCGAGCAGCAATCCGTTAGCCTGAACCTTAAGCGGTTGTCCGAACAGCACCACCATCGGATATAGGCAGTAAATACCCAAGTCCATCAATGAACCATTGGAAAATATTAGATTAAATGCATTCAGAATCGTTCCCTGCTTATAGGCATCATAACGTGATGAATATTGGCAATAGCTTGCCGTATAACGACGAATCTGCCCAAGCTCGGGCAAATGCTCACGGATCGCCTGAAAATTAGGAAGCATTGTAGATAGCAGTGCCTCCATTAACAAAACATTATGTTTACGTGCAGCCTCAAACATTGCTTTGACTTCCTTACCATTGGAAGCAAGCGGTTTTTCGCATAAGATGTGCTTGCCATGCTCCATCAAAAAAATCGCCTGACTGGCGTGAAATGAATTCGGACTCGCGATATATACCGCATCTATCTCCTCACTATTCGCCATACTCTCCAAATCGGTAAATAGATGAGGTATATGATGCTTGGCTGCAAAATCCTGTGCCTGCTGCCATGTACGGGAACATACAGCGGTTAAGGCGAAATCTTCACACTCACGTGCCGCAGCGATGAATCTCTCGGTAATAAAGTTCGTTCCAATAATGCCGAAACGTATCATATCCATTCGTCATCCTTTCCTGATGAAGCTCGTCCATATTAAAAAGCCTTGACTCCCTCTCATATTCCGGACTTCTATGGTCCTTACAGAACATGAAATGAAATCAAGGCTTGAACCATTTCCGTATTTAATAAAGCAGTCTTATTCGGCTGCCTGCAGGCACTCGACGATCAGCTTGTTCACGAGTCCCGGGTTGGCTTTACCCTTCGTTTCCTTCATGACTTGTCCGACGAGGAAGCCTACAGCTTTATCCTTACCTGCCTTGAAATCGGCTACGGACTGTGGATTATTGGCGATAGCCTGCTCGACTGCCGCTTTAATCGCACCTTCGTCGCTGATTTGCACGAGGCCCTGCTCTTCAACGATTTGCGCAGGGGCTTTGCCCGTTTCCAGCATCGCCTTGAAGACGGTTTTGGCAATTTTACTGCTGATCGTGCCTTTTTCCAGCAATAAAATCATTTCGCCCAAACCTTGGCCAGTAATCGGAAGCTGCTCAAGCTCTTGGTTATTCGCGTTCAAATAGCCAAGTAGATCACCCATGATCCAGTTCGATACGGCTTTGGCGTCTTTTGTGTACTTCAAGCTTTCTTCAAAGAAATCAGCCAGCTTGATCGAGGAGGTAATGACCTGCGCATCGTAGCTCGGCAAACTGTACTCACTAACATAACGGGCTTGCCGTGCATCCGGCAGTTCCGGAATTGAAGTGCGGATTCGAGCCTTCCAGGCATCATCAATATATAAACGCACCAGGTCTGGGTCCGGGAAGTAGCGGTAGTCGTGAGCCTCTTCCTTGCTGCGCATCATGATCGTCTTGCCTTGGGCGTCATCCCAGCGGCGTGTTTCCTGAATGACCTTGGCGCCGCTGTTCAATACTTCAGCCTGCCGCCATTCCTCATACTCCAAGCCCTTCTGCACCCCACGGAACGAGTTCATGTTCTTCAACTCAGCACGAGTACCGAATTCAGCCTGATCGTAAGGACGAATACTGACGTTGGCATCGCAGCGCAGCGAGCCTTCCTCCATCTTCACATCGGACACGTCACAATACTGCATAATCGCCTTCAGCTTCTCCAGGTAAGCACGAGCTTCCTCTGGTGAACGCAGATCTGGTTCTGATACGATTTCAATCAACGGGGTACCTACACGATTAAAATCCGCAAGGGTCGTGTAACCGCCATCTACGTGAGTCAGCTTGCCTGCATCTTCTTCAAGATGAACACGGGTCACACCGATCCGTTTCGTTTGACCATTGACTTCAATATCAATCCAACCGTGCTCACCAATCGGTTTATCGTATTGGGAAATTTGGTAGGCTTTTGGGGAATCCGGGTAAAAATAGTTTTTACGGTCGAATTTGCTATCTGTAGCAATCTCGCAGTTGAGCGCCATTGCCGCTTTCATTGCATATTCAACGGCTTGCTTGTTGAGCACCGGCAAAACGCCCGGGTAGCCCAAACAAACGGGACAAGTATGCGTGTTCGGTGGTGCTCCAAAGGCGGTGGAGCATCCGCAAAAGATTTTGGACTTCGTATGAAGCTCGACATGAACTTCCAGCCCAATGACCGTTTCGTATTTCGTTTCTGTTGCTGACATGCAGGTGTATTCTCCTTTCATCCTAAGGTGTTACAGCTGGGGGCGCTGCTTATGGAAGTCTGTATGTTGTTCAAAAGCATAAGCTACCCGTAAAATCGTCGCTTCGCTCAATGCTTTACCAATAATTTGCAAGCCGATAGGCAGGCCGTCAGCAAATCCGCAAGGAACACTGATAGCCGGAACACCAGCAAGATTCACTGGAATCGTTAAAATATCGTTTAAGTACATCGTTAACGGATCATTCACCTGAGAACCCACCTTAAAGGCGGTAGTAGGCGCAGTAGGCCCGATTACGACATCATAGTTCTCAAACACGTTATCAAAATCCTGCTTGATCAAAGTACGTACCTTTTGAGCCTTCAAATAATAGGCATCATAATAACCCGAGCTGAGTGCATAGGTGCCAAGCATAATGCGGCGTTTTACTTCCGGTCCAAAACCTTCGCTCCGTGATCTGTGATACAGGTCCAGCAAATTTTTCGGATTGTCGGCACGAACACCATAACGAACACCGTCGAAACGGGCAAGGTTAGAGGATGCCTCGGAGGATGCCAGCAAATAATAGGTAGCCACTGCATATTCAGAATGCGGCAAGGATACTTCCTCGACCACGGCACCAAGTCCCTCCAGCACTTTAAGCGCGGACAGCACGGATTCACGCACAGCCGGATCGATACCTTCACCCATATATTCCTTCGGAAGCGCGATTCTTAAGCCCTTTACGTCACCGCTCAGAGCGCTAATATAGTCAGGAATATCCACGTTTGCAGAAGTCGAATCCTTCGGATCATGACCCGCGATCGTTTGCAGCAAGTAGGCACTGTCTTCCACGTTTTTGGTCAGGGGACCGATCTGATCCAACGATGAAGCAAAGGCTACCAGACCGAAGCGGGACACGAGGCCATATGTCGGTTTTAAGCCGACAATACCGCAATAAGCAGCCGGTTGGCGAATTGATCCTCCCGTATCGGAGCCCAAGGAAAAGTAAACCTCTCCTGCAGCCACAGCCGCAGCCGAACCGCCGCTTGAACCACCTGGCACATATTCCGTATTCCATGGATTGTAGGTGATCTGGAAGCTCGAATTCTCATTGGAGCCGCCCATCGCAAATTCATCCATATTGAGCTTACCAATGGAAACAGCCTGCGCATCCTTCAGCTTCGATACTACAGTTGCATCGTAGACCGGGTTAAAGTTACGCAGAAACTGGCTCGCACAAGTCGTTGTAACGCCTTCTGTGACAATATTATCCTTAATCCCGATCGGCAAGCCGAACAGCAGCCCTCGACATTCACTCTTGTCCAGCTGCTCGTCCAATGTAGCTGCAGTCGTACGCGCATTCTCCTCATCCAACTTCAAAAAAGCTTTTACTTTACCGTCAACTTGTCCAATCCTTGTATAGGATTCGTTCACAAGATCGGAAACGGTGATTTGTTTGGCTTTCAATTGGGTATGTATCTCTTGTAACTTAAGATCGAATAAAGACAAAACCGCGTCCTCCCTTTCAATAATCTATTAATATTACTCCAATACTGCAGGCACTTTGATTTGACCTTCTTCTTCATCCGGCGCGTTCAACAGCACTTTGTCTATCGGCAAGGATGGTGTGGACACGTCTTCGCGCATCACATTAACGAGCGGCACCGGATGACTCGTTGGTTCGACGTTATCGGTATTAAGTTCATTTAATTGCTCCGCGTATTTTAAGATCGCGTTCATCTGTTCGGTGAACGTTTGTTTTTCCTGCTCACTGAGCTCAAGTCTGGCCAATTTGGCTACGTGGTCAACATCTTTGATTGTAATGCTCACTGAATGGCCCCCGTTTCGTTATGGATGACATGGGTATTGCGTTTTTATCATTATAGACTAGATGGAAATTGAACTCAATTGTTTTGACATAGTAACGAAAAGAAAAAAGACCCCTCGCGGAGTCCTTTTCAACGGTGAATTTGATTTGGTACTAATGCCATGAACCCTTTTGAACCTTAGGTCTTACCAACATCAACAATATGCAGTATGGGTACTACAATAACGTCTCTGCGGCACATCCCCTCGCTTCACTTTAGATTCTTACAACTTCCCTGGAATGTTTCGTTAGATAGCCCAACGGAACCACACCTCTCTTATCACCGTTGAATGTATTATGGCTATAACGATTCCTTTTTATTCGTTCTTCTTATATTGAGTATATAATATTTAATAAAATCACAAGTTAACTGAGCAACACCATATCCGCATTCCAAAGGAGTGTTTATTGCGATGAGCCAATCGAAAAGCCGTAAGGAAAATCAATGGAAAATTCGTAAGCAAGCACAAAATCCCCACGGAAAAATTAAATCGCTGGAGGAACACTCCAACGAATATGATGCGGGAAAATAATAAAGCCGACCCCACATATCTTTCAAGGCTATGCGGGGTCGCTTTATCCCTATATTCAAAAATTATAAACACTTCGAGAAATATATTCCCAAAGTGTTCTAATCATAATTGAACGGCTTGTTTGGACGGCTTCACAAAGTTCGTTAAAATATAGCGTGCCACTGGACCTACAATTAGTAATTGTGCTGGATAAGCTACTACAAAGTTCAATAGTAAAAGGTTAGCATAATTGCTAAGCAGTGAGCCTTCAATACCACTCGTAACTATTTTTGATATTAATCCATAAACCGACATAACTGAAACCATACCGACTACCATACAAGTTGAAATGGCAATTATGTTATAGATTTTCTTCGATTTATTATAAGGCAGCTTGAACGCAATTTTTCGAGCAATAGTCCCAACAACAAATGCTTCAATAATAAATGCGACAATAAATGTTAAGGCATAGAGGGTAAAGCCTTTTAGAAATGTCATTTCCCTCCATAGACCCTCAAGAGTGATATTATAGGCAAACATAATACTTACCATACCGAATACCATCATGAATCCAAAGATTATTTCTTCTTTTTTGTTACGAGGCAAATCGAAACATCCTTTCATTTTTGTGATGGTTTTAGTATATCTACTGAAATTTTTTTTCGTAAGTGAACATTTCGTGAAAGTATATTAGATAATGGCCAACCCATTGGAATCCAAAGCAAACCCTCATCCATATTGAATGAGGGCTTTATGAGCAGTTCTTATTCAAACAAAAGCGCGATTCTGTTAATGGTCTCACAGCATTGTCGTTCTGTTCACATTTTTCATTTTCCAAAAGCGAATGGCCAAATCTAACCGCAAACGCACTTCTGCATCGTTCATATCGATTTTCAGGATCTCACTAATCCGTTCCAGTCGATAAAGTACAGAGTTGCGATGAATAGACAGCTCCTCAGCGACTCGCTTCGTGTTATTTCGCTCTCTCAGAAAAGCTTCCAGAGTGACTAACAGATTCGTTCCATATTCTTTATCATAAGCCTCCAAGGGAGTGATAAACGTTTGCGTCAATACCGCGAGTACGGGGTGATCAGCCGAATCCATCAGCAACTGCTCAATAAGCACGTCATGGATGTGAACAACGGTCTGATGGGGCAAAGACCCTTCACCGATAGCCAAAGCCTTCTGAGCCTCCCGACTGCTGTCAGAAAGATTCACCAGCCGCTCAACAATGCCTCCTACACCACATACGAGGCTTATATCTTCCTCAAGCCTGACGGCTTTTTTCAAAAGCTCCTGCACATACTGCTCTGTTTCCCTTCGCTGGCTCTCGATATCCTTATGAACCGAGCTGCAGAGAATCATAACGCGGCCGTTCACCTCCACTCCTTTGCGTGTAATACTGCGAGGCGTGTTGATTTCGCGTACCATCCAATTATTGATCCTGCCGATTTGTTCCGCATCAAGTGTCGTCCGGCTAAAAGGTTTAATGACGATAACATAGATGTAGGGTCCTTGAGGAATAGCCAAACGTTTGGCCCGGTAGCGCAGCAGCTCTTCCTCGTGGTTCAGGCCGGACAGCAGCTCTACAAGAAACACTTCCTGTTCCCGTTCCAATTGAAGCTGCTGGGACTGCCGTATAGTAAATTCAATCGCCAATACCGTAACTGCATGATCCAGACAGCTTTGTTCAAAATGATCCTGCTCACTCAGTTTCCGGGTGATCGACAAATATCCAAAATTGCGGCTTCCCACACGAATATTATGCTTTTCGGCAATATCCGTTTTTTTAAATTTGGCGGTACTGCTTTCAATCTCTTCCTCTTGGTTCAATACAGCCACTTCACAATGCAGAAGCTGTCCAATCAGGACAACGAGCTCCGTTGTTCGCCGATTTAATACCAAATTCGTAAACTGCTGATTTACTTCCTGCAGCTCGCGAAGCATGTAGGCTTGGCGTTTCAGAATTTGATCCAGTATCGAGCGCGTCATATCCATAAAAGGGATTTCAAGCGGTATATCGAATAAAGGGATTTTATAGATGTTGCTTTTGTAAATTGCTTCCTGAGGTATATCCTGTATATAGCGTCTCATCTTGATCCCTACCGCCGAGCCGCCAACCCTATGCATTTCATCTAGTAGAAGGCAAAGCATATTCGGATCATGGCGGAACGAATACCCTGTCGTCAGGATCAGTTCATTAGGACGAAGCCATCCGGTCAGATCGGGCGTCTCCATACTATCGATATAATAAATTTCATTGGCTACGCCTTCATGTCCAGAGATGATTTTGGCACCTTGAAACAATGGCATTTGCAGCAAATCCTGCACGGTAAACGGAGCATTCTCCATACTCTCACCTCATGTACGTTCTGAACTCGGTTTTATCGATCTTATCACAGTTCCACTCCAATTTAGTATGACATATATGCAAAAAAATAAAAGATTGCCGCTATCAGCCTTTACGGCTAAATGATTGGCAATCTTGAGGAATGTCTATATGAGCTGAACTAACGTGCTGCCAGTCAGAAGCTGCAAATTAATGAAAATGAGGCCCGCTCCCCTTCGTTTCTCGGGAACGTACTCCTGGTTCCCCGTTCGATTGTTTAATTAGGTAGATGTCAGCCAAGGCTTCTATTGACCGCGCGTCGCTTCCTTCTGTGACCAGCTGGCTAAGGATATCCCTGATATCGATACCATATTTCCCGAGCAGCGGAAGCGAAGTAAACAAGGAGCTGCCTCGGATGCCAAGTGTGCCGAGAGCAAGTGCACCCCGCTCAATAAATTGGGGAGCCGGCATCACCTGCTTCAGCATATCATCAGCAGCCTGTAGAAGGATGCCTGCGTTCGTGCCTGTGTCATAGCCCATTTTATGCAGCGCGGCAGCAAGCACTTCCGTAGGGGCATTGCCAGCACCGGCGCCAAAGCCAGCAAGGCAGCCATCCACCAGATCGGCTCCTTCTTCGACAGCCGCAAGTGTATTGCCTACCGCCAAACCGAGGTTGTTGTGGCCATGGAATCCGATGCGAACCGAAAGGTAACGCCGTAATAGACTGACCTTGGTTCGAACCTCGTCCATGGCCATCGCTCCCGCTGAATCGACGATATAGATTACATTCGCTCCGAATGCTTCGAGCTTTCGCGCCTGCTCCAACAGCTGTTCTGGCGAGCATGTCGAGCTCAGCATCAGAAAGCCAAACGCTTCAATGCCAAGGTCAGTTGCTTTTTTGATATAGCGGTGCGCCAGATCGGCTTCCGAGGCCAGCGTCGCAATTCGTATCGTTCCTATTCCCATTTGCACAGCCTGCTCCAGATCCGTTAGCCTCCCAACGCCAGGCAGCAGCAGCGCCGCGATATTCACCTGTTGTGCTGCCGCTTTTACAGTGTTTATAGCTACCTCATCGGTAAGCCTGCTTTTACCAAAATGCAAGCTGGAGCCGCCTAGACCATCCCCATGGCAAACCTCAAGGTAAGGGACATTCGCCCGCTCCAGGTCAGAAGCTATACGTGAAAGCGTATCGGCATCGTATTGGTGCCGAAGCGGATGACTTCCGTCTCTCAGCGTCACATCCAAAATTTGTATAAACCGCTTACTCCCCATGTGGGATTAACCCCTTCCTGACTTTCTCTGATTCAGACTCCAGCCTCAATGACAAAGGTTACGACCTGATCCGTGAAGCAAGGCGAGTATTTCAATCTATGCTCCGGTGTATGCAAGGAAATCTCGGCAGCCGTATTGGACAGCAGCTCAGCAATCTTGGAAGGCTCGAAGGCTCCATCCAATTGGAGATGCACGATGTAACGATGCACGACTGTTTCTTCCGGGTTGAGGAAAACCATCGTTTTCGCCTGCATGGCTACACCTGCACCTGTGAGCGCAAGCTCTATGCTGCTGAGAAATTCATCCAAGCTGGCTCGCCATTCAGCATCTGCAGCTTTACCGGGAATATCGCAAATCACTTCGGATTCCAATATAAGATAATGATTCGAGATCGTCGAAATGAAGGGCACAACAGCTTGAGCAGCCGGGAGCATCATTGGCATGTTGGCTCATCCTTTCTCATGGAAGCCAGAATCATCCTTTTTTCGTAAAAGCAGCTACGAACACATCCCGATAACCATCGACTGCATCAGGCAGAATAGCGCTAACTCCATGCATGACCCGGTTATCATCGGCAAATATCAAATCAAAGGGCTGCAGCGTCGTACTAATCAGCGGATTACGGTCATTATCGTAGATCGTGCTTTCCCCACCAAGGACGTTCTCCCTTGCCAGAACCATCATCATAATGTACGTCACACCATCCCGGTGAACACCCTCTGGAGCCGGTTCTCCCTGCTCGTCGATTCTGGCTAATATGCGGATTTGATGAAGGGACACTTCCCAATCACTGGGGCCTTCCAATTGCTCCACTGCGTTAAAGGCCCATTGGAGCAGCCCTCTTAAAAATGTATTGTCCGTGACGATGCTCTCTTCCATAGGATCAAAGTGTCTTACGATTCCGCCGTTCAAGCTGTTGATTTCGGTTGGCTGGTAATAAGGGCGATCGTTGAAAACATGAAGGGCTCTGTCACTCGTACTGTATTCAATAGTGGCAAACCGGCGAAGCCTGTAGGTTCCATTGTCCTTCATATACTTATCAATTGTAAGATTGTGGAAGCTGTCGATAAATCGCTCAGCGTCATCTTTTTGAAAAAAATCAGCCTGTGTAAAAAAATCACTCGTTAATGGGTAATAACCCTGCTGTGCAACGTGAGCTGAGACCTGCTTAACATCCAGTGTTGTTTGTAAGGTTGGTACAGATGATTTCATAGTTGATATCGCTCCTTATATGAATGTTCGGATAACGGCTGCCAGACGGGGAATACCCTCGATGATTTTGTCCTCCGACATATTGGAAAAATTCAGACGCATCGCATGCTCATGACCACCATTCGGATAAAAGGAACCTCCAGGCACAAAAGCGATCCCTTTTTCCAAACTTTTTGCAAGAACCTCTCTCGTATTGACGGATGCCGGAAGCTCCACCCAGATGAATAATCCGCCTCCAGGCTTGCTAAATAAAGCCGTTTCCGGAAATTCACGATCCATAACATCCAGCATGATATTTCTACGTTTTCGATACACATCTTTGATTTTAATGACGTTTTGATCCAAATCGTATCGTTCCAGATAAGAATGGATCACCTGCTGGCAAAAAGTTGACGTATGCGTATCCGCAGCTTGTTTGGCCATCACATACTTTTCCAGCCACTGCGGAGAAGCACACACCCAGCCGACCCTGAAACCGGGGCAGAGAATTTTGGAAAATGAGCCGAGAAACACGACCTGATCCTTCTGATCCAACGAAGCTAATGAAGGGAGCGAATCACCTTCGTATATCAATTCGCCATATGGATTATCCTCGACCACTACGATCTCATAATGACTGACAATCTCCATCAATTCCTTGCGTCTTGCCAGTGACCACGACCGACCCGTTGGATTCTGAAAATCCGGGATCACATAAAGCAGCTTCACCCGATCTGTAGTCGCCAGAATACGTGTCAATTCCTCCATAACCATGCCTTGATCATCTGTAGGCACCTCGATAAATCTAGGGTTATAGAGGCGAAAAGCTTGAAAGGCACCGAGAAAAGAGGGACTTTCGCACAGTACCACATCCCCTTCGTCGAGAAACAGCTTGCCCGATAGCTCGATTCCCTGCTGCGAACCGCTTGTGATCAAAATTTGCTGTGGAGAGCAGGCTTTATCGAACTTCGCCTGCATCCGCTGTGCAATCTGCTCTCTTAACGGCAGGAAGCCCTCCGTGATCGTATATTGTAATGCTTGCTTGCCGTGGTGCTTCAATACGTGCTGGGATACTTCCTGGATTTCCTCGATTGGAAACAATTCGGGAGCAGGCATTCCTCCGGCAAAAGAGATCATGCCCGGTTGTTCCGTCATTTTCAGAATCGCCCGAATATCCGAACCATTCAAATGCCTAGTTCTTTCTGCAAACATCACACTGCGATACCTCCCGTACTGTCAGATTGTGCCCCCGTATGTATATCATAAAGGCGCACAGTTCCATCCGTACAATACCTATATCGCATCCCATGCATGCAAACAAACTATAGGCTCTGATTGGGGAGATGTGTCTGGATATAGGCTATAAACTCACGTGAAGCATAGGAAAGATATTGATTACGGCGGTAAATGAGAGCCAGCTCCCAGACCATAGCAGGGGAGGTAATCGCAGCTGTATGAATGGGTAAATGCTTTAAGCGACTCGCCATTGATCTGGGAATCAACGAAATTCCCTGCTGATTCGCTACCATTTCACAAACCAGATCCCACATCGAGGACATATGGACAACCCTCGGTTCAAAACCGGCCTGCCAACAGGCTTGAATGACAACATCGTAAAGGACGAACTCTTTGGAGAACAGGATAAACGGTTCCTCCTCAAGTTCCTTTAAATCGACGGACTCCTTCGATGCCAGCCAGTGCTGACTGTCAACAATGGCAACCAGATCCTCCTTCAACAAAGAGAACGTGCCATATAGCCCTGTATCTACCGGCAGCACAGTGACCCCAAAATCGATATGTCCATCATTGACTTGTACCTCCAGATGCTTGGCACTGTACTCGACCATTTGAATATCAATTCCCGGATATTGGCTCTTAAAGCCGACAATGATTTGTGGAAACAGCAGCGCGCCTACCGTAGGCATTAAGCCCATAACCACTTTTCCCCTTTTTACTTGAACCAGCTCATGGATGGACAACGATAAATCCTTCATCGACTGCATAATGTGTAAGGCTTGCTCGTACACAAGGTGGCCGGCATCCGTGAGTTCAACCTCCTTCTCCGACCGGTTCAGCACGAGAACCCCCAGCTCATCTTCAAGGTTTTTGATCGTCTTGCTGATCGATGGCTGCGAGACCAACAAGGTTTGCGATGCTTTTGTAAAGCTTTTGAGTCGGGCCACTTCTACAAAATAGCTCAGCTGTCGAATATCCATCACATCGCCTCCTCTAAACAAAAAGAACCGTATAGATAAAGTCCTATACGATTCCTCCATTTCACACGAGCAGCCTGCCCTCTTGTATAATCAGCTGTCCGTCGATATAAACATCCGGCTCATTCACGACTCCATCCACATGGACGCCAGCCACAATGGTACCGCCAAACGTGTGGTTGCTGCCGAAGGCGACATGAATCGTTCCATATACCTTCTCATCCTCCAATACAACGCCTGTAATCCTCGCTTTGTTGTTGGTTCCGATCCCAAACTCGGCGAGCATACGACCTTCCTGTTCACCCAATATGTGCAGCAGCTTATCCGAGGCAGGACCTTCCACGTCGACCAGACGTCCCTCCTTGATCGTGAGATGCAACGGAGCCCCCAGCTTGCCGATGCCTGCAAAGGAACAGTCGACCTCTATCTGTCCCTCTGCAGTCCCTTCCACCGGTGCTGTATAAGCCTCTCCTGACGGCAGGTTTCCCCACTCTCCCGGATTGAGGTACACGCCCGTACTCGGAAAGCCCTTTCTACCAGCTATGGAAAAAGTTAATGACTTGCCTCCCTTCTCGATGCGTACCGTGCTACCGTGCTCCAGCAGCTCAGCCGCTTTGACGGAAAGCTCTTTGACCTGGGCATAATCTGCCGATATCGCGCCCTCCAGAAACATGTCGGGCGTAATTCCCGGCATCGTAGCGATCCGCGCTCCACGTGCTACCGCTTCCTTGCGTGCCTTCGTATGTGTCAGCGAATGCTCGGTCACACAAACAATTACCTCGGAGCCTTTCATCGCCTCGCTTACGGCGGCTGGCGGCTCCTCACCGGATTTCCCTCTATCCCTCATAATAAGGAGCATGGCCTCGGCCTTCAGCTGCTTTCCTGCTAACCAAAGCGCCATACCCAGCTCCTGCTTAGCCTCATCGGCAACTACAAGGAAGGTTTCTCCTGCCTTTAAGCCCAAGCTGTTGGTCAAGATGTTAATACTGATATCTGTCAGTTCCTTGCTGCCTATCGATTCCATGCTGAATCATCCCTTTCCATCATTTGAATATATAACTATTAATCGACTTACCGATCACGTCTTCAATCGGCTGTAACAAAGCGGGATTGCTCATCGTCGTGCTTAGAATCAGCTGTCCTCTTGGCACATGAATGACGGCTACGGCCTGTCCTTTGGTAATCGCAGCCGATACAACCGGATGGGCGGTTCGGGCATCCAAAGTCATAATAAGATCAGGGAACGTCGCCAAGCGCTGACCGTCCTGTTCCAGTGTCATATATTCATTCCAGAACGTCAGCTCGTAATCACCGATCGTCACATGCCCGACATCCCAGCCACGATCCGTTGTTATTGCGAATTCACTAACCTCGCCTACAGCAACAACGCGTCCACCCAGTTTGCTGCAAACAGCTTCAATTGCCGATTCTCCCTTGTGGGTAAGCAGTGCCTCGCCAAGCTCTATAGCTTGGCTGATCGCACCCGGAGCACCATTGGCCCGTGCATACTTGACCGTTACCGGATTGCGCGCTACGGCGACCAGCCCACCGGCATCCACGGACACTCTTCTTATCAATGATGAGGTTTGTTCAATGGTCGCCGATACACTGACCTCCAAATACTGATTGCCTCTGCCTCCAGCGGCAGCTTGATGAGAAATATATTCGGGTAATTCATGCAGGTTCATCGCACCCATAATAGAGGTTGGATGAGCCCTGCCGTTACATGCCAAGTCAATAATGGGAAGGCCTGTGATTGCAGCCTGAAACCAGCCATTCACTGTCGTGTTCGCTCCGTTCTCATTGACGATGATCCCATCGATCGGCTTTTTGAACGATTCACCCAGCAATTCCATCGCCCGCAGACAGTGAATCGGTTTGACGTGTTTATCCTTGGCGGCAGGTGCACCAACAATCGATGTGGTAAGAAGCGTAGCATCCTCATCCATTTCATCGGCAGTAAGCAGATGAAGAGGACCTACTTCCAACGCCAGCCTGCCAAGCTGCAGCCCATCCTCGATCCAGCCGCCTCCACCTCCACCAAGCACAGCACCTCCATACACGGCATATTCCATCATTTGCTCATCCACATTTATTTTTCCCATCGTTTATCCCTACTTTTTAGCAAATTTGATTATCGAATTGAAGAAGCCATACAACGCATCACCAGCAATAAATCCAGCGGCAAGGATACCCAGAGGTGCTTCCGCTTCTTTTCCCTTGACCTTCAGTACAATGATACGGATCAGAATACCGGATAACACAACCCATCCTGCATTAGGATTAAGAATTAAGAGGCCTGTGGCGAACAAAACACCGAGCTGCCGTTTGGAGCCGCCGATAATTTGCAGGATAGCTCCTGGTATCGCCCACAGGAAGAGCTGCTTCGCCACTTCGGCCGATGCTCCAGCTTCAATCGTTTTGACGTACACCAGATCCACAGGAGGGATCAGGTTCCTTGCGAAAAATCCTTTATATAAAAAGAGTACGGTCAGCAAAGCGACACCAAAAGCAATCATGCCAGTAATGTACTGCTGTTTGCGTCCACGCAGCTCGAGCTCCGGGTCACTGCCGTTACCCCGTAAAATATAGCCTGTTTTCAAATCGTAACCCATGTCCGCAAACGCTGGACCGGTCGCTGCGCTAAATCCGACCAATAAACCCAATGCAATAGGAGGAAATCCCATCAAGACTCCCAAAATCAGCGTAATTAAAGCGACAGCGAACGCCGGAAACCATCCGGAATGCATGGCGGCAATGCCTACAATCAGTTCATGAAGATAGGCAGCCAATGCCGCGAATAAAAGAAACCAGATAAACATGCCGAACGACATTTGTGTTAACAGTCCACCAATTACAGCCAGAATCAAGGCAATAACCAGATAAGCCACGAAGCCAAATCCAAGGGTTCGGGTCGTTTCCTGATCGTTTTTCATCCCATCCGCCGCTTCTGATCCTTCACCCGCTTGCTGCTCCGTGGATTGCCCCTTTTTGTTTTTCGCTTTGAAAATGATCATCGTCGTCTGCACCAAAGCCATAAGTCCCCCACCAATCATAAATCCATGCGGGATATAGAGCAGATTCATATCAACGGCAAACAACGGTATCGAATACTGCCGCAGCAGCAGACCGCTTCCAAACATGGTAAGCGCCCAAATATTGCCAATAAAAGCGACCCCAAAAGCCGACATGGAGAGACCAAAATAGGCACCCACAATTCCTCCAGCAGCACCCAAGCCGAGGAGTACGGACCGTTTACCACCCTTTTGAGCGGCTACGATGGCCTCTGCCGTCGCTACACCCGGTGGCCAGGCTCCCGCCGCAGGAAACACCTTGGAATTAAACAGCTTATACAGCAGTGTTGCATCGAGAAACATCGCCAGAGCTGCACCAATCAGCATCGGAACGATCAATTCCGGCTTGCCCATGACAAATGGAATACCGATAGGAATCAACAAGCTGTTGGCTGCACCAAACGTAGCCGATGAAATCGAGGTTTGCATCAAGTTTTGACGATGAATGGACTTGAACATGGAGAAGGCAGGAATAGGAATCCGCCCTATCAGCATGGCAATTACAGCACCAATAATCGCGGTATTAGGGGTCAGTCCGAGCGAGGTCATGAGCTGCATACCGATAACTGCTCCTACAATCGCCAAAAAGATATTCATGATCAAGGCAACCGGTTCAAATATCGAGGGGTGTTTATCTTTGGATTTTTTGTTTTCAATCATAAATAGCTGCCTCCCATGTTGAATATCCGTCCTATAAGCCAATTCATCTGAGTACATGTATAGCTGTATTTAAAAAGACACCCGTCACCTCCGCCTATCCCCGTATATTAGAGCCCCAAAGCAGCTCTTTTAACATTACATGAATCTAACATAATACCTGACATCAAACATTAACTTACCTCAAAACTATAACAAAAGCAGGCCTGCCTTCCTATGGGAAGCGTACCAAATGGAAGAACGCATTTTTGGGCATGAACACAAAGGTAACATGCTGCTCTCATTCAAAATAGCGTTTTCAACTAATATTGGGTATGTAACAACCTTGTCATGTAAGTCGTGGAAAATCGTATGCAGCCGATGGTCGATATTCAGTCCCGGCAGGTATATCTATGTATGCGAAAAAGCCTTCCTCCCGACGATAACTCGTTCGGAAATGAAGGCTTTTTACAATACTATACGAAGGCTTGTGACTTAAATCCAAGCCTTTAAATTCACTTGTTTAATAAAGTCAGCTTGGGATTGAACCTCGGAGCTCGGCTTCATCGTATCCGCCTCTTCCTGATCTTCCCCGTTCATAATTCGACGGAATAATTCTTCGTTCTTGGTAGCCAGTGCAAAATCGATCAGCGATTCACGCTGAAGTCTGTCGGCTTCCAGCTGAATCAAAATTTCCTCCAGCTCAATGTCCGCAGCTGTTACAAAAAAATGCTTATTTATTTTGGGAACCCGCACTACATAATCAAAAACATTATCAGCGTTCCGGTCGATAGCCATGATATAACCATATTCACTAACAGGCAAGTTTTGCTCAAAAGTGTCTGCCACGATAATTACTCTTTGTCCCAAACGCAACATATGCCATTCCTCCCCAAGATTGACGCGTCTCATGCTTAGTATTCTATACAAATGTATGCCTATTAGCAAAATAATGATAGAGATCGTCCATAAATGGAGTCAAAAAAGACTACAAATATAGGTAGTTTGTAATAATTGTTTTTATTCTAGCATCTTTTATAGGGTTAAGCAATGATAGACAAAAAGCAAGGATACTTTGTTTCCAAAATGGCAGCCAACTGCGCTTTTTATAGAAAAAAGAGTCGAATCTACAAGTTTTATCCCGGTACAGCCTACCGCATGACAGGAAGAGGTTATCCATCAAGTCTGCTCGACTCTCGGATAACCTCAGCTGCATCAAACCCATAACGATCACTTATTTTTCGTATTCGGATGCCTTCTTTTTCAGTTCATCGAAAGCTTTATCTGGTGTTGTTTTATCAAACATCAGCGCCTCGGTAATCGATTTGTATTCTTTGGTATCAAAGTTGTTCCACCCCTTGGCACCCGGGTTAAATTGTTGAGCCCCTGCAATGGACTTGGCAATCATATCCACAGTCAATTTATCGGCAGCTGTGAATTTAGGCGTTAATTGAGCGACAATTTTATTGGAAACCGGCACACCACGAGTCGTTCCGGAAATTTCCCCAACCTCGGGGTCATTCACGAACCAATCGATAAATTTCGCTGCTTCGGCCTTGTTCTGTGAATCCTGACTTACACTGAAGAAGAAGGTCGCCTTCAGCCATCCACCGCCCTGCTTGTCCTTAGGCATTGCCGATACTCCGATGCTTCCAGGCTTCAGACCCTCCCATGAAGAGGCTTGCGCCGCATGTGCGTTTCTGAAAATGATTTTGCCATTCAGCATCAGGTCCAGCTTTGGATCCAGCTCCTTGTCGCCAACTGCGACATCCGGGGGAGGTACAATGCCTTCTTTTCTAAAATCGCTGAACGTCTTCACCCATTCCAGCCATGTATCCTTATCAAAGTTGAACTTTCCTTCCGGCGTTACCGGTTGTCCTTTACCTTTGCTTAATTGATAGGACGTATAGGCTTCGCGGTTCGTTGTCGCATCCTGCATCACATATTGATCCTTACCCAGCTTCGCTTTAATATCTCTGGCAAGCTTGAAATACTCATCCCAGGTGATTCCGTCCTTCAGCTGAAAGCCGAGCTTTTCCAGAGAGCCTTTATCATAAATCATGCCCCAGGCATTATTACCGAGTGGAATAGCTGTTGATTTATCCTTATATTTGCCGGCTTCGACCAGCTTCGGATCAATGTCCTTGACGTTGACGCTGCTTAAATCGGCTAATTGATTTCTGGCATTCCAGTCCGCTAGCCACGCTGCGTCCATCTGGATAATATCAGGTGCATTTTTGGCTGCTGCCTGTGTAGTCAACTTGTCGATATAGCCGTCAAAGCCGGAATATTCCGGTTCAAAGGTGACGTTCGGATTTTTCTTCGTATACAAATCAAGAATTTTGATGGTGGCATCATGTCTCGGCTGGGAACCCCACCAATTGATCCGGAGCTTGATCGGCTTGCTGCTTGCGGCGGGCTTGCTTTCCATTGTTGGCGCTGCAGCCGAATTACTATCCGGTACTTTGGCTGTTTGTGTTCCGGCTGCTGAACAGCCAACCATAGATAATCCCATCACGGTGGATACAACTGAAAAGATTACTTTTTTTCTCATTTTCATCATCCTGCATCATGTCCCCTTTAATTATAATAGCTTACCTTATTCATCATCTATTGAAGATCAAAGCCTATGAAAGCTTTAACCCTTAATACCGGTGGTCGCAATACCTTCAACAAAATGCTTTTGGGCAAGGAAGAAAATAATCACGGAAGGAATCACCGACACCAGACCCATTGCCAGCAGCTGACCCCATTCCTGAGCCGACTGTGAGTCATTGAACATCCGAAGCGCCAAGCCAACTGTATATTTATCAACCGAGTTAATATAAAGCATATGACCAAAAAAATCATCCCAATTCCATAAGAAGCAGTAGATTAATACAGTCACGAGCGCCGGCTTCGTTAACGGGATGATAATTCTCCAGTAAACTCCGAACCAGCTGCAGCCGTCCATTTTGGCCGATTCATCCAATTCCTTCGGAATGCCTCTAATAAATTGCACCAGCAAAAATACGAAGAACGCGCCTCCAGAGCCACCAGCCAGTGCATGCGGTACGATAAACGGCAAATACGTATTGACCCAGCCAAAGCTGTGAAACAACGCATATTGGGGAATAATCGTTACCTGTCCAGGCAGCATCAGCGTAAGCATCAGGATCGAGAACCAAAAGTTCCGCAGCGGAAAGTCCAACCGGGCAAAGCCAAATGCAACCAGACTGCAGGAAATAACGGTCGTGATGAGAATCCCAAGCTCCAGCTGCGCATTGTTCCAATAAAAATCAGTAAAGGAATGACCGGGGATGGCGTACCAACCATTACTAAAATTGACCCACATGGGGTTCGTCGGAAATAGATTCGGCAGGCTCATTTCCTGATTTGATTTCAGAGAAGCGCCCACCCACCAAAACACGGGGTAAATCATCAGCAGGCTGAGCACGGCAAGTCCCAGGTGTCTGAACAGGAGATTCCGTCTACTATTCATTTGCTCTTTCCTCCTTCAGACTCATAGAAAACCCAATATTTCGATGTCAGAAAAATAACAGCCGTGGAGGCCACAATGATCAAAAGCATAATCCACGCAAGGCCCGAGGCATAACCCATTTGAAGACGACTGAACGCACGTTCATACAAATAAAGCGAATATACATAGGTCGAATTGGCAGGTCCACCGTTGGTGATGATCATAGCCGGGGTGAACATTTGAAAGGCTCCGATAATACCCATGATCGAATTAAAATAAATGGTCGGCGAGAGCATCGGCAGTGTAATTCGGAAAAACTGCGTCGTTTTGCCCGCTCCGTCAACCGAGGAGGCCTCATACAAATCATTAGGGATCTGCTTAAGCCCCGCCAGAAAAATAACCATGGCCGAACCGAACTGCCAGCCTACCAGCAGCACTAAAGTCCACAAGGCCGTATCAGGATTCGTTACCCAGCCTGTCCCCTCGATACCAAAGTGGGCCAAAATATTGTTCACAAAGCCTTCCTTGCCAAAGATGTTCTTCCAGAGAATCGCTACCGCAATACTGCCCCCAATCAACGATGGAAAATAAATCGCCGTACGGTAAGCCGACATCCCTCTGATGTTTTTGGCTAACAAAATGGCGACCATCAGTGCCGCTACCAGTCGCAAAGGAACAGAGGCCGCTACGTAAATGAAAGTCACCTTCACAGCTTGTATAAATCGTTCATCGGATGTTATTATTCTGTTGTAATTCCTGAGCCCCACCCACGTTGGCTCCTCCAGCAGCGAAAAGTCGGTGAATGAATAATAAAGCGATTGCAGCATGGGGTATAATGTTAGGCCCAGAAAGCCCAACAGCCATGGAGATATAAACAAATATCCGGCAATCGGTGATTCCCACCGCTTGATTGTGGGTCGATGTCGCTTGATCAATGGATCTGATAGTGATGTTGCTGCGCTTTCTTTCATATCCGCCCACCTCGTTTGTTGTGTTTTTCTTATTATAAAATTTTCGATCCCGGGCGCCTATGAGGGTATATCACTATTTCTTTTAAATTAATCCGATATTTAGGCAGGAGGCGAAGCATTCATGTGGAAGATTGCGATCATTGATGATGACAAACAAGTTCTGAGAGGCATGAAGCAAGCGATTCCCTGGGACGAGTTGGGTGCCGAATGGGTCGGTGAAAGCACGAATGGTCACAAAGGACTTGAGCTGATCCGGAAGGAGAAGCCGGATATCGTCATTACTGACGTGTATATGCCTGTGATGGACGGGCTGACCATGATAGAACACTTGCGGAAAGAGCAGTTCCAGGGAAAGTTTCTGATTCACAGCGGCTATTCCGATTTTGAATTTGCACGCAAGGCATTAAGAATGAATGTGGACGATTATTTATCGAAGCCTGTTTCCAGACAAACACTTCGTGAGTCGCTTCAGCGTGTCATTCTTACAGTCGAAGAGGAAAATAAAATCCAGCTGGAGCAGAAGGCGCTGCGTGATAAAGTCATTTTGTATGAGCCGTTTGTCCATAAAGAATGGTTGAAAACCGCGGTTACCGGAACGATGGACGATTGGAATAAAGAACACCCGCTATTCAATACAGAAAAGGCGCAAACCCATCTGGTGCTGGGCATTGAAATTATGCGAACGGCGCGGATATCCGATGTTGCGGCTCCGGACCGCTTTTTGTTCCGGTTTGCCATTCAAAACATTATTCAGGAAATTCTCAGTGAACGGCAGCTGACCTTCGACTACGTCGAGCTGCATGGCTATCATGCCAGCTTGATTCTGCACTTCGAAAAGGACGCAAGGTATGAGGAACTGATTGATGGGGTGAAGTCGATTGCCGAAATGATCATTGATTGTGTGCACAGGTATTTGTCCATTTCCCTGCATATCGGAATCGGCGGTCTTAAAAACCATTGGTCACAAATATCCGATTCACTGGAGGAAGCGTTCCACTTTTTATCCCAAGGTGCTCCCCTCCTGTCCTCTTCGAGCTTATATGCCTATAACGATTCATCAAGTAAGCGTTCCCAATCGAATGGTGTATTAGCCAAACCGATGCGGTTTTATCACCAGCTGATTGAGGATATCAAAAACACCCAGGGAAAAATGGCGGAATCGATCATTCACAGTTATATCGATACGCTACATGAAAGTTCTGACTCCTCCGAGCCTTCCTTCCACGCGCTGGGCGCACAGTTCTGGACGATAGCCAGCTATGCGCTTAATGATGAGCAAATCCGGTTGTGGGAGATTTATACCGAGGTGCAGATCGAAGCCGAGCTGCGCAGTATTCATACTGCGGATCAATTCGGGGTGTGGCTGCATGATAAAATCCGCGGTATCTGTGTCAATCAGCATTGGCACGAAAACCTGAAGCACAAGCAGGCCGTTGATTTCATGAAGCAATATATTCATGAGAATTTCAAGCAGGACATTACGCTCGCCGAGCTTGCGGAGAAGGTATTCCTTTCGCGCAACTACCTGAGCCTGATTTTCAAAAATGCAACAGGAGAAACGATTAATAATTACATGATCCGGGTTCGTATGGAGCAAGCCAGAGCACTGCTCTTGAAGGGAACGTTCAAAATTTATGAGGTTGCAGAAAGTGTCGGTTACAAAAACATCCCTTATTTCAGTACGACCTTTAAAAAGCATTTTGGAATTACACCCATGGAATTAATCAGATAAATCGGTAATGAGGGCGGGAATGTCAAATGAAGCATATGTTCAAAAAATATCCGATCTATTACTTGCTGTATGGTGGATTCTCCTGCTTCATGGTCATTCTGCTCGTCGTCGTGATCTGGTTGGCATACTCGCTTTCCGCTCAGGAAATGGTAAAGAACACGTCTTATTATCAACAAAATGTATTGAATGAGCTGTACAGCAAAATCGGTATCCAAATGCGTTCAATCGAGCAGGTTTCATTGGCGGCCTCGCGTAATCCTTTGTTGTCCGATTACTCCCTGTTATCCGAAGACGTCTATTCCGACCATAAAAGGGGCGCAGAGCTGGAAGCTTATTTAGCTAGTATCACCTATGCCACACCCATGATCTCCTCGATTCAATTTTATACAAAAAATGTGGTCTACATTCAATCCCAGATGCCTGTTGTCTTTATTGAGGAGCAGAAGGTCAAAGGAGAGCCCTGGTACGCAGCGGTTGAAAATACCGATTTCTCGTGGGTGGGCGAGCGTACAATTCAATTGTTTAACGGGGATTTTTCCGTGATCAGCTTTGCCCGTAAAGTATATTCGTCTACTGGCGAATACAGCGGATTATTGCTATTAAATGTAAAATCGTCTGCTATTCAAAATCTGGTCAAGGGGGAAACGGCGGACGCCAACCGGATCTTGCTCGATTCTGGAGGCAGAGTGATTACGTTAATTGGAGATCCGCAGCTTGGACCCAATATTAAGGATTTTCTTCCTTATACGGTGAACGAATCCGGTTATTTAAAGGTCGATACGAAGGGATATACACTGGCTAACTCCAGCAGTCACTTAATGGTTTGGTCGAAGCATTTCAATTCGGACTGGACGCTCGTCGAGCTCACTCCGTGGAAGCAGATTACTTCAGGCAGTGTTCACAATGCATTTATTTTATCGTTAGTTGGTATTTTGGCGATATTCATTGCCTTGTTTTTCACTTTATTTTTCTCCAATCAGTTTATTAAACCGATCCGGCTGCTGCTGCATGAGATGGGCGGATACGCGGCGAATATCAACAAGGTAAAGCTGCCGGAGGATTACTATAATGAATATGGGGTGCTGTTCGCAGGCTACCGGAAGCTGATCGATCGGATTCAGGAGCTGTATATGTCGCTGGAAAACCAGTACATCAGGCAAAAAAAGGCCGAAATCAAAGCGCTTCAGGCGATGATCAATCCACACTTTCTGTATAATACCCTGGATCAGCTCAATTGGATGGCTCTTGGTGCCGGACAAGATAAAATGAGTGAAATTCTCGAGCTGATGGGACGCATGTTCAGGATCGGCTTGTCCAATGGGGAAAGTCTGGTTACGATCCACGATGAACTGCTCCACGCCGGCTGCTACATGCAGATCCAGCAGCTGCGCTGGGAGGAAGGCCTGACCGTCGTTACACATGTACCTGCCGAATTGGAGCTTTATTATATCCCGAAAATGACGCTTCAGCCCTTTATCGAAAATGCGATCATGCATGGCTTTGACGGAAGATCGGAAGGCACGATCTGCATCACCGCCGTTCAGGAGAATGAAGCGATAATATTTACCGTCTCGGACGATGGCGTAGGACTCAGGAATAACTGGAATTCAGGGGAAAAACGAAGCACCGGTGGTTATGGCATTCGTAACGTCACGGAACGCTTCGAAGCCTTTTTCGGTGCGGATTACGGGATTAACATCCATGACAATGATGCCGGAAGCGGTGTCACTGTTACGATTCGTATTCCCCTGCTGAACGACAATGACATTGATGGTCTGGGAAAGCCAACCGAAGGTATGCCACGTGCTTATCCGATGTAGAGCCAATAAGATTCATCTGACACTTCTCCAGCATGTCATTAGGGTTGGCGAAGCGCATACACCATGTGTACCCATTCGTTCAGCTGCTGCTGTACCGTGATGTAGCCATGCTCATGAAACCACTGCAGCAGCCTGGAACGGTCAGAGGGATAGCAGTTGGCCAGCTTGGCCAGTACATCTGTCCTGCCAGCTGCCTGCAGCCGGGTGAGATGTGCCGCTCTGGCATCTTCATGCTCGAACATAAGACCCGTAATAACGACACGTCCGTGCGGCTTCAGCACACGGTCCATTTCCGCAAGACCCAGCAGCTGCTGGGTCTCGTTCACATGATGGAACGCAAAGCTGGTCGCAGCAAAATGAAACTGGCCATCGAAGAACGGCAGTGCGAGCAGATTGCCAAGCTTCGCTTGCAGCGCGGGATATTTGCTGCGGCAGCGAACCAGCATCTGGCGCGATTGCTCGACAGCCGCAACCTCGGCACCTGTTTCCAACAGCCTTCCCGCCAAATTACCAGTCCCCGCGCCAATATCGAGCCCCACCTCTCCAGCCCTTGGGGCCAGCCACTGAACGGTAAAGGCCAATGCCTGCTCGTACTCATCTGCTGAGGCGATCCAACCGACCGGGCTTTCGCTCAGATCGAGTCGCTTGCGGTCAAACTGCTCAGCGATTTGGTCAAAGCCCCACTGATCCTCCCAGGAGGAACGGGCTGTCCGAATTCGCTTCGTATGCTCTGCGAGCTTGAACAGATCGTCCATGACGAGCGGCTTTCCTTCGTCCACCTGGTCAATCAGCTCATCCATGGCGGTCAGGGTCTGCTTCCATTCTACCCACTTGGAAAACAGGATCGCCCGCTGCAGCTCCAAATGATGATGCAGGGAGGTCGCATCGCCGCTGTCAAACACCCGCAGCAGCTTGGCAATGCTCTCGATGCCGATCCCCATCTCACGAAATGAAGTGATCGTTTGCAGCCGCCATGCATCCTCCTCAGTGTAGTGCCGATAGCCGTTGTGCTCATTTTTAACCGGCTGCAGCAGACCTTTCTCCTCATAGAAACGAATCGCCCTCGGAGTGACATCCAGCCTGCGGGCCAGCTCATTAATTTTCATATGCCCATCTCCCTGCTAACCCCATTGTAAACCATTACGTAAGGGGAAGGTACAGAGGCTTCTGCTTTATTTTCGTTTACCTATTTCCTTAAACAAACGCCTCAGCGTAGTCACCCCCAGCGTAATCGCAGCCCCCATCCCTGTAACCATCACGGTCAGCGCAATATATTCAAAAATGGAATAGTCATTCATTTTCCCCCAATCAATAGGTCCCTTCAAGTCTTCAATCACCTGATTCATCCCATAAATGCCACTGACCACCGAATAGATCGTTAAGATCAGCAGCAAGTAATTGGAACGTTTGGCTGTAAAATTTTCCTGATATTTGTACAGATCAGCCAGCGTTTCATTCACTTCTGCGTACAGCTCGTCACTGCCCAGATGCTTGCGAAGCTGGAGAAAAATTTCTTTGCCCTGGGATTGGGTAGCGACCTCCAGAAAGTAATAGCGGGCAGAAAAAATCGTAATCGAGCGGATCAAATCATCGATTTCGTCCTGATTCTGATCCAGCTGGACATGCGAATAACGGTTCGATAATTTAAGCAGCACAACTTTATAAAACAAATTAATGAGTACGCCATAATAATATGCTCCATACATGTGGTTGCCGAGAGCCGTAGTCACTTCCTTGGACTGATTCGTCAAACAAAAGAAGGAGTTCTCTTCAATCACATAAAACGTATCCGGCCCCCACCTGTCGTAAATGTGCTCATCCAAATACCGTTGAATATAGTCCATATTCGAAGAGCTAATATAAGGCGCGCCCTGAAGGTCCAGTCCATCGACCCGAGAGGCACGGTATATATCCTCAGGTGCAATCGGGCAGTTATCCGTGAAGGAAACCAGTCCCTGTACAAACATCCGCTCATCCACGAAAAAGGGCAGCTTTTCAAAATACGTTTTTTCCAGGTCCGTCTTGTCCAGATAGGCGATCATCCCGGGCACGAGTCCATCCAAAATAAATTCTTCGACCTCGTTGTAAAGCTTTCCATTGTGGACCAGCTCAACCGGCTCATCCTGATCCTTCATATTTTGCAAAATACGGAATCGGTTCACGAACTCCAGCACCTGCGAATAGGTTAAGTCGTCACATCTCACCTCGGTCCGTACCGTAATAAAGCCCAGATCAAAGGGACATAACACGACATCGACCGAATGTATACGAAACGGGATATGCTGTTGATTCATCCGCAGGCTGCAATCCATTTCCAGACGCTTGGAATAACGCAAAAATACATCCTTGGAATCTTTATGAGGAAAAATGACGCTATTCGTAAAAGGTAAATAATACCGTTCCAAATTCAAATGGGATACCTGATAGCCCTCCCCGTAGAATGCAGTCTCCAGCTCCAGATTTCCCAGTTCAAACGCAGCAAAGTCGTCCTTTTGCAGCTGCTGCTTCAAATCATCCTGGCAATCCTCATTAAGCGAGAACGGAAACACGAACTGAAGCAGTGCAGCCTTAAGCCGCTTTTCTTCTAATACAGGTTGAACCATGGTATGGGGTTGGATCATTCTTTTCACCGCTCCTACTGATCACCGAATTGTTCTCTATAGGTAGTATTACTCTACAACCCACCCAATCAATCAAAAAAGATCAAAAATCCAAAAAATTGAAGTAAAACTCCTTGTCCTTAATCGAATTGAAGGGTTCAAGAACGGTACTGAATGGTAATGATAGAATATATTCGGTTGCAAGGGGGATATCGCGCGTGGAGATGCTGTTTATCGTCATTTATTTGATTCTGATTGCCTTGGTGCTGGAGATTTCTTCTACCCTTCTGATCATATCAGGGCTAAAAAAGGAAATCGCGCGCTTTCAGGCGGTTTCCATGCTGACGGCAACCGGTTATACGACACTGGAATCGGAGCTGATCCTGCGTCACCCGGTACGCCGCAATATTGGCGTGTTTCTTATCTTGTTCGGCGTCTTCTCGTTGGCTGTTCTGATCTCCATTATCAGCAGCCTGTTGGGACAAAATTTACGAATCCCGGCTTTGACAATAGTAACCGTTGGACTTGCTGTAATTTTACTAACGGTCAAAAACAAAAAGATGATGGGTCTGCTCAAGCTCAAGTTTCATCGTCATCTGAATCAACAATTTGAGCTGCATCAGCTGCCCATCGAAGAAATTTTGTATACGAGCGACACCGATTGGGTCACGAATGTTCATATCCATGCCGACTCCAATTTAGTGGACCAAAGAACGGATGCCTTATTTGGTACGGAGGAAGATATTTTGCTGCTGTTTGTTCAGCGGGATGATCAGAAAATCAGACAGCAGTGCCTGAAGCTGACGATTCAGGAGGGTGACATCTTGTATGTGTATGGCAATAAATCGGCCATTGAGGAGAAATTTCACCATGAGCTCCAGAGCATGAAGCTGAGTAATCAGAAGGAGCAGCATGTTGTAGGTATGTAAATTGGGGGATCGACGCTACATCAAATAAAAAGCATCCAATGCTACCGACGCGCAGTAGAACATGGATGCTTCTCATAGTCGTTTGCAGATTATTTTACCCGTTCACTACATGAACGGCATGACCCGACAGAAAGCTTTGAACATTATCTACTGCTGTTCCCATCAATCTGGCTCTGGCTTCTTTCGTCGCCCAGGCGATATGAGGTGTAATCAAGCAGTTCGCTGCCGCATACAACGGATTCGAAGGTACAGGAGGCTCCACGGACAGCACATCCACCGCAGCTCCGGCAATTCGTCGATCATTCAAAGCAATTGCCAAATCCTGCTCGTTAATTAGTGCTCCACGAGAGGTGTTGATCAATATAGCCGAATGCTTCATCAGCGCAAGTCGCTCCGCATTGATCAGCTTTTCCGTAGCTGGTGTTAATGGGCAGTGCAAACTAATGACATCCGATTCTGTTAACAGCTGGTCAAGCTCCACCCACTCTACACCTTCGACTGGAGTCGGATTGCTTCTACCGCTACCCACTGCGATAACCCTCATGCCAAAAGCGTTGGCGATTCTTGCCACTTGACCACCAATACGACCAAGCCCGATCAACCCCATTGTTTTGCCTGAAAGCTCAATCAGCGGCGAACGTGTAAAGCAAAAATCTGGGCAGTTGTTCCAATCCCCCGCATGGACTGCGTCACTGTGAGTCTGTACCCGATGACACAGCTCCAGCAGCAGAGCAAATACGAACTGGGCTACGGATTGGGTTCCGTATGTAGGGATATTCGTCACAGGAATTCCCCGCTGTTTAGCCGCTTCCGTATCGACAATATTGTAGCCGGTTGCCAGCACACCAATATATTTGAGCTTCGGAAGCTGCTCCAATATAGCGGCTGACAGCTGTGTTTTGTTGGTCAGCACGATATCCGCATGAGCAGCACGCTCCACAATTTCAGTAACAGCCGTTCGATCATATACAGTAACATTGCCAAGCTGCTCTAATCTTCCCCAATCCAAATCCCCCGGGTTTAATGTGTAGCCATCCAATACGACTATATTCGCCATAACCGCACTCCTTTTATGATCAAGCTTTGATCTACTGTTATAACATTCCTTAGCTTAAGCATACAGCAATAGCCCTGTTATTTCTTCGTTTGTTTCAGCCTATTTTTGTACATAGAGGGTTCACATTTTTGGATAGGTTATACAATCCGCACGTCATTAATTTGGATCATGGAAATGAGCTGTTTGGGCATATTTTACAAATCGATCTTAATAAAAAAGACGGTACACACCTATAATGAGCAGCGTTACACAAGCATTGATCATCACGATTCCCCAAATGGTTAATTTCCCGTCCTTCATGCCAATACGACGCAATATTCGAGACAACATCTTGTTATGCCACCTTCCTTTATAAATTCCTGCGTTCATACACATAGATAGCAATGAACCATGAAACGATGAATAACACTAAACAACCTCCGCCTGCCCACCATCCATACATCGCCTGATCTGCGGAATTCGCGGAAAGGATATGACGAACATATCCTGAAACATGAACATCCATCCATTCCAACACTCGAAAGACAATAAGAATGACCCCTCCAATCGCGAAAATCACGATCAAATCAAGAAACGATGAGAAACGTGATCCTAATGCAAAAAACATCGGGAAATAGATCGAATAGAACATCACTAACACCGCAATCGAAATCAAGATGGACTGTAAGCTGAACCAAGGCAATTCCTCTGTAGGCAACACCATGGCAGCAAGCATACGCCACAGCAGCGTCAGCAGAAAAGCCAATGTCGTAAACAAAAGCACACCTAAATATTTGGAGGTTACAATATCCCGTCTTCGCAATGGAAAGGATGCCAGCATTCTTCCGTTGTGGTTCTTCTCATCCGATTTGCTCGCCACCACGATCAAAAAATGACTGAATATCGCAGCAGGTAATGACAACGGCAAGCCCTCGAAAGCGCCAAGTGCAAAAAAGAAGAAGCCTACGAATATAAATCCAAGTACGATAAAATGTTTTTGAATCTGGATATCCTTCACAAGCAGTTGGAGCATATTATATCACCCCCTGCGTATAGACCAGAATATCATCTAACGAAGGAGTTTCCACCAGGAACTGACTGTTGAATTGGTCCTCCACATAACTTGCTCTCGGGAGCAGACCTTCAAATCCGAGCGCGGTTTGCTGCAAGCCGATGATGGGAAGCGAATACTTCTGCAGCAAATGGACAGGGCCCTTTACCAGAAAATACGTGTCCAGCAGTTCCTCCTTGCTTCCGCAAAAGTGCAGCTGACCATTGCGAATATAAATAATATAATCGGCGATCCTTTCCAAATCGGCACTGATATGGGTCGAGAACAACACAGAACGTTCTTCATTCTGAATGTAATCACTTAATATCGATAGTACCTCCTTACGAAACACCGGATCCAGCCCCGATGTCGGCTCATCCATAATGAGTAATTCCGGATTATGCGCCAGTGCAGCAGCGAGTGCGAATTTCATCTTCATCCCTTTCGACAAATCGCTAATTTTCCTTCGCCCCGCTATTCCAAAATCCTGCAAATAACGTTGAAATATCGATTCATCCCATGTCGGGTAAAAGGAGGCTACGACTTTTTTCATTTCGCTTACCGTCAAATGGTTGTAAAAGAAATCCTCATCGTACACAAAGCCGATTTTGCGCTTAATTTCCCGCTCCCGATGCTGATAGGATTGATTGAATACGATCACCTCACCCTGATCAGGTTTAATCAAATTCATAATGGAACGAATCAACATCGTCTTCCCCGATCCGTTAGGGCCGATAAGTCCTGTAATATATCCGCTTTCTACTTGAAAATTAAGATCGTTAAGGATGAACTCTCCGCTGCGCTTGGTAAAATGCCGAAATTCAATAGCCTGCATTACTCATTCTCCTCTCCATAAAAAAGGGTGAACAGATTCAGCATTTCGTCGTGCTTCAAGCCAAGCGCCTGACTTTTCTTAACAACCGCCTTAATCTGCTCCTCCAGCTCGCGATATTGAATCTCCCGAATCGATTGCTTGTTTTTGCTTGATACGAAGGTGCCTTTTCCGGAAACAGAGGTGACCAGCCCTTCCTGTTCCAGTTCGTCATAAGCTCGTTTCGTGGTGATGACGCTGATTTTTAAAGTTTGGGCAAGATTCCGAATCGAAGGCAGCAGCTCCCCTTCCTGAAGTTGACCGGTCAGGATTTGATTTTTGAGCTGCTCTCTAATCTGTTCATAGATCGGAGCTCTTGATGCCAAAGATATAGAAAGATTCATCAATTCACCTCATCTCCAACAACTGTTTATACTGAATATATACACTATATAATACTCCTGTTCGTAAATCAAGAGATTAGTTTAGAGCTTGTCCAGCCCTTCAAGCACAAATAAACCCCGACCTGGACTTCACAGTCGCATAAGGTGGGGCATAGGTAGCTACAGCGTTATTTTTTTCTGTATTTTAACCGGAAACAACAGCGATCAGAAGGATATTTGGCTGCGTAGTGGGACTTATTCACCGGACTTTTAGAGCTGGATAAGCCCCTCACGCGACACGGTCAGCTTTTCGAATCCGGTATCCGTAATCGCATAGCTGTTCTCAATACCAACCACTCCACGCTGCGGGAATGTAAATTTGGGTTCGACAGCTATGACCATGCCGGGCTGAAGTCGATAGCTGAAGCCTTTGGCAAGCACAGGCAGCTCATCAATCTCAAGCCCGATTCCATGTCCGAGAAATTTAACCTGATCGTCGCCATAGCCCATATAATGGTCACTTAGTCCAGCAGCATGCGCCATTTGCAGTGAATGCATGTACAACTGCTCGCATACGGTACCAGGCAGCAGCTTCGATTCCACACTGCGTATAATTTGCTCCGAATGCTCATAAGCTTGAAGCAAATCCTCGGCTAATGTACCAATAACGACGGTTCGTGTCTGATCGATGACATAGCCATCGATGCAGCAGCCGATATCGATCAGAATCGGTTCGTTGGCTGCAATGGGGCGACGGCTCGCGCTTTGTGGACTTGCCGGGGATAAACCCTGACCTCCGGCGGGACCATCGAAATAAGTCGGCATTGCTGCTGCCTCTCCCGCTCCAATCATTCCCGTAATTACCTCTTGATTATAGCCTCGCATTCTCATTATACCGATGTGTCCAGCACGTCGTACATACGTCTCGATATGACTCATCAGCTCCAGCTCCAGCATTCCCGGGTGCAGCTTGTCGAGCGCATCCTCAAAAGCCAGATTGATGACCCGGCCCGCTTCACGAATGTATCCAATTTCAGCAGCTGATTTGATCATCCGAAGTTCACGGATCAGTAGTGAACCATCTACCCAATCCACTTGTGGCAGTACGGCTTCCAATCGTTTGAGCTGCTGCACAGGAAGTACATCAAATTCAGCAGCAAGCCTCAGGTTACGCGAATGCGCTGCATGGAATAAGGAACGATACACATCGGCCAGCCGTTCCCCAAAGCTTCGGAATGAGCCCAAAGACTCCACGGTAATGGAGGATTCCTGCTCTGCACGTACAACACTACGGCGAACAAAGAACACGGCCTCTCCCTCATTTGGCACAAACAAATACCCGGTCTGCATCGATCCTGTAAAATAATACAAATCGACATTTTGCGTGATCATACAGCCGTCAATCTGCAATTGCAACAGTCTTTCTTGAAGCCGTCTTATACGTTCAGTATGCTCGTTCATGAAACCTCTCCTTTAATATTTCCCGTTCAAAAACGAGCTTGATCATCAGCAATCATCACTGGCTGCACAGCAATTATCGAATTGGCAGCCAATTCAGCACGTTTTGAATTTTTTGATCCCAATAACCCCATTCATGGCTTCCCGGCTCTTCTTCGTAGGTCAAATCCAGCTTCATTGCGCGGCAGTGGTCACGGAAACGCACATTGTCCTGATATAGAAAATCCTCCGTGCCACAGCACTGATACAGCATTGGGCTTGGACCCTCGCCCTGCGCCACTTCCGCAGCCAGTTGAAAAAGATCATTACGGCTCCCCGCAAATTGATCCAGATCGCCAAAGATACGTTGGAACTCTACCGGATCACGCTGCTTGGCAATGGACGCAATATCAAGTGCCCCCGATAAGCTTGCTGCTGCTGAGAATCGATTCGGACACGACAACGCCAGCTTGAATGCGCCATATCCTCCCATCGACAAACCTGCAACAAAGGTGTCCTCCCTTGCCTCCGATAACGGAAAAAACGACCTCGCCAAAGCAGGCAGCTCTTCACTAATAAATGTCCAATACTTGTAGCCAACAGCCATGTCGGTATAAAAACTGCGGTTAACCGCAGGCATCACAACAGCCAATCCATAGGCGGCAGCATATCGCTCAATAGAAGTTCTTCTCATCCAAATCGTATGGTCGTCCGACAAACCATGCAGTAGAAAAAGCGTAGGGTGCTTTTTCTTGATTACATTGGATTCCATTCCGATCTGTCCTGTAGTCGACTGTGGTAAAATGACGTGCATGGATGCGGATACCCCGAGCGATTCCGAGAAAAAATGACAGTCCATAAAAGCCATAGATTCATGTCCCCTTTTGATTAATCTTACCTAGAGGGTAACAGGATTACCAAATAAAATCCAGCGAAAAGCTCTGACGGCTCTATGAGTTCGAAGAAGCCTCCAAGTCCACTACATAGTGGAACGGAGGCTCCATTGTATCAGGATCAACAATCAACATCCACGTGGGGAAGAGCAGATCCGATACCGACTTTTGTGATAGAGAGTTCGGTAAACACACGATTACAGAGACGCTGGTTGTTCCTCTACCGAATGAGAAATATCTTTTCTCAGTGCGGAACTGTCTCCTTATTAGGGCCTGCTAAACCGAGTGCATTGCGTAACCGCAGCATGACAACAACAGCTTCAGCTCGTGTACTCACCTTAGCTGCCCATTCAGCCTGCACTTGCTTGCTGTCTGTATCCGTTGAATGGCTATCATCCAACAGACCTGCAGAGATCGCTCGTTGTTCGAGCTCCGATTCGTCGTTAATGGAATTGGGGTCGATCGCTCTTAAGCTAAGTGCTATGAGGACTGAACGCGTTAATTCGCGGTTCCATTGGTCTGGTGTAAATTCATTTTCCTTAATGATACCGACATCCCGTAATGACTGAATATTACCGTTATAGAGCGTAATCTCAGTGGAATTCACTGCGCTTGGGGCCGAATTGGCTGCGCTCGGGGTCAAAATCGGAACTTCCAGACTTACCGTGAGCAGAGCGGCAAACTCCACCAGTGTCAAGGTATGATCCGGCTTGAAGGTTCCATCCACATAACCGGATATGAAACCATTCGCAGCAGCCTCACGAATCGGAGCCTCCGCCCAATGCCCTGTTATATCGCTAAATAAGAAAGCCATCTCTTCCTGGTTGTCAGCAGCAGTGCCACCCTCCTCAACAACGGGAAGAGCATCAGACACAACGACCGTATCGTTCGATCTGGCAAATCCTATATGACTCGGAATTAACAAACTAAAAGGCAATGTTACAACCGCCATCACGCAGACCAACCTTCTTATAATAGATAGTAAGGAAACAGCAATCATAAGTTTGATTTTGTTTTTGAAAATTCGATATGCCCGAGCTCTGTCAGTAACCGCTTTACGATGAAGAACATTGCTTTTGGGATAGGCCATCATTATTCAAGCCCCTCTCTTTAAAGTTAATGACTTACTCAGCTTCATAAACCTTCAATATGCGACTGCTCTCTCGTTTTCCTTCAGAGGTTATCGTCACATAAATGCGACCGCCATTGCTGTTAAGCTGAAGACCGCTAATCGTGGCTGTGGTCACACCAGATGCTGCAATGGCTGAGGCCTCGCCGCCGCTCAGCGTCTGAATTGGCGTAGCTATCAGTGCATCGGTGTAGAGCTTGATCGTATCACCTGGTTTGATCGCAATCGCTGTAACCTCATCATTACCGTAGGCTCCTGCCAGATTGGATACTCGCAGCTGATTAGGGGATAGCGGAAAGGTAACAGGCTCGGCCGCATATATTTTAGCCGTTCGTGCACTTTCTTCCTCTTGCTTATGCGTTACCGTTATATAAACAAGGCCATAACCAGTCCCAGGTAATGCTGCATGAACCACAACAGAGCTCGCATCATCCGATACAGTCGCGCTGCCAATAGCCACTACAGATATATCGTCCGCATATACCTTCACTGTATCACCAGTCTGCAGGCCGTTGACTGTAAGGGTATCTTCGGATCCCACAGCGTTATGAATTTGAATTTGGGATCGATCCGGCGCACCGCTCGCCAATTCGGCGGCGTATGCTTTAATGACACGTCGACTTTCCGCACGAAGGAAAGAGGTTACTGTCACGTATACATATCCGGCCTGTCTGCCCAACTGTGGGACCAAAACCTTCACTTGGGTTGAACTGCTGTCAGCGGTAGCCGTCCCGATCACAGTGGTTGAAGATGCATCAGCATATACTTTTACGACATCACCAGCAGCCAGACCCGACAGCTCAATTCGATCATCCGTTCCTACTGGCTCGTTCGTCACTACAATGGTGCTTGGTGACGGTGCAGCCGTAATCGGTTCCGAGCGATACTGCTTCACCACGCGTACACTTTCCTGCAGGGGTGGGCTTGTAATGGTCATATACACACTGCCTTCTCCCACACTCAACTGCGGGAGTGATGCATCCGCTGTGTCAGAGCCTGCAGCCACAGTAACCTGAGTCAAAGGAGAGGCTGCCTTCTCAGAAGCGTATACTTTCAAAATATCACCTGCCTGCAAGCCGCTCACGATAATATGATCATTCGTTCCACTAAGCTCATTCAGTACACGAATTTGTGCCAATTTCGGTTTAGCGCTCATGGCTTCACCAGCATATCCCTTTTCCGTTGCCCTACTCTCACCTTTTCCTAACTCCGTCAACGTAACGTAGACAACACCTTCGGTGCTTCCGAGCTGTCCGATGGAGACAACAGTGCCTTCGCGGGAACCCGTTACTGCTATAGCAGAGCCCAATAAATTGGTTTTCGAAGCGTCCGCATATACTTTGACGAGATCTCCTGCTTGCAGTCCCAGCAGTGCAACTGTATCCGGTGTGCCTGTTGAATTATTCGTAATCCGAATGTTGCTTGCAGAAGGCGCCACGGATAAAGGCTCGGCCAGATAAGATTTCACAATACGTCTGCTTTCCGAATACGCAGGCTGTGTTACGGTAACATATACATAACCAGCCGCAGCACCAAGCTGATTGATCGTGATTATTGCGCTATTCGACCCGCTGCCGACTGCAGCAGTACCCAGCGGTGTGGTCGTTCCGCCATCTGCATACACTTTGACGATATCTCCCGCGGACAGTCCGGTTACAGTAACCATATCCGATGTTCCAGTCAGCTTATTATCAATACGGATCATGCCTGGAGCAGGTGGAACCGATGCTGCGGCAAATGCTGTACCGGATACCGCCACCGGAAGCAAAGCCACGCTAACCAAGCACGCCATGCAGGCTTTCATTAAGCTTGTCTTTATAACCTTATTCATATGCAATCAGTACGCCTCCCCCTTTTACTGGCTTGACTTGAAATCCAATGGATATTCATAAATTACCGTTTTATATACATCTCCTTCATAAGAAAGTGAACTGTTGCGCGGCATTTTCACCTTCACCCTGTAGATCACAGCCGGCCCTTTCAGAACCTGAACAATATGCTCGCTTTCCCTCACATAGCTGTAAGGAAACACCACTCCCGGGGACAAATCGTCCACATAATCCTCAAATACGATAACAGGCGCAGCCGACAGCAGACTTCCTTCATAAGGTGTTCCATCCGGACGCAGCTGTAAATTTCCGCGAAGCCCTGCCTCAAATGCGGCATGTGCCAATGGACGCTCAAACACTACCAGACCTTCAGCGAGCCAATCCTTATTTACCTGCAGGGCCGCATCATGAGCGCCACGATTCAAAGTGAATTTTAACCGGTTATGTGTAGTCGTCGTAACAAACCTGTCTGCTTCAAACCCCGTCGTATACAAAAACATCAACACCACAAACAGCAGCAGCAGCGCTCGATTCATCTATTAATCACCGTATCATCGCCTCGCTCATCTGTTTGGCATAACGGACAATTTGTGGAGGTTCGCGGTCATGACTGCCAAACATGCTGTGAAACAGCCATCGTGGTGTACTTTTTACAGAAAGTGTGCCCTCAATATATTCGCCCCTCGGTGTGAGTGTCGTCGTTCCCGTAAATCGGATATCCACACCATCCAGCAAAAAGGTATGCTCCAGCGTATACCGCATCTCATCGATAATTTCCGGAGTAAATCGACCGTTATCTGCATTAGCTGCTTTTTGAATGGCACTGTCAAGCACCATTTCTACTGCATTGGCCCGAGTTGAATATATATCATGCAAAATCGGCTGAAATAGCAGCAGCAGCAAAATATAAACACTCAGCATCTCCACCAAAGCGGCTTTCATGCTGGTATGGAGTCAGATGGTATCGCAAAAGCAGGATGTAAGGATGGTGTATTCGTTCTGCGTTCCATGTCTGCGTACAGGCTGCGATGGATGTCTTCACGAATACCTCCCTGAGCTAATGCAGGTGTGTACATGAATGAGCTCGGAACGTTAGTATTATTGAATAAATCGTCCATTTGCGTCTTTTTATCCTTAATCGAGCTCCACATTGCCACAAAAATGAACAATCCGATGGCAGCCAATGTAGCTGCAATGAGTAAAAACTTTTCCAAGGCCGGTTTCATTATTTATCCACTCCTTCTATGATTCAACCAAAATGATTCGTGCTGCGTGCCAAATCCGTTACATACTGCTGGGCGATGTTTAACGCATTCCACAAATAAATCAACAGCGGGCTAAACGCCGCCGCATAAGCCAAGCTCCCAAAAAACTTGCGTCTTCGCCGCCGATTCTCGCGCAGCATCTGGGTATAACTCTCTTCCCTCGCCTCCACCAAGGCAGAAATATCCTCAGGCGGCGTCATTTCCAGATCTGCGAGCAGCTTGCACAGCTCCTTGGCCTCCTTGGTTCCGATATCCTCGCCAATCGCATGCAGTGCAGCGGACGCCCCTTCATCAAATAACCGCAGCCCTTTATTCAAGGCAGGTTTGATTCTTACCGTATAATCGCGCAGCTTGGTCAGCATCGTATGCAGATTCAGCCTGCGGCGACCAACCCCTTTAAGCTCGTCAGCGATCATGCTGTAAATCATAAACAGCTCGCGGTTTTTTTCCCCGTCGTCAATCTCCTTCCATTTGGCCAGAAAGTAAGTGAGCAGCGAAGCCCTCGTGTTGGTCGCAAGCAGCATCACAACCGGTCCCCACAGCTGAAGCAAGAGTGCAGGCAAGGATTGAACACCCCAATTGAATGAGATGTCATATAAGCTGTTGATCAACCATAGCAGCGCGACACCATAACGGACGGACTGGATTTTTAGCGCATTCATCCCCAACGGATACCCCGTGCGCTCCAGACGTTGATCCAGCTCTGGATGATCCAGCCAGGTTTTCAATCGTATATATTGCAGGCGGGACATATATTTAATGGACAGGGGGGTCCGCAAACGGCGATGTATCAGATAAGCAGCAAGCATGTAAATCAGGCAAATCAGGATGCCAAGAAGTCCTCCGCCGACAGCATATAGATCATGGTGCATCTGAAAGAAAACCTTCGACCTCCTTGTGGGCTAAATAATATGCTGAAGCTGATACCAACCTTCTAATAATCATTGGGCGGACGCCGAAACCAGGTTGCCAGAAGCAGCGAGCCAATAATGAAGCAAACTGTAACCGTCAGCCAAAAACGCCCTTGCTCCGTTCCTAATTGATAGTGTACCGTGCTCGTGTAGCCCATAAATATGACCATCATTAGCAAAAGCAACGGGAACAAAAGCACATGAAGCCAGCTCAGCTGCAGCACCTCAGAGCTGGAATCCCCCTCATCGCGCAGCATATCGATCTGTTTGTGAATATTTTTATCAATCGCCATGAGCGTGCTCTCCACATTTTCGTTACGCAGCAGCCCTTTCAGCATTGTTAAGCCAAGCTGCTTGGCAAAGGATGTTTGAATACTGTAGATAAATTCTTCAACCGCCTTCTCCATTTCGCGCGAGTCCACATAATTAAGCTCCTCCCTGATCAGGTTCATAAAATGACTGCGGATCGCACTGGACGACATTTCCTGACAAGCCAGCTGCAGCGCCATACGCATATTACCGCGGGTAACCTTGTATTTACTGGTCAAAATACCTATCGTTTCTGCAAGATCATAGCCGCTTTGGATTTGTTGGCTGCGCAGCTTCAGCCGTTGATAGATGATCAGTACTGCAAACGCGACAACGGCAATGAACAGACTGAAACGAATATCGAAAGCCATTACGTAGGAAACCATCCCGGCAGACAAGGAGCTCGATACAGCCAACAGTAAAAATCGCTGAACCGAATATTCGTTATAACGCTCCTTCATCGTAGCCTTCAGCAGCAGCTCCAGCTGACGATGTATTCTTCGGTATATTGCCGCAATTCGCCCTGCTTGCTTGTGGCCTCGAGGCTTACGTTTCAGCTGCTTCATGCTAAGTCGGTGTCGGTGCTCTGTCAGCAGCAGCTTACGAAGATAACGGAGAGGCTGCCTCAGAGCCATATACAAACCGATTGTAAATAAACACGCTAAGATGAACAGAAGCGCCATCGTCAAAATCGGGAACATAAACAAGCGCTAAGCCTCCTCATCCGTCGAGTGCTCTGTTGATGATATTACAGGGTTACTCGACATCGCAGCAGCCATTTGCTCCATCGAAACGCTGATTCGGTGCAGCGGATTAGCCGCTACAGGATTATAAACGACTATTCCTTCGTTCTCAGCAATAGGTGATGCCGCTGCCAATGCTGCTAACGCTTGGAAAGTTCGTTCGGACCATTCCGGATGCACCTCACGCATTTCCTTACGCAAGCCCTCACTCAAATCGTTGCGATACGTCCACGTATCCGTTCGCTCATTCCAATGCATCAGCTCATGAGTGCTAATTTCTCCGGTATAGCGATTGTAGCGAAGCTCCATAACACTTTTGAGTCGTTTACGCGTTCGAGTCGTGTCCTGCGTCTGCACAATCAGAATATCGATATTTTCGGCCACACGCTTTTCTTCCTCCTCAAAACGTACACCCGGATTCAAGCTGCACAGCAGCCTCGCGAACTGTGAGGGTACGGTTTCCGGCTTCCATGTGTGAAAGGTGCTGCCAAAGCCCTTGAGCAGTCGTTCGCATGCGAGCATCGCACCCTCCGCCTCGACTCTGCGTACTTCACCGATAATCGCATAGTCGACGTCGAAGCGCAGGATCTGATCCATTGCATGATGAAAGGTACCTTCATGGGTGATCCGTTCGATCAGCTTTTTTTCGGGAAAATCGCGGCTGGCAGCCAGCTCGTAATGCTTTTCGATAATCGCGCCGGTGTAATGGTTTTCCCGCTCCGCTATCAGTGCTTTAAGTGTCGTGGATTTACCCGTTCCTGGCGGACCAATAATTACTGTGTTGCAATGGGTTTTCGATATGCCCTGCAGCAGCTCAACAGCTTCCGGTGGAATGGTGCGGCGTTTGGTATCTGCCAAGTCCTCCACGGTAACCCTACCGATCAAAAACCGTCGAAACGTAATCACATCATGCCTTACATCGGGCTTCACCGTGAGCGTAACCCGCTCCCCCGTATATAAATCCACCTCCAAGGTTGTATTGTATAGATTGACGATCGCATCTTCCTTTTGGCGAGTGAGTGCGCGAATGATTTTATCCACCTCCTGTGTGGAGGCAAATTGAAATGGCATCCGTTCATGGCGACCGTGATGATGGATCCAGATGGAGGTTCCAATAATTTGCGCGGCGTAGCTGTCAGGATACGTTTGCCAGCAAGCCAGTGCCTTAAAGCCGTATATTTCATGAAACATCGCATGTGTCACATCGCCATAGCAGCGCTGCTCTTCCTTGGCAAACCGTCTGAGATTCATGTAATAATCCGGCAGCTCCAGTTGATGCAGACCCTGGCGGTCCACATGGGATTGAATTTGCTCCATAATGGCAGTCACTGTCTCGGGCACACCGATAATCGCTTTGTTTTCCAGCTCGACGAAAGCTTCGGCATCATCGCTATCCGGTGCTCCTGCCAGATTCCGGTTGCCTAGCCCTTGATGCATAGCACCTGCGAATCGTTCACCGACAATTTCTTTGTAGGTGTGGCAGGCTTGCTCGAAAAGCACCTTTCCACCACTACTCATCAATAGGGGAGGCGTATAGGTGTGTTCAACTGAGGACGAAAACGTCGGTTCCCATATCTCAGGCTCCGTATGAAACTGTCCAATATGAAACCGCGACTGACTTGCCAATGTTTAAGCCTCCTTTACAGGCTTCATCCAACGGAACCACGAGCCCTTCGAGGAGCCTGCCGCAGAATCCGTGTGCTTAGCCGTTTCTACAGCAGACGTGTGAACAAGCGGCAAATCATAATAATGCAGCATCGCCTTCGCTATTTTGCCCAGCTCTTTGTTGTAATCGTGATTGTGCGGATGGACCCAGCCAACCTCTGCTTCTTTGCGATAAAATGACGGATCATACGGCAAACTGCCTACATATGGCATCTCCAGCTGGCGTGAGAGCTGTTTTTCATTTTCGATATCGGGTGAGCGAATCATTTTATTAAACAGCAGCATCGATTGGCGCTGCTCCCATTGAAAAACCGGGTGCAAAATATGCTCGCACATTCGCCGCCACTGCGCCTTGGCTTGCTGACTCTGACTCATATAAACAAGCAGCAGATCAGAAGCATGTATGCTTTGTGCTGCCAATGCATGGTCAGGATAGCTGCCTGCATCCAGAAGCACCAGATCAAAGCACTCCCGCGCCTTCTCGATTAGCCATGACACGCCATCCGTCTGGTAATAATACAGCTTTTTCAAATCCCGGCTGCCTGCTAAATAATAAACGTTCGGTGCCAGCAGCTGCATTTTGCTCTGAAGTTCTGCAGCCTGAAGCTGCTTGCCCTGCAAGCTTCCCCACAGCTCATCCATATATTTGGCCGAATAAATCAATCCACTATCCCCGGGGTTCCAGCCGTTTAGTCCAAAAATCCCTACTTTTACTCCCGATAGTGCCGCCAGTGTAACTCCGATTGACAATAAGCTGGAGGTGACACCCAGCTGCGGAAGCGCGCCGATTGCGGTAATGACCTTACTGACAGTCCTTGCCTTAATCAGGCATATCTTCCCCGTCTCATCCGCTACCTGCTCAGGAGTATGGTATGGAAGCACATAGTCAATACCTTGCGCTGCACACAGGCTTTGCGTTGTTTTTAAGGTCAACGGATCCGTACCGTTGCTTAGTAAATAAATAATTCGATTCGCCAGATAATAACTGCGCAGCGTGAACAATTCGTGCATATCGAGCAGTACGTCGCTTACAATCCATACGTCTCCAGGCAATAACGAGGTCTCTGGAGCTGGTACAGAAGGATTCGATACGAGGGTTCGAGCTGTTTTCAGTAGAGAGTCCCGCTTGCTTTCCGTTCTTTCTCCCATCAGAAGAACGGCTACCATATCCTTGGATACGCTGGATACCGACTCATAATCGCCGGAAATTCGTAACGCCTCCAGCAGTCTTCTGTCGCCTGAAACCACATAAGCATTCAATGTTTAATAGACCTCCTTTAAGCTTATATACTACATACTAGTGATAAACGACCAGGAATCGGTACCCCTTCGTACCGTATTTGCGGATCAGTTCTTTTTGATCATTATTGACAATCAGCTCTATTGTACTGACCATACCTGTTGGCTTCTTACGGTCATCGGATGCTCCGATTTCCTGATTGTTGGTGCCCTTGGCATAGCTGACGACAATTTCCTGAAGTTTTTTCTCTTCCTCATAAGAAACATTCAGCTGGTCCAGTTTTTCACGTGATAGCTCCTGATTGGCTGTCTTGTCATCAACTTTTTTGCTTTCCTCCTTTTGGACCAGCAGCAAGGAGACCCGATCACCACGCAGCAAGCTGCCGGGCGGTTTTCCAAACATCCATTCCACCGGAAGCGGCATGTTCCACTCATCAGCACCAGGCAGCAAATGGGCGGTGTTCAGCATATCAGCTGTGATTTGCTCATTCAGCCGAACGGCTCGTGTCGTTTCCTGATGAAGTGCTGATGGCATACGTACCAATGCCCCGTCAACAAGCTGCTCTTTTTTTACCTTGACCGTTTTGAGGTCTGCTTCGGTTATCCGTAAGCCACGTTCGACAGAACGGGCAGCCTGGACCACTTCAACTGTTCCCCAGTTGGGTTCCACGAACCACTTCCAACCGATAAGCAATGCAGGTCCAGACAAGCACAAACCGATGACCAACACATAATACATACATTTATACCAAACATTCATCCTGCCGGGTCCTCCATTTCCTTTCTATCCGTTCCTCCACAGCTTGTGCAGCAGACCCTTGGGACCTGTATGAGGCAGCCAGCTGCGAAGCCAGTCTTGACTCGAACGCTCTAACTGAGCTCGGACTCCAGGGCGGTCCTGCACCAGTATACCCAGCCAGCTCGCCTCAGCCATCCTGGTAAAATCAATCGCCGGAAGCATACAAACCGGTGGTTCGGGAAATACACTCAGCCATTGTCCGGTATGACTGGAATTCACTGCCTTATTGGCGATGCCCCAGACTGGCTTGCCCAGCCGCTGCAGTTCTTTAAGCCGCTTCATATTACGTCTTGCGGCAGCCGATTCCAGCTTATGCAGCATCGGATCCATGACATAAACAAACTCGGAGGCAAGCTTAATCAGCTCGTTTGCCGTTTCATCCTCCCAATTGGAACCGATATCGACCAATATAATCGGCCGCTCTATCTCCTTGAGAATTAACTGCTGCAGTCGGCTGAACGCCAGCTCTGTCCGGTTACCGTCTGCTAGTGTAGGCTGTATCCGATCGATACTTATCGATTCATTGGACCATTCAGCTCCCGATAGGGGTGCCGCTGGCAGCCACAGCGTGTTGCCATCCTCCCAAGCTGTCTGCTGCTCCCGCAAATCCACTCCCGCTTCGTTATAGCAGCGATAATCGGGGGGAGCATGCTTCTCACCATACAGTAGTGCGTACAGCTCCGGATGCCTCGATTGCACCTCCAAAACCGCGTGCCTGACACCAAGCCCGTGCAGTGCGCGGGCCAGCGCTAGTGTCGTGAATGTTGCGCCAGCACCCACGTACAGCCCGGCTACAACCAAGACTCGCGGCGGCGACTTTGATAGCCCCTTTCCACCACTATCCCTTGAGGCTGTGCCGCTTTGTTCCGCTCGACCTCCGTCTCGATTTCGTCCTCGGCCACCATCCTCGTCTATTTCGCCATACATGTCTGCTCCATTGTTTCCTGCTGCTGTTTGCAGCGGCTGGATTCGCAGCAGCTCGTCGCGTACCTCCGCGGCGCTCTGGCAGCGAGCTCGCGGCTCCGCTTGCAGCAGCTTCTCCACAAGCGCCGACAAGCTCGCAGAGATCGCGGCGCTGTGATCGCTCAGCGGCCTGCGAACAGCATAATAATAGTGACCGCCGCTCAGCAAGTAATACAGCAGCGCACCCAATCCGAACAAATCGGTGCGCGCATCGGTCTGTCGACCTTCGAATTGCTCAGGTGCAGCAAAACCAATCGTGCCAATTCGCACCGTATCGGCAGCTTGTCCGGCCTTATAGCTGCGAGCTATACCGAAATCAATGAGCCGTATCCGCTCCTGCGCATCGATCATCAGATTCGCAGGCTTCACATCTCTGTAAATAATCGGCTCAGGCTGGTGGCTGTGCAAATACGCGAACACATCACACAGCTGCAGTGCATAGTCAATCACATGATTGACTGGCAATCGCTTGCCGGACCGTTCAAATCGCTGCAGCAGCGTTTCTCCCTCAATGTAATCCATCACCAGATAGCTGCAGCCATTGGAGTCAGCTGGAAAATAATCAACAATATCTGGAAGATTCGGATGGTTAAGTTTAACAAGCATTTCTGCTTCCGCGAGAAATTCATATTCAGTTCCATTGCTCTGTCTGGATTCCTTAACTGCCCAGCGCTTGCCGGTTAATCGCAAATCATCTGCCAAATATACAGTAGACATTCCCCCGCTTCCCAGCACGGCTACGATACGATATCGCCCTTCGACTACATCACCGATTTGTTTGCCCTGCGGCTGCATCTGCACCTCAACCACCCCCATTTGAGCTATGTGATCCCCTTACACGCTTGTCTACGACCAACACAATAAACTGCTATTACAATTAATCAACATCAGGATTAAACAATATTTAGATACAAAAAAAACCGCCCCTTCCATGCTTTTCAGCATGGGAGAGGCGGTTCTTCCGCTCATCACTTCCAATATTGACTATAAAATACCACATTTTTCAAATTAAATCAACTGTTTAGAAATATACTTGACTCTATTCTAATGTTGAGTCCATTTGTACAACATTTTCCGTTCCATTTTTGGTATTAAAGTATATATACTGAGTGTAAGTAGAGGCTATGTGAACGAGTTGGTATTTATAGTATTCACCATTTAAATAAGGGTCATTTTTTATCGTAACTTTTTGAAGAAATGTTATTTTAGAATCACTAGCGTATCTTGCTTCCAGAAATTTTGTAGCTTCACTTTCAGTAATTTTTAAGTCATCAACTTTAGTTTTATATGTGACTCCCTCAATAAGCCAGTTTGCATCCTTTTTTATTAATTTAATTTCAAATGAAGCACCATCAGATAACATATCAGGTAAACTTATTCCTTCTACAAGTAATGAATTTTCACTGACTTGATTAACTTTTAACCGAGTCTCGATTAGATCAGCAACAGGTAATTTGGTAGGATGACTTTCATTTAATGAATTAGAATAGTATTCTGAAAATTTGCCGTTTATAAAATTATCCGATAAATATTTTGAAAACTCTTTTTTTCTGGCTTCATAGGCTTTAGCAATTGTTTGTTTATCTGCTTTTTTGTAATCGATCCTGTACTTGGCAAAATCTTCTTTAAGAATATTTATATAAAATTGATTAGCATCGGACAGCAACTTATTAATGGTCTGAGCATCGGGTCCAAATACAACTTGGATACTGTCGTTAATGTTTACAACATGATTTGCGGAATCCCATTCGACCTTTGCCTCAAGTGATTCACTAACAAATCGAGCAGGTATCATTGTCTTTTCATTAATAATTTGAGGGGCTACGGGTAGGGTATTCAGTTGATCATTAACATAAGCTTTGATATCTCCAACTGTTAGCACAATTGTTTTAGCATCTTTCGTCGCGGTGATCTTCTTTGTCAAATCATCCCATTCTATAGTAGCTCCCAGATTCTCGAAAATATCTCTTAGCGGTACTAGTGTAGATTCGTTGATAATGACACCATTGATTACCTTGGGTAGCTTCACCTGATGATCTGCAGCTGCTGCGATGTTTAATAATAAAGATGAAGTTGTCAAAGTAATAGTTGTATATGAAATGAATGATTTTATAAGTTTACTTTTCAATATGATCTCCCTCTCCTCTAATTACATTATCGCGTTACATTATAACATGGCGGAAAATCATATCACCAACATTTGTATAAATAAGAAAAATAAAGGACTTAGGGCCGTGACAAAGATACTTGATGCGACTTATCAATTATTCGGGACCAAACGAATGTCTTGTCCTGTCCAGCAGCTCTTGATACAATCAATTTGTGTTATGTAAGCTCTAAGATTGTTCATTAGGAGTGTTTTTTTGGGCGATTATTTATTTGTATTGCTGGTAGGACTAGTAGCCGGTGCTGTCAGTGGCGTCATAGGAACAGGCTCGTCCATTATGTTATTACCTGTTCTTGTATTTGCATTTGGTCCTAAGCAAGCAGTACCCATTATGGCAGTGGCTGCTGTTATGGCTAACTTGACCAGAGTCGTTGTCTGGTGGCGTGAGATCAATTGGCGGGCCTTTGCTGCCTACTCAATTACAGGTGTACCCGCCGCCGCAGTGGGTGCGCGAACATTGTGGGAACTTCCAACAGCTGTTATATACATAGGGCTTGGTATCTTTTTTTTGCTTATGATTCCTGTTAGGTATTGGCTCAAGGCAAAGAATTTCCACATTTCCTTATGGCAGCTTGCCGTCGCTGGAGCTTTGATTGGCTTTTTGACCGGAATGGTCCTGTCTACCGGGCCTCTCAGTGTACCCGCATTCACCTCTTACGGATTAATGAAAGGTGCATTTCTCTCGACCGAAGCGGCTAGCTCACTTGCACTGTATATCAGCAAGGTTGTGACCTTCCAGGAGCTTGGCGCACTGCCCACAGAAATGATGGTACACGGAATTATCGTCGGCGCTTCTCTGATGCTCGGCACATTCGCTTCAAAAGCTATTGTTCAGCGAATGAGTGTCATCTCCTTCCAATATGTGTTAGACATTTTATTGTTAGGTTCCGGGCTTTCCCTTCTGTGGGCGGCAATCCATTAAACCACTTCGTCCAAAAAAAAGCACGGGCCCATAGATTGGGCTCGTGCTTTGGTCTATTCATCGCTTTTAAAGATAAGCCCGTTTGTACGGCTGCGGCACATGAGCATGCTCACTTTTTAATTCCAGAGCTGCATGAGTGGCCCAATACGGATCCCGCAGCAGACCTCGCGCAATTGCAACCAAATCAGCATCTCCATTGCCAATAACCGATTGAGCAAGAGCAGGGTACTCCAGCATACCTACTGCAACAACAGGAACGTCCAGAGCTTCTCGAATAGTGCGTGCATATGGAATCTGGTAGCCCGGGTAGTTTCCTGGTTTTTTTTCGCCTGCTGGTCCCTCCCCACCCGAGCTCACATGAAACACGTCTACACCAGCCTCTTTGTAAGCTTTGGCCAGCTGTAGGGTATGATCGATATCATAACCGCCATCCACATATTCAACAGCAGAAATACGGAAAAATAAAGGCATCTCCGCGGGTATTACTTTTTTAACAGCTTGAATAATTTCCACGCCGAACCGAGCCAGATCCTGTCCGTAAATATCGTCGCGTTGGTTTGTAAGTGGAGAATGGAACTGGTGGATAAGATAACCGTGTGCTCCGTGTAATTCAATCATGTCCACTCCTGCCTCTACAGCCCGTCGAGCTGTGTCCGCAAAAAGCTGTACCATCTCTTTAACTTCATCCGTCGTAAGTGCTCGTGGTACTTTATAGTTAGATCCTGGGTATTTGATCGCAGATGAGGATACGGGCACTTCGGCATCTTCAGCTTTACGACCGGCATGTGCAATCTGGATACCAATTTTGGCGTCATGAGCATGCACTTCATCAATAATTCGCGAGTAGGCCGGAATTTGGTCATCAGACCACAATCCTAAATCCTTATCACTTATGCGACCATCCGGATGAACGTCCGTCATTTCCATAATTATAAGCGCCGTACCTCCGATAGCGCGGCTAAGATAGTGGACATAGTGCCACTCATTCGGTTTGCCGTCCTTGGCATCAACGGAATATTGACACATGGGCGCCATCACCACACGGTTCTTTAATTGCAATCCTTTGATCTCAAAGGGCGTAAACAGTTGATCTCTCATCGTAATCCCTCTCCGCTGTTTCTATTTTGGTGTTACCTTTTACAGGCAATAATGACCTCTGCCTACTTTATTATTGATGCTTTTAGTATCAAATTCAAGTACCCACTTTTATGTAAGATAGTATAAAAAGTATAGTGTTAAGCACGAACCCTGCTCAACTATCCAGCTTTGCATAGCATGTACACTAGTGACGAATCCAATAAAGTAAATGTTTTACATCTAACTGCAAACCATCATTATTGTGCTCGCCCGTACCTTTTACTACAAAGAGCAGCAAGGTTTTTTAAATGTAAATTACTTTTTTGACTTCGGTGGCTAATACTCGGTGAAATGGGAAAACTATCTTCGTCCTATTACACGAAGGAGGCTTTGATTACCATGTGGACTGTCTCCATCCCCATTGTGCTGTCGCTATCGATGCTGCTGACCGGATCTATTAATGAGCTATCCAACGCTCCCAGTAAAGGGCGTCCTTATTATGAAAAAAGAGGTGAGATTGTATGGGAGGTGCCCACTGAGGAAAAGATTATCGCGCTGACCTTTGATGACGGCCCCGATCCTGAGGATACACCACAGATCCTGGACCTCTTGCAGCAATATGGAGCTAAAGCTACTTTTTTTGTGATCGGTGAAAAAGCTGAACGTTATCAGGACCTTATTAAGCGGGAAGTCGCTGAAGGCCATGAATTGGCGAATCACACCTATACCCATATGTATTTCACCCGCGGAGTCAAAGAAAGCAATATGCGTGACCAATTGATGCGGGCCGAAGAAGCTATACATCGGGTCTCTGGGCAAAAGCCGCACTTATTTCGTCCGCCAGGAGGCTACTATAACGATCCACTGATTCAAATAGCCAAACAGGAAGGCTATACGGTCGTAATGTGGTCCTGGCATATCAACACGATGGACTGGAATACACCGGGTGTTAATCATATCACCAACAAGGTCCTTAACAACTCGCGCAACGGAGATATTGTATTATTTCATGATTATGTGGAGGGCAAGACACAAACCATTGAGGCACTCAGGCGAATTTTGCCCGTGCTTAAAAGTCGTGGCTATCGCTTTGTCACGATTTCCGAGCTGCTCGAATATCGCAAAACCAGTCCCGTCAAAGGAATTGATTGAGCTTTAAACCTTAGGATTGAACAATGAAAAAGCACCTGTCAGCATCCAGTAACCTGCTGCCGCGGTGCTTCTTTACTTTTTGAGCTTTCATGAAAATGACATTTAATATTGCTATTATCGCTTATACGCCCCAAAATCCTGCGCCTGTAATGATAACCAATAAAATGAACAGAACCAGAATTTCTCCTGTTGATGTACCAAACCCGCCATATGCACCTGCACAACTTCCCACACCTACACCGCCAACATGTGCCAATAGAATCACTCCTATGTCATGATTAAGTCAACGACATCGAATCCTAATGTGCATCAACCTATGTCATAGTGTATGGCAATTAGCGGAAACGGTATAGACAAATGCACAGATTAACCGCCCATTTCGGGATTTATTGCGATGACTCTTCCAGGATCCAGACACCCTTGGCAGGAATCTTCACAGCTCCACTGACCGCTTGGCCGTCTAACAGCTCGGTGCGCTGGTTTGATCCCAAATTCACCTCGGTCTCGCTGTCATTATGATTTAATATCATCGTATAGGCCTGTCCGTCTTTTACACGTCGTGTCGCTTCAATTCCTTCAGGAGCAGCCAACACGGATTCAATCCCCGCTTGCTTCACCAGCATCGCGGCAAAATCGGCAAGAAACGATTTATCCGGACTGGATGCTACGTACCATGCCTCACCTTGTCCAAAGCTATTACGCGTCAGCACAGGCGTACCCTTATAAAACTCCTCACCATATTCAGCCCAAACCTCAGCCCCTTCGGTATGCAGAATATCACATAACAGTGTGCTGGAATATTCCTTTTTAAAGCCTTCCCGTCCTTCGGTCATCACGATGCGGTTGGACATATGCGGGAATAATGCATCGATTTCTTCAACCCAAATACCGAGCAGCTTGCGCAGCTCACCTGGATACCCGCCAAGTGTAACCAGATCGGATTCATTCACGATCCCACTGAAAAATGTCGTTACAAAACGTCCGCCTGCTTCCACGTAGCGTTCCAGTTTGTCGGCGACTCCCGGTTTCACCATATAGAGTACAGGAGCAATAACGACATCGTAACGGGAGAAATCCGCTTCCACTGAAATCATGTCAACTGCAATATTCTGATCATAGAAAGCCACATAATACTTGGCAAGCTCCGTCATGTAAGACAAATCGATCGTCGGTCCTGAGGAGAACTCCATAGCCCACCAATTTTCCCAATCGATGATGATCGCTACTCTGGCTTCGATCCGGGAACCGAGCAGCTTATCTCCCAGAACCTGAAGCTCGCCGCCAAGCGTCGCGCATTCTCTGAAAACACGGGTATGCTCATGACCGACATGCTCAATAACCGCTCCATGGTATTTCTCACATGCACCGACCGAACGACGCAGCTGGAAGAACATCACCGTATCAGCACCATGGGCTACAGCCTGATAGCTCCACAATCGCATCACGCCTGGACGCTTCAAGCCATTGTAAGCCTGCCAGTTTTGCTGGCTTGGCGTCTGCTCCATCAGCATGAACGGCTGACCATCCTTCAAGCCGCGCATCACATCATGCCACATCGCCACATGACTGAGCGGCGTCGTGTTGGATGGATAGCTGTCCCAGGAAACCACATCAACGTGCTTCGCCCATTTGGCATAATCCAGCTGCTTGAACATCCACATCATATTCGTCGTAACCGGAACATCCGGCGTAACCGTCTTCAATTCGTTGTATTCCAACAGATAGCAATCCAGCAGCCCATCCGAGTTAAAACGCTGGTAATCGAGTGAGATTCCTTGAAAGGTGGTCCGAGTTTCTGCGGAATGCTCACTTAACAAATTAGGCGGCACGATTTCGTCCCAATCATAAAATGTATGGCCCCAAAAGCGGGTATTCCACGCCTTGTTCAACTGATCCAGACTGCCGTAGCGCTGCTGCAGCCATACACGAAAAGCCTTGGCGCAGTTGTCGCAATAACAAATGCCGCCGTATTCATTATTTACATGCCACACAGCCAGCGCTGGATGATCCTTATACCGTTCAGCCAGCTTGCGTGCCAGCCGTGCTGCATAAAGTCTGTAGGTAGGACTGTTCGGACACGAATTATGACGTTGACCAAATGTATGCTTGCGCCCTTCAAAATCGACCCGCAGCACATCAGGATGCCGATGAGCCATCCAGGCCGGATGTGCACCCGTACTTGTCGCCAAGCAGGCATACACACCATTTTCATAAAGCTTGTCCATGATCTCGTCAAGCCATTCAAATTGGTAAGTCTCTTCATCCGGCTGCATCAAGGACCATGAAAACACAGCTACTGTCGCGATATCAATACCCGCCAGCTTAAACATTCTCATATCTTCGGTCATGATCTCTTGCGGCCATTGTTCGGGACTGTAATCGCCTCCATAAGCGATTTTGTTTAATTTATTGCTAATCATGGAACGACCTCCGCCTTCTTTTACTTACCTAACCATCGTTAAGCTGCTTGGCTCAACCTGATTCAATCTATTATGATGAAGGTATACCCAAATTTGCAGAAACCGGAGGCCCTTAGGCGTCCGGTTTCTTGGTATATTATGCTGTATAGAATGGATATTCATAATTGCCAGTTCGAGTATAGCTTATTTATATCCCAGCTTATGCAGGTTGCGCAGGCTGATTGCAAGACTGTCAAATGGATCGTTACCATAGCATTGATCCTGTTCAACCGCTCCCCATTCCACGCCCGCAGCATCACAAGCATTTAGAATGGCAGGGTAATTCATATTGCCCTCTCCCACTTCTGCAAAGCGGCGTTCCCTGTCAGCTGTAACTGCCCAGTCCTTCAGATGCACGACTTTCATACGTCCATCGACTTTACGGATCCATTCAACCGGATCAGCGCCACCAGCCTGTACCCAATGGAGGTCTAGCTCGAAATCAAATACTTCCGGATCGGACTCTTCGAACAAAATGTCCATTCCGGTGCGGCCATCGAATTTAACAAATTCAAACTCGTGGTTATGATAAATAAATTTCAATCCGGCATCGTGCAGCTTGCGGCCGACTTCTGAGAACTCCTTCGCAAACTTCGAGTAGCCTTCTTTGCTTGTCCGGTATTCCGGCGGCAATCCGCCCAATCCTACATATTTGCAATCCCAGATTTGGTGCTTTTTAATAACTTCATCGATATTGTCAAAATCCGAATAAGGAATATGGGTCGCACAAATCGTAAGCTGCTCCTGATCTGCAAGCGCCTTCAGTTCCTTGCTGTCAATGGGGCCTACACCGGAAACCTGGACCGAATCATAACCGATCTGTTTGACTTTTTTCAAACTAGCTGCAATATCCTCCGGTGTTTTCAAAAAATCCCTAACCGTATAAAGCTGTGCTGCAATTTTCAATGGTTATCGCTCCCTCATCTCAACTGTGAATCCCCTTCCATTTTACACGAAGTAGGAATAAACGGCTACCTTGTATTCTATCCGAACAAAAGATACGCTTATTCCTGAAGGAAGGAAATGCTCATCCCTACACAGAAGCTTCAGGATGAAAATAAATCAAATTTGTGATAGCCGTCTAAAGAAAACAGCTGGCCTGCAACCGCCCATGGAAGATTAAGCTCCGAGAACAGCAGACCTTCCGCCGCGGCACGACCTACATCAGCTCCGATACCTGTGATTCCTGTAAACACCGTATTTCCTTCATTTCTCCGCACGAGAAAAGCATCTGAAATCGGATGTGTTTCCCCGCTCGATTCAAAAGCACCATTAACAGCAAGCACAAAATTGCGACACTGCTGAAGTGAGCTTAGAAGAACGACCGATTCATCCTGGATAGCCGCCAATGTATTCAGGTAAATATTATGGACATAATCCTCATTGGCAAAGCTGCGGCTGGATGATTGCGAACCATCGGTTCGAATATAAAGAGTATTGTTATACGTCCATACTAATTCACCCTGTGTCCCTTTAACCGTGATAGAAGGAATGTTTTCGGCATCAAAGCACAAGCTGGCATAGAAATGAACGATAGCTCCACTTTGCGTACGAATCCGAAGACAAGAGGTATCCTCACCTTCAATAGCATTGGCATGATACAGCTCGGCTTGAATATCTAGCGGAGTGCTTTTTTCAGCATTCCCGCTGCCTGCAACCAGCAGGCAATTATTCAGTAAATGAGCCAACGGGTTATTGATCGTACCGTCGAGCACGTAATTGCCCTTATGAATAAGCTTGCCTGCCCACGGTGTACGGTCATAATAGGCCTGTGTCCGCTTCCAAAGACCGACTCCCGTGACATGTTGCACATCACCAATCTGCCCCTCCTGAATGATTCGCAGCAATTCACGGAAGGCCGCTCCCGATGTATTTTGAAAATTAACCTGACATAATGATGAAGTACCCGCTTGAGCTCGCAGCATTTCATCGAGATCCTGTATCGTGACAGCCGGTGGTTTCTCGAGCATAACATGGATTCCACGTGAAAAAGCATACATTGCCATCTCTTTATGCATCGGAATAGGCGAAGCGATTACAACCAAATCCAGCTCGGGATGACGGTCCAGCATCGTTTTGTAATCGGAATAAGGAGCGCCGCCAAGCGACAAAAGCTGCTGCCAACCCTCTGGATTCACATCGGGATTGATATCACTAAATGCCGTGACCTCCAACAGCCCTTGTCCTGACAGCTCAACCAAATGACGGATATGCACTTTACCAAATCCCCCTACCCCTATCAAGGCAGTACGAATTGCTCTCATGGTTAATTCCCTTCTCTCACACATGTATAAGACATTGGGCCGATCAACGATGTAACCCGCTGACCAGCCCGTAAACCTTGCTTAAATTCGTATTCAATAAGGATCACAGCATCTGCAATACAACGTTTTAATAACTCTTGGCATTAACCAATCTTATTGTTAACTTCTCTTAACTTTAACGAACCTAAGCGTTAACAGCAATAAATCTATACGCTGCTAATGATTGATGTCGTTACACATGCTCCAAATAGCGTGCCTTCATCTCGGCCAGCACTTCATCGCCAGGACGATCCCATATCGCCTGATTGAAAATTTCGACCTCGATAGGGCCACGATAGCCTGCCGCTTCAACAGCTTGACGGATACGATTCAGTTCAATGACACCGTCCCCCATCATGCCTCGGCCAAGCAGCATATCAGGAGTAGGCACGATCCAATCGGAAACATGGAAGCCCAGAATTCTGCCGCTCGCGCGGGCAATTTGTTTGTACAGCTCAGGGTCCCACCATACATGAAACACATCGACAACAACGCCGACCTGCTGTGGCGTGAAACGCTCGGCAATCGTAGTTGCCTGGGCAAGTGTTGAAATCACGGAGCGTTCGGCTGCATACATCGGGTGCAGCGGCTCAATACCGAGTGTAACCCCACGTTCCTGCGCATAAGGCACCAGCTCATGGATCGCATCCTCGACCATTTGGCGAGCTCCATCGATATCGCGGTCCGGTGCAGGACCACACACCAACACAAGAACCTCTGCTTCAAACTCAGCCGCTTCATCTATCGCTCTGCGGTTATCGTCGATACGAGCAGCGCGTTCGGCTGCTGTTGCTGCAGGGAACATCCCGCCGCGGCACAAGCTCGATACTTTCAAGCCTGCATCACGGACAATACGTTTACTTTCAGCAAGGCCTGCTTCCTCTACCTTGTTGCGCCATAAAGCAATCCAGGGAATCTCTGCTCGAACGCAACCTTCAGCGGCTTCACGCAAGCTCCAGCTATTGGTCGTAATTTGATTTAAGCTCAAACGGTCTATGTTTGTAAAACGTTCCACATGTATCCCTCCGTCCATTGAATCTGTATCATCGGATCACTTACCTGCTATTCAATTCCCGCTAATGCCAGTACCCGTTTCATCCGCTCCACCGCAAGCTCAGGACGCTGCAGCAATCCCGCTTGATCTGCCAGCACGAACAGTTCGGACAGATGGACGATCGAGCGCGAGCCTTCTGCTCCGGCAATCATCCGGAAATGGTTCTGATGTCCATTCAGGTAAGCCATAAATACGATACCTGTTTTGTAGGCATAGGTAGGCTTTTGGAAAATGTGTCGGGACAAAGCTATTGTCGGCTCGAATAAAGCATCATATTGTGCCAAATCTCCACGATCCAGCGCTTGCAAAGCAGACGCTGCAACCGGAGCGATTGCATCAAAAATACCAAGTAAAGCGTGACTGTAGCCTTGTTCATCGCCACGAATCAGCTCAGGATAATTGAAATCATCGCCTGTGTACATCACTACCCCTTCGGGCAGCAAACGGCGCATTTGAATTTCTTTATCCGCATCCAGCAGCGAAATCTTGATGCCATCTACCTTATCTGCATTAGCACGAATGACGCGCAGACAAGTTTCCATCGCTTCATTGAAATCGGAACTGCCCCAGTAACCGGCAAGCGCAGGGTCAAACATATCACCTAACCAATGCAGTATGACAGGCTGTTTCGTTTGACGAAGAATACGGCCATATACCCGCTCGTAGTCGTCGGGAGTTTTGGCGCAGGCTGCCAGCGCCCGGCTTGCCATCAAAATAATCTGGCCTCCGCAGCCTTCTACATAACCGCACTGCTCTTCATAAGCAGCTTCAACATCTTCCAAAGTTACGTTCGGGCCAGGGGCCAAATGATCGGTTCCCGCACCGCTCGCGACTTTACCGCCAACCGCTTTGGCTTCATCTATCGACCGTTTGATCAGTTCCTGGGCCTGTATCCAGTTGAGACCCATGCCGCGCTGCGCGGTGTCCATAGCTTCCGCAACGGACAGACCCATCGACCACAAATGGCGCCGATAGGATAAGGTGCTTTCCCAATCGATCGACGGCTGGTTCAACGGATCGGTCCCTGCGTACGGATCACACACAACATGTGCGGCCGAGAACGCAATCCGCCCGGTAAATGCTCCTTGAGGTGCAAGAATCGGAGCCTTGGTACCCGCCACGTACTCGTACAAGGCACCCCCGGCTTTGGGCAATGTAAGCTTATCAGTCATGCTGCAATCTCCTCCTATCCTCTATTACAGTTTCAAATCTGGTACATCAACCCATTGCCGTTCTTTCCACGATTGAAGTCCAAGATCGGACATTTGTGTTCCTTTAGCGCCCTCAAGCAGATCCCAAGGGAATGGAGTATCGATAACAAGATGCTTAAGGAACAATTCCCATTGAACCTTGAAGCCATTGTCGAAAATTTGGTTAGCAGGCACATCCACCCATTGCTCTGTGAATGCAAAAGGATTTTCAATATCAGGATTCCATACAGGCTTCGGTGTATTCACACGGTGTTGTACCTTGCAATCACGAAGACCTGCAACCGCACTGCCTTCTGTACCGTCTACTTGAATTGTCAACAGGTCATCACGGTCTACGCGTACGGCCCATGAAGAGTTGGCTTGAACCACAATGTCGCCTTCCAGCAGGAATGTCGCATATGCTGCATCATCCGCTGTAGCTGTGTAACGTTCACCCTGCTCATCGACACGCTCAGGAATATGAGTCATACCCAGGCAAGAAATAGCTTTCACATTGCCGAACAGGTTGTCCAGCACATAACGCCAGTGAGCGAACATATCGACAATAATACCGCCGCCATCTTCCTTGCGATAGTTCCATGAAGGACGTTGTCCTGGCTGCCAATCTCCTTCAAACACCCAGTAACCGAACTCCATACGAACCGATAAAATTTTCCCAAAAAATCCGGAATCAATCAGACGTTTCAGCTTCAACAAACCTGGCAGGAACAGCTTATCCTGAACAACACCGTTTTTAACGCCAGCCTGCTTCGCCAAACGAGCAAGCTCCAGGGAGCCTTCCAGACTTGTATCGGTAGGTTTTTCGCAATAAATGTCTTTGCCTGCCGCGATCGCTTTCTTGATGCTTTCGGCGCGGTGTACAGTCGTTTGGGAGTCAAAATACACTTGATTCGCCGGGTCTGCCAGGCAAGCATCCAGATCCGTGCTCCAGCGGGTAACGCCGTGCTTTTCTGCCAATGCTTTGACTTTATGCTCTTGTCTGCCTACCAGAATCGGGTCGGGCATAATAATATCTCCATTGGGTAAAGTCACCCCGCCTTGCTGGCGAATGGCCAAAATCGAACGAACAAGATGCTGATTCGTCCCCATTCTTCCTGTAACTCCGTTCATAATAATTCCTATTGTGTGCACTTTCATATAGTTGCGCTCCTTTTCGTTTATCATGATTGTGTTCCGTTATGATTACTTTCCCAGCATAGCTGTTCTATGTAGGTTCGTCTTATCAGATTGGAGTAAAATTCTCAGATATGGAAGCGTTTTTTTGCACAACGACAAAAACCCGCTCAGACGGACTGGACGGGATTTCGATGCTGCTGCCTATATTTGTTAGGTGAAAGCTTGACGTAATTTTTAAAGGTGCGATAAAAAGTCGGAAGCGATTCGTAGCCAACCTCGAAGCTGATAGAAACGATATCCTTATCGGACTCTGCGAGCAGCTTCATAGCTGTACTCATCCGCACCTCCGTTAAATACTGCAGCAGGGTCAGTTGATATTGCTCTTTGAATATATGTGCAGCGTGGCGTGAGCTGATACCGAGCCTTTGGGCAAGCTCACCTGGCATCAACGGCTCAAAGTAGTGGGAATCGATATAGGATCGAATCCGTTCGGCACGTAATCCATTGGCATCGGTGACTTGTGAGCTCTGCTTGGCACGGGCGAGCAGCAGCAACACCTCCAGCAGATGAATTTGCATCGCCCATTGGCTGAGCGAGTCCTCCTGCTTTTGCTCGAACAGCAGCTTGCGCAGCAGTTGTCTCAGCTCGTTGCCGCTAACCGAATTGAGCCGCAGCAGGATGGAGCCGTCGATCGTATCTGCCTTCCATTTCGATGCAAAAGCATCCTGCATCAGCGCAGCATCAAACTCCATAACGAGCAGCGTCAAATGCGACTCCGAGGAAACGGCATGATCCGAATGCGGAAAAATAATCGCGGCACACTCCTGTTCAACCGCATGTTTGACTCCATCCAGTTGAATGGAGCCTTCCCCCTCTATCGCATACAATATTTGATAATTGCTATGGTGATGGACATTCACTTCGTAGCTTTCCCGATGCTTACTCTCGTAGAGATGAATTCCGCTCATGGTCACAATCCTTTCACCATCCGATAATCTGAACGCATATCCTCCGTATTAATTCGACAGGCTGTCAGTTATCACTTGTTTCAATACGACCGCATCTGCCAAAAATTGCTGCGGATCATTATCCCTGACAAATTCCAGCATCGCATACCGATGACCAGGAGCTTCACGGGCGATACTGACGTAATCACGCCATTCCTCCAAGCCATCCGCCAAGGGCTTACGCACACCCGGCTCCCACTGAAATACGTGCACATTGGCTAACCAGGGCAGTACTGCTCGTAGATCCTGCTGTCTCTGCTCGATGGTCAAAGCAACTGACGGTTGCCAGTTGCAGCGTATATTCGGATGTCCGATTCCCTCTAGTAAACGAACCGTAGTTTCGCGCGTATCCGTCAGTGTATTTCCATGATATTCAAAATCGACGGTGATCCCCGCTCCCTGTGCCAGATCAGCGATTCTTGCCGCATCGGTAATTACCTTATCCCACCAGGCACCATCAGATATATCTGAGCCTTGGTCCCCTGCCCATACGCGAATCGCAGGAGCCTGCAGGGCTGCAGCTGACTCCAGAACCTGATCAAAGGTCAAACCCTCTTTATTCGTGCACCCAACCCGGTAATAGGAGCCGTAGGAAGCAATCACAATTCCTTCTGATTCCGTCCAGCCCTTTACTTCCTTGGCCCGATTCACATCACCGTGAGGCACATGAATATCTCCGCCCCATTCGATAGCCTGCAAGCCGGCCTGAGCAACAAGCTGAATGATTTCAAGCGGGGACAGCTGACGAAAAGTAACGGATAAAAGTCCTGTTTGTATCAATATACACCCTCCAATGTGCGAATAGTGCTGCTTATCGTTTGATTCCTGTTTTGTGCTGCTTATGGTGTGCTGTTTGCATGTTATTGATCATGCCATGGTTTCCAGCATACTCAGTGTAACCTGATATTGCAAGGGAACGCCACTCAGATAACGTTCACACTCTCCGGCAGCATAGTGGCCCATTCTTGCCACTTCATTACCCATACTCCCGGCAATATGTGGAGTCAGTATCACATTATCCAATGTCAAAAGAGCGCTGTCACGACTTACCGGCTCGGGATGAGTCACATCCAGCACAGCCGTCCGGGTCGGTTCATCGCGAAGAGCTTGTATCAAATCTTCCTCTATAAGCTGAGCGCCGCGTCCTGTATTAATAAAGGTCGCATGCGGCAGCATTTTGTCAAAATGCTGCTTATTCAGCATCCCAACAGTAGCCGGCAGGTTAGCCAGATGGTTGGAGATGACATCACAATTCGTAAAAATATCCAGCAAATCGGTTTTACGTACACCAAGATCGGCAGCCGCTGTATCGGACAAATAGGGATCGAATACATCAATCTGAATATTGTAGGGTTTTAGCAGCTCGATTACTTTTTTACCGATCATACCGGCGCCAAGAATACCTACCCTTGCTGCATAATTACCTGGATAAAGCTGTGCCACCTGTTTGGCTTCTGCATGATTGCGCTTACAGTGAAGTGCTGTTTGAAAATAACCTTTATTGGCCAGCACAATTTGCGCGGCCGTATATTCGGCAACAGGTACCGCGTTAGCAGCCCAAGTGCTGACAACAGCACAATTGCGTGACATGTATTCTCTTGCAAAGCGTTGAACTGAGCCAGCAGCATAAAATAAAACTTTTAAATTAGGCAAAAAAACCTGAAGCTCATCCACTGTAAATAAGGGAAGCCCCCATGTAGAAAAAGCAATTTCCACTCCAGCAAGCTCTTCCATGTGCAGCTTGGCATTGCCAGGGTGTATCCATACGGGCTGCAATTCTACCTGCTGATTAAGCCTGTCCCTAACATTCCCATCAAATACCCGATTAATCATGGTGTTACCCTGCTCGGCCAAAAATATGGCTTTCTTTTGCATCCCCTGTATCCTCCTGACGTTCACTCCGTCTGTATGAAAGCTACTATCTATAGCCCATCATAAACCCGTTAGCAGTGAATTTCCAGCTTTTTGCACAATTCCAATCTCGATCATAATAATTTATATGTTATATAAAAACATATAAATTCCATTTATGAAATAACTGCTCTATAATGAAGATAAATCTTGAGAGGACGTGAACATGAATGGCAAAAGTAACAGGTTTGGATGGAATCGTTGCAGCGGAAACAGATATTGGTCATGTGGATGGAGAAAATGGTCACTTGATCTATCGCGGATATTGGGCTAAGGAGTTGGCAGTTCAATACGAATATGAGGAAATTGCACATTTATTATGGGTGGGAAAACTCCCGGATGCCTCAGAAAAACAGCAGTTTACAGCACGCCTTGCGAACAGCAGAGAGCTGCCCTTGACCGTCCGCAGACTACTCGACAATATTCCCCGGGAAATGCCAATTATGAGCGTGCTTCAAACCGCAATAGCCCTGCTTTCAGGAGAATTCAGCTGGCCCCCAACTCTTGAACAAGCTATTAGCTTAACTGCTGTTGTTCCTACAATTATTGCGTATAGCTATCGATCCCAGCTGGGTCTGGCACCCATTGAACCTGACAACCAGCTTAGTCATACCGCGAATTATTTATATATGCTGACTGGCAAGCAGCCTGAACCAGCTCACATAAAGGCGCTAAACGCTTATCTAATATTGGGCATGGAGCATGGGATGAATGCCTCTACCTTCGCTGCACGGGTCGTACTGTCCACGCAATCGGATATGGCCTCTGCTGTAAGTGCGGCTGTTGGAGCTATGAAGGGGCCGCTTCATGGCGGAGCACCTACCGAGGTGATTGCCATGCTGGATGCAATAGGTAATAAAGAGCATGCAGAAGCCTGGATCCGTCAGGCATTGGAACGGGGTGACAGGCTGATGGGCTTCGGTCATCGCATTTACAAAACCAGAGACCCACGAGCAGAGGCGCTTCGTCACGTAACCGAAGCGCTCTCCAGCAATGATCCATGGTTTGATCTTGCCATCCATGTTGAAAAAACAGCGATAGCCCTGCTTGAAGAATACAAACCGGGACGGCGTTTGTATACCAATGTCGAATTTTTCGCCGCATCGATCATGCGTGCCATTGCCCTTCCTTCGGAGCTGTTTACTCCTACCTTCACGGCAGCCAGAGTTGTTGGCTGGTCAGCCCATCTGTTAGAGCAGGCACAGGTCAATCGGATTTTCCGTCCACAATCGGTGTATACGGGACCGATGCCGGGATAAAAGTTTCATCCCAGTGACAGGACGTCAAGAACGGCTGGAATCCCATATACCTGTCATCCCCGACGCACCAATCAGCACGCCCCATTCCGAGATTAGCCGTTCGTTTGGCTTGCAAATTGTTGCTGTGCCGACCTTTTCGTAAAAGTTGCAAAAAAACAGCCCTCCCCTAAGCTTGGGAAGGGCTGCTTATTAACGGCTATATCGATTTATTTGTAAAGCTTATGGCGCTGTTACTGTATTTTGATCCAAAGTGATTCCAGTCTGAGCTAATAACCGACCTTTGATGGATGCATTACTTTTCATCGTAATATCGGTTTTGCTCAATACAATCCCTTCAAAATGTGCTCCCGTTCCAATCGAAACGGTACCTGCTGCCTGCCAAAAAACATTTTTGGCTTGGGCTCCGCCAGTAAGAATAACTTTAATGCCGCTAGCTTCGGAAATTTTGCCTGCTGATTGAAAAATCCAAACATCATTGGCTCCACCATTAAGCGTAACATCGGAGTTAATGTTCACATCGGTACTCCATTTGTAAATACCGCCTGCAAGTGTCCGACCGCTAATGTCTCCACTATACAGTTCCAAATAATCGGCTGGTCTTCCGGTGGCATCAACAAACGCTGTTTCCATATTGCTTATAGCTGTAGTCAGATTGCTAGGAGTGGGAGACGCGTTGTTGGCACCGAATGCTTTGCCATTAATTTGTGGCGAACGTGAAAATTCATTAGTCGCATCCGCGATTAGCGAGAATCCAGTAATTGCCGTCCAATCAATCGGACTGACCCCTATATCTCCAGTAATTGCAGAGGTGGGAACATTGGTAATCCCTGCTTTTGACAAGATTACAAAATTGCCTGCTGTACCAAGGTCTACTATAGCAGGGCCAACTAGCGGGATGCTAACCGTCAGGGATCCTTCCGATGCCAAGGATGTGCCTGCTGCATTTACTAAGAACAATTTATAAATACCCGCTGCTGCCGGTGCAGCAATCGTAGTTGCCGTCCCATTGCCTACAAGCCTTGTCATCGTAGTCGAGGGAGTAAATGTGGTTGTACCTGCTGGCGCTAACCATGCTGTAACTCCTGCTAAGGGGGCGCTGATCGTTATGTTGACCTCAGGCACTACATTAGCTGTCGCTAAAACTGGCTGGGAAGGTGCTATTAGCGGTGTAGCTGTTGGCGTTGCACTCACCACATTCGAATACATACTAACTGTCCCCGTGTTAGCGGCAGTTGTTTTGAAATAATAAGTCGTCCCATTAGTTAACCCGGTCACATTATAAGTGGCCGTAGTCACAGTAGCAGGGCCGCTAATTTTAGTATAAGTTGAATTATCCAGTGACTGATACAGATTATAATAAGTAGCTCCTGTTACAGACAACCAAGCTAAATGAATCTGTGTATCACCAGCAGATGCCGTGAAATTCGCTGGAGCAGAAAGAACTACGGGAGTTACCACCGAATTTCCATCAGAATCCGAATCGCTACCTGAGCCACTGCCACTGCCACTGCCATTGCTGTTACTACCGGAATTACTGCTGCCTGTATTTCCACTACTAGAGCCTACATTACTTTGGGAATTGGCTCCAATTACCGTAATACCTGTGTCACTACCCAAATACATAAGCTTGTAAACCGTTCCAAGCGTTTGCATACTTGTCGTTAATACAATTACATTGGAGGTGCCTGCCTTTAATTCAGCTCTCGTCGCCTCTAAATTATTATCAAAAGTGAAATCATTCATCGCCACTTTAGTTACAGGTGAAGTAAAGGTGACTTCTATCGTTGAATTGTTGATTGCTATCACTGAACTAACTTTTGGATTATTATTCACAAGCTCCTTCGCTCTATTAATGAAGGTGTTTTTGTTATGCATGAACTCATATGCCATACGAGCTACGGCTTGTCTCTCCGAATTATCCTTAGGGCTGAATCTAATTGTTCCATCCGGATTATCGCTCCCTAAGGTGAAGCCTGTTTTAAAAGCCAAAGACACATATGGTTGTGCCCAACTCGATACTGTGCCCAGATCAGATAGCTTGGCATCGACCGCTACTTTGCCTGTTGTTTCCTCGAGGCCTAATGCACGAATAAAGAAAATCGCAAGCTCTTCTCTCGTTACTTTGGCTTCAGGGGCAAACGTTGTAGCTGAGGTTCCCTGTGTAATATTGGAGGCAACCAAAGCGCCAACAAAACCTCGGTACCAGCTATCCTTGCCTACATCCGTGAACGCGGCTGCTTGCTCTGGATTCTCTTTCAATCCACTCGACAACACGATAATTTTGGATAGCTCGGCGCGGGTAATGGTTTTACGTGGCTGAAAGCTTCCATCCTCATACCCACTAATAATCCCATTATCCACTAAATTATTAATTTCTTTTTGTGCATATGAATCAACAATGTCGGTCAATTGTACAGGTGATGGTACGGCTGCGGATCCGATTGCTGAAGTTAATGAAAATACTAACATGCTCACCAGTAAAAAAGATGAAAATAGCTTTTTGAATGATCTGTTCGTCATGTTTCTGCTCCTTCTGTTGCTTGCTTTTTTTTAAAGAAAACCATCACTTAACAAAAACCGGGAAGCTATAGTCATACTTCCGTCTATTTCCTTTAACCAGTATTAGGTCTTGCGAACCTTTTATATCTCATTTACTTTAAAAATCGACATGAATTTCTCCGTCGGTACTGAATATTTGAGTATCAGCTTATATTGGGTATGAACGCAGAAAAACGGTGGAGCTCATTCACCCCACCGTTCTCTTATTCGTACTTTATACTTTTATTGCACATCCAATCCCTGTGCTTCCAAATAAGCTTTAATCTGCATTCGCGTCGGCGTCTTCAGCTTATTTTTCATATCCTCGGACCAGGTACCGCTTCGCTTACCATCGGTTCGTTTGCTGATATAATCCTTCATCGTTTGATCGTATTTCAGTATCTGCTCCAACATGTCGTCTGTCTGATACGTATTGTGATGGAGGATGGCTTGCAGCGGTAGACGCGGCTTTTGACCTGGGTCTTGATCCGGGTAGCCTATGCACATGCCAAAAATCGGACTTGTATATCTGGGAAGTCGGAGAAGCTTGGAGACGTCTTCAATATGATTACGAATGCCTCCTATATACACGATGCCCAGACCTAGGGATTCGGCTGCAATAGCGGCATTTTGGGCTGCCAAGGCAACATCGACAGTCGCGACAATCCAATTTTCTGCAGTACCCAAGTAAGCCTTATCCGCTTTCTCATGAATCTCATAGGCTGTACGCAAGCGGTACAGGTCAGCGCACCATACGAGGAAAACCGGACTGTTCAGCACATGCAGCTGATTGCCTGTCCACTCAGAGATCTGCCCGCGCATCGCTTCATCTGTCACATGAATGATACTGTAGGCTTGTACATGGCTAGAGCTTGAAGCCCATTGCGCAGCGGTAATGATTGTCTCCAGTTGCTCCTGCGTAACTGGTTGATTCGTAAATTTGCGAATGGATTGATGGCTTGTCAAAAGCTTGATGGTTTCATTCATCTTATCTTCTCCTCCTGTCAGTTCGTAACACGGGCAGCAATTTGTATACAATATTATAGGAGCTGTCGCACGTTGATTGCAAGGCAGAGACATCGCCATAACCGGTTAGCTCTGCAGGTTCGCTTGTCACTCGACAGGAAGTGCACAAAGCTGCGGTCAGGGTGATTTCCTGCATTATGTATGTGGGATAACGATGTAAACTGCTGCCTAAACTCCATCGAAAGGCCCCTTTGTATAAAGCGTTTGTTGAATAAGGGGCCTTTCTAATAGGGCCATTGCCATCAGCACGTCAGCTAATGGCAGCCGAGTCAGCTCTGGATTGCTGCCTCAAAAATTCAAAATGGCCACTACCTGCTTTATCTGCGAAAGCCACGAAGAATAATAACGAGCAGGATATACAGAACCAGAATAGCACCGAAGGACATTCCTCCAGCTGGCTTGCAATGGGCATGATGATGATGATGATGCTTTTTGGGTTCATAGATGTTAATTTCTTCAAAGCTGGCATGCACCGTGACCGGAGCTGCTTGATTGGCAGGCATGGACGGCATCGGATTCATGGATGCAGGTGATACATAAGGCATTTGCATGTTGGGCATTTGTGCGTTGGACATTGACATTGGATATCTTTCCATTCGGGGACACCTCCATAATGTGTAGGGCGCGTTACTAGTGAACACACCATCAGTCTATGGAGATTTACCTATGGGAAACACGGTATTCACCTATATGAATAAAAATAGACGGCTGCCCTTAATCGGACAACTGTCTATACGTGTTAACATTCACCTCGGACAAACCGCAGCTTCAACTCCTGAGGATGATCGCCGAAACCGGCTCCAAACAGGTTCAATCCGCGGCAATTTTCAGCGTCCGCACGAACCTCCAGCCTTACCTTGATCGGCCGGTTGTAATGAAGATCAAGCTCGGCAAGCGTCATGTCCGAGCACTTGATTCCGTTAATACAGCTCTCCGTCTCCGAAACGCTCCACTCGGTCAGCATGCCATACTGCGTGCAGCCGAACTGGAGGTTCTGTGAAAGCTTCCCCTTCCTGTCGCCATAATCCCCCTCGCAGGTCCATGTGCCAATCTGCTTACCGTTGATGCTCAGCGTAATATCCGACGGCCATTCCTGATTGTAGCCGGCTGCCTCCGAGCAGAGCTCAGCGCTGATCAGCAGCTTATGCAGTGGTACACCGCCAGGGAGCGGATTGGCAAATACATATTCCACATGTCCCGCCTCACTGAACCAGAGCAAATTGGCCTTGGTCCGCTCCGGCATATAGAATGCACGCGGATCATCCGGACAGCCGATGGCACCTTCCATACCATGTAGCCCACAGGGCGGCTGAATGGCACAATCTGTATAAAGACCGATTGGCATCGAAATCTCTTCAATTTGCTGCAAGCCTTCGCCCGGTCGCCGCGGCAGCTCGAACAGGAGCGCATCCAGAACACGGGAGCATATCTTCTCACGGCTGCCGCCACTTGTTGACGAGCTAATGAGACCAGCCTGCTCCAGATTTTGCACATTAATGGAAACGGTGGGTTGAGCGACACCCAACTCCTCAACCAGCTGCGAAATACTTTTTGGCCGCTCGCCCAACGCTTCCAAAATACGCAGTCGCAAATCCCCTGACAGCGCCTTGGCTACCTCCTGTATTTGATTTGCAGGTATACGTCTTATCGTATCGATTTGTTCTTCAGCCATATTCATCCATCCTCTTTCACTTAACATTGTAAATTCATAATGTACATTGCGTAATTTAAATATTTTTATTGCGTTTATATAATATACATTGTATATTCTGTATATCAAATAATCAATGAAAGGTTGTGTACATGTGACAACACTTACAAAAGAGGTACTCATCAGACCCGAATATCCAAGACCAGATTGGCAGCGAACCGATTGGCTTAATTTGAATGGGGAATGGGACTTCGGTTTTGACAACGATAATCAGGGGCTAATTGGACGTTGGCATGATGGGTCTACCGGAGCTTTGAACAGAACGATAACAGTGCCTTTTTCTTGGGCCTCCCCGTTGTCCGGTATTGGCGAGAATGTACAAGGAGTCGCTTGGTACCGGCGTACCGTCCGTTGGACACCTGAAGCCGAGGGCTCCCGTTTGTTTCTTCGGTTCGGTGCTGTTGATTATGAATGTCAGGTATGGGTGAATCAGACTCTGGTAGGCAGCCATCGCGGGGGCTATGGGACCTTCGAGCTGGAAGTGAGCAGCGCCTGGAAGTCGGATCAAGAAAATGTGATCGTCATTCGCGTTGAAGACCAGGACGAAGCTTACCAAACCAGAGGCAAACAAGGCTACGGAGAAATCCGCGGGTTATGGCAGACGGTGTGGATAGAAGCAAGACCGGAGCAATATGTAGACCGTGTTCAATTCCTTACTGAGCTGGACGGTACGGTTACCGTGAAGGGTGTTGTTCAGGCTGCCGCTGCGCAAGAAGCCATACTGAGCTTTGACTTTGACGGGGGTACAGTGTCCCACTCGTTGAGGTTGCAGCTTCAGCCAGGGGAACAAGCTTTTGAAACCGTTTTTCAAGTGGAGCAGCCTCGACTTTGGAGTCCCAATGAGCCTCATTTGTATGAAGGTACGATTAAACTAGAGACCAATGATACTGATCAGACTGGCGGAACTGACTGTGTGCAAACCTACTTCGGTATTCGTACGATAGGTACTGTGCTGCCTGAAGGCTTAAAGTCTCGCTGGATCACGCTTAACGACAAACCGGTATTTCTGAACGGGACTCTGGATCAATCGTTCCATCCAACGGGCTTCTTCACCTATCCGACCGATGATATGATGCGTGATGAAATTTATCGTTTGAAGCGTCTCGGCTTGAATTTCGTGCGTATTCATATTAAGCCTGAGGAGCCACGCAAGCTGTACTGGGCGGACAAACTCGGTATGCTTGTTATGGAGGATATGCCTTGCTTCTGGGGAACTCCCGACGAACAAGCCAAAAATGCTTATCTGCCGGAAGCGCTCGAAACAATCCAACGGGACTGGAACCACCCTTCGATCATTTCCTGGGTCGTTTTTAATGAAAGCTGGGGATTGCTACACAAATCCAAAGAGGACACAGGTAAAGTCACTTCCATCTATCTACCTGAAACACAGGAATGGGTCAAGCAGGTGTATGAGTGGGCCAAAGTTATCGACCCCTCACGATTGATCGAGGATAACTCTCCATGCCGTAACGATCATGTGAAAAGCGATTTGAATACTTGGCACTTCTACCTTAATGGCTACCAATTGCTGCGTGACCATGTTGAAGAGGCCGCCCACAGCACTTATCCTGGCTCTACCTGGAATTATATTGACGGACATCAGCAATCGGATGCGCCGCTCATGAACAGTGAATGCGGAGCCGTGTGGGGTATTGAAGGCAGCGCTGGCGACAGCGACCTCGGTTGGCATTATCGATATATGTTAAATGAATTCCGTAGGCACGAAAATATATGCGGCTTCATATTCACCGAGTTCAAGGATGTAACGAATGAATTCAACGGTTATTACCGAATCGATGATACTGATAAAGATTTCGGTTACGGCGGATTTTGTGAAGGCATGAGCTTGCGTGATCTCCACCAGCCCGACTTTATCGTCATCGATGCACCACCGTGCACGACCGTTATTAGCGGTCAGCATGTTAGTATTCCGCTGGCTGTATCCAGCTTCGCTGATACGTACCAGGGACAAGACATGCAGCTATCATGGAAGCTGTGGTACGATCATCTCGGGGAAAAAAAGGTAGCAGCCCAAGGTACTGAAGCCATTAGCTGGAGCAAATATGGCACAACAGTGCTGAATCCGCTGGAGCTGTACATGCCGGAGAACGATGCGATAGCTGTACTCGTCGTGGAGCTCAAGGATCCAGCACGTGCCTCAAGCCATTCGGTTGCGCGTAATTTTATTACCTTCGATGTTCGCAGTCAGACTGCTCAGGGACTGTTTGAGCTGGAAGGTCAATGGCTTCAGGTCGAGCCGGCAAGCTTCTCGAAGCAGCAGTGGGATTATGCCTGGCAGGCACTTCAGCATAACAAAGTGAACGGCAGCGGCACGAACGGCGGATATTTTGAATACGAAATCGATATTTCCAGCCTGACGGCCGATCATCCATTTGGAGATCTTGATCTGTATGTTGAAGCCGGTGCCAAGCAACTGTTAGACAAGGACCAAAAGCTGATCGATGACCCTTCCATCGATATTTCATATATGCACGGCAAGAAGGCGGATCCCGGTATGAACGCCAATTCCTATTATATGACCGATGCCGTCAAGCAACCAAGCACGGTTAATGTTTACGTCGACAACATCCACATCGAGCAATTGCAGCTTCCCGATGATCCGGCTGACAGTCGTGGTGTGCTATCGTGGCATTATCAGACTGATGACCGCAAGCTCGATGAAGCTGGCTCCTACGGCTACCTGCAGCACATCCAGATTCCGAGTCGGCTCATACCCGAGATTATCGCCAAGGGCTCGTTCACGCTTAAACTGGAGGTACCAGCGGATCTGCCTGATGGTTCCGGCGGCTTATGTCTATATGGACGCAATGCGGGAAGATATCCGATAGATATTCTCGTTCGCTATAAGTAATTTCCAACAATCTCACCCGTATAACCTGAATAGCACGCTTGAAGGACTGCTTCGGAAGTGGCATAATAGAAGAATCCCGTATTCAGGATACATTGACGCATACAGAACTTATGAGCTATGTAAGCGTTTAAGTAAAGGTGAGGAGTGTTGTGTAATGGAAAAACCGACTGGTGTTCCACTGGATTTGCTGGATCCCATTCTGAAGAACGTGATTAACGTTTCCGAGGTATCACGGACAGAGAAGCTTTCCGAGATATTGGATTCTTATGCAAACAAGCAAAATAATGACATCTATACGATTCAAAATACAGACAATAAACAGGCCCGCGGCATTGTTGTGGATTTGGACTATTTCTTGGAATTAATTTATTTCAAACGGCTGGTTGAGGAATCGGCAGCTGTAAGTGTAGACCCGGCTGCGTTGGACAGCTTCAAGAAGACAGCCACAGCCAAAGTCGATGAAGCTGCGGATAAGCTGGAGCCAACTCATGACGATTTGGCTGATATTATGAAAATTGCAGAAATTGAGCTTTAACCAAAATGATGGGTTAGCTGATGAAACCAGGGGACTGCCAAGCGGCAGTCCCTTTATATTTCCCTCATTTGTTCGGCTTTCAGTCTAGGTCTTGGTTTATAAAAGCTCCTTCATTACCGCTCATACAAGCGATAACGAAAGAGCTTATACCATCGACTAGTGCTACACGTGCGGGTTATTGTCCCGCTCGTAACCAATAGTTGTCTTTACACCGTGACCTGGATATACCACGGTCTCATCCGGCAGCTTGAACAGCTTGCCATGTATCGAATCGAGCAGCTCCTCCGATCTGCCTCCAGGCAGATCGGTACGCCCAACCGACAAGCGGAACAGCACATCGCCACCAAACAAATACCAGCCCTCGGATTCAGAGCCGATCAGAAAGCTGACACTGCCCGGAGAATGCCCAGGCGTATGCAGTACCTTGATCTCCAGACCGATCAGTTTCAGTACCTGTCCTTGATCCAAAGCAAATTCGGCTGGATCCGTCTGGATCGGTCCGCCAAGCTCGGGGTATTTCGTAGAGCCATTCAGCTTCGGATTCGTCAGCCAGTCTGCCTCTGCATCATGCAGATAGACGGGGCTGCCATTCAGCTTGCGAATCTCATCGACACCGCCGATATGGTCAAAATGGGCATGCGTAAGTAAAATGGCTTCAATCTGCAAGTCGCCAATCCGCTTCAGAAGCGGCTTCGGATTCATGCCGGGATCGATAATTATCGCCTTGCCTTCATTGGATCTTGAAAGCAGGTAGGCATTTGTCCCAATTGGCCCGAGCGAGAACGCCTCAATCTTCAAACCTTCAATGCTCATATAACGCCCGCCTTAAAACGAGGAAAGCAGGTCGCGCAGTTCTTTGACGATAACGGTTTGATAACCGGTGCCTTCTCCGTACTGACGACCCATTTCCTGGCGCGCCACCTGAATTTTCTCATTATAATCCGCAGCATTACGATCCGGGTTTTCCTTTTTGAACTGCGTCATAACTGATTGTACATGCGCCGGACGAGGTCCCCAATGCCCAAGTACATGACCGCTGAAATCGGTGAAAATAATAATCGGAACGGCTTCCCCGCCACCTGTCAAAAACTGCGCCATCACATCCGGATGCTCTTCCTTGATCAACACCTCAGTCGGTACACCGGAAATTTCCAATGCGCGGAACACGACTGGCACGTTACGTACCACATCACCGCACCAATCAGCGATCAATGCGAGGCAGCGCAGGTCATCACGATTGTTCAAGGATTCGAAAAATTCCTTATCGTCCTCGTTTTCCCATGTAAAAGCTTCGTACCACTCCACAAATTTTTCTTGATTCTTCGTCATACCATCAATAAATTGTTGCGGCTTCAAGCCTGTGCGAAGCTTACTTTCCAGGTTTGTACTCATGGTTCCTAAAACCTCCTTATGGGCTGCTATCCTTTTTATTTTAACGAGAAACCACTGCGAAAACAAACTCTTCTTTTGAGAGCATCCTGAATAATCAAAAAACAACCGACAAATGACATGAAGTGACAACCGTCAGCACAGGTTTTGCGATATCACCACACCCGCATACTCTATAACGACAGTTTTTTTCTCAGACTTAGCTCTGATTTCCACTACTGGAGCAGGGGTCTCTATAGCCTCAGGCAAATCATCAAAAAAGTGCCCGCTGTTGCCCCAGGCAATATACGTATCACCTACAAATTCATCCCTCTGCACTGTGCATCTGCCCTTCTCGTATTGACACAGAATATAGCCCAGAAAGCTCTCAAAGCTCTCACTAATAACATACAGCTGTTGTTCGTCACGACCATAATTAATCAACTGTCCGTATGTGCCTTTAGCTCCCGGTGAGAAGTCCATGCCCAGATAGTTACCTCCACCGTCATGTGCAATCGGAAACCAATCCGGATGAAAGGACACCTCTTTGATTTTGTTGGATTCATATGAAATCACATCGGACTGCAGATTGCTGCTATAGAGTCGATTGTGGTTCCAATGGATTCGCATATTGTCTATTGACAAGCCTTCAAGTCCCATATAAATCCCACCCAGACCCTTATCGCCATCATAAATAGCATAAAATTGCTTGAATGCTTCAGGAAAGTGATAACCCGTTACCGCTTCCAAATGGTTGATAGCTTCCGGGGCAGCCGGTCCATTCAGTCTATGCGGAAGATCGGGAACATAGGCCTGCAGCCTTGTGAAAAATGTACATGTCATCGTAAATACCTCCATAATGGTTACTCGTATTCAGTCTTATGTATGCTTATCTACACGCTTATCCACTCTCGCAATACGCCCGATGTTGTATATCACCTATTAGCACTATTAAACTAAAACTCGCAGCTATAATCCGATCAGGTCGCAACGATTTGGATAAGTTGACATAACAAAAACCCCGTTCTAATAAGAACGAGGCTTAATGCAGTTCGCTGTATTTCGTATAATGGCTGTATTCGCTATTTTAGACACTGCGTTTACGATTCCGGGTTAATACTTTAAAAATAATATACAAAAGAATTAGAATAATACCCGAGATGATCAAAGGTCTCATATACGGAGCTGCAATCTCATTGATTTGCTCCCAGTTCGAGCCCAGTGTACGACCAAGATAAACGAATAAAATGGCCCATGGAATCGTTCCAAGCATCGTGTACAAAAGAAATTGCAGCATAGGCATCCGCGCCATACCTGCGGGAATGGAGATAGCCTGACGTACAACCGGGATAAATCTGGCAGTGAACACCATCCCCGCTCCATATTTGTTGAACCATTTTTCTGCCATGTCAATGAAATGCGGCTTAAGCAGCAGATATTTGCCGTATTTCTCAACAAAGGGTCTGCCCCCATACCGCCCGATCCAATACAGGATAACCTGCTGAAGGACACAACCGATCGTTCCAAATACGATGGCCCAGAAGAACGATACCCTTCCTTGTGAAACCAGATATCCACCAAAGGACAGTACAAGCTCGCTTGGAATCACCTCAAGCATCAATCCGAGTAAAATCCCCCATACACCCAGACCCTCAATAAACACTAAAGCGCTATGAATCAATTCTTTTAGCATCCTCTTCCAGCCTCTTCCTCTCTACTCCGGAATTACTCCGCCTAATCATCTTTTTTATTCTAACATACTTGCGGGCCATCGAACCAGCTTGTATGCTGCACCGCAGTTTTATGCCAGGCACAGTTTCGCTTGGGGCCTCCTCCGCATAATCTAATACAGGAAGGAGCGAAGCCTCATGGTGAAGCCGTTGAATAATAATGTCAAACATGATCAGAACTATCCCACCGCACGCAAAATAAGACGTTCCTGTAGTCGCGAAATGTTTCGGACACGCAAAAAGCTCGGGCAGTATATTACACCCGAGCTGGTGAAGCAGGCTGACGAACTCTATTTTAAAAAAGTAATTTTGAATTTGCCATGGATTGTGGCAAACGGCAGCAACCGAAGAGTGCTCTCCGATTGGTGGGAAGAGCAAGTGGCTCCAGAGATCGCAGAGCTATGGAAGGTAGACCTTGTCGTATTGTCCAAGGCGTTCCGCGACTCATTCGGTGGATAGGACAGCACCCGTATACGAACAGATTCCCTTAACCTTGTCAGTGAAGCACATAGTAAGGCTGATTGGATAAGTTGGCATCCAGACCTGGCTCCAACCATACCTCACCTTGCTCATTGCGCAGCTCGAAATAATAGAGAATAGGATAAGGAGAATCCGTATAGCTCCCGGGAATGGCAGCTTTATAAACACCGTTCTCAATCTGCATGCGTACGGTTACGTAGGCTTCCGACTGGTTAACATGTCTGTACAGCAGGCTGATCTGCAGTCCTGCTGATTCATCGGCCAGCATCGCGCGCAGCTCCACAGCTTCACCCTTAGGAGTAGCTTGCGGAGGCTCATGGTGAAGAATTGGCCGAGGCGGCACTGCTGAAGTATTCGAGAGGCTTACAGCTGCTGCCGACTCGTTAGACAACGGATCACGGCTATCAGCAGCAGCAGCTGCTGCTTGGGCATATACCTGCTCCATATCGGCAATATCCTCTTCAATACCCGACATACGATCAGCCCAGTGCCCTTTCATATGGGCTTTATAACCGAATGTAATATCATCGCGATAAACGTCTTGGGTCACGTTGATGATGTGCTGCCAATCGGTTTTGGCGGAGCGGTAGCTGCCCAATGCCTTACGCAGCTGCTGCACATTACCTGTTTGCTCGAACAGCGCATAGGATACACCTGCCCGCAGCTTCTGTGCAAAAAAATGACCCAGTCCGGCCAGAGCAGCAATGTCTACGGACCAACGCCGATAATTGGCTATTGTCTGGTCACCAATGAGTGAATCAGCGACAGCCAGGTGCCGTTCCGCCGTCTCTGCCAGCTCCTCCAGCCACGCTGCAACCGCAAGCGGCGAGTACTTGCCTTGGAGTCTGTTCTGCAAATAATCGCCAACAAATTCGTTAATTCCATAAAAGATAGCTGTATCCAATGGACTAACCGCTCCGAACGTATGGGGTTCAGGTGTATCGAAGGCACTCTCGGACAGCTTGCCTGTATTCACGATTCCCAGATTATTGTACATTTCCGGCCAGTAATAATTGTTGGATGCAGAGGGCAAATGCGCTGTTGTGAACAACAGCAGAATACGGCTGGCATGGGCAAGCGCCAGCTCCAGATCTGGTGCAGCCTTCCTGAATTCATGGCGCAAATATCTCATCCATTCAGCAGAATCGGCTTCGGGATTATAGATCAGCCTGCCCCACACACGATACGTATACACAAACTTTTTCCATTCCTCCCCCGGCAGCTGTAAAGCTTCTTCCTTATAAAGCTCCCGCCCTCCCGGAGTTCCGCTTGTCTTGCGGGCCTTGAACGACATCGGCTCGCATAGCTCCACACCGAGGCTTCCACAAAAGCTGCTGCTTCGTCCATATCCTGCAGCCATCGCCGGATCTCCCCACAGCAGCACCCGCTGTGTGCCAGGCCAAATGCGATGAAGCACACCGGTACTGCGATTATCATTCAAATAATCCGCATAGCCGTATCTGGTAAACCTGCGATAGGTGTTGGTAATCAGCATCAGATCCGCACGATCCGTCGTCGCGACGGGAAGCTCCTTCGTACGTATAGCCGCTTGGTGATAAGGCAATCCCATATGCTCCGCCCAATATTTGGGGGAAACGATCACCGGCATCCCCGTACCCAGGGCGACCTCCAGCATTTGCTCGTCAACACCTTTGGGATGCATATCGATTTCGATCGTGCGTCCACACTCGGTCAAGCCCTTCATGACCTCTTTCCAGAATACGTGCGATGGCTCAGGAATACCTCCCTCGTAATGCGTGCGTAGTGTGACGCCATCGATATCCGGGCAGCACTCCAGCAGAAGCCGTAATCCGTCGCGGCAGTAGACAGCATGATTGGACTCGTCCACGCCGTCAATGATGTGCAGTTCATTTGGGCTGTCGGCCATTTGATATGCATGGTTCCACAACCCCAGCTGAAAATGAATCCCGCGACGCTTCGCTTCCCGACTAATAAACTGCAGCGTCTCCAGATTCCGAGAGACTTCCTCCTGCGGCATGTCCCGAACACGAACCTGATAGCCCGGTACATCCAGGAAATACGGGTAGACGAAGCCAAAATAATTATCCTGCACATTCGGATCATGACCATAATCATACGAAATCCCAAGTGTAAGGTGAAATCGGTTGAAGCGATGGGTAGCCAGCTCCGTCAAATATTCCAACCAGAAGGTCTGATCATAAAACCACGACTTATCTTCAATTTCACTGCAAAAGGATCGGCTGATGCTGCGAATCTCGTTGGCAGGCTCACCCGAGTAGGAATCGATTTCGATCAGATCCGCAAGAGGCGCTTCACTGCAGCGGACACGGTCGGCCAACTCCAATATCGCATAGACCAAGCCGCGTTCATCAGCACCAGTAATGTGCAGCAGGCTTGTTGAGCCTTCGGCTTCGGCAGCCTCCTGACGGATCAGGAACGATTCGGCAGCGGCCGAGCCTTCGGAATTTCCTACAATCGTTATTCGAAGCTTGTCTGCGGTGGTGATTCGGGTTATCTGGCCCTGACCGTCCTGGGCTGTTTCCGTAAGCTCTATGCCTTGCTGCTCCAGCACGTTTGCCAACCGGTCAACTGCCCAGTTCACCGGTTCGCTCACCGCTAATACATCCGATGTGTCACGAACCACGATTACCGTTAACTTGTCGTCTTTTCCCTGCTTCATCCATCAACATCTCCTTCTCATCCTATTGGCATCTTAAATGTGCTTTCTCTGAATATCCGCCCAACCTTCAATTTCAGCCTGTCCTTCCATGCTGAAGAAGCCCGATGTAGATCGAGCTCCTGATTTTGTTACCCCTTAACCGAACCGAGCATGACCCCTTTGGCAAAATGCTTTTGCAAAAAAGGATAGATGACCAGAATTGGCGCCATCGACAGCATGATCGCAGCCATCCGAATCGTTTCCTGCGGCAGTGTCCTGTCATCGCCGCCAGCCCCCGCCTGACCGACCCCATTGGAATCGGAATCGATCACCAGTGTTTTGACGAGTACCTGCAGCGTCCATTTTTTTGAATCGGAAATATAAATCAATGCATTAAAGTAAGTGTTCCAGTGGGCGACTGCAAAGAACAGCGTAAACGCGGCAATCGCTGGCATCGAAAGTGGAATGACAATCCTTAAAAATACCCCCAAATCCGTGCAGCCGTCGATTCTGGCCGAGTCCTCGAGCTCGGAGGGCAGGGATTCGAGAAAGCTTTTGATCACAATCAGACTCCATGCACTAGTTAAGCCCGACCAGATCAATGACCAGTACGAATTGAGCAGTCCCAATTCCTTAATCAAAATGTAGCTGGGTACGATCCCTGCATTAAAAACCAACGTAAAAATGACGGCGCTCAGCATGATTCCGCGCCCGGGCATGCCTTTTTTGGTTAACGCGTATGCAAGCGAGAACGATACCACGACATTAAGCACCGTCCCGACCACGGTTATAAACGTTGTACTTTTTAACGAGTTCAGAAAGCTGTTGGTCGACAAAATGTATTTATAAGAGATCAGTGACCATTTTTCCGGAAATACATAAAATTGCAGCGGCACATACACCTTCGGATCTGTAAAGGAAACACTGAACACATACAGAAACGGAAACACGCACACGGCCGAGATGATCCCGAGCATGGTGTAGTTCACCCAATCGAACGACGTCAGCTTTTTACTGGCAACAAAGCTCATAGCAGGTACCCTCCCCTCAATAAATGCCTTCGTGGCCGAGTTTTTTGACAACATAATTGGATACCATGACAAGCACAAGACCAACGAAGCCCTTGAACATGCCTACCGTTACGCCCGCACTGATCTGTCCTTTCAAAATCCCGTGTGTATATGCATACGTATCGAATACCTCGGAAACGGACAGCACCAATGGATTTTGCATCAGCAGCACCTGCTCAAAGCCAATATCCACCATATGACCCAGTCTTAAAATCAGCAAAATGATAATGGTCGGCCGAATCGCCGGCAGGGTCACATGCCAGATTTGACGCCAGCGTGAGGCACCGTCAACGACAGCCGCTTCATACCGCTGCGGATCGACGCCGGCCATGGCTGCGAGGAATATGATCGTACCCCAGCCTGCTTCCTTCCACATATTTTGTGCGGTGATCATCCCCCAAAAATAGTTCGGGTTCGTTAGAAAGGCCACACTTTCGCGACCTGATCCGGTAATCAGTTTGTTCACAATCCCTACATCGGTAGACAAAATAAAGAAGGTCATACTTGCCACCACAACCCAGGACAGGAAGTGGGGCAAATATACGATCGACTGATTAAACCGCTTGAAGGCTTCGTGTCTAACCTCATTCAGCATAAGCGCCAGGAGGATCGGCAGCGGGAACATGAACACCAGTCCGATCAGGTTAATCGAAAACGTGTTGCGCAGCATGATATAAAAATTGTTATCTGAGAACAGCGATTCAAAATGCTTGCCTCCAACCCACGGGCTGCCCCAAAATCCGCTGAACGGATTATAATCCTTGAAGGCAATCAGTAAACCCCACATCGGCACAAATTTGAATAGTATAAAATACAGGACACCCGGCAGTGCAAGCAAATACATATATTTGTATTGCAGCATCCGAATTCCGAGCCGTGGCCAGAATCCGGTTACCTGCCGTCTTTTTGTAAGTTTCATGTTGGCCAATGCATTAGGCTCCTGCATATGCAACACCTCTCTTCATCTGGGAAATATCAAACGGCAACAGCTCATGCTGAAACCTGCTTAAGCCTGCTGCGTGAGCTCATAATACGGCTGGTTGGATAAGTCAGCGTCAAATCCGGGTACAAGCCAAGCCTGACCCTGATCATCTTGAAGCTCAAAATAATAAACTAACGGGTACACGGAATCGGTATATGCAGCCGGAATTGTAGCTGTAAGCAAACCATCTTTCTCAGACATAGTCACAGTCTCATAAGCCTCTGCTTGATTGACATGACGGTACAATAGGGTCACCTTCACACCCTCTGCAGGCCCCAAAAGCTTGACACGAAGCTCCACTGGATCACCCTTGCGATAATGCACAGGGGACATATGCTCGCAGGCTGGACGCACGTTAGCTGAATCAACAACGGCTGCGGGGAAAATATCCGCATAAGCTAGCGCGTCAGGGTAATGACCTACGGTCACCGCTGCGGGGATAAATTCCTGAATCGATGCGGCTTGCGGGATGAACGCTTCCGCGGACGGAGCTGCTGATGCCGCTGTGTCTGTTCCCGTTTCTGTATCTGCCGCTGCTTCAACACCACTGAGCAGCTTCGCGTGCACCTGCTCCATCACGGCGATATTTGCATCGATGCCTTCCAGACGGTCCGCCCAGCTGCCACGCATGATCTGTACGTGTCCGTATACCTGATCAGGCTGATAAACATCCTTCGTTCTCTCGATTATCTGCTCCCAGGCCGCCTTCGCTGACCGATAGCTGCTGAGTGCTTCCTCCAGACGTTCGATGCTGCCCGTCCGTTCGTGCCAGGAGTAGGCAACCGCTGCACGCAGCTTGTGTGCGAAGAAATGCCCGAGTCCCGCTTGTGCAGCCACATCGATTGCCAGCCTGCGATATGAGGCTTCCGTCAAATCCCCCACCAGCGATTGCGCAGCGCTAAGATGTTTCTCTGCCGATTCGGCCATATCGGACAATCGGTCCGCAACCTCGAGTGGTGTCATCTTGCCGCTGCGTTGATTGCGCAGGCAATCGTCAACAAAGTCATCGACCCGGTAAAATAAAGCCGAGTCCAATGGACTTACCGAACCAAAGGTTTTCGGTGCGGGTGTATCAAAGTCATAGGGCGACGGTTCCCCTGTGCTGACAATCGTCTGGTCCGTATAGATTTCAGGCCAATAGACGTTGTTAGCTGCTGAAGGCAGATGTGCAGTCGTTATTAGCGGCAGGATACGTCCGGCATAAGCAAGCGCCTGTTCGCAATCAGCTGCTGCTGAGTGAAACTGCTGGCGAAGGTATCGTTGCCACACCTCTGGCTCCGTATCCGGGTTGTACAGCAAGCGTCCCCACAGACGGTAATAATACAAATATTTTTTCCATTCCTGTCCATCTAACTGAAGGGTGCTGTCCAGATAAGGCTCACGCCCGCCTTCCTTGCCGCTGCCCTTACGTCCTTTGAAGGCAAGCGGCTCGCACAGCTCGACACCAATGCTTCCGCAGAAGCTGCCGCGACGGCTGTAGCCGGCTGCCATCGCCGGGTCGGCCCACAGCAGCACTCTTTGTGTGCCCGGCCATATGCGGTGGAGCACACCGTATTGACGGCCTTCTTTTAAATAGTCGCCATAGCCATAGCGGGTAAATCTACGATAGGTTGCCGTAATGGACATCAGGTCAGGACGATCCGTGCTCGCCACCGGAAGCTCCCAGGGACGAATACCCGCCTGATGATAAGGCAAGCCCATATGCTCCGCCCAAAACTTCGGAGACAGCACCACCGGCATACCGGTATCGAGGAAAAGCTGCAGCATCTGATCATCTACACCTTTGGTGTGCATATCGATTTCGACAGGTCGTCCGCAAGCCTTAACGCCGCTCATTACGACCTCCCAGAACAGATGGGCCGGTTCAGGAATGCCTCCCTCGTAATGGGTACGAATCGTCACACCGTCGATTTCCGGGCACGTTTCCAGCAGCAGCTTCAGCGCATCACGGCAATAAGCGGCATGGTTGGATTCGTCGATACCTGTAATGATGTAATCAGAGTTTGGACTATCCTCCTGCACAAAGGCATGTGTCCAGATCCCCAGCTGAAAATGGATCCCCCGTCGCTTGGCTTCCCTGCCGATATACTGCAGCGTCTCCAGATTGCGCTCCATTTCTCCATCAGCCAGCTCTGCTGCACGAACCTCGTAGCCTGGCACATCCAGCAAATATGGATAAGCAAAGCAAAAGTAATTGTCTGTTACATTCGGATTATGCCCGTAATCGTAACCCATTCCTAATGCCAGATGGAGCCGATTAAAGCGCTGTCCAGCCAGCTCGGTCAAATATTCGTCCCAGAACGCCAAGTCATAGAACCATGGCTTATCCTCAACCTCACTTACGAATAAACGGTTAATGCTTCTCACCTTATTATGAGGCTTGTCGGAATAGGTTTCGACAGCTAGAAGCACGGCCGCAGGCTCTTCGCTATAAGCAGCACGGTCAGCCAGCTCAAGTAGGCCATAGACGAGACCATTAGCGTCCACACCGATTACCGTAATGGTAGTTCCTTCGGCTGTTTGATTATTAATGATACTAAAGGCTTCTGCAGCTTCCGGAACTTCGATACTGTGTGCTCTTAGCAGCTGCTTGGACACGGCTGAATCCGCTCCCGATACCTGAATATGTATGCTTTCTGGTATGACCTCGGCATTGGAAGCCGACAGTTGTGCAGCAGCACTGACGGTTGATTTCAGGCTTGTATAGCCTACATGGCTCACCTGTAAGCCCTGACGGGTTAATACCGTTTGCAACTGGGTAATCGCCCAGCTTACCGAATCATGGGTTGTCAAGGAATCGGATGCGTCACATGCTATCGTTACGGATACTCCGTTTATTTGCGTCATTAGTCAAAAATCTCCTTTATGATCAAATTTTTAGATTTGTGAAATCTGGTAATCAGCCTTCTCCAGCCATTCTGGGTTAATCGTAACACCCCATCCCGGACCATCCGGTACCTGCACCTGTCCATTGGATACCTGCAGCTTTGAAGTGAATAGAGATTCTGTCCATGAATCCGACTCAATCGAATATTCCATAAAGGTACCTGCATTCGGAATCGCAGCAACCATGTGCATCGTGAACACCGTCACCATCGAGTGATTAGCGGCATGCGGTGTGCAGGTCATTCCCGCGTACTGTGCCAGCTTGGCTACTTCCAACGCCCTGCTTAAGCCACCTATGTAGCAAATATCCGGTTGGACGATATCGACCGCGCGCATCGAAATCATTCTTTTCCAATGAGCCATATCCGTGTCCTGTTCCCCGCCCGTCACTGCTACGTCGAGCGCATCGGTCACCTGCTTCGTCCATTCCAGCTCTGGGTAAGGGCAAGGCTCCTCATAATGGCATACCCCCTGCTGCTCCAGCATCCTTCCGACCTCAATGGCACGGCGAGGCGTGAACCCACTGTTCGCATCGACATACAATGACGTATCGTCACCGATAGCCTTGCGTACGGCGGCTACCACCTGCTCCGTTCTGCCCGGGTATACATCGATATCGCGTCCAAAATTGTTGCCAATTCTTATTTTAAAAGCACGAAAACCCTGCTCCGCTTGCAGCCTTTGGAGCCGCTCCGCTTCGTCGGTGGGTGAAATGTTGCGTCGCATGCTGGAGCCGTACACATCGATAGCACGCGGCTTCCCGCCCAGCAGCTCGCAGACGCTAAGACCGGCACGCTTGCCGTGCAGATCCCATAAAGCCGTGTCCAGACCGCCAACAGCCCTGCAGACATAAGACCCGGGAAATTTGTGCTCCCCCTCCACAACCTTGTCAACCAAATCGGCAATCCGTTCGGCATCAGCCCCCAAGGCGTAGGGAGCTACCTGCTGGTGCAGCACCATTGCTGATATATTGGCGTGGTATGTCGCCAGTTGACCATAACCTTCGAAGCCATCATCGGTTTTCACCCTTACGATACTGATATTTCTTGTGCTAAAGGTTTCGATGCTTTTAATTTTCATATGAATCCTCCTTAAGCCAATTTCCATTTCCTTGGAAACTCTTGTTAAGCTTTATCCACTGCTTTTACACGGGCAACCCATGCATCGCGTCCGGTTATCGTCAGCTGCAATCTCATGCCCTGCTGTGACCACTCTGTGTCTCCCCAATACACATGCTCCGCGTTCCAGGCTCCCCAGGCTTCGGATAGCTCAAGCTCGACATTTTGCGCTTCCCTATGTGGGTTTACAACCCAGATATACAACGAACCGCCGGTTCCCCGCGACAATCGCACCTGCAGCTTCGCATTGGATCGTGTTACATGAGGCTGTATCCCGGTCCATTCCAAAACTCTGGAAAAGTACTGCAAATTGCCCTCATCGTGCGTATGATAATAGGCTGCTGATGGAAAGGTGCCGACAAGCATCGTTTTCCCTTTGCGATAAACATGCTCCACGACAGCAGCAGAGCCGTCCGAATATTGTCCGATCACCTGACCTCCGGCTGACCTGTACGATTGATTGTAAATGCTGCCTCGTACCTGAACGCCACCAAACTCAAAAGAAACGGCATCAGAAATATCGGGCATAAATTCCACGTTGTCCTCCACGGCGCCAAATACCTGATCCAGTCCATGGTTAGGCTGCGATGTCCCGACCTTGCCACGATCTCCAAAGTAGGCTGGACATCCTTCACTGATTAGCGTACCGCCATCAGCCACCCACTGCTGCAGCGCCTCCGCTTCTTGACTCCCAATCATCACGGGATAAGGCCAGTAGAGCACACGGTAATTGGCAATATCCTCGATGTGCACCCAATCCGCTTGAATCCCCAGATCAAAAAATCCCTGATACGCTCCCCACATCGCCTGCTCATAAAAAGCGTTCTTGCCTTCACGGTTTAATAAATAATCGAAAATCTGCGTATCGGGTACAACCAGAATACCGACTTCTCCCTGTACGGGAGCGGATTCGAGCAGCTCACGCTGCTCAGGGGCATTAGCCCACTTGGCTATTGTGCTGGCCATATCGGAACGCGGCGTTCGTGAGCCATCCATCGCATAAGGGCCAAACGCGCCAAACAAAGGGCCATCCAGCAAGGGACGCCAGCGTGGAAAAAGCACGCCTCGCGCGCCTCCGGCCAGTGTAATCATCTGCCAGAGGCGAATATCCTCCGGCTCGGTGACCCGCCCGTCATCCTTCGCCCGTCCGATCACCTGCGGCTGCAGCCACAATGGACCGCCCTGTGTCTCGGCATGCCAGAAGGTTTTGCCGCGCGAGGCTGCGCGTGTCAGATCGACAGCATGCCATTGCTTCCACGGCTCATTGCCCTTGCGCGAAGCGACCCAGGTGAAGCCGTACAAATCAACCTTGGAGGCAGCGAGCCAATCATCGGCACCCATAGACGCCATAACGTTAATGCTCCCCGCTATCCCATGAGCGGTGATCAAATTCTTATCGTCCACGCTGCGGATCAGATCGACCCGCCACTGCATATGCTCATAGAAATTGTGCTTGGTAAAATGCAGCCAATCGATGCATTCCGGATACGGCCCCAGCTGCCGGGGCGTCCCTACCTGCTCCCAGGCCGAATAGCTGTACCGGTGCCACGCCTTGTTCAGCGCCTGCAGGCTTCCGTATTTATTTTGCAGCCATACGTGGAACTTCGCCTTTGTATAAGAACCATGACACACCTGCGGTGAATAATTGCATTCGTTCCATACGTCATAACCCGCCATCGCGGGATGATCCTTATAACGAAGCGCCAATGCAGTCAGAAACTTGCCAGCCAGCTCCCTGACTTCGGGACAATCCAGGGAAAGCACGCCCTGCGAGCCTTCGCCGAAGCCGCCGCTTGAGCTGCTAACGCCCATTTGTGTGCGGAGCGGGGTACCGTCCGCCTTCACATAGGCAGCATGTGCATATTCATAAGCGGCCCATTCCGGAACCGATATAATCATCTCTGCGATAATTGTCTTGATTCCATGCTGGGCAGCCAGATCCATATGCCGGTCATAATCTTCCCAGTCGTATACGCCCTTCTCTACTTCGATGGCTCCCCACATAAACCAGTGACGGTTAATATTCATCCCGTCCTCCTGGGCTACCGCATAATCACGTTCCCAATCTTCCCTTGGCGGGTTGGATTTGCGGAAATAAACGGCGCCGTAAGGCAATTGAGGCAGCTTGCTTATTCCTGTCATGGTTCCCCTCCTGCATATATTTGGGAGAAATTCACAATCGCGCAACACATCGTTATCAGCTTCCCAAGAAAGTAAAAGGAACGGTTCACACTTCGGGAATGCACTACCCTACCTATGTCCCGTTCCTGCATCGTCTAGCAAAAATCCCAATTGCTTGCTGCCGTTAATTATTTTCCAAAAAACTCTTTGTATTTGGCGGCAAACTCTTGATACGATTTTTTAATATCCGCATTCGTATTCAATTTGTCTACATAACTCTTGTATTCATCCATCGATATTTGTCCAACGATTGCTTTGATAACCATCGACTGCCACTCTTTTTCATACTTCGGCCATGTTGTTGTCCACGTATCCGAGTACACAACGTTGAATAAGTTCATTTTACCTACCTTGGCAAAGACTTCGGTATCCTTGATTTTGGCGTCATTGTAGGCTTTAGGAGCAGAAGCATTGAACACCTTCATAATGTTGTTGAATGCCATAGGGAACGGCTGATTCGCATTCGTTGTGACTTCCTTGACTCCTTGATCGGTAAGCTGAGGCTGCCCGTCAACCAACTTGTGATGCACACCCTCGATACCGAAATAGTTGAAATCGGTGAATTCTTTAGTTGTAGTCGTATTGAAATACTCCAGAATTTGCTTCACCTTCGCTTCAGGAACCTTCTTCGAGATATAGAAAGCTCCGAAGAACGGCGGCACCAATGCGACGCTCACTCCGCCCGGCCCCTTCATTGGCGGCAAGGTGATAACATTCGCCTCCGGCTGGACTTTCTTGATGTCCTGCTCCCACGAAAAATCGCGCCAGATGTTACGGGTATAGGAAGCCGCACGTCCGGTCGCAAACATTTCCTCAGCCTGTGTTTTCTTGATTGTGGAAAATTCCTTCGCCATAATTCCGTCGGCGTACTGCTTGCGGAACCAGTCGATCATCTGCGTATAGTTGGGAGTCAGCGTTTCCTTGATCAAACCGCCATCTTTATCAAAAATCGGATCAAGTCCGCCGAAAGCTGCCAAGTAGGAAGGGTCTCCATCTGCGACCAAGAATCCATGACCGAGAATACCAATCGTATCCTTCTTGCCATTGCCATCGAGGTCACTTTCAACGATTTTTTTCAAGGCTGCCGTATATTCATCAAGCGTTTGCGGAATCGGCAGATTTAATTTGTCCAGCCAGTCCTTACGCATCTTGATACCGGGATCGATATTCGGACGGTTACGGGCTACGCCGTATATTTTGCCATTCACCTTCATGTAGTTCCAAACGTTCGGATCGGCGTTTTTCTTGAGGTTCGGGTATTGGCTGAAATCACCGAGCAGAGGCGTCAAATCCCAAAATGCGCCTTGATTGATCGCATTCAGCAAAGTTGGACGGGTCGCTGATTGGGACACGATAACCTCGGGAAGATTGCCAGAAGCCAGCACCAGGTCGAATTTGGTATCATAGTCACCGGATGGAATCCACTCGATATCGAGCTTGCTGTTTGATCTTTTTTGGAACTCCGTCCAATATTGGTCGGCCATATTCGGAACCTCGGCAAACGATGGTACAAGAAATTGAATTTTTACAGGTTCAGCTGCGGCAGGTTTATTCTCCTTTGCCGTATTTGTACTCGTACCTGTTCCTGTCGCAGCAGGAGCGCCGCCGGTGCAGCCAGCCAATAAGCTGATAGATAGGACAGGAGCTACTGCCCAGCTGACTTGTTTACGAAATGATCTTTTCATGTTAACCCTCCTAAAAGTTTGTAGTTCCAGATGCCTCACGTTGTTTCATGATGCTTCACGGACTAACCCTTACGACCAACCCTTGGAAAGCCTAATGCCTGATAGCGCTTTCTTTCCATAGCATAGTTGCAAATTGTCAAACAGGTAAGAGACAAATCTTTTCCTGATTGGGCTTTTGCCACCTCAAGTCAATAATTGTCTCTTTGGCCTGCCAAATGTCTGTTTCCTTATCCATTGCGGTTTTCCGTTCTGTACACACCTGGAGTCATCCGTGTCAGCCTTTGAAATACGCGGGTCAGATTGCGTTCCGAATATCCGATGATCGCCGCAATTTCACTGATGCTTTGATCCGTCTCCAGCAGCAGCCGTTTGGTTTCTTCAACCCTGCATTCCACGACAAACTCCAAAAAGTTAATGCCCATCTCCTTCTTGAACAATCGGCTCAGGTAAGAATGGCTGATACCCATCCGTTCCGCGCAGAGCACCAGAGATATATCCTCTGTACAATGCTCACGAATATATTTACATACCTGCCGAATCACGGATTGTCCGACATTGTTGTAGTAATCCTCGGTCAGTTTTTTATAAAGCGGAAACAGCACCTCTACAAACCAATCTGTAATTTCCCTTGAGGTATGCTTGCTTTCCAGCTGGCCAAACAGGTTGTGCTCAAGAATATCGAGGATGCTGCCTTCTTGCTTTTCCAGGGATGTAATAATGGCTGAAACCAGTACGTAATAGCTCTGATGAATAAAGTTATAGGATTGCGAAATGTTAAGCGCTTTCGAAAAGCCGGTAAGTGACTTCTCCGCTTCCTCAACCTCTCCCTTGGTCAAAGATTCGATAATCGCACCTTCCAGCTCACGCGGATATCTGAAAGCGGAACCTGTTTTGGAATTTTCCAGGTCCTCAATATGCAGGATCGAGTCGGAATCGTGATAAATCCGGTACTGCAGAGCCAGCTCCGCTTCCTTATAGGAAACCGGAACATCGGCAATATGCGAATAACATCGACCCATCCCGATAGAAGCGTCAAATGACAAATAGTTTTTTAACGATTCACGAACCGAATTGGCAAATTCAATCACTCTATGATGCAGCTTCATCTGCTCCATTTCATTTTTCCACTGCATCAGGGCAATCCCTTTACCTTGATAAGGAAAAACATAGCCGTTCAGATGAGGACTTTTTCCCATTAACTCCTGCATGACGTTGGTCACGGCAAACGCTACAATAGGCTTGTCTCCCGGCAAAAACCGCCGTTCCTTATATACATTTTCCACCTCAACCACCATCACCACATAATTGGAATTGACGGTTAGGCCGTATGTGTCACAATCCTGAATCAACGATTCACTGCGGATGTAATCCCCATCCAGAAGCTGCTGCAGACAACGCTCGCGCAAGGTCGGTTGAATCTTCTCCATATAACTGCCGAGGTACTGCGTTTCCTTGCTTAAATAGTCGATACATTCGCGGATGTAGTCCAGCTCGTTGTCCTTGCTTTGAACCTTGCCTGCACCGATCGCTTTGCTGTGCTTAATTAATTGCTCAATAGGGCTGTAAGCTCGCTTCGTACTGAAATACGTAATCACCACAGCCAGAGCAATGAGAAACAAGACGGTCATCATCGTAAAGGAGCGAATCCATATCAGTCTCTCCGTAATGCTCTCCTCAGGGACAATTGCTACATAGGTGCGGCCGAATACACTTTTCACATACGAATAATGTACACGCTTTCCATTCAGGCCATCATCATAAAAGCTGTCGATTGTGTTATCCGATTCGCTGATCTTATGCAGAGCCGGCAGGCTTGAAAGCTTGTCTGCATTCATGAACGTATGCTTGCCCGTAAGCTTCGGGTCTGGATAATTGACGAAAACCAATTCCTGCCCCTGGGACATAATCGTCGTATCTGCCTGCAAAAACTTGCTGACCACCTCCGTTTCAATCTGAAAAGCTATGATTCCTCTCGACGGGGATTTACCTATTACTGGAAGCCGTCTGGCAAAGGTTAGATAACCTTCTCTTTGGCTGGACGGCAGGTAGCTCCAGCTGGAGAGTGCCTCCTGCTTCATGAGCAGTTCAATATCCTCCTTAAATTTATAGTTATCTATATCAATCGTTCCGTACGTATTGGACACAACAATATGGTCAATGTCATTATAAAAATAAATTTCGTTAATAAAGTCGGTAGCGTTCTTCGCCAGCGTAATTTTCGTTAGCAGCTCATGGTGCCAAACTAGCGGATTATCGGTTACCCGATTCGTGAATAGATCATAAATGGCCGGATCTGCTGCCAACTGCAAGGATTCCTTTTCAATATTTTGCAGGATGCGTTCCGCTCTGTCCTTGAGCATCACTAGGGAGGATTTGCTCTCGTCCATAATTTCACTTTTCATGCGCTCCATCGACAGGTTATAGTAGATCATACCTGCTAAACCGATCGGAATACAAACGGCCAAACAGCCGATCCAGACAAAACGGTGCATATATTTTCCACTGCGGCCCGCTTTTCCAAAAAACAAATAACGGGTCCATGATTGAATCCGGTTCGCCATAAAGTCCTCCTCTGGATGAATCTATCAAGTACATTCAGTATACGGCATCCACCTTAAGGCGATAACGGACAATTCTTGATCTATGCGTCAGAATCGCGTGAATCCAGCGTTCATAACAAGTATTGTCACTTGCAATATATAAAAGGTGTCGATTCAGATCGTCGCCGAGCATAGAAAATAAACCTGATGAATACAGGTTTAATCATAAAGTGGATCGAAAGCTCTTAAAAAATGCAGCGGCGTCTGGAACATGGAATACCATGACCAGACGCCGCTACGGTTATTGGGCTACTGTTGTCAGTTATAAAGTTTACCTACCCATCCGCCAATGCTTGGATCAATAGAAGATCATAACTGGCAGCAACACCTCCCTGTATGCTGAACTTCCCCTCGTATTCCTTATACATGTTGGCAAACAGACGTCGCGAACTGAGACCACGCATAGTAAAAGCCTCAGAAGTGCTGGCTCCCATCGCTTTTACCGAGTGAAGAAAATCTCTTGCTGATGCATACTTTTCCGTCTGAATCGAGCGTTCAAATTGGATACTTGAAAATCCTGATTCCCCCAGCAAGCTGTTCCATTCATTTGTCGATAGAAACCACAGTCCGTGTCGCTGCGGCTCTATTCCATTGGCTCGATAAACTTCATTAAAAGCCTTATGCATCTCGCAGAATGTATCAGGCCCGAATGTCGTGAATATCAATGAGCCTCCAGGACGAAGCATCCGTCGAAGGTGACCAAGTGTTTGCCTAGGATTACTCAGCCATTGAAAACAGGCGTTGGAGACAATGAGATCAAACGAGGATGTCGGAGCATTTTTCGCCCACATTTCAACATCAGCATGGAGAAAGCGTAAACGATCCGAAGTCATTTTTCTGATGCCATTAAAGTTAGCTTCATCTGATAGGACACGTTGTTCAGCCAATTTGATCATCGCGGGTGCAATATCAAGTGCAGTAATACTCGCACTGGGCCATTCAGTTACTAGAATCTCGGTCAGCATCCCCGTGCCGCAGCCGATCTCAAGAATGTTGAGCCCGACTATGTTACTTTTGTTCTTCCACCCTAAGAAAGATTTTGCAAGCCGATCTGACATCAAACGCTGAACATGAGCGTGAGCGTCATACGAATTTGCACTACGGTTAAATTGACGTCGGATTTCACTTATCCTACTGCTCATGCCACCATCTCCTCAGTTCATTAGTTATTTGGTCTTCCCTTCCCAAGAACGGGGCATGCCCGCAGGCAGGTATCGTGAATAACTTTGCTTTTGGTAACTGGGCCATCAGCTCCGATGCAGCGCCGTAAGGACAAATACTATCCTCAGTCCCGTGCACAAGAAATACTGGACAAGTGATGCTCTTCAGTTGAGACAAGTATTCCTCGCTTCGCAAGATTTGAAGACCTGCGATTAGAGCTGGAGTTGTCCAGCTACCGATTGGGGGAAGGCTTACGCCTAGATCGGCCTTCCATTCCGCCTCCGTAAATATGAGCTGTCGGAACTTTGTTTCAACGCTTTGTCGGTTCTGTAAGAGCCCTGTAATCATCTTCCTAACGTGTATATCTGCCCAACCGAGGTCAAACTCCTCTTTTGTCCTGGTAAATCGAGCAGTTGCCCCGAACAATACAAGGCCATCAGCGAACCCTTTGATCGCTAGTCTCAGTGCCAGTAAACCTCCGAGAGACCATCCTCCGATCAACAGCGGACCGTGGAAAGCCCTAGTCCTACAAGCCTCTCAATCCAAATACAGAAAATTTTTTACTGCTATTTCAGTCAGGAGCAGCATTTTCTCTGGAGAATCAGCATCACTGTAATCTACAGAAACATGATGGAAATCCGGAAGTAACTCACGAGTCCGATCAAAAATCGCATCCGGCATACCCCATCCGCACAACCATACAATGGTGCCGCTTGTCTGTGGCTGAGTTTTCACTGAATCAAAATCCAATGCAATCATGGACTCAACACCCCTAGTCGAAGTCCGATGTTGTGGATGCGTGCGGCTGCATGGGTCAATTCCTTATCAGTGTGAACGGCTGACAAGGAGAAGCGAATGCGCGCTGTGCCATCAGGCACAGTAGGTGGACGGATGGCAACCGCTATGATCCCCTCTTCTTCTAGAGCTCCGCTGAAGCGTAAGGCCGTATCGTTATCGCCGACGATTAAAGGTACAATTGGGGAGTCGCCGGCACCGATGTTAAACCCGGCGTCACAAAGCGAGGACCGAAATAACCAGGTTGCCGCATAAAGCCTTTCTCGACGCCAGTGTTCCTTTTGTACCAAAACTAACGACTTTGAAATGCCAGCTACGATAGAAGGGGGCAACGCAGTTGAATAGATGAGTGGTCTAGCCTTGTTCACCAGCCATCGAATTAGCGTGCGGCTGCCACAAATATAAGCGCCATAGACACCGAAGGATTTACTGAATGTTCCCATATGAATATCCACATCATTCTGCAGCCCGAGTTCATGACACAATCCCTCGCCTCGCCCCCCGTAGATCCCCCCACTATGTGCCTCATCCACCATTAGCATCGCTCCGTACTCGCGTTTGAGCGCAGCAAGTTCACGCAATGGAGCCTGATCGCCATCCATGGAGAAAACAGCGTCTGTAACGATCAGCTTACGCCGTTTATCACGATACTTATTCAATAGCGTACGCAAATGTTCCATATCGTTATGACGGTACCGGGCATGCTCCGCACGGCTCAATACAATGCCGTCCACAATACTTGCATGGTTCAACTGATCGCTGAAAACAACATCTCCTCGGCCTACTAGTGCACTAATAACACCTGAATTAGCCATATATCCATTAGCAAGAACTAGCGCAGCTTCGCAGTTTTGCCAATCGGCCAGTGCTTCTTCTAGACGACTATAAGACATCCGGTTACCTGTCACATGGCGTGAAGCGCCTGAGCCAGCACCTTCCGTGAGCAGAGCCTCGCGCATTACTTCAATTATCGTAGGATGCTGGGAGAGTCCAAGGTAGTCATTGGAGGACATGTTGAGTAACACTTGTTCTCCGCGCAACGTATAGCCAGGAGATCCGGATACTGAGTTACTTGTACGCAAGGAACGCTCCAACGAAGCATCAGTCATTAATTCAAGTTCTTTTTCCATCCAGTACATGGTTGGCACCGCCTTAAAGGGCATTTAATTCAATCTCAAAGCCCAAATCCTCAATAATTTGATGATCAGCCGTAACGTCTTGGCCTGCTGTCGTTAAATAATCACCTACAAAGAGTGAATTTGCGGCGAACAGAGATAAAGGCTGCAGCGTACGGAGGTTGACTTCTCGACCGCCTGCCACGCGGATTTCTTTTGAAGGACAAATGAAACGAAATAGAGCTAATACCTTCAACGCTTTCATTGACGGCGTGCGGCCTGCATGTTCCAGAGGTGTTCCAGGTATCGCGTTTAGGAAATTAATCGGAATCGAATCCGCATCTAGTTCGCGGAGTGCATATGCCATTTCAACAATTTCTTGATTTGTCTCACCCATGCCGATAATGACACCAGAGCAAGGGGACATGCCGTGTAACTTTACCTTCTCCACGGTTTCAACACGTTGATCATAGGTATGGGTCGTCGTGATGGAGGGGTAGTTGGCCTTACTGGTATTCAAATTGTGGTTGTAGCGATGTACGCCAGCTTCAGCAAGACGTTCGGCTTGATCGTCGCTGAGAATACCCAAACATGCGCAAATTTTCAGTGGAATGGTTTTACGGATTTCTCTAACCGCGTCCACCACTTGATCCAACTCCTTGTCTGTTGGGCCTTTCCCAGCCGCTACAATGCAATAGGTTCCGGCTTTGCGTGCCATCGCTTCACGTGCGCCTGAAAGCAACGTGTCTTTATCAAGCAGGGTGTATTTTTTAACCGGGGCCGTCGAAACAATCGATTGCGAGCAATAGCCACAGTCCTCGGGGCAAAGGCCGCTTTTGGCGTTGATGATCATGTTCAGCTTCACTTTTTTACCGTAAAAATGTTTTCTCACCTTAAACGCAGCCTGCATGAGCAGTAGTACCTCATCATTATCGGCGTCGAGCACAGCAAGCCCTTCCGCGAGCGTTAAACATTCTCCGTTCAATGCTTTTTGGGCATGCGATAGCCAATCCATCTCCGCTGCAATGGTATTCATCTCAATCATCCTCCTATAGTTTGAACTGCAAATGCCTCTTTGATAGGCGCGAACTGTATTGTTTTTCGTGCGGTATGTATCAACGTCTCTGAAGTCGCTTCGGCATGTAAACGGGGAAACCGACCGAGAACCTTTAAGCCACTGTATTGTTCAATTAGTTGTGCATTCGTAGCAACGCTTGGATCGTCATGGGGTTCCATTGACTCACCATCATTCAATATGACGCCAACAATTGGGACTTCACGATCCCGAAGGAATGAAGCAGTCAGAAGTGTGTGGTTAATTGTTCCTAGTCTAGAACGGGCTACAATTATTGCAGGTATCCGAAGCTCTGAGATTAAGTCCACCATGAGGGTATCATCGGTCAGCGGAACAGCGACACCGCCTGCGCCTTCGATGAGTAGTGCCTCGTAACGTTTAGTGAGGGGTACACCTGCGGCGATAATCTCCTTTAGCGTAAGATTTACCCCAGCTTGCTTGGCGGCGAGCATTGGCGTAAGTGGAGCTTCAAATGTAAATGGTGCAACTGCCTCGGGTCGTTCGATGATTCCCGTGAATTTCAGCAGCCGTTCCGCATCGGTAAGTCCGCTACCAAGAGGTGCACCGGACTGAATCGGCTTCCAAACACCGGCATTCAACCCTTCAGCTCGGAGCATAGCGGTAATGGCTGCCGTTACAACAGTCTTCCCGACGCCGGTGTCCGTACCTGTCACAAATAATCCGCGTATCATTTCTATGTTCACTTTGTTCATGTAACCTGGCCGCCTTCAGTGACGTGAAGTATGGATTCCTCCAAAATATCTGTCATGGCATCAAGTTCAGCTTCACTGCTGACAAGCGGAGGGATGAAGACGATCACATTTCCGAGTGGTCTCGTTAGCATTCCGAGTTCTCTGGCCCTTAGACTCGTGCGAACGCCAATTCGATCTGCCCAATCGTACGTCTCACGTGATATCTTATCGCGTACGAGCTCGATTCCGATCATCAGTCCTTTTTGTCGGATTTCACCAACATGCGGGCGATCTTTAAGCGCTGCGAGCTTATGCTCAACAAATGATGCCTTTGCTCTTACTCCTTCGACCATGTTGCGCTCTTCAAACAGTTTCAAGCTAGCCAAAGCAACGGCACAGCCGAGTGGGTTCCCAGTGTAGGAATGACCGTGGAAAAATGTTTTCTGTTCTTGGTAATCGGCATAAAACGCTTCGTACACCTCGTCAGTCGCAAGCGTCGCTGCCACCGGCAAATAGCCACCGGTCAACCCTTTCCCGATCACCATCAAATCAGGTGAAACATCCTCGAGATCACAAGCGAACATAGCCCCCGTTCGACCGAAACCGGTCGCCACCTCGTCAGCGATGAGCAGTACGCCATACTTGCGGCACAGATTAGCCATCTGGCTTAAACAGCCTGGTGGCATTACTATGATGCCACTAGCCCCCTGCACTATCGGCTCCACAATGAGAGCCGCAATTTCATCCGCCCGAGTCTCAAGCAAATTACGTAGTGCGGTTATTGTATCTTCCATTGCCTTCGTCTCACCGCCATCATGGCGATAAGAGTAGGGATATGGAATGACGTGGGAAGGAAATAACATGGGGCGAAACACATCATGGTACAGAGGTATCGCACCGACACTCACTGCTCCAACTGTATCGCCGTGGTACGCTTGATTCATCGTGATAAACTTCGTTTTACCCTGTATTCCCTTGTTATGCCAGTATTGAAACGCCATTTTGACCGCAATCTCGACACCAGTTGCTCCTGAATCTGAGTAAAACACTTTGTTCAATCCTTCCGGAGTTATTCCCACCAATTTTTCTGCAAGCTCGATTGCTGGTACATTGGCCATTCCGAGAAGGGTGGAATGGGCGACTAGCCCTAACTGCTCCGTGATTGCCTGATTTAGCTCCGGCACGTTGTGTCCATGTACGTTGAGCCAAACTGATGAGAAACCATCATAATAAGCGCGTCCTTGGACGTCATACAGCATGATGCCTTCGCCGCGTTCAATAATGAGTGGATCAGAGTTATTGTAATCTTTCATTTGGGTAAAAGGATGCCATAAGTGATCCTTATTCATGGCAGCAAGCCGTTCGTAATCCGTTATCACAAATTATCACCATCCGTTTAACATTTAATTGTTAACCAAATATATATTATTTAGGTTAACAATCGGATTTGGTCATTCTAGCAGACCTGGACGCCTCTGTAAAGAGAATTCAAAGAAAACCCTTCTGCATGGATCACAAAAGGGTCAATCTGGAAATATTTAAATTATGATCTACGAATTGATAATGCGCTAATCTTGTCTAGAACTTTATTTTCTTTTGACATCAACTGCTTACATAAGAAGCGATAGCACCATCCAGCTCAATGTCCACTGCGCCCAGGCTGTCCTGCAAATGGTGGTGGTTTTTGCATCCGACAATCGGAATCACGGGAAAGGGCTGTGCCAGCAGACAAGCCACTGCTATCTGATTGGATGTGGCCTTATGTTGTCGGGCAAGCTCCTCGATCCGGTCCAATCGGGTAAAGTTGGTTTCATTGTGATACAGTCTGTATATATTTTTATTGCTTAATTCGGGCTGTACCTCGTGCTCTCTACGATATTTGCCACTAAAAAAACCATTGGCCTGCGAGCTGTATGGGATGAGTGCGACTCCTGTGCGGATATGCCAGTCTACCAAGGCCTGATCGGTTATAACCTGACTCGGATCTTTGATTGAACCTGGATTGACAGTCGCCAGGCTCCACAAATTGCTAACGGCAATAAACCCTGCATAGCCTTTGCTCACAGCATACTGCTGTGCTTGCTCCAAGCGCTCCAGTGTCCAGTTCGAGCAGGCATAATAACGAATATGGCCCTGCCGCACATGCGTCTCCAAAATGTCAATCAGCGTCTCAACAGGAATACGTGGATCATCACGATGCAAATAATACAGATCAATGTAATCGGTACCTAATCTCTGCAGGCTTCCCAGGATGTCCTGCTCAATCTCTGTGGCTGATAGCCTCGAAACCAGCGGTGTATCCAGTAACGGATGCCCTCCTTTGGTCGCAATGATCAATTGATTCCGATTCCCTCTCTCCTTCATCCACCTACCCAAAAAACGCTCACTGCTGTTCGGCTCGATAGGCAGCCAGTTCGCATATACCTCTGCCGTATCAAGAAAATTGCCTCCGGTTTCTGTAAACGTATTCAAAATTCTGTTAGATTCCTCTTCACTGATCGAACCACCAATATCCGAGGTTCCCAAACAAATAACAGATGGCAGCAAATCTGTGTTTTTAATAGCTTTATACTTCACAATATCAGCCCTCCCGTTTGAATTACGGATTGATTTGGCACACAACTTCTATTATAGGCAATGGCTTTGATCGAAGTCTACTTACTTTAATCGCCTGATCACAAAGAAATACCCCCACCCGGATTCATTCCACGGGTAGAGGTAAATATTGTAACTGCTATTTGGCTATTCCCGCCAAGTATCCCCGGCAGACAACGCATGTATGTTAGTATACCCCTCTTTGCTCAGTTGTACACATACAGCATCTGTCGCCTGCTGACCCGCATGGACCAGAATCGAGTGCTCGCTTCCAAGAACGTCCAGCATGGCTCTGACATCGGGCAATCCCTGATGCACCTTATAGCGTATAAAATGCACCTGACCTGCGTCATGTCTGAGAATTTCCATATGCTCCTGGGAGGCCATTAGCAGCCGATGCGCACAGCTCCCCTTTGCCAAATGTCCCGTCAAAATGACGCAGCAGGCCTTATCCTTGGTCAACTGCTCATAGTACCATTGACCGCGAGCCGACTGCAGCATGCCATCATTGGTCAATACGATCCGACTCCCAATTTCAGATACCGCCTGAAGCCGCTGTGCTTCACTATCCACGAAAACAATTCTCGGATCCACCAGACAAGCCTGAATGCGTTCTATAGCTTCGGACTGCAGCCATTCCGGCCCTTGCAGCAGCTGCTTCAATCCTGCAGTAATCTCCTGTTCAACAAAAATGGGTACTTCGGGAAATTGCTCCCTTGCCCACAGCAGCATCTCCTGACTGCGTCCATAGGTTGGCACAGGCAGCAGAACCGGCCCGCCTTGTCTCAAGGTTTCATCGATTTGCAGCCGCAGCTGCTCCAGCTTCTGCTGTTGGGATTCTGTATCCATCCCATATGCGGCATCTATAATAGCCAGCTCGATGGGGGACTCCAAATGCTTCGGCTGAGGGCGGTCAGCAGCTAATAGCAACGATTCCGCCGTATAGTCACCTGAGTAGAACACCCGTCTACCCTCCACATTCAGCAGCAGCCAGATGGACCCAGCCAAATGACCGCTTCTTCCCCAGCATACGCTCAATCCTGGTTGTATCGTATACCATACGCCGGAGGGCGTCTGCTCTTCAATGAACTTGTATTGGATCGCCGATATATCCTTATCGCGGTAAGGCAGCTCCGCATGACTGGAAGCCGCATACCCCTTCCAAGCCTTATAATAGGAAGGAAGCTGTTCGAAGGTTGCCCTTGTCGTCCATACTTCGCCTGTATAGCCCATCGTATACAGCAGGGGAATCGCTATGGAATGATCCTCGTGGGCATGAGATAAAAATACCGCATTCAGCTGCGGAACCACATTTTCATCGCATAGCGGGTATTCACCCGCCCCCTCCTTCTTGACCCCACAATCGAGTAAAACACGTGTTTGGCCCTGCTCAATCAGATAGCAAGAGCGGCCATGCTCGCCAGCGCCACCCCATACTGTTGCTTGCATATAATATATTCACACTCCACTAGATGTAAGGTTTACCAATTACAAATTTTTCTTGGCCGTAATTCGATTCAAGCCAAGCAGCATCAGCGTCGTCAAACCGACGGATACGACAGCCATTGCCATCCCGAGTGATACTTTGCCCTGCTCAAATTGAGCGAAAATATAGGTAGCCGACGTTTCCATCGATGGCGGTAAAATCATCAGCGAGGCGACCAGCTCACGAACCGATATCGTAAACGTCATCATCCAACCCGCCACCATACCCGGAATAATGAGTGGCAGTAAAATTCTGCGGAAGATGTAGGCCGGCTTGCCGCCAAATACCCGACCGGCTTGAAATAACGAATCGTCCAGCTGGGCAAAGTTCGCTTTTACATATTGAACCGTATAAGGAAGGAAGAACACGACGTACGTCAGGACAACCATTCCGTAGGTGTTATAGAGCGGAATCGGCATCCACGGCGAGTTCCAGAACAGGATGAGTCCAACTACAATAACGATGCCTGGCACGGTATTTGGCAGCAGGGCGAACAAGTCGGTAATCCTTTGCGGCCACGATTGCGACTTGCGAATCATCAGCGCAAAGTACGTGCCAAGAATCACCGCAATCGTTGCGGCAATCAACGACAGGCTGAGGCTGTTCATTAACGCCTGCATGCTCTTGGAGCCCCAAGTCAGCAGATCGATATAATATTGAAGGGTCAAATTGTTCCATTGCAGTCCAACCCCGCGCAGCTTCATTAACGAAGCGGCAATGATGGAGAAATACGGCACAACTATCGCAAGCCCGAGCAGTCCGACTATATAACCCCATGCCAGCAGCTTCTGCCATACGCTCATTCGGTATATTTTGCCCCGTGTTCCTTTACCGCCAACGAGCGAATACGTGAACCTTTGGCTAACCATGGTCTGCATATACCAGATCAACAAGCACGTGCTTAAAAGAATCGAAGCCAACGCCGTTGCCTTGCCAAAATCAATCGGCCAGCTCGATATATATTTATGAATTTCCGACGTCAGTACATAAAAACCGATCTTCCGGCCGAAGGTTGCCGGTGTGCCGAATTCAGCAATCGTTTTAACAAAAATCAATAAGGCACCCATGGCGTAGCTGGACAGCAGCAGCGGGATAATAATGCGTCGAAAGCTGTATATAAATCCACCACCATGCACACTCGCCGCCTCTTCCTTCGTACCTCCGATTTGCAGCAGTGCATTACGGAGAATCAGATACAGGAATGGGAACAAGTGCAAACACATGATTACAATCATACCGAACATACTGAAAAATACTGGGGTAAGAAAGGCCGCTTTGGGAAACAGCTGCTCCAGATAACCGTTCTTCTGCATGAACAAAATCCAGCCCATCGAACCGATATAGGGAGGTGTCATAAACGGAATCAGCATAATGACATCCAGCCAAGTATGCCGACTCAGCTCCGTACGGGCAAATATCCACGCTAACGGCAGCGCCAACAAGGTAGTACCGGCCACTACACAAATACCCAGCAAAATCGAGTTCCAAAATACTTCAGCCAGTTCATTTTCCATAATGGCCCTGACCGGTGCCAGCAGATCCAGCTCACCGCTTGGATACACACTGGTGACAAATATGAAAAAAAGAGGGACGACCACAAGCATCGCCAGCAGCAATAAGGCAAGGGCCATCCCGAGTTTTTTATACGAAAACGAGCTAGTATATTCCATAAGATCACTTCTCTATCTGGTTTCTGGTTATGGCATTATCTACTGACTGCTTACTTGAACAGCTGCGTGAATTTTTTCGTAACGGCATCACCGTTCGTGTCCATCCAGGTCCAGTCGATTTTCATTTGCGGTATTTGATCCACACCCGGACGATTCTTGGCTTTGATATCTTTGCGGCCTGGCAGCAGGTAAGTATCCGCAATCATCGCTTGTGCTTCATCGGACAGCAGGTAATCGATATACGCTTTGGCAGCATCCGGGTTTTTCGAGGTTTTGATAATCGACGCCGGACGCGGGCTAATTACGGTACCACTGGCAGGGTAGATCATATCGATCGGCTCGCCTTTGGCTTTGGCCTGATAAGTCAAGTAATCCACGCCAGCAACTACGATGCTTTTTGCGCCAGTAATAACCGGGTCTAATGCTTCCTGATTCGCACCTGCCATAGCTACACCATTTTTCTTATACTGCTCTAACAGCTCCCAGCCGCTGTCACCCTTGCCGCTCAAGTAGCCAGTAACAAAATCAAGTGCAGAACCGGATAATGCCGGGTCCGGGATATTCACTTTACCCTTCCATTCTTCCTTGGTCAGGTCAGCCCATTCCTTGGGAGGTGTCGGAACCAGTTTGGTGTTATAGCCGATACCAAGTGCAGATGCACTGTAACCGAAGAAATGTCCGTCTTTATCTGACCATTCCGGAATCAGCTTATCGGCATTCTTGGCATCCTTATACTCCAGCGTTAATCCGTTCTTCTTCAGGCCTTGCGTAGCAGGAAGTGAAGCAAGAATGACAACGTCAACGACCGGGTTTGCTTTTTCCGCTTCCATACGGGACAACACTTTACCGGTTGTTCCCTGGAACATTTCGATTTTCACGCCTGTTTTCGTTTCATAGCCCTTTTGAATGGCTTCCGCCAATTCCTTAGGCCCTGCGCTGTATACAACCAGCTTCCCGCTCAGCTTCTTCTCTTCTTTCTTGTCCGCTGGTTTCACTTCTGTTGTAGCTGTGGCAGGCTCTGTCTTGGGAGCTGCTCCATTATTGGGTGTGCTTGCTGTCGGCGCTGCTGTTCCACAGCCTGTAACCCCAAAGCCTACCATTGCCGTAAGCAGCATTAATGCGCTGTTTTTTAACCCTTTTGTCATTTTCAATTCAATACGCCTCCTCGTTTTGTGTGATGAATATACATCGCTTTGTATGTATTCACCCTTTGGTTTAATCTGTAATTTCGTGAATATCTTCCCGACTTATATACATCTCAACTTCTTCACCTGTCGGTTTACGTTCCCGATCATAGGCCGTCCACAATCCCAAGCTGCCCATATCAAGCTGAATTTCATAGCGGTCTCCCAGGTAACTGACGCTCTGCACTTTACCCCGATAAGCATCTGCTGATCCATTCCGGACCCATTGGATTTGCTCCGGACGAATAAGCAGCTTGTCCTTGACCAGCCAATTCGATTTACCGATAAATTGGGCAATAAACGGATGCTGGGGGGTATTATAGATTTGCTCGGGTGTTCCCTTTTGTAAAATCTGTCCTGCCTTCATGACCACAATTTCGTCGGACATCGACATCGCCTCTACCTGATCATGCGTCACATACAAGGCCGTTAGCCCGATATCCCGCACAAGTCCGGTCAGCTCGATCCGCATTTCGTCCCGCAGCATGGCATCCAGCGCACTCAGCGGTTCATCGAACAATACGAGCTGCGGCTTCATGACAACAGCCCTTGCAAAAGCAACCCGCTGCTGTTGTCCACCCGAAAGCTGATGCGGATATCGCTGCTCCAGCCCCTGCAGACGCACCATATCAACTGCTTCCTGAACAACTCGCTTGAGCTCCTTGGTCTTACCCGAGGCTCGCAGACCAAATGCAATATTCTCAAATACGGTCATATGCGGCCATAAGGCAAAATCCTGGAACACCATACCAAAATTTCTGCGATGCGTTGGTCGATCGATCCGTTTGGCACTGGAGAACAAGATGTCATCCCCCAGCCTTAGCTCGCCCTGATCAGGAGTCTCAAGCCCGGCAATCATACGCAGCAGGGTCGTTTTGCCACAGCCCGAGGGCCCCAGCAAGGTCGTAAAGCGCCCTTGCTTAATGTTTAAGTTCGTTGTATGCAGCGCTTGAACGCGGTTGAAGCTTTTTTCCAAGCCTTGAATCACCAGATCCATGCCATTACCTTCCTTTTTCCCCTTAATCCCTGTCCTGCTCGAATTTCTCTTGCTGCCGTCTTCCTAAACTCATTGTAGAGGCCGATATTCATCCAAGTGTTATCGTCACGTAAATGTTTTGTTAATTTTATCAATGTAATCTATTCAAACCTATAGATTTTATCTATACTAATGCTGAAGTCGGTCATCAATCAAAATTATGCTTACGATGCTGGCGTTCTATGAACGCCCTGAGATTATGCTTACGATGCTAGCGTTCCAAAAAACGCTTTAAGATTATGCTTACGATGCTGGCGTTCTATGAACGCCTTGAGGAAGGTGCCCCATGAACCTGCTTAAATTACAAATGGTCGAATTGATTGAAAAGCATAAGAAGGTGACAACTGTCGCCGATGCAATGGGATTAAAACAGCCAACCGTCTCCTTTCACATGAAAAATCTGGAGCAGGAGCTGGGTGTCCAGCTGTTCGAATCGCGTTCAGGGAAGGTGCACCTGACCGAGGCCGGCAGATCGTTATATCACTACTCCGTGAAAATTAATGCATTGGCTCATGAAGCGGAACGTGTCGTGAAGGAATACGACCAGTTAGGTCGGGGAACCTTGAAGATTGGTGCCAGCTATGTACCAGGCACGTACATCCTGCCGCGTCTGCTGAGCAGCTTTACGCAAGCATACCCGCGTATCCAGCTGTCGTTGATCGTCAAGACAGCGCCGGTTATCAAGGAATTGCTGGTCAATCATGAGATTGATCTGGGCATCATGTCGTGCGAGCCCTTCCAAATGCCTCCGCTCCTGGGCGAGACATTTTGCGAGGACGAGCTGGTACTCATATGTTCACCAGGACATAAGCTGGCGAGCTACCCACAGCTGTTCCCGGATCAGCTCCAGAGTGTCCCATTCCTGCTGCACAGCCCGGAATCCAGCACTCGCCAAATGACGATGAAGTGGGCACAGAGCAACCGCATTGAGCTAAATGGGCATATCGAGCTGGATTCACTGGAGGCAATTAAGCAAGTGGTCATGCTGGGGGAAAGCATTTCCTTCGTTTCGCGATTAGCTGTGCTTCGCGAGGTTGAACGCGGGGAGCTCGTATTCCGTCCGATTCCGCAAAATCCATACAAGCGCTACGTGTACTATGCCTACAATCTGGATCGTCGGCAGTCAGCCTTATTGGAGGGCTTTATCCAGCATCTGTTAAATCCGGTTTACAATATCAACACAGCACGCTAACATTCAGATAACAATCGGTCTTTATAGTCTTCCTTGTAAGTAATGAGCAATTCACTATGAGGGAGATGGAATGAAGTGAGAAGAAACAAGTGGTTATGCGGATTGGCATCAGTCGTATGTACGGCCGTACTCGCAGTCAGCATCAGTATACCTGCACCCGTACAGGCAGCAAGCAACATGGTCCCGGATTATGAGGTTAAGCTGTTAATGCAGCCAAGCGCCGTATTGGGTTCCGACGGAAAGCTGACCAGTACAGTAAGAGCAGCCTTTGGCATGCCAAGCACCGTTACCAAAATGAACATCGAGTTTCTGGATACCAATGCCAAGGATATCTACACCAATACCTGGATTCCCCGCATCCGCAAAACCGAAGGTGAAAGTGACTTCGAGCTTACCTACAAAAAACGTTATCCGATCATTAATGACAACATCACGGCAGCATTGACATTGGCCAATCAGGAAGGCTTTGATTCCACTGACACCAATTACGATGCACAGGTCGAATGGGGCTATTTGAATAAAACCTTAAGCATTTCCAACAAAAAAACCGGCAAAAAATCCGGCTACAGCGGTATGGACCTTCCTTCTGCCAGCGATTCCCGCAAGCTGTTAAAGGACAATGTTCCTGGTAAAATGGACAAATGGTTGTACAATGGCTGGGGCACAGATATGCTAAATGCTTCCCGTGTGTATGGTCCGGTGCTGGCCAAGCGTTCAATCGGTACGTGGAGTGGCCTTGAAACGTATATTGAAGTATGGCCGATCCGAGATGCCGCTGGTACAGGCATCGAGAATGTGGTCGAAATTTCCTTCAAAACGAATAGCAGCACAACCGCTTCAACCAAGCACGATCAGTTGATTACTTATCTGCAAAGTCAAGGCTGGTTCCTGGCGCAGGATTCGTTGAAAACCCAGCTGATTATGGACCGCTACTAGAAGCAGCAGTTATGAAATAGAAACAGCCAGCCTTCATGTGAGAACATGATAGCTGGCTTTTCACGTATTAGAGGGCCTGATCAGGCTTTCCGTTCATCCGAACCGTACTTGGCTTATATTCCACGAGAAGCAGAACATTTACAGTTGATAGTCGATTCGTCATGTATCTATCTGCTGCTTTATGTCCATCCTTAAAATAACTCTAACTATTTTACTAACTGTCAGGATAGGATGATGCTCGATGTTCTCGATTTTAAAGTTGTTGAAGAGAAATCGCAATTTCAAGTATCGATCGTCAAGCGACCTAACAAGCCCCCCAGATACTGTTCTCATTAACAACAAATTATCTGTTAATATCCAACACCTTAACCAATTGTTCAATCTGACACCCGATTTGATCATTCGGCAGATTCCAATGGATCAGGCAGGAGTCACTGCAGCACTTGCATATTTAAACGGTATGGTGGATAAGAAATCTATTAACAATAATATTCTGAGCGAGTTGATCCATAAAGCAACCGACAAGCAATCTGGAATAATTGGTACGGTAAGTGTAGGTGACTTTCGTATTGAAACGGATTGGAATCAGGTGGAACAAGCAATTCTTCAAGGGGACAGTGTACTATTTATCGATGGACAGCCCCAGGTCTACATCTTCGATACGAAAGGTTGGCCCCAAAGAGCAATTGAAGACTCTCATGTTGAATCATCTCTTCGAGGGGCGCATCAAGGCTTCGCAGAAACAGCAAGTCAAAATATTGCATTAATTCGCAGGTATATTCCTAACCGGGAATTGAAAATCAAGGAGCAAATCGTAGGTGAACGCGGAAAAACAAAGGTTTCCATCTTATATTTAGCTGACATCGTCAATCCAGAAGTGCTCAAGGAACTTGAATCGAGAATTACGCGGGTTGATGTAGATGCCATCCTGAATACAGGTGAGTTGGCTGAATACATTGAGGATAATCCATACACACCTTTCCCTCAGTTTATTTTGACTGAAAGACCTGATACCGCAGCCTCGCATATCCTTCAAGGAAGATTCGCTGTGGTTGTAGACAAGTCCCCTTCAGTATTAATTGCTCCAGCCATCTTTGTGGCTTTTTTTCAAAGTGTTGATGATTACAGCAGCCGTTGGCAGATTGCGTCTTTTATTCGACTACTCCGGTTTTTCGCATTATTTATTGCTTTGTTTCTACCTGCTACCTACATTGCGCTCATATCCTTTAATTATGAAGTTATCCCCCTGCAGCTCATTTTATCGATTGCCGAAACTAGAACGCGCGTTCCATTCCATCCCATCATGGAAGCCATTCTGATGGAGCTAACGCTCGAAATGATGAGAGAAGCAGGAATTCGGCTGCCAGCGCCGATCGGTCAAAGCATTGGGATTGTAGGGGGCATCGTCATCGGCCAAGCAGCTGTTCAAGCAGGCGTCGTCAGCAATATTATGGTGATTGTCGTTGCCTCTACCGCTATCGCTTCTTTTATTATTCCTAATTACGACATGGGCGCATCCATTCGGCTTCTTCGGTTTCCAATGATGCTGCTGGCTTCAATGTTTGGAATTGTGGGCATAGTTTGTGGAGCGATAGCCTTGGTTGGACATTTCGTTTCGCTTGAATCGTTAGGCACTCCATATAGCAGCCCACTGGCGCCATGGAGATTTGCCGATATGAAAGATGTATTCATCCGTATGCCACTATGGACAATGGGCAATCGACCCAAAGGTACAAAATCAGCGCAATCAGACAAACAAGGCCATTCTCGTGAAAGGGAGGACCCATGAAAAAGTACGCGTCTAACGAAATTACTCTGATGCAGTTTATTTTTATCATTCACGGTGCTCAAGTAGGAGCAGGGATATTCTCTCTCCCCATGGACGTAGCTGAAAAAGCAGGATCAGACGGTTGGATATCCGTTATCCTCGCCTGGTGCTGTAACATCATCGCAAGTATTCTGATTGTGCTAACTTTCAAGAAGTACCCCAACGATACATTACCGGATCTGTTGATCCGTCTGTGTGGCAAGCTAATAGGGAAGCTTCTTATCATCCCAATCACAGCTTATCATGCATTTTTTGTCTGTATCCTACTTTCCTCCACGATGCTCTTCGTCAAGCACTGGTTTTTGCCACTGACTCAGGACTATTTGGTCATGATATTACTCATCATTCCTGGGTACTTTGTTGCTCGCAACGGCTTGCGCGTATTGGGTCGATACTGTGAACTCGTTTTTTATATGATGCTATGGATGCCTTTTATCCTGTTGATCCCTCTAAAAGACAGTCATTGGATTCATTTTCTTCCGCTTTTGAAAGAAGGATGGATGCCGGTCTTTAATGGATTACAAACGACTATATATTCTTATCTTGGTTTTGAAATCGTATTTTTTTTATATCCGTTTTTACAGAAAAAGCAGTTGGCTATTCGTGGAGTCGTTATTGCCAACACGCTGACGTTGATCGTTTACCTGGGAGTCACCTTGATTTGCTTCGCTTATTTTAGCCCTGACGATATCACGAGCTACAATCAACCTCTACTAAACTTGTTGAAAACAATCGAATTTCGTTTTCTCGAACGATTTGATATGATCTTTTTGGTTCTTTACCTGTTTGTCATTTCAACAGCTTGGCTGCCTTATTCGTTTGTAGCTATCTTTAGTACAGGCCACTTGTTAGGAAAAGAAGCTCCCCCACCCTATGCCGCTATATTGTTCCTAGTGGTCATTACAATCGTTATCGTTGTACACCCTTCGTGGAATCTGGTCCAACAATGGCAGCAATTCGGCAGTAAAATAGGAATAGGGTACGCGTATGTATTTCCATTATTTCTTTACCTATACATTCAAGTATATAGTCGATTTCGTAGGAGTGAATCCTGATCAAACACGTTTGTCTATTGAGCCTGCTGCTGTCGATTTCACTCCTTTCAGGTTGCAGAGATCGAATCAATATCGAGGACATCTCGCTATCCTTGTTAGTAGGAATTGATCTTGATAAAGAGAACCAACTTCTTATTTCCTCTTCCAGTCCGGTTTTTAATACAGAAGCGAAAGAGAAGGAGGAGAACACGGTTGTCAAAACCACTACACTTCGCCATTCAAGACAACAATTTGACGCCACGATCAATGCCTTAACAAGCAGGGGGAAGCTCCAAGTGCTGCTCATTGGCAAACGTGTTCTTCAACACAAAGATTGGTTCCCAATACTTGATTCCTTCTATAGAGATAGCAAAGATACAGTTATGACCCGTGTCGTTCTTGTAGACGGTCCGGTTTCAGACATCCTCCTGTTTAAACATAAAGACAAACCGCGTCTACCTTTATATTTGACGAAGCTGCTTGATACCGCTCATCAACGAAATATTACAGTTATTACGTCGCTTCAAGAGCTTCATCGTCAATTTTCGGATAGAGGATTGTCTCCCAGCATTACGGAGCTTAAAAAGGATGGTGAAATTAAAGTGACCGGTACGGCTCTTTTGGATCGGTCTGGAAAATACAAATTGTCCCTTAATGCTGATGAAACCCAACTGTTGAGAATTATGCAGAATCAAACGGATGGGCAGTTTACCTTTACGATTCATCTTCCGCAGCAGTCGGATGATGGTATTTTCCATGAAAATATGATGAGTTTTGTGCCTGAGGCCATTTCTGTCAAAACAAAAACGAATTACAAAGATAACAAGTTTATATTCGATATCGGGGTTAAGATGCGAATTGCCATGAAAGAGCGACTTTTTCCCTTTGACGTCAAACGGAAAGCGCCTGAATTGGAAAAACAAATTCAGGAAGAGCTTCAAAAGCAATTTTCACAATTGCTCAAGAAAATCCAAAACGCTAATATCGATCCGATTGGACTCGGCCTGTATGCGAGGGCCTATGAGTATTCCGAATGGAAAGAAGTTCAGGATAAGTGGGGCGAAGCCTTGTCGAAAGCAGAAGTGCGAGTGAACGTACTGGCGAAAATTCAGGCAATGGGTGCGATGAAGTAATGGTATTTGCCTTCTCCATGAGAAAAGGGACTATGCCCAAGTCATAATCCCCCTCACCTTACAGTTGACTACTATCCAGCTTCGCAAATACGCCGTAACGCCGATCCACCATATAAAAGGCCACCGTTGAGAGTCCGCCCATTACCGCCAGCACCAGAAAAGCGCTTTGAAACCCGAAGTGGGCTGCATAGACACCGCCAAGCATACCGCCAATAATTTTGCCGACACTTAACTGAATGAGAGAATTCAGCATTTGTCCGGATGCTTTTAATTCCTTAACTACGTAAGTATTCACATACTCGGCCAAACACATGTAAAACAAAATATACGTCCCGCCATGAAGCACCCAGCTTAATATGTAGGTAAACGGTGTTAATGCGAACGCATACAAACACCATCTTAATGTATGAATAAGTCCCGAGAACAGCAAAATATTGCGAATACCAAACCGATCATAGAACCGTTGAAAAAAGATCATAAACGGAAATTGACTGAACGAGCCAATCGCAAGCCCAATCCCGATAACCTCCATACTGATACCCTGTTCTTTACTATAAATGGCCTGGAATGAAAATAAAAAGCCCATCGCGATGGACAAGGATAGCGTGTACGCATACAAAATAACCAATTGTCTGTTTTTGAAAATACTGACCAGATTTACTTTCTTGCCGCCGCTTTGGTGACCAGCCACCTTCGGAATACCGAGCGATAGCAAAAAGCAGCCAAACATTATGAGCGAGGTAATCAAAAATATCGTGTTCAGATGCTCTGCGAACAACCAGCCCGCCGCCACTGAAACAATCGCATAGCCAACTGAGCCGAAGGTTCGAATGCTGGAGAAACGCACGACGCCTTTGGAGGAAAGCTCAAGTGTAATCGCGTCGCTAAGCGGATTAATCGCAATCTGGAACAGACTGAATAAGGCCATTGCAATCAGCAGTGGCACAAACATATTGCCTGCCCACGGGATGAGCCATACGGCCAAGCTGGCACACAACGTACAGATCATCAAGATTTGATTTTTGGTCTTGGCCCTGTCGCTTAGTACTCCCCATATCGGCTGTGCAACTAACCCGATAACAGCTCCTATTGAGGTAAGAATCCCGATTTCCGAGTGTCCAATCCCCGCTTCTGTCATATAAATGCCGATATACGATGAGAAAGTCCCGATACTCATATAAACAAAGGCATAAAATATCGCCAGGATTGTAACATTTTTGCTGGGCATGCCGAGTATCCTCCCTATTCTGATTTTCTTCCATGTTAACATAGATTGGCTTGCAGCGTCATGCCCAGTCTGTGACTAACAACTATTGAGCTATCCACTTTACAGCTTCTACCTCTGTTAACGGCATAGAATTTATCTATGTCTAGTCGTTAAAATTTCAATTATATTTATTCCTTAAGCGAAATTATAATAAAGGCTATCACATTATCGAGCAGCAGCTAGTATATCAGGAGGTTTTAATCATGGCAGGAAATTCATTTGGTCAGGTTTTCAAAATAACAACTTTCGGGGAATCCCACGGACCCGCGGTTGGCGTTATTGTAGATGGCGTCACACCAGGCTTTGAAATCGATGAAGCCTATATCCAAATTCAATTGGATCGCAGGAAGCCCGGACAATCTACTGTCACTTCACCCCGCAAGGAATCGGACATTGTGCATATTCTCTCAGGCATATATGAAGGGAAAACTACAGGAACGCCCCTCTGCATGATGATGCATAATCACGATATGCAGTCTTCAGCCTATAACGATATCCAGCATGCTTTTCGTCCGGGGCACGCTGACTTCACCTATTTGCAAAAATACGGAATTCGGGATCATCGGGGAAGCGGGAGAGCTTCGGGACGGGAAACAGCGGGCAGGGTTGCAGCAGGAGCTGTAGCTCGCAAGCTGCTTGAACATAGAGGAGTCAGTCTCGTAGCCTATACGAAAGCCATCGGCGGCATCCACTGTGAGACGTTTGATGAGCAAGAGATTGAGCGTAATGCCGTACGGGCCTGCGATCCCAATGCCGCGGCAGCTATGGTTGCGAAGATTGAAGCGTTGGCTGCTGTCGGAAATAGCTGTGGGGGCATCGTGGAGTGCCGAATCCGCGGGGTGCTGCCTGGCATAGGGGAGCCCGTGTTTGATAAGCTGGACGCTGAGCTGGCACGCGCGATGCTGTCGATTGGGGCGGTCAAAGGCATTGAATTCGGTGCTGGCTTCGCAGCCGCGGAAATGCTTGGCAGCGAGCATAATGATCAGATGCAGGCAGCAGGGTTTATAAGTAATCACGCAGGCGGGATTATTGGAGGAATCAGCACCGGAGAGGACATCATATTCCGGGTTGCGGTAAAGCCTACGTCCTCGATATCAGTCCCGCAGCAGACGATAAACGTCAGCGGTGAAGAGCAATCCATTGTTACCGAAGGCAGGCATGACCCCTGCATCTGTCCCAGGATTGTTCCTGTTATCGAAGCCATGGCTTGTCTCGTACTGGAGGATCACTTCAAAAGACAAGCAGCCATGCAACACTAATCGGAGACACACCAATATCCCAAGCTGCTAATAGTGACAGCTTGGGATGCTTTCATGCCGTATAAGCTTCTAGTATTGCTGCTCCAGATTAACCCGATTGAGCTGTGGCTCTCTGCCTTCCACATAATCTTTCAAATTACGCAGAAAAATGTGCATGGCCCGCTCCTGGTAATATTCCGTAATCCCTGTATTATGAGCGGAGATGATAACATTATCCATATCCCACAGCACATTGTCTGCTGGCAGCGGTTCTACTTCGAATACATCAAGACCTGCTCCCGCAATGGTACCCTGCTGCAGCGCTTCGATTAATGCTTCCGTGTCTGTCGTTCCGCCTCGGCCGATATTGATATAAAATGCCGATGCCTTCATAGCTGCAAACTGGGCGCGTCCCATCACATGGTTGGTTTCGGAGGTGTGCGGCAGTGTATTCACGATGTAATCACTCTCTCGCAGCACCTCATCCAAGCTATCCATCTTAACCATTCGATCCACGTATACCGATTCCGACAAGGTTCGTTTAACACCTAGTACCGTCATCCCGAATACTTTGGATATCTTGGCTACTTCCAAGCCTATCGATCCGACGCCAAGAATGCCGATTGTTTTTCCATGAATTTCGCCCAAGCCATTCAACTGCTCCCACTTGTGTTGAAGCTGATTGCGGATCGACCGCTGCAGCTGACGTGTTAGTCCGAGCATCATAGCAAAGATCGATTCCGAAATCGGGTTCGGGTGTACACCACTGGAATTGGTTAGCAATACCCCATATTCGCTTAGTGCAGTTAACGGCATTCTATCTACGCCAGCTCCCCAGCTTTGCACCCAACGCAGCATGGTGTCCTGTTGCAGACACTCCTTTGTTGCGGTCGAATTCCAACCGGCCACAATCTCTGCATCTGCCAGATGAGGAAGCCACAGCTCACGATCCTTACCACTGATTAACTCCCAATCGCGAGCAATACTGCGGATCTGCTTTTCATGGGTTTCGTTGATTTCCTGAACAAAGACAATCTTGCGTGCCATCCTGATTCCTCCTTAGCATTTAACAAAGTGCTTCGCATGTGTATGTAGCGGCTAGCTCTTCGATCTGCTTGTATGAATACCTATGTAAGCCTTTATTACCCAATATAGCAGATTGAAGCATCGCTTTGGCGACAGTTTTTACATGAATTGCTTTATACTTTTGTAAGCCACCTATGAGCAAGGGCGCCGCGGCTGCGAATAAGACAGCTCCAATCCTTTCACCAGTGCGGGCATCGGCCCGATGTCCAAGCAGCAAGGAAGGCCGAAATATATGTAAAGAAGCCAACTGCAGCCGATCAAGTCCATCCTCCACCTGCCCTTTTACCTGATTGTAGAAAATAGAAGAATCGGCATTCGCCCCCATAGCTGTAACGATTCCAAAATAGGCTGCATGATACGTCTGGGCCAGCTGACCCAGCCTCATTGGATATTCAAGATCGACCTTGCGGAATTGCTCCTTGGTTCTGGCCTTCTTAATCGTAGTGCCCAAACAGCAAAAAACGTCGGAATCAGCCACATAGGCTTTAAGCTCATCTTCAAGCTGCTCGTAATCGGTTATCACCTGTATGCATTTGGGATGTACGATCTGCAGCTTCCGCCTGACCACAACCACCACCCGATCATAGGAGGGGTCCTTCATGAGATATGCAACAAGCTCAGTCCCTATCAGCCCTGTAGCTCCTGCGACAATCGCTGTTTTCCCCACCAGCCAAGCCTCCTAATTCGGAAAATACTTACTTATCTTGTCTGAAATCATCTCGCGCTTGAAGGGCTTGCTAATGTAATCGTCCATGCCGGCTTCCATACATTTCTCCCGATCCCCCGTGAGGGCGTTCGCCGTAACCGCAATAATAACAGGTAAGGTTCCCCGCATCGGAATGCTTTTTAATGCTTTGGTAGCATCCAAGCCGTTCATATGAGGCATTTGCACATCCATAAAAATCAGGTCAAACTCTTCAAAGGTCACGGCTTCAATAACCTCTTTGCCATTTTCCACTACCGTTACGGTATGGCCCATCTTCTCCAGCATTTTTCTTAATACCAGTTGATTAATTTCGTGATCTTCAGCCACTAGAATTTTTAAGGATCTTTGTACAGCCTTCTCTTCCTTTACCAACTCACAGGGACCAACATCTGCATTCGGCTTCTCTTCTTTAAGCGCAACCGTAAATACAAAGGTCGCACCCGGGCCAGGCGTTGGTTCTATCCAGATATCTCCACCCATTTTTTCAATCAGCTTCTTGCTGATCGCAAGCCCTAGCCCCGTACCTTCCGATTTACGCGTCATATAATGATCTAATTGATAAAAGGGCTGGAACAGCTGACTCACTTTGTCTTCAGGAATCCCTATACCACTATCTCGGATCGTAAAGCGAAGATGCAAGGAATTCGAAGTGTGCAGCCATTTCTCAACAGTTACGGAGACACCTCCCGAGTATGTGAATTTAACCCCATTCCCAATGAGATTCATCAGCACCTGCTTAAGGCGGTCAGCATCACCAACAAGCACGCTCGGCACATGAGAATGAACCGAATAGGTCATTTCCAGACGCTTCTCAGCCGCTTTGGAGGAGAGAACGTCAAGTGTTTCAGCGATGCATTCACGTATATCCAGTGGAGCTTCTACCAGATCTGTCTTACCCGATTCGATTTTGGAAAAATCCAAAATATCATTGATGATCGCCAGCAGGGAGTTACCGCTTTTTCGGATAATATCGACATACACTTCTTGCTGGGCATCCAGCTCTGTCGTGTCCTGCAGTAGATGCGTCATCCCGATAACTCCGTTCATGGGCGTACGTATTTCATGGCTCATCATGGCTAAAAACTCACTTTTAGCCTTGTTTGTTTTTTCTGCGGCTTCCTTGGCGACCAACAGTTTCTTCTGTTCCGTAATATCTTTGGCAATAATATAGTAACCGACAGTCGCCTCATTCACGATGATAGGTGCAACGGTTGTTAACACTTCTATAATTAGTCCAGTTTTATGGGTAATCTTATCGATAACCTTCTCAGAGTTGCCATTTTCCACTAAAGCGGAAAGCTTCCTCTTGAGATTAACGCTGCCAATAAATCTGGAAAAGTTCCGTCCTGCCATCTCTGATACAACAAAACCGGTAATTTGCTCCGCCTTTTGATTCGTATTAATAATATTACCTTCCAAATCGAGCGAAAATACCGCATCATGGTTATACTTCTTCAGTGACGTGTAACGTTCTATACTTTCCTGCAGCTTGAGCTCAACAAGCTTATGCTCGGTAATATCCTGAACAGTACCGTTTAATTTCACCGGTGAGCCGTTGCTGTCCATCGTTGGAAAACCACGCACATGCAAATATTTGACCGTTCCATCCAAATGCAAATGCCGGAATTCTTTATCTAATTCATGCCCTTTCTTCGTATACTCCAGTTGTTCTATAAACTGCTGTTGATCCAGAGGGTGAATCAGATTAATAAACTGGGATAGGCGGTTTGGCCGCGGATCGCGGGTCAAATTGTACATGTTGTAGATTTCATCGGATAACATCAATTCTTCGTTGACTATATCCAGCTCCCAGCTGCCCAATAATGCTATACGGTGCGCCTCCGCCAGATTATCCTCATGCTTCTTGCGCTCCGTAATATCACGACCAATACCGAGAACCCACTTGATTTCGCCTTGTTCATCCCGAACTTTTTTATATGAAGTTTCGAACCACAAATACTTGCCGTTTTTGTGCAGAATTCGGTAAGTTAAGGTATCCTCGTCAGAAAAGGTACTCTCCTGCAACATCAACACATCGTCAGGATGGTACAATTCCAAATTGGCACTGCCTTCAATCTCATCCGCCCTGTAGCCCAGCAAATCAGTAATAGAAGGCGAGCAGTAGCGTATAATCCCGTCAGGGGTTGCATAAGAAATCAAATCCTGGGCATTTTCGGAGATCATCGTATACAGCTGCTCGATTTTCAGCAAACTTTGCTCTTTCACTTTTTTGTCGGTCACATCACTCAGATGCGTAATGAAATAAAGCGGTGTGCCTTCTTGCTCATCTCGTACGAGGGAAACGTGCAGCGATGCCCAAACGATGCTGCCATCCTTGCGGACCAACTGTTTCTCACTTTCAAAAGATGCCGCGGCTCCAGATAATAATGGTTGAACCTGGTGATCGTCTAAGAATGTATGGTCGTTATACCCTACTTCGTTAGAGGGTCGATTCATTAATTCTTGCTCATGATATCCAAGGATGCTGCACAGGGCAGGATTCACTTTTAACCATTCGCCTTGAATGGACACGATTGCAATTCCCACAGGTGCAGATGTATATGCATGTTCAAAAAACGAATGATCATCCACTTGTGCCTTCGCCACACGAAACCCTCCATTCCAAAAAATATACTTCTATTATAAACTGATCCGAAGATGAATTGCGACAAAATATGCAGTTACGTGTCTAAGTAATCAGACCTTCCTTTTTATTTACACCTTGTGTGCTTTCTGAAACAGCGAAAAAAATCAACAAAAAATGGAATATAAAAAAACCGCCCATGAATACTGAACTCCGGACGGTTTGGTATAAATAAATAGTTAAAAAAATAATTATTTGGCAGCAGGCTGAAAGAATTCCAGTCGTTCGCCATCAGGACCAAAGAAAAAAGCGATAAGATCGCCATCCAGGATCGTTCGAGGAGTTTCGTCCATTAATCGGACTCCGTGGCTTTTCAGACGGTCGATCTCCACTTGAATATCACTCACAGTAAATGCAATATGATGAACAATGCCATTGTCCGGAAGGCCGTCATGACCGCGTCCGATTAATTCGATCTCCACTTGGTCCGAGTCAGGAAAAGATAAGAAACCCAGCTCCACTCCATCAGCCAGCGCCTTACGCTTGACCAGCTTCAATCCCAATACCTCGGTATAAAAACGGATCGAGGCATCCATATCCTTTACCATAACGCCAATATGCTCCAGCTTGTGAATCAACGTGAACAACACCTTTCCAAGTTATATAATTCGCCTGCGGCGCACCCGCTTGTGCAGGTTACGCATGAAGAATACCATGTCCGAAGGGATTGTGCAATCGAAAAAAGCTAGCTGCTCTAGGCGGGTATCCAATCTGTGTTAGTCTCTATACGATTGCGCCCACTCTGCTTCGCTCTATATAGTGCACGGTCAGCAGCTTCTGCGAGACTGCTCAATCGGGTATCCACCGTCAAATCCGCTTCCGCAACAAACGGCAGCAGGGCGATACCTACACTGGCCGTGAGAGGAATATGCAGCTCATCTTCAATGTAGGGCTTATTTTCAATTTCCTTACGGATTGCATCACCTATAAGGATCGCCTGTTCCAAATCGGTTTGCTGTGCCAGCACCGTAAACTCTTCGCCTCCGTACCGCGCTACCAAATCGGTCTGTCGGGTTTGCAGCTTTAGAATTTTGGCTATATGGAGCAGAACGCGATCTCCAACCTGATGGCCGTAGGTATCATTCACTTTTTTGAAATAATCGACATCAATCATCATGATCGCACAGGGCTGCTGCGTTTCGATACATTTCTCAATGATTTTACTGCCCTCCTGTGCCAGATATCGACGATTATGCAGCTCAGTCAGCGCATCAATCAACGCGTAATCCTCAAGAAGCCTTACTGTGCTTTTTAATTTAAGGCTCATCATATTGAAGGTATCACACAATTCCTTCAGCTCGACAGGCGCATGTTTGAATACACTCGGGTCAATCCGATAATCATAGTGCCCTTCCTTCAGTACCTTGGTACCCTGCAGCAAAAATTCCAGAGGTCTCTCCACACGCCGTGTTACCAGGACAATGCCATACAAGCCGGCAATCAATATGCACAAAGTGATAAGTACAAAAACCCACATGATATCAGAGCGTGCAGCAAACACTTCACTGGTCTTCAGCTCCGCTACAATAATCCAGCGCCGATCCTTCGTCCATTGATAGGAACCGATTACCTCTTCCCCTCGATAATTGGTATAGATCGAGTCCTCTTTGGAATCCGCCAACGCTCTTTGCAAAATTTCCGTATCAATCTTATCCCTTCCGTATACTTTCTGCATATCCAAGCGTGCTTCCGTTATGAGCATACCTGAGTCGTCAATCAAATATTGCTCACCCGCTCGTCCAAAATGCACCGATTGTACCGTCCTTGAAATCGTTCCCAGCTTGACCGATCCATAAATCAGCCCCTGCAGCTCATTGTCGACATTATAGACAGGTGAGGAGAAGACGATGATCGGATCACCTGTTATTCTCGGGAATACAACTTTGGAAATATACATTTTCCCCTGGATCGCCTGCTCAAAAAAAACCTGGTTCTTGACATTCATTCTCGTTTGCTGGCGCATTGCACTGACGAGGATATCACCGTCCTTATTCACAAAACCAAGATTCCCGAACTCGGACTGATTGTTAATAAAGGTCACAAAGTCATTTTGCATATGGTCAATATTCACTTCTTTTACGTCTTGTTTTTGAGACATCTGATAAATATCGGCTGATCTCTCATCCAGCCAACGGTTGATGTAGAGGGATTGCAATGTCAGCTTTTCGGCTAGCTGTTCGTTGACCTCCTCATGAATATTGTTCGTATAGATCCAATAAAATGCCGCATTAATAAATAAACCAAATATAACAATTATCGTTACCGACCAAATCAGAAAATGCTGCTTAATTGTGCGTGATCGGAATTTGGATAACATCTTCTGTTCACCTGCTTTGGAATGGGTATTGTGCAGCTATAGAACTTTACCTATACTTGGTTATAAAGGTTGTTCAACACGGATTTATCAATCTCAAGAATTAACAACTGACAGAGGAGTACGACCATGGAATTTCCTTCGACCGATATGTTATTGTTTTTACTCGCCGCGGGCTTTATCGCAGCATTCATTGATTCCGTGGTTGGCGGTGGCGGACTCATTGCCGTGCCCGCACTTCTGCTCACGGGTCTACCTCCAAGTATGGTACTTGGAACGAACAAGCTGGGAGGCACCTTGGCTTCGATCACCAGCACACTGTCCTTCTTATTTTCCGGAAAAATTAATGGAAAGCTGACGCTTGCTTTATTTCCTCTATCGTTCATTGGCGCCATGCTTGGAACTTATACGGTGCATCTGGTTCCATCCGCATTCTTAAGACCGCTCGTAGTTTGCATGCTGGTGCTGCTGCTCATCTACACCTTAATGCGCAAAAACTGGGGAGCACTCATGTCACCGCGTCCGATGACACCGACGATCAAGCTGGCAACGGCTTTATGCGCATTCGCTCTTGGCTTCTATGATGGCTTCTTTGGCCCCGGAACCGGCTCCTTCCTGCTGTTCCTGTTCCTGCTGCTCGGCTTTGATTTTGTTGGTGCCTCGGGCAATGCCAAGGTATTGAATCTGGCCAGCAATGTAGCGAGCCTGTTAGCCTTCTGGCTGCTCGGTTCGGTTCATATTGGTTATGGTCTTCCCATGGGCGTTGCCATGATTGCGGGTGCGCTTGTCGGCTCTCGTCTAGCGATCCGTCATGGTGCCAGTTATGTTAAACCGCTCTTTATCGCAGTTACGACCCTTCTGATTGGCAAACAGCTCTATGATCTGATCTCTTCGATATTGTAATTACGTATTTCGACAATATATGTCAAAATCCTCCCTTGTGTTGTGTATTCCAGTAAGTACATAAAAAAGCGATGTCCAACACCCTTCATCAGAAGAGGGCCGACATCGCTTTTATAGTTTTATATGGAGGTTCCTTATCGATATCATCCGCAATAGGAAGCACGTTGAGTCCAATTGTCCTGAAACACAACACGTCTCTGGTTTGAAATAAACTCTTTCGCCGGATCGATAACCACATGAGGGTTGCTGACATTGCGAACATCCTCCCAAGCGCACTCAACTCCACGTCCGCCTGCGGTACCAGCGAACATTTTGCAGCTCTGGCAAAATTGCTCCTGCTGCTCTTGATTTAGCTTCACAACCCGATTGCGTAAACAGCAGTATATGTGATCATTCTGGTCCGTATAATTAATATGATTAATAATTTCCATAAGATTCATCCTTTCAAGTAAGGTATCCAACATTCTATTAGTATATAAACCAAATGTTAAATGTATGAATCTTTTTTGTTAAATTAATTTATTTCTCATATTTAATTTTTTTCAGAATCGGTTCACTCATTTTGCCCTGCTTGTTCGCTGCTTTAATTTCAATTATATTCTCTCCGGTCTTCAGCTCAACAGATTTACTCACGCTGGTTTGCCCGACAGCCTGTCCGTTTATAAAGATGGTTGGACTCGGATCATGTATATCCGCGGCACCTACCTTAAGCTGGATGGAGCTGTTGCGTGTAGTGTCAGGCGTAGCTTCAATGGTTACGATAGGCGCTGGCATCGCATACGAAACCTGCTTCTTGATAACCTCGGAGGACTTGCCGCCGCGGTTCACTGCCTTGAATTCAAATACATTGACACCATCCTGCAGATCAACGGTTGTACTGATTTTACCGCTTCCGATCAACTGCTCATTGACATACAGCTTGATCTCCGGATCGGCGTTATTCGCACTCGCTTGCAAGGTCACTGTAGAGGCAGTGGCTTCCGCAGGTAGTGCCTCCACCACAATCACAGGCGCTGGTCCCAAATAAGCGATCATCATCGAAATGGGGTTACGGAACACGACCAGCAGGATGACAAGTGCGGCGATAACAAGCCCGCTCCTGACAAGCTTACGTCTATTTTTGACAGCAAAACGAACCAGCTTGCCTGACTGCCGAAGCTTGACTGCTTTGAAAAAAGTGACAAAGCTTTCATTCGGAGTCGCCAGCAGCTTTTGTTTAACTTCTTTATCCCTGAACGCCCGGGGATCATGATTATCAAAATATTTGCTGACCGCAGCCTTGTAATTCGCATCCATCACTTGTCTCATATTTAAAAATCGTGTGTCTTCCGCAGACCAAACCAGGAAATCATAGATCGTATGAGAGCCGTGGGTCGTCGAGGAGATATATTCCAGCAACCCATAATAATCAAATTCTGCTTCATAGCCTGAGGCATGTCCCAGACTGGGGCGATAGAAGGCATAGGCGATTTTACTAAAATGCTCAGGACCGACACGTGTAAACAGCAGCTTTTTCAAATATTCCTGTATTCTTTCGAGATCCAGCGTATCCAGCCTGTCGATAGCTTTCACAAGCTCGGAGTCCTCTCTTTTGGACATCAACAGCACCTTGTAAATCGTACTGAGCAGGTGGACCGTCTGCTTCTGACGTTTGTCCAGATGACTGTTCAGCTCCTGGTCGACCTTTTCCAGCATAAAGCCCAGCTGTACGATATCCTCGAACTCCAGATTGCCCGGCTGTAGAGTATCCAGCAGATCGAGGCGAATCTCAAGCTTCAGCTGGCCGCAAAAATCCTCATACTGCTGCTTGCCCGATCGCTCAGGCAGTTCGTCAAAATACCGATACAAGACATTGGCTGCTTCCAGCCGCTTATGAACGGAGTCCGTTTGCAGCAGCTTTTTCACCTTTTTCAGTACCTCATTGGCAAAAAAACGCTGCTGCACGATGCTTTCACCATGCTGTATCCAGGATCGGATCTCCTCCATAAGTGCATTGACCGTTACTGCCTTCGCCATACGGTAAGCAACATAACGCTCCGCCGTTCCGGCCTGCTGGGTGTACAATCCACTCATCACCGAATCAAACAATGAATCCCGTCCAAGCAGTTGATCAAAGATTTGCGCGGCTTCGCTCATGCCTTCTTCAGAACGATTGGCAGCCCGGCTGATCAAGATGATAAAGCAGGAATTCAGCAGGGATTTGACGCCCTCATCGGCGAATGCGAAATATTGCAGCAGATATTTAACATAATCCGATGATGGCAAAAAATCGCCGTTCATCAGGTCTCTGCGCAGCAGCGAGACGAATAACTGGTTCAGCCTTACCTTGCTGCCCACGGTCTCTGCGTTCACATAGGAAATAATTCCTTGCAGCGCAGTATCACGATTAGCCTCATACAGCGCTTCATTGCCCTGTTCGATTTCATACAAGGTGTGGAGGTCATAATATGTCTGCACCTTTACTGCCGCTTGATTATGTGTTCCCTGCAACGCTTCTTCAATGAATTCAAATAAAGGATCAAGCTGATCTAATGTATGCCGCTGCTTCCAGATCGTATCCAGAAGGAAATGCTCCTGCGCCGGAAGCTCAGTGTTAATGAATCGCTGATTGGAAAAATCAAATAAGTGCTCTCGCTCTACATTTCGGTCCGGCTGGCGAATACCGCCCTTTTCCACAAAAACTATATGTAAGCCCTGCTTGCCCTCTGGCTCGCTGCTGAAGGTCATAAAGCCCAGATGACGGCGTGTTGAATAAGGAATGCTTCGGTAGATCAAATCCAGCAAATCTTTGGCGAGCTCGGCGCTATCGGTAACATCCGTATCCAGCACGATATAGTTCTTTTTCTTGTTGGCTACAGATGCCATTACAGCGTAAACGAGCTGCTGGTAACGAATTTGATCAATGCCGAGCCGGGACAGCAGCAACTCCGTTCGATCAATGCTGCGGCTGCGGACAGCTTTGTTGTACCCGATATCATCAAGCTCCGGAAGCACCTTGCCCTCTCGGATATCATAAGCGCTCTGAAAGCTGTCAATTTGCAAAATTCGCTCCGGCTCGCGTAGGAAAGCTTCCTTCCGTTCCTTCGGCACCACGAACTGATGCGTGAACGACGCGCTGCGCTGCCCTGTAAAATCAGCCCCTACATAACAGCTGCGGCTTAAAACCATATCCCCATTATCGGCGTGAAAGACGACAAGAGATACCGGATACAGAGCAACGTTCTCCTCGTTCCTTCCCATCAGCTCCTTGGGTGCTTTATAGACGCAGAAGGGGTTCAAGGTGGTTTTGATAAATGCTGAATCCAGTCCATCCGATTTGGCTACCGTATCGAAGCCCTCATTCGTTCGGAAAACCCCTTCGCGATCCCGTGTAAAATATTGCTGCTGTATCGGTTTACGCGAATCCATCACGTTGCATCTCTCCTAGCCACATAATCAAGCTGGTACAAAAGCCATATAAAAGGCTCATCAACCCGAATCGGATTAATCACCCCGGTGATTTGGCTTTTAACCGGATTTGCGCCCAATGCCGACACCGCGAAAAAAGCCGTGTTTTTGAAGTACACATCAATCGCATCCTTAAACGGCCTATCTACCTTTTCGATAAAACGACTGATTTCCCCGTTAATATTTTCAAATTCTGTCTTGTTCAAAAATCCCTTGTGCACTACATTACGGAAGACATTGCTGTTCGGCCTGATGTATTCACTGTCCTCTTCCATCAAATGGGTCAGCATATCGCTTTTGGTCAGGACAATCGCCGTCGGAATATCGGTTTTGCTATTATGCTGGTGAGCGATAAAATTTTCAAACAGGCTGATCACGACCTCGCGCGGCTCGTCATAGCGGTTGGCAAACTCGCCTTCCTCTTCCCCGATATGGATACGCGCTTTATCGCGAATACTCCGGATCTGCAGCGGATCGACCAGAAACAAAATTCCCGAGGAATTCTTGACATGCGCCGCGTAGATGTCCAGGTAGTCACGCTCCACCATGCCCTCTCCAGCCACATCGAAAAACACAAGCGTCAGCGGCGCTTCCCGCTCATCCTTGAATACAAATTGAAAAATGAACGGCTCCTGCTGCTCATTGGGATTCGTCGATTGCAGCATGCTGCCGCGCTCGAATATCGGCTCGTGGTAATTTTGCCTGAACTTGCGGCTGATTTCTGCGCTCAGCGGCATGCAGGCTGCGTTGAAGTTGGAAGCTGTCGTATTTTGCAGCGTATGGATCAAAGACGTCATATAGACCGACTTGCCCACCTGTGAGGCACCAACGATTGAGATGATATTACTCGGAACCTTGCCAGCCGAAATCGGCAGCTCGTTATGGCAGTCCGGGCACAGACGTCTTCTGGTTTCTTCACCGTAACGGTCGGTCACGGCTACCAGCACGTTCTGGATGTAGGTTTTATTCTCGTCGGGTATCGTGAGAGGATCAATGATCGCTTCCATATCCACCTGCGATAGATTGAATTTGCGCCGCCAATCAGCAAGCTTGCGATCCTCCTGCAGCATAAAATCATCATCATGCTCCTTGACATGACTTGCGCGGAATACGACTTCGTCCGGCTCAAACTTGCTGAAGCAATGCGGGCACACAATACTGTAATATGGAGGCCGTTCCTTGACAGGCGGCTTTTTATCAAACATTTTTTTGAAAAAATCCAACATGGACCTTCCCTCCTTCAATCTTTTATGGAAAATATGCTACTGCGGTGAATAAGTTCCGCTGCGCGTCCAATGGACTCCTCAGAACACTTTGCCGCTCCGCTCATTTTTCACCTGACTGCAAAATTATCAGAACTTGACTTCGCAAGCCATCATAAGCCATCGCTACTCGGCAATCAACTCATAAAGCTCCCCAAAAGCTTTACCATCGGTAAAAAATAGTCGGATAAACTCATTTTTCCCAATCTCAATCTCGGGAAGCCGATGATTGCCTGCGGCAAAATCATTAAGGAACGGGTAAGCAATCCCATCCTCCTTGTTCACAGGGGACGCCCCTTCCTTCTTCACATAACACAGCGCGTTCTGCGGAACCGCCATTTCACAAAATAGCTGAATCTGCACCGATTTATATTTACTAAACCATTTATTTCCATATTTAATAGAGTAACTCAGCTTGGCCTTTCCCCCACTGACACGTGTATAATTTTCACGATCGATCTGCTTTAATGGTACTGGCTGACCGCCTCGAATCAGGCAAGGAAATATCCGATAACCCTGCACACCGATATGCTCGATGCGCTCCCGATAGCCGGACCTTGTTTTATATTCCTCCCGGGTGAACAGCTTCAGTCGCTTCGATTCCAGTCCCTCTGGCTCCTGCTCTGTACCATCCGGGAAGCTGTATACATATACGGCCTCCACATGCTTCGGCCACTGCCAGGTGACAACACTTTCCCCGTCCAGAGCCTGACTGGCTGCCTTTACAATTCGGTATTGCATTTCAGGCTCTTCCCACTGCAAAAGAAATCAGCCCCCCATTTTAATAACTTCATTAAAACCATGAATCCCCAAGCATAAGACCCGAATTCGCCGCAAGAGCTGCTTAACGGAATTGCTTGCGTATCGTCTCACCGCCTTGGCGTTCGCCACGAATCGGCTGCTCCAAAGCTGTTTTGCGAAATCCATTTCTTCCCGTTCCAGAGCCACCTGGGCCACCTACCGCTATCAGTACCGTAGATAATGAGAGCACCAAAGCAAGTGCCACATCAGCGAAAGCACGGACGATAAAAGGTTCAACGGATCCCTGTAATCCGGTTTCCAGTATAACGCCTGCGATCAGGCCTCCCAAAGCCCCTCCAATGGCAAAACATTTCGCCAGGAAACGATTGTCAAATACGATACCGAGTGCCAGGCCGAGAAGTGCGCCTATCAGGAGAATCAATAGGATCCGCAGCCAGCCGTGATACCCATCTGCCGCTGTACCTGCACGCTCGTTCGCCAAATGCCAACGTTGCCCATTTTGGTATATTTGATCGAATGCGTTGGCGACGCCTTCCACCCGCTTCACATCATGAAAGGTGCCGTTTGTTTGCGCTGCAATACGCTGCAGCAGTTGATTACCCTCTACCTGTGTGGAATCAATCCCCACGGTATGGATCTGGGTTCGCTGCTGCTGATAGGGAGTAAGAACCTTGACCTCATTCATATCGCTGTATCCGTCGGAGATCAGGATTACGGCCGCCTTACGGTTGGCTATTCGTTCCTTGGTCAGATGCTCCATCGCTGTATCCAGCGCTCTGCCGATATCCGTTTGGCCTATAGGCGCTCCGATCGCGCTCAGCTTCGCTGTAAGCTGTGCTCTCGCTGCCGGATCCTTAAGCTTGGTCAACGGCGCAATCAATTGGGTTTGTTCATTAAATGTGAACACCGCGACCTGCTTCCCATCGTCCATCTTATTGATCAAGGCTTGCGCAGCTTGAATACTTTGCTTCTGAGGATCACTGGTCTTCATACTTTCCGACATATCAATAAGCAGGACATAATCCTGCGGTTTGTCGTTGTTACCTAATTGTAAACCATAACCCCATTGGAACAGGGCTCCCGCAGCAAACAACAGTACTAGTGTCGCCGGAACGAGAAATTTCCAGCCCTCATTGGCATAACGCAGCCTCCAGTTTTTCCCGTTCAGCTGTGGCGAAATGATCTCGGCCAGCAGGCAGCCCAAACCTACCACCAATGCAAATTGGCCGAAGTACAGGCCCATCAGTAACGTTTCGTGAATCGTTCCATCCCAGCGGTCAAGGATGTATTCTCCGATTACAAATCCGATAATCCCGCTGATTAAGCTGAATAAAGTTAATAGTCCGTTCCATTTACGCATAAAAAATAATCTCCCTCCCAAACCCTCCCAAGGGAGGGCCCCAAAGGGCGCTGCCCTCTGGACTCCCTTACTGTGTGCGAAACTTATGTGTTCTCGGGGCGCTTTCCATCCCTTCGGGACACGCTTGGCTTTGGTGTGTGCTGATGTGCATGACTATGTGTTCTCGGGGCGCTTTGGCCCCTTCGGGACAAGCTCGACTTTTTGGTGTGGTGCTCGTGTGCGTGACTATGTGTTCTCGGGGCGCTTTCGTCCCTTTGGGACACGCTTGGTTTATGGTGTGGTGCTTGTGTGTGTGACTATGTGTTCTCGGGGCGCTTTCGTCCCTTCGGGACAAGCTCAACTTTTGGTGTGGTGCTGCTGGCGAGCTTGACTTATGTGCTCTCGGGGCGCTTTCGTCTCTTCGGGACAAGCTTTGCTTTTGGTGTGGTGCTGGTTTGCAGATGAGTCTATCATACCAAAAGTTGGTGGTTCTTTGAACGTGCGTTTTGTATTTTGTACATGCTATAGGAATTGCCGTCAAACATTGTCCATACTATGGAACACAAAACCATTCTGCAAATACGTATCGTAATAACGTTTGCCATTTCGGTAATACATCAAGTCCTCGATCCGGAAGCCGCCCATAATATTGAGCTTTTCAATTCCGCTGTGCTTCATTTCCTGAACACAACCCAGCTTATAAGCACGGCTGCCCTGATCGATAGCAAATGCATAGCGAATAAATTCACTTTCATAATCACCAAAAAAATATTTTTCGATATGACGGTGTTTATGTGTTGAATGATAAACATCAACGCGTATTGCAGCCTCATTTTCGAGTGTGCTGTATAAATCACGGAACAGGTCTTCTTTGGAGAGCACCTCTCGGTTATCATAGCTGGCAGCTACGTTAGCCCGCTCCAAGAGCTCATCTTCGAAAGTTTTTTGAAACAAAGGCTGCACAAATACTTCCCGGCGCGCCATCCCAATCAACCGCTCCAGCAGATGGTCCTCCCCCTGAACCAGCAGCTGCGAAACGTTGCCCATTTGCCGCTCCTCAAAATAAAACTGCGCACCACGGCGGTTCTCCAACTCCGTTACAATCTGCTCTACCCCATGTCTGTAATACTCATTAATGTTGCGGCTTAGATAGTCACTGGTCATTGAAATACTACCACGGCTTGCATCCTGTAACGTTTTCTCCATTTGATGCAGCCGCGCTACAAAAGGTTTCGCCCGCTCATGTAGGTTCTCAAGCTCATGCAGGTATAGCTTCAATAGCTTCAGCTTCATCTCCTGCAGCAGCAAATCCAGCTTCATCCCATAGATCAATTCGAGCAAAGGACGACTGAGGCTTTTGACTGAGGTTTTGTTCGTAATCCGGCCCCAGAACGACACTTTGGCAAAAGGCTGATCCTCCATACGATCCGCATACAGCTGCTCCAGCTCTTCTTGTCCTTGCTCCAGCAGCTTGGCAGCCTCCTTCACGTATTCCTGAAGCTCATGGATCAAATTGCTGCTCATACCATCCGCAGAAAACAGATAGGCAGCGTAAAATCCGTACAACGGGTGATCAATGATCCGGTTATCCAGTTTTTTCTTCAGCCCTCCGCCAAAATCCCGGTCTACAAAAGCTTTATCCAGCACTCGGACAATGTTGGTATCAAAAAAGAATTGTGCGTTCCCTCCATACAAAGCCGACTCTGCCTGACGAAGCGTCATCGACTGCAGATCAGACAAGGAAACATTATCGTGCAAAAGACCAAACATTCCGGCTACGGCTCGCTCACGATCCGGCAATAACGAGCGAATATCGTGATCCCACCGCTGCGGCTCCAGATCAAGCAGCTCCTGAACAAATCCTGTGCCCAGTTCCGCATTCTCCTTCATCCGCTCCAGCAGGTGTCTGTACATATGATAAAGAACGGTCAGCGCTATTGCCGGATTCGGCCGCTTCACCTTGGAAAAACCAGCAGACGCATAAACTCGTCCGTCTCCATCCGGCGGGGTCGCATTTTGCTTAAAATGCTGATTATTGTACGCACCATGCTTCGGGTCCAGCTCGTTCATGGTTTTGCGGTTTTTCAACAGGTTGAGGTTGCAAATCGTTTCATAGCTGCCCTGCATCCCATGATCAGCGAATATTCCCCGTTCATCCTTATCGCTCAACAAATAGACCACATCGAACAGTGGCGATGGCGAGTGAACAACAGGCAGACGAACACCTTCACCCGTCACCTGCAGCATCCCGTCAAACTGGTAATCCCTGCTCTGATACACATCCAGCTCTCGCAAAAAACTGACTCCCAACGAGGCCTGCAGCGCAAACTGCTCCCCTACCGCTTTTTCTTCAAGCAAGCCATACAGATCAATGGCGACGGAACGGAATTGCTCTCCGAAGATGGTTTGCATCAAAACGGAAATTTCCGGAAGCAGTACATTGGACGGATCGTCCAGACAGGTCACTACGGCAATGTTCAAGCGCTGCAGATGGGTGTACATCCGTCCAAACTCAGAGATTCGGCTATTCATCCTGCGTAAAGTGACGTTCAACTCGAGCAGCTTCGTTTCATCAGCATAAAATTGCTCATGAATCGAAGGACGGAGGCTGCGCTTGTCCTCTGACGAGGTCGGTAAGCTCCAGCCATATACGTTATCCCGCGCCGCGTGAGCCTTCGTGCCTATATGCAGATAAACAACACCTGCGGAGTTATTCCACTTCGTGCTGTTTAAGGCATGAACTGCCTCCAAGGCCTCTACGGACTGATCACCCAGAAATACAAAAACAATTGGATGGTTGATGCTGCGCAGCTCATCATCATCGATACCTGTGTGATCCATTTCCGCGGAATATGCATTCGCGAATGAGAGCAGCTTTTCGCGTAAATTCACTGTACAACATCCTCCTTTTACCTTTTACATAACCCTATCCATAGGGGAAGCTACCCTCCCAAACCCTCCCTATAGGGAGGGCCCCAAAGGGCGCTGCCCTCTGGATTCCCTTTGCCGTATGCTTACGGTTTGTTTCTCGGGCCGCTTATTTTCCCTGCGGGACACGCTTACTTGAGATGGTATGGGAGAATTTGGTAGTGCTAAGGTCAGCTCTGAAGCCCCTGAGCTTAAAGGACCTGGACGCTTAACCCCTGCCCTGCGGGCGGGGTTACAGTCGCCCTTCTACCCTCGCACTAAAGAAGGCTGTTGAGGGGTTGATCAGGTGAATATGGATTCATGGAGGTTATGGAGGGAAAGGGAATGGTATGGAAAGTGTAACGGCCGCCTTTGAAGTTCGAGTTGTAACCTAAAAAAATATAATAAAAACAACTTGAACTTCAACAGCGGTGGAATACCTTCGCTTTCTCGGAATAACCGCACAATGAATCCATATTCACCGATCCCTGACCTACCCTCTCCCCCACTATCCCCACAAAGACTTATCTTAAACTTTTCAAGATATCGTTCACTCTGCTCGACACCTGCTTATAGAACTGGTACATCGCTTCGCCGTTAGCCAGCTCGGCGCGTTCGTAGTCGAGCTCATTTTTCGACTCCTGATACGATTCGGCCATCTGACGCAAGGTTTCGACCAGCAGCTTGATATCATCCGATGCAGTCAGGCTTTGGCTGCGTCGGGACGCTTTGCGCTGCAGCAGATTTTGCCGTTTCTCGTCCAGTTCGCGAAGCTTGCTGTAAATTTCGAAATCAACAAATTTATTAACCTTCATTAAATTAACGAACGGCTCCCATGGATCTTCGTCAGCGTCGTGATCATAGACGTACAACGCACCTTTTTTAGTAATGGTCGAGGTGTAGATGGCTTCAATGAAATTGGTGATCAGCTTTTCCTCGTCCTTATGGGCGTTCAGCAGCTTTTCGAACTCGGCAATTTTCCCGGAAATCCGGTCGTACTTGCTCAGCTCATCCTTAACCAGCTTCAGCAGCTCAGGAGAACGGATCAGGTTTTCCTTGGCCATATCCGAATTTACACTGCCAAAAATATCCTTCGTCCGTTCAACTTCAAGACCGTTTTCAAGCAGCTGCTTCAAATCGCCTACGCAGCGCTGCAGCTCTCCCAGATTCGGTCTGGATGCTGCAAGCTGTAAGGAGTAAGCCTCCAAATAACGGTTCAGGTCAAAAGGCTGCGTAAACATACATTCGTAACGGTTAATCGTCCCGCTGTCGACTCCTTTTTGACGGATAACATGGAGTGTCAGCGCGCGCTCGAAGGAAAACCGCACCTCGGCATTGTAGCTTTTCACTCGTCCATTCTGATATGTGTCACCCCATGATTTTTCCGGAATCGGTGATGGCAGGTAAGTCCAATTGACCTTATCCGTCTGCACCAAATGGCGGCCGACGCCCTCCGGCTCAAGAATGGTACGCTCATAACTTTCCTCGTATACCTTCATAGGCGTATAAAGGAACAACGGAATCCCATTTTGGGTGTTCAACCAGAATATGCGGTTTTTCACCTGACTTTCCTTGATCGTAAAGCGTGAATTGGCAATCGCGTTATCCTGAAAATTACGAATACCTTTGAAAATACTTGGTGCTTTGAAAGGTACTGAAACAAAACCCCACGAAGGGAAATTAAAATGCCCTGAGCTATTGCTCAAATGAAACACCGGCTTCGCTTCTTCATAAAGGCGGCTCGCAATTCGCTGCTCCACAAGCTTCTCAATCGAATCCTCATGTCCATACTTGATGATCAAATAATCTTCCATCGATTTGGTGATCAAATCGCCAAAGTGATCAGTCAAAAACTCGGATATCGAGCTGATTACGTCCACTTCCTGCTCTTTGATCCACTGGTTTGATTTGGCCAGCAGCTCGCTCGTAAAGTCACGGATCAATTCATTGACGTTCTTCTCATTCGTCACTTCACCAACAAGCGAGGCAATATCCGGGATGCTAACAACGTTCCAATAATAGGTACGGTTCCCCTTGTGATCGACTGCTTCTTCACCGTTGGTCAGAATCCGGCCGTTCTTTTCGAATATTTTATTCAGCTCATTCAACAGCTCGGAAAACACCTGATAAATCCGCGAATTTTCATCATTGATCAATTTATATAAATCCTCATAAAACTCGACCATCTGCTCCATCCGCTCGCGGTCTGCGTGCAGCAGATATTCCTGGATTTTGGACTCGATAAAAGCATCTTTCTTCTTGTCCTTGGAGATGAACGCGCTGCGGGCCTCGGTCATTTTCTGAACCGACTGCTCTTCTGCAGATTCTACATCACGCGGGATACGGTAGATGCTTTCACGCAGTGCTTCTATATAGGAGGAGATCAGCTTAAGCAGACAAAAGCCCTTGTCCTGCAAAATAATCCTCGACACGTAAAACGGTCCCTGCTCGGGATTGCCGAAAATTTTCGTCATCTGCTCGGTGAAATTTTCCTTGATCTGACCGGGCAGCTGCTTGCGGCTCTTGATATATTCCTCACGGGCACGCGACAGGAAGCTTTGCTCCAGCTCTGTATCGATATTGACGACCTGCTGCTTGATGACGTTGTTATAGCTTAACCGCTCGCTGTTCTGATAACCGGGAATCGGCTCGGGAACACGCTTGTCGAACTCGCGATGCACAGAGTCAGGATCGATACCCAGCTTGTGCGCCAGCTTTTCCACTTCTTCCTGTGTGGGTCCGGCGTCGAACATCTTTTCCATGCGCTGGAACACCTTGTAGGCCAAGTAAGTCGTCATTTCCTCAATTGGCAGCACCGCAGAGGACGCACCCAAAATATTGTACTGATAGTTGGCGGCATACGTTTTCGGCATCTGGTTAATATTCGTGCGGATGTTGCTGATATAATCATGGATCGCGAATTCCTCGCCGGAGCTTTTGTCCTCGCTGGCCATAAAGTTGGTGATATTCTCCGCCGTTACATTCATACAGTAGTCATAGGCATTTTCCAGCAGCTTGCCTTCGAGATTCGTAGCAGATATGAGATGTGCCAAATTAAATGGAGGCATCGGCGAATTAACGTTCAGGATGCTCGCATATTGCTGCTTGAACCGCTCAGTACGCTCATCGACATTCATCCAGTAGTCGAGTTCCTTCATCGCCGCATAGCCGTTCTTTTTAATATATTCGCGTGAATGCTCAGTCAGGCTTTTGTTCGCCAAATTAACGTCAGGCGTGAACAAGTAACCAAGTATATTGACCTTATCTACCCCTGCGGAACCGTAATCGCGCTCCATGATACCCCGTACGATATAGGCGATATCGAGGAAGCAGCCGCTACCTGTACCTCCGGCGAGGCCCGTCAGCACGAATACCATCAGCTTTTTGTTCGTGCCGACAGATAACGATTTGATTTTCCGTTCGATCGTTTGCACAACCTGTACGATCTTCGTAAACAGCAGCAGACGTCCGGCCTGTCTGACACCTGATGCACCATTAATGCCATCTGTAATTGTCAGCTCGGGTGACAGCCATTCGCGAATGTAAGGCTCAAGAATGCTGCGGTTTTGCAGGACGCTGCCGATTTCGGCATTGGAGAGCAGCACGAACTCGGTTAGCGGATCCAGACCAATGCCTTTATATTTTTTGTTGCGGTCATGCTCATTCGTTTCCAGTGCGAGAAATTCGACGTTGGCCGGCTTCTCCTTTTTCTTCTTCGTGAATGGATCCTCAGGAAGCTTGAATCTGCGGTTGATCTGGTATTTCAGACGCAGCAGCGCGTCAATTCCTGTACCGCCAAGCCCAATAACGAGCATCGGATTGTCTATCGTATCGACACGAATTTTGTCGCTGATAATGCCTCCGCCCAATGACACATCCAGCTGTTGAATATGCTCTCTGACAACTGCTTTCATATTGATGGCCTCCTATATGATGCCTTGTCCAAATCGTGAATGTTCAGGTTAAGGAAGCATGTCTTCGACACCTGTCGAAGGCTAGTCTCCCTGCTGCGACATATTGTCGCATCCTGTTTCATCGTTTGCACATGGATTTTATTTGATAAATTCAACCGTGATCGATTTATTAATATTTTGCAATAAAATTTTGATACGATCGTTATTTTTAAGCTCCTTGCCGTTTACTGCGTCGAATAAACGACCGCCCTTTTCGATAACACAACCCGATTGGTTGTACAGAACGACCGTGTCGCCAGGGCCCGGCTTAAACACGATCTGCTTCGTTTCGGCAAATTCCGGCGCCAGCTGCAGCAATTGGTGAAGCTCCACTTTGCCTTTGAAGGCATTCAGCTTGCGGTACTGCGGGGTTGTTCGCTCTCCGGTGTCCTCATCCTTGATTTCAACGACCATTTGTCCGTAAAAGCCTTTATTCGCCTTTTTCCATCGGGATAATGCGAACAATGCGGCTGCGATCAATACGAGCAAAATCCCCACAATCCATGCTATAGGGCCAACCAGAGCCGAAGTACTTCCCGCAGTCGCCTCATTGCTGCCAGTGGTTGGGGGTGGTACAGGTGTGCTAGCTCCGGCTTTTTTGGCGGAAACGGTCACTGGCTGTGATTCGCGAACGAAGCTCGCATCCTCTGCCTTGACTTTGATTTCATAGTCATGCGCCTCAGGGATCTTGAAGGTTCCTTCTATACCTTGTACCGAAGCCGTTAGTGGTGTTTCCGACGTTTTTTTCGTATCAAGATCGGTTATGACCAGAGCGGCCTTGAGATTTTTGTATAAATCGGCATCCGTTATCTTGGCACCATTCGACTCCAAAAATGCTTTAATCGGCACTGTGTCTCCAGGCTTATAAGAATTAGACGACAAAACCTCCATCGACACCTGCACATCGTAGTTATAAATTAAATTAATGTCGATTTTTTCTTTCGGTACGCCTTTAATTTGCAGCTTCCAATCGCCTTGCACCGGACTTATCAGCTTAATTAGCGTATAAGCGGAGGAAGCAGTATAAATAACTTTGTCGGAAGGGATCGTTTGCTGTTGGCCCGCAGGGTTGATCAGCTTCGCTTCTACCGGCTTGGACGACATCATTGAAATGTTCGCTTCCAGCACGCTCGCATTGGGAATGTTAATTGTCACATCCTGGAATTGACCGTTCGCCGTAATGCCTGTGAGCGGTACAACCTTGAGCTTGAGGTGGCTCGCATAAATTTCACTTAATATTTGCGGCAGCTTGTCGGCCGTCGAGGTAATGAACAGCTTGCCGCCAGTTTCTGTCGAAATCCGCTCCAAAACATCCTTGTTCAAGGTGCCGTCTGCATTCAAGCCAATCGTGTAGATCGGAATGCCTTTGTCCTTGGCTTTCTTCACGGCCTCATTCAGCACCTGATCGGACTGCTGCTGGCTCTTACCGGCATTCAGTGAATTATTGCCATCGGTCATCAGAACGATCAACGGAACATGTCCGGGCTCGCTGCCGCCGGATTCAAGGATTTTTACGGCTTCATTGACTCCAACAGCTATATCGGTATAAGGCCCTCTCGTCAGCTGATCGATGAACGTTTTCAAGCTCTGTTTGTCGGCTGCACTGCCTATCTTCAGCAGCGCCTTTTCCCGTAAAATTTGATCCGTATACGCCACCACACCGATCTTGTCGCCTTGGACAGATGCCATATCAATGAACATTTTCATAGCTTCATTGCTTACCTTGTTCACATCGCTTTCGTTCATGGAGGTACTGACATCCACCGAAAGCACAGCATCGATCTTCGTGTCGCTGCCCGCTGCCAGCGTATAGAGCGGGAAAGCCAGCACCAACGCAAGCATGGCGGCAGCGATCCTTATAAGTGTTCTATTATTCTTCACGTTGTTAATCCTCCAAAACATTCATATACAAATAGACTATCTACTCACCATCTTAATCTTTTAGAGCATAAAATTCCACTGTCCCATTTCTTATGATATTCTTAAGGTTACTTACAGCCCACATATCGAAGAGGAAATGAGCGCAGTCGGACAAGTCCAAATACGCCGAGCGTTTCAACCTGAGCCTTGTGGTCGATACAATGGAGGTGCATTGGATGCTAACCTATACCTTGCTGGCGCTAGCCGTTATTTTCATTCTGTTCAGGTGGACCCAGTTTCATAAAAGCAAACAAAATGAGCTTTCCCTGGACCGCATTGATGCCGATTTCAAAAGTCAATTAAACCAGGGTGATGCTCATGAAAAATAAAATCGCTGCCCATTTTCGACCCAGTCGTCGAACCAGCCATACCTATGAACGTTTGAAGCAATGCAAAGGTTGCGGCAGCTACTCTTCATTGTGGGAAGATACATGTCTGTATTGCGGGGCAGATGGAAAATTCACTCCGTTATTGCCTTTACTGCAGACGATTATGAAACGCCATGCCCAAAGAGACGTATTGATTGTCGGTACAGGAGCCCTTGCAGCTATAGTGCTGAGCAAAAATTTGACGGAAATGCTGATTTCGCTGCTGGCAGGAATAGCGCTTATTGTGCTGTATCTCCTGCTGCGCAAAAAATATACGCCCTATCTGGAGAAAAGCTTGCTCAACGAGCTGCTGCAGAGTGAAAATCGTACGATTCGCGAAGGATTGCTGCTGGATACCGAGGATGCGGCTGCCGATTTGAAGGCCGAGGATTATAAACAAGCTTATGAAAAGCTGCGGGAAATTGGTTATTTATTTACCGGCAATCAAGTGAAAATTCTCAAGATCATCTGTCTGAATCATTTTAATCTGCGTAAGGATATGGACCTCGAGCTCAGCACGCTGCTGCCCGAAGCCTTCGATATTGATTTTGTGCTGTATTTGTTTGAGGTGAGCAAGGTGAACCCTGAGCTGGTCAAACGGGATGCTATTGATTATACCATTCGCTACCGTACAGAAATCGAAGCCCTGCCGGGTGGACATATTGCGCTCGCGCTCGTATTTACAGCCGCGCTGCGGGTAAAGGCTTATGTGCTCCAGTACCAGGATCAAATCGCCGATTTTATCGAGGAGCTGCCGCGTGAACGTTTGATTCGACTGTGTCATTTGGTCGCTGAAGGCCCGGATGATTTTCCACAGCTGTACTCAAAGCTAACAACTCTTCTGAAGCAAAAGTACGAGTCCGATCCTGAGCTCCAGGGAATCATTTAAAAGTATAGTGAATAAACATCGGAGCGACCGTGGTGTTCTGGAGATAGCGTAGCGTAATATTCACCACACTAAAATCATCAAGAAAGGAGGATTGCCCATTGGCATCTTTCATGTACAAACGTTCGAAACGAACTCGCAATGCAGCTGCTATTGTACTGGCGGCAGTGTTGTGCCTGACCGGATACAAAGGCTATATCAGCTGGCAAAAGACAGATCTGTACGCCAAAGGTGTGGAACTGCAAGCTGCAGGAAACGAGCTTGAGGCTCAGCGAGCCTACTCCAAAGCCCAACAAATTCGCATCATTGACTATAAGGAGAAGGAAACCGCCGCGGCGCTGGCTTCCTTGAATCCCGCTACTGCACTTAAGAGCTGGTTCACTTCCCTTTCCACGGACCTGAAGGCGGCCGAAAACGTGAACGATATCACCCTGCTGCTGAAAACCTACAACACGTATCAGACTAAGGCCTCAGAGATCGCGGTGCTGGACGAAGCCTCGCAAAAACGTTTTGCCGAAATGTCGGCCTCCGAGCAAATGGAGGAACGTTTTAACAATGCGTTCGCATACGCCAAGCAGCTGCTGGTCAAAAGTTTGGAGAGCGATATCAGCAAGAAGACTTTTAATGGAGACAACAATATCGCTTATTTGCTGCAGCTGCCTGCCGCTTACTATAAGGATGAAAATACTAAAAAGCTGGAGCTGAATAAGCTGCTAGAGCGCTACGATCAAGCCCGATTGGATACCAGCAGCAAAACCAAATCAATCGGAGAGGTGTTAAAGGAGGTTGCGGGTATCCGCAAATTCTATGACACTAACCACGTTGAGGCCGCCTGGCTGCAGCCGAAGCTCGAGAGCTATGCGCAAGCGACGTTGTCCAAGCTGGAAAAAAATGATTTAAAAGGCTTTATTGCAGCCGCCCTGCTATTCCAGACGTCCAGTGAGCTGGGAGGTCCTTCATCTAAAATAAATACCTACATTCAAACGACGATCCGCAAGCAATTCGAGCGCGCTGAACAGCTCGCTACCACCCAAAAGTTCGCAGATGCCGTAGCTTTATATAAGGTGTTGAACGAATACAAGGACACGAATAAGGAAGTGAGTGAGCTCGATCAGCGCTGGCTCGAAGCCGATCCGCAGCAATTGCTGCGCAAGGCGGCAGGCACTGAGCTTACCTTTACCAATGTAATCAGTAACAAGGGGCAGGCTGGAGCCAAGCTGACCGCTGTAGGTGTGCTCGATAATAAAACCCTTGTGCTGGCCCGCCTGCTTGCCGATCAGAAGATCGAAATGTCACGAACCGCTATCGATCAAGGCATCACAGTAAAATCGATTCAGTGGTCAGACCAGATTGGCAAAAAAAAGGAGATCTCTTCTTTGCTGATCGAAGCCGCCTCCAAAACCCGCAAGGTTCGTTATCTTGCCTATGAGGTCAATACACCTGAGCTTTTTAAAGTTCTCGATGTTGAAGCTGATAAAATAGATTACGATCCCACGGGAGCAATTATTATGGATAACCCGACAGGTGATGGTGCCGGACAGAAGGCTGTTTACGAGTATCGTAATGGCCGCTATGCCTTTGTCAAAACGATGGCCGATACGAAGCTGGGTGGAGCTCCACTGGATATTCCATTGACGGAGATGATAAGCCACAAGAACGAAAAAATCCGTTTTCAGGGCACGATCACCTCGGTTGATGATAACCATGCAATGATTCAGCTTAATAACGGCTATGTGCTGTTGACCGGCAATGTTCGCTTCAAGAAGGGGCCCACGACGATTACTGGCATTTACACAGGCAGTGAGGAAGTGAAGAAGACACCAGCTCCCGTGACCGAATACAGGGTAACCGTGTTGGAGTTAGCCCCTTAGAGGAGCTTGGAAAAACAAACATCCCAAACCACATGAAGGTGGAATGGGATATTTGTTTTTCCATTAGGGCTTTTAAATCTCCATAATGATCGGTAGAATGACGGGTCGCCTTCCCGTCTGCTCATATAAAAAGCGTCCTAGCACGGCCTTCACATTGACTTTAAGCGAATTCCATTGATTCATATGTTGCGCCTGCAATTGGTTTATTGTGTTTTTGACAATAGCACTGGCTTCCTCCATCAAATCCTCAGACTCACGAACATAGACGAAGCCGCGGGAAATGATATCGGGCCCGGATAAAATTTTACCGTCCATTTTGCTAAGTGTAACCACGACAACAAGGATTCCATCCTCCGATAGATGCTTGCGGTCGCGCAATACGATATTTCCCACATCACCGATGCCCCAGCCATCTACAAGGGTATTGCCTGATGGTATTTTTCGAGTTTGGCGGGCCACTTGATTCTCAATGTCCACGACTTCACCGTTATCAATGATAAAGATGTTGTCCTTGTCGACCCCAACCGATTCAGCCAGCCATTTATGCTGATGAAGCATGCGGAATTCGCCGTGAATGGGTATAAAATATTGGGGTTTCATCAAAGTCAGCATTAATTTGAGCTCTTCCTGGCTGGCATGGCCAGATACATGCATCCCCGTTACCGTTCCAGAGCCATAGATCACTTTAGCTCCGATACGAAATAAATTATCTACGATTCGTGCAACATTTCGTTCATTTCCAGGTATGGGTGTTGCGGCTATTATGACAGTGTCTCCGGCTACAATTTCGGCATGTCGATAGTTGGAGCTGGCCAACCGGGATAAAGCAGCCATAGGTTCGCCCTGGCTTCCGGTACACAGGATTGCAATTCGATCAGAAGCCAGTTTATTAATATCTGCCGCTTCGATCAGCATGCCTTCAGGAATATTGATATACCCGAGCTCCGAAGCAATATTGACTACATTGATCATACTTCGACCGAGCAAGGCCAGCTTTCGATTCGTTACCAATGCCGCATCTACCACTTGCTGCAGCCGATGGACGTTGGATGCGAAGGTGGAGAGAAACACTTTTTGCGTAGCCCTTTTGAAGGCTTCTTCGATGTGCTCACCTACAATACGTTCAGACGGAGTAAATCCGGGACGTTCCGCATTGGTGCTTTCGGATAATAAAGCTAATACGCCATTTTTTCCGATTTGTGCCATCTGATGGAAGTCCGGATACTGCTCATTGACTGGCGTCAAATCGAATTTAAAATCTCCTGTATGTACAACTGTGCCTTCAGGTGTATGAAATACTACGCCCAGACAATCAGGAATACTGTGATTGGTTTTAAAAAAGGTTGCAGACATGGAACCCAACTCAACACTGGAATCAGAATGGATTTGTATCAGGTTAGCTTCAGCAAGCAGTCCAGCCTCTTTTAATTTACCCTGAATTAACCCAAGCGTTAGTCGTGTTGCATAAATCGGCATATTCAATTGCTTCAATATATAGGGGACGCCACCTATATGATCTTCGTGTCCATGTGTAATAATCAAAGCCCGAACTTTATCTCTGTTTTCCAACAAATAGGAAATATCTGGAATGATTAAGTCTATCCCTAATAAGCTTTCATCGGGAAACTTGGAGCCGCAGTCGATGACTACGATATCATCTTCGAATTGAATGAGATACATATTTTTGCCAATTTCATTAACGCCACCCAAGGCTGCAATAGCTAGTTTATTACCTACAGTATCCATTTAAGATCCCCCTAACCATAACTTCTTTCACTCAGTGTGCGTAGAGCCGGATTTTTTATACACCAACAACAAAATGAACAGACGCCCCATGGGCCGCCTGTTCTCAATATAGATGTTTATGGACTTGTTGGGGTGGTCCTCGGATGATCCCAGTCCAGCGGAATCCTGACTTCCATCGGCTTCGGCGGCTCCTTAACGTATTCTTCGATCATATTGACAAAGCGGGTTAGGGACCCTGACTCCAGTTTTGGGAACTGCACGCTGTAGGCGTACTTGTCCCTCGCTACACGAACAGCACGCTTGCTTGGCCATATCCTTTTGCCGGCGGAATCCTCCAGCATGAGGGTTGGAAGTTGGTTCACCGCATCACTCGATTCATAATCTACTATCGTTGTATCATTCAGAAACTGAACACCTGTGATCTTAATGGTTCCCCCGTTATTTCCATCGAGGACGATCGGAACTGTGCCTGTATAATCTGCAAGTACGTCTCTGTTAGACCAATCGCCTGGCTCCATTTGAATACCATTAATCATCATCGTTACGAACGGCGGCTTCGGATTAATCTCAGACAGGGGACCAAAGTTCATACGAGCCTCTCCATTACCACCCTGCCCGCCAGCAGAATCAAATTGGGTTTCCAGATCATCTTTGATCCAATAAAACAGTTTGTGATCCAAATCATCGTTTTTGACGACTAATTGTGTAGATACCGGCGTGAAAATAATTTCATCCACAGTAAAATGCTTATCCTGATAGGTGCCTGAAATCTGGGGCCGAAATTTGGAAGTCAAAAGCTCTGTTTTCTCAGTCGATAACGGGATCGTGACGTTCCAATTACCCTGAATGCTGCCAATTCGCTCAACGAGCATCGTCAATTTCGGATGCTCAGGCAGCACTGAGGTATTAATCAATGTCGTTCCCACAAAGGTATGATCTCCTGTAATCGTGAACACGTGGGTCGACATCATCGTAGGTTGAGCATCCTCTATCTTAAGCTTGTAATACACAGCAGCATCGTCAGAGGTCAAGCTTTTCTTGCCTTTAAGGAATTCCACCTCATAATTAACCACAATTTGAACACCGTCATAAAAAGCATTGGCTATCGTCAAACGGATGTCTTTATCTATGATTGCAATATTAGTCTGGGTGCTCAGGTTTTGTTGTTCAATTTGCTCAAGTCCGTTGTCAAAGCTGGCACCTGAGCTCTTATACAGCAGCTCTATAAATTTCGACTTTTGAAGAGCGGCACCTACTGATGGAGAGAGAAGCCACGCTCCGGCAACGATAACCGTACATAAAATCAAGGCGTTGGCAACCAAAAGCCATTTTCTGCGTACATGCTTGAATCCAGGCTGATGACCCTTCGGATCATGGGGAGCGTACTTCTGGTATCGTTGCCACAAAGTCTCAAAAGAGTCGGATAGTCGAAGATGGCTCATGCGGTTCTGAACAGCATCGGCTACTTCAGGCGGTAGATCCATGCCAAGGTTCTGTCTAGATTGGGAATCCAGTGTCATTTCACATTCTCCTTTACCCCGATGAAAAGATGATGTTCCTTGCTGTCCGTTCGCAATTGTTTCAAAGCGGCATGAAGCCTGGATTTGCAAGTCCCTTCCTGGATTCCTAGCACAGCCGCGGTTTCTCGCAGAGACAGTCCGGTATAATAGTGCATAATGATGACCTCTCGTCTTTTCCCGGATAATAAATTAACAGCCATCCACAATTCCTGTTCCCGTTCATTCTGCATGATGAGATCTTCTAGCGATTCAGATGCTGCCGTCTCCGGTACTTGTCCCATCCAGGTAAGCCATCGCTGCTTTCGCAGTGTACCTCTGATCAGATTCAACGTGATTCTGAATAACCACGGTCGCAAAGGTTTCGATAGATCGTACAAATGATATTTGTGAAAGGCACGAAGGAATGCTTCCTGCGCGATATCATCGGCTAGTGCCCTTGATTTCGTCATCATAAGTGCAATTCCATATACATATGGGACATGCTCCTCATACATCTTTTTCGCTTGCTCTTCAGTTATGGGTAATCCCCTCAAAGACTTTTCCTCCCTTCCCTTACACTCGTAGTAAATATGCTATCAACCGTCAAGAAGTTCGATTCAATATCTCTATAACAGGGATTATTTATATAAATTATATTTATTACTTGATCGAGAAGCCTTTTCATGTTCTCTTCAGATTTAATAATCTACTTTAATGGTAAATCATTACGTTCCACATTAGAAACTTTTTCCAAAACCCTCACGTCTAATTATAAAATAGCCTATAAAGGAGAACCCTCATGTCCTTCCTCAATCGTCTTATTAAATGTGTTGTTAGCCTCGTGCTTTTGTTTGTATCAATTATCCATGCAACTGATCAAGCATCAGCAGCTCCCAAACAAGTGAAAGTACATATGCCTGCGTTTAACGTTGAGCTCAATGGAGTCCTGATTGATAACGAGCACCAGAAGTATCCTTTGCTGGTTTATAACGATGTCACTTATTTTCCTATGACCTGGGATTACAGCCGTGCCTTAAGCTTGTCCGTTAACTGGGATCAGGAAAGCGGATTGAGTATATTGCGAAACAACCAGTTCCGGCAAAAGCCACAGCAAAGTCTGGGATTTAACAATGATCCGAGCCATGATTACACGGCAACAGTTGCTGACTATCCGATCAACGTCAACTGGAAAAATATCGATAATGCTAATGAGCCATATCCGATTCTGCAGTTCCGCGATATCACTTATTTCCCTATGACCTGGCGCTTTACCCATGATGAATTTGAATGGGATACGAGCTGGGATAATAAAGCAGGGTTCAAATTAGCGACCATTCAGCATAAAGTGCTTTACCATCTGTTTTATGATGAGGGTGATTTCCTCTATGCGTACGGCAACCAAAATGATATATATCAAATAAATAAATCGCTGGAAGAGACACCGGTCCGACTTGCTAAGGATGCCGCTGATAAGATCGCTAAGCATGAAAAGGACCGCTTTCAACCTTATCAGGCTGCCAATTTTGAAAACATAAACGAAAAAGTTGAATTGAAAGACCAGACGATTATATATAAACAGCTCGAATTGCTGTCATTTTCGTCCAGTACGGAGGATAAACAGAAGGATAAGACAAAATCGAACGTAATGCCTATTGCCTTGCGCAACAAGGTCCATTCGTTTGAAAGTATAGTTCTACCTGTAAACAATGACATCAGTTTTGTGCATCTCACTGTTTATTACGCGGATCGGGATATTTACACCCCACAAGACAGCTTTACGTTCATTGTAAAAGACGGACGAGCGGTACCGGTTCCCGAATTCAATCAAAGACCGAATTATGTGATACCCAATAAGGACGGTTCCAGTTGGTTCATTAGCCAAGCTCCCTCCTCCATGTCTGCTCGTACTGCCAGACTTCGCGGCCAGGTTCTGCATGTTTCTTCTGACGGTACAACGACATCCATGAACAATCAGACTCAGGCCGATAACCTTGATCTACTGTATGTTGATCAGGGCGCTTTAATAGTTAGAGCTTACAGCGACTTATTACCGCCCCAACAAATCAAGGAAACGGACGGCATCTATACGTTAGATGGAAATAAACCTGCAGCCAAGCTGTACCCTTATTTGCCTGGTGATTATTATGTTGACGCAAGCCGTAGCCTATATCTGATGGACGGGATGACAAACCGCCTTACCAACATAACGACGAATTCGTCCAAATATTGGTGGGATTATGAATTGATGACTCAATTATATTAACAATGAAAACAACCACATGTCGCTGAAGCGAGGTGTGGTTGTTTATTTTTATTTGTGTGCCTTTCCACGGTACTGTAATTTTGCCTTAAAATCATGACAACCATTCTCGTTGTAATAGAGAGTAACAGCGTTGATCAACGTATTCTCCATGAAAGGAAGCATATCCACGTAAAATACCATCCTCGTTAAAACCAAGCTTTTTTAATAAAAGCATCGATGGTTCAGCATCCAGGTTGGTAAATGCTTCTATCCGATTGAATTCCATCGTTTCAAAACCAAAAGCAATGACGCTTTTTAAAACTTCCGTCATGTAACCTTGCCGCCAATACTTTTTGCCCAAATCATAACCAATTTCTCCACGGGAACCTCGATGGGTTTCCCAACCGTTGTATCCACAAGTACCTACCAGGGTATTATTCTCTTTTAATATAATTCCCCATCTGAAGGCTTTATTTTGATGAAACAAGTTGTTCATAAATGTTATTAAACCTTCTGCCTGCTGAATACTGGTGAATGGATCCTCCCCCATATCTTTTGTAACATCACCATCCGAAAATATTTCAAATACGGTAGGTGCATCTTCAAGCGTCATTTGACGCAATACAAAGCGTTCAGTCTCCAATAACGGGAACGTCTCCAAATTCAATTGAAATCACAACCTTTCTTTATAACAGGTAAAGGAATCGTCTTAAAAGCGTCATACCTTCTTGAAACCAGTTTATTGTAATCGAAGGGTGAGAACAACGGATTTATTATTTATATCTAAACGTTCTGAAGGCTTTTCTTATTGTATTTAATTGAAAACTCAATTTATTGGAACATATTGACACAACTATTGAATGAGTGTACTATTGTGGTAGTACACTAGTTTTGTATCTTTTGCATTTTTAGGGGGAACTGCAGTTGAAGGTTTGGTGGAGTTTGTTCAAGAAGGAGTTGGCCTTCGGTACAAGATGGTCAGGGCCTATATGGATTTATTTAAGCGTTGTATTAATTTTGGGGGGCTTATCCGTCTTTTTCTCATATCGCTTTCAATCTGGATTGTTTAGTAATTTATGGCTGTTTATTATGTATCTCCATTTTTTTGCTCCCGCCGCATATATGTTGATAAGCTTGAGAAAGGAACGTAAGCTGGACCCCTTTTGGTTGCAATTGCCATTACCTGGCTGGAAGCTGTTAGCGGCGAAGTATGCAGCTGCATTAGTTGAATTCATTTCTGGCTTATTGGTTTCAACCGCTTTTTTCTTATGGGTGCAAGCTGTTGAAAAATCTGGAGTTGTATGGTTAAGCGGGGAAGAGAATCGAATTGAAATTAATGTTGAAGCTCAGAAAATATTGGGCGTATTCAATAGTTTTAATATTTCCCTTGTTATGGAGTTTATCTCCATATCCTTTGCGCTGGCGATTACATTAGTACTGCTGTATCTTACTGCTTCTGCGTTAAGAAACCGATTTGGACGCTGGAACTGGCCTCTGGCTGTATTGTTCCTTCTAGCCGTTTCAACCTTGGAATATTTCTTTGAGCAAACTGCCGTATATCGTTATCTTTTCCACTGGGGTAATCCGTCTGTCGACGGGGCAGGAAGCTTATTCAACTCTTTTGGTGAACAACTGTGGGTATGGTTGAATATGGCGGTATGTTTGTACTTATCGGCATGGCTCTTGGATCGCAAAGTGGAGGTGTAGGGTATGGTTGAACAATTTTCGAACACACAACCGATTTATTTGCAACTGGTGCAGCGTATATGCCGACAAATTGTTCGACGGGAGGTACAACCTGGTGAGAAATTACCCTCTGTACGTGATCTGGCGGTCATATATGGAGTAAATCCAAATACCGTACAACGAGTGAATATGGAGTTAGAACGGATGAAAATTGTTGAAAGTCGAAGGGGACAGGGTATCTACGTGACAGAAGACAGCTCAAGGCTAGCTTTGTTGAGAGAGCAGCTGAAGGAAGAGCAAATTACTCGTTTTGCAGATGAGATGAGGCAATTGGGCTATTCCGAAAAGGAAATAATTGCTGGGGTAAAGGCATTTTTGGAAAGTAAAAACAAGTAGACTTACTAAGTGGAGGAGGGGTTCAGATGGGCATAGAAACTGCGAAGTCAGAGCCTATTATCATTTTTGATCAAGTGGAGAAAAGGTTCTTCGGTAAAATAGCTATAGATAAGGTGAGCTTTACCATTCCAAGAGGTGAAATAATTGGGGTTATAGGGAGAAACGGCAGCGGTAAATCCACCGTTCTTAAATTAATGGCCGGATTGCAAAAACCGAGTGCGGGTCGTGTGCTGCTGAATGGCCGCGCCCCGGAGCGACTAAGCTCTAGAGAGGTTGCTTTTTTGCCGGAGGCTGATGTGTATTATCCGTTCCATACTGTGAAAAAAGCACTGCAATTCTACGATGAGATGTTTGAAGATTTTGATGGGGATAAGGCGTTAGAGGTGGTTCAAACCTTTCAATTGGATATAGAGCAGAAAGCCTCTCAATTATCGAAAGGACAACGCGCCCGATTGAAATTAGCATTGACTCTAGCACGACAGGTGCCTTTAATAGTGATGGATGAGCCGTTATCAGGCCTGGACCCCTTGGTACGAGAGGATATTATCCGCAGCGTTATAGCATTAATCGATCCACAGAAACAGACTTTGGTTATGACTACTCATGAGGTAGATGAGATTGAATCCTTGTTGGATAGAGTAATGCTGATTAACGATGGAAGACTAGTTGGTTATGAAGAGGTCAGTCGAATTCATGGTGAATATAACGTTGGATTAGTTGAATGGATGAAGAGAAAAGTATAAGAGGAACTTATAGCTATAATTAATTTTATATATATATATAGCTCATTTCAATGGGGAGGAAGCATCAATGGGACGAAAGGGATGGGCCTGGTTAATTGTAGGCGTATTATTTGTAAGCTTGGTAGTAATTCTTATTACGAAGTCTGACTCGCTAATGAGTGGGAATGTAATGGGAGGTAAGCAAAAGTGGAATGAAGAAACCGTTCAAGGTAAAGGCAATGATAAAGTAGTCCAGCTGTTTGTAGAAGGTGCTATTACTGAAAAAAGCGGGAGCTTCTCAAGCGGTTTAAATGCAGGCAGCTACATTACCCAGCTGGAGCAGGCTCGCAAGGATAAAGATGTAAAAGCTGTTGTGATCCGGGTAAACAGTCCGGGGGGAGAGGTAGTAGCTTCAGACGAGATTCATTCCAAAATTGTGGAGCTGAAGGAAAGCGGGAAGCCGGTTATTGTGAGTATGGGCTCGATGGCTGCTTCAGGAGGTTATTATATCTCGGCTCCAGCAGATTATATATTTGCTAATCCTGCAACTTTAACAGGCAGTTTGGGCGTTATTTTCTCTATAGCCAATTATGAGAAAGCAGCTGAGTGGCTTGGTTACAAGGAAAATACAATCACAAGTGGCGCATACAAAGATATCGCAAGTCCACTTCGGGAGATGAAACCAGAAGAGAGAGAAATATTTCAAAAGCTGGTAGATGAGAGTTATCAACAGTTCGTTACAGTTATTGAAAAAGGGCGTAAGCTGCCGCGAGAGACGGTACTGAAGCTTGCAGACGGACGTATCTATTCAGGGCAACAAGCTAAAGCCTTAGGTCTGATCGACGCATTCGGAACTATGGAGGTAGCTACTGCCTATGCATCAGAAAAAACAGGAATTGCCAATCCAAAGGTGGTCCGTTATGTAAAGGAGCCCTCTTTATCGGATTTATTCGGCGGTGCGATGAATCAATCGGCATCTCCTGCGGCGCAGGTGTTGCAAGAAGTACTACCAGAAGTATCCATAGGTCCTCGACTTATGTACCTTTTTAAATATTAATTTCTTAGAGGGAGTGAAGAGGGATGGAAAGCGAAACAAGATCAGAACCATTATATTCAGGGGGGAAAACTTCTTATTCAGAAACCATTGGCACTGAAAGAAGATACGCAGGGTTCTGGATTCGATGCGGGGCTACTCTGTTGGATGGAGTTTGTTTACAAACCGTATTCATTATTGTTCATTTATTACTTGGCTACAGTTTACTGGAGCCACCGTCTGCTGTTTCTTTGATCGAGTCGTTACTAGCCGGCGTTTATTATATTGTAATGACTGTGATCTGGGGACAAACCTTAGGCAAGATGGCTACAGGCATCAAAGTCATTCGTAATGATGGAACTCCAAATACTTGGGGAATCATTATTTTAAGAGAGACTATCGGTAAATTTGTATCCAGTATTATTCTATGTGTCGGTTATATGATGGCAGGCTGGGATGGTAAAAAACGTGCACTTCATGATAGGATGTTTGCAACTCGTGTAGTGAAGGTAAATAAATAATTTTATATAGTTGGAAATGAGAAGAGCCTTGGCCGCTGAGTAAAATGGCGGAAAGGCTCTTTTTGGATATAGGTCGCGTCTCCATCCTATGTATAAAAGTCCGTTGAACAAGTTGATGCAAAAGCGGGCGGATCACGCCTCAGAGATTATGCTATTCTAAATCTCTTCCTGCGATTCGTACATTTTAATCAAAAATGCAGTCCCCTGCCCAAGTTCACTTGTGACTTCTATCGAGCCTTGATGCCGATCGATAATTTTTTTGACGGTAGCCATCCCAATTCCGTTGCCTTCATAACCTTTGGCATTATCGAGCCTTTTGAAGGCGGTGAAGATGTGGGGAATATCCTCGCTTCTCATCCCGATACCGTTATCCTCAATCAGCACCGTAAAAGCGCCATCCTCTTCATTGTCTACCAGCGAGATCTGGATAATCGGCGTGACTTCAGTGCGATGGTATTTAATGCCATTACCTATAATATTTTGAAATAACTGATACATTTGTGTCGCATCCGCTTGAATGATCGGCAATGTATGGCTGACAATGATCTGACCCTTGTTCTGTTCAATGGTACTGCTTAAATCCGTGATCACATGGTTGATAACCTCATTAAGATCCACTTCGGTATAAGAGGAGGCATTGGCATTTAATTGTGCGTAAGACAGCAAATCCGTGATCAGATGGTTCATCCTCTCTGCCGTCACCGAAATTTTCGAAATATATCCCTGTCCCTTCATACTCAATTCCGAGCTGTGTCGGGCGAGTAGAAGCTCACTGAGACCCGTAATCACATTCAATGGATTTTTGAGATCGTGGGAAACGACCTGAGCAAATTCCATCAAGCTCTCATTGCTTCGCTTCAGTTCGGTTTGCATCGATTCCAGCTCGATCTTCCTCAGGTTCAATTCCAGGAATACCCGTACTTTGCTTAACAAAATATCCGGATTTACCGGCTTGAACAAATAATCGACGGCGCCACTCTCGTAGCCTTTGAATACACTTTGGTCCTCCGTATCGCTGGCCGTTACAAAAATGATCGGAATCTGGCTCGTCTCGTCGTTACTGCGCAGCAGCTCTGCGAGCTCGAATCCATCCATCTCCGGCATATTGACATCCAATAAAATAAGCGCAAAATCATGCCTGAGCGTAAACGATAACGCTTCATTGCCTGATTCAACGATGAATATCTCACAATCCAGCACGCGTAATATTTTTTGCATCGCAATTAAATTTTCCTTGCGGTCATCGACTACCAATATTTTTAATGTTTGGCTTTTATCATTTCGACTGTTCATAGGCTCCTCCTCATTGTATTCATTATGAATCATCGGTTGGAAGGCTGCAGCTCCAGCAGGTATTTCCCAATTTCGTCCAAGGCTAAAATATGATCGACCTTGACCACACTCATTGCCGCGAGCGGCATAATATTGTACTCCGCTGTTGCCGGGTCCTGTATGATGGCCTGACCTCCGTTCATCTTAATGTTACGCAGCCCCTCACTGCCATCGCGATTAGCTCCCGTTAGAACGATGCCGAGACACTTCTCTTGAAAAACAAATGCAGCACTATCAAATAGCACATCAATCGATGGACGGGAATAATTCACCTTGGGGTCCATCGAAAGACTAAACATGCGTTCATCCTCAATCAGCAGGTGATAGCCGGGTGGGGCCACATAAACATAACCGGGACGGATCGCTTCTTTATCTGCCGCTTCTTTGACACAGATGCTGACCTGTTCATTCAAATAATCGACAAGAAAGCTGTCGCTGCCCTCTAGCAGATGCTGAACAATGATGACGGGGAGGTGATAATCCGCCGGGAGATAAGCCAGTATGGTTACCAAAGCCTTAAGTCCCCCTGCAGATACACCAACAACGACTGCTTCCAATTGATTCATAACCTTGTGACTTCCTTTCCAGGTGTCTGATCAAGCTACTTAGGTAATTGCTTTCGAAAAATTCTCCACTTGCATGAAAGCGTCTCAAAATCTGAATGAATATCTGAAAATTCGATCGATTCCTTGCTGCCGATACACAAAAATCCGCGAGAAACGAGACTGCTGTTAAAAAGACGAAAGACCTGATTTTGCAGCTGCTTATCAAAATAGATCAGCACATTACGGCAAACGATCAAATGCATCTCGCCAAAGGCTTGATCCGTAGCCAAATTGTGCTGGGAGAACACAATATTCCTTTTTAAATCCTCGTTGATTTTACCCATCTGATATTTGGCATGGTAGTAATCTGAAAAGGAGGACTTGCCTCCGCTTTTTTGATAATTTGAAGTAAACTTACGAATGTTCTCCAGAGAATAAATGCCTTCCTGGGCAATGTGCAGTGACTCCTGATTAATATCGGTTGCGTAGATCTGAACACGATCATAGAAGCCTTCTTCTTCAAGCAAGATCGCCATCGAATATACCTCTTCACCAGTCGCACATCCGGCATGCCAGATTTTCACGAAAGGATACGTCATGAGCAGCGGGATAACCTGCTTGCGCAGCTCCGCAAAAAACTCCGGGTCCCTGAACATTTCGGTAACGGTCACCGATAAATCCAACAGCAGTTGGTTGGTAAAAGCTTCATCATACAGCACCTTTGGAATCATATCGGAAATGTACGTCAGGCCATTTTTTTGTTTGATATAGTGCAATCTTCTCATCAAGGAGGAACGGGCATAATTGCGAAAATCATACCCGTGCCGCAGAAAGATCGCATCCAGGAGAAGATCGATCTCGATCTTTTCCGATATTTTGTCGCTCATTGTTATTGAAAGAGCCATACTCTGATTAATGACAATAATTTGTCGGTATCCACAGGCTTGGTCATATAATCGTTGGCTCCCCTTTCTATACATTTTTCCCGATCACCCGTCATCGCCTTGGCGGTCAGCGCAATGATGGGAAGCGATTGAAACTTCGGTATTTCACGTATTCGGCTGATCGCTTCATAGCCGTCCATCACGGGCATCATAATATCCATAATGACGAGCTCTATGCCATTCTCGCTGTCCAGCTTGTCCAAAGCCAGCTTACCGTTATCGGCCATGATCACTTCCAGCCCGTGTTTCTTCAAAATCTTGGACAAGGCAAATGTGTTCCGAAGATCATCATCCACAAGCAGCACTTTACGCCCTTTCAGCGTCTCATCGGAGTCACGCACCATCCGAATCATTTCCTTCTGCTCTGGAGGCAGTAGCTTATGGATGCTATGCAGGAATAACGATACCTCGTCCAATAAACGGTCTGAAGAATTAACGCCTTTAATGACAATGCTGTCCGTAAAGCGATTCAGCTCCTTAAATTCCTCCTGGCTGAGCTCTTTACCCGTGTTGATAATGATTGGAGGCACCGGGTTCTCCATATCCTTGACCAGTTCCTGCAGCATCTCAAATCCCGTCATATCCGGCAGCGTCAGGTCCAGAATCACACAATCAAAAGTCTCAGCCCGCATCCGCTCCAGACCTTCCTTGCCGGTATACACACTATGAATTTCGACCTTCTTATGTTTCAACAGCTCACGGATTGCCTTTTGATTGTTGTAATCATCTTCAACGACCAGCACCTGCTGGATACGTTCGTGCAGCACATTTTCAATTTTGGCAAATACGGTATCAAAGTCGTCCGAATCCAAAGGCTTGGACAGAAAACCGATGGCTCCACGCTGCAAGGAATCCGAGTTTTTATCTCTTCCCGAAATAATGTGAACCGGAATATGGCGGGTTTCATTGTGATATTTCAAATGGTCCAATACCTTTAGTCCATCCATATCGGGAAGGCCTAGATCGAGCAAAATCGCACTTGGGATATACTGTTTGGCAATTTGCAGGGCACTGAAGCCATCACCTGCTGCCAAACATTTGAAACCTTTTTTTCGTGACATATCCATCATGATTTTCGCAAACTGACGATCATCCTCAACGATCAAAATCGTTTTTTCCTGAACCGGAATTTGCAGCAGCTCGCGGTCATCAGGCAAAAACACTTTGATTTGCGGTACAAAATCATCCTCAAGTGCACTGGCTGCCTGCGTCTCACTGCTTGGTAGCTCGGACTCTGGTACCGCACTTCGGATCGCAGGTTGGCTGCGTGCTTCCAAAACCTCCACACTTGGTATAACCGCCCCACTCAGTGGCAGGTACAAGGTGAAGGTGCTTCCCTTACCTTCCTTACTCTGCATATGAATCTCGCCGCCCAGCAGCTTGGCGAGTTCTCTGGATATCGTTAACCCGAGACCTGTTCCCCCATATTTGCGGCTCGTTGTACCATCGGCCTGCTGGAACGCCTCGAATATCGCTTTTTGCTTATTGGCAGGAATTCCGATTCCGGTATCTGTGACCGATAAGGCAAGAACTCCGTTGGCGGACAGATCGCTGTTGTGATAGGAAGCCTGAGTGTCTGCCAGTGCGATCCTTAGCGTAACCGAACCGGAAGAAGTGAATTTGAGCGCATTGGACAGCAGGTTTTTCAAAATTTGCTCGGCTCGCTGCCCGTCCGTAATGATTTTATTCGGAACGTTGTTCTCACGAATCAGCTCAAACTGCAGACCTCTTTCTTTGGCAACAGGATTAAATTGAATCTGCAGCGATTGAAGCACCGTATCGATCGTGACTTCTTCTTGCTGAACGTCTAATTTGCCTGCTTCCACCTTGGACAAATCCAGAATATCATTAATCAGCCTTAGCAGATCCAGACCTCCGCTGTGAATAATCTTAGCTGACTCAATCTGGTCATCGGACAAATTGTTCTCATCGTTGGCAGCTAACGATTTGGCCAAAATGAGCAAGCTGTTCAGCGGCGTGCGCAGCTCATGCGACATATTGGCGAGGAATTCGGATTTATATTTGCTCGCCAGCTCCAGCTCTTTTGCCTTTTCTTCCAATTCCTGCTTGGATAATTGAATGAATTGATTTTGCTTCTCAATTCCGGCTTTCTGCAGCTCCAGGTAATTCGATTTCTCTTCCAATTCCTCGTTAATCGCCTGCAGTTCTTCGCTTTGGATCCTCATCTTGTCCTCGGATTGCTTGAGCATCCGGGTCTGCTCCTCCAGCTCTTCATTCGCAGTTCGCAATTCCTCCTGCTGGGTTTGAAGCTCTTCGGTCAGCAGCTGGGATTCATGCAGCAATTGCTCGGTACGCTGACGGCTGTTCACACTATGAATCACAACTCCCAGTGATGCAGCCAACTGCTCCAGCAGGTCATGCTCAATGGCGGTGAAAGCTCTGAATGAGGCAAGCTCGATTACCGCGAGCACTTCATCCTCGAAGAGGATAGGAAGCACCATAATTTGCAGTGGCTTATGCTCCCCAAGTCCCGAGTTAATCTGGATATAATCAGCGGGCACATCCGTTAGCAATATCGGTTTTTTTTCAAGAATGCTTTGGCCCACTAACCCTTCTCCCGACTGGATCCGGTTCGATATGCTTTTTCTTTCTTTATGCGCATAGCTGCCGAGCAGTACATATTCGCCGTAATACGGGTCGTTTTTATTCGTTTCTTTCACATAAAATACACCCTGACCCGCCTTGACCAGCTTTGATATTTCCGAAATAAGCTCATTGACCAGCTGCTGCAGACTAATCACACCTTGGGCCATACCTGTAATGTGGGCTAGCTGTGTTTTGAGCCAGAATTGCTGTTCATTTTGCTCAGTCGTATGCTTTAAAGAAGCAAGCATCCTGATCAAGGCTACGCTCAGTTGATCGCGGTCTGAACGCGGAACAATCGTTTGCTCATATTCGCCCAAAGAAATCCGATCTGCCTGCGTAATAACCTCACGATAACTAAGTACCATCTGGTTAAAAGCATTCATGAGTTCGCCGAATTCATCTTTGGAGTCTACATGAAGATGTACATCCGTCTCACCCAGTAATATCAGCTCCGTCGAATTCTTGAGAGTGCGAATTTGCCCAACCATCATTCTTGAAATCACGACAATGACCAGAACGGAGACAACAATAATAATAATATTTAAAATAATGGCATTAATTAATGATTTTGTCGTATTTTTTCGAATCGTATCCATCGTTTGCAGCAATTCTTTGGAAAGTCCGTCTTCGACCTGCTTGAGCAGATCAATACGATCCGTGGAAACTGCGTACCATCTCTCAGGATCGATACCAAGCGTCTTACCAGGCTCAAGCTTCAGGATCTGTTGAATATACCGATTGGCTTCGTCAATGGAAGGACCTTTGATCGTGTTCTGATACAAGCTGCGTGCATCAGCGGTCGCAGACGTCGCGGACACCGTATAATAAAGCTTCTGCTCGTTCTCCAGTAGATTGATCTGGGTCACATCACTGAGCTCAAGGCTTCTTTCTGTAAGGGCGCTGTAGATCACCGCCCTCTCCTTGCTGACCGCAGACTTGCTGCGGGAGAATTGAATATAGGAGGACAGCATATTGGAAATTTGTTTGTTCGAGCCTGATTGATTCATATTTTCCATCATTGTAAAAAAACTGCCGACAACATCTATGTAATAGGCCTGCGCCTCGGTATCCTTGATTTTATCCTGATCGATCTGGGTGCGAAGAGCCGTAATTTTATCAAGCTTCGCTACCGTATCCGAGAAGTCCTTATAAAACTTTTCCCCCAGGATATCCGAATCCGTCGCGCGCAGCTGCTGCTGGATCGCGATGATTTTCTCATCCGTCGGCTTGCGCTGTGCTATCAGCATATTGAGGCGGTTAACGGTTTTATCCCCGTAGTATCCGGTGACGAGACCACGTTCCTTCTGAAATTCATGAATTAAATCATTCATGGAAACCTCGGCCGTAACCAACACCTGAAGCTTGTTAATCTCAGACAATTCATTCACTTTTTCATAAATCGTATTGACAGAGAAGTACAACAGCCCAAGCATGGGAAGTACGATCATGAAGAGCAACTTGCTATTTATTCGTGCATTCTTAATCCATTGCATGCGGTTCGTCCTCTCTTATTGGCGATCTGATGTCCACCACTAATAACTACTGAATATTATATTATTGATAGGTAACATAATCCATCCTTTTTCGACAGGTCGATGAAATTAACCAAATTAGGTCACACCATTGGATTAACATCGATTCGATCGATTTCACCAAGAAATCGCTATTATTGTAATAAGCGGTCATATATAATAAAATAAAGTAACCTAACGTTGATTAGGAGAGCTACATGTTAGTTACCTTTATAAGGGGTGGATGTCCGATGACGGCAAGTAAAATAAAAACAGCCGCTCTGCGCTTGTTTGCGCAAAACGGCTATGATGCAGCACCCTTATCCGAGATTGCCAAAGAGGTAGGAATCAAGACACCTTCCCTGTATGCTCATTTCCCCAGCAAAGATGATTTGTTCCGGGCTGTATTCGAAGATGTGCTGAGCGAGCAGCAGCAGCGTATTAAAGCCCTTATTAACGAAATTCGTGACGACTCGGTCCACGATCAGTTGTTTGGTATCTGGCAGGATACATGCCGGACGTATTTGTTAAGTGAAATCAACATGACCTTTATAAAAAGAGCTATGCTCTTTCCGCCCATCACTTTACAGGAGGAGCTGAGAGCCCGGTTTACTGCATCCGAGAACACGCTGTCGACGGCGTTGACCCATATTTTTGCAGAAGGCATGCGGCAAGGCATCATTCGCAGCGAGCAAATCACAGATTTGATTGCCTCCTATTATTGCATGCTGGATGGTGCTTTTATTCAGCAATTTTACTATTTGCCTGATCACTTTGAGCAGCGGATGCATAGCGTCTGGCGGATGTACTGGCAGGGTATTTCAACCATTCAGCCTTAAACTCGTGAGCTGCCAGGCTCGGATTGATGCTAGCTTAATGCTGCCTTTTCGAACTGGGTCCGATACAGTCGCGCATACAAGCCGTCCTGATCCAGCAGCTCGGTATGGCGCCCCGACTCCAGCACACGTCCAGCCTCAAGCACGATGATCCGATCCGCCGCCAAAATCGTTGACAGCCGGTGGGCAATCACGAGCGTCGTGCGTCCGTGCATTAAGGAATCCAGCGCCGTCTGTACATAAGCCTCTGATTCGGAGTCCAGATGCGAGGTAGCTTCATCCAGCACAAGAATGCGCGGATTCTTGAGAATCGCTCTGGCAATAGCCAGACGCTGCCTTTCTCCACCTGACAGCCGATGACCACGTTCTCCAACCATCGTATCATAGCCATTTGGCATTGCCGCAATCGTCTCATGAATATAAGCTTGCCGACAGGCCTTCTCCAATTCTTCATCTGTTGCGTCAAGCTTGGCAAACAACAAATTATCACGAACCGACGCATGGAACAGGAATGATTCCTGTGTAACGAAGGCCACCTGCTCGCGCAGCGATGACAATGTGACGGACGCAGCATTATGACCATCAATCGTCACAATCCCTTCAGTCGGATCGTACAATCTGGCCAGCATGCCGATCAGTGTCGACTTTCCGGCACCACTTGGCCCTACTATAGCTACAACCTCGCCCGGAAGCGCTGTAAAGGTAACCTCCTGCAATGCATATTGACCTGGCTGATAGGCATACGAAACATGGTGAAACCCAACCTGCCCCTGTACGGAAGACAGCGCCTTCGCCCCAGTCAAATCTTTAACATCAGGCTCCATATCCTCGTATTCGAATATCCGCTGAAAAACGCCAAGTGCCGTCTGAACCTCCACCTGAAGATTCAACAGCGTGCCAATCGGACCGTACAATCGTCCCAAATAAGCAGCAAAAGCTACGATACCGCCTATCGTCATCGATCCCTCGACCACATTCCAACCACCGTACAAATATATCAATGCCGTGCCGAGCGGTCCCAATACACCGAGCACCATCCCATACCACCGACCGACCAGATTGAGCTTCAGCTCCAAATCCATAACCCGCTGGTTCAGCACGTCAAAATCCTGCTCCTGCTTGCGTTCCTGCTGGAAAATCCTTGTTAATAATGCACCGGATACACCAAAAATTTCCCCAAGCTGGGATGACATCTCGCCGCGTACCCGCTGCGTTTCGCCCCGCAGCCGCTTGCGAATCTGAGATACCTTACGAACAGGCAATATAAATAAGGGTAAAATAACCGTAGCCAATATCGCCAGGCGCCAATCCAATACGAATAAAATAACGATCGTCGTGATCACAATAACACCCTGTGTGACAGCTGATACAACGAGGGTTGTCACTACATTTTGCACCGCTAGCACATCGCCAGTTAGCCGCTGAATAATCTCCCCTGACTTGGCGTCCGTGAAGAAGCTCATGGACTGCCGTTGTAAATTGGCAAACAACGAGCGTCTTAAATCGCGCATCACGCCCTGACCGACTTTGGTGTTCTGGTGATTTTGCCATACACTGAGTAAGCCGCTGCTCACAGGCAGCAGCACCATCAATCCGATCAATTCGATCAGTTTCCTTTTGTCACCCTGTGGGATCGCTGTATCTATAATTTCCTTCATCACGAGCGGCGGTATAAGTCCAATTAATGCGGCACCTAATGCCAGTAAAATAATAATGACCAGTTGCACACGGTATCCGCGAAACAAGCCGTAAATCCGCCGCAGCGATACTTCCTTCAAGGTGGCTTTACCTCTGCTTTGTAAGGTTTGCTTGCTTCCACCTTCCCAGCCGCCTCCACCTTCTCTCATGCTCATCCTAATTCTCCCTCCGCTGTTAACCCTGCAGCCGACTCCAATGGAAATACGTCCATGATGCTGGCTGTGATTTCCTTGGCCATTGTCATAATCCGATACAACGAGGTACCCTGCAAGATCGCATATTGATTCCCTTCATTATGATTAACAATAGCGGCAATTGAATAATTTCCTACAGGCGGCAGCATCCGCCCCACCGACTTGCCAGGCTCCATCGGCTGATTGGACACCTGATAGCTGGTTATGGAAGAAGACTGCCCGAGACAGGCATCGATAGCGATAAATGATTTACCGGATTTCATCAGCGGCAGGCTGGTCAGTCGATGAATCATATTGCTTGCATCCAGCGGGAATTCCAAGGTACCCAGCACCTGGGTATAGCCCGCCTCCTCCAGCATCGTGCCTACCAGCGGACCGAGCGAATCCCCAGTCGAACGGTCAGTACCGATGCATAGAAACACCAGATCCTCCGTCCTTACCCCGCTCCTCCGTATGGAAAGCATAAATTCGCCAAGCTCGGGTCCCTTGATTCTTTTACGTATGATCGGGAATGCCTCTTTCATCAGACTCCTCCTAGCGGTTGCTCTTATACAATCATGAATGTATTTATTGTAGCACAAAAATTATGAGATGGCTCTGATCCATTTGTTCAATGCGGGCTGCCAATGCTATAATGCTAAAAAAAGCGCTTCGTGGGAGGGATCATCCATGTTCATTTTCAAGCTGCTGGTCATCCTGACGCTCGGTTACTGGATCATGATGCTTGGTGATACGCTGTGGGCACGCAAGCTGATGCGGCAGCTGCCTGCAAGTCCCAAGCCGGGAGGCTCCGCTTCCACGGGATCCTTCGCATCCGCAGGCCTGGCGCAGCCACGCGGTACTACAGCGAAAGAGCTCCCACTCGTATCTGTCATCATAGCTGCCAAGGAAGAAGAGGCCTCGATCACCGAAACCGTTAAGCATTTGCTTAATCAAACGTATCCTAGGTTCGAAATCATAGCGGTTAATGACCGTTCGCAAGACGGCACTGGTCACAAGCTGGAGGAGCTGCGCAAATGGTCACAAGGCAAACGGCAGGTAGAGGTACCGTTGACCATCATCCATGTTACAACACTCCCCGCTGGCTGGCTTGGCAAAAACCACGCGCTGTATCAAGGCTTCCTGCAGGCGCGCGGACAAGTTATTTTATTTACTGATGCGGATGTGCTGTTTCAGCCGCACGCTCTTGCCGATGCGGTGCACTATATGAAGGAAACCGATGCTGACCATCTGACATTGACACCCAAGATCGTTGTTAACAGCTTTTGGCTGAGCGCGTTCGTGCAATATTTCTTCTTTGCCTTATCTTTATATATCCGACCTTGGCGCGCCAACATCGACAGTCAGCACAAGCATGGGATGGGCGTAGGTGCTTTCAATATGATTACCCGGCAGGCGTATGATAGGATCGGCACCCACCAGGCGTTCGCATTTCGCCCTGACGATGATTTGCAGCTTGGCATGCGGGTTAAGCAAGCAGGTCTGCGCCAGCGGTTGGCCTCAGGTCGGACGCAGTTAGCGGTGGAATGGTACAAGAGTCTGCGTGAGGCTGTGCAAGGCCTGGAGAAAAATATTTTTTCCGGTTTTCAATATCGCGTGCTGCCTGCTGCCGCTGGCGTGATTGGACAATTGCTGTTGTTTTTCTTCCCTTTTGTCGCGATCTTCGTGCTGGACGGCTGGGTGTTCTGGAGTTATGTACTTTCCATTGTACTGATGTTATCCGTTTACAGCCTGCTGATTCAATCGTTGATTGGCAAGATCGGCAAGGAGCTGCTCGTGTTCCCCGCTACCGTATGTTTGCTCAGCTATGTCGTCACACGTTCCGTATGGCTAACGCTGCGTCAGGGCGGTATTCATTGGCGAGGTACCTTTTATGTGCTGGAGCAATTGAAAAAAATGAAGCGTTGAGCCGCTTCACACGTCGATATCGGCCTTCACTTCACAAAATTTTAACACTAGAAACAATTATGATATTATAAAATATAAACAGAGGCGTACACGATAGTCATCAACTACCTGTTACTACGCTAACTCATCATAAAGGAGAGAACTAATTATGACGACACTTTCCCACCGACGCTTCACTTATGCCACTGGAGCTACACTCCTCACGTTCGTTCTCATCATTACCTACCAATGTATTCAATCCCTGTAATGTTAAACAAATAATTGGAGATGAATCGTCGATACCAGCAGTCTGGACGATTCATCTTCCCATCATAGTGGAGCTGCTCTGGCTTCATCTTCAAGGATATGGCGCAGCTGCCGTATCCTTTTTACTTGGCTCAGACTTATGAGTTGCCGAACCAGGCTCTTGGATATTCGGGACATTAATGGTACATTTAATGACAGCATATCGACGATATAATGAAAGAGGGCACACGCTTTGACATCAATGGACAATAAACAGGCCGCAAGCCTGATTGAGAAATGGATTCCCTATTATGAGATGGACGAGCCTGAGGCCTGGGAGCGGGATGAATACCCTTCTGTGAAAAACGCCTGCAAATCGATGCGATTGGCCATTCAGGTGCTCAGAGGCAAGCCTGCTGCAGGAGATGCACAGCTTAAAGAAGCTACCAAGCAGCTGGAGCAGTTTCTGGAGGAGCACTATCTTGATGACCCCGATGAATGGGAAAAAGAAAACGTCGCTTTTGTCCAACAGGTGCTGGAAGCGATTCAGTATACGATCGTGTTCCTAAAAAAATAGGGCAATTCTGGTGAATAAGTTCCGCTGCACGACCGAAGTATTCTTCCGATTGCTGTCGTTTCCAGATTTATTTTATAAGACAATTTGCGGTAAAATTCCGGAAACAAAGGCACCGCTCCGCTATCTACAGAACACCACGGTCGCTCCGCTCTTTATTCAACAGAATTCCTAAGGGAATTGCTAACCTAAACAGCCGTTGCACCTGCTGCTCACCGATCATCGATCTGGCTTATCTTACTTGTACTTGTTCTTATCACTTATTTGTATGCAGCCTGTTGAGACTTCCTCAGCAGGCCTTCTTGTTATTTCCGGCTTAAGAAATTGTTAAGATATACCCTGCCATTTAATTAAGAACTACCGATTATAATGAGGCTATACACAGGATAGTCAGGAGGAGGAAGCCCATATCGCAGCTCCCAAAACAATACTTATTGTCGACGATGAGAAGGAAATTATCGATCTGTTGGAAATTTATTTAAAGAACGAAGGCTATCTATTGCTGCGCGCATCCGATGGAGAAGCCGCACTACATATTTTGCAAAAAGAAGAGGTGGATTTGATCGTGCTCGACATTATGATGCCCCGAATGAACGGGATAGAGGCTTGTCTCAAAATCCGTGAACAGCAAAACATGCCCATTATTATGCTCTCTGCCAAAGGAGAGGATATGGACAAAATTATTGGACTCAGCAGCGGCGCTGACGACTATCTCGCGAAACCCTTCAACCCACTGGAGCTGATCGCCCGTATCAAATCACAGCTGCGCCGCTACACTCGGCTCAATATCCCTCTTGTAAACAAAGAGCATGAAATCGAGGTCGATGAGCTGCTTATCAACACACAAACTCACGAAGTGAAGTTGGATGGACGGAGCATTAAGCTGACGCCTCGTGAATTTGCCATATTGGAACTGCTCGCCCGCCATCGCGGCATCGTGTGGAGTATCGAAAAAATTTATGAAGCGGTCTGGCAGGAAGCCTATTTTGATTCCGACAACACGGTCATGGTCCATATCCGCAAAATTCGCGAGAAAATGGAAACCAATCCGCGCAAGCCCAAATATATTAAAACCATCTGGGGGGTTGGCTACAAAGTTGAGTAAATATTCGGATATCCATCCTCAGTCTCGTTTGAACCGCTTTCCCTTTACCTGGTTCCCGTTTAATCTGCTGCGCGGCTTGATCCTGTTCGCTATGGACCTGTTTCGTATGCTGAGTGGACAAGTCGGTCGCAGCCTGCGCCTGCAGTTGATGGTCACCTTTGCCTTCTGTCTGGCTGCTTCGCTGATCTTCTACTCCTTAAGCTCTGCCATATTCGGCGGCATCAAGCAGGAGCCTGTGATTGACTATGAATCCGGGGTGCAGCGTATCGATAATGCTGCCGAGAATATGGCTCACATATTAAGCGATGACTACCACCACTACAATGAGACCGAGAAACAAAGTCCCGAAGCACAGGCCCTGATTGAAAAGCAGCGCGAACAGGAATTTACGGAGCAGGTACAGCGTGAAAGTTCAAGTAATCGTTATAAAATTATGGTTACCGACCTGTCCGGTACGGTCATATATAAAAGCCCGAACACGGCTGAAACCAGCATCGATATTCATAAAACGATCCGCAGCTCGATGGACACTCGCAGACAGCAAAATTTGACGCGGCGGCAGGAGGCTTCAAGCCTGTATCCGGTCACTTATAAGACGAAACCCGCCTATCTGTATGTGAGCGGCATTCCTGAGCCGAATATCAGCTACAAACGAGGAGAAAGTCCTTTTCCCATGGTTGGTGCGTTTATCCTATTTATCGTGCTCTTCTACTTTGTGACCCAGAAAAAAATGCGTTACATTGAGGAGCTCGCCGGAGGGCTCATTACAATTGCAACGGGCAATCTGAACTCCCGGGTGCCGGAGCGAAGTGACGATGAGCTGGGCTCGCTTGCCAAAAATATGAACCTGATGGCTGAGAAGCTGCAGCTGAAAATCGAAGAGGAGCGCCGGGCTGAGCGTTTGAAAAACGAGCTCGTGACGAACGTCTCTCATGACCTGCGCACACCGCTTACGCTTATTATCGGTTATCTCCGACTGTTAAATGACCGTAATTATGAGACGGAGCAGCAAGCTCGGACTTACCTCAGCATCGCTTACAATAAATCGGAGAAGCTCAATTCCCTCATTAACGATCTATTTATGTATACGAAGCTGACCCATCAGGATATCCCGTTAAATAAAGAAGGCATCGCGCTCAATGATCTGCTGGAGCAGCTGCTGGAGGAATTCGTGACACCAGCCGAGGAGCAGCAGGTTATCCTCTCGCGCCATATCCCCAAGGAAAAATTATTCGTCAGCATCGATGTCGATCAGATGATCCGTGTATTCGAAAATCTGCTGGGCAACGCGCTGAAGTATAGTCCCAAGCCCGGGGTCATCACGGTCAGTATGATCAAGGAGCAGCGCTACGGCATCGTTCGGATTGGCAACAAAGCCGACGAACTGACCGAGCAGGAGCTGGAGCAGCTATTCGAACGATTTTTCAGGGTCGATGCCTCGCGCTCCTCGGACACAGGGGGCTCCGGTTTGGGGCTGGCTATAGCCAAAAGCATCGTCGAAGCGCACGATGGTTCCATAGGTGTCGAGCAAAAGGATGGCGAGCTAATCTTTTATATTCGATTAAGGCTGGCTTAAAGCTAACAGAAATCTGGTTACAAAATGCGTTGTATTCATGCAGGGGCTTCCTTAAATGAGGAGTCCCTGTATTTGATTTTTCTCGGAAAGCTGGCGTACTTGCAGCTGGACTTTTTCTTATGCAAAAAAATATTTATTCCCATGACACTTTTGAGCGGCAGCTTCGTTATTTGTTATGGAGAGGGGGAATCGGCGTGCAGGATAAGTTTTTAGAGATGTATGATCACTATTTTGATGATGTATATCGCTTTGTTTTGTTTAAGACGGGTAACCGATGGGACACAGATGATCTGGTAAGTGAGATTTTCCGAAAATCTTTTGAAAAATTTAATACCGTTACACATCCCCATATCAAACCCTGGCTTATGACCATAGCCCGAAATACAGTAATCGATTTTTATCGCAAACGAAAAGAGATTCCCTATGGCCAGGACCCCGAAGTCGCTGGTTATTCACAGACCAAAGCCCTTTTAGATGAAACCGAGCTCCGCCATGATTGCCTGAAGCAATCGATCCTGACGCTATCCCCTGATGAGCAGGAGATCATCAACATGAAGTACATAGCGGGACTGAAATATAAAGAAATCAGTTCGATAATGAGTAAAACCGAACAATGGCTCAAAACCAAGTCGCATCGGATCAAACAAAAAATGGAAGCGTTGATAACGATATGTATGGAGGGTTAGTATGCAGCAATCGCGATCTCAGTTTGATGAAATGATGGATGATATCAGAATGAGCCTGCTCGTTAATCAGGAGCTGAAACAGGAGCTCAGGCAAGCTTTTGTAATCAAGCGAAAGCATAGGGCTTATTCTCGAGCATGGACGTGGGCAGGGGCCGTAGCTGCCGTGTTGTGTATTCTACTGCTCAGTACCGTGCTGCTGCCGGAAAAAGCGGTCCTGCGAACAGAGGCTGCTTCACTTCATATTGCAGATCAGTTTTCCTTAATGGAACAGCTCGGAGCAGAAAATAGTGCGGGCATGGCCGAAAGTAACGGAATACTGTATTTTCCTCTACCGGGAAAAGGGCTTTACGCCTATGGCAATGGACAATTTCATAAGCTCATTGATGGCAATATCAATTATGTCCGAGTATCCCCTGACAGTCGGCAATTGGTGTACACAGAGGATGGTAATGCATTTATTTACGATCTGACAACGCACAAAGGCCAACAGCTGCTGCAAGGCGTAACAGCACACAATCAGGTTGAAACGCCTGCATGGTCGCCTGACGGTAAGCGCATCGCCTTAGTAAATAAAAAGACAGTCCCAAGCGGTCTCAGTGAAATCTGGGAACTCGATTTGGAAAAGGGAACACAGCGAAATCTCGGGGAAGGAACGAGTCCCTCATATGCAGCGGGTCAACATACGTTGTTTGCGGAGAGGAACAATCAGATTGTGCGTATTAATCTTGCAAATGGCGAGGAAACGGTGCTCGATAGCGGAAAGTATCCCAGTGTATCGCAGAATGGAGCTTACGTGGCTTATGTTAAATTGCAAGGTGAGCCTGTTATGGAGGATGTATGGATTGCAGATACGAATTTTAAAACGAAGAAACAGGTGACCGACAATCGTCTTTCTGATGCATGGGATCAACTAACAGGGACAATGGTGGAAGGAAAGCAGCAGGCGCTTAATACCTTTGAACAGCCAACCTGGAGTCAGGATTCGCAAAGCTTGTTTGTGTACAAGGTCTTTCATAGCAATACAATATGGAAAAAGCTAATGCGATTCAATATTACCCAGACCCAACCAACTCCTGAAGACGTCGTTTCCAAGTCCATACAAGCGCTGATTTATCGGGATGAAAACTATGCCCACAGTTTTTTCAATTATGATCCGGGTTATCTCAAGGGAACGAATCCGCGTCAGGTTGGCTACAGGATCACAAGCAGCGGACAGGAAAATGGACAACGATTTGTCGATGCAGAAACCTATTTATCCTATACCGCGGACCCTTATTATCAAATCATAAAAACGCATTATACATTAGCCGATGGACCCCGCGGTTTCAAAATCGCTGCGATGGACGAAAAGGAAAATATCGAGGTCAGTGAGGCAGCCGGGGCTGTAACCCTTACTCATAACGGAAGCAAGCAATCCTTGTTTGCTATAAGTGAGATACCCAATGATGAGCCATGGATACATGATTCTCTGAGCAATATAGCCTATAATGAAGCAGCACAAATGATTTGGTTCACCCTCAAGCAGACTTACAATAAAGATTGGCGGACGCAGGTAATGGGCTTTAATATGAGTACACGACAATTTATTCGTATGGATACGATCCCAGATGTACGATCTGAAAATCTAATTGTAGACCCAGATTCCAAATACATCGCTGTAGACATCATACGGAGGGACAACGAGTATCACACCGATAGCTTCGTCTATAACCTGCAAACCAAAGAAAAAACGGTACTCTCTGAAATCATTCAAGGTACTCAGCCCAGTCAAGTTCATACCCGTTTTTGGAACCATGGAAAGCTGACCTTCTTTGCCAATATCGATGGACGGGATGTATTCTTCAGATTCATTCCCGAGCTGCACAAGCTGGATACTGACAACACGGACTAAAGGAATTAACATCGCCAAACGTGCGAAACATTTGTACACAAGCAAACAGCCTCCAATAATCTTGGAGGCTGTTTTACCGATAAGTAATGGTATCAATATTCTACTTCATTGGCATTCTCATCGCGAATTTGCTTTGTATCTTCGACCATAAACCCTGTTCGTTCATGTGCGTCTGTGTCTTCATAGATGGTTTGGGGATTTCCATCTGTTTCAATCTCGATTTTTTGATTGGGCATATGCCTATCCCTCCTTAAGGTCTCAGGGATATTTTTTCCAATACAGCAAATTATATGCGGACCGTAAGTTACGTACTAAGATCATCGCTAACAATCTCAGCATTAACAAATGATCCCTAAGTTGCTCAGAAAAGCTTGATGAGGATTCTTTTAAATGCAAATATTGCGGTCATATGACCGTTCCATCACCAACACAAGATTATTCCTATCGTCGTCACGCTTAATCTGACAATATTTCTTCAGTACACAACCTGCTTCAATGCTTACTCACCTGTCCGGCCCTCATATGTAGACTTACTGATCGTATTTTTGTCGCTATTTACAGGCGGCTTCGGACTTACAGTCGTACCGCTCGTTGGCTTGCTGCTTTGTGGACTTGTGCTGGTACCACCACTGCCAGTCTTCCCTGTGCCTGCACTCGTACCTGTCCCCTTACCTGATCCCACTGCTCCCTGCGTGCCGGTTCGTTCTTCATTAGTTCTTCCAGGTAATGCCTCACCAGCTCCTGTACTTGTTCCCACGCCCGCACTTTCAGTGTTCTTCCCAAAATCGATAATAGACTCCGAATCCACATCTGACTCCGGCATTACGCCTCCATTCAGCTGCAGCTTCAGTGCAAAACGTGCTTTATTGATCACCTCATCCGACACTACGATATACGGACTGACCCACTCTCCGTCCAATGGGATGTACTCCACCTTTTCAGGTGAAATATCATAATAAGTGCTTAATAAATCACGGAGCTGCGAAGCTGGCACATCCGTTCGAATGTGATCACCCAGCGTGCCAATAATGGAACCCAGCTTGGTGACGCCATCCACACTTTTTAGAGAAGTGAGCAGCTCGTTCAGCACCTGCTGTTGACGTTGATTCCGCTCCAGATCGCTCGATTCCTCTGTATTACGGTTGGACTTGCGGTATCTGACAAAGTCGAGCACCTGCTTGCCATTCAGCAAAGCCGTCCCTTTTTTCAAATTAATATCGGTTCCATCCTCATCATCCACATAACGCATATTCATATCGACGTCAATCGTCAATCCACCCATCAAATCAACTACCTTACGGAAGCCGTCAAAATCAACCGTCACCGCATAATCGATCGGGATGCCCAACAAGTCACTGAAGATTTGCTTCGTATTGGCAAACGCCGTTTCCTTGTCCTTCAGCATAAAATGAGGATAATAATAGTTCGCTTTACGTGCTTCCAGACCCTCCGGGTCCAGCTGAAGATCGCGCGGCAGCGATACGAGGGTCGCCGACTTTTTATCCGGATTCAACGTGACCACCATAATCACATCCGAATTCAGGCTGGCGGATTCAGGTCGGTAGTCAATTCCCATCAGCAGCAGGGTAAGCGGCTTGACCTTGGCTGACTCCTTGATCGGCACGACGACAGGTACAGCTGCGCTCATTTTATCTAATGCTTTTTCCGCCTGACTATAAATAGAATACGTATATAGGCCCGTAACACCCGCTAGCAAAATCACACACAGACAAGCTATAATCCATATTTTCTTTTTCATATGTAAGCTCCGTTCCAATCAGTATACCGGATATCATCATATATATCCTTAAACATATATACCCTTAATTACTGAAAAAGGTTGCATTTTAAGACCATTTTGTTCATTTTATTTGGTTAGCTATTGAAAACCGCAAGCAGCATCCCGCCGCCAATTGACAAAATCACCATGCACCATGATGGCAGCTTCCAGAATAACAGAGCTCCGAACAGAGCAAGTACCATCACAAAGTCACCGGGTGTTCGCACTGTACTCACCCATACCGGATCGTAGAGAGCAGCAAGCAGAATTCCGACAACAGCCGCGTTAATAGCGGTTAGCGCACCTCGGGTTTGAGGCTGTTTTCGCAGCTTGTTCCAGAAGGGCAAAGCCCCTAGCACCAGCAAAAAGGCGGGAAGGAAAATGGCTATCGTCGCAACAACCGCACCGAGCCAGCCGTGGATCATAAAGCCCAAATAGGAAGCGAACGTAAACAAAGGACCTGGGACTGCTTGCGATGCTCCATAACCCGCCAGAAACTGTTCCTTACTCAACCAGCCCGTAGGCATTATCTCCTGCTCCAGCAATGGCAGCACTACATGACCGCCTCCAAAGACAAGTGCACCTGTACGGTAAAAGCTATCGATCATCGCCACCCATATGTTAGGGGTCAAACTTCGCAGCATGGGGAGCAGGAATAACAAGGCGACGAATGCAATCAACGAGCCGATAGCAAGCCTCCGATACGCAGGAGATACAGCCTGCACAGGCTTTTCCATTACCGTGCTGCTCTGCTTGTAGATCATAAGACCAAGTACACCTGCCGCTATAATGACAATTAACTGAGTATAGGTAGATGGAAAAAGTAGTGCTATTGCAGTTGTCAGTATGGCTATCGTTGCTCTTCCGCGGTCCGGCGCCAGACTTTTACCCATTCCCCATACGGCCTGCGCCACAATGGCTACAGCCGCCAGCTTAAGTCCATGGAGCCAGCCTGTACTCGACGCATCCCAGCCCTGAGACCAATAGGCAAAGAGGGCGAGCACCACGGCTGAAGGCAGTGTAAACCCGATCCATGCCATAATAGCCCCTATGACCCCGCCGCGCATAAAGCCGATCCCGATGCCAACCTTGCTGCTTGCCGGACCAGGAAGAAATTGACATAGAGCGACCAAATCGGCATAGCTCTCCTCATCAATCCACTGCTTGCGTTTCACGTATTTCTCATGAAAATAACCAAGATGCGCCGCGGGGCCTCCGAACGAGGTTAACCCTAATTGAAAAGAGACTGCCAATATATGAAGCCATGACACGCGTTTCATCTTTACACTCCACCCAACAACTTTTTTGATTCCAGCTTAACATAAAAAAGAAGCTGTGCTCTGGTCTTTTTTGACTCAAGCACAGCCTATTCTGTTAAAGTTGTGTTAATATAATCGGTCCTTCACTCGTAATCGCAATCGTGTGTTCGTACTGAGCAGATAGACCGCCATCCAACGTTCTCGCAGTCCATCCATCGGGATCAGTCTTCGATTGGTAAGCAAACTCATTAATCATCGGTTCAATCGTAATGACCATACCCTCCGTAAATCGAATCCCTTTGCCCTGATGTCCATAATGAGGAACCTGTGGTTCTTCATGCATGGATTGCCCGATCCCGTGACCGACAAAATCACGCACAACCGAGAAGCCCTCGGCTTCTGCATAGGATTGGATGGCATATCCCACATCACCCATACGGTTGCCGATTCTTGCTTGCTCAATACCTCGCATCAGGCTTTCCTTGGTTACTCTCAGCAGCTTATCCGCTGTTGCGGATACATTGCCTACCTTGTAGCTCCATGCCGAATCGGCTAACCATCCATCGAGATTAACGACCATATCGATGGTGACGATATCGCCATCACGGAGCGGCTCTTTTTTGGGAAATCCGTGGCAAATGACATCATTAACGGATGCGCAGGTAGCGTACTCGTATCCGTGAAAGCCTTTTTGCTCAGGTGTGGCGCCATTCTCCTGAAGGAACTTCTCGACAAACTGATCGATTTCCCAAGATGTCACTCCCGGCTTGATTCGTTTGGCTATCTCCTGATGGCAGCGTGCAAGTATAAGTCCGGCTTCTCTCATTTGAGCTATTTCCTGCTTGCTTTTTATTATTATCATAGCTTCACCTCATCAAGTACAATTCTCGGTGCCCCCTTGTGAGCGGCCCCTTTAGGCATAAAACATCTTCCATACGTATGCAGCAAGTAGTCATAATGTTAACATATAATTTCGGCTGCGACAAAGATTGTCAAACAGCCCGAGAACACCACCAAATTGACGGTGTTCTCGGGCGGATACATAATGAGATGCGGCAGCTGAGGATCAACCGCCGCCCTCCCTGATCAGATTGACAACGTTCTTCTATGCGGATTAACGCATCTGCTTGGGCTGTTCTGAATTCCCAAGGACTACATCCAGACTTTGCTCGGCTTGCGTCAGCTGCTCCTGAACCTGCTTAAGCACCTGCTGGTTAGGCTCAATTTCCTGCATATGGATCTGGCTTTGTGCCTGCTGCACAGTACGCATTGCCGTCTCCAACTGATCGATAGAGCTAGCCAGCTTCTGCGGATTGGAATCAATCTGTGCGTGGCGTACCGCCATTTCTGCATCCTTGGCAACCTGAATTGCCTTCTCCGCATTGTCGATTACATGCCGCAGGGGCATCTGGTGCTGATTGACTTCAGTCATTATGGGCACATCCTTTCAGTGGTTACTTCTCCCATAAGATGCGCCAAAATCGCTGTATTCATTCCTTGGCTTTTGTCAGCATTGGCATTCCTTGCACTTACTTCAGATCCAAGGTAGCGCGATACAGCCCCTGATCCCAGCCAACCTTCGCTCCGAGCGTCTCCCCGACAAAGCGAAGCGGAATATAAATATGTCCGTCCACAATAGTCGGCGCCTGATCGAGCTGGATAGACTTGCCATTCACTGTCGCTTCAGGCACATCCGGCCGGAGCACGAGCTCGATGGAGCCACGTTTGGACGTCAACACCCGTTCTTGCTCATTCCAATGGAAGTCCGCACCAATCCGTTCAAAAATGCCGCGAAACGGTACCATCGTCACATCCTTCTTAATGAAGCCACGAAATTCATGCACGAAGCTTCCGTTCACGGACACCTGAACCTGTGGGTCCTCATAACGCTTCACGATCAGAGCATTACTCAGCAATCTTCCAGGTGTACGCTTCATAGCCCCTTCGACATACAAGCCAGAGCTGGCGCCGCCATCCATGTTCATTGCCTCTCTCAAACCAAGCTGGACAAGTGCCTGTGCCATATCTGCAACCGTCGCCGCTGAGAGTGTCCCCATCAGCAGATGGCCATTCCCGTCTATACCGACAAAGCTGCGAGTATTGGCTGTACTTGTAATTCTCGGATCATCGAAGCCATCTCTCGCATAATCGATATCAACCTGTCCATCGGTCACCAGCTTTGGTCCCACACCCATAGCCGTGTCCCACGATTGTGGCAAGCTTTCCGTGACTCCGCTGTTCCCATCCACGATGAGCGCCTCGACCTCCACCTCATCACCCTCGTGAAGATGCGGCAACAGGTTCTTGTCATTATTGCTGGAATGCCCTACGAAGATCACATAACCCTGCTCAGGAACGTCGGCTGATTGCTCGGTCATCTTCGTAATCCGCCCGTTTTCGATGATAACCTTCATCCCGCCCGTCCGATCAATCCTTTCGGCAAAATGGCGGGTATACGCGACCACCTGATCCAAATCTTCATCACCATAATAAGTGTTCGTTCCCCATGGCGATACGGTATATACACTTTTGTTATGCTTGACTTTGAATGTAAGAGCGGTCTCCAGTCGATGAATCAACGCTGACTTATCTGTGCGGATACCGAGCGATACATTGTCACCCGACCGTACAAAGCTGCCGGACTCCACAAGTAAGCCATTCGGATGCCTTAAACTCTCGTCCTGCTCATACGCATCGAAAAAGGTTCCGTTAATGGCCGCCACAGCGCCACTGTGATCAATCATGGCTGAGAAGCTTTCCACATGACCAATCCCCTCTGCCGCTGTTGCCGGCATCACACGAAGATGCGGGTCCGACAGATCGATTGTCGTCCATTGTATCGTAAAGCTTTTACCGTTTGCCTGAACAACGGTTGATTGCAGCGGTAAAGAACCGCTAGCCGCGGCTGTTGGATCTGGAGCTATCCAGCCCAACATAAGAACAGCGATCGCTGCCGCGGCAGCTTGCTTGCCCCAGAGCTTCTTCATATGATCAACTCCGTTCGCCCGCCGGTTGGATACGCTCATAGATGACATAATCGTGCTTGTACACATTTTTTTCATCTGTGACTCCGGCTTCTCTGGCGACTTCTCGCCACTCGGCTTCATTGATCTCAGGGAAGTACGTATCGACTTCAAAGCGATGAGCAATTTCTGTGATATACATTCGGTCCACATGCGGCATGAATAACTTGAATACCTCAACACCGCCGATGACGAACAGCTCCTTGCCTTCCCAGCTTCCGCCGTGTCCAAAGCGCTCCAACGCTTCTTCGACCGAATGGACAATATCACAGCCCTCTGCAGTGTAGTCCTCGTCTCTGGTCAAAATCACGTTGTGCCGCTTGGGCAAAGGCTTATTGCCAATCGATTCGAACGTTTTGCGTCCCATTAGAATCGTATGCTCCAGAGTCGTTCTTTTGAAATAAGCAAAATCCGCCGGTAAATACCATGGCATCCGGTTATCCTTGCCAAAACCTCTTGCTTCATCCATTGCGAAAATATAGGATATGGTCATGATGATCCCCCTTGTTCGATTGGCAGCTAAGCTTAAACTGCGATAATGGCCTTGATCCCCGGATGTGCCTGATAGCTGACAAATTCAAAATCCTCAAACGTATAGTCGAAGATCGAATCGGGTTTTCTTTTGATATGAAGTGTTGGCAGCGGGAACGGCTCTCGAGTTAACTGCAGCTCAACCTGCTCCAAATGGTTCAAGTAAATATGTGTATCGCCGCCCGTCCAGATTAAATCCCCGACTTCCAGATCACACTGCTGCGCAATCATATGGGTTAGCAGTGCGTACGACGCCAAATTAAAGGGGAGCCCCAAAAACGTGTCGATCGATCTCATCTGAAACATGCACGACAGCTTGCCGTTCGTTACATAAAACTGAAAAGCATAATGGCAGGGCGGCAAAGCCATACCATCGACTTCTGCAGGATTCCATGCGCTCACCAAATGTCTACGCGAATCCGGATTGCTTTTAATTTGCCCAATCACATTCGTAATCTGATCAACAACTTGTCCATTAGGACCAAGCCATGTTCTCCACTGAGCACCATAGACCCGACCGAGATTTCCTTCTTCGTCAGCCCATTCGTCCCAAATCCTCACACCATTGTCACGTAAATACTTGATATTCGTATTGCCGCTTAAAAACCACAACAGTTCATGAACAATGGATTTGATATGAAGCTTCTTTGTCGTTAAGAGCGGGAAACCTTCTTGAAGATTAATTCGCATCTGTCTTCCAAAAACGGAAATCGTCCCTGTACCCGTACGATCCCCCTTCTGTGCACCGTTATCTAAAACATCCCTAAGAAGATCTAAATAAGCTTTCATGATTCACCTCGTATGATTGATTGCTTGCACCTTACTACTTCCTCTTATTATATTCATTATTTCTAAAATTGAAAATCCAACGCTGATTAATAAAGAAAAAGAGCTTCCCTGTGTAAGTACTTCTACTCAGGAATAGCCCCGTGATAAGTTGGTTATTGGGTAAATTTACTATCGATTAAATTGGCCGTTTCCAGCATCCGCTGAATAATTGCCGCCGTTTCCGCTCTTGTCATTTCGTTTTTCGGCATCAATCCGGTTTCGGAGCCTCTGACTAATTGACCCTTCACGGCTGCAGCAACCGCTCGTTTGGACCATTCGCCAATCGCTGCGTTGTCCGCAAATCTGGATAGTATGGTTTCTGTCTCTGCAGCACTTACGCTATCTTCAAGTCCAACGAGCCTCATTGCGCGAGCGATCATAGTCAGTGCTTCTTCACGTGTGATCGTTTTTGTCGGACCGAATGTCCCATCTGCGTATCCATCGATGATTCCGTACTCATGCGCTTTGGTTACCGCACCCACATACCAATCTGTGGACAATAGATCCGTAAAAGCAGTGATTTTTCCGTTCTCGGGTAAACCGAGTCCCCGTATGATAATTGCCGCAAACTCGGCGCGGGAAATGGCTGCATCCGGTCTGTAGTGGATTCCATCTATTCCACTCACGATCAGGCTCGACGCCAAGTTGTTCACTGCCTCTTTCGCCCAATGTCCTTCGAGGTCCGTAATCGTCATCGGATGCCAAATAAGCGAATAGGTACTATTGGTCAGGCTGCTAATAACCGCAACACGGTTCCCGTCGCGAGCCCCAACACGTGTTGGCACGTGACGGAGCGTTCCGTCTGCTTCCAATACCACGGCAGTTGAGATTTCTCTCGCACTCACACTATCCGGCAGTGGAATTTCCCGCTCCACATAGGAACTAAACGTGCCCACTTCGATCGATTTACCGTTATACAAGGCCGTGACCATAAAGTCGATAGGTGGAACAACAACGGTAAATCGCCCTTGATTTGCCGTGTTATTGATGAGTCGGACCTTGTCGTTATCGCTCCTGGCTATATCCACATGGATCTCAATAGCAGCTAGCGATACTTGCTCTCCCAACTTCTTCGATAATTGATCGATTTGGATTTCCATTGCCGGCAGCTTATAATTCCCATTGGGCGTTTGGACTTCCAGTAGAGCCTGCTTCTTCTCCAAAGCTTTCACCAGGTCCCCGGTTAGTACTGCAGCAACCTTGTCGACTATTTGTGTCACTGAAATAACGACAACAGGCTGTTCTCCCTCTTTGTCAAGCTGCGCTCTTAATTTATCCGAATCCACTTTCACAGTCATTACGGTTTGCCCGTTTTCCTTTGTGATCGAGAATTTCGCCATCCGGTCCTGAAGCTGACCACTCACAGTCACCCCCAAACCCGTTTGCGTTTCCTGCATGCTCTGCTCCATTCCATCAGATGGGGTGCTGGATGAACTATCGGACGAATCGCCTGATGATCCACCGTCGGACGAGTCTCCTGGCGAACCTCCAGCCGATGAACCCGCCCGAAATACCGTCACCGTGTACTTCTTTGTCGTGCTATCCTGCGCGGTTACAACCAGTTCGATCCGGTTGCTGCCCACGCTCATTGGTAACGGATCACTTGACTGTCCACTTGTCAGGCTAACCTTATCAAGTACAAGTGCATTGGCGTTGTCGTACACATTTGCCGTCATACTGGCATGACTTTCGTAAACCGCCGCGGCCACAGTAACCGACGACATGTTATTCGTCAAACTCGCTGTATATTCCGTCGTACCTCTTGTTAGCACCGGACTGACTGCTATCTGATTCGTACCTGCATATATATTCAAAGCGATTAAAGTCGCATCACTGCTGGGTGTGGTTGTGTCCGGTCCTACCTCTGTAGTAAAGCTCCAAGCTGCTGCATCGTCAACACCTGCAAAGCGATTACCCGTTATGTCTTTGAACGCACCTTCGTCGATTTGCACGTAATATGCGGTATTAAAGGATAAATTCGCTGTTGGATGGACCGTAACCGTATACCCCGATACGTTAACCTTCGATGTATCGGTTGCTGCAATCGTCTCAACGAGACTATTGTCCAGCACCTTCTTGATCATGATGTTTCTGCCAGCAACCGCCGTTACGTTCTCGCTGAAGGCCAATACGAAACTCGCATCAACCCTCACCCCGACTGCATGATTATTGGGTGCATAGTTGATTACCGTGGGTACGGTCGTATCCGCTGCTTCCGTCCACATAGCGTATAGTATGACATTGGACGTACCCATGCCAAATGTCGCATTAGCAACATAACCCATTCCTCTTCCATCCGCTTGTGTATTCCACCCTGCGAAGATGTACCCCGGTCTGCTTAAGTTTCCCGTGTTGCCATATACGATAACCGTTACTCCCTGCTCATAAGCTTTGCTGTCGGTCAGAACGCTTCCTCCTGTTCCACCGTTGGCACTATAGGACACGGTGTAGGTGTTAATCGGAATGGCCGTCCACTGCGCATACAGCGTAACATTGGATGTACCCATGCCGAATGTCGCGTCAGCAACATAACCTGTTCCACTTCCATCCGCCCGTGTGTTCCACCCTGCGAAGGTGTATCCCGGCCTGCTCAGGTTCCCCGTGTTGCCATATACGGCTACCGTCACTCCTTGCGCATAAGCTTTGCTGTCAGTCGGTACGTTTCCTCCTGTGCCGCCGTTGGCGCTATAGGTCACGGTGTAGGTTGAATTTGTAGTGACCGTCTGCATCGTATAGGCGCTCTTATAACCTACGAGATCTTTGACAATGATGTTGAAGTAGTAGGTCGTGCCGGGCTGCAATCCCGTTACATCCAATCTTCCTATATCCTCAGTATAGGTACCTAGTGCCGTTCCTTTTCTTTCCATATCGCTTACCGTTTGGATGTTGCTGCTCACAGAGCGGTATACCATATATTGCAGAGCATTCTGCTCACTCATGTTATCCGCTGCTTTCGTCCAATTCAAAGCAGCACTCGTGGAAGTCAAGGAGGATGCAGTGATCACTCCGCTGCTTAGGGTTGGAGCTGTCGCATCCATCACTGCCTTATTTTGCACGGGCGACAAGCGAGTCGTTGAAGTATTGTCACCCAGTTCGCCACTGCCGTTAAAGCCCCATGACCAGACCGTACCATCGCTTTTCATCGCGTAGCTGTGAAAGCCCCCTCCGGCAACCGCCTTCATCTTGCTTAGACCGGGCACCTTCACGGGTGAATTACGTTGGGTTGTCGTCCCATCTCCCAGTTGGCCATAGTTATTATACCCCCAGGTCCACACGCTTCCGTCGGTTGTTATGGCGAGACTATGAAAACCACCTCCGGCTATGGTCGTCACGTTGCTTAGACCGGCTATTTGCACTGGAATCGTTCGATTCGTTCTCGTCCCATCGCCTACTGCACCATAAGTATTCTGTCCCCAGACCCAAACCTTCCCATCGGCATCCAGGGCGAGGCTATGATTACCTCCTGCAGCGATTGCCGTCACATGGCTGAGACCTGGTACCTGAATAGGTGAAATCTGCTGAGCTGTCGTACCTATTCCCAATTGGCCCTCACCATTCCATCCCCACGCCCAAACCGTACCGTCATCCTTAAGCGCAAGACTGAAATATCCCCCTGCTGCGATAGCCGTTACATGGTTTATACCGTTTACCTGCACAGGGCTTGTCCGTTGGCTTGTCGTCCCATCACCAAGTTGGCCATTATCATTCTTCCCCCAGGCCCATACCTGACCATCCCCATCCAGAGCAAGAGTGTGATAAGCAACGCCTCCAGAGATCGCCTTAATATGACTTAAACCAGACACCTGTACAGGAATGGTTCGATCTGTTGTCGTGCCATCGCCCAACTGACCGTTGCCGTTTGAACCCCAAGCCACCACGCTCTCGTCGTTTAACACCGCGAAGCTGCTTCGTACCCCTCCGGAAATCGACTTCACGCCGCCTGAGATCGTTGCTTTCCTTGGAACGGCTCGACTCACAGTCTCCCCGTTACCCAGTTGTCCGATGTCGCCCCTTCCCCAGGACCATACTGTCCCATCACTAATCAGCCCTACACTGTGGTAATACCCTGCTGCTATTTGCGGAACGACCGTACCATCTGCATGCGCCACATTCCCTGGGAACAATGGAAACCCGCCCAAAATGAGTATCCAGCAAAGTAAGAACTTCCCTAATTGCTTCATTCTTCTCTCCTCCATATGTCTGCATCCAACCGCCAACCTTTGAATTCCAACTTGGCCCTGGTTCGTGTCTGTTCATTCTCCGAAAAACCTTACACCACAGACCATGTTAGCAAATAGAAATGAGTCCTACTATTAACTAAAGTTAACTCTCGATGCTTTTTCATCTCATAAAATACAGCGATCCCTCCCAGCTACTTCATTCTCTGGAAACAAAAAACCGATCGTACCCAGGGATACTGCCTGGATCTCGATCGGTTATTTATCTGTGACTTGAACTATTTCTTTGTCGTAAGTTCTAAATTTGTGGCATTTCCTTGCCGCCCAGTATTGTATAGTGGATAATTCGTCTTCGCTCAACTACCGGGCAGTTATATTCAATAAGTATGTATTATGGTAAAATAAAGGAAATTTTCAGGTGTGAAGAGGTTTCATTTATTAAAAGAGGACCTATCGAATTATAAGCAGTGGATTCTTTCAGGTTCAGTATGTGGTTGGGGAGATGAATTAAAGTCATATTTTGATTTTAATTTAGTTATTTTTATTTATACCTAGTACGCTAATATATATTGGACGATGAATAAAGAAACTAGGGGGAGAACTTATTATGGGCAATTTTGCAGATGTACTGATAGTTGAAGGCAAAAAGAAGAATAGTGTTTTAGTTGTGGGGTTAGATCCTGATATAAAGTTTTTTCCTGATTTTTTACTGGAAAATGTAAATTCTTCATCTAACGAAAGCATAACTAATGCCATATATGAGTTTAATAAAATTATTATTGATGCTGTTGCTAATCAAGTAGTAGCTGTTAAACCCCAGCTCGCCTATTACGAGGTATATGGCAGCTACGGCATTAGGGCTTTGGAAAAAACAATTACCTATGCACGTTCAAAAGAATTAATCGTCATTAACGATGCAAAAAGAGGGGATATTGGTTCAACCTCTGCAGCTTATGCTCGTGCTTTCTTAGGAAATGGAACGATTTCGGGTGATATGGTCACAGTTAATCCCTTTTTAGGCAGTGACGGATATATGCCTTTTATAGAAGCAGCAAAAGAGAATAATAAGGGGTTGTTTTTATTATTGAAGACATCTAACCCCTCGTCATATGAAATACAAGACCTTAAATTGGAGAATGGAGAATTGCTGTACTTCAAAATGGCTAAAGAAATTGAAAAGTTGGCGTGCGAGACAATAGGAATCAACAAGTATTCATTTATTGGAGCAGTTGTTGGAGCTACATATCCAGAGGAAGCAAAGAAGATACGAAATATGTTACCTCATTCGATATTCCTTGTTCCTGGGTTTGGGATACAAGGGGGAAAAGCAGAGGATACAAGTGTATTTTTTGATGAAAATGGTAATGGTGCAGTTATATCGTCCTCTAGGGGTATCATTTATTCTTATATGAACGATAAAGATGATTGGAGAAAAACAACTGAAACTGAAATGCACAGATACATAACAGAGGCAGCTACAAAAGCAAAAGAACAAATTAATGAGATTAGGTTTACCAAAGTTACGTAGTTTGTTTGTTATTACGCTAAACGAGAAACGAGAAAGCAATAAACAATTAAGCAGTCTTCGCTCATCTAACCAGCAGGTCAATGGAAAAAGTTGGGTAACTTAGGCAGGCGAAAAAATAATTGCGTTTAGGATTAATAATTTTATTACTGTGCCCCACCCCGGCAACAAATCAAGTCTCATACTTCAATCAAAATTGCGATACAGAATAGTAGGTCATCAGGTGGTCGTGATATTCCCCTGTATGACGTTAATTGGTGGGCATTGCTACGGTTTCAGACCCCTCACAATGTCAACCACATGTTGCTTTTGAAACAGCTATGAAATTTGGAGATTCAGGACAGGCAGGTTTTGGATTGCATTTCGAAAATGTTAATAGCTGAAATTGATAGAGAAGGTCAATCAATTGAAACGGGATCTGCGACTACTGCGAATCCCTTTTTCATTGCGATTTTGGAAGCATTTCTTTGCCGCGGGTTCTTTGAAGCATTTCCTTGCAGTTGTGGAAAAATGATGCTTCAAGCCGCATTATCATCCTATTCGTTAACGTTAACGGTCAAAAACACGAATCCATTTAAATCGGTTGACCTTGACAATGGCCACAAAGCACTTCAATATCTGATCACACTTCAGGAACATAAACGTTACCACTGGAGACAAGTTAAAGACAAATGCACAAAGTGCCGAAGCCGGAAGCACAACCAGCCACATGAAAATAAAGTCATTATACAGCACGAATTTGGTGTCTCCACCACTTCTCACAATACCCGTCAAGGATGGCATCTGATAGGCGGTTCCAATTACGGTGATCGACAGCACTGTCATAAATTGCAGAGCAAGAGCTTTGGCATCATAAGAAATAGCATACAAATTAATCACATAATCCTTGGTCACAAACAATATGAAGCCCGTACCCAAACCGATAATAACATAGAGGATTTGCAAGGTTTTGCTGTAAGCTTTCACTTTATCCAGCTGCCCTTCGCCGATTGTCTTGCCGATCAGTATGGCTGAAGCGCTGGCCGAAGCAAAGATGACTACCGATATCAGCTGGAAAATGGTCGTAGCGATGCTGTTGGCTGCAATAGCCGGACCTCCCATATGTCCCAAAATAGCTGTTTGCATAGCCATCGCACCTGCCCATAATGCATTCGAAAGCAATATCGGTGATCCGATTTTGATATATTGCTTGAATAAAACCGGGTCGATAGAAAAGAAATCCTTCAGCTTCAATAAAATTTTGGTATCGATTCGCTTGATATACACGCAAACGACTACAGTTTCAATAATTCGCGCAATTAATGTTGCGATCGCAGAGCCGCTCACTCCCAGAGCAGGAAACCCAAAATGACCGTAGATCAACACATAATTCAAGCACACATTAATAATTAACGTAGATAACGATACCATTAACCCGATCTTGACCGTCTCTACACTCCTCAAGGAGCTAAGTAGAATATTCGTTATTGCGAAAAACACGTAGGAAAAGCAAATAATTTTGAGATACGCCATCCCTTCAGAAATAACACTCTGATCATTAGTAAAAAGCGACAAACAGCCTTGGGGAAAGAAAAAGACGATGGCCAGCATAACCACGCTCAAAAGAACTGCAAGGCGCATTCCGATACTGATCACCTTTTTGATTGATCCTATATCCTTGGCACCCCAATAACGTGATGCCATAATCACCATGCCCTCGCCCGCTCCCATCACCAGCATCTGCAGCAAAAACTGAATCTGATTGGCAAGCGCTACACCCGAAAGCGACGATTCACTGTAGCCGCCCAGCATCAGGTTATCCGATAGGTTAACCCCCAGGGTGATGATGTTTTGTAATCCGATCATTAGCGTTAACAGCACAAATCTTTTGTAAAAAAACGTTTCACGTACAAATAAACTCATTCCAGTTACCTTCTTTATTATTATATATATTGATTATTGCTTAACGAGACTATCATACATTATGTTCAAGAACAATAACGCAATTAATTTCATTTTCATTGATCATAGTTAAAAAGGTTAAGCAGAAATAGCCTCTGCTCAACCCTTTGTCCTACTTTACAACATTTTCAATTCGTAAGCTGTTTCTTTCGCCTTCACTCGGATACCTGAGCAGGATCGCGGTCAGTCCTTGCCCAGACGTTGAACCCAGCTCTCCAGCTGATCTGCTTCCTCCTGGCTTAATGCACCACGCTGAAGCGTATCGAGGTTAGTCGCAACCCATTCGCTCTTACGCATGGATACGATCACGAGATCAACAAGCTCGCTATGCGCTGCCCAGCGAAGAAGAATATCGGCCGCCTTTAATTTTTCCTCACCGATCTCATCAAGTTTCCAGCCGCGAACAAATGGCGACATGGCAATAACCTCGAGCCCCATCGTTTTTGCTTTGCAGAATGTATCCTCAGCATCGCGACGGAATGCATTATAGGGAGCGAGCACGCAAGAAATCGGAGAATCACTTTTTACATACGCGAGGTCCTTCAATCGCAGCATACCCAACGCAGCCCGCTTGATTGTACCCTCTGCTATCCAACGACTTGCCAGCTCCAGCTCCATGTTCAGCTTCACTTCATCATCATGTGTATGAATGACTAATGTATCGATATAATCGGTGCCGAGCTCCTCCAGCATGATATCGATATGATGTTCCTCGTAAGGCGTTGGACCCACCAGATCGTTCTCCTTGCCGAGCTGCTGAAAGAAATTCCAGGCTTGAATATGCGCTTCATTACGGCGTCCGAGCTGCTTCAATACTTTCCCAAGAGCGACACGCTCCTGATAATAGGTCGTATCGATAACATCAATACCATTATCAAGGCAAGCTGCAACGATGCTGCATTGCTCCTCGAAAGATGCCACAGGATCATTGCCCAATGCCTCGATAAATGAATGTCCGCCAAGCCCTAGCTTCGGTTTGTCGTTCATGCTCGTGCTCCTTTTCAAATTCAGCTATATAAAAGATATTTATTTAAACGCCAGCGCCCGCATCGGAGCACCGGAGCCCTGCTTTACTTTTAGTGGAGCAATAACTACATAAGACTCTCCGATGATTTGCTCAAGCTTGGTCAAATTTTCAACAATATTGACGCCATTGCCTAAAAGTATATAGTGAGCTGGCGCATTCTGTGAAACCTTTCCATCAATGGCAATCGCATCGCAACCAACAACCTTGATTCCACGATCCACCAGCAGCTGCGCAGCTTCACCGCTAATACCTGGCCACGCTTTACTGAACTGCAGACTAACCGTCCGTGGTACCCAATACTTATCCCAACCAAAGCGAAAAAACACAATATCCCCCGCTTGAATACGTTCATTGTCCTGTTCCCATTGTTCAATCTCCGCCGCCGACACCAGATCATTTTCTGTATAATGAGAGAAATCAAGCGTCAGCGCTCTCCCGTAAAATTGCGTGACCGGCGTTTCATCCATATACTGATGAGCCGGATGACCCTCCTGAATAAAATGCGCGGTAGCATCCATATGCGTTCCGCAGTGTTCATTCATGATCAATTGGTAAGCTAGTGCAATACTTCCCGTCTCGAACGAATCCCACAGCGTGTGAAAGTAGCGTGAATGCGAGAGAACAACAGGCATATCTTCCTCATATGTATGGGACAGGTCAATCACCTGCATGGACGACAACAGCGCGGATAGCTGCTTCACTTTGGACATGGATGTACCTCCAATTCAATCTATTCTTTATATCTTTTCTATGTATCCCACTTATTCCCTATATTATAGAAGATCATGAATTTAAGCGATACCCAAATCGAGCACTTCCGACTTTCGAGTGTATATTTTAAATCCGCACCTTGCAGCCCTCTTTCAAGCTGCGAATCGCGCCGTGCAGCATAGCCAGGCTTTTGATATTATCTGTGCACACCGTAGAAGGAATATGACCCTTGTTCAATGCGTCAAACATGTCATCCAGACATCCTGCATGCTGCTCCTGACCTGCCCATGTCAGCTCTGGTGTGATGCGTTTGTGTTTATTCTCGTGAACGATTTCCTCCGTCGGTATCACAACCTCCGCATAAGGCGCAGTACGTCCGTCCCAAATCACCGTACCCTTGGAGCCGACGACACGCCAGCTGGATTGCCATGAGGTTGGAGCTCCTTCCGCACTGTAGCACCCACGATACGAATAGCAGGACCCGTCCTCATACTCGAAGGTGCAGATCGCTGCCGCAGCGCCAGTGAACCAGGAACCGGCGGGATTAAACGTTGTACAGTGAACAGCTACCGGATCTTTACCTGTTATAAAACGCGACTGATCGAAGGTGTGAATCGCCATATCGAGCAGTAACGGATTGTCCATCGTTTCACGGTAGCCACCATTGTGCAGCCCCAGGAAAAAATCCGAGGTCACGAAGCCAATTGGACCCACCGTACCGGATTGTACAAGATCGCGGAATGCCATCATTTCCTTCAGGTAACGCCGGTTTTGCATAATCGCGTAGGTCCGACCTGAATCGGCCGCCGCCTTGACCATAATTGCGGCTTCTTCCATGGAGGACGCCATCGGCTTCTCACCGAAAACATTACAGCCTTCCTCGAAAGCAGCTGTTGTTATGGCACAATGCGCTTCGGGGATCGTAAGATCAAACACGAGATTAGCCTCATTTTTCCTTATCGCTTCCCGCACATCTGTATACACAGGACATTCCAGCTTATACTTTGCTTTTGCCGCCTCGGCATGGTCCAGGTGCATATCGACGAGTGCGACGATTGAGGAATCGTCTCGCTTCAACGTGTATGCAATCCAGGCCTTGGATATATTGCCGCAGCCGACAACCACAATACGATGTTTCGACATCCTTTGTTCCTCCCCGGGTTTTATTCAGAGCTTCCCACATCTATATTATTATAGAAGCAGGACATCATCAGATCGTCACAATATACAACCGTTTCCTCATAAAATCCGCTGTGCGCGGGGAGTCGTCGCTACCGGTTAGAAGACAAAAAGAAATAGACGGCCCCATGATGGCAACCGTCTAGTATATAAGCTTTTACATGATATGTCTGCTTAAGTGTGTCCTATCTCTTACAGCAGCCGAATCGTGAAAATCCGGTCCAGCGGTGTTATTACATTCACATGAACATATTGACAGCCAGCTGGATGATCGTCATTGCGAATATCGGGCAGCCAGTGCTCGTAAGCACCCGATGAAATTTCAAGTGCACTTCCTGCAGTCATATACGTAAATGATCCGCTTTTCAGCATAAATCTTCCTTGACCTCGATCTTCAATATCGCTGCCCTCGATGCTGCCTTCCTCTCCAAGAATAAAGGTTAGCTGCATCATCACATCCTCTCGCTCATCGGAGCGAATATGGATTTTCCATTCCGAAGCACCTTGTGTGATGTCTACCGTTAAGGTCTGCTGCTGCATATGCGTGACCGGTCGCTGTTGATGCGGCAGTAAATACCAGGGACTCAGGTGCTCACGATTCGGAAGATCGGGTAATAGAGACTTCGGTATCGGTCCGTAGTAACCCTTTTCCAAGGTTTGGCTTAATTTGTAAGCGTCTGCCGTCTCACTTAACTCGTCAAATTTGACGACTCCAGGTGAAAATGAGGTTGATAGCTTAACACCAAGCAATCGCGCTTTTCCATGACGAAGCGAAAAGAAAGCCGGGGCTTTCGCCATCATCGTCACACTATCTTCAAGCTCCCTGATCCGGATAACCGGAGCACCAAACGCCATATGCATGCTGCTGTGCTCGAGCTGTACATCATTTCCTGCCGCCTTTGCCATATTCAGATGTTCACATAAGGGATGAGACGCATTAAGGATTTTTTTATAAGATACCGGTAATTCCGCTCTAGCCAGCCCTTCCAGATCGGAAGGAAATAACAGAACACCTGTCATCGGATGGTTATTGACGCCTTCTTTGTATCTGGTCAATAGCGATGCCGCGTAATCGGACATAGCCGCAAAAAGCGGATCACGGTCATAATCTGCCATCAAACGGTAGATCAAGAAATAATTGGACATATCGTACACTTGGCCCAGATCCTGCCGACCGGAATATTCCGTAACCACTTCGCCGTCCGGGTGTATCAAATAAACCATCATACGCAAATTTCGCCGGACGTATGCTAATAAGTCTGGACGGTTCAAGACGCGGGCAGTATGATACAGGGAAATATCGCTCACGACATTGTATATACCGTTACTGCGCTCGGTCCATTCCCCATCCTCCGTAATATCCATGCCTTCTGCCAACCATTCTTCCGCACGAGCGATTAACTCGGGTATTGTGAATATTTCGTACAGCTGGGCAAGCGCCGCTGTCATCACCCAACGATGATTAGGTGTATGACAGCCCCCGGTGAGCAGCGCTGGCATGGTGCGCTCAAGAAATAGCTGTATGGGGGTTAACGCAGCCATCGCCTCAGGCCATTCCTGCCTTTGCAGGAGACGATAAATCTGGGTAACCCCGCCCACGACAAATGCTGTATCCGGTGGGGAATTAAAGTTCGTGGAGCCGAGACTTATCGTGCCATCGGCATGCTGACGGTTCAGCATAAATACGGCAGCTCGGCTGAGCGCGCGAAGCAGCCCCGCATCACGAAAATACCGTGAGTCCGGATTGACAAGCGCTGCAGTCCATGCTGCCATCACCGCAGGGGTACCGAGATGGTTAGCCTTTGGAATACCGCTACTTAGATCCATGATCCCGCCATAATATTTGGAATTGGCATCGGTAACCTGCCTGTTAAGCGAAATTCCCGTCCAATCATCATTCAATTGAAAAAGCTTCGTCACTATAGGATCCATATCAATTAACCCTTTGGCTAAGAGCTGCAATTTTGTGAGTGATGAGATTATGGCTTTCATGGATTTCGTCAGGCTGACATATCGCCTTGAGCTCATAGACCTTCACTTGTGCCAGATCGATCACTTCCAGGAAGTGGTCAAAGAAATGCAAATCCTTGCTGTGCACATACGGGCAATAGTGATCGGACAGCTCCAGCGTTTCATGGATATGGACACCATAGATATAGCGCTTAACCTCTTGCAAATCCTGAAGATTATCGTACAGGCCCATCCGGTCCATCATCATCGCGTGTCCAATATCGTACCATAGGGAAACTGGACTTCCCTTGAGATTATCGCATATCGTTTTGGCCTCCAGCAGTGTTGGCATTTGATAACAACGGGCACGCGTTTCGATACCGATAGCCACATTCCATCCTCGCATGGCGGCATGGTTGCTCACTTCCTCCAAGCTGTCTTGGATCCGTCTCAAATAGTGTGTGCTCATGCGTTCGCGTTGGTCGAGCATTTCATTCCACAGCTTTTGGTATTCAGGTGAATCCTTACCATAATCCCGATACAACTTTTTTAATTCCGAATCGATGTTATAGGCAAAAGGTACTTCTCCCGGATGCACCACGACAGCTTTTGCACCATAACGAACTGCATATTCCATAGAACGAATCAACAGCTCTACAGAGCGTTTCCGCTTGACTTCATCATCGTATCCGAGCAGCACAGAATCTGTATCGTAATCTTTGTCATTAATAAATGGAAAGACGTTATGGACGCTGGAAATGCCGATCTTTGCTTTTTCAATCATCGGCTCTATCGTGGTCAGCAGCTCTTCAGTTACGTTATAATTAAGCTCCACATTTCGGAAGCCAAGCTCCTTGATTTCCTCAATCATTTCCCTACCTACGGTATGTCTCTTAATATTCCAGCACGTAGAAAAAGAATATTCCCCTTTATTCAGCATTCGATGACCTCCACTAGTTTTTTACTCAGTAAGGTGACTGAGCGGACATACAGTACCCGATCGAGCCGATATGATGGAAGCTTCCATTAAACGGGTCAAATCAAGCGCAATTTGTATATTGTCCGTTGCTGTCGTACCCTCCCGAATATGCATTACCCATTGTTCGAATGCGGAAGGGGACTCAGCCGGCATATCTGTTACGGCCTGCCACTCGCTGCCCGCATTTCCCTCAAACCTTGAGCCTCGAACAAACAGCTTATTGTCGCTTCTTGAATACGTAATGCTTCCTTCGGTTCCTTGCACCTCGATGACAAATTGAGAATAACTATTAACAAATCCGGCTTCAACAATGGCTAGTGTTCCATTTGGATAATGTAAGATGGATACCGCATGATCCTCCACCTCTTTTCCAGTGATGTACCCGAAGCTTGCGCTAACGCCTGACGGGACACCCAGGAACCAACGGGCCAAGTACATCGGATGGCAGCCAAGGTCGATTAAGGCCCCACCGCCAGACTGCTCCAGATTGAAAAAATGCGCAGGCAGTGCTCCATTAGGAGCTTGTTCGGTTGGCAGCGCACCGTTATGAGCAAGACGCATCCGTATAGAAGTAATGGTCCCTATCGAACCCTCCTGTAAAATGGCTTGAATCTTCTGAGCAAATGCCATATTCAACCGAGGCAGGGAAACCATAAGCTTAACATCGGCGGCAGCTACAGCAGCCAGGATTTCGTGGCATTCCTTTATAGTCGCAGCCAATACTTTTTCCGTGAAAATATGCTTGCCTGCCTGAGCTGCTGCTAGGATCACCTCCGTGTGTTTGGTCGTCGGGGTAACCACAATAACAGCATCAATATCAGACTGAGCCAAAAGCTCATGCAGATTTTCATAAAAGCGGACTCCAAGCTCCTCAGCCTTGCTCCTGCCCCGGGAATGAATCTCATCCCAAACAGCTACGATTTCCGTATCCGGGTGTTCAACAGCCTGACGCACATAATCCTTGGCATGTACGTGCCAGAAGCTTAACATCGCTAATTTCAGCATACCCGATGGCCTCTTTTCAGTTAGACTAGTCAAAATAGACAGCGCGCCCTGTTCGGTTGGATTCATAGATAGCTTCCAGTATCTCAGATACTACACACGCTTGCTCTGGAGTTACAATTAACTCCTTATCATCGATAATCGCTTCGATCCACATACGTATTTCTTTATCCGACATGCTTTCCTTCTTGCCATCATAGAAGTCGGCACCCTTGGCCTCAAACTGAAGCTGATTCACATACAATCGACCATACTTTTCACCGTTGATACGCAAGCCATCCTGCATATCGGCCCCGCCTTCGGTACCGCAAAGCGTGCATTTGGCTTCCTTCGTATCGAGTGTGTTTAACGCCCAGCTCGATTCGACCATAATGGTTGCGCCGTTCTTCATAATGACCATCGCAAACGCCGAATCCTCCACCTTGAACTTGTCCGGGTCCCAGGAGCCCCAGGAATTAGCTGCATTATGCTTGTGGGAAAGCTTATGGTAAGTGACGCCGAGCACCACCTTAGGTTCGTAATTGTTCATTAACCACATTGTCAAATCAAGCGCATGTGTTCCGATATCAATGAGCGGACCCCCACCCTGCTTGTCTTCATCTAGAAATACGCCCCAGGTCGGAACCCCGCGCCTGCGAACCGCATGGGCCTTAGCCATATAAATGTCTCCCAGCTCTCCTTCCTCAACAACCTTCTTTAAATATTGGCTATCCGCACGAAAGCGATTATTGTAACCGATAGTCAGCTTTTTGCCCGTGCGCTTGGCGGCTTCCGCCATTCGTCTTGCATCCGCAGCCGTTTTGGCCATCGGCTTTTCACACATGACATGCTTGCCGGCTTCCAGAGCCGCAATAGAAATTTCGGCATGACTATCATTCGGCGTGCAGATATGAACAACATCAATGGATGGATTCGCCAGCAGCTCGCGATAGTCTTCAAATACCTTTGCCCCCGGATTGCCATACTTATCTGCGGCCTGCTCGGCCCTTTCCACAATAAGATCACAAAAGGCAACTATTTCTACTTGATCTATTTTACTCAGGCTGGGCAAATGCTTACCATTGGCAATACCGCCGCAACCGATGATGGCTACTTGTAGTTTGTTCATTACATTAATCCTCCTCATGATATAGACAACCGATAAGAAGAAGCCGGGCACTCAAGCGAGCACGGCATGTACAGCCAGCCCGCTATTTCATGTCCAGCTCCTGGTGACCCGACTATCTCGCTAATTTACTTCACTTGCTCCATTTGCTGTTTCACAATTTCATTAACATCCTTAGCCATGAACGCTTTGTCTTTATTTTCGGAATACCACTTGTTCATGAATTCCTCAAGCTTTTTACCATCCGCTTTATCCCAGGCAGCCTGTGAATCCTTAATCGCCTGTTCAGGGCTATATTTGCTTCCACTAATAATAGCTTTGACAAAAAGATCGCCTTTTTCTTTAAGAATAGTTGTATTGATCAAGTTGAGATCAGCAGAATACACGGGCATATGATCGCCTAAGGTTATACCTGGGTATTCTCTTTTGGAATCGAAGTACATCTTCTGGATGTCTCTATACATGTCCATACCTGCTTTTTGCTCAGGTACTTCAGGGTTAAAGCCACTCAAGACGAACGTGCATTTATCAACACCTGAGGAGAAGAACATCGTATAGTCACCAGCGTAACCGACTTCATTTTTCGACTTAGCCGGGTCAATAGCTTGAGGACATCCATTTGCAGCCTTTTTCCAGTGGGTGCCTTCATCTCCATTAATGATTTTTAATGCGTTCTCCGGCTTCATCATAAAGTTCAGATATTGTCCAACCGCCTCGGGGTTTTTCGCCTTCGCGTTAATCACGGTTGTCATTTGAATCGGGTTATCGATAGCGCCTGTGAACGTCCCCATTGGTGATTTTGGATAAGCAAGTGGTGCCACTTCCGCTCCGGGTACGTTTTTCTTCAGCGTCGCATAATCATTCATGACAAAATCATACCAACCGCCTGTAAACTTGACGTAAATGCCGATCTTGCCATTCAAAAAGTCCTGCTTCGCCTTGGCCCCGTCTTTATCATTGATATAATCCTTATCGATAAGCCCTTCATCGTAAAGACGCTTCTTGAATGTAAGGGAAGCCAGCTCTTTATCCCAGGCACGGACAACTTTCCCATCCTTGATGTCCCAAGCCAACAAAGTGCTGGATGAGCTCTCCCCGAATATTTCATTAATTGCTTGCTCTGAATATGTGCTCATGTTCAATCCATATGTATCCTTCTTGCCATTACCATCCGGATCTTGATCGGCAAATGCCTTGGCAACGGTCAATAATTCATCTGTTGTGGTTGGCATCGCCAGATTCAGTTTTTTCAGCCAATCGGTACGAATCAATAAAATATGTGCAGGCGTAGCTTCTTTTACCTTGCCAATCTCGTATATCTTGCCATCCGGCTTGGTTCCCGCTTTTTTCAACTGTGGATATTGGGTCAGCAGCTTCTGGTATTCTGGCATAGACGGTAAAATATTATCAATAGGCATCAGCTGCTTTTGATCATACAGGCTGCCACGAAACGGCGTATTATACTCGTTAATAATATCCGGGGCAGAACCGGACGCGAACAGTACGTTTAATTTTTTCGTTGAATCGCTTCTCAGCACGGGAACGAACTTCACATTGGCTGGCCCGTTTTGGTTAATCCATTTGGTCCAGCGATTATCCTCATAATTCCCCTCCGAAGCAGGTACGGCTCCACGATCATACATCGTAACCGTAATATCTCCGCGTTTGGCTGGCGCTGCCGGAGCTGGCGTTGTCGTCGCTGCCGCCGGTTTATTCCCTGCTGCCCCATCTGTGCTGTTGGCTTGTGCCCCTTCTTTATTATCGCTGCTGCAGCCAGCCAGTGCTGTGCCTAATGCTACGACTCCCAGGGTCATTCCCATCCATAGCTTTCTGTTCATACAAACGCCTCCTGAAATTATATTGGTTAGTTTTGTTAAACTGGACAACCCTCGTAATCAACCCTTAACGGAACCGAGCATAACGCCTTTCACAAAATATTTTTGCAAAAATGGGTACACCACCAGCATCGGAACTACCAGCACGACGACGCCTACCGATTTGACCATTTCGGTCGCAACCATCTGCTGCTCATCGGAATTAAGGGAAGGGGAATTCAACAGATCGTTTTTTTGCAGCATCGCTTGAACGACAACCGTCAGATTTTGCAATTGGCTTTTGTTAATGTACATCAATACGCTCATGAACGTGTTCCAATAATTGATTCCATAGAAGAGAGCCAGTGTGGCCAGCATCGGAAGCGACAATGGCAGTATGATTCGGATCAGCAGCGATACATCGTTGCATCCGTCAATACGAGCAGATTCTTCCACCTCATGGGGGATATTTTCAAAATAGCTTCGCATGAGCAGCATATTGTACGTACTGATGAATCCGGTAAGCCAGATCGCCCAGTAGGAATCAATTAAGGACATGTTCTTAACAACAAGATAGGTAGGAATTAATCCTCCAGAGAACAGCATCGTAAATACCATGGCAAGGATGAAATAGCGACGTCCTATCAAATAACCTCTCGACAGGGGATAAGCAGCCAGTACCGTACCCAGCATACTTAGCGTGACGCCGACAACCGTAATAATAATACTATTTTTGAATGCTGTAAAAGCTGGGCTCGTAATGAAAAAAATCTTGTAAGCCGTAAACTGCATACCTACCGGCCAGAAAAAAACATGTCCCGATTCCACCGATGAACGATCACTTAACGATAAGGCTATGATATGGATAAAGGGCAGCAGGCAGGTTAAGGCAATTGCCGCGAGCAGTACATAGTTGACGGCATAAAAAATGGTTTCTCCTTTGGTTGCTTTCATGCAGTACTCCCTTCTAAAATAAAGCCTGGTCAAATTTGCGAGCAATATGGTTGGCGATCAACACAAGCGTACAGCCAATAATCGACTCGAACAGCCCCATGGCGGTCGTCAAGCTAAACTGCGAGCTACCCAAACCAATTTTATAAATATAAGTGCTAATGACCTCGGACACGTCGGCAACCGCTGCGTTCTGCAGGTTGTACACTTGATCAAAGCCAACCTCCATCAGCCGGCCCATAGCAAGAATAAGCAGCAAAATGATGGTTGGGCGAATGCCAGGTAATGTAATATGCCATATTTGCCGCCACTTAGAGGCACCATCCATGCCAGCGGATTCGTACAGGGAAGGATCAATGGTCGTCAGGGCAGCCAAGTAAATAATGGTGCTGAACCCCATCTCCTTCCAAATGCCGGAGCCTACAAATATCGCAATCCAGGAATTAGATTCATACAAAAAGGTGATCGGTTCTATCGACAACAGCTTGAGCACCTTATTGATCGAGCCGTAGTCAGTGGCAAATAACGAAAGTACGATACCGGATACAATGATCCATGAGAAAAAATGCGGTAAATAAATGATCGTTTGCACCCATTTTTTAAACCAGGTTTTTCTGACCTCATTAAGCAGGATCGCCAGAAATATAGGTACGGGAAATCCGATGACCAAATTCAAAAAGCTGAGCCAAAAGGTGTTCCATATAATTTGGAGCGTATTGGAGCTGGAGAACAGGATATTGAAATTTTTCATGCCTACCCATGGACTATGCAGGATGCCATCTGCAAAATTGTAATTTTTGAAAGCGATAACAAGACCGCCCATAGGCCAATATTTGAATAAAATATAAAAGGCAAACACAGGAACCAGCATAATAAACAATGGGATATTTTGCTTCAATCTTCTTCTTCGGTGCAGGGACGAGGCCTTGCGAAGAGCCATTGTTGAATTCCGGGAGTCTCCTTGGGTACTTCCTCTCACGTATGTTTCACTCCTTCATTCATTCATTTCTTATAACCTAATCATAAGAGATTTAACAAAAAAAACCCTTGAAAAATTATAGAAGAATCTATAATTTCATTGGGTATCTGTTTATATTTGTTTAAAACCCATCATTCGGGTACCCGATAATTCCGATATTCTTTAGGTGTCATTTGATACTGCTGCTTGAACACATTCGTAAAATAGTTCGGTTCATCGAATCCAACTGCACAAGCGATCTCAAAAATTTTCATATCGGTGTTACGCAGCAGCAGAGCTGCCTTGTCCATACGGGTTCGTGTGACAAACCGGGTAAAGCTCTCACCTACCGTTTTCTTGAACAATACACTGAAGTAGCTTGCATTGAGGTGCACATAAGCTGCTACATCTGTCAGTCTGCAAGCTTCATTATAATATTCTTCAATATATTTGACGGCTTTCTCGATCAAATTGTCATTTTTAAGTGCCTGCCAGTTATTAAACAGCAGTAAAAAGTTCTTCACTTGCTCGCTCGCCCACAGGGTGACCTCTTCTGGAGTCCAGTTGGCCTCCGGCATGTCACTGGGGATTTTGGGCAGCAGGCTGTTTTCATCAGGATCAAATTGTTTCTGTATCGTACCAAGCAAAGCAATCGAAAGCGATAATGCCCCTATCTTCATCTCTTCCGGTGATTTGCTGGACAGCTCCTTAACCAGTCGATCCAACAGCTGCTGAAGACTATCCTCCTGGCCCATCAATATCGCAGACATCAGTTGAACTTCCAATTCCTTGACTCGGGCCTGGTTGGATGACAGTGTTGTACCATAACCTCCTATGCCCTCGCCTGCAGCGTGCGGGTCTGTTGATTCGTAATCCAACCCTTTGAACCTATTGTATAAGCCAGCCAAATGTTTGGCAGTAGGTGCGGCTCCCATCGAAATCATCTCAATCCGAATTTTTAAATATTGTAACGATGCATCCCGAATCGCTGCTTTCAAGCTCTCTTCCAACATACCCGATTCGGCGATCAGAACAAAGCGGTTGTGCTCAACGAGCAGTAGTCTTGCGTGAATTGCTGCTTCTTTCACCAGCTCCTCGACAATGTTGGAGAAAGCAAACTGAAGCAGACTCATGTCATGTTTCCCGTAATGATGAATGGCCGTGTCCTCATAAATCCACTGCAGCAGCCACAATTCCTGGCCCCTCAGAATTTCGTCCAGACTGCTGGATATAGCCATCGAATAAGGCAAGTCTAATAAAGCCGCACGCAGCTCCTGATCCTGCTGCTGTTTGTGCTGCACATGCTGCTTCTCCAGCAGCGCTACCTTTTCATAAAACCGTTCATACGCTTTGTTCATCACCTGATGCACATCTTGCTCTGTACATGGCTTGATCAAGAGATCCAGCGCTCCATGGCGTACGGCCGCCTGTGCATACTCAAAATTTTTGTAGCCGGTCAAAATGACCACCAGCATATCCGGGTAGCTGCGGCGTAAATGCCCGACGAACTCAATGCCATCCATAATCGGCATGCGAATATCGGTAAGCACCAGATCCGGCTTGACTTGTTCCAGCAGCTCCAGAGCAGCCTGCCCATTCCCGGCTTCACCGACAACCTGCCATCCCAGCTGCCCCTCCTCAAACATCTTGGTCAGTCCCTTGCGAAAATTAGGCTGATCCTCCACAATCAGCACTTTACCTTTCAGCATGCTCCTGTTCTCCCTTCTGAATGTTGATGTTGGGCAATATAAGCCGCATCGTGGTCCCGCTTCCGAGTCCGCTAACAATCTCCAGGCGATAAGGCGGACCGTGTATGAGCTCGATTCTTCTTACGACACTTCTCACCCCAAGGCTCTCCCGCCCGTCCGAGCGTTGTGGCAAGGAAGTACCTTCCCGTCTAAGCAGCAAAGAAATGACCGATTCCTCCATACCGCAGCCATTATCCGTCACTTCGATCTCCAGAAAACCACCAAGGCTGCGTGCTTTGATCAAGAGGATTTTATGTGATACTTTATTACGGAATCCGTGGACAAATACATTTTCGACAAGCGGTTGAATCAGAAAACGCATAATTTCACATTCGAGGATTTGTTCATCTGCTTGGATAATGGTTTCCAAATCCGCTTCAAACAGCTCCGCCTGCAGCTTGACATAATTACGGATCTGCTGCAAATCCTCTCTCACGGTAGTTAAGGTTTTGACGGGCATTAAAGAATACTTTAACATTTCCGATATCGCTGCGATCAAGGACGCCGTCTCTTTCTCGTTCTGCAAATACAGCTTCCAGTAGATCTCGTTAAACATATTATGCAAAAAGTGTGGATTCAACTGTGCCTGCAGCGCTTTAAGCTCAGCATCTCTCTCACTTAACTGGGTCATATACACTTCCTTGATCAACCGCTCCACATGCTCCGCCATATTATTAAAGCTCTCCGCGATATAAGCCAGCTCGTCTTTCGTTCGAATCTGGATTCGCGCCTCAAAATCCCCGGACCGTACCTTGCGCAGCCCTTGTAACAAATCTTTAAGGGGTCTCAGCAAATTTCCCGTGGACAGCACAATTAAACCGCTTGTGAGCAGGATGCTGATCAAACCGGAATATACAATTCTTTGGAAAATGTCGCGGTTCTTTTTCTGAATTTCTGTCAATGAAGTGCCACTCACCAGCTTGAATGAAGTCGTTTTCGATTCTCCTTGAACAAACATATCATTATGGATAACTTCAGTTTCATTAAGGCTTCTCAGCTGCTGAAGTCTTGCCTCCGAGTCCTGCGGTGAGTTGCTGTAAAGCAGCTCCTTATTCGGATTGAACAAGTGGACATCACCTGTTCCTTCCTTCGTCAATTCTTTGAGCGCACTGGAAAAGAAAGATTCGTCTATCGTAATTACCAGCACACCGTACGTATTTAAGTTGCTATTTTTCATCAATCGGGACGTAATAATCGTTTTCCTAAGCCCACTCGGCTCTATCGAGCTTGGCAAGGCCATATTCATCCATATCAGATCTCCATAGGTATCATCAAGCTTTGAGCGAATGACTCTAAACACATCTTGATCTAGAGTGTTGATCGCTGAGGTGGTGTACTTAAAGTACGTAGAGTTTCCGTCCAGATCATACAGATACATTCCAGTAATATAAGGCGCATCGGTTTTAATCTGAAAAATCTGATCCTCAATTTGCTTTTTATCATAATATACGCTGAATGCATCAGAGCCCTCATTGGAGTTGATTTGTCTAATCATCTTTTCAATTTGCGGATTAAACACAACCGTTTGCGAAATTCGCATAATCTCCTGTACTTTAAGATCCATCTTGGCCAGCGCTTCTTGATTCGTGCTCGAAAACTGTTTGCTGATTTCCTCCTCAAACAGCCTCATATTATACTGGTACGTCAAATAACCGGTTACGCCAAAAGCCAGCAAGATAATGACAGATAAGTTGAGAATCAGCTTTACTCTGAAACTTCTGTTGATCCCTAATAATGATCGAATCCAGATCGGCATCGTAAGTACTCCTGTTATTCAAATAGTAAACCGAATTTCGGCTCTACACCAAAGCCAGTGCTTGACGAACTGATCTAAGGTTGAAAATGGAAAAACACCTGCTAATCCTGTATTGTTGGAAGTCCTACCAACTAACAAAAAGGAAATAACAGATGCAGAACCAGTATATCAAGGAAATGCTCGACTTACCAGAGCTGCAGATTAACCAGATTCTGTCGATAGGCGTAGATGAAATTCATATCGAGACCACACCCGTAGCCCACAAACAAAGCTGCCCGCTAATCGTCCTGCCGCTGAACACACCCCATCACGAAATCGGGCATCCAGTACGTATATTTCCGAATACTGCCTTCCTGGATTCCAGGGTAATACATTGCTCATGTTAACAAAAAATGCCCCATAAGTTGGAGGAATGAGCTGGTTTAATTTTCTCTTGTCCCAAGGTGACTTGTCACAATAATGATACAGATCATCTATAACCGCCATATCTCCCTACCCAAGCTTTACTATTAACAAAAATTACCTGTTTGCAATTTGGTCTATTATAGGCTCCCTCTCTTGGAATTGGCAATGAAAAATTAATCTTCATTTGTAATGAGAAGTTAATGGCAGGTATCAATAGTCAAAAGAGCGCTTATTGCCTTTGATGGCAATAAGCGCTCTTTTGACTACTTGTAAGCCTAGCACAAGCGGGTCTTCACTTACTGACCGTTACACGTATCGTATCGCTTGAGGTTACTCCTGAAGCATTTACAAGCTCGGCGCGGTACTCATATGTGCCTATGCTTCTGTTAGCTATAGCTTTCATCGTAGACTGGGCGTTTGGCGATCGATCCGTCAGTGCTTGCGTATCAATAAGCACGCCGTTCTCAAACAAACGATATTGGGTACCGTTAGTACCCCACCACAAGTCCATTTTTACGTTGAAGCTACCCGATCCTCCCCAATTATCATGGGACAAATTCGGTTTCCCTGGATTCGCGTTCGTTACAGTCACAACCATCACATCGCTTCTCGTTGTGCCGAATGCATTGGACAGTTCCGCAACATATCGATACGTACCGTTCTTCTTGCCGTTAATTGCAGTAGTATAAGCCTGGGCTAGCGGTGTATCATCTTTGAGCATTCGCGTATCAATCACTACATCGTTCTCATAAAGCTTATAGGAGTTCCCGTTATCTCCGTACCACATATTCATCGTAACATTATAATTGCCCACATGAAGTCCTGTATGGTAACCATTGTTGTTCGAAAGAGTGGGTTTTCCTGGTCCAGCTTTACTTTTCGGAGGCGATTCTCCAGACGAATTGGGAGTGATATCCCCAGCTTGAAGATGATGATAACTGAAATGACTGATACGGCCACTTAATCCATTTTTTTCGTAGACTCCAATATAATGACCCGGTACCAAATTACGAATTTCGCTTGGCACTCCACTCTCCAATGCAATTGCATCCGCTGGCACACTTCCACTTAGCGTACCGGGTATGGGGATGGCGGTTGGGGATACCTGCAGAAATAACTGGTATACCGATCCAGTCACACTGGACGACGTATATACAGCTGCTGTAACACTCGTCGATCCCGGAACGCTTCCCGGCACTACGACCAAGGGGGCTAATAAGGGAGGCGCTGGCGTATCCTGCGGGGTAACCCCATTCGTATTTCCTTTAAAATAAGCCCAATTGGCCTGAATCCCCTCCAGCAGTGCAATTCCATTCGAGCTTACTTTCAGGCTTCCAGCCTGAGTCCCAATTGAAATCTTGGTTCCCTGAATTACGTTTCCTGAGAATCCATATAATTGACTGCTTTTCATGATCCCTTCTGTCAATACTCTCCCCGACGCCCCCGGTTTAATTCGCTCCAGCGCGATGCCTACAAAGCTTTCAGGAGCATCAGCGGCATTCATGAGCCGCAGGGTAGTATTGTCGGTATCAAATCGCACAGCCGCAAATCGGGGAATCCCAACTTGGGTATAATTGTTTAAAATTAATTGCTTATCCGATACCTGCGGATAATATTCACTACCAGTAACATTATATTCCACGGCTCTGCCTGAAACGCCCAAAGCTTCATTAATTTTGCCCAATACATAGGAGTTGGGCTGATTCGTATAATTTTCATTAAAAATGATCGTTTTAGTGGTTCCATTTTCAAAGGTCACTTGCAGTGTTTTATGAATGGCGCTAACATCACCGAGTCTTCTTCCCAACGTGTTATTGACGTCAATGTTGGAACTCAAGCCCACCTTGATACCCGATATATCCCAGTATCCGTATAGATAGCCATCCAGGCCACCGCCTCCGTCCCGGGTTTCATACGTCCCCAGAATATCCGGCACGGCATCTCCGCTAACCCTTACAGAGGATTGGCTGCCTGTGGAGCTGCTGAACAAGGCCAGCGCCCTTCCCCTATGGCCATCCTCGTAACCGATCGGTGTGCTGTTCGTAAAAGTAACGTTATAATCCGCATGGTTCGCATATTGGTTCTCCGGTTTTTGCGTAATCCAAGGCGAATCATTCTGAACCATATAAGTCCCTATAATTTCAGTGTTATTGAAGATGACCTCATCGTTCGTTCCACTGCCCAAGGATTGGATAACAATAGGCTGCAGGGTCTCCGTGGAAACGATTCGACTGTTGTTGATCACATTGATTTGGGGTTTGGTGAAATCCTCGCGATTATGCACATACCAACCGTCAGCTTTCGAAACAAAAGAACTGCCATAAACAGTCTCCCTTACACCGCTCGCGGAACCATAACCCCAAGCATGTGAACCCACCCCGCTGATCCCGCCCCATACCTTGGTCGGGTCCAAATCTGTCGGTGGAGTAACACCCGGATGAGCCGCCACCCAGCTATTGCGATAATTAACAGCTTCGAGATTGCCATAATGCTCGATATGGGAATTTTTCACGATATGAACCGCATCCTTATTATTGCCGCTGTCCTCACTATGAACCGGATACCTCATATTTCTGGCGGTAATCGTGAGGTTCTCCAGATTGGCCGTGCCCTTCAGCCATATGGTTGATTGGTTGGTGATCTCAAGGTTAGTGGCTGATGGACTATTCTCTCCTTTTAGGATGACCGTTTCCCGGTCAGTTCCCCGAAGGGTCGTATAAGGCTTAACCACCCAGTTTTTCTCCGTATATACACCTGGATAGATCAGAATGATATATTGCTTTTCGGGACTGCTATCCTGAATGCTATCGTTAGCCAGCTTAGGAGAGATGAAATCGCCGGTTCCATCAGGCTTTACTGTCAATGCAACGGTTTCCACATACCCTTCTGTGACTGTAACCGCAGATGAAGCCGTTTTGCCGCCATCCACTGTTGTAACCGTGATAGTAGCCGTTCCCTCTTTTTTTCCATAAACGGCTCCATTCACATCCACAATAGCTACCAGCGGGTTGTCTGAGCTCCATGTGACTGCCCTTTCTACCGCATTTTGAGGCTCTATGGTGGCCATCAATCGCCTTGTCTTGCCTACGTCGATCTCCATAGTTGTATTGTTCAGGCTGACACCAGATACACGAGCTGGGATGGGGTCATTGGAATAGGTCACAGGCCGGATTTCTACGTCATCCAGATAATAGGCATCGGCTAGCGCAGGAGAATCCGTATATAGATACATCGTCAAATTGGAAACAACACCGACTTCATTCATCTTAAAATAGCCCTGTACCTGCTTCCAATTGGTAGCATCCATCGCAGGTCCTATTACCATAACCACCTGCTTGGTAACACCATCTAATTGGTACTGCAAACATATACGAAGCTTCTCTCCAAGAGTTGAGCCTGGCGCCAGCTTCCCCCATGCGGAATAGTAATATTCCTTCCCGTTTTCCACGCCGGGAAAATAGATTTTTGCATACGGATATTCTTTGGTGATTTTGACCGACTGATGACCGGAATGATATTCTGATGTGCTTAATTCCGTACTGATCCTTGATCCGGTATAGGGCAGTATGCTCATTTCCATCCCTGGATCAACTAACACATTATCTCCCAGAATTTTGGGCAGAGAGCTGAAAATATACAAAGTTTCTTCCTGTGCTTTCAACACCGAATGAAAGCCGAACAATGCGTCTAACGCATCGATTGAAACCAGCAAATCACTTTCCGTCCATATAGGCACATGCTCCAGGTTAACGGGTGTATTTCCTTTATAGGCTGTGCTTTGTCCGTATACGACCCGAATGACACTGTTATCCTTTACAGCGAGGATAGAGCCTTCATGATCCCATTCATAAGGTATGTTCGTTTTCTTAAGAATCTCGACCAGAGGCACCCTAACGCTGCCATCGACGATTTCCAAAGGTGTTAAGGTTGTTGCCGGCTTTCCGTCAAGCATCATCTTTATGCCCTCTATGGGAACCGCCACCAGGCCAATCCGGTCAATACTGAAATCACCTGTGGTTGTAATCGGGTCAACACGGATCGCCTTTATAGTTCCCGTCCAGTTACCAATGCTCCACATCGGTACATAGTAGTCCGAATAGTTGCTGTCATAATTATTGACGTAAAAATCGACGGCCATGGCTTCTTTCCAGACTTGATCCTTTTCGGTGATAAAATAAACCTTGCCTGCCATATCAGCAGTACTGTTTTTCATACGGATATGCAGATATGGATTCTCTTCCGCAGAAATCCCCAGTGAATCGGGTGAAAGTATGCCGGGATCATTACCCGTTGATGTACCCGAATAATAACCTCCCGCAATGCTTACAGGGTTGACCTGTTTAGCTATCGTCCAGCCCTCGCTGTCTCCAGCCGTATTGAAATCCCATAATTTGCTGTACTGGATACTGCCATTATTAGTTAGGGGCGGAGGTTCAACCGCTTTGGAAGGGAGGACGGTTCTGCCTTCCGGGTATAAGCCCCGGGCTCTATCCTTTTGCTCGGGTGTAGGCACAACATTCGTGTGCATACCTCCCGCTGTAAATACTTCCCGGATTGCATCCAGATATCCAAATCCGTTTAACCCGGCTGGCAGAATAAAGTGACCCTCCCCGTATTCATTCCAATTATCGAGCAATATGATTTTGCGGCCCGGGCTTTCTTCCGGTAAAGAGGGTATAAAGCTGTCTTTTACCCATTGTGCCGTTGATTGAAATTCCTGGGGTGTTGCATAATACCCCCGCGCTCCGCCCCAAGCGCTATCATCCCTGCCCATGCTGATAACGGGGATCACATCCATTATCCCTACATCCCTTTGCTGCTCCAACTTAGACTTCTGGAGGGCTTCTCTCCCGGCAAGCGCGCCCCAGGAGTAGGCAAACACAGCATCCATACCCGCATTCTGCATATCGCTCATCATGGCAGAATCCGCACCTGAACTGGATATCAGAATAATCACATCATCAAAGCCAGCGTCTTTGCAGGCTTGCCTTAAATAGTCCATTTCCACCCTAAATGACTCTGCCGTGCCGCCCAGACTATTTTTCAAAGGGGTATAGCCATATATACCAATAACCGGCTTGTTGTCGACGACCAGATATCTCGGGTCTTTGAAATAATATTCCATCCAGTAGGGCACCAGGTTATTCCTGAAATCGTCGCTTCCGCTTACCTTGGAGGCAGCAGCCTCCCACATGATCATAAAATCCGTCTGGTTACTATATTTACCATTAAAGTAGCCATCATGAAGCGCCGCTCCCAGACGTGGGTCCTTAATCGGCTTGCCTTCCGATCCCGTTGGCCTGTACCAGCAATACATCTGGAAGTCGACTCCATGCTCTACCATCCACTTCGTTTCCCAGTCCGCTACCTCCGGGTTTCCTTCGTCATAAAAGCCAAGCACCGGAACTCTTTCTGGGTAAGGCTGGATCCGTTCCCATCCCAAATGCTGCCCTTCTCTCCACAAGGAGCAGGCCTGGGCACCAACTAAGGCATCCCCTTCCTTGGCCACCGGCACAGGGGCAGTTACATAATCCGCAGGCTCCTCAGCCTCTTGGTACAAAAGAATATCATCCAAGGACATACTTCCGTGATTGGAGGCGGCAATGGCAAAGCTGACAAGATCAACACTGCTCGCCAGTACATCCAATTGTTCTACCTTCAGCTTGCCGTTCAAATAAAGATCCGCTTTATTTGTAAGCGTATTCATTTTAAGCTTTACATGGTACCAGAGGTTGGGTATATAATCATAAAAATTTATATATTGGCCAGCAGCGTTTTTATAGGAGAATTTTCCGTCTTGTGTCAGCCATTGGAAGGCTGTTGATTCTCCACCTTTTAGTTCCATGGAGAAGCCATCCAATTGCGTTGGCATCAAAACCTTATACTCAATAACCAGGCGTCCTTCTTGGGAAGGAACAGATCGCCCTATTTGCATAGCTCCATTCGCGTTGGCTGCATCCATTTTTAAGCTAAACACATCCGGAGCTTTTGAATTATTCATTTTTTCAACGGCAATCGCACCCCCATTAGGCTGTGTGCTCCAGTCCTGTGGCAGCGGTCCTTCCACGGTAGAAAGGAACCTTTCATTAATGACATAGCCTTTATGAATCTTGACCGGTGAAAAATACATTTCGCCCGTAGTCACATCGCCTGTAATCACAAGAAAGTTGTCAATCGACTCTACACTATGGGTAAAGCCTTTTTCCGTTGCCTTTAACAGGCCGTTGACATAAACCTGCACGTTGTTGGCTTCGAGGTCAGCAATTACTTTAACCCCATATTCCACATCGGCGGTAAGCGTCTGGAGGTCATACCAGGTCACTCCAGTTGCCAGACTCAGCTTGCCATTCTTTACCTCAAGGCTAACCCCTTCCACTTCTCCACTACGAAGCTGCCACTTTACTTCATTTACAATAGCAGGCATTCTAAATCTGTATTCCAAGGTGAGCTTGCCAGAATGCTGCGGACGAATTTTTTTAGTCATGGATACGGGAAGTACATTACTGATATCGCTAATTTTAAACCAGCTGTTATAGCCGTAGGAAATCGCCCCTCCCGCCTTTCTTGTATCCCATCCACTAGCCACGACATCATTGGGATCATATCCAGTAGTCATGACAGAAAAATCCTCATCCAATAGGTACTCCGCTTTGGGCGAAGCTACCATTTCTGCATGAGCGGTAGAAGCTCCCCATTGATTTACCATCCAAATAGACAAGATACATAGAGCCACAAGAATCCCTGACAAGCTGATCTTATTTCCCATACAAATCTCCCCTTTCATTATTGAAATCCGCTAAAGCAGCGTTCATAAAGAATAAGAGCAACTGATGGGCTATGAATTTACGTGCCGTATCTTCATAACCCAACTCGCCTAAGAATTTTTTGCGCATCCTCTTCTTTCAGAAGAGTTTGAACTAGGTTTGTAAACGTGGTAGACTTGTATACTGCTATATTTTGGTTAATCAACTGTCGTGTAAGCCTACTTTACATACTGCTTGTATATTTCTGCTGTTGTGTAAATTTTATCTTTATTCTTGGCGTACCAGTCTTTGTACCATGCCTCGATTTTGTCTCCGCTGCCTTTGCTCCAGGCTATTTTAGCATCGTTTATCGCCTGATCCACGGAATAAGAAGCACCGCTTACAATTGCTTTGTTGAAAATATCGTTGATCGATTGCGTTAATGAAGCCGATAAAGCCGATAAATCTTGTGGAAGGGCCGGATTATAACCCGAAGCTGTGAATCCGTTGAAAGGACGCTCTGGATTTAAATAAGCAGGCTTCGCTTGCTGAAGGAGTAGATCCAGATATTCCTTCTGCAGCGGAATTTTCACATCGTATACTTTTTCCAGTTGCGCGCATTTGGCAATCAAACCTATCCCTATGTTGGCCTGAATTCGGAAATCTCCGTTATAGTCCACCTCAGCTTTTGATTTGGCCGGATCAATCTGCTTCGGACAACCATCCTCTCCCATCTTCCAATGTTCATTTTCGACACCATATGTCAAAGACAATTGCGTCGAATCCTTGGTAAGAAAGTCCATATAGTCCATAACAGCCTGAGGATTCTTGGCTTTCGCATTTACCGCCGCTACCATCTGAATCGGTTCCCAGCCCCAGCTGTATGAACCGTATGCTGTCGTTGGAAATGGAATAAATTTAATTTTGGCATTTGGATTATTTTTACGTAACGTTTCGAAATTTTTGTATCCCACACTGATTGCGTTGATATTATTAATACCGTAAATACCAAGCTTGCCGTTGACAAAATCCTGAAGCGCCTTTTCCCCTTTATCTGTCAGGAAGTCTTTATCTACCGTTCCTGCATCGAACAGCTGCTTCTTCAATTGCAGAGCAGCTTTGGAATTATCCCACTGCCGAACGAGCTCTCCATTATTTAGGAGCATGCCGTCTGGGATTTCACCACTATTGTACATACGATCGATTACTCCCCCGCCGATGAAGCTTAGATGGTAACCGAATGTATCCTTCTTCCCGTTGCCGTCCGGATCCCGTTCAGTAAACGCCTTAGAAACAGCCAATAGCTCTTCAGGGGTTGTCGGAGACCTCAAACCCAGATTTTCCAACCAATCCTCCCGAATCACCAGTCCCACATTCAGCGTAGGACCAACCACACGGCCAAAATAATACATCTTGCCATCTTCATTCATAGCCAATTTCTTGACGCCTGGATTTTGCTCAAGAAATTTTTTATATTCCACACTTTTGCTGACCATATCATCTATTGGCATAAACTGCTTTTGCGCAAGAAACTGATTTTTAATTTTTGCATCAAATTCAAAGATTAAATCAGGAGCCGATCCCGAGGCAAACAAAGTATTCAGCTTCGGCAGCGATTCCCAGCGTGGAATCGGGACAAACCCTACATTTGCCGGTCCGTTAGTATTGATCCATTTGCTCCAGCGGTTGTCGTCTATGGTGCCTTCGGCGGCTGGTACAGTCCCCCGGTCATAGACGGAAACCGATATTTTCGATTTCGGCTTCTTTGTCGCCGGTTCAGTCGACTGTCCGGATGCGCTCGCGTCTGGAGAAGCTGTATCACTTGCTGTGTTATCCTTACTGTTGGAGCAACCGTTCATAATTACAAAAACCAATGCCAATGCCAAAACGATCCTTATTTTTGTACTATATTCGGCTTTTATCCCATTCATATTTAACCCTCCTGATTATGTTTCGTTCATTTCTCCGAGCATTGATACCCTTGCCTATTCCTACTCCATTCCATACACTCTAATCGATTGACATCACCCTAGCAATCCATAACAGCCTCTATCCCTTAACTGCTCCAACTAAGGCACCTTTTACAAAATATTTCTGCAAGAATGGATACACGATCATTAGGGGTAGCAGCAAAATCACAACTGCTCCTGCTTTGATCGCTTCTGGTGTCATAGAAACCGAGTCTTCCGCTTGAAATGTATTGATTTGCTGAAGCAGCTGCTGACTTGCCACCATATTCTGCACAAGTACAGTAAGGTTGTATTTCTTAGCATCATTGATGTACAGGAGCACTGTTAGAAACTGGTTCCAATACCCTACAGAATAGAACAAAGTCAACGTGGCAAGGACTGGTAAGGAGAGCGGGAGAAAAATCTGCAGCAGCATTCTGTATTCTCCGCATCCGTCCATTCGTGCGGCATCTTCTAGTTCAGAGGGAATATTGAGGAAGAATGTTCGCATAATCATCATATTGAATGCGCTAACCAAGGACGGCAGCCAGATCGCAGCGTAAGAGTTAATCAACCCCAATTCTTTGATGACCATAAAGCTTGGGATCAATCCACCGCCGAACAACATCGTGAACACAATCACCAATGTAAAGAAACGTCTGCCATAGAATGTATTTCTAGACAATGGATAAGCAGCCAATATTGTAAATAACATACTCAGGGCAACACCAACCACTGTTATGATGATACTATTTTTCAAAGCGTGAATAATTCTTGTTCCTTCGATAAGCTGCCTATAGGCTTCGATGTTCCAACCGATCGGCCAAATCGACACCTTTCCCGAGATAATGGCAGAACTATCACTCAATGAGACTGCCAAAATATTGATTAAGGGCACCAATGCACTAATCCCGAATAAAGCCAAAAAAACGTAATTAACGGTGAAAAAAACGTGTTCTCCCTTGCTGGTTTTCACTCTGAAGTCCCTCCTACCATAAGCTCTGGTTATAACGTTTCGCGATTTGATTGGCAGTCAGCACCAGAATTAATCCGATACATGATTCAAATAAGCCCAGTGCAGTTGTCAGACTGAATTGTGAATTCTGTACACCAATCCGATATATGTAAGTGCTAATGACGTCCGATAGAGTCGCGACAGGCGTTCGCAATACATACACTTGATCAAATCCAACCTCCATTACACGCCCCAAGGAAATAATCAGAATAAGAATCATGGTCGAAGCCAGTCCAGGAATCGTAATATGCCAAATTTGCTTCCATTTATTAGCACCGTCCAGGTTGGCCGCTTCATATAAGCTGGTATCGATGCTTGTTATTGCTGCCAGATAGATGATCGCTGAAAACCCGGTTTCTTTCCATAACGCCGATCCGATAAATATCGACCACCAGGAGAAATTGTGATAAAGAAACGCATAGGTCTCTCCGGTTAACCGTTCAATTACATGATTAACAATGCCTGTTTCCTGATTAAATATCGTGAAAACAAACCCGCTGATAATGACCCATGAAAAAAAATGAGGTAAATAAATCAATGTTTGGATCGATCGTTTGAACCACATCCTGCGTACTTCGTTTAAGAGAATAGCCAAAATAACTGGCAATGGAAAGCCAAATAAAATGCCCGTTAAACTTAACACAAAGGTATTCTTCACAATTCGAACCGTTTCGGGATTCGAGAAAATATAATGAAAGTGCTTAAGTCCTACCCATGGGCTGTCGAGAAAACCTTGATACAGGTTGTAATCCTTGAAAGCAATAATCAGTCCTAGCATAGGTATATATTTGAAAATAACAAAAAACAATAACACAGGGGTAAACATGATAAACAGTGGGAAATTTTCCTTCAATCGCTTTTTATTGATGGTTACCATTTGATGCTACCCTCCTTTCTTCAATCGCTTTTTATTGATGGTTACCATTTGATGCTTACCCTCCATTCATCTATGGTGTCTGTTATAAACCTAAGTGTAGGGATATTCATATTACGCCTGCAATAGACAAGAATCTGTTGTTAAACAATTTTCTGTATAAGCTGGGATATGCGATTTGCCTTCATTATAATTGCCGCGTGAGGATGCTTGCTCAATAATAGACACGATTCAGTAACAGTCATAATTCCGTCCAGTTGTCGAAACAATTCGTTTATCTGGTTGGGTATACAATTTTGACCACAAAAAAAGCCTCAAACATATGAAAGATTCATACGCAAAGGCTTTATGAACATAACAGTGAAAGAATCTCACTTTACTGATTCACTGCGGAATACAACTGGCGTTTTCCCGGTAAGTCTCTTGAATACCCTGTTAAAAGAGACACTATGCTGATAACCGACCTTTCCGGCAATATCCTGTACAGACATGGTAGTATCACTCAGCAGTTGTTTGGCATGCTCCATCCTTACGAAGGCCAAATAATCAACAAAGTTTTCCCCGAATTCTTCTTTAAATAGTTGACTTACATATTTCGAATTGATTTGGAATTTATCGCTTAAGTGATTTAAGGAAAGATCCGGATCAAAGTAGTTGGCTTCAATATAGCTCCTTACCTCGGCAAGCAGGCTCCTATTGTTCCTGCCTTCACGTATACGCTCCAGATGTTCTGATGTTTCAGTCAGAATCAGACTCGCCTTACCACGGAATTCCCGTAAAGTATCAAACCGCTGCAATAACTCATTGATAGGCAGCAGTCCTTTATTTCGCCATATTTCACCATAGTCCTCCGAAAGCTCCATGAGCTCCCGATTCATTTGATAAATCAGATAATTTAGTATACTCTCTACATCTTCTCTGGATAGCAGTGTTCTCTCCAATTCATCAAAGAATGCCTCAAGCTCCTCCCCCCACGATGGATTGCCCAAGCGAAATTGCTGTGACAGCGTCCGTACAGGCTGGAGATGGCGGAACATATCCCCTTTCGGAGACATTTCGATATCGTTGTAAGCAATGATTCGATTGCTGCCCAAACCAGATTTATAGCCAAGCGCTTGCTTTGCGTCGTCGTATGAACGATAAATCAATGCGGCTTCCTTGATTAAACTGCCTACACCAATCGTAACGGTAAACGTCAGGTTGCTCTGCACCCATTCACGTACTTCCTCCAGCATACTTGCAAGCCGCTCGGAATTCTCCCCCTGCTCATCCTGATACTGATAAAGCACCCCTACGATATGATGCTCCATCCATTCATGCCAAACGATCACACCGTTATTTTGTGCCACTTCCGCAATCACACTGCACAGAATAAATTTTAATAAGTATTGATCCTTCTGGTTGTAGCTCATCTTAAAATCAGTAAATTTATCCATTTCATATAATACGACTTCAAAACCGCTATACTTCACAGGACGATCAAACTTGATCATTTCGTCCGTCCATCGCTCAGGTGTGATCTCTCGCGAACCTTCCAAAGCCTCTTGAAAAAATACTTTCTTGCGGAATACGATATTCTCTTCATGTCTTTGTTGAAATTTATTCGATTCCTCTATTAAATTCTCTACCGCATTCTCAATAAAACTGAGCTGATTTCCTCCTGTATGCGTAGCCAATTTCTGGCTAATCTTGAAGGAGAGCGACTGAATTTGATTAATCATAAGCTCGACCGGACGATAATTGCGACGGGTGATATAAACAATCCAGATGACTCCAAATACAACTATACTCAGACCCATAGTAAGCCATATATAAGAAAAATTAGAAATAAAATAATACACTTTACCCGCCTCGACACCGCTGCGGAGATGCCAATTGGTTATCGGCGAGTGAATATCGGATAAATACATTTCTGTTGGCTTCTGCATGGCTCGCTCTAACTCGGAACCATTTCTTGACAGAATTACATTGCCCTCACCATCCACAAGCTCCGCGTAGCTGATCCCCGAATCAAATAAATCCTGGAGTATCTTCTGTACATCCGTTATTTTGACATTGGTGACAATCTTGCCTTCTTCCCCGGAAAATAAAATCACGCTACGAACAAGGGTTATTACAGATATCGGCTCCGTCTGCGAGGAGAACTCCACATATTGTCTACTTCCGCTCCATGATTGAAGCGACACATCTCCGGTCAGTTGGGCTTGTAGAAATTCCTTATCCCCAAATTCGCTGAGCGGAATAAAACGGTTCTTGCTTAAAATGGCTTGATCCGAGTAACGGTAAAGATAAATCGAATCGATAATGGCATGCTTTAAGACTAGATTTTTCAATTCAAGTGAAGCTTCATAGGTTTGGAATAACGGGTTAATTCCTTGCTGTGGTGTAAAAAAATCACGAATACTGCTGTGGTCTGCTATAATTTCATTGATAATACTTTGATCAATAGCCGAAAGTGATTGGTCAATAAGCTTCATTACTTGTGTGGAATAAATTCGATTAGCTTCCTCGGCTTCCTTCTTTAAAACCTCACTCACACCCAGAAAAAGAAATAAAATGAGCAAAGTAACAACAATCAAAAAAACCGGTACATAAGAAATCAATATCCGTGAAAACCAATGATTCCTAATAGGTTCACCTCATTTTTTAAAACAACCTTATTATAGGTTAATTATAGCGACAGGATATTAGTTCAACAATAGACTTGTTTCTGTGATAGACATAATTCCGTTCAGTTAGTAGCACGGTTATAAAGGTCGGTTATGCGGAACAGTAAAAAAACTTCTCATGTCACTTGCGATTTTTTATAGAAATGCTCCATTAGATAGCATTCTATCACATAAATTGAATACGATTGTACATAAAAATGCACTCCTCCTAAAGATGTGACTTCATCCTTGGAAGAGTGCATGAATGGTTCTGGACAATGTCCAGTCTTAAGCTTATTCGGAAAAAACACTCATTTTGGACCCAGTGCTTTTAATAGAAGTTATATGTTGAGACTCTAACGAAAGAACGACGTCCAGCTTCGCGATATGCTCCAGAGCAATAACCAGATTCTCCTGCTTTTGAATTTTCAAGCTGAACAGGATTTGCATGGAGGGCACTGCTAATGGATCGTCCGGCGTACTTTCGTTCGGTATCATTTTCAAATTAACGATGGCAAGATCGTAATCCCCCAAGATCGTCGCAATCTTGCCGAGCGAGCCTGGATTGTCGATGATATGAATACCCACCTCGTGGTATCTTCGATTGCGAAGCAAATGTTTTTCCCATTTATTCAGCAAAAACAAGCTGATCAATACAAGAAACGTACACAGCAAGGCACCCATATAAAAACCGGCGCCCACACTCAAACCGATTGCAGCAACAACCCACACCGATGCGGCTGTTGTCAGTCCTTTGATCATATTTCCATTACGAAGGATCGCCCCGGCACCCAGAAAACCAATACCGCTAATGACTTGTGCCGCCAAACGAGCGGGATCCATTCTCACATTGTATTCATTGGCAAACTGAGAAAAACCGTAGCTGGATAAAAGCATGATGGTAGCGGACCCCAGACAAACCAAGATATGCGTGCGAAAGCCCGCTGCATGATTACTCCATTCTCTTTCAATACCGATTAAACCACCCAGGACTACTGCCAATATCATTCGAACGACTAGTTCCCAATGACTTATTTCCCAAACACTCATCAAATCCAGTCTCCTCTCTTGGTGAAATGGTTAACGCCACATAGCTAAAAAAGCCTGTGTCCAGTTAATATTTGGATCAGGCTTTTTCGTAATTAAGAGTGATTTTAACATTGTCTACATAATAAGGGCAACGTTTTTGGGGGCCTGTCACAGATTATTAGGTTATTGCGATTCCCTGCCTTGGTATAGCGCACCCAATCGGCCAGGATAGTCTGTAATAATCCCGGAAACCCCGATTTGAGTCAATCTTAGCAGATCACTTTCTGCGTTCGCTGTATAAGGATATACATAAAGTCCACTCTCTGTGGCTTTCTGTACATCCTCTGCATCCAACAGTTGATAATAAGGGTGGAGCGAATATACATCCACATCAAAGCTGCGTGCGTAAGCAGTCGGGTCCAATAAATTGGATTGATACAGCAATCCGATTTTGGCTTTGGGCTCCAACAGCTTAATCCGCCTCACACACTTATGGTCGAAGGATGAAATAACAACGTTATTCAGGCGACTTCTTTGCTTCAGTAAGTCTAACAGTTTATGCTCGATTTGACCTTCGTATGCATACTTAATTTCCACATTGATCATGATCCAATCGGGCACAAGGTCCATAACCTCATTCAAGGTCGGAATGGTCTCTCCCTTATATTCGTCTCCAAACCAGGAGCCCGCGTCCAAGGTTTTGATTTCTGACAGCTTCTTCTCCATAATACGGCCTTTGCCGTTGGTCGTCCTATCTAAGGTCAGGTCGTGGCATACTACGATTTCACCATCAGCGGTCAAATGAATATCCAGTTCGATTCCTTCACATCCTTGATCCAAACCAAGCTGGAAGGCACCCAGAGTATTCTCCGGGGCCATCCCTTTTGCTCCTCTATGTGCAATAATCATAGGTTTATTGTTCGACATACTTTACCCTTTCTGGTAGGGGCCGCAGCCCCCTTTCGTTTTATTTTACCGTTTTGTTGTATTGTTGAATTTTCGAACTGATCTCTTTGGAGGCTCCATCCAAAGCTTCCTTAGGTGACTTCTTGTTGTTCAGCACCTCTTCGATCGCACCTTCGACGATTTGTCTGGCTTCAGGGAATACACCGATGACTGCGCCTTGTGTAGCCGTGTTCAGCTTGGTTTGGTGCAGCTGATCAATAGCGGTCTGGAATTGCGGGAACTTTTTCAGGTTTTCTTTAACCGTATCGTCATCATAAGCCTTTTTAGTGATTGGGAAGTACCCGGTGTTGATATGCCAGTAGGCTTGCTCTTTAGGTGATGTCAGGAATTTAATGAAATCCCAGGTCGCCTTTTGCTCATCATCCGGTCTATTATTCATCATCCATAAGCTCGCTCCACCGACAACGACGCCGCCTTCTTTGGCATCCGCAGGTTTAGGCAGGTATCCGGTTCCGACCTCGAATTTACCGGCCGCACTGTCTACAAGCCCTTTAAGTGCTGCTGTGGATTCCAGAATCATACCCACTTGCCCAGCCGAAAATGCTTTTTTGGAATCATCTGTTTTACGTCCCAGGTTGTTGGCGGCTTTCGTATCGACAAGGTCCTTCCACCAGGTCAATGTCTTCACCCCTGCATCCGAGTTCACCAGCGATTCTGTAGCCGGCGAAGTTCTGCCATTCCCGTTGTTTACATATTCGGCTCCCTGGTTAGCGAAGAACTGCTCGATAAACCAGCCATAAATCGCAAAGTTGGCACCGGTAGCTTTACCGGATTTCGTAATAGCATCGGCCGCTGTTTTCAACTCCTCGTATGTCTTTGGAGGTTTGGCGGGATCAAGACCAGCTGCTTTGAACAAATCTTTATTGTAGTACAGGATAGGATTAGACGTATTGAAAGGCATCGAATACAGCTTGCCACCCAACGTGTAGTAACCAGCAATATTCGGCTCCAGCTGCGAAATGTCCCATTTATCGGCATCAATGAAATTTTGCATCGGCGTAATCGCCTTGGAATCGATCATAAAGCGGCTTCCGATTTCATACATCTGGACAACGGAAGGGCCCTCATTCGTGCCCATCGAAGCTTTCAGCTTACTGAGCAGGTCGTCGTAGCTGCCCTGATACACAGCCTCTACCTGGACTTTATTCTGGGATGAGTTGTAATCGGTCACCAACTGCTCAACAACCTTCGTATTCGATCCGCCCATAGCATGCCAGAATACGACTTTTTTCGGAGCACTACTGGCCTTGCTTTCGCCTGCCTTGGGTGCTTCTGTTGCTTTTTTAGCACCGTCGCCTTCACCCATATTTACGTTACATCCAGCTAGAAAAATCATAATGGAAGCCATTAGTAAGCCCGTAAACCCTTTTTTTCTCATCGTTTTTCCCTCTCCTCAATCAAAATGATTACATATATGATAGGCCTGATGGTAACAGCCGGATCATTAAAGTCTGGATCATCCTTTTACGGCTCCTGCGGTAATTCCGCCTACCAGCTGCTTAACGCCCATACCCAGTAAAAGAAAAGAAGGTAAAAGCACCAAGGTAACACCTGCCAAGATAAGGTTCCACGACATAACCTCAGCATGCTGGAGCATACCGACACCGATTTGCACCGTTCTCATGGAAGGTCGATTCGTAATTAGCAGTGGCCATAAGTAGTGGTTCCAATGCGTCAGAAAAACATAAACCCCAAGGGTTGAAAGAGCCGGTCTCGAAAGCGGAAGAACAATCGAGAAAAAGTTTCTAATGTGTCCGCACCCGTCGATTTTTGATGCATCGAACAGCTCGTTTGGCAGCTGCAGAAAAAATTGGCGAAGTAGAAATACACCGAATGCTCCCGCCATAAAAGGCACAATCAAACCTTGATAGCTGTCCATCCAACCCCAGCTTTTAATCGTCAGGTAATTCGGAATAATCGTGACTTCCCAAGGAATCATCATAGTAGCGAGAAAGATCGCAAACAACGCGTTTTTCCCTTTGAACTTCATGAAGGAAAAGGCATAGGCGGCTAAGCTTGATGTAATGACCTGGCTCACCATGATTGCCGATGACACGATAAAGCTGTTCAAAATGAAACGGATAATGGGAAAGCTTTCGATTGCCTGCTTGAAATTCCCTAAATACAATTGGGATGGGAATAAGGGCGGCGGGAAGTTGGAAACTTCCTTCTCCGTCATGAAGGACGATAATACGCTAAATAACAGCGGATACAAAACCGCGAGAGCCATCAAAAGCAGCAGCAGGTACTGAATAACCGGTGTGATTCTCTTTGCAATCATTGATAATGCACCTTCTTCTCCAAAACTTTAAACTGGAACAAGGTCAAGGCCAGTATGATCAGGAACAAAATCAAAGCCTGTGCGCTCCCTATCCCAAAACGGAAATTAACGAACGCGTCCTGATAAATCGAATACACCACAACATTGGTTGAATTCATAGGGCCGCCTTTAGTTAAAATGTGAATTTGCCCAAATGTCTGGAAAGCACCAATTACTGATACAATTAGGGCAAAAAAGATCGTAGGCGTCAGTAATGGCAAAACAATTTGGAGAAATGTCCGTACAGGTCCGGAGCCGTCAATTTTGGCACTCTCATATATTTCCTCAGGAACACCTTGAAGCCCGCTGGATAATACGATAAACAAGAAGCCCATGTTCATCCATATCGTCATGAGGGAAATCGATACCAGTGCCCAGGAAGGGTCGGTTAACCACGGAATGGGACCGATATGAATAAAGCTTAAAAAGTAATTGAGCATACCAGCAGTTGGGTGGAACAACAAAAACCAGATAATTGAACCGGTACCTACAGAAATAACAATAGGCAGTGAAAAAATAAACTGGAATACCTTCATCCCACGCAATTTGTTATGCGTGATCGCTGCCAAAAAAAGGGACCAAATGATTGAAGTAGGTACTGTTAACAAAATGAACAGTAAACTTACTTTCAAATTCGAATAAAATTGACCTGAGGTTAACAAATCCGCGAAATTATCCAGTCCGACGAACTCAACGACCCTTCCACGAGGATCTGTAATGGTCATACTAAGGTATACAGATTTCAGCATAGGGTAAAATAAAAAGGTTATAAACAGAATCAGGGAAGGGGCCAAAAACAAATAGGCTAACAGGTTTTCTCCTAACTTTTTCTTTCTAAGTAATGCACTATCCGCCTTAATTAAAACGCTTTCATTGGATGACAATTTGCATACCCCTTTCTTAGAAAAGTTACGTTTATCAGTTGTGGGATCGTTCCCATCTCACTCACAGATGGTACCCTCTGCCGAGTTGAAGCTCCCTTCCTTGAGCCCCGATACTCAGATGTTCGCTGACACGGTCACTCAGCTTTTCTGGGTAACGCGGGTACACATTTAGAGAATAAAAAAACACATAAAATGCTTTGTTATAAAACAAGCAGTTTATGTGTATCTCCTATTCTCCTACACAACTATTAACTTGTTTTTATCATACACGGTAGTAGTCAATTTTGTCAATAAAACGTTTACAATTTCTTAATATTAAATTTTTAAACACTTTTATAGTACCCAAATTGGCCGTTTTTATTGACCAATGTCTATTTATTTCATAGAAAGAATGAGCGTTGGTTCATGCTTCCTACCGCATCGTCTGGTTTCCCGATACCCGTAGTGTGTCATTCATAATCAACTGTCAAACCAGTGCGATGTTCCTGTTTCTCATGTATAATAAGAGCCGTAGACAGACAAAGGAGTGGATCCACGATGTACAAAATGCTGGCAATCGATATCGACGATACGCTGATCAACGACCGCAAGGAAATAACCGAAGGAACCAAGGGGGCTTTGGAAAAAGCTTTGGCGCAGGGCGTTACCGTGACATTGGCAACCGGCCGGATGTATGCATCCGCCAAACAAATGGCTGCCCAGCTGGGCTTGAATGTTCCGCTCATCACCTACCAAGGCTCGTTGGTGAAAAATTCCGAGGATGGCGCAACGATTTATGAACGTACAGTTCCCACTGACGCGGCACATCATATTTTTGCATATTGCGAGCGCAATGGGCTTCATCTGCAAACATATTTAGAGGATATTTTGTATGTACAAGCAGATAATGATAAAAGCAGAGATTATGCTGCACTATCGAAGATCCCTTATACGGTCTATCCTGAGTTCCACGAGCTGGCGGATAAGCCATCAACCAAGCTGTTAATTATCGATGATCCCGGACGATTGGATGAAGTAGCGGTAGAGCTTCGCAATGAAATCGGTCATCTCGTACATATTACGAAATCAAAGCCTCACTTCCTTGAAATCGTGAATCGTGAAGGTACAAAGGGGCATGCGATCCGCTTTTTGGCTGAACGGTTTGGTTATGAGATGTCAGAAGTTATGGCGATTGGCGACAGCTGGAACGATCATGAAATGCTGGAAGCCGCTGGTTTTGGTGTGGCGATGGGTAATGCCGTGGAATCGCTTAAAGAAATTGCCGATTATGTGACCTTGTCGAACAATGAGGATGGAGTTAAGCATGTCGTGGAGAAGTTTGTTCTGCAAACAACTTAATAGCTCTAACCGGCAGGCAGGTTACAATGCCGTTTTAATGAAGAGAATCATAACGAAAAGACGGACTCCCGAAGGAATCCGTCTTTTTTTGGGGTGATCTATGGGTTAGCATGGGAGCAGTTGGCGGCTTCTCCCACATCATATCATACGTCAATTTATCTATCTTGGAACGACTTGTTCCTCCCGTACAAACGCACATTTTTCATGAGTCCAATCCATTAGCCTTTTGCCTTCATAACATACATTAGGTGAAATGGAAGGGGGTTGGAACTATGGGATATGTAGGTGGAGTTGGCGCTTCTTGTGGCAGTTGTGGAGGTTACGGTTTGGGAACTACCACAGGTGTTATTCTGGTTCTGTACATTCTGCTTGTTATTATTTTGAGAACATTCTAATATGAGTTAGACAATAAAAAGACAGTGACCGAAAAGGGAGCACGCTCCCTTTATCGATTACTGTCTTTCACACTCTTATTTGGCAAAAATATGATTTCCGATGGTTACGGTCTGGGGTCGAGACCAGATCCACTTGCTCGTAGCGGTTATCGGATTGAAATAATAAAGTGACTGATTCGTAGGATCCCAGCCACGCAAAGCATCCTGCGCCGCCAAATATGCGGTTGCATCAGGGGTCAGCGTATATTGTCCGTCATCGACAGCCGTGAATGCCCCCGGTTGAAATACAACATCATGAATATTATTGGGGAACTGACCGGATTGTATCCGGTTCATGATCACGGCTCCGACAGCAACCTGACCCTCGTAAGGTTCACCACGAGCCTCGCTATAAATAACTTTGGCCATAATATCCAACTCGGCCTGATTTAACGAATAGTTTTTTAGCGATTTCCACGTTTGATCGCCGACAACTCCGTCAGAAGTTAATCCATAATCTTTTTGAAACTGGCGAACGGTTGCTAAGGTTTGTGAACCAAATTGTCCATCCAGTACATGTTGATCATAACCTATTGTTCTTAAACGGAATTGCAGATCCCATACATCTCCGTTTGATATTCCCTTTGTTAGTAGAGCCGCCGCTTGAGCCTGGTCCGTATGCACAGTACCCAGACTCATAAGAAGCAGCGCGATCCCCACAACAAATGCTTTCACTCGCTTCATCCGTTGTTATCTCCCTTCGCTTAGGCAAAAGGGGTTACATGCTTAATTCGCAATAAATTCCTGAACCCACTCGCCATTATAATAAGACACACCAATTTTTGTATAATTAGGATTCATAATATTTTGTCGATGTCCTTCACTGTTCATCCAAGAAGTCATGACTTCCTGCGGAGTCTTTTGACCCATAGCAATGTTTTCACCGGCATACGTATACTTGATCCCATACTGGTTCATCATATCAAATGGAGAACCGTAGGTCGGAGAATTATGATCAAAATAATGATTATTGTACATATCCTTCGCTTTATCCAGTGCCATAGCTGATAATGCATTATCGCTAGTCAGCGGATTCAGCCCTGCCTTCGCGCGCTCCTGATTCACCAGGTTAACTACTTGACTGGCAAAGGTTGATTCAGTTGTCCCTTGCTGAACCGCAGAGTCTGTACCTGAACCTGTTTCCACACCTGTTCCAGTTCCTGTATTTGTACCTGCACCAGTATCTGTATCTACATTTGTGTCTGTATCTACATTAGTACCTGTGTCTGCGTTTGCTCCAGTATCTACATTTGTGTCTGTATCTACGTTTGTACCTGCGCCAGTTCCTGAACCGAAGCCCATTCCTTGGCCTAATCCTTGACCTGTGCCTATGCCAGGAAGATTCAATACCATACCAGGCCAAATGTTATTGCCATTGGTAATCTGTGGATTGGCTTTAAGCAGATCACTTAAATTAATTCCTTGCTGCTTGGCGACCACCGACATCGTATCGTTACCTGTAGTTACCGTGCATGGAGCAGCTGAAACAGCCGTGGCTCCAACCATCGTACCCAGAGCGAGTAAACCAGTTAATACAGATTTCTTCAAAACCATTTCGAACATCCTCTCTTTTTGCGGCCTATGAGGTTAGCTGACGGGTTCGGATCAAAGAGTAAGGACCCTGCCATGAATATGGCTTCACCCCAAATAATAGGTTCCCCCATGCCTCTATTAGAAGCTTCGGCCTGAATTTTGTCTCTTAAAAAAACAAGATGAGCAGCTTGGAAACTCGCTGTCTTTTTAAGAGAGTTTCATCTTAACATGGGAAAACCCGAAGTACACTGATCAAAGTTTTCCAATCTATTGGATATCCGCTGTACAGTTGGATGAGTTCCGAAGAAATTGGCGATGTTTCATTCATCATTATGGATCAAGGAATCCTCAATAAAAGGGCAGGTCGAATGCTATCATTCGTCTGTCCTTTTCATACGTGCGAAATTTAGCATGAAGGACAAACGATCATACATACGATAAAAGATGTAAGTATGGATGTAGATTTTAACCTGACCCTTCAGGAGGATGATATGAAAAATTCTGAATCGTCCGTCCCCTTAAAACCATATCTTCATACCAAGGTGTTGGCGATAGGCTGCGGTCCTTTTTTGGTATCTTTGGCTGACGCATTGCTTGAATCAGGATGGCTCCGTTTCCACATACTAATTACTGAATCCGTACCTACTGATCGTGAACAGCTGAAGGAATTGGTCGAGCATGCTCGTTTAACAGATCCTATGGCAGTCATAGAAGAACTTTGTCTGGATAGCAGCGGGAGAACTGAATGGCACGAGACAGTCGCACCCTTTCATTCGATTTTGTACGTCTCGCAGGAAACTCATATCGAAGAACTTCGGAACTTGAATGCGGTTTGCCAAGTACATCAGAAACTGCTGCTGCCGGCATTCTGTATACAGCAAGTAGGACTGGTTGGGCCGCTCGTCCATCCGGACATGGAGGGCTGCTGGGAGTCTGCGTGGCGTCGGCTCCACCAAGCTGCTCTTGGCAGCACCCACCTCTCGTCTGACTTCTCGTCCACGGCAGGAACCATGCTGGCGAACGTCATGGTGTTTGAGTGGCTAAAAGCGTTGTCGGGAGCGACTGAATTTTCATCGCAGCAGGCTTTCTTTTTACTTAATCTAAATACGCTGGAAGGCGATTGGCATTCATTTGTACCCCATCCGCTCGTTACTGGAGTCCTTACAGCCCCTGATCGTACAGCCTATATACAAGAATTCGAAATTCCCGATGTGCTGACTGAGGAGGAAAGAGAGCCCTATGGATGGTTTTCCTATTTCAGCAGACTAACCTCATCCGCAGCAGGAATTTTCCATACTTGGGAAGAAGGGGATTTGGGGCAGCTGCCGTTGGCACAGTGCCGTGTTCAGGTTGCTGATCCTCTCTCGGAAGGACCTGCCAAGCTGCTACCCGATGTAATTCGCTCAGGTCTGACTCATGAAGAGGCACGACGGGATGCAGGACTAGCCGGGATTGAAGCATATGTAAAGCAATTGTCTACTTTACTCACTCCAGAACTGCCTCCATACCCGTATGCTCATGAAAATGGGGCTGCAATTCAGCCGTTTGTTGGTATCGGAGCGGGTGAAACGGTCGCAGAAGGAGTGTGCCGCGGGCTGCTGATTTGCTTAACTGACACATTGACCAAATCGTTGATCAACCGGAAACCTCTTATCCGTCAAGTGCTGCCAGATAACGTCGAAGACGAACGCTGTAAATACTATTTGCAGGCATTGACCCTTATACAGGGAGCGCCGACGATCGGTCTCGGTATGGAATTGTACGGCTTTCCTGTTGTATGGGTCGGTATAAACGGCCTTTGGTATGGTCATGTAGGCTTGAATACGACATCGGCCTTAAGAAGCGTGCTGCATCAAGCTCTGCTGTTCGCAACAAACACACAACTGATACTCCCGCCGTCAGGAATCGTAGCAGCCTCTGTGATACTGGAAACAAAAGAACCTTCCCACCTGATCATTCCTTCCACACAAGAGAGAACATCATCTGAAATCTTGGCTGCTGCCTTGCAAATTCTGACGCGCAATAGCAAGCGACTCCATGTAATGGATATGGCCAATGAGCCTTTTTTGAAAGAAGGGCTTGTAGGGGTTTGGGGCGTTCTGGTGAGAGAGGAGGATTCCCGATGAAATCTGTCATCGCGATTGTCGGAGAGGGAAGGCTTGCGGACCGCGTGTACCGGAGAATGTCTCATTCCTATTCAATCGTCCTCCTGAATGATTTCAAGGAGAGGGTACCGGAAGCGGCACAATTGGTTGTTGTTCTGCAGAATGAAGCCAGTTCCTTCTTGATTAACGAAATTGAACAATTGTTGCAGCCGACAGGCATCCCCTGGATCAATGTCTGTGTTCTTGGTGATGAAGGCGTGATCGGACCCTTAGTACGACCCGGCTCACCGGGATGCTCGTTATGTGCGGACACGCGTTATCAGATGGCAGGACGCAATTTGGAAATGTCCGAGCAGCAGCTGAAAAAATTAATTTACGGGGACGGCCCCGATAAATCCAGCATCTCGCTTGGTGGCTTGTTGCACATATCCTGCCTAATTGAAGCAGAAGTACTGAGAGTGCTGCAGGGTAAGCTGGCTCTCACGGAAGGGCGAATCTATCTCGTTAACTTGATAACTTTGAAAAGCTCCCTACACTCTTTTTTACCCGACCCCCTATGTCCCGTGTGCGGTCAATTACCCGATGATACTGCTACGATAGCCCAGATTAAGCTCCAGCCAAGTCCTAAGAGCAGTCCCGATAGCTTTCGCTGTCGTTCGGTTAACGAACTGAACGATGTATTGATCAAAGATTATTTCGATTCCCGAACCGGACTTTTTAATGTATATCAGCCAGATCTTGCTTCACCCTTTGCCGCTGTCCATGCCAACCTTCTCTTGTTTGCAGGAGACGAGGTGACAGCAGGCCGCACTCATTCCTATGTGACCAGCACGCTGACCGCGATATTGGAAGGGTTGGAGCGATATTGCAGTCAGGCACCGCGCGGTAAACGAACCGTAATTCGTGACACCTATCACAATCTCGCAGAGCAAGCGCTCAATCCGGTTGATGTAGGTGTGTATACAGATGAGCAGTATACGCAGGAGGATTTTCCATTCCAACCGTTTCATCCGAACCATCCCATCGATTGGGTCTGGGGCTATTCGTTTATGCAGGAACGTTCGATTCTCGTTCCAGAGCTGCTGGCGTATTATAGTGTGACTTATGGTGAAGGCTATGTGAATGAAGCCTCCAACGGATGTGCGCTTGGCAGCAGTATGGAGGAGGCTATTTTGTATGGTATTCTGGAGGTTGTGGAGCGCGATTCGTTCCTGATGACCTGGTATGCACAGCTTCCGGTACCACGTCTTGATCCCTATTCCACTGATAGCAAGGAATTGCGCTTAATGGTCGACCGTTTGCAGGCGGTTGCAGGGTACGAGGTTCAGTTGTTCAACATTACGATGGAGAACGGAATTCCGTCTGTGTGGGCATTAGCGAAGAACACCAGGCCAACAGGAGCGAATCTCGTATGTGCAGCTGGCGCTCATCTGGATCCGATAAGAGCCGCGATAAGCGCTATTCATGAACTCGCTGGCATGATCGGGTCGCTTAGCACGAAGCTTGAAGCCGACCGCGAAACCTACCTGCATATGCTCGAAGATTCCTCCCAGGTTCGCCAAATGGAGGACCACTCCTTATTATACAGCCTGCCGCAGGCGGAATCGCGCCTGAGATTTTTACTCGATAACCCTCAGCCCTTACAAACGTTCGCTGAAGCGTTTAAGCAGGTAACGATCCCACACACAGATTTGACAGAGGATTTAAAGGACATTCTTATGGTGTTCAAAAGATTGAAGCTGGATGTTATTGTCGTCAATCAGACAACACCCGAAACATTACGCAACGATTTGCATGGTGTGAAAGTGATCATTCCGGGCATGCTGCCGATGACATTCGGACATAACCTTACCCGCTTATCAGGACTAGAGAGAGTACTGCGTATACCAGCAGAACTTGGGTATTTGAAGCAGCCTCTTACATTGGAGCAGCTTAATCCATATCCGCATCCATTTCCATAAATTTGTAAATGCTTCTACAAGAAAAAGCCGCTCATCTTTGATGCGGCTTATTAACTATTTATGTGATTAATTTGTATTTATTTCTTTCCTGCGTGCTCGGACATCGGCAAATCTGTCGGGGAATACACGCCGATATTGTTCGTTCCTGCCTTGAAGGCCCAATATAACTCGGTAACCCCTACACCTACAGCAAATATGAACAGCACGAGTACAACTGAATACGTAATCTCCATCATATAATTGTCCCGAACATGCTGAACCTTGTCTTTCCAACCCAGCTCACGAAAAACAACCGGCTGCAGCGGCGCGTACCCGATTAAAAAGCGGTACGCTTCATTTATTTTAGCAAAAATAGGCTCCCCAGGGGATGGCTGCTCATCTGCATCCAGGTATTTGTACCTCTTCATCAGAAAAAAATATCGGTCCTCAATTTCCTTCTCAATTGCGTCCTCGGTAAGGCCAAGTACCGCGCATGCCTGTCTGCGATCCTGCATAATTTTCCCTCCTTTTGATTTAAAGGTTCTGCAATCAGAAGGGAAATTATGCAAGGGAATATGTAAAAATTTACTGTACAGAAAAAATCACCTGCATGCATCATGTCAGGTGATCCTCTATACATATCTGATTAACGATACCAAGGGGTTACCGTTATATTATCAATATGAACACGGGGCGGGAGATTGACCAAATACACAACAATGCTCGCGATATCGTCGGTCTTTAGCATCGTGGATCGCTCTTCCTGTGTGATCGGCTCGGTTTTATGATTCCAGATCGTACTGTCCACGGCTCCGGGGCTAATGGAAGTCACCCTGACTCCGGTACGTCTATTTTCTTCGATGATCGTTTCGGTTAAAGCTCGTGCGCCATATTTGGATGCCACATACAGCCCATTCCCGGAGCCGCTTCGAAATGATGCCGTTGATAAAATATTAATAACGTATCCCATATCCTGTGACTTCATCACAGGGATGACTTCACGACACATCAGGTAAGTACCTGTTAAATTAATATCGATCATCCGGTTCCATTCTGTAACATCCGTATCCTGAAGATTCTGTTTCTCACGCATACTGATCCCGGCCGAATTAATGAGGATATCGATACGCCCATAGGTCGATATGACCTGCTGAACGGCATGGTGTACCTCCGCTTCGCTCCTCACATCCGCTTGAATTCCAGTCACCTGATCCCGATACTGGGGGTCAACTGAATCCAGAGCCTGCTTCAAGTTATTGGCATCCCGGGAGACCGCAGCAACAAAAACCCCTTCGCGTAGCAGAGCGTGCATAATAGCCAGCCCTATTCCTTGACTCCCACCCGTAACCAAAGCTACTTTATCGTGAAACATAGACGTTTCTCCTTTGCTTCATCCTTAGTCACAGTACAGCCTGAACCGAGCTTCTGAGCAGCTCAATCATACTATCGTGAAGCAGCCCCTCTTTGTTATGCGCCGGAGTTATGCAGCAAACCTTTCCTTGACCTGACGTATGCTGCCAGCCCGCAATCGAGCTGCCATCGATGGATTCCGATCTCAGAAAAACGCTCGTATTGGCTTCATCACAGCTAACGAAGTAGTGCTCATCCATAATTTCGAATGAAATTTCCTTCGAGGTCCCCTGAGAGTTGTCTGAAGGAACCTTACCGTGATATTTAACCATTTGATTTTTGGACGGATGGGAAATAAAATAACCGCGCAGCATGTTCACAAATGCCGAATCGGGCGGATAAGAGGCTAGACCCGAATGCCAGTTGAGGAAGCCTCCTCCCTCTTCCACATAACGGACAATAGCTGCCGATATTGGCTCCGTTAACCAATGCTGGACGATTTCATCCTTGGGATTAACCCTGTCTTCCTTGAAGAGAATCACTGCCGCCGGTTTTGTCTGCAGCCGCTCCGTCAGTTCCTCAGCCGATATGTACTCCAAAGTATAGGAGCCGCTGTCCGTAAGAGTCTTTATTGCCAGGTTCAGAGCTTCCCTGATCGGTTCCTCGGCATGGTAGTAATCTCCAACGATTGCATAAATAAGCTTCATTTACTGTTTCCCTCCATCCTTGCCACAAGATAAATGTTAGATCGGCATCGGTTCGCCTTTAAAATTAATGAAATAGTGTTCAGGAGCAATCTCCTTTTTCATTTCTACAATATCGAGTATGCCCATAGCGCTTTCCAACGGATCTCCAGGAGCCTTCTCTCCGCCCATATCTGTTTTGATCCAGCCCGGATGCAGCGCATACACGCGGATCTCTTTGGCTTTCACATACTTCTTCAACTGCTTGGAAAACATATTGATCGCGGCTTTGGAGAGCGCATACGGATAATCTCCACCATAAGCATTGGACAAGCTTCCCGCTTCAGAGGATATGTTCAGGATGATCCGTTGGCCTCCGTCCGGCATCAAGGGCAGCAAATGTTTGACTACCCGCATCGGCCCGTACAAATTGACCTCAAAGCTTTGTGCAACATCATCCAGCGAAAGGGTTTCAAGTGTTCCCCCTCTGCCAAGCAGGATTGCAGCGCTGTTGATGATTACATCTACAGCTTGATTGTCTGCTCGCAGCGTTTCTGCTAACCGGGCAACCGTATCTTCACGGCTGACATCCAGCTCTACAGCCTTGATTTGGCCGGGGTAACGGTTGATCAGCTCAAGCAGCTGACCATCAGGACTTGCAGCGCGAATACCAGCGATAACATTGTGGCCCCGCTGCGCCGCAATCGTCGACAGATGAAAGCCGAGACCGCGGTTTGCACCAGTAATGATTATATTCATGCTGGCTCACCGCCTGCCTGCGGCATAACGGGTGTATTCAGTGGTTTGCCCAGCTCCTGCAGACCCAGGGTTACTCCCAGCTTGGCGATTGTATCAAAATAGCTGTATCGACCACTTCCGTATTCACCTTTATGCGTCAGCGGATAGCCCTTACTTTCTACAAAATCAATATGCTGTTCAAAGCCAGGAACGGTGAATGTTATAAAATGAACCCCTTGGCCTTGCAGCTGTTTGAACTCGTTCCAAGGACCCGGCTCATCATACGCTTCCAACAGCTCCACAGTCACGGGTCCCATTTGCAAGTTGGCCAGCTTCACCTGTCCGCGGATGAACTTACCTCGATACCACGTATATCCGCTTTCCGTGTGCTGAGGCACACGATCCGGATCAGGAACCCGAATCTTTGGCATCTCGATTCCGAATAGCTCTGCATAATGCCTGGCTGCCTCTTCGATGTCGTCTACAACAATTCCGATTTTCATCAGATTATGATTCTCTATATGCTCCATATACCCGTAACCTCCTGTTTATATGATGTATACTGGCTAGTTTTTCTTGTCATTTTCCAGCAGCTCAATAATGATCTTGAGCGGCTCCAGAGAATCGATATAGGCATATCTTCCGCCTGTATATTCGCCTTTTTGTACGAGAGGCATTTGGTTGCGATCCAGCTTTGTGACGATCTCCTTCATGCCCTCGATCCTGAATGCGATATGATGTGGACCTTCTCCATGCTCATCCAAATATTCACGCCAAGTGCTTGGATGCTCATCTGGTTCAATCAGCTCCAGCTGCAGCGAGCCCATTTTGAAAAATGCCAGCTTGGCTCTCGCTTCCGAGCGTTCTCCCCGATATTCCGTTTCAGCTACATCTACAGCTCCGGTTATTGCCCAGCCCGGATTTTCCACTCCAAAAAAGTCGGCATACGCCTGCGAGGTCTTCTCAATGTCATGAACCAATATTCCGATTTGTGCAATGACGTTCGTGCCGAGCAAGTTTTTTTCCATTATGGTTAGCTCCTTTAAGGGTAGGATTAAAAGTATGGTGAATCAGAGTCGCTGCGCGGTCAAGGTGTTCCTTCGATTGCTGTTGTTCCCCTATTTTCAGATTGTATAAACCATTTAGCGGTAAAAAGCGGGGAACAAAGGCACCGCTGCGCTATCTCCGGAACACCCTGACCACTCCGCTCAGTATTCACCCTACTTTTTTGAGTGTAGTAATTTAGGGCACTCTGAATACGTCTTTGGTATTCATCGTACTTTTACATAGTGATCAGGACTCTGTAAGACGGATTAATTGGGGAAATATTTATCCTTACAGATGTAAGGTAAATTCCTAACCTTTGACCGAACCAAGCAGCATTCCTTTGTTAAAATACTTTTGCAGGAAAGGATATACGACCAGCAGCGGGGCCGCTGTGAACACAACCGCAGCCATTCGTACAGCCGGGCTGAATTCCAGACCTTCCACGGACGCGCCCATATTTTCACTCGGTTGAATCAGCATTTGTCGGAGGAACACTTGTATAGGCAATCTATCCGATTGGTTAATATATAAGAGGGCGCTGAAGTACGAATTCCAATAATCAACCGTATAAAATAAGGTAAAGGTTGCGATCACCGGCATCGAGAGTGGAATCACAATTCTCCACAGCATACCGAATTCCGAGCAGCCGTCGATTCGCGCCGACTCCTCAATTTCCATCGGGAAATTTTGGAACGAACTGCGAATCACAATCAGATTAAAGGGTGCAATCGCTCCAGTTAAGAATAAAGCCCAATAGCTGTCAAGTAAGCCCAAGCCTCTTACAAGCAGATAGAGCGGGATCATGCCTCCACTGAACAGCATCGTGAACAGAACGAGGAAATTAAGAATTCTGCGTCCCTTCAACCAGGTTTTGGATAATCCGTACGCCATTAAAGTCGTAAGCACCATGCTAATGGTCGTTCCTGTAGCTGTGATCACAACCGAATTTTGAAAAGACTTGAGAAAATTGCGGTTTTCCATCAAATAGGCATAAGCGTTAGTCGTCCAAACCTTCGGTATCAGAAAAAAACCTCGTGTTAAAATTTCCTGCTTCGTGGCAAAGGAAGCCAGCAGCACATACAGGAATGGAACCACAGCTATCAATACAACGAGAACCAGCAAAGAAAAAACGACAGTTTGGTATACAGGAGCCCTACCTCTGAAATCATGTGCTTTCATCTCAATAGACCCCTTCCTCTCCGACTTTCTTCGCTATCCGATTAGCACCAATAATAAGACACAGCCCGATTACCGATTTGAACAGCCCAACTGCTGTTGTATAGCTAAAGTCTCCCTGCACGATACCGGTACGATAGACAAAGGTATCGAATACATCCGATACTTGCAGGTTCGTTGGATTTTGCATCAGGAGGATGTGTTCAAAGCCGGTATCCATTAAATAGCCGACCCTCAGGATGAATAGAATAATGATGGTAGTTCTTAATCCAGGTAACGTGATATGCCACATTTGCCGCCAACGGCTCGCCCCGTCAACAACGGCTGCTTCATATAAGGTGGGATCGATGGAAGCAAGTGCGGCGAAGAAAATAACCGCACTCCAACCAGCCTCTTTCCATATGCTTTGAAATACATACACATAGCGGAAATATCCACGATCCGTAAGCAGCTGGATCGGGTCGAAGCCCCATTCCATCAATAGCTTGTTGACACCGCCCTCTTGTACTGAGAACAGCAGAATCGTAATACTGACGACGATAACCCACGATAAAAAATGAGGGATGTACACGACTGTCTGCACAATTTTGCGAAACCATGCCTGCCTGACCTCATTTAGCAATAAAGCGAGCAGGATCGGAGCCGGGAAGAACAGGAATAAATTCATCCCACTCAGAATCAGGGTGTTTTTGAGCAGCAGCGTAAAGTCCTGCTCCCCAAACAGCTTGCGAAAGTTCTCAAGGCCTACCCAATCACTGTTAAGAAATCCGTCGAAGGGATCAAACGACTGGAATGCAATCAGGACCCCACCCATGGGGATGTATTTAAAAATGATAAAGTACAACAATCCCGGGAAAATCATCAGATAGAGGGGAATCCCCCGTTTCCAGGCACGGTAGCTCCTTTTGTTCTTAGCCAATGAAAGGGTGCCTTCCAGCTTGCTCTCCGTACTTATCGCTTTCATACATCATTGTCCTTTCCTTAGCATGATGTCAGCTTGATCCTCTTCGGGACAGGCATGCACATTGCTTATTTCGTCAATTTATACTGTTCGTTCATTTCAGATATAATATTGTCTCCGCCATTTTTCTTCCATGCATCTACGGCTGCTTCGATAGCATCCACAGGTTTTTCACCCATAATGATCGCTACCATCTCGCTCATCAGCTTCTGGTCAAGCGTAGCTCCCGATTTGGTAGACGTTTCCGAGAATAACCCTGCTCCTTTGTCGAGCACCGCATACTTCTTATTCACGTCGAACAGAGCAAGCACTTTTTTCGGCTTTTCCTGATCCTCCCATGGTCTAACAGTGTTAAGCGGATCAAGCTTATGGAAGAACCAGAAGTTAATCAACATCGGACGATCTGTTTCGAATGCCGGAAGCACCTCGTATTTCTCACCGGTTTTCTTGTAGTGAATACCTTCTACTCCGTAAGTGATCAGTGAATGTCCTTCAGGTGTGACCATATAATCCATTAACGCCATAATGCGTTCCTGCTTCTTCTGATCGATCTTGGCATTAATAACAACCTTATTGGTTGTGGCATAAGTCGTATTCCCTTGAAGTCCTGTAGGACCCTTCGGCGGTACTAGCTGAACTGCCTGAGCGGTAGGCACCAGCTTTTGCAAATTCGGAAGGCCTGTATCATAAATATTGGTGGCAGGAACATCCGTAAATCCAACCTTATTGGCCTCAAATTTGAAATCCGGATCTTGTCCTTTATTGATAGCAAAATCCTTATCGAGAATTCCATCCTTATACATTCTGCTCATGAAGCCCAGGAAATCTTTCAATTCCTTCGTTTGTGCCTGCCATGGAACAATAGCACCGTTCACTTCTTTCCAGCTATTAGCGAGTCCAAAGGCAAACCGGATCGGATCGGCAGCACGACTGAAGCTTCTGTTATTCTGGATCGCAATGGAGTAACCTATCGTATCGTCTTTGCCGTTACCGTCCGGATCGTTCTTGGCAAAAGCCTTGGCAACCTCATACAGCTCATCGGTCGTTGTCGGAGCTTTTAAATTAAGCTTGGTCAACCAATCCTGACGAATGAATAAGGTTTCCCGGGATTCTGGAGTCCAGTTCGGTAAGGCATAGATTTTACCTTTGGGATTACCGATAGCATACGTTTCCATCGGTATTTCCTTCGTTAGATTCGGATAGTTTTTGAGGATCGGCGCAATGTCGAGAAATACGCCTTTATCGCGCCATTTCAAAAACTCAGCGCTGTTGATTCTGAATACGTCCGGGAACGAATTGGACGCCGCCATAACACCTAATTTTTCTACATAGTTGTCGGATGGAACCCATTGGATTTTCAAATCAATGTTCAGCTTTTTATTTAATTCATCGATGACCGGATGTTTGTCTGACCAAGCGCCGCCTTCATAGGCGATTGACATCATGTTAATGCTGATTTTCTCACTAAATGCGTTAGCCGGCTTGCTATCTGCGGGTTTGTCTACGGCTGCATTCCCACTTGGAGCCCCTTGCGAGCACCCTGTAACGATGCTGGCAGACAGTGTAATTGCGGCGGATATTTTCATCCATTTAACCATTCTACGTTCCCCCTCAGGCAATATGAATCTTACATAACCAACATACTGCATGTTGAAAGCGAATACATTATCTGATCCTATGATTTCCGATTCAATCTTACTTACTCGAGGTGAATCGGTATTCGAATCGATACGACAGCACCTCGTCCTGGGAACGAGCTCAGCTTGATGCCATATTTATTGCCATACTGCAGCACCAGCCTCGCGTGAACATTGGCTAACCCAAGAGAATCCTGCTGCGTGTAATTTTGCTCAACGGTGGTCGAAATCATTTCCAACTGCTCGGTAATTCTTTGTAATTCCGCGTCCGCTATTCCGGGTCCGTTGTCCGCAACCTCGATGATCAGATCGCGCCCTTCATCGTACGCACTAACTATGACGACACCTTCCCCGCCTCTCGGCTCAATCGCATATTTCACGGCATTTTCCACAATGGGCTGAAGAATGAACTTCACAACGCGGCAGCGGATAAACTTTTCATTAATAAAATAGCGGCTCTGGAAATGCTTCGGAAAACGGACATGAATAATATCCAAATATTTGCGAAGCTGCCCCAGCTCCTCCTCCAGATATACTTCCATATCCGTGAATTGAGCTGTATAGCGGTACACATCAGCCAGATTGCGGGCCATTCTCTCGATCACCGGTACCTTCTCCAGATAGGCCATACTCGTAATGATGCCTAACGTATTGTAGAGCAGATGCGGATTGATTTGATTTTGCAGCGCCTTGATCAAGGTTTCCTTTTGCTTCAGCAGCGCCTGCATTTCCTTCAGCTGCAGATTCGAATTGGTTACAATCAGCTCATCCAGCCGTTTGACCATAATATTAAAGCTGTGGAACAACTGCTGCAGCTCATCCTGGCCGGGTACTGATTCCGTTTGCACACTCAGATCCCCCTTGGCTACCTGTCTCATCAAGCCTCTTAAGGTAAGGATCGGATCGACAAAACGATTGGACAATAATGGAACCACCAGGATGACGAGGCAAGTAATAATAGCGAGCACCAGCAGCATCGAAATTCTTGCCGAGCTTAAGCCTACCGCCACTTCTGCAAAAGGGACTAAGGATACGATCCGCCAGCCGGTTACAGGTGAAAGTGAGCTGCCAATCAAATAATCGTCTCCATGAAACCGTTGAATCGCGGTCTCTCCCTTGTCCGGAATCTTCAGGCCTGCAAGCTCAGTCTGTCTCTTTTGAAGCCCGTTCAATTCCTCATTCGGATGGTACACAATAGAATCATCACCCGCCAAAATAAAAAATATCCCCGACTTTGCCAGCTGCGAGCTTTTGAATGCACGATCTATCTCCTGCAAAGAGATGTCTACTGCCAAAGTCCCGATCAGTTCTATCGTTTCCTTATCATAGATCGGCAGCAGTACGGACATGACCGGTCGCCCATAAGCTCCTTCATATTTGGCTGTATGAGTTGGAAGAATAATAATATTCGGGGATACCGGCCTGCCATACCAAGGCTCGTCTTCAAAACGATCCAGCTTGCCAAAATACTGTGCCATCGACACGATCTGATTCGACTTGGAAATAATGAACATGCCCTGAATCTCCGAATAATTCAGAGCCAGATATCTCCTCAGCTCCTTCTCCACATTCTGCTTATCGAGATTGGTATAGCTTTTGCTGATCAGCCATTCCTGAATAGTATCATTCTGGATCAAGTACTGTGTGGACTGCTGAAGCTGCTGATAATAGTAATCGAGATGATAATTCAAACGTGCTGTCGCCTCATTGGATATATTAAAAAATTCTTTTTCAACCGCTTTGCTGTAATAATAATTGGACAGCAGTCCCAGCAGCAGAACCGATAATACACTGACACTGAGAAAGGCGAGCACCATCTTCATTTTGATCGAAAATTTCCGCAGCATCACGAAGGCTCTCATAGGCCCATTCTCTTTCTGTATTCCACTGGGGTAATCGTAACAATTTGTTTGAAAATTCGGTTAAAATAGGGCAGCGAGGAATAACCGACCATATCAGCGATTTCATATATTTTCAAGTCAGGCTCCTGCAGCAGCTCCTTGGCTTTACGAATCCGAATCAGGTTCAAATAGTTTAAACAGGTCTGGCCTGTCGTTTTTTTGAACAGCATACTAAAATGAGAAATGCTCATATGTGACATCTCTGCCAGGCGCGCCAGAGCAAAATTCTCAAAATAATGAACATCCATATATTCGCATACCCGTTTAATCGATGCATTACCGCTTTGATCCGCATATTGGGGATAGATCAGTATCCATGCTTGTATGAGGTCTGTAAAGTGCTTACGAATCGCCTGCTCATCCTCAGTTGCTAAGGACATATGCGTCTGCTGCGTGCCAAATGCTTGCAGCAGCTCGTTCAATTTGGACGATAAAATAGCGAATACGCTCTTGCGATAGCTTGGGGTCGTCAGCTTGAGCTTGAAGATGGCTGTTAACAAATTGTTCAGCTCGGATTGTACGGTGTGCCGGCTCATTTCTGGCAAATGCTCGACAAACTTTTGGATATTAAGTACACCTTCATGGATTTCGGACATGCCCTCCAGCCGTTGGATGGATCGCTTCAGAGCACCGTGCAGTTCCTCCTCATCAAGCGGCTTCAATAAATATTCGGTAACTCCATAACGCATGACTTTCTTGGCATACTGAAAATTATCGTAACCGCTTACAACAATCGTAACGATAGGTAAATGAGCCTGATCGATTTTTTCACATAACCAAAGACCGTTTTTGTGAGGCATCATAATATCTGTGATTACGATACTCGGCCAATGCTCCTGAATAAAGCTCCAGGCCTCATCTCCGTTCCCCACTTCGCCTGCAACATTAAATTGAGGTGCAAGTCGCTCGACCATTTCTGCAACTGCATCACGAATCCATATTTCGTCTTCAGCTATCAGCACCTGAAACATATAACAAAACCTCCTGAGAGCGTTCAAAAGAACGCTGGTATCGTGAGCATTCATCATTCAACGTCACATCGCAACCAACTGGTATTTCTCAACGCCGCTGTGTACAACATGCTGTAATACCCATATCCTACTACCGGAATTGTGACTTGTCGATACATTACATATAGGTAACTGACTTGGGTAAATTAGGTTGAAGATGTACCAATTGGGGTGAAAATAACACAAAAAGCCGTATCCCACACAGCCATCGGCCAAGCAGAATACGGCTTTTTACGACAATAAGCACTATGATATATTTCAATGAGGCTTATATCCAGCCCATACGTTCTTTGAGTGAATCGATTTGTGCGATATGATGCCGCCCATGCCAAGCGTATCTTTGAGCTGCGATATCCAGCGTCATGATACCATGAGTCGGACTTATAAAAGTACGCTGAAATTGTTCCGGTGATAATGAACGAAGCAAGACAACAAATCGCTGATGAAGCGACTCCAGCAGTATCAATGACGTTTCTATTGGCGCTTCTTGATAGTCGCTTAACTCAGCCCATAATTCCTCACGATAAGAACCTGCAACAGGGGCTTCCTCTGTTAAAGCTCTTTTAAAACGAATAAAAGCATTCATATCGTTATCGGCCACATGATGCACGACCTGTTGGGTATTCCAGCCGCCAGGCCGATAAGGTACCAGCAGCTGCTCAGCATTGAGGTTCTGCACCGTCAGTCGAAGCGCTGTGGGAATATGAGCGATGTCCTCCATCCATATGGCACGGTGCTCTGAGGTTGGATGCATCTCCGGTTTAAATGTACCCAAGGGATAAGACCATAAGTCCATACTGTCACCTCTACAATCTATTGATTATGGATCTCATCTTCATTACAGAAATGGTTTCCTACTATTTACACAGTGTACAACTTTTCAGTCACCGAATGCTAGCTACGCGTTTAGGCTGCCCATAAGGAAATAGACGATCCCATAAAGGCAACCGTCTATTTTGGGAGTAATCTATGGGATTGTATGGGAGCCGTTGGCGTTGTCTCCCACACCATAGCTTATGTAAATCTATCAACCATGGAACGACTTGTTACTCCCTACCAAACACACATTTTCCATGAGTCCAATCCGCAAGCCGCTAACCAACATAACATACAGAAGGTTAAATGGAAGGGGGTTGGAACTATGGGATATGGCGCTGGTCTTGGTGTAGGTTGCGGTAGTTGTGCTGGCTTTGGTTTGGGAACTACTACAGGTGTTATTCTTGTTCTCTTCATTCTGCTTGTTATTATTTCGAGAACATTCATCTAACATGAACCTGTAAAATGATATCACTCATCAAGACAGCAACCGTAAAAGGATTTGATTCCTTTATCGGTTGCTGTCTTGATGAGTGATTGGGAACATGATCAATCGTGCTTTCTATCTTCTTAAATATCGTTCAAAAAAAGCATCACTGTCAGCTTCTGCAAGCTGCACAGCGATGCTTCATGGGATGAATCATCAGTGATATTGATATTCAACAACGTATAGAATTAACGTGGTTTAGGCATGAGCCATGCATGATCAGGATCATTATGAAACTTCCAAATCCGGTTGGGTCCAGCCATTACATTCAAGTAATAAACCTCATAGCCCGGAGGCGCAGAAACCGGATGATAGCCTTTAGGCACCAGTACCGTCTGCCCGTCTTGAACAACAAGAGTCTCATCTAGCGAACGGTCGTCTGTATAGACACGCTGGATCGCAAAGCCCTGCTCCGGCTGGACATGGAAATAATAGGTTTCCTCCAGCAGTGACTCATCAGGAAGTGCATCCCGGTCATGCTTATGTGGTGGATAGCTCGACCAATGACCACCTGGCGTAAATACCTCCACGACTAACAAGCTATCGGCCGGCTCCTGCTCTGGCAAAATATTATGAATCTGCCGCTCCATGCTGCCAGAGCCACGGGTTTCTGCGCCTACTTGATCAGGTCCGATTAAACGCGCCGTATGATTGCCATGTCCTGGTGCTGAGCATATCGCCAATTCTACCGCAGTCAATGCACGAACCTCGTAATGATCAGCGTTGGGCACATATACGGAATAAGGTCGTGTCTTTTCAAATACACTCATCCGCTGCCCAATTCCCTGCCATGCCTCATTATGGGTAGCTACATCCGCTTTTCCACTGAGCAGTACCAGGCATACCTCCTGATCTCCGGTTTCGCGTTTCACAACCTGACCCTCCGACAGCTTCAGCACTTCAAAACCAACATATTCCCAACCGGCCGATTGAGGTGTAACCGTTAAAACGGTCCCTTCAGCGTTAGGCGCCTGCTCCGGCTTAACTATCAATTTGGACATGGTGGATCCCTCCTTCAAGTTTTCGTTAGAAAACTACTTCGTAAGCGTTACTAAGCTTCCGTAGGAAGCTGACTTCGTAAGCATAAACTTCAAGTTTTCGTTAGAAAACTACTTCGTAAGCGTTACTAAGCATCATATCAATTTATTCCGATCTCAACGGCTGAATAAGCAGATTTAGCGCTTCACTTACCTTTACGGGACGGCCCAATTGACTGGACAGCTTGGCAGCTAATGCAATTCGCTCCGCCTGCAGGCCATCATTGCCTTCAACCGGCAGCGGCTTGTCGTTGACGATACAATCAATGAACATTTGTGTCTCTTCCACATAAGCGGCGTTATAGCGTTCCAGGAAAAAATGCAGCGGTTTGTCGCGTGTAATACCATCCACCGTACTGATTTCTACTGTAGTGGGATGGTCGTTGGAGGCCGCTGTGCTGCCTTTGGATCCAAATACCTCAACCCGCTGATCATACCCGTATACGGCTTGGCGGCTGTTGTCGATAACGCCGAGTGCTCCATTCGCAAAACGAAGTGTAACAATAGCCGTATCCACATCGCCATGCTCGGCAAACACAGGATTGATTAACACGTTACCTATCGCATGTACTTCCTCAACCTCACTACCCGACAGAAAACGGGCCATATCAAAGTCATGAATCATCATATCCATGAAAATCCCGCCAGACACCTTAATATAGTCCGGATGCGGCGGATTCGGATCGCGCGAAGTAATTTTCACGATATGCGGCTCACCGATCAAACCTCCCTGCACATGCTCACGAACACGCTTGAAATTGTGGTCGAAACGGCGATTAAAGCCGATTTGCAGCTTCACTCCAGCTTTGCGTACAGCTTCGAGCGCTTCCTCCGTTTGTCGAATGTCCATACTCACCGGTTTTTCGCAAAAAATATGCTTGCCAGCCTCGGCTGCCTGCTTAATCAGCGGTACATGCGTATCGGTCGAGGAGCAAATAAATATCGCGTCAATCTCCGGATTAGCAATGACCTCATTGCTATCGGTAGTGACAATAGCGATTCCTCTCTCGCTAGCCCAAGCTTGCAGCTCGGGGCCAGCGAACAAGTCGCTTACAGCTACAATTTCCGTTTCTGGCAGCCTCAGCAAATTATCGGCATGAATTTTGCCAATACGCCCTGCGCCAATGATCCCGATTCTGATTTTCTTCATGATGCACTCCCTCCCGCTTTACCTGAACTTCCGAATAAACGAATCTTTTCTTGTACCTTTGCCTGAATGGCTGCTTTCGCCGGTATCAGGTAATTACGCGGATCATAAGCAGCTGGATTGTCGTTCAGGAAGCTGCGAATCGCCTCTGTGCAGGCCATTTGGTTATCCGTATTCACATTGATTTTACTCGTTCCAAGTGCAATGGCCTGACGAATTTCCTCATCCGGTAAACCGCTTCCCCCATGTAGTACGAGAGGCAATCCGGTCAGCTTTTGTATTTGCCCCATTCGTTCAAAGCCAAGCTTCGGCTGGCCGCGATAAGGACCATGCACAGAGCCAAGTGCTGGCGCCAAACAATCAATTCCCGTAGCGCGAACAAGCTCCACGCAATCCTCAGGTACGGCATACATCCCATCGGCATCATCAACCACAAGATCGTCCTCGCGGCCGGTAATCCGTCCAAGCTCCGCTTCTACCGTAGCACCAAGTGCATGTGCTGCCTGCGTAACCCGCTGAGTAACATCGATATTGTGCTCGAGCGTATGATGTGAGGCATCAATCATGACTGAGGTAAAGCCTGCATGAAGCGCCCGGATGCAAAGATCATAGGTGGAACCGTGATCCAGATGAAGCGCTACAGGAACGGTGATATCATAATGCTCGATCAGCGCTTTGACCATACCTGCAATGCAGGGAAGACCGCCCATATAAGGAATATAAGCCTCGCTGACACCCAGAATAACAGGTGCACGCTCCGCTTGAGCTGCCTGCAGAATGGACTGAGTAAACTCCAAATTATTTAAATTAAACTGCCCCACCGCATATTGTCCTTCCAATGCCTGCAGCAGCATCGTTTTCATGGAAACCAATGTCATATGAATCAACTCCTTCGGTAAAGCTTGCTTCAACTTTTGCTGTCAAACATCTGTGCCATAATAGTTATTATACCGACTTGACGAGGCGAACAGGCTTCTACGCGAGGTTCCACCTGTTCACACCGCTTATCGGATAGCTGTTACCAACGGGCAGTAACCATTTTCTTGCGTGTATAAAACTCCACTCCATCTGTACCGTTGGCGTGAAGATCGCCATAAAACGAATTTTTCCAACCCGAGAACGGGAAGAAAGCCATCGGTGCAGGCACACCCAGATTGATGCCCAGCATACCGGATTCGATCGTTTCACGGAACTGTCTAGCATTGCTGCCGCTTTTCGTAAACAGGCAGGCGCCATTGCCCAGCTCTGAGCGATTAGCCAATTCTACAGCTTCCGCAAGCGTAGCGACTCTGACAATAGACAATACAGGAGCAAAAATTTCATCCTCCCAAATTTTCATCTCGCTCGTCACCTGATCAAAAATCGTCGGCCCGACAAAATAGCCTTTGCCGCTTGCAGCCTCGTCCTTACGGCCATCACGAATGAGCAGCGCGCCTTCATTTTCGCCAGTTTCAATATAGGATAAGGTACGCTCCTTATGAGGTCCGCGAATCACGGGACCGAGGAACACACCGTCGTTCATCCCATTGCCAATCGTAAGCTGATTAGCAGCCTCGACGAGCTTATTCACCAATGTATCACCAATCTCACCGACGGCTACGACGACAGAGCAGGCCATGCAGCGCTCTCCCGCCGAACCAAAAGCAGCATTAATAATTTCTTTAACCGAACCATCCAGATCTGCGTCAGGCATCACAATCGAGTGATTTTTTGCGCCAGCCAACGCTTGTACGCGTTTGCCATGGGCAGAGGCAGTTTTGTACACGTACTCGGCTACCGGCTGTGAGCCTACGAACGAGATCGCGCGAATATCCTTATGCGTCAGCACCCCATTAACTACATCACGTGCGCCGTGAACAATATTGAATACACCATCAGGCAAGCCAGCTTCCTTAAACAGCTCTGCCAATCGATTCGCAAGCAGCGGCGTACGCTCGGATGGCTTCAGGATGAACGTATTACCGCAAGCGATCGCAAGTGGAAACATCCAGCAGGGAACCATCATCGGAAAGTTAAACGGCGTAATTCCGCCAACGACACCTACAGGATAGCGGTACATACCCGATTCCAGGTTGGAGGCAATATCCGGAAGCTGCTTACCCATCATCAGGTTCGGAGCACCGGCTGCAAACTCCACGCATTCAATACCACGCTGTACCTCGCCATAAGCCTCGTTGTAGCTTTTACCGTTTTCCTCTGTGACGAGAGCAGCCAGCTCCTCCCAATGCTCGACCAGCAGCTGCTGGTATTTGAACAGAACGCGTGCCCGGCGAGGAACCGGTGTGCGGCTCCACGTTTTAAAAGCTTCTTTTGCCGTTTGTACCGCTAGGTCCACATCCTCCAAAGTAGAAAGTGGAACATATGCCAATATTTCTTCTGTTGCCGGATTGTAGACGGGCTCGCTTTGTGTGGAAACGGACTCGACCCATGCGCCGCCGATCCAGTTTTTTAAAGTTTGTGCCATGTTAGTTGTTCTCCCCTCTGATATTAAAGCTTAAGATGCCGTAATTTCGCCGCGGTTGCAACGTTCGATATAATCATGCACAGCTTCGGCCGAAGGCATCGCATCCGAGCAGCTGTGGCTGGAAATAACGATACACGCAGCCGCGCTGCCGAATTCCATGCTTTTTTCGAGTGTCCATCCTTGCATAACGCCATATAAAAAGCCTGCCGCATAAGAGTCGCCGGCACCGAACGTTTTGACTACCTTGGCTGGAAAGCTCTGTGCACGGTGTCCTTCGCCGTCCTTCGTATACGCAATCGAACCGTCCTTACCGTGCTTGATGATCACGATCTTGGCTGAGTAATCAAACCATTTGGATGCAGTCACATTATCGCTATGCTCCGGATTGGCCTCAAATCGCTCCATCATATCAAACTCTTCACGAGTACCAAGAATAATGTCGCATTTCTCTGCTGCCAAATTGTAATAAGCGGCTGTTTCTTCAGGCGACACCCATGTGTAAGGGCGATAATCCAGATCGAATACGATGACCGCACCGTGTTTTTTGGCATACTGCAGCGCCTGGAATACAGCCTCTCGCGATGGACTTTGAGCAAGTGCCGTTCCTGAGATCAGCAGCACCTTCGCCTGTGCGATGATATCTTCCTGAACCTCTTCGGCAGTCAACCGCAAATCAGCTGCATTATCGCGATACATCAAAATGCTGCATTCTGTCGGGCTTTTGATTTCTGTAAAAGCAAGCCCCGTCACCGCACCCGTATGGTCCGTCACAACGTTCGTGGTGTCAATATGATTCTTCTGCAAGTAATCCGCAATAAACCGTCCCATTTGATCATCGGCAATTTTTCCGATAAATGCGGTTTTTAACCCGAATCGCGACATCCCAATCGTAATGTTAGCCGGAGAGCCCCCCACATACTTGGTGAAAGTCATTGTTTCTTCCATTGGTCGATTAATTTCGTTAGCATTCAAATCGATACACAGCCGCCCGATTGCTGTAAAATCCAGTGATTTTCCGGTTGGAAACGTAACATAGGTCATAGCTTGATTACCTTCTTTCCTGGTTATTGTTTTCAGCACTAGCTTTCTTATTGGCTTGATTCTAATTCTTTTTATGCTTACTGGCTTTTGGCTTATTATCATTTTTTTATGATCAAGGACTCCATATGCTCCAATGCTTTTTTGGCATACTCATATGCGGGATGTATTGCCGGGTCCTGCTCACCTTCAAGCATCGCCCATCCATCGTAACCACGTGTCAGCAGCTCATTTAAAATCGGTCCAAATTCAAGACATCCGTCACCCGGAACGGTAAACACGCCTTTACGAATACACGTAACAAAATCGACTTGTTCGGCACGCGCCTCATCCAGCACCTCCTGGCGAATATCCTTGAAATGAATATACGCAATACGGTCATAGTGCTTGAGCAGAACCTGCAGGGGATCAGCGCCTCCGTAATAAGCATGACCCGTATCATAGAGCAGATATACCCTAGTAGGATCGGTCAGCTCCAGCAATCGATCGATTTCTTCCGGACTTTCCACTGCGGTTCCGCCGTGATGATGATAGGTCAGCTTTAAACCATACTCCTGAGCAATGGCGCCAGCTGCATTCAAGCCTTCGGCGAGGCTCTGCCAGCCTGCTTCATCCAGCCGCAGCACCTCTTTTTCGTTCGGTGTTCGGCGTGGGTCAAAGTGCAATGAGCCTCCAACCTCGCAGGTGCTGATCACTGTACTGCCCATTCCATGCAAAAATTCCACATGCTTACGGTAAGCGGCCAATTCCGCTTCCCGGTATGCCGGATCAGAAAACAGCACCGATTTCCACTGTGACACGAGCTGAATGCCCCGCTTGGACAGCTCCTCCTGCAAAATCCCCGGATCTGTCGGGTACTTGCGACCCATTTCCGTTCCTGTCAGACCCAGACCCTGAATATCATCCAGAATTTGCTCATAGGTCGTATCGTCACCGTGCTCCTTAACGTCCTCGCCTACCCAATTGATCGGATGGATGCCCAGCTTAAATGGCAGTTCCAGCATGCACAAACTCTCCTTTTATGAATCCGATTAGATGACCATGCATTCCATAAACTTTTAATATTAAATCAGCTTCACCGCCTGAATACGGGATTTCATTTCCTGATGTGCGGCAAGCACTTTATCACTGACCGAAACCTCGGGCACGCCCACATTCCACCACGATTCGTAACCATCCGTATTCGTTCCAGCGACAACCGGAATTTCAATCAATGTCGTAATCGTCTCTTCCTTGGCTTGCAGCAGCGCGGCTTGCAGCTCCTCGGCAGTATTCGCTTTGTACGCTTTTGCTCCCAAGGCACGCGCATGTGCAGCAAAATCGATCGGCATCACATTACCGGTTAAACGACCTGTAGTCTCGGAGCGATAACGGAATTCATTACCGAAGCCGTCGCTTCCATGACCTCTTTGCAAATTATGAATACACTGGAAGCCGTGGTTATCGAACAGCAAAATCGTAATTTTGCGACCTTCCTGCAGGCTAGTAACGAGCTCGGAATGCATCATCAAATAGCTGCCGTCTCCCACAACTGCGTACACCTCACGCTCCGGCTCGGCAAGTGCAGCTCCAAAAGCACCAGCAATCTCATACCCCATGCACGAAAATCCGTATTCCATATGGTAAGTTTTTGGCTCCAGCGTTCTCCACAGCCGATGTAAATCTCCGGGAAGACTGCCCGCCGCACACACAATAACCGACGAGGCATCCAACGTCTCATTAATGACTCCAAGTGCACGAGTTTGGGATAATCCGTCTTCATGCTGGGCTGCATACAATCGATCAACCTCGCTGTCCCAGCGCTCCTTCAAGTCCGCAATTTCAGAAGTGCCATAGCCATTCTCATAATGCACGTCAGCGAGTTTTTCCTGAAGCGCTTTCAACGACTCTCGTGCATCCCCTGTAACTGACGCTCCACCGAGCTTTGCCGAATCGAATCCATTGATGTTGATATTGATAAACTGTACATCAGGATGCGCAAATGCTGATTTGGACGCCGTTGTAAAATCCGAATAGCGAGTTCCTACACCAATGATCAGATCCGCATCCTTGGCAAGCAGATTTGCGGCAAGTGCTCCTGTTACCCCGATCGCTCCAACATTCAAAGGATGATTCCACGGCAGCGAGCTTTTCCCAGCTTGTGTCTCTGCAACCGGAATACCGAAGGCTTCAGCAAATGCAGCCAGCTCCTTTGTAGCGGACGCATACAGCACACCCCCACCTGCAACGATCAACGGTCTCTTTTTGCCCTTCATAAGCTCCAAAGCTCTATTCAATGAATCTGAGGCCGGTGGACGACGGTCAATAAAGTGTACCTTTTTTTCAAAAAACGAAAGTGGATAATCATAAGCTTCTGCCTGGACATCCTGAGGTAGAGCCAGTGTGACTGCACCTGTTTCTGCAGGATCGGTGAGCACGCGAACAGCCTGAACCGCTGCTGTCAACAATTGCTCGGGTCTCACGATACGATCCCAATACTTGCTGACTGTCTTGAATGCATCCGTAGCGGATATGGTATAATCTCCCTGTACCTCAAGCTGTTGAAGCACCGGATCCGGTTGTCTGGTTGCAAAATTATCTCCTGGCAGCAGCAGCACAGGTATGCGATTGACTGTTGCCGTTGCCGCAGCAGTAACCATGTTCAGAGCCCCGGGACCAATCGAGCTCGTGCAAGCAAATATTTGTTTGCGATTCATTTGCTTGGCATAGGCAGCGGCGGCGTGGACCATCCCCTGTTCATTTTTCCCTTGAATAAAGACAAGGTCGCCTGCACTCCGCTCCAGCGCTTCTCCAAGACCCGTCACATTGCCGTGACCAAAAATACCCATAACTCCTTTAAAAAGCTTGGTTTCTTCACCATCCTGCGAAATGTATTGCTTATCCAAAAAACGAAGCAGGGCTTGAGCCATAGTAAGTCGAATCGTACTCATTCACGTGTCTCCCTTCCATCGATTCATTCAATTAACAGTGATTGGGTTCGCCAATAGTAATGGCAATTTGTAGTGATCTGATGTTCATAGCAGCATACATTAGTATTATTTATGAATAACAAGGTTGATTAAGCGCTTAACCTGTAAAAATCTTACGCTTGAACCTGATTAGGTTAAGCGCTTAATTCGATCTTACTATAGATTGCTAGCCTCGACAATACCTTTTACAAAAATAAATGATACAGATCAATACGTTACTTAAACGCAAGTCGAAATGCTTCATACTGCTCATACGGAGAGTATACCTCTCCACCGTGACAAACGCTGAGTACCTTAGGCTTAAGCTGCTCGATAATGGAACTGCTCTCTATCGCTTGCTGCATATCACCTGTGAACATCGCCATTGGCTTTTTGAGCTTGCCTCTGTTCGCAGTAAACAGATCTCCCGCCAGCAATACGTTATCTTCTTGATGATAATAAGCAACATGACCCGGAGAGTGCCCAGGTGTCAGATAGGGTGTGAGTCCTCCTATGATGTCCAAAGCATGCATATCACCTGAACGTGCTTCTTGTCCGGTACCTGAATCTGAAGCTTGCTCAGCATGGAAAGATGCATTACTCTCGCTAGAATCAGCGAGTGGTTGGACCAAGCCGATGTCTACAGATGCCTCTGCTTTGGATCGGCGCGGGTAGGGAAGCTTGCCCTCCATATAAGGAATTTCCTCGGCATGAGCAAATACAGGAACATGAAGCTGCTGTCGGATCTTTTTGATACTGCCAACGTGGTCGGAATGACCATGGGTTAATAAAATTCGCTCCAGTGGCGCATCCATCTGCTGCATTTGCTTAAGCAGGCCGCCGGCCATTAAGGAAATGCCTGTATCAACCAGCGAAAGTCCCTGTTCCGACTTCACGATCCATACTGTGATCGGGATGACTAACCATATTTTGCACGCCCAAATATGCTCGGAAATCCGTACGATTTTCATAGCTATTTTTCCTCCTGCTTTTTCGACTTTTTGTCCTTACGCTTTTTATCCTGTTTTTTGTCCTGCTTTTCTTGTTTCTCCTGTTTTTCTTGCTTCTCCAATTTTTCCCGCTTACCCTGCTTCTTATCCTGCTGCGTTTCCGGCTTCACGGCTGTCACCAACTGACTACTGTCCCTCTTGTGCAGCATACCAGCTAGCAGAACCTCAATTGCTTTATCCATAATGGGTAAAATCCGCTTGAGCAGCGGTTCCAGCGGTTCTTCACTGTTCATATAAGTGAAAACCATTCCGTACAACATGAAAAAATAAATACGTGATTGATCGATTCGTTCCTGTTCATTAGCCGCTGGTATGAAGTGCTCAATGCCTTCAGTTAAATAGCCGAATATCCGATTGCGCAGCTTGTTTACGTCCCCCTCAGGATCCTTCTCATCCACCCTCACGGACTTCACTCCAAGAATAACGGCCACCATGCTTTTGTGTGACAGGCAAAACCGTAAAAACTGACGGCTCTTCTCCTTCAGCTTCTCAGCCTCTGACCATTCCTCATGCGCCTGTATCGATAATAGGAGCGTCTCAAGAGTTTGCAGCGGCGGTATCGCAAGCTGCTCCAGAAGTACTTCCTTATCCTTAAAATATAAATAAATGGTTGTATGGGAGCAGCCCGCATCCTTCGCAATTTCCCGCATAGTGACTGCATCATAGCCTCTTGCTGTAAACAGTTTTGCTGCTGATTCGGCAATATTGCGCTTCGTTTCCTCCGCTCTCTCGCCCTGCTTACGAATGCTTTTATCGCTACTTTCCATATCTACTCATCACCTTTCTACATGTGTAACCATTGGTTATTAACTATATAGTAACCAATGGTTACTAAAAAATCAAGCTATTTATATAACCGAATATTTACTCATCTTTCGAACATTTTCCCTATACAAAATTGGGCAATTACCTTCAAGCGATACTCACGCTGCTCAGGTATTAAATGGAAACTTTTTTGACATAAATAAAGAAATAGCTTCGTTTTTAACGTTTTTCCATGTCTGAGCTGCCCATACTGCTTCTCACCGCACGCAATCGACCTGAAGATATAGAGTTCGGTTTCATTGCAGGTACCAACGATTACGTTACTAAACCAATGGATACGATGGAACTGATGTCCAGAGTGAGAGCTTTAACAGCATTAAAAAAGTCCGTGCGTGATCAGCTGCGCATTGAAGCGGCGTATCTACAGGCACAAATCCAGCCGCATTTCTTATTGAACACGTTAAACTCCATAGCGGCTTTAAGCGATATTGATACTAACCGCATGCGCGCACTACTAGAAACGTTTGGAAATTATTTACGTGCTAGCTTTAATTCACATAATCTGGATCGACTCGTTCCGCTCACCCATGAACTGGATCTCGTTCGTTCTTATTTATATATCGAAAAGGAACGTTTTGAAGAAAGGCTGCAAATTGTGTGGGAGGTGGATAAAAATCTATCCTTGCTTATCCCTCCCCTCTCTATTCAGCCATTGATTGAAAACGCAGTCCGACACGGTGCATTAATGCGCTCCCAAGGCGGAACGGTGCGGCTCCAAATTATCGAGCATGTCAAGCACGTGGAAATATCGATCATCGATAACGGCGTGGGAATGGATGAGAAGACGCGGCTGCAAATACTCGACAGCTCCTCCAACCTTAGGGCTGGAATCGGTGTGCGTAATACAGACTGACGTTTGAAGCAAATATATGGCAAAGGACTGCACATTCAGAGTGAGCCTGGTCAAGGAACTACGGTTACCTTCTTAGCTAATAAAATAAGTTTGTCCTGAACTCAAAAAGTCCTCTTCCAACAGATGGAAGGGGACTGAATAGCTGCCGATCTTATTGAGATTTAAACTTCATGGTTCCGTAGCTGCGAAAAAACACGGTCGCACCAACTACAACTGCCACCGCACAAACGAGCAGCAAGTTACTGTAAAGGTATCCGCCCACCTCGTGCATCAACGGATTAAGCGGGAAATTCATCAGCTTTTTGTCCAACACTCTGGCCACTGCCGCTGCCCCTACAGCTCCCGATATAAATCCGACCAGGTTAAATAAACCCATACCGACACCGGTTTGCTCCATATCAAGCGTCAAAGACACGCTATTGGCCAGCGCCGTCTGAATAAATGAAAACCCAATGTACGTTAATACCATAGCGCCCGATATAAACCAGACATTCATTCCCAATAACGACGATAGCATAATCAGGCTGCAAGCCAGTAAGGTGACTCCAATCGCTATGACGAAGTTATTACCCCTTTTATCCGCCAATCCCCCACCGATCGGACCAAATACAACAGCACTGATCGCACCAGGGAACAAAATCCAGCCGATAGCGCTCGTATTCAATCCTTTAAGATCACTTAGCAGAAGTGGCATCACAAACATAATGCTCATCACGGTACAGTTAAGAATGAAGCTAACAATCAACCCGCTGCGAAATAAGCGGTTGGCAAGCAGCGATGGCTCGATGAACGGATGATCCACCCTTCGGATGTGCACGATGAACCCAACCATTAAAGCTGCACCGATAATAAAGTAATACCACGTAGGATCTGTACAAAATAAGACGAGCGAAGCGATACTAAGACCAATCATAGCCGCACCGGGAATATCCACCTTTCCGCCGTGCAACTCGTCATCCGGCAATACCTTACGAAAAAAGGGAATTGAAATCAACGTAAACAGCGGAATCAAAAACAAAAAGGACCAATGGTACGCTGCAGAGATAAACCCGCCTAGCACCGGACCGATCCCAATCGCAAAAGCTACGGTGGAATTCAAAATTCCGAATACTTTGCCCCGATCAGCAGACGAAAAATATTTGGCGACCACAACCATGATTAGTGCCGGAATTGCAGATGCGCCTGCTCCCTGTATCGCCCTTGCCACAATGACCGCCGGATACCAAGCCTGACACACGATCCCCACAATCGACCCAATATTGTACACGATAATACCGATCACGATGAGCTTCTTAAGACTGTAGACGTCAGAAAGCTTGCCATAGATGACCGAACCAATTCCGAAAAAAATAATAAAGATCGTTACAACCCAGCTAACCCCCGAAGGCGTCAAATGGTACTGTGCAGCAATACTTGGTGTGGAAACATTAAAAACCGTTTCATTGAGGACACCGAAAAAAATAATAAAAATAATCCATGGTGCCGTTTTGCGCAAATCCAGCGCTACGCCTGAAGATGCTGGCGAATGTGATGAAGCTTCCAGCATAGTAACACTCCTTTTCTCTCTATGCCTTATATATAGGGCTGCTTCCAACTTATCACATCAGATCTATAGGCAGCTATGGAAAACTTTATTTCAATCAAATTTGGCAGCAGCAAGTAGAAGAGCGTTCAGGACAAGTAACACATGGGCGTTTGTAGCATATGTTGTGATGAGAGCCAACATAAGGAGCTGCTGAAGATGAGTCGAAAGCAAATAGTTTCAAAAAAATCGAAAAAAAAGATAAGTATTAACAAAATTCCTGTAACGGCGCAGACATCCGGCACCGGTAGCAGTTCGCTTGATTCCAAAGGAATTGGAACAGGCAGCTTTCCACAAGGAACTGGTGGAGGATTGTCCACTCGCTCATTACAAGGGCCTGGCACCGGTTTTCCTGGTTCACCATTTCCCGGTGGTGGCGGTGGCGGATTTGCTCCGTCTTTTCCAGGCGGCGGTGGTGGTGGCTTTCCTCCGTCTTTTCCCGGTGGTGGCGGTGGTGGCTTTCCTCCATCTTTTCCAGGCGGCGGTGGTGGCGGCTTTCCTCCCGGTACACCTCAAGGAGGCCCTGGCGCAACTGGCGGACCACAATCCCCACCTCCTTCCTTCATCCCTCAGCAATCAGGCGTGTCTGCACTAGCGGTTGACCCCGGCAGTATCCGCAGATGTATCAATCGGTATGTGTACATTTGGCAAAGAAACGGTGACGCCTACTGGATGTTCCTTACTCACGTCGGCCGTAATTCCATAGCTGGTTACCGGTGGTACGGTTTTGGACCTGCAGGCTTCTGGTTGTATTTTGGTTTGGATATTCAACGTATTGAGCAGTTTAACTGCTTCTGATCCTGTCAGGAGGCTTCTAATCAGGGAATGGTTCCCCTTGCGGTAGGTTCATTATTTTAAGCTAAAATTCAGCTAATCTTCAGGCTGTTGTCATCATATTTTCACTTTCAGATGAGATGATAACGGCTCAAGATAACAACCAAATATTAGGAGCTGAATTTGAAATCATGGACAATCGCTTAACCATTCCCCTGATTCAAGCCGCTCGGGGTATTGCTGTTGTACTGGTGATGCTGTTTCACACCTCTCAGTTGGCACAGAAATATTTTCATATTAACTTTTTGGCGGTTAGTGGCATGGATCGTTCCGGAGGCTATGCTTATTTTTTTGTGCTGACTGGTTTTTTGATGTTTACTCTCTATCATCGGCATTTCGGAAAAGCACACATGTGGGGCACCTTTATGCTCAAAAGGCTGCTGCGTATTTATCCGCTTTACTGGCTGGTCAATGCCGCAGTCATTCCGATCTATTTTCTCGTTCCTGCGTTTGGTAATGGCTATGAAACCAAGCCCTTGGAGATTATTACCTCCTTGTTACTACTGCCTTACAGTCAAGTACCTATTCTTGGCGTCGCCTGGTCGCTCATCTATGTTGTGTTTTTTTATTTGATCTTTTCACTGCTGTTCGTTCTGAATAAAAAAACGATCCTTGCCCTATTTTCACTGTGGCTGCTGATCGTCGGCTTCATCAATTGTGGTTGGATACATATGAAGGATAACGCATGGCTGCATTTTCTGTTTGATGGGATGCATCTGCAATTTGTGCTGGGGATGCTGATTGCGTGGACCATTCGCCGATTTAACCTTGGCAAGGGAGGCTACTCACTTGCAGCAGGATTGATGGTTTTCCCTGTTGTCTGGGTGCTGCGTTATATCGACCCGACCTTCGCTTATCCGAATGTTCTGTACACCATTGGATCGTCACTCGTTCTACTTGGCATCGGATCTATGCGTTCAGTGGCTCCCCCATGGCTGGGATTCGCTCAATTTCTTGGTAATGCTTCCTATTCGATTTTGCTAACCAGTCTTGGGTTCCTGTCTGTCTCGCTGAAGCTCGCCAAAGCAGCTCACCTTGACGTATGGTGTGGTCCTACCATCACGACTGTGCTCTGCTTTACGATAGCGTTATTATTATGCTGTATTTTTTATTGGTATGTGGAAAGACCGCTCGTTCAGCGTCTTAAATCGATGACAGCTGCACCTGTCTATTCCGCTTCGACGACTCGTTAATATTTATACATTTTACATATATTGGATAATTTATACATACTACATATCATTAATCCATTTCATAGATCGATCCGGATTTACTGGCGAACAGCTCTGCATACACCTTCTCAGCATACGCATCGGTCATCCCCGATATATAATCAGCTACCATACGCGGCCAGCTCCATTTATGCTTATGCTGCTCATAGCTTTGGGTCCAATCCGGGGGAATAATCATTCTTCCGGTTTCATACACCTTGAAGCTGCCCCATAGTCGTTGAAGCATAATTTCGCTGCGCTTTTGCAAACGCTGAACCCGAAAATCCTTGATTAATGTAACCCACGCCAGCTTTTTTAAGATTTCCATCGTTCGCAGCAGATCCAGATCCTCCTGCCCGTCACGCACGAAAGTGACTCTTTTCCAGCCTTTTGCAGGATCATCAATAATCCCTACCTTTTGGGCAAACATGCTCACCCATCTTGCTTTCATTTCACGCCGCGTGCGCGAGGATTCATATTTGCATTCGGAATAAATCATTTCCCATTGTGTCAAATAGTCAGCCAACACCTGCTTGACCATGGCATGCATATCAACCTGATCCCATCCAACCGCTCCATTGCCTTCATCATCGAGGATTTCTTGGATTAGATTTTCAAGCAGTCGGGTATCTGCAAAAAATGTCGGGTTCATCAATATTTTACCGGCCCGAATCCCATCTTCGATATCATGGGTGGAGTAGGCGATATCGTCGCACAGGTCCATCAGCTGCGCCTCTAATGTTGCGCACCCCTTTGGCATCGCCCATGCCTCGCGCAAGTAGTTGATCGCTTCCCACTCCATCGCGTATACGCCTTTAAGTCTGCCCTCCTCTTCCAAAGAGTAAGGGTACTTGTTAATACCGAGCAGCACAGCCGCTGACAAATCCAAACCGCTGCCGCTGCCTGCCCGTTTTTCCAGGAACATCAGAATACGAAAGTTTTGGGCGTTCCCCTCATAAGCGAGACCATGCTCCTCAGCCAGCAGCCGATCCAATACTTCCTCTCCCTTGTGACCAAAGGGCGGGTGCCCCAAATCATGAGCAAGCGCCGCGCATTCCACAACAGCCGGGTCCAGCATCAATCCGGGATGCTCGCGCGCAGCGAGAAAAGGATACTCCTTTTGCATCCGTCTGGCTACTTCACGTGCAATCTGCGAAACCTCGAGTGAATGGGTCAGCCGTGTCCGATAATAATCTCCGGAGCCCGCTCCAAACACTTGCGACTTGCCCTGTAAGCGCCTAAATGCAGGCGATTGTATCAAGCGTGCGTAGTCTTTCTCGTATTCGTCCCGCTCTTCGCTTGAATGTGTATGTTCTGTATCATAAATTCTCATTTTGCGTAAATCCATATCATCGCTTCACTCCTGTCTGTACACAAACGACGTTCCTTAAGGGAACGCCGCCTGAATTCATAGCTATCCAAATCATACCTTAGTTTATGCAAAATGTCATCTGTGTGTCAGCTTAGCTCTTGAAAGTATCGATTTTGGTTTGCAATTCCTCAGCCATGTAAGACAATGCCTGTGCCGAGGCTGTTATTTCCTCCATAGAAGCCATCTGCTGCTGCGCGGCGGCAGAAATTTGCTCTGTGTTTTCCGCTGTTGCATCCGTAATTTCGGAGACGATCTTCATCACAGCTCCGAGCTCCTCTGTCCCCTTGGTCACACTCTCCGAAGATTCAGCGGCTACCTGCATTTGATCCGAAACATCAGTAATTTTATGCTTAATATCCGTAAACAGCTCACCCATCCGACTGACTACTTGCTTGCCTTCATATACCTCTTTCGCAGCAAATTCCATGGACCTCAAAGCTTGAACCGATTGACCTTGGATCTCTCCGACCCATACATTAATCTGCTCCGAGGATAACGAGGTTTGGCTCGCCAGCTTCTTCACCTCTGCAGCAACAACGGCAAATCCCTTTCCATGCTCGCCTGCTCTTGCCGCTTCAATCGAAGCATTCAAGGAAAGCAGATTGATCTGGTTGGCAATCTCGGTGATTTGCGAAATCACGTGGTAAATCTCCTGAGAACGGTATGCCTGCTCACGGACTATGGTCTCCATCTCGCCAACCTTGTCTCCTATGACGTTCATTTGCTGAATGACCGATCCCAACACCATAGAACCTTCATCCGACCAGTTCCGAGCCTCTGAAGCACTCAAAGAAGAACGGCGAACAAGCTCGGAAATTCTGGTCAATTCATTAATCATGGTGCCAGTGACTCTGGCACTATCAGAAATACGTGCAACCAGAGTCACTGTACCATTTGCCATTTCCTGAGCAGAGGAAGCGATCTGCTCCGTAGCCTTATTATTTTGCTCAGAGCTGGCACTCAATTGTTGGGATGAGGCCGCTAATGAAGCCGAGGTTTCCCCAATATCGACAATCATCGTTTTCAGGCAACCGACCATTTTGTTGAAGCTATCCCCAAGTTTCCCAATCTCACATTTGGAATCGACAAGCACATTATTCCGTAAATCCCCCTCACTTAAAGAGATCGCGGTGCCCATCAAGCTTTTCATCGGACGATTAATAGAACGAATAATTCCATATACGAGCAAACTGCCGAACAATAGTGAGGCCAGAACTACTATCGTGGTAATGCCAAAAATTTTCGCAGCTTTTTCTTCCGTTTCCTGCGCATCCATAGTGCCGATTACTTTCCAACCGGCCGAGGTCACAGTACCGTAAGAAGACTCTTTAGACTCACCTTTCAGTATATATTCTACTCTTCCTGACTCATCCTTATAAAATAACGGGTAATGATCCCCTTGTGCTTCCTCACCTGACTTATGATCGCGATGCATCAGAAAACGCTGCGTTCTATCCAATACATAAATATAGCCTTTACTCCCTACTTTGACCTGATTGATAGACTCGGCCAGCTTCGCAAGACTCAAGTTAACTCCTATGACTCCTTTTTTGTCGGGCAAGGTTCTCGCAATGGTCACTACGGTATTACCGGTTGTTGCCGACACATAGGGATTCGATATGACCACCTTACTGGAGTCTTTCAAGGTGTCTTTATACCAGTCCCGCTCTCTCGGATCATATTTTTGGTCACCCGGATCCGGAGATTTCATCCACGCACCATTTTCGTTCCCAAGAGTCAGCAGCTCCAGCTCGGGATGATTTGATGTAAAAGCGTCAATCAGCTCTCGTGTATGTGTATCTTTCTGATCAATGGAGATGCTTGCCAGCAGCCTGGCCAATCCATCGACATTGCTCATCTCCATCCGTACATATTGATCCAAGGAACTGCTCATCATCGCCACATTCTGGTCTGCAGTAAGTCGCAGCTCCTTTTTCAGTTGGTCCTTAGCTGTCATGTAGGCAGCCGCTCCAATCAGCAAGGATGGAATTAATAAAATCATAGCGAACGAGAGAATTAATTTCCTTGTCAAGCTCATATTTTTATAGAATTTCATCGTATAGCACGTCCTGTTCTTCATAGTTATGTAAACATACCCTCTATATAAAAATCTAGCCTGATATGATAAGTAATCTTGGTTAGCAGGTCCTCATCCGTGTGCCCAATCAACCTACCCTGTAATTATGACACAACAATATTAAACCGATTTTAGTAAGGTACGATTTCCATGTTAATTTTCCTAACAATTTCATAATAAGATACGACCGGTATGTACCCAACCGGACAAATCAAAAAGGACCGCTGTCACGATAGACAACGGTCCCAGTTTTCTTACCTATAAATGAAATTACTTTTTTTAATCAAGTTTTCCTGTTTCAGTAATCTTCATAGTCTCGCTACTGTTAGAGCACGCTAAAAATTGTCTTCAGGAAAAGCTTTTCCCTATCGTCTCCCCTCCAACAAAATCGCCCTTCAATCGAATATGCTCATAAGGCTGCTGCGGGTTCGCAATGCGCCAAAGCATTCGGTCGGCAGCACGATACCCCGTTTCCCTGATCAGCAGCGCAGGTCGGTCGACAAGTGGTAGATGATCAATCGGCTCGTTCAAAAACCCGACTAGGGAGCAGTTCTCCGGTACCTTCGTCCAAGTCTGCAACCTATAGTAAACTGGCGCTACCTCTTCATCAATTCCGCAGATCACAGCTGTAGGCTTATAGATTTCGTATTTGACTGCAAAATCATCCAGCCATGGTTGTCCGGCATCTCTGCGCGCAACCGCATGCTCCTCTTCCTTTACGTGCACTCCGATTTCCTTCATTGCTTCCTGGAATGCCTGCCAACGCAAGATAAAGCCGCGCTGCAGATGAATATCTCCCACATACAGAATTCGTCGATGCCCTGCACGGACTAACGTTCGAACTGCGATATACATCGCTTCGTACACATCCCAAACCACACTGTCTACCTTGGTCTCGGGTGGTGGGTAATTAAGCAAAATCCGCGGCAGCTGAAGCTCCAGCAGGCTTTGCTCCATGAATCCCGGCACAATCCGCGGTGCGATAAAGATACCATCGGCGTAGCCTACATTATGCAGCTCAAGCCAATGACGGAATTGCTCGGGTGAGGTGGGCTCGGGAAGCAGCAGCGTGTCGATTCGATGGCCGTACTCAGCAAACCGCTCGTTCAGTCCTTGCAGCAGCAGCCTCAGGAAACCAAGTGACCGCTCACTCTGCACAAGAATAAACCGTCGTGTATACAGAGGAAACGGTGCAATTCTCTCCTGCTCCAGCTGACGCAGCTGCTCCTTTGTACGATATCCAAGAGCGGCGGCAGTTTGGATGACAAGCCCTCGGGTCTCCTCCGACATCCCCGGATGTCCGCGCAGCGCCTTAGAGACGGTTTGTATCGTCAATCCAAGCTCCTGTGCAATGTGCAGTAATGTGATGCTTTTTTTTCTTGCCATTCACCTTCACCCGATCTTTATATAAAATTTGATAAATCGAAAATGATTTAAACGATTGCAATCATTTTTTAAACTAAATTTAAACTCAACTTAAAGTTCTTGTTTCTTTATAATAAGCCCTAGATGAACGATATGAAAACCATTCTACACAAACGGGAGCGATAACCAGCATGGCGAATACCATTCAGAATAACCAGATCGAGGCAGATATTGTTGTATGTGGAGGGGGACCAGCCGGGGTTTGCGCAGCAATTGCAGCGGGACGAAGCGGTAAAAGAACCATTTTGATCGAGCGGTACGGTTTTATTGGAGGCATGTCTACAGCGGCGCTCGTCTATCCGTGGATGACGTTCCATACGGTGGAGGGCAAGCAGGTGATCAAGGGCATCGGACAGGAAATCATTGATCGTTTGATGGCGCAAAATGCTTCACCCGGGCACCTCCGCGACACAGTCGGGTTCGTCAACACCATTACCCCTTACCACCCGGAGGTTTACAAAATTTTGGCTGTTGACATGCTTCAGGACGCCGGGGTAAAGCTGCTGCTGCACAGCTTTGTCGACCACGTACAAGTGAACGGAGATCGAATCGAAGCGGTTCATATCACGACCAAGTCCGGCAAAATAGAAATAAGTGCACAGGTGTTTATCGATACGACAGGAGATGCGGATGTCGCTCACTTATCAGGGGCACCCTGCCTGACGGGTCGGGACGAAGACGGCAAAACACAGCCGATGACGATGAAATTCCGCATGCGCGGTGTCGATTTGCCCAAGGTGAAGCAGTATATGCTGGATCATCCTGATGAATTTTATAAAAAAACACCGTTCAGCGAGCTCGCTGAGCTGCCTTTATCCGGTGTATTGGGTTTTTTCAAACATTGGAAGGAAGCCGATTTGCCGATCAATCGTGATCAGGTGCTGTTTTTTACAGGTCCTAATGACGATGAGGTACTGGTCAATACAACGAGGGTGCAGGGATTAAACGGAACGAATGTCGAGGATTTGACCGAGGCCGAAACACTCGGCCGCAAACAGGTGATGATGGTAGCCGATTTCATGCAGCAAAACCTGCCTGGCTTTGAGCGCGCCTCCATCTCTCAAGTGGGGGCACAGATCGGCGTGCGGGAATCGAGACGAATCGATGGCCAATACGCTTTACAAGCGGAGGACGTTGTTGGGGGACGCAGGTTTGAGGATGTCATCGCCCGCAGCGGCTATCCGATTGATATCCACGACCCCTCCAATAAAAGTGTGACAGCCGCTTGGGTACAAGGAGATGGGGCTTACGATATCCCCTACCGCTGCCTGCTGTCCAAGAAAATCACCAATCTGCTGACCGCCGGACGCTGCATCTCCACAACTCACGAAGCTCTGGCGACAACGCGTTTAACACCCAGCTGCATGGCTACTGGGCAAGCAGCGGGAACTGCGGCGGGCTTAGCTGTAGAGTATGGAGTAAGTCCACAGCATATTAATGTACAGGAGCTCCAGAATAGATTGAGAGCGGCCAATGTGGTATTAGACTAGCACAATCAGGACATGCTCGAGGATCATCGACAGTCGATTATCTATATGATGCAAATAAACACGAGGCAGCCCTTACGGACTGCTTCGTGTTTATTTATTGATTATACTTACATTTCTCAACCTTAATTAAATACTACGCCTCCCGATTTGGCATCAAACACCGATATCCGAGATCGTTGAGCATCAAATATGGATGTCACAGCTGGCTGTAAAGCAAATATCGAGGTTGACCTCGATTGAAAGGAAAACACAGATGTCGATGCGGCTTGGTCTGCAAAAACCGAAGCCGGCTTGGTTCCATTTGCAGGAGCATTTGCAGGTGCTGGTGTTGGTACGGGTGCAGATGACTCACTCCCTGCTTGTGTCGCTGCGCGTACCGGACTGGATGCAGTGTCCTCTGCTTCCATCACAGCTTCATTCTCCTCATCAGCCACACTTACACCATGAGCCTCTGCCAACGGCTGCAGCCCTCCGTTAAACCCTCTGCCAATAGCACGCAGCTTCCACCAGCCTTGATGGCGATACAATTCCATTAAAACCAGCGATGTTTCATCGCCCGCCTCTTTGATTTCATACACGATGTCTGCTTGAGAGGTGTGGCCTGTCACCTTGCAGCCGTTGACACCCTTAAAGGTTCCCGGTCCATCCAATGTTGCGGCGAAAACGCATTTATCAATTTCAGTCGCCAAAAGCTTGTCCAGATTAATTGAAAAAACGACCGCCTTAGCCTCTGTCGCCTTATATTCCACAAGCTGATGCGGATCGGCAGGCTGGTTATAAAATATAAAGAAATCATCCGAAGGTACTTTGCCATTGCCACCTATCATAAAACAGCTCATATCCAGCCCAGCCGGAGCGCTTTCCCAAGAAACCGTGACTTCAAGTATAGGTTCCTTGACCAACGTCGTGTTGGCCCCTGTAAGCAAATTCGTTATGGGATTAGCCATTGGATCTACCCTCCATCTTGGTTCCAAATTACACATTTAACCTCATATCTATCATACTACAATACCATGATCACACTCTACTTTCCTATACCAGACGTTCCACTTGGTAATGATTGCAAAAGATATGAATAACATTAAATAATTTCTAATCTGAACCGTACACTTTCCTAACAATTTACGTTTAAAATGATCCTATACACCAGCTGCCTATGTTAATATGTAGTCAGACAAATCATCTATGTATGAAGGGGACTTCTATTATGCAATGGTACAAAAACTTAAAACTTTCGTTGAAGCTTTCCTTGACACTCGGCTTTTCTCTTCTCATCGTTTTTGCTTGTTTAATCGCCTTGAATCTGAAGCAGCTGTATACCATCAGTCTGGACAAAGGCATGTTAAGCGCTCACCAGGCGGGACAAGACTTTTCCATCTCCCTGGAGGAGGAATTGGTCAGTATCAGCTCGGTTCTCAAGGGCTTATCCGTAGTCGCTCTGGATGCTAACACACAAAAGAAGCAATCCCGTGAGGACATCATCCGAATTTTAGGCAAGGAATTGGAAAAGCAGCCTTCCATTCTCGCTCTTTACACGCTGTGGGAGCCCAATGCTTTTGATGGTAATGATAAAGCTAATGTAAATAAAGCACCTTATGACGATACAACAGGTCGTTTCATCCCCTATATTGTTAGAAGCAACGATAAACAAGTGATAGAACCACTGAAGGACTACGAGAAGGAAGGCGCTGGGGATTATTATTTATTAGCAAAACGCAGCAAGCAGATCACTATTATCGAGCCTTACGCCTATCAGGTTGACGGCAAGCAGGTATTGATGACTTCTGTTATATATCCTATTCTCGATGCCAAAGGAGATTTTATTGGAATATTAGGTGCGGATATCGCATTGGATACGCTGCAAAAGCAGATCGAGAAAGAAAAACCATTAGGTGGCTACATCACCGTAATATCAGGCAAAGGCATGTATATTGCTCATGGTGGAAAGTCTGACTTGGTTGCCAAAAATTATGTAGATAATCCAGATAAGCAGCAAGTATGGGACCAACTACAGAACGGGAAAACCCAGACGTTTTCCAACAACGTAAACGGTGTAGCCTCCATTCGCGACTTTGATTCAATTACCGTTCAGGGCAGCAAGGACAAGTGGTACATAGAAACCGTTGTTCCTCTAACTGCCGTACTTCAGGCCTATTACGACAGCCTTTACATATCCATAGGGATTGCAGTCGCTTCCTTATTATTACTTGGGCTGCTCTTGGCCTTGATTGTATGGAAGGTCATTGTGAATCCACTGAACAGTGTGATCAGAATATTGAAAAACTTGGCAGAGGGCGATTTCACCCATACGGTTCCTGTCAACAGCAAAGACGAATTTGGCGTCATGGCTGAGCATTTTAATGTCATGATCCAGAAGCTTCGCCAACTCCTTCAGCTGGTCAGTGATTTATCCATGTCAGCTGGAGCTACTTCACAGGAACTGGCAGCCAGTGCTGAAGAGACGACACGCGCTACCGAAACGATTGTTGAAGCGATCCAGGAGGTAGCCATGGGCTCCGAGACGCAAGAGCAGCAGGCCTACGATTCTTCCAGAGCTATGGATGAAATGACCCAGGGCATGAATCGAATTGCCAATTCGACCGTCAACGTTGCGGAGGCAGCCAAAGGAATTATGGATCAAACGGAAAAAGGAAACCACAGCATTCATGAAGCGGTTCAGCAAATGGAAGTCATCCGTTCCTCTGTTGACCAATCCGAGGCCTCTATTATCCGTCTGAATGCCAAATCAGAAGAGATCGGTAGTATTATCGGAGTCATCACCAACATCAGCACACAAACCAATTTACTTGCACTGAATGCATCAATTGAGGCTGCACGTGTTGGCGAACAGGGAAAAGGTTTTGCCGTCGTTGCCGCCGAGGTCCGCAAGCTGGCCGAGCAGACCAAGCTCGCTGCGGAAAATGTAGCTCAACTCATTCATGATGTGACTCAGGAAACGAGCCTGGCTATGAGCGCCATGGGTCAAAGCACGCTTGAGGTCGTCAAAGGTGTAGCATCCGTGTCGGAAAGCGGACAGTTATTTGAAGCGATCACCAAGGAAATGAGCGGTGTCAATCAACAAATTGATGAGGTTTCGGCCGCGGTACAGCAAATATCTGCAAGCTCCGAGCAGGTGGCGTCATCAATCGATCGCTCTGCCCGAATTGCCAAGGACTCCTCGGCAAATTCGCAAAGCATCGCAGCCTCCTCTGAGGAGCAGCTGGCGTCAATGGAGGAAATCTCCTCGTCCTCCGAAGCGTTAAGCGCGATGGTACAAGAGCTCCTGGATCAATTATCCAAATTCAAAGTGTAGCCTTCGCTTTGCTCTATGCCTTCTCATATTCAGCTTCTTCATAAGCTGTTTGAATTGTATTTACAAGCCATTTCCTTCGAGGAAATGGCTTGTTTTTATTTCAATTGACAAATAAATACAAGCGTGATAAATTATTCATCAATTATTCCAATAAGAATACTATGTTTTAATTTATTATACATGACTTAGATAAGTACCGCACACGATCAGTTTTTTTATTATTTATAGGAGGTTGATTCCATGACACTGCTCAGTAAGAGCCTACACTTTATCCATTCTTTTAAAGCCTTGGAAAAAGCAGATTCAGTCCAGCCAAACCATCCTGTAGAACAATTTAAAAAGCTCTACCAAACTAGCGGCACCTTATCGGATTCTACAGATTCACTTCTTCATTTTGTAAAGAATACGATAGAAAATATGGAAACCGTCTCGTTGTCCATCCATGAAATTGTTAACGCTGCTGCACTTCAGTCCGAAGAAACCGAGAAAAGTCTGGTCCATTCCGAAGCGTTGGGTGAGGTTCTGAACACAGCCGTCCAACAGATCCAGCACGTGGAGACCGCTACGGTCCAATCGCTGCATGCAGCGGAAGCCGGCAAGTCCACGGTTGATTTACTGGCCCAGCAATCGATACATAATAAGGAAATCTCGAATAAATTACATACGACCATGAAAGATCTGGAGCATAAGACAGAAGCTATTTCCAAAGCGATGGAATCTATTTTTCAAGTCTCGCAAAGCATTCAAATGCTTTCTCTGAATGCTTCTATTGAAGCGGCCCACGCTGGCGAGCAAGGTAAAGGCTTTGCAGTGGTTGCCCAGGAGGTGAGAAAGCTGGCCGTCGAAAGTGCGGTCAACGGACGGACTATTACCGGATTGCTTCAGGGTATGCAGCAGCAAGTGAGAGCCTTCAGCGAAATTGTAGACGAGACACGTAAATCCTCGCAAAATGTCTCTCAAGCGGTTGTAGAAACGAAGCAGCAGTTCGATTCGATCCATCTGAATCTGTCTCATATCACGGAACACTCAGCCGAGGCCAGTCAGTTCCTGCATACGGCCAGCTATCGCAAGGATCTGCTGATCCAGCATCTGCACACCGTAACTTCGTTAGCCCAGCAATCGTTGTCATCCGCTTATGAAGTAGCACGTTTATCTGAAAAACAAGCCTCCTCCGTACTCACCGTTGCCGGATCAACGCAGGACTTACAAAGCATTTCTCAGGATCTCAGAGCGGGTGTCGTTGAAATCATTGGAGATGCCGCTTCGGAAACGAAACAAACCACACAACAAATCCGAATCGGATTTATACCCAATTTAACTCACGCTCCGGCTTTGCTGGCAATCCATCATCAGCTATTCGAACAACAATTTGACGGGCAATTCGAAACACGTGCTTTTTCGGCGGGGCCTGCGGTTGTCGACGCCTTATTAAACAATCAGATTGATATCGGGTATACAGGGCCAGGTCCGGTATTTGAGGCTTTTTCCAAAAAACAAAATATTCAAATCATATCCGGTGTCAATCAAGGAGGAGCCGCACTTCTTGTACGAGCAGACTCAAACCTTCAGCAGGCCGAACAGTTACGAGGAAAAACCATTGCGATTCCGCAATATGGCAATGGCCAGCATATACTGCTCCGGCAGCTGCTGGGACGCCACGGTTTAAAGGACGTCTTTCGTGGAGGCGATATTCGTATTATTCAAGCGAAGCCCTCCGCTCTCATTTCCATGTTTGCAAGCAATCAAGTCGATGCGGCTCTGGTACAGGAGCCATGGGTAACCCTTCTGGAAAATAAAGCGGCAGCACGCGTACTCGTCGATTGGCAGGAGCTGTATAATGGGGGGCAGTACCCGAATACAGTCATTGCCGTTAATCGCGATTTTGTTCACAATCACCCTCAAACCGTCTCCCGATTCCTGCAAGCACACAATGCGTCCATGCTGTCCATCAGCGAGAAGAGACCGGGCACCTATCACACGCTTTCCCAATCCCTTGAGCAGTTAACCGGACAATCACTATCCGTAGATGCAATTGAGCGCGCGCTACAACGAATAATCTGGAATTCCACAACCGATCTATCCACGCTGCGGGGCTTTGCCCAGCTTATTAAACAGGAAGGCTTTCTGAACAAGGACATAGACTTCGATCTCCTGCTGGTCAAATAATCCAGAGACGTTACATCTGAATCTCTACTATTCTTATGTACACAATATGTCACACCGAGTCAATACCGGGAAACGAATCAGCACAAATAATCGCAGCGATCTGATCCGATCAACGCTAGTGCTGATCTAATCGGTAGATACAGCCTGCGGCTCCCAATGAATAAGAGCAACATCATGCACGGCGCCGTTTTTACGTTGTATCGGAAACGATCGATATTGATGCCTGATCCCAAGCTCCGTTAATATATCAGAGATTGCAGCTGCACGCTCCCGCTCCGTTGCTGCCCCATCCAGCTCGACCTGCAGCGGCCCGGCAAAAGGTCTTCCGATCGTTTGCACGAGAAACACATGGCGTGTAGCCGTCTGATTCATCTGGATCAAACATGCCTTCATATCACGAATCCGGTAAACCGCATTTGCGCTGAACAGGATGTCTGCTTGAAGCGGAGGCGCTTCCTCCCACTTCAGCGCGATCGCTTTCGGCAGCGGATAGCTCATGCTTGCCCAGCTGAGACATAACTCCTTATACATGGCGGCTGATGGCTCAACCAATGTAATCGAGGCTACATAAGGAACCAATAGCTGAGTAAATCCGCCTGTACCCGGTCCAACCTCCAGCAGATGATCACTTGGCTTCAAGTCCGCTATTACTTGCTCCATAATAACCTGGGTGTAAGGCGCCAATGGATTGCGCTCGTCATACACAGATGCATGCTCCTGCCAATACTGCTCTTCCTCCTCATCGCTTGCGGTACGCGTGTTGGATAACACGGCTTGTTCCCAGGCCTTTATCCAGTAGGTAGATGGAGCAAGCTCATGTGGTTTATCGTTCATTCGAAATCGCTCCTTTATCTCATATCTCCAAAAGCTTGTACTAGTTGTCTTGTATAAGGATGCTGCGGCTGCTCCATGACTTCCTTACTACACGCCTGCTCTATAATTTCCCCCTGATGCATGATGGCCATATGCTGACAGACATGGGCAACGAGCTCCAGATCATGAGAAATGAACAAATACGCCATCTCGAATTGACTTTGCACCTGCTGCAGCACCTCCATTACTTGCGCTTGCACAGATACATCAAGCATCGAGGTTGGCTCATCCAATACAAGAAACCTCGGATTCAAAGTCAAGGCTCTGGCAATCACGACCCGTTGAATTTGTCCACCACTGATCTGATGCGGATAGCGAATCAGCATATCGCTGCCCAAGCCTACAAGCTCCAGCAGCTCTACAGCTTTATGCAGGGCTTCGTCCTTGCCCATCAAACGATGCAGCAGCAGCGGCTCGATCAAACTTTGCTGCATCGTTTGGCGAGGGTTGAGTGCAGAGTCAGGATGCTGAAATATAATTTGCATCTGCCTTCGCAGCGGAAGCATTTGCGTCATTGTATAATTCGTAATATCTTGATCTTCCATATATATATGGCCTTGATCGGCAGGCAGCAGCTTGATCATTAGCCGTGATAAGGTCGATTTACCGCAGCCGCTCTCCCCAACCAGGCCCAAAGTCTCTCCTTTGGCTATGGAAAAGGAAACGTCCTTTACGGCCTCCACCCTTCTTCGATGCAGCCAGCCGCTAGTGAACGTCTTGCACAAGCCCTCCACTCGGATCATGTAACCAACACCTCACCTTGCCCGATTGTAACGTGACCAGCTCAGGAATTCTGCTGCTGCAAGATGGAACACCTATCGAGCAGCGCGGATAAAATCTGCAGCCCGGCAGTACATCCGAAAGTCCGGGGCTCGACCCTGGAATCGGCACCATCCCATGAACAGGCATCGAACGCAGCAAGCCTTGCGTATACGGATGCTGCGGCTGATGAAACAGCTCCCGCGCAGCACCCATCTCGACCACTTGTCCGGCGTACATGACAGCAACTACATCACATAACGACTTGGCTACCTGCAGATCATGGGTAATGACGAGCATGCCCGCTCCCGTATGCTTGGCAGTCCTCCGCAATAGCTCAACCATCTGATAGCGTACCAAAGCGTCCAGTCCTTTGGTTGGCTCATCGGCAATCAGGAGCGACGGGCTTCCTGCTGCCCCCATTGCTGCCAGAATTCGCTGCTTCATACCGCCGCTCAGTTGAAAAGGATACTGCCGCAGCTTGTCCTCAGGATCTGGCAGCTGCAGCTCCTGCAGCAGACGCAGCGCATGCTCACGCTTGCTTGCCCGTGATCCACGACTCTTGATCGCTTCGATCATTTGTCGGCCTATTCGCATGACCGGGTTCAAGGAAGAAGCAGGATTTTGCGGGATGAAGGCAATTTCCGTTCCACGCAGCTTGCGCATATGCTCAGAATCCAAATCCAGCAAATTACGTCCCTTGTAATGAATCGCTCCCGCTATGGATGCATGATAAGGCAGCAGACCGGGAATCGAGAGCCCCAGTACCGATTTACCGCTGCCCGTTTCCCCGATCAGACCGAGAATTTGCCCCTGCTGCAGCTCCAGGGTAACATTATCCACTGCCCTGACTGTACCGGTCGCTGTCTGAAATCCGACGGATACCTGTTCAATCGATAAAAGCGTACTAATACGTCTCCCTCCTCCTTCTGCTACCCCCGAGCTCCTGTCGCCGCAAGTACCGCTCTCCTGTCCATCAGGAAACCCAGAATTTATCTTTTTCTGACTTAGTGTCGAAAACATCTCTTAATACATCACCCAAACAGTTAATCGCCAAAGAAACTAGCGCAATACAAAGTCCAGGCGCAACAATCAGATGAAAATAACTGCGGAAGTAGGGTCTCGCATCGTTCACCATAACTCCCCAGTCCGGAGATGGCGGCTGCAGCCCCAAGCCGAGGAAGCTTAAGGATGCAATAGACAGAATCACCCGCCCAATCCTCACGGTAAACAGTACAATAATGGGACCTATCATATTCGGTACTACATGCTTAAGCACAATGTAGCCATGCTTTCCACCCATCGCCCGAATGCCCTCGACATACGACTCCTCACGAATCTTCATCACTTCGCCACGCACGACCCGGGAAAAATCTGCCCAGGAGGTGACAACCAACGCAATAAACAAGCTGTTGACACCCGGCCCAAGCGTACCCGCAATCGCGATCATAAAGCTCAGTCCAGGCAAGCCCTGGAATATGCTAATACCGATCTGAATACAATCATCCAACCATCCGCCAAAATATCCCGCTATCGTCCCGATAATAAGCCCGATCAACATTGTGGCAATCGTCACTACAAGAGCCAGCACAATAGAAATTCGCCCGCCATACAAAATACGACTGAACACATCCCTGCCCAGTGTATCCGTACCAAGCCAATGACTGAAGGACAGCGGTGCAAGCCGCTCAGACATCTGGATCTGATTCGGGTCATACGGAGCAATCCACGGTGCAAGAATGCTCGCTGTCAGGATCGTGAATAGAATAAGAATCGCAGCGATACCAAGTGGAGACAGCGTGCTGCCAATGGCAGATAACCGACTTCTCATCACGGAGAAGCTGGATGCAGCTGAAGCATGACTTTGGGATGTTGCGCTGTCAGGTTTTAAGGTCACTTCAGCTTTCCTCCCAGCCTCATCTGCGGATGAATAATCAAATATGAAAAATCCGTAAGCAAATTAAATACGACATAGACAAACCCGGTGAACACGACATACCCTTGAATGACCGGGTAATCCCTGCGCAGAATCCCCTCAATCGCAAATCTGCCGATTCCAGGCAAAGCGAAGATGACCTCCACAATGACAGAACCGCCCATGATCGCACCAAAATACGTACCGATTACGGTAACTAACGGGATTAATGCATTGCGAAGCGCATGCCAGGTGACGATATTTCCTTCACGCAGCCCTTTGGCCCTTGCCGTCAAAATATAGTTGTGGTTCATCGTTTCCAGTAAGGTAGACCGTGTTAACCGCATCAATACGGCGCTCGTTCCTGAAGCAAGCACAATCGCCGGCATGACCAGATGCTTCCATGTACCGTATCCGCTGGTCGGCAGCAGATGGAGCTTTTCCGAAAATAACGTAATCAGCAGGATGGCCATCCAAAAGCCGGGAATCGATACCAGCAGCATAGCAGCGGCACGTCCAGCATGGTCGATCCAGCCATTTTTCTTTAAGGCCATCAGCATGCCTGCCGGAATCCCTGTACCGACCGCTAACACAACAGCAAGCAGAGCTACAGAGAGTGTGACGGGCAGACGGCGAATAATTTCACCGCTTACCGAATCCTTCGTCATGTAGGAGGTGCCCAGATCGCCTTGTACAGCTCTGTTAAGCCACCGTCCATATTGAACGGGGATTGGGTCATTCAACCCAAGCTCCTCCCGCTTCACTGCAACCTCCTGCTCGGTAGGCTCTTTAATTCCGCTTAAGCTCAGCGCCTCTACAGCAGGATCGCCGGGAGAGACCAGGTTCAGCATGAAAGCAATCAGCGATATACCGATCAGCACAGGAATAGCGGCCGTTATTCGGCGGAACACATACAGCATGCTACTTAGCCCATTCCAATTGCGGCAGCGTAGTGCCATAAATCGTCGCTTGATAGCCTTTAATCTTCTTGTTGTAAGCAATCAGGCTGGCATCATTGAACAGCGGAATTGTCGGTAGATCCTGTACAGCCAAAGCTTGCAGCTCATTATAAATCTTGGCTCTCTCATCCATGCCAAGCGCGTCCTTAGCCTCTTTAAGCAATTGATCTACACGGTCATTTTTGTAACCGAGACTATAGCTCTTGTTGCTTGAACCTGTGCTGCCCAAATAATTGGTGAACAGTGTGAACGGATCACCGTTCGGAAGTCCTTGCGTGGCCAAAGCCAGATTATATTCGCCCTTGCTCTGTGCTTCCTTGAATGCAGCGCCATCCAGAATACGGATGTCCACATCAAGAGAAAGCTCCTTGAATACCGCCTGGAGCAGCTCGGCCTGCGCCTTGTAAGGGTAACGGTCCAGCCCATAAGTCGGTACGATCAAATCGACCTTTTCACGTTTGCCGCCAAGCGCTTCAGCAGCTAATTTCTTGGCCTCCGCCAAATTATAGTCCACTTTAAAATCCTTATAGAAAGGAGACGTTACATTTAGGAAATTAACCGTAGCGGTAGGGTAGCCCAAATAAAGCTCCTTCACCAACTGTTGGCGATCGATCGCCAGCGAAATCGCTTGCCGCAGCTTTGGATTGTCAAAAGGCGGCTTTTTGCCGTTCGGGTGCAGGTAGTGGGAAATCGTCGATTTCGCTACTGAAACCTCAAACTGCTTGTCCTTCAACAGCTCCTTGGCCAAGGCAGGAGGAATTGCACCCAAATCCATAACACCCATAATTTCACCTGACTTCAGAGCCGACAGTCTTGTATCCGGGTCGGGAATGACGCGAACGCGAATCGTCTTCGTTTTGGCTTTATCGCCATAATATCCATCATAGGCTTCCAGCAGCGCATATTGATCCTTCTCGTGCTTGATCAGCTTGAAAGGTCCTGTCCCTTGCGGCAATCCGTTAAAATCACCTTTATCGGTAAAGTTTTTGGGACTGTAGATCGGACTGGAGAAGTTAACCATTGAATACAGCAAAGTTGGCTGCGGCGTCTCGAAGCTCAGCTTGAACGACATGTCATCAACCTTGGTTACCTCTTTTAAACCGGGGTACGAGCTTTTAATGTCCAATGTGTAAAAGGGTGAGCTTTTGGGACTGGCAAGCTTATAACGGTTAAAATTGGCGATAACTGCATCGGCATTCAGCTTTTCTCCATCATGAAAAGTTACATCAGGGCGAAGCTGGAACGTCCATTCTTTGCCGTCCTCCGACATTTTCCAGGAAGCAGCGAGCTTAGGCGCAGGCTTACCGTCTTCGCCTGCTGTAATCAGCGGTTCCCATACATAGAGAATGGTGCTCGTGTAATAAGCATCCTGTGGACCCGGAGCCAGGTCGCGTGGAGCCGCCAATACGACCTCAGTTGGCTGTACTTGGCTGGGTGCTGCTGGTGGCTTTTCCGCCATTTGCGGGCTTGGACTGCTGCAACCCCATAAAGCGATTGCCATACCGGCGCTTAACAGTCCTATCTTTGCATATTGTCGTGTTTGCTGGTACAACTTGCTTATCATGTTTCTTAAACCTTCTCTCATTTAGTAGTTACCTATTTTCATTACATACAGATGCAGATACAAAAAAGACATCGTTCACCTCTGCCGTACAAAGGTAAAAGATGCCCGTGATCGTATAGGCTATTGCTAACGATGGCTGTCTTTAACACCTTCCTATCTTCCGTAGGTTAAGCAGTGTCTGTCGAATAGGCAGGTCTCCTGGCTCCAGATTCATAGTCGACAAGCACCTTCCCGATCTTGCGATCAGTGGCATTTACGCTTTGACTCCTCTGTTACAGTGGCGGGACCGCATCGGTTTTTCACCGAACTTCCCTTTTAAGCTCTGAGCGAGATTACGATACAGAGCACCTATTCACATAATATGTAATTGTTACTATTAAGAATATACACTACTATTCTCTATTAATCAATGGAAGGTGTACAAGTATTTAAGAAACAGCAAATAGGCCAGCTATATACGAAGCCGACCTGACCCTTACCATAATCATGTGGGATCGGAGCTGCTGCCTGCTGGCTCCCCGGTTGTTGACAAAAGCTTGTATTGCTGAGGCGTAATCCCCTCCCTTTTCTTAAATTTACGGATAAAATAAGTCTGATCAGCGTAACCAACCTTCTCTGTCACCTCTTTAACCGTCCAGGTGTTGGTTTGCAATAGCTCCTTCGCCTTTTCCATTCGAAGCTCGTCTACATACTCACTGATGCCAATCCCCATCTGGTTCTTGAAGTAACGGGACAAATAGGAGGGCGACAGCGAGAACTGCTCTGCGATTTTACTCAGACTGAGCGTACCGTCCATGTAATTATCATGAATGTACGTAGACAGCTTGTCGCGCAGCTCAAAGTTTTTGCTTTCCTTTTTCATAGAAATGTCATCGGCCAGCCGACCGCAAAACCTCACAAAGGCTCGCTCAAACTCATCCAACGTCTCAAATTCAAAGGCACGCAGTGCAACCTTTTCCCTCTCTCCTTCGTGATTAAGCGGCAGGTTGATCTCCTCCAGCTGCTTGACTACCCCATCGAATAAGCGAAAACAGATGCTTTGCACAAAAGAAACCGCAAGATCATACCTGCGAATTTCAATCATCTCGTCATGAATGGCACGGATGGCCCCTTCTTTACTCCCCTGCTTTAGTGCTTTAACAAGCTGTTCCTCAAATTCATGCATAGGCTGAGACAACGAAGTTGGGGAAGGAAGGTCCTGGTATTGAATCACACAATTGTGTCCCTTCATAAACCGGTATTGGGCCGATTCATACGATTGCCTGAAATATTTAGGAATAGCAAGCGCATCCTCAAAAATATCACTGACCCCTACCGTCACCGTAAAAGGAAAGCTCTGCTCGAAAAATTGTCTCGTTTTCTCGGCTACCTCCGTTATCATGTGCAAGGGATCAACCATCGGCTCCATTCCGACCAGCACCACGACACCGTTATTTTCTGTCATATCGATTCCATATCCGTATCCGGCTTCCAGCGAAATCTCTTCCGCTACATTAATAATGCTGTATTTGAGCAGATTTTGAATAATAGTCGTATTCGTTTCCTCGAACCGCCGATAATCATCAATGATGAACAACAGCACGGCAAAATGATCATCTCCCAGCTTCATACCCGCTGTATCCAACAGCTCTGCGATATCTGCCTTCGACTTCACGTTGCCCTTCAACAGATCGGAGAGCAGCTTCTCCTTAATCATCGCCGACTTCGTCCGCAGCCGTGAACGCAGACCGCTGTTTTCAATGCTCATATCCTCTATCGTTCTGGAAATCCAGCCCAGCTCGTCTTTGCCTTGGTAAGAATCACTTGTACCTTTATTACGGAGAGATTCCAGCAGCCGTTTGATCGGCTTATAGTTATGTGTAGCCAGCATGTAGGATAGCACAATACCGAGCAGCAAGGTCGTAAGAATGGTCACATAGAAAATCATTTGTGTATGGCGTACCCGATTGAGAAATTGTTCCGTCGGCATCACGACATAATACGACCACGGGACAACGCTGGAATCGAGTCGGACCGAGGAATAGCTCCCCTCCGATAAACGAACAGTCTGAACCGAAGCAGAAGGCTGATCGGGAAGGTGGGCCAGAAGCTGTGCCGAATCGAGACTCCCAACGGCTTCACTGGAAACGGATACGATAGGCTGACCCTGCTTATCAATCACAACCGCCATGCCCTCGAATTGCTTCAGTGCACCTCCGACTGTTTTTTTGATCTCCGCACCATTAATCACATAAATAATAACCTCATACGGCTTCGTGCCGTTATTGGGAACAGGATACAAATAGAGTGTTGCATCCGTATTGTTGGTACCGTTGATAACAATCGTTTGTACGGGCATGATGAGCGGACCTTTTAAGTCCGAGACCAGTCTTTCAAATGCACTTTGGTTCATACCTTGAAATGGATAAATCTGCTCTAGGAAGGTATCGAGATCATACACACCGCTGGCAGCATACACTTTGTTCGCTTGTGCCTGCGCATAATACACGCCGATATCGAGCAGGAATGAGCTGGTAGAGCCGTACGATCTCAGCTCCTGATTGGCCTGAGCCGCTTCAAAGCCCCCTTGGGTTATCATATAGGGCAGCAGCTTCGTGTTGCGGGATATCTGCACGGACATCCGCTGCAGCTCCACGAGCCGTTGATCGATCTGATCGCGAATTTGCTGCAGGGAAGCCACATTCGATTGCTCGACAACTCCCTGCAGCGTATGGAAAAAGCTCGTATTCATATACCCGCCAATACCCACCAGCAGAAGCACGACCAGAAGCATATAGGAGAAAAAATAGGTTTTCATCCGTGAATACAGACGTGGGGAGATAACGGATTTTTTCGTGTCTGCCATAGTCGCGCTCCTCTCGGGGGAATCCTTCTGACTGAAACCTAACCTTGCAATCGGTTTATTGTGCCTGACTGATTTATTCTTATTGTTACCCTATTATGCTTTATTAACGATTGCCTGTAATACGGAGTGCGGTGTCACGCATGCGCCTTGAACAATGTCCTCTTCCGTAAAAGCAGCCATCAAAATCTCTTTGGCCTCTTTGCGTTCCCGATCGTAAATGATATAAATGCGGCCATCCTCGGCCTGAACGCCATCTGGATAAGATACGTGCGGACGTTCATCCAGCAGCAGATTCCCTGTCCAGGTCAGTCCGTCGTCCTCAGATAACATCGCCGTCAAGTGGCTTCTGCCCTTGAAGCCATAATGGTTCACCAGCAGCAGCCGTCCTGAGAGCAGCCTACGGATAAAAAATCGCGAGTCGGGCCCGCCAAGCGTTGTCGGTTTCCCGGGAGACCACGTCCTGCCACCGTCAACAGATACACTCTCACCAATCCCGTAAAAGGTGCGTACCAGCATCCACAAGCTGCCGTCCCTGCGCTCGACGACCATGTGCTCGTCGAAGTGGCGATTGGGAATGTCGGCTGAGCCCCATTTGTGAAAGGTTTCTCCTTGATCGTCTGAGCGGTATACATTCGAATACCGTTCCTCCGGCAGATCGTTCATGTCCGATTCGTTGCACGCCCATACTGCAATCGGCAATAGCCAATCACCGCTGCTTAGTACAGTAGGCTTGTTCATCATAATCCCGTCCGCAATGCGGCGCGGCTCGGACCAGACCGGATCAGCCTGGGTGGAGTCACTGCAGATGGAAGCCCAGACGCCGCAGCGTCCGTCGAACCAGCCGAAGCTCTGCGCCCAGAACAGCCACAAGCGTCCGGACGGATCCTGCCACAGGCAGGGATCATAGGCTCTCGCCTGTCCTGGAGGATCAATCACAGATTTCAGATCCGACCAGGTTTGACCTCCGTCCATGCTGGTGACAAGCGTTACATAATTATCAGGTCCCTCATCCTCGCCGCCGCTATAAAAGGTAGCCCATAGCCGTCCATTCGGAGCCATTTCGATTCCCGGAATGCCCTGCCATGCCCTGTTTTGATAAGCTTCATCCCTACTCGACACCGCTTTAACCGGTGAAGAAATCAAGGATACGTCCTTGTCTATCATTGGGTTATCAATCGCTTTGTTATCTATCATTGTATACGATATCCTCCTTCAAGGTATAGATGATGGAAACTAATCAAAATTTTATCGGCTCTTGTATCGATCATAAGCCGCTTTGTTGATTTTCATGTACTCATCCAGCCCCATCTTCTTGATGGTCGTTACGTATTCATCCCACTTTGTAAAAGGAGCCTTGCCCGTAATGAATTGGGTCTGCATTTCAAAAATATAAGTATGGATATCGTTGCCGAGAGCAATCATCCGCTCGTTCTCTTCTTTTGTGTACAGGAATGCCGGCCATATTTCCTTGGGAGCAAATGGTTGTAGATTTTTGGCCGCCTGTATAACCTCGGGTAGTCCTTCTCCTGTATCCCAAGCGAACCTTTCCTCACGTACAATCGGGTGAGTCGTGAAAGGAGCAACCAGATCGCGGGAAATCCCCTGATCCAGCGTGAGACCATTCGGATTATTAACAATATCCTGAACGAAGCGGTATTTGCCGTCCTTCATCTCATACGTTTTACCCTCTACACCCATCCAGTACAAGACAGCGCCTTCACCATCAATGAAATAATCGGCCCAACGCATGGTTGCTTCCGGGTTTTTATCTTTCTTGGTAATGACAAAAGCACCCTGATTTTGAAGAACCGATGTCATTCCCGACCACAGCTGATCCCCATAAGGCCCCTTTAACGCTTGTGGCAGACCCGCATAATCCGTCCGTTTTTGACCTGCAGGTACCGTATTAATCGATGGAAAGCCACCGATGATCCCTTTATTGATTTTGGCGGTCAGGATTGGAACGGTATTCGTGAAAATCTCCGAATCCAGCAAGCCCTCCGCATACAGCTTGCGCACATACTCCAATACTTCCTTATAGTTCGGGTCCGTCGGGAAAAAGCGCAGCTCATTGGTTTTTTCGTTGTAATCCAGGTAAGTATTGGATGACCCGCGGTTTTGCAGCCCCCATGCTCCTGTCAACGTACGGATAATTCCACCGATATCCGTACCGCCGAGCGGAACCCGCGCCGCATCCTTTGCTTTGAATGCTTTGAGCACCTGGTACAGCTCATCCGGGGTCCCAGGCATTTTCAAAGAGCCTTCATCCAGCCACTTCTGATTCAAAAACAGCTTGTTGTTGAGTCTGTGTGTGGGATTAGTCGACATTTTGGGCAGCGCATAAATTTTGCCGTCAGGTGAAGTAATTCCCTTCAGCACCTCGGGGTACTGCTGCGTTATTTTTTTGAAATTGGGCGCATACTTGTCGATCAGATCATTCAACGGCAGGAAGACACCCTGTTGTCCATACGAAATCATATCCTGTGACGTGATGCCGCCCCCGTAAAAGGCGTCGGGTATTTCACCGCTCGCGAGCAGCAAATTCTTTTTCTCCTCCAGATTAGCCTGCGGCACCAACGTCCATTCGATATGAATCCCGGTCCGTTTCTCGGCTTCCTTCCACAACAGCTTATCCTTCCATTCTCCGTGCAGCGGAGACTGTCCAGCCAGCATATTCAAGGTCAATGGCGCTTTGACAATCGGCAGCCCTGACGTGTTCAGCGTACTGTCCCCCTCCTTAACCGGAGCTTTTGCAGCAGGCTGAGTATCCTGCCCATTCGTGCAGGCGGCCAGTAGAACCAGACTTGCACAAAGCACCGTACCCAGCGAAGTGAACCTTCTTTTTGTTGGTTTCATTCTAACCCATCCTCTCTGATTTCCACCGTTAGCCTTTAATAGCGCCGATCATAACACCTTTTACAAAATAACGCTGCAAGAACGGATACAGCAGCAGCACCGGCAAGCTGGAGACGACAATGACCGCATATTTAATCCCTTCGACAAGTAAAATTTGATCCGTCGAGGTTTCTGAAGCGCTGACCATGTCACCCATCTGATTTTGCAGCAGAATTTGCCGAATAATCAGCTGCAGTGGATATTTATGAACATCGGATACATACATAAGCGCATTAAAAAATGCATTCCAGTGACTGACTCCATAAAATAACACCATGACCGCGATCACCGGTAACGACAGCGGCAGTATGATACTGAACAACGTCCGTGTGTTCGAGCAGCCGTCGATTTGCGCCGATTCCTGCAGCTCTATCGGAATGTTTTGAAAAAAAGTTCGCATAATGACAATGTTCCACATCGATACCGCATTTGGCAATATGACGGCCCAAAATGAATTGATAAGGCCCAGATCCTTTACCAGTAAATAGGTCGGTATGATCCCTCCGCTGAAAAACATCGTGAAGGCAAACAGCAGCGTCAGTGTGTAACCACCGGCAAAATCCTTGCGGGACAACGGATAAGCCGCGCATATCGTCAATACAATATTTAACGTAGTACCTACTGCCGTATACATAAACGTATTTAAATACCCCTCCATAATGCCGCGGTCCTGAAACACACGGATATAGGACTGCACGTTCCATCCCTGGGGCAGCAGCCAGACTCTACCTTCGATCACAGCCGCCGGGCTGCTGAATGAAGCACCGACCACGAACAACAGGGGGTACAGGACGATGCAGGTTACGGCGCTCAGAACGATCAAATTGACGATATCGAACAGCGTGTCGCCTTTGGTTTGGGCCAGCTTGGCCATAATAGCTTCCCCTCCCTTCTCACCACAGGCTCGTCTGGGTCAGTTTTTTGGATATCCGGTTGACGCCAAACAGCAGAATCAGATTAATGACTGAATTAAACAAACCGACGGCAGCCGAAAAGCTGTACTGCGCCCCGAGCACGCCCGAACGGTATACATACGTGGAGATCACATCGGATGCGCTGATGTTAGCATTATTTTGCATTAAAAATACTTTTTCAAAGCCTACCGCCATAATTTGTCCGCACTGCAAAATGAACAGGATTGCCATCGTCGGCAGCAGAGCGGGGATATTGATATGCCAGATACGCTGCAGCTTGCTAGCTCCGTCCAGCATAGCCGACTCGTGCTGCTGCGGGTCGATACCGGCTAAGGCAGCTATAAAGATGATCGAATTCCAGCCAGTATTTTGCCATACCCCGGAAAATACATACAAGCTTTTAAACCATCCGGCCTCCGCCAGAAAATCAATCGGTGTTCCCCCCGACCAGGCAATCACCTGATTGACAAGGCCGCTCTTCGGTGCGAGAAAGATCGACAGCATCCCGACCAGCACCACCGTCGAAATAAAATGGGGAGCATAGGTGACGAGCTGGACGGTTTTCTTAAATGCCGCCAGCCGCAGCTCATTCATCAAGAGCGCCAGCAGGACAGACAGCGGGAAGCTGATCAGCAGGTAATAAACGCTCAGTAAAAGCGTATTCAACAGCAGCCTTTCGAAATAATAGCCCTGGAAAAAGCGTTCGAAATGCTTCAGTCCTACCCATGGGCTGCCCCAGATTCCGTTGACTGCGATAAAATCCTTAAAAGCGATCTGTACCCCATACATCGGCAAATATTCAAATACTGCATAATAAATCACTACCGGTAAAATCAGCAGGTATAAGTCCCAGTTCCGTTTGATGATTTTAATGGATGGCTTATTGCCTGTTGCCGCCATGGTCCTCCCCCTCTCTTCATCCATTCATCTATTCGTTTGTTCGCGGCTATTGGACGAGTCTCATCAACATGAGTTTCGTTTCATAGTCAGCCTCTTACCTCCTTTCACCTCTCCTGGCTTTAAGCTTAAGGCGTATCCGCGTGTGCTGTATATCGGACTCTGTTGACCTGGGCAGGGTGATTTTTTACAATGATGCCGCCAAGGAGCTGATTGTGCTGCAGATTTTCTTGTCATACATCGGATTTTACTTACATGACCCTTCTGCTCCCATTTTCAAAACAAGGTTTGTCCACAAATCGTTGCTTTTTGATGTGATTCAAATCACAAGTCTGCACTTTCGCAGTATGTATACTTAGCCCATAACCATCACTCACAAGGAGGACATCCGATATGTTAAGTCAACAAACGATTACTATTATCAAATCTACCGTACCGGTTCTGGAAGTATATGGAGCCGAAATTACAACAACCTTTTACAAGTCGCTGTTCAACGCGCATCCTGAGCTCCTGAATATGTTTAATCATGCTAATCAACAACAAGGCAAGCAGCAGGCCGCTTTGGCGAATGCTGTCTATGCCGCGGCGCTTCATATCGATCGGTTGGAAGCAATCCTGCCCGTCGTCAGGCAAATTGCCCAGAAGCACCGCAGTCTCGGAGTTCAGCCCGAGCATTATCCTATTGTCGGCCAGCATTTGCTGGGTGCTATCAAAACCGTGTTGGGTGATGCGGCAACTGACGAGATTATTGAAGCCTGGAATGAAGCCTATGGGGTGATAGCCAATGCATTCATAGGGATTGAAAGGGATTTGGAGGTACAAGCGGCGGAGCAGTCAGGAGGCTGGAGCGATTTCAGAGCTTTTCGTGTAGAGCGTAAAGTGCGGGAGAGTGAGGTCATTACTTCGTTTTATTTGATGCCGGTGAATGGTCAGCCTATAGCTGATTTTGTGCCTGGACAGTATGTCAGTGTAAAAATCACTATTCCTGGCGAACCGTATACGCATATACGCCAATACAGTCTTTCGGATGCGCCAGGCAAACCTTATTATCGGATTTCGGTCAAAAGGGAGGAAGCACTTGAGAAACGTCCAGCGGGGAAAATCTCCAACCACCTGCACAAACATATTGAGGAAGGCAGTGTGCTGTGGCTGTCCGCACCGGCGGGTGATTTTATCCTGGAATCGGGAGACACCAAGCCAATCGTACTCATCAGTGGCGGCGTAGGGTTGACCCCTATGGTCAGCATGCTGAACACACTGGCTGAAACGGAGCCCGATCGGCAGGTAACGTTTATTCATGCCGCGCACAATGAACAGGTGCATGCCATGCGTGAGCATGTGGAGAAGCTTGTCAGCGATCACACCCAGCTATCAGCCTACTGGTGCTATGCCGCGCCGCTAGGTGACACTGCTACCTATCATAAAACAGGTTACCTGGATTTGCCTTGGCTTAAGAGCGTAATCCCGTCGAAGGAAGCCAGCTTCTACTTCTGCGGTCCCACACCTTTTATGAGAGCAATCAACGGAATGCTCAAGGAGTGGGATGTACCCGATACTGCTATTCATTATGAGTTTTTTGGCCCTGCCGATACTTTGTGAGCTCTCAGCAGACGATTCACGGTTTCGCGGCGGATGCCGAGAAACTGACCGATTTCGTCCTGGGTCAGCACATCCGTGATGGCATCCGAACCAATATACAGTTGAAACCAACGCTGCAGCTTGCTGAGCTTCTCGGCAGGTGCAGCCTCGGTAAGCTGGTCGATACGCTGCTGCATCATTCGCAATTTATTTTGCAGCTGAATGGCTATATGACGAAATTGCTCCGGATTGCGCTCTAACTCCCGGTACCAGTCCGCTGCTGGCAGTACATCAACCTCACAGGAGGACAGAGCGACCGCCGTTCCATGATAAGGATTAGGACTGATCAGGGAATGATGCGGAATCATTTCATCGGGTACGATAATATTAAGCAGAATCGAATTCCCGTCCTCATGAACACGAACGATTTTCAATATCCCGCTTTTCAGATGATACAGCGGACCAGACTCGCCTTGACGAAATAAGGTCTCGCCTTTATGGATAATCATAACAGCCTCCTGAATCCAAAATTGCCATTTTCCTTCATACAATATAATGTAAAAATCGAAAATCAGTCCGAAGCTTGTGTCAGCCGTTCCACAAGCCGATGTACAGGCAGCACCTGATCGGCGCGAATCGAACAATCCCCCGGTTCTTCCAGGCTGCTGAGAAAATGCTGAACCACTCCGGCAAAGCCCCGCCGATGCAGAATCGTATCCCAGCTTCCGAAGCCGACATGCTGTGGCTCATGGGAACGCTCTGAAAGGATGAGCGATTCCATATTGAGCACCTCGGCAGAACGATAGGCCCCATGCAGCTCCAGCTTTTCCAGATCGGCCCCTGCACGGCGTACCATACTGAACTGTCCAAGTCGTTCTGGGCCAGTATGGGCTTGTGCTATTTGTTCTTCTAATGATTTGTCCGCTTGCGCATTGGTGAATAGTAAATTCCCCGCTCCAACCAGCAGCTTACCTGTCTCATCCACACGCTCGTAATAATGCCCGATCTCAGCCAGATCTCCACCGAGCCAGAGCAGCAAATCAAGCATATGAATCAAATCGTCATACAACGTATGCCTGGCACTGTGCGCCTGAAGCTTGGTTCGTTGCTTTTGGACTACAGATAGCTCAAAGCCCCCAGCCTCTTCAAGCCACGTACGTGCTTTCATATACATCGGGGCAAACCTGCGGTTAAAGCCTACCGCGAGCAATACGCCCTGCTCCTGGGCGTAGGCAGCCATGGCCTCCGACTCGTGCAGCTCATAGGAGAGCGGTTTATCGACATAAACGGCTATTCCTCTTTGCAAACAAGTCATTACCACTTCATAATGGGTTTCCGTCGGGCTATGTATAAATACAGCATCAGGTCTGGCCTCCAGCAGTCTTTCCAATGAATAAAACCGTCCGCTAATCCGATATTGATCGGCAATCCGATTCACCGTAGCTTCGGTACGGCTGGTGACGCCTATAAGCTCGACCTGCTCGTGAGCAGCTAACAGCGGCAAATATACTTTTTGGGCAATATCGCCTAAACCGATTAAACCTATTCTTTTTTTCATCTATCGGCCTCCGTACTCTGATATAAAATCATTATTATAATGCTGAACATAAAAGCAGCAACTATGTTAAAAAGCAGTTATGAAGAAACTACTATTTAACTTGTCGCCTGTCTTATGGTAAAATAGGAGTAGTGTGTCGATTTATCAATTTATATTTCATCTGGGGGATTGCTGGTTCCATGTCAAAAAAGCAAAAATGGAGTTTGGTTGGATCTATTTTATTGTTCGTCGCCCTTCTTGGTTTGGCCCTGTTATTTGAATCCGAGCTTTTCATATATGCAGCAAGTGCGATTCCGATTCTCATTGTGATGGTACTGCCCGATATTAGACAGAACCAATATGTTCAACGAACCAAGAGTGAAAAAGGTATTCAGGTATACAAGGTTGCCAATGAAGAGGATCCGCTGCTCGTTATTTCCTTTCAGCCAGGCTTTGTACGCTGGCACTGCCGAAAGCTGTATATCGATTTAAATGAACTGCATGCCGAGCCTATTGATGTGCTGCCTGCAGCCGAAGACGCAGCATCGATACCCGTACTTTCGTTCGATCTGTCCGCGCATCCACGCCGCACCGGCTGGTTCGGTATCGATCTTGCCCAATTATCGCAACGGACGGTGAATCTTTCTTATACTACTCAGGAAGTGAATCGCTTTATCATTCAAATGAAAGATCTTGAAGCGATTGCCCTGCTGATGATGGCTTCAGCCACACCTTTGGTTGCAAGCAAAAGCAGCAGCAAAAGCAACAGCCTGTCAGCTTAAGCCGCTCTGCTTGCTTGAAGGCTACAATCAAGACTTGCACAGCCAATGCGCCAGTGTGCGAACCATCGCGCCGGTCCCTCCCTTGGGTTCCGTCCCGCGCTCGTTCCACAGCCAGGCTGTGCCGCCAGTGTCCAGATGCAGCCAAGGTACATTACCGGCAAAAAATCCAATAAACAGTCCACCTGTTATGCTGCCCGCCCATCTATCGCGCGAGGCAGCATTTTTGATGTCTGCCACATCGCTTTTGAGCATGTCATGGTATTCCGGATAGTTCGGGAATGGCCATACCTTTTCTCCCGCTTGTTTGGCTGCGTTCAAAATTTCCTGCTGCAGCTCCTCATTGTTCGCTATCGCACCGGTTGCCACATCCGCGAAGCTAACCAGCACGGCTCCTGTCAAGGTCGCGATATCCACAATCCGCTTCGCACCAAGCTGCAGCGCGTAATGAACACCATCCCCTAACACGACACGTCCTTCCGCATCGGTATTCAATATTTCCACGGTATGCCCGCTCATCATCTTAATCACATCACCCGGTTTAAAAGCGCTGCTTGAAGGCATATTCTCTGCAGAAGGTATCACAATTTGCAGATTCAGCTTCGGCTTTAATCGGCCGATGACATGCAGCAGCCCAAGCAGCACAGCGGCACCGCCCATATCGCTGATCATTTCTTCCATACCGTCCGGCTTCTTCAGTGAAATGCCTCCGGTGTCGAACGTAATCCCTTTGCCAACCAGTCCAATCACTTCACTTGAAGCATCGGCTCCCTCATAACGAATGGCAATCATTCGCGGCGGATTGGCACTGCCCTTGCCTACGGCATGAAGGCCGCCCATGCCGTGCTCAACGATTTGGGCCTCGTCCAGCACCGTGCAGGACATGCCATAATGGGAGGCCAGCCGTGCGGCCTCCTGGGCCAGTGTATCCGGCACAAGCACATTGCCGGGCAGGTTGGTCAGATCGCGCGCATATTGCGTCGCGATCGCGAAAGCTCGCGCAGCTGCCAGTGGCTGCGCAAACGTCTCGACTGCGCTGCCGCAGCCCGCCGCCTCGAGTGTCGCCTGATCGATGATCAGGGCGACCTCGCGAAGCGCGGTCCGGGGCGGCTGCGCAGTCGCAGCGGCATAGCTCGGCATGCGGTAGCCGCCGAGCAAGAGCCCTTCCGCCAGCGCGTGGACACGCTTGCGCAGGTTTACAGCCGCGTTAGCGCCCGCATCGCTGGCGCTCGCTTCACGCGGCAGCGCCACGGCGAGCCGCTCAAGCCCGCGGTCCAGCGCTGCGCGGACCGCGTATACGCCGGCGTCACGCCAGGCGTCAGCGCCGCCAGCCGCGGCGCCAAGGCCGCTCAGCACCAGCGAGCGGCAAGACAGCAGGCCAAGCGTCGGTATGACCTCCGTCTGGCCAAGACCAGCCGCGAACAGCCCTCGTTCGCGCAATCCCTGAACCTCGGCTGCCAGCGATGCAGGCAGCCTCAAGCTCCACGCCGCGTCGTCCAGCTCCGCCGGCGTTAGCAGCAGCACCAACGCATCAGCTTCCGTGACGGTATCCGGTATCATCAGAGCAGCATCTTCAATTGCATCCTGTACGACCATATGTATATGCGTTTCCAGCTCATTCTTTAACAATTGCTGCACATCCATAAGCGATAGCCCCCATAGGTTCCCATAATTAATCATTCACCACACGAACAGCTTAGGCTCCAAAGTAAGAGGCAGACTCCATGACGACCTTACGCATCGGCAGATGGTAAGGACATTTTTCCTCGCACAGAGGCCGCTCCTTACAGGGCTCATAATCGGCACAGGACATAATATTCCCCTTCTGCCGTTCATAAAATCCATCACCCTTAGGCAGCAAGCCAAATGTGTTACGAATCTGGCTGGATATCATAATATCAGGAATCGTTACGCCTATCGGACAAGAGCAATAGTTACAGCGGCGGCAGTTATGGCTGCCCAGCTCTGTAGCCAGATTTTCCAATTCAACACGCTCGGCATCTCCAACCTCAAGCTCAAAAGCCGCGAGATTCTGCTTCACCTCATCCACACTGATCATACCTGATATAATGACATCTACATTTTGACTGTATGGATAACGCAGAGCCTTTTCAACAGGTTGAATAAATCCACCCGATAATGGCTTCATCGCAACTTTGCCCATGCCCATCTTTGTTGCCATTGGAATCAGCTCGTCAAGAGAAAAAGGTTGTGCCAGATTTAAATGAAACAAGACCTGGGCAAACTGCCCTTTGCTGATCCACTTGGCCAGCAGCTCAGGACGATGCCCGGTAATCCCGATGTGACGTACCTTGCCTTTGGCCTGCATCTCCAAGGCTGCCTCATATGCACCTTCATTTTGCATCGCTGCCTTATATTCACTTACATAATTCACATAATGAATTTGAAGCAGGTCAATCACATCGGTCTTCAGTCTGACAAGGCTTCGCTCGATTTCTTCCTTGGCCTCGGCATAGCTTCTTTTGTTCGTTTTGGTTGCCAAAAAATATTCATCGCGGCGATGCGAAATACTTTCCCCGATAATTTCCTCGCTATTGCGGTAGCCGGCAGCTGTATCGATATAATTAATCCCATGATCAAGCGCATAATTGAGTGTTTCCCTTGCCTGCTCCAATGGAACTCCTGGCAAATTCATCGCTCCGAAACCTAATGCAGACACCTTGAACCCCGTTTGACCGAATGTACTGTATCTCATTGCTCTGTTCCTCCTCCGCTCTCTCCCTATGATTCTCCCATCTGATCTCCTTGATATTATAGAACAACAGACCATAAAAAAACAGCCTATACGGTCTCCCGCACAAGCTGCTCACCTATACCATGTAGAGGTTCTTACCCTTACACTACCTTATCTTTTAGTGGAATCGTCCCGCTTGGAATCATCCGTTTTGGTAGAATCAGTGTCCTTCTTGCTATCACTATCTTTCTTGCTGTCACTGTCTTTCTTACTGTCATCCGTTTTTTTGGTACTGTCTGTCTTCTTATCATCCTCGTTCGTTTTCTTATCCTGTTCTTTCTTCTTCTCTTCCTGCTTTTTGAGGTCATCCTCACGTTTTTTCTGATCCGCCAGACGCTTGGCTTCCTCACGCTTACGATCCTCTTCGGCCAGCCTTTTTTTCTCGTCGGCCTTTTGAAGATCATCGGACTTTTTTACATCATCATCTTTTTTCTTGTCATCATTTTTTTTATCATCGTTCTTTTTGTCATCATCGGCCTTATCGTCATCTTTTTTCTTGTCATCGTCCTTCTTTGGGTCGGACTTGCTGCTGTTGTCACCCGGACGGGCTGCACCTGAATTTGTCCCTGCCGGCTTGGCTCCACCGGTTATTGACGCGGGTATGTTCGGTTTGATCACAGGCGTTGACGGTTTTTTGTCATCCTTGTGATCGTCGTTTTTATCGTCTTTTTTATCCTTCGTGTTGTTCGAATTCGTATTCGTATTCGTATTGTTGTTTTTATTATTATTGTTACTACTGTTGTTGTTATTGTTGTTATTGTTGTTATTACTGCTGTTATTGCTGCTGTTCCCACTACTGCCTATACCGTTGGCATTCGAATTGCCGGACTTCTTGGGATCATTTTTGTTCGTATTATTATTTTTGTCGTTATTTTTGGCGAGCTGCTCTTTCTTTTTATCGTCCAGCTTCTTATCCAATTCTCCCGACTTCTCTTCTTCGACCAGTTTCTTCATTGATTCCTTTGTTGGTACCTTGTTAGGCTGAATAACCGCAGATTGTTTATCTACGTTGTCCTTCGCGTTATCCTTGACGATCTGATGTATCGATTCTTTCTTCAAGTCATCGACCGTCACTGCTACCCCATTATTTTTGGCATTCAAATAAACCGAGTATTTCCCCATTGAAACCCCACTCTTGTTCGCTTCTTCACGAACCTCCTGAGGTGCTGCAAACGCTTCTACCTGATAAGCATTGACTTGCTCAGGATGGGTTTGCTTGATGTGATCGGTTACCTGCTGACGCAGTTTTTCAGCGATTTTCGTGTCATCCACGGTGCTTTTCTCAAGGACGACCGTGCTTGCGATTACAATATCCCCTTCACCCTTGGCTAGCGACTTCTCCTCCGCTTTGTTCAAAAGCGAAGCTGTAACGGTTTCGAGCGTCAGACCCTTAAAATTCATCGCTTCAATCAGTTCCGTCCCATCATTATTTAAGCCGCGAAGCTCGAGCACCTGTTCCTTTTCATCGATGCCCATTTCTATTGAGGGATTAATGTCGAGCGATACATAAGCAACGACCTCGGAGCTGCCAATTTTGCCTGCGAAGCTGGCCATAACAACCAGGCAAAACACAACTGCCGCTACTACTGCTGAGCGGCCGGCTATAGACGGACTTGCCCATTTGAGTCTGGTGTCAGCATAGATAATTTCTTCACCCAGTTGGCAGGAATGCCGTTGACGCGAGATTTTATCGAATCTGCCGTCTTCACGCATCACAATAATGTATTTGTCCGTCAGCTCCATGACGATGCCTTTATTCATGCTACTCTCCCCCTTTGTTGGATTCCTCTTTGATATGCAAATAATCACGGAGGTATGGATAAGGCCCGTTATAAATTAAGGCTACAGCAATAATGAACTTACGATTTCGTTCCAGTGTTTTGCGTGAGACGGTGACGATGCCCATTAACTCCTTGATAGGCAGTACACGCTTGGAGAGCATAGCCCCCATAAATTCAGCGTTCTCCGACAGCTGCTTGCCAATGGCAAACAAAGCTTGTCTGGAATCATCATGCTTCGGAGAGGCATCAACCAAATCCGAAAAATGAACACCAAAATCAGCCAAACACCGATTCAAATCCATAATTTCGCTGCCCCGCTCCTCCATGCCTTTTTGTTTTTCATACTGCTCCATCGCCTGATGGATTTCAACCGGATTGATGATGTTATCCTCTTCATCCTCCACATCAAACGTACTATACGGCAGCTGCTGTGAAAATCGCTGCTCCTTACGCACATAATCAATCAGTCGCCGACGAATGACCTGCTCGGAAAATCCGAGAAACGAACGTCCGGACTCGGTTGAAAACTGATTGATCGCCTCATTAAAGGCACCTAAAGCAATACTGAACTCATCATCTCTTGCAGGATCTACATAACGCTTGCAAAAACGGCTTGTTACCTTAGCAACATACGGTTGATAGTCCGTAATAAATTGGTTGCGAAGCCGTAAATCACCCTCTTGAATTCGAATCACCAATTGTTCAGGCGGTTGTGGTTCCGCAGAATCCGGGTGGGGAGATTGACGTTTTCCAAGAAATTTCTTAAATAAAACGAGCAGCAATCTTTTCCACCTCACACTATATAATTTCGTTATTAGGACGTAGGTTAGGGGGGTCGGGATAGGACTTATTTCACAAAATATTACAGCTATTTTAAAGCCTTATCCTATTCATTTTCCTACTATAATCATCCCTGGTTTTCATGCAAACAAATAAACGTCCCCCTATTAGAGACGTTGGTTTGTGCCAATATGTTGTGCTTGACCCTTCCAAACTTCTCCCGATAGGGAGTGTCCCCGAGGACTAAGCATACGCCTCCTAAGAAAGCTTGATGCTACGCCCTGTATCTGGACTCCAATTATTATACGGATACACTTGTTCTTCCTTGTATACCCGGTTCATTTTCAGGTCACACTTATCTGTTGGATATGGACGGGATGCCATACTACTCCGTTCCGGGGCGCTTCCATCTCTTACGGGGCATACCAATAAGGGTTTAAACGGCTCCTTTGGACGTCTTTTTACCATTCAGCTTGGCTTTGCGCTTGCTTAAGGTATTGAGCCGCTTCTTAAGCTGTTCTTCCCATTCGTTATCCTTCAGCTCCTTGGCTACGATCAGCAGATCCAGAGACATATCAATCTGGCAGCGAACGACATCCATCGGGTCCTCATCTTCATTATTGACACAATTCTCATATAATTCCGCTTGACTGCGGTTATCTACATATTCATGAAAATCCACCTCGGACGCACCATCTCCATGCGCGTATTCGGCCAAAATCCCATATTCGCTTTCAACCAGATGATGTACTTCCACACGATGACAAACCGGGCAAAACAATATCGGTACGTTATGAATTTGCGTTCTGATATACTTAAGTGTTCCTTTAGTTCCAATCATACTGGCGCCGCAGCAAAAACTCATAATTTCACGCCTCCTCATTTAGCCTGCAAAAGCGATACTCTACACTATATTCGACCTTCAGTCCTATAAATCCTCTTTTTTGAGCAGGACAAAACCATTGAAACGTTTTCACAGCAGCCCTACTATCCATTCTAAAGGAGAATGACCATGCATAAACTCAACTATATTAACGAAATTCGGTTGCTCCATGTCATGAACATGCCAATAAACTTTTTATGTGCTTAGAGGGTTCATATTCATTTTGAGGGAGTGGGTTACATGCAGCATATTCCAATCAGCTCCAAGCAAATTGCTTTTATCCGCTACGATGACCAAGCTGCGCAGATGCATATTCAATACCATACCGGAGTAACCAAAGTGTGTGAAGGCATTCATCAGGATCAGGTCCAGCGGCTTCTGCTTTCCGGAAATTCCTACGACTTTATAATGGAGTTAACCCGTATGCCTGATGAACCGGCACAGCAATCATAACTACCAGGAATCTCCGCTTTCGGGCTGGAGATTTCTTTTTGCCCGGGTATTTTACCGTTATTTGGTATCGATCCTTGAAAATTTATGCAAAAAAATGACACGTATCCGCTTTCATTGAGGCCGCGGGATTGACCGTCCATAAAGAAAAAGGTACTCTAGGGAAAGAAGTAAACTCCAGCTAGAGGGAAGGATGTGGGTGGATGCCGCGCCAATTAGTCATCGGGAACGGAAAGTTTTTGATCAACCTGGATAATCATACTTACATGCGAGATTTGTATTATCCCTACGTGGGGCAATTGAACCATGTTGGTGGTTATCAATGCAGAGTAGGCATATGGGTCGATGGTGACTTTGCTTGGCTCAGCGATCCTGAATGGGATTTCAAGCTGTCTTATGTGGAAGAATCCCTGATTACAGAAGTAACAGCCACACACCCCCGCTTGGGTATTACCTTATTGATCAACGATGGTGTCCATCAACGCGAGGATATTTATTTAAAAAGAATCAATATCCACAACAACCGGGATACCGTACGCGAGGTTCGCGTCTTTTTCAATCAGGATTTGGTCATTAACGAAACTGAGGTTGGCGATACCGCTGCCTATTACCCTGCTAACAACACCGTTTTTCATTATAAAAAAGATAAATATTTTATGTTCAGCGGTACTACTGGCCCTGATGGCATCTATCAATACACGACAGGTGTCAAACGGTTCTACAATGCCGAGGGAACCTGGCGGGATGCGGAAGACGGTCATTTGATGGGCAATGCCATTGCGCAGGGCTCTGTCGACAGCACGATAAGCTTCAAGTTGCACGTTCCCCCGAATTCCGATGAAACGATGTATTATTGGATGACTGCCGGCAAAAACCTTGAGGAAGTCAAAAAGCTGGATGGCTACGTAAAAGACAGCCACCCCGGCAAGCTGCTGGATCGCATTAAAGTGTACTGGCAGCGTTGGGTGAACAAATCGGAGCAGGATTACGGTGATTTGCCTGCCGAGGTTATCCGCATGTACAAGCATAGCCTACTGATTGTCCGTACTCAGACGGACGTCAACGGAGCGATTATCGCAGCTAATGATTCTGACATCATGCACAGCAATCGTGATCATTACAGCTACATGTGGCCAAGAGACGGCGCATTGATCGCTTACGCCATGTCGATGGCCGGCTATCAGGGTATGATCACACCGTTTTTCCATTTCTGTGCCAACGTGCTGTCGCCGGAAGGTTACCTGCACCATAAATACAACCCCGATGGAACCGTAGGCTCCAGTTGGCATCCTTATATTCATGCCGGTAATGAGCAGCTTCCTATTCAGGAGGATGAAACCGCGCTTGTTCTGTTCGCGCTCTGGAAAGATTTTGAGAAGCATGGCGTGCTTGAGCTGCCGCAGTCATTGTATCGGACTTTGATCCGCCGCGCGGCACGGTTTATGTCCAGCTACATTGATCAGGATTTGAATCTGCCTAAGCCCAGCTACGATTTATGGGAGGAAAGGTACGGTATATTTACATTTACGACCTCGGCAGTTTATGGCGGTTTAATCGCTGCTGCCAACTTCTGCAGCCTGTTCGGTGACGAGGAGCGCAGCAGCCGCTACCGACACACGGCTGAACGGATCAAATCAGGCATAATCAAGCATTTGTGGGATGAAGAAGAGCAGCGTTTCGTCCGCGGCATGCATCAGGAAAACGAACAATGGGTCAAGGACTTGACTTACGAGAGCAGTGTCTACGGTATTTTCGAATTTGGAGTGCTGCCGGCTGATGATGAACGTGTCGTCAAAACGATGCAAGCCAACAAAGAAAAGCTGACGATCAAAACCGATATCGGCGGCGTAGCCCGTTACTATCACGATTACTATTTCCAACGCTCCTCCGATATCGAAAAGGTACCCGGTAATCCGTGGATTATCTGTACGCTGTGGATTGCCGAATGGGAGATCGAATGTGCGAAGTCGTTAGCCGAGCTGGAAGCTCCGCGCCGCACACTCGAATGGGTTGTCAAGCATGCGATTGAGAGCGGAATTTTACCTGAACAGCTGGATCCATTCGATGGAGGCCCGGTTTCGGTAGCACCGCTTACCTGGTCACATGCAACCTATGTACTGACTGTCGTGAAATACAGAGAGAAATTTAAAAAGCTATCCGAAAAATAAAAACAAGGAACTCAGGGATCTTGCCCTCGGTTCCTTGTTTTTATTTGGTTCGATAGTTTGCAATCATGCCTGCGGATGTTCCTTCAATCGATTAATCAGATGCTCGTCAATATTGATGTCTGCCAACCCCATAGCTATCAACACCGCACCCATAGTCGGTGATAGTGCTGGTTCCTTGACATGATAACGCCGGATTGTCTCGCTCCGCAGCTCCTTATTTATCCTGGCGGCTATGTAGTCGCTTTGTGCAACGCTGCCGATTAATGTTACAGGTATGGTCTCTGCGGAAAAGCTGGTGCCAATCAAACGAATTCCGATGCTGATATCACGAGCCGCATTATCGCATACCGAGCAAGCTAGCGGTATTCCTTGCAGCGCTGCTTCTGTGATGAGAGGTGCCATTCCGCCGAAGCGGTGGTTCCTCACTTTGGAATCGGTAATGAAACCGTTCTTGGCGAGCTTTGCCAAATCCATGATTTGTCCCACTTGCCAATACATTAAGATCTGATCAATCAGCACCTGATCCTCTTTCAACACATCTCCGGCAATCATCCTGAACATGGTATTATAGGCTAAATGCCGAGCGGCTGTAGCTGCATAATGATGATATTCATAATTACGTACATGCTCCCCAGCTTCATTAATCCCGAACACTACAGAGCCCGTTCCGCATATCACTATAATCCCAGTTTGATTACGCAAAGCGCCTATGTGTGCTATAACGGCATCATTAACTGCCTTCCGAGGACAGACCAAACCGTTCTGATTTATGTATTGCTCTGCCCATATTGCATCCTCTGGCCTGTCATATCCCGCAAATCCTGCGGTCAGACCGACTACATCCTGCGGTGAGCAACCCGCCTCCGCTATGACAGCTGCTATTGCACCTTGAACGTTCTCTCTAGCATCCGGATTGTGATTAGGATTAGCGCCTCCGCGTTCAACATAAGCAACCACCCGTCCAGTCACATCTACAGCTATGGCTCTGGTGTGACTGCCTCCTCCGTCCAAGCCGACAATAATTTTCATTTGAACCTCCTAAGAGCTTCCGCAGGAAGCTTACTTCGTAAGCAAACTCACCTTTTTATGATCGTATGTAAGTATCCTGATACTTGTCATAATCCCATAGCTGCTCAAGCTCTGCCTCATCAGCAACTTCGATAACAATCATCCAGCCACCTTCATAGGGCGCGATGTTGATCGCTCCGGGATCCTTTTGAAGCTTACGGTTAATGTCCACGACTTTGCCCGATAGAGGCGCATACATTTCCGATACGGTTTTGATGGATTCCATACTGCCAAACGGTTCGCCTGCTTTCAACAGATCGCCGACCTCTGGAAGCTCCACGAATACGATCGTACCCAACTCCTCCTGGGCAAAATCCGTCATGCCAATCACAGCCAAATTCCGCTCGACACGAACCCACTCGTGATTCTCGCTGTATTTCAAGGTTTGTTCGATTTCCACTATGTTGTTCCTCCTAAAAGTATTGCGAAGCAAAAATGACTTCGTAAGCGTAAGCCGCTTCCTATAAGAAAACCTTTATCGAGGCCTTTCAAAGATGAGCGACCGCGGTTCAGAGGTATGTTTTCTTGAAACATAAGAATCCTTCAGCTTCGCTGAAAACGTATACATTCTTATCTCTTAACAAAAATCCCTTTAGCTGCAGTATAGCAGACTAAAGGGATTTTTTGAATGATGAGGAAGTAAGTCCGAATCGTAAGCTTACTTGGCAACCAGATGCTTGTCGCCTTTTTTCCAGTTCATCGGGCACAAACCACCGGATTGAAGAGCTTCCAGTACACGGAAAGTTTCTTCAACGCTACGGCCTACATCATTATGGTTAACTACTTGATATTTCAATTCGCCTTCTGGGTTGATGATGAATAGACCACGAAGCGCGATACCTTCTTCTTCGATCAAAACGCCATAATCGCGTGCAACCTTTTTCGTAATATCCGCACCCAATGGGAAATTCAACTTGCCAAGACCATTGCTGTCCACTGGTGTGTTGATCCAAGCGCGGTGGGAATGAATGCTGTCAATGGATACACCTAATACATCAGTATCCAATTTTTTGAAGTCTTCATAAGCATGGCTCAGAGCTGTAATTTCCGTTGGGCATACAAATGTGAAATCGAGTGGATAGAAGAACAATACCAACCATTTGCCTTTGTAATCGGATAAAGAAGCTTTACCGAACTCAGCACCATCACCTGATACGGTTTCTAGCGTAAAATCAGGAGCTTGCTTACCTACTAAACGTTCTGCCATCTTCTTATTACCTCCCGGAATTGTATGATTTTTTCACTTAAAATCGTAACATTTGACCTGTTCAAAGTCAATATTAAAACGATTATTATTTTATAATTATTACAATCTGTGACATAAATTATTTTCTGATTGCGTTGATGATCAAATCACCCATTGCTGTTGTACCAATCGCTTTGCTCTTATCGACTGCAATATCACCTGTACGGTGTCCTGCATCCAGAACTTCTTTAACTGCGCGTTCGATAGCTTCAGCAGCATCATGGTAGCCAAACGTCAAACGGAACATCAAGGCAACGGAAAGCACGGTTGCGATCGGATTGGAAATGCCTTGACCTGCGATATCAGGAGCGGAGCCATGTACCGGCTCGTACAAACCGAACGCACCCTCACCCAACGAAGCGGAAGACAACATACCGATTGAACCCGTCAGCATAGCTGCTTCATCACTCAAAATATCGCCAAACATATTTTCCGTCACGATAACATCAAAGCTTGAAGGACGACGCAGCAGCTGCATGGCACAGTTATCAACCAGGATGTGCTCCAGCTCTACATCTGGATAGTCAGCGGAAATACGATTAACGGTCTCTCTCCATAGACGGGATGTTTCAAGAACATTCGCTTTATCAACCGAAGCCAGTCTTTTGCTGCGGGTTTGGGCGATTTCGAACGCTTGACGGGCAATACGCTCAATTTCCATTACGTTATATGCACAAGTATCTACTGCTTCCTCACCGTTTGCACTTTCGCGACGGAATTTCTCACCAAAATAAATCCCACCTGTTAATTCACGAACTACGATCAGGTCCGTTCCTTCCAGAACCTCCGGCTTCAAAGTGGAAGCATCCTTCAAACAGTCGAAAATAACTGCAGGACGAATGTTCGAGAACAAGCCAAGCTCCTTACGAATACCCAAAAGTCCTGTTTCCGGACGCAATTCCTTCGAGTTATTATCCCATTTTGGACCGCCTACGGCACCCAAAAGCACAGCGTCCGCTTTTTTACAAAGCTCCAAGGTTTCCTGCGGAAGCGGAGTTCCCTTTTCATCGATTGCGATACCACCGAATAAACCATGCTCCGTTTCAAAACGGTAGCCAAATACTTCCTCGGTTTTTTTCAATACTTTTAATGCTTCGGCAACAACCTCAGGTCCGATACCGTCTCCAGCGATTACTGCGATTTTTTTAACATCTGCCATTGTAGGTTCACTCCCATATTTCATGTATTATACTCTTCTTTGTACCATATTCAGCCCTCTATTACAAAGATATAAAAGCTATGATCTTCATAGGTAAAAACAATGAGTCTGTAAATGACCAAAATAAAAAACCAAACAGCGCAATGATGTTTGGTTTTCCTTAACAATCTATGTTCCTGCGTATCCGCCTTGCTTCTCAACCCAAATTCCAAGCCTCATGAATTTTGGGAACATCCGAGATCAGCTGTTGGGTATACTTATGCTGGGGATTCAGAATCACCTTCTCCGCATTGCCGCTTTCCACGATTTTACCTTTCTCCATAATATAGATAGTGTCACTTACGTAATAAGCCAGTCCGACGTCGTGGGTAATGAAAATGATCGTCATATTGTTTTCATTACGCAGCTTCATCAGCATGTCGAGAATCGTGGAGCGGGAACAAGCGTCCACCATCGATGTGGGTTCGTCGGCGATTAACACTTTGGGATGCATCATGAAAATCCTGGCGATCATGAGACGCTGCATTTGACCCCCTGAGAGCTCAAACGGATATTTATTATACAATTCCTCAAATTTCAGATTGACGAAGGAACAAGCCTCTTTCATTTTCAAAAATTGCTCATCCTTCGATAGCTTTAACCCTTGCAATTTGATACAGTCCATTAATAATTTATCGACCTTATGAAAAATATTGAAGGAAGAGAACGGATCCTGGAAAATCGCCTGGATGTCTTTCCAATACTCTTTCCTGTCCCTATGGCTTTTAAGCTTTCTTGGCTTGCCTTTGTATTCGATTTCACCGCTGGTTTCCTTCAATAGACCCATAATCACCTTGGCCAATGTCGTTTTCCCGCTGCCGCTTTCCCCAACGATGGAAATAATTTCACCTTCATGGAATTTAAAGCTGACGTCATTGACGGCCGTTGTCTTGTTTAATCCATAGCCAAACACCTTGCTCATATGGGTGCCACTGATCAGGACCTTATTCCGAATCATTATGCGATCACTCCCTTGACTTCCTGCTCGTCTTCATACCACTTGCGCAAAGTCTTGGCATCGTAAATACAGCGATAAATACGCTCATCCACGATTTTATTATCAATCTTGCCTTCTTTGCATTCTCTTGTTGCGTAAGTGCAGCGTTCAGCGAACCGGCAGCCTGGAGGCACATTTTTCAGATTCGGCGGTGCTCCTGGAATCGCTTCAAGCTTATGGCCCTTCATCCCCTCTTCAGGAACGATGATCGAGCCCATCAGCTTTTTCGTATAGGGATGCAAAGGATCGAATACCATTTGCTTGGCAGTGCCTCTCTCAACGATTTCTCCAGCGTACATCACAACAATATCGTCCGTCACATGATACAACAAGGGCAATTCATGGGTGATGAACACGAGAGATCGAATAAACTTTTTGTCCAACAAGTCCTTCATCAGCTTGATGACGGCCTTCTGTGACGTTACATCAAGCGCTGAGGTCGGTTCGTCGGCAATGAGCACCTTTGGATTGAGAATCGATGAAATAGCGATGACAGTTCTTTGCTTCATGCCGCCGGACAATTCATTGGGATACGAATTCAACACCTTGGACGTCAGATTCAAGGTTTCGAATCGTTCAGCAGCCATGTCCCAAACCTGCTTCTTGGATAATTCCGGCCGATGCACCTTCATCATATCTTCAATGAAACGAATAATCTTAAGTGTAGGATTCAACGCATTCATAGCAGCTTGGGGGATATAAGCGATTTCTCTTCCCAATACCTGTGTCCGCAGCTGGCTTGTGTTCAGCTTTGTAATGTCGGTTCCATCAATAATAATCGAGCCGCTGTTATAGTTAAGCGGTGGCAAATACATACCCATCAAGCTTAAGGCCAAGGTCGATTTACCGCACCCTGACTCCCCAGCGATTCCCAGTGTTTTACCATCCTCCAGCACAAAGTCAACTCCGTCAACAGCATACACATTTTCTTTAAGCCGGGTTTTATAATAGGTTTTGAGACCCTTTACTTCCAGAATATTGTTATTCATGGCCCGTCAGCTCCTTATCTTGGGATTGAAAATTTCGTCCATCCCTGTATTCATCATAAAAAGCGAAAAGGTAATGATCGCAATGGAAAAAGCAGCCGGGATGAACGCCCACCACGCTCCAGCCACCGGAGCTTCAAAGGTCAATGCCCAGTTCATGATGATGCCAAGCGAAATCGTATTGTAGGGTCCAAGTCCCAGCATGGAGATGGAAGCCTCCGACAAAATCCCGGATGCCGTCTGCAGGACGAAAGCCATCACCACATAAGACGCGATATAAGGAAGAATTTCAAAAATGATAATCCGCGGTGTGCTATGACCGGAAATTTTGGCTATATTCACATGATCCCTATTTCTTAATGAGCTGGTTTGCGCACGAACTGCTCTAGCTGTCCAGGGCCAGCTCGTAATCCCGATAATGATTGCGGTGACCAGCGAGCTTCGTGAATTGATGCTTACGGAAATCAGAATCAATATAATAAAAGAAGGAATAACGATAAAAATATTGGTGACAGCCGTGAGGATATTATCGACCAAACCACCGATATACCCCGCTAGCAATCCCATAATCAGCCCAATTACCGTAGCGCAGATACCGGCGATCAGACCTACACGCACAGAGGTCCGAATACCGTACATGAGCTCCAGAAATAAATCTCGCCCAAAATTATCCGAGCCAAGGAGCAGCTTGGAATCAGGAGGCTGGAAAGCCATAGCCATCATTTCCAACGGATCGTTTCTGTTGATTAATGGATAGATGAGGACAAGGGCAAGCATCAACAGCAAGGCACTGGTGCCAAAAACAAACTTAGGCGACTTCAACAATATTTTCACAGAATGATTCATCTTAATTTTCCTCCATTTGAGCCGCCTTGATTCTGGGGTCAACAATACCATACACGATCTCTATCAGGAAGTTCGCCACCAGGACCGTAAAGGCAATAATTAAGGTACAGCCGGAAATTAACGGATAATCCAATTGCCGGATCGCAGTAAACAGCCAGGTTCCAATGCCCGGATAGCTGAACACAATTTCACAAATCAATGATCCGCCGACCATCGTTCCTATCGACAGAGCCAATCCGGTTATTTGGGGCAGCATCGCATTCTTGAATACATATTGGGCGATTTTGGAATCGCGAATGCCTAATAATTTGCTATAAAGGACATAATCAGCATTCAACTCATAAATGGACATTTCTCTCATACCTATTGCTTGACCGCCAATGGTAACCAATACAATCGACAGAAAAGGAAGCGTGTGATGTCGAATCACGGAGCCGATAAAATCCCAGCTTAACCGAGGGATCATCTGGAAATCATATCCTCCCGATAAAGGAAACCATTTGAGATTAAGTGCAAAAACATAGAGCATAATGATGGCCAGCGTAAAGAAAGGAATCGAGTTGACAAACAGCGCGATCGGAAAGAGTGCTTTGTCGAAAACGCCTTTTTTATAAGCTGCAACAGCTCCAAGAATATTGCCGATAATCCATCCAGTCAGGATCGCCGGAAGCTGCAGTGCCAAGGTCCATGGAATGGCGGATGCCAAAATATCGGTTACTTTTTTCGGATAAAGCCCAAACGAGGTGCCCAAATTACCGGTAAGCAGATTTTTAACGTAGATCAGAAACTGTGTACCCAGAGGCTTATCGATGCCGAATTCAATCGTAAAGGTTTCATATACCTTTTTGATGCTGTCACTGTCCGTCATGCCCTGCGTCATTTGTGAGGCGATGCTGCTGATCGGGTTTCCCTGTACCAGTCTTGGCAAAACAAAGTTCAACGTAACCGCGATAACTAGGGTAAGAAAATACCAGAAAAACTTATTGATAAAATACTTGGTGTAAGCGTTCACATTTTACACGCTCCTCAGCAGATGTTATTCATATAGGGACCGGTTAGAAAGAAGCCTATATTCGGGTTGTTCAACCAAATATAGGCCCCCAGCTTTATGATGTTGCCACAAACCTATTCAACGATTAGTTGTGAATTTGATACAGCGCTTTGATACCGGCCCCGTCGATCGCGATTTGCGGAGGAATGTTAGAACCATCCCCTTGGGAAGGGAATCCTTTCCATATCGATTCGTTAACGGTATGGAACACCCACGGTCTGTACATCAAAGGAATCGATGGAATGTCTTTGAGCCAGATCTTGGTAAGCTCCGTATACAGAGCCTTGACTTGAGCCTCATCCGAGATCGTTGGGATTTTGTCGATAATTTGATCCGCCTGTTCGTTTTTATAACGTCCCCAGTTCCAGAACGCCATTTCGCCAGCTGCTGCTACACCTTTGGAATACATAATCGTTCTTGCACGGTTCCACGGTTGGCTCGGGCTGATTCCCCCCGCTGGTGTATTCATGATAATATCGAATTTACCCGTTTGCAGATCGTTATTCCACACAGGCTGTTCCGGGAATTTGGTTCTAATTTCAATACCAATCGCTTTCGCATTTTGCGCGACAATCTCGAGCGATGCGTTCCAGTCCGACCAGCCGTAAGGACACTCCACATCGTACGGTCCAAGTCGGGTTCCGTCCAGTACACGAATGCCATCCGCACCTTTTTTGGCGCCGATTTTATCCAGCAGCGCATTCGCCCCAGCTACATCCGTTGTCCATTGGAGTGACTTGATCGCGTCCTGATCGACATATTTCTTCTCGGCATCCGAATCCAATGTGATCGATGGCTTCATGGCAGAAGAATAACCACTCATCGCCAGATCGGATACCTTTTTATAGTCGATTGCCATCGCAATGGCTTTTCTTACATCCACATTGTCGAGACCTTTTTTCGACATATTGAAGAAAATCGAAGGTATCGAGCCCGGCAAATAATAAGGAGCATCCTTCATGTAGGTTTTGACGGGAGCCCCATCCTTCCACATGTTCCAAACCTGAGGAATGAACTGCTGGGATACGTCAACCTGACCGCTTTTGAAAGCCAGATCGCCTGCAGCATTATCCTTGTAAATCACGTGAGTGATATACTTCGGTGCAGCCAGCTTTCCGCCGAACAGCGCCTTACCCCAGTAATTATCGTCTCTGGCAACAGTGATCTTCTGGTCGTTGTAGAAATACATTTTATAAGGTCCGGTACCTACAGGGCTTGCATTGAATTCTTTCCGGATCGTTGCCAGATCATTATTCGATTTCTTTTCAATCTCCTCCCAGATATGCTTAGGAAGCATCGGGATCAGATCAATACTGTCCAGTACCGTAAGCTTGTTAGGATTGTCTTTCTTTAGCTTAATATTGAAAGCATTCGGACCGTCGGCAGTAACGTCCTCCAGGAATGTCCAAAAGCTGCTCCAGTTCACCTGATACTTCTTGCCAAGCATATACGTATAGACAGCGTCATCGGAGGTAAATGGCTTCCCGTCGCTCCACTTGGCATCCTTATTCAACTCGACCTTCATCGTAAAATCATCTGTCCAGGTATATTTGGTTCCAAGCAAGGGCTCGAGCTTGCCATCAAGCATGTTGATCATAAACAAGGTTTCGTAGATCAGTTCCCGGGAGTTGCCGTAGTTGATCGGAAAGGCAGGATTACCGCTCAATAAATTGAAGTTGGTTGGCGCCCCCCATTGCAGACCATTAATGTACAAAGTCTCATTTCTTGGCGTTTCCTTGGCATCCCCGCTTGGAGCTGCTGCTGCAGGCGCAGGTGGTGTGACCGCCGGTGTTGCGGGTTTAGCGGGTTCCTGCTTGACAGGCTGGTTCATAGCCGCTGGTGGTGGTGTGGCCGAACTACAGCCTACCAATAGAGCTGGCGTGAGTACGAATGCACAGATCAAGCTGGACATTTTGTTGAGCCTCATTGTTTTCCCCTCCGTACCTAAGTTTTGAAAGCGCTGTTAATTCCAAATATGATTTTTAATGTCATATTATTGCTTTCTCTGTTATTGTACGTGACCCCTCCAGCCTGGTATAGGACACAAACTAAAGGAGTTTGGTTTGTTTTTTCAATGAAATTGTTCATTAATTTGAGCGGGCTTGAATGGATATTTCCCCTCATGTAAGCTCGTTTCGATATTCGGTTGGCGTACAATGATAATTTTTGCGGAATACTTGTGTAAAATGACGAAGATCGTCGTAGCCAACGAGTCTGGCGACATCCGTGACTCTTAGACCCCGATTAGCCAGCAGCTCCTTGGCTCTTTCCATTCGCAGCTGTGTCACGTAATCCTTGTAGCCGATCCCTGTCTTTTGTTTGAACAGCTGGCTAAAATAAATCGGATTTAAATAGACAATAGAGGCTACTTTTTCAAGTGATAATGTATCCTGAAAGTGCCCACGAATATATTGAAGGGCAATAGTGATGGTCTCATCGTTTTTGCTTGCTGGCACATCCTTCTTCAAGGCTGAGAATCCGGTTAGCTGCAGGTTTTTAATTTCGTCGGGAATGGAATGAAAATCGGTCAGCAACCGACTAACAACCATCTGATAGGGGACCTTTAAGCATTGATCAAGATGCTTTCTTGCACCCTCTTCAAATGAGCAGATTCCCGTATCCTCCCGGAGCGTCACGACTCCCACCAGGATATTGCCTTCCAGGCTGACGATAAAGCCGTTACCATTCATTTCAAACCATTCGGACAATACATTTTCGATCACAAAATGCTTTAAAGATATATCCTGATTCGTTTCCAATTGAACAAATACAAGATGAAATCGAGGATGGCTTTCAACAAATCGCGATACGTCAAATCTGCCGATATCCAGCCCTCGTACCCAGCGGCGAAATACGGCCTCCCTCAAATAGTTCAAATTTAAATGAATCAAATCCTTTTCCGATAAATCTCTCATTTCTTCTATCCATTCGTTTTCCAGCATAGAGATAATCTTGATCAACGGCTCCTTGCCAACCGGTTTCACCACATAATCCTTGACCCCTAAGCGCAGTGCTTCCTGGGCATACGCAAACTTGGAATGGGCCGATATAATGACCACTTTGGTGCTTAGGTGTGATTCCCGCAGGGCAGCCAGCAGCTCCAACCCATCCATAGCCGGCATCATAATATCAAGCAGCAGGATATGAATACGTTCACTCAGCAGCACAATGATCGCTTCCTGGCAGGACTCTGCAGTCATAACATTCATATGAGGGTACGCCTTGTCGAGCGTCCTCTTAAAGCCATCACGAATCGACCTTTCATCATCCACAACAAGTATATTCATAATGCCCCTCCACTCCTAACAGGATCATGAACCATCGAAGAAACAGGAATATCTCTCGGGAGAGTAATCGTAATGGTAGTACCGCTGCCTTGTTCGCTTGTGATTTGCAGACCGTATAAGGCTCCGAATTTCAGCACAAGCCTGCGATGCACGTTCACCAAGCCGATGCCGGCACTAGCCGTTCCGACCGGATTGGCTTGTTCCATAACCCGATAGTTTTTCTCTTCCTCCTCGAAGTGATGCAATTCAAGCAGCATGACTTTTTCTAGTGTTTTTTGAAGATCGACGAGCTTGGGATAGGATATGCCGCTCCCGTTGTCTTGTATACGTATTTGTAAGTCTTGTTCGCCAATTTCCATATGGACAGATATCAAACCCGATCGATCTAATTTCGAAAGGCCGTGGACTACGGCATTTTCAATCAACGGCTGGAGCGTCATTTTCGGAATTTGAACCTGCAGCCACTCATCAGGAATATTCAGATCAATTTGCAAACGTCCGCCAGAGCGGGCTTGAATGATGTGCAAATAATTGTGGGTTTGGTCCAATTCTTCTTGCAAAGTGACGTCTGAATGATGCCATTCGCTGCTGTAACGAAACATTTTCGAAAGCGCCAATATGACATCCCCTAATTTATCATTTTTCCTATCATCCAGCTCCCAATAAATCATATCCAACGTGTTATATAAAAAATGGGGATTTACCTGAGACTGCAGCGCATAGAGCTGAGCATTTTTTTCACTGGCTGTCACAATACGCACCCTGTCAACGAGCTGCTTGATTCGACTGACCATTTGATTAAAATTCGCTACCAAATAATTCATTTCTTCAAAGGAACGTATTTCGACAATTGTATTTAATTGGCCCCGCTCCAGCGCCTTCATCTCACGAACCAGTCGAATAATAGGAGCTGAAATGGACCGCGACATGATCGTTGCCAAGATGACCGCGGCCAATAGCAAAAAGCAGAGAACGATAAGAAAATAACGATTCGCCTCCTGCAGCTGCACCTGAAAATTAGATTTGGGTGTGACACTGACAATCGACCATTTCAAATTGGACTGCTCCTCCATGACGATCAAATGCTCCGGGTCTGTATCGACCTGCTTGGACATTCGCACTGCTTCCCTGTCATTGAGCAAAAGATCGATTTCGGGAAATTGCTCACTGCTTCGCCCGGACTCAGCCAATATTTCGTTTTTATTCGGCATCCCTGGATAGCGCGTATCGGCCGGCTTCATGATGAAGGCCAGACTGCCTGCTCCCATATGAAGATTGCTCAAGGTCGAAAGTATAGGACGAGGACTGGCTTCAATAAGCAGAACTCCGATAGGCTCGCGTGAATACAGGTCATAAATCAGTCTACCAAACGAAAAGACCGGTTGGTCTTGCACGGTCAATGTTGGTTGCTTCATACCAAACCACAGCAGCTCGCCCTGAGAATGCCGGATTTCATCATACCAGGTACTTTCCAAGGGATTTGTCACATAAGGGTGAGTTGCCGCTTCGTAGCTATACACCTTTCCCCAATTGGTAATGATATGAATGCCAACAAGATCATTCCTGCTGTAAAATGCCGCTTCCAGCAAATTAATAATCGTTCGGTTGTTGATGAGCTGCAGGGCTGGGGTCGTTTCGTCCTCTGCAAGAACCCGCTGCACATCAGAGCTCGCTGTTATTGATTTGGACAAGCTGTTGTAGCCCTGTGCCAGCAAATTGAAATTATCAGCAGCTTGAGAAACATTTTTCCTAGCGATCTCAGCAATTCTCAAGCTCATTTGATTCGTGCTATATGTATAAAAAATGCTAGCCAATAATAGGACAAGAAACAGCGTAGAGAAGAGGAACCAAATGAACAATCTTACGCTGATGGTGTTCCAGCGAAATTTTTTCAATGAAAGTCCCTCCTTAGAGTTTTCGAAGAAAACCTACTTCACAATCGCAAGCTCTGTGTCATTTTCGTTTCGTATTGAGCTCCCATGAAACCTGATGTTCTTTGGCCACATCTTCAGGCTTCACATGCTGCACAAAAAGATTTTGCAGCTGATCCAAATGGGTTTGAGCAACAGCTGGAGCAATCACATTGTCAAAATTCATTTCCCCGCCTTTGATATCCTTAAACATATTCAAGGTTTCTATCTGCAATTGAGAGTAGCTGGCTGCTTTAAAGTCACCCTTCACCTTTTGACTGAGGCCTACTGCCGCGTTCATCTTGAAAGCTACTGTCGGATAATTCAACATGAGATATTTCAAAAATTGTTTACTTTCCTCCAAATGTTTGCTTTTGGCAGATAATGTATACGCGGTTCCAGGTGCAATCATGAAATCATTCGGATCGCCCTGCCCCTCAACAGTAGGAAACTTCATGAATCCTACTTTTTCCTTATCTGGCCAGGTTTCAATCTTGGGAACCTCCCAGGTTCCTATGTAATACATCGCAGCCCTGCCGGTTCGAAATAAATTGGAGGCCGTTAAAGAATCGACGGACGTTGCTCCTTCATCAAATGCACCTGCCTGAATCAAATTTTGCAGCTTCAGAACGGCATGGACAAAGACCGGATCATTAAAATTCCTTTTGTTATTAATGATATCCTGCAGAAAGCCGGGACCACCATTAAGCCGCTGAAGAATATTCATAAACAAAAAGGAAGTTGTCCAACGATCCTTGGCACCGATGGCTATCGGAGTGACGCCTTTGGCTCTAAGCTGCTTGGTGACCTCGATTAATTCTTCGAAGGTTTTGGGAAAGCTCAATCCTGCTTTGGCAAATATATCCTTATTATAAAAGATTCCAGCAATGTTCAGATTATATGGTAGCGCATACACTTTTCCATCAAACGTATAATAGTTGAGCACACCGCCTTGGAATGTCGCTTTTAATTCACCCTCCAGGATATCGTCTAAAGGGGCGAGCACACCGCTGTCAACAAACGGTTTCATTTGGGCTCCTGGATTTACCATCGTAATATCGGCTACTTCACCGGATGCGGCTTGTGCTTTAAGCTTGTTTTTCTGTTGTTCGGTATTCAGACGATCAAATTCAATTGTAATATTGGGGTGAATTTGCATATAATCATTGACAATTTTTTCTTCAATTAAATAGGAAGGGGAATTTTTATCTGACTGAAGGGTTTGGAGTGACAGGGTAATTCCACCGTGGTCAGACCTACGGTCGGCTCCAAATCCTTGACCGATTGAAGAAGCATCATATTTATTTGCGCAAGCAGCAACTATGCTTATCAGGGATACCGCCAGAAACACACCCAAATATTTAGTGCTGTACATTCTTCAACTCCCCCTGTAAGTTTAGTTTGATTTCATTCTAAGCTCCTATCAGCAGCATGGTATAGACATAAAAATAAAGAATTTATGTTTGATTTTTCAAGGTTATACTACAATGAGAGAAGCATTCCACTCATCCTCATTATACAAGATCTATCTCTAAAAAATATGCTATTTTTTTCCTGTATTTTACATACAGATGTATACAAAAAAGCCCCCAGTGTCCCCAGAGGCTTGTACATTGCATATATGATTATAAACAACTGCGAGTAATGATGACCAATAGAATGAATAATACCAATATTGCGCCTGTGCTCGTGCGAATACCGCCAACAACCGGACCAACTCCACAACCTGCTCCTGCTACCAAGCCCATTGATTTCATCCTCCCCTCATACAGTTCTTAGATATGGTATGTAGTTGGGAGTTGTAAAGATTGGGCGTACAAGCAGAATAGGTATATGGATGGGAAAGAGCAGTGTTAATATGTGATTTTTACCGTTCGTGTCGCATCCAAATAATCGACTTTTGCACCCAGCACCTCCGCCAGCAGGCGAACCGGTACCATGGTGCTTTCCCCGATCAGCTTTGCCGGAGTGTCTGTTTTCCAGGTTACCCCGTTAATCTCATACTCATTGATAGTCGTATACAAGGTGACTTTCAAACCCTTCTTTGTATAAACAACTGCACGCAGCTGTTCATTCCACTCTACGGATGCCCCAAGAGCTGCAGCCAGATCACGAATATATAAATAAGACGAGCCTTCTACAATAGCAGGAGACAGATTCATCGGAAAATCAATACCATCGACCTGATAGCTATTGGCATTCAGCCCAAAGCTTGCTGTGTGAGAAATAGGGTTCAGCGTGAGATAGCTCTGCCTGTATACGGTCGCGTTCTGGTGCAGCTTCTTCTTGCCGATCTGGTCGGCAGGCTCCGTTGAAAAATCCCATTCCTTGACTTCCGTCTTCATGCTGCCATCACGATGAGTCACTTGAAGGTTAAGCTTCACGTGATAGGCCGTATCGAACTGAAGCGGTTGGCGAGGTAAAACAATCACTCCGTTTGTCAAATCACTATCGTTATCTGGTGTATTTGTTAGCAGATCAAACGGTTTTTTGCTACTGTCCAGCAGCTCCGCGCTTAGAAGCTTAACCTTCTTCACCTCTGAGCCGTAATATTGTGCCATGATCGGATAGCCAACAGGATACGTTTGGGCAGTATGAACTCGCAATGGATCGGGCTGTTCATCACCTTTAAACGAGGTCGGCACATACCGATCCCCTTCAACCGGTGATACGACAAGCTTGTCAGGTGTATCCGATTCCGAACTAAATTCTATAATCGTATAATCGCCTACCTTGCCAACCCCCACCTCTTTGATATACGGGTTCAAAAACGGGTCCCGATGGTAAGGAGCGTCAAATAAGACATCGATGACTTGACTGATAGTCCCTGAATAAAAGGCAGCATCTTCTCCTACTCCTGATGTGTAACCAAAGTAAGCGCCGCGCTCTAATGGAGATTTACCAAAAAATCCTTTTTTGTTCGGGTTCTCCTCATGCAGGCTTTCCATGCTATCCGGGCTTTGCTGAATTTTATTGGCATCCAAATACTTGGCATGCGCCGTAGCACTGGCATTCAGACGACCGTTCATCTTGACGGTGGGTAATCCATAAAGCAGCCTGTAATCATTAAGCGCAGCAAATCCGTCCAGCTGCTCCGGGTTGGCGGCAGTAAAGTCGCTAATCGCGTCCTGAGCCACTGTAAAGGTCCATGATGCCTCAACAGGCTCATACCCTCTATAAGTAATGGACATACGCACATTTTGCAAACCCGGCTTCAAACTATAGTCTGGTGTATAAGTGAACGTACCTTTCTCTTTATCATAAGAGGCAGTCACAGGTTCACCATTCAGATACATGGTGTAAGCGGGAATGGCAGTCATGGTCGTTTTAAAATAAAAGGTAATCGTAGGCTTGGTCACTCCTACAATCTCCTGGGGAGCCACCTCATAGCCGTAAGAAGCAGCAGCAGCAACCTGTCGCGGTGGAAACACCAGACTGGTACAGCCAATGAACAGAACCAGAGAGAGCAGCAGCATATATTTGACAAGACTCGTTTGCGATTTCAAGGGACAACTCCTCCTTCAGTGTGTCTATATGGATTCGACATGTTATCCGTTATTCTAATCCAATTCGGCAGGCACAAAAAGATTCCTTCATTTAAATATTCCCAGTGCAGTGGACGTTGTGATTTATCTTGCTGCATAACAAATAAACATTCCACTGCAAGCCATAAAGCGCTGCAGCAGAATGTTATTGGATGTAAGGACCGTAAAGCCACAATTGCTTGCTTTAATGCTTTGATCTTAAATCAAGGTTACGTTATCACGGCTGTTCCGTGTGCGGGCAGGTGTTTTGCGTTTTTCGATCAATCGGTTAATGGCATCGATATACGCTCTTGCACTAGCTTCAAGAATATCTGTACTGACCCCGCGGCCCTGAACCGAGTAATCTCCCTGACGCATCAGTACGTGAACCTCGCCCAGTGCATCCTTACCTTGAGTAACCGATTTGATTGAATAATCTTCCAATTCAACCTCTTCCTTGGTTACCTTATCAATAGCCTTGTAGATCGCATCAACCGATCCATTGCCAACAGCTGCCTCTTCCACAGCGCCACCATCCAAGGTAGTGACACGGATAGTTGCCGTAGGCACGGATTGATTGCCATAGGATAGCTGCAGGTTATCCAGAGCGAATACCTCCGGTGTTTCGATCAGCTTTTCTTCGATCAACGCACGGATATCTTCGTCTGAAACTTCCTTTTTCTTGTCGGCTAAATCTTTGAATTTGGAAAATGCAGTATTCACTTGTTCATCCGACAGCTCATACCCGATATCGATCAGTTTTTCACGGAAGGCATGACGACCGGAATGTTTGCCCAACACGAGTGTGCTTTCTTTCAGACCGATCATTTCCGGAGACATAATCTCGTAGGTTGTCTTTTCCTTCAACATGCCATCCTGATGAATACCCGATTCGTGAGCAAAGGCATTAGCCCCTACTATCGCTTTGTTGCCAGGTACAACCATACCTGTCAGCTTGCTGACCAGACGGCTCGTACGGGCAATTTCACCAAGCACCAATGAAGTTTTGGCTTGAAAGAAGTCCTGGCGTGTTTCCAGTGCCATAGCCACTTCCTCCAGCGAGGTATTACCGGCACGTTCTCCGATACCATTGATCGTTCCTTCAATTTGATCGGCACCATTCAGTACGGCTGCGAGCGCATTGGCGGTAGCCATCCCCAAATCGTCATGGCAATGTGCACTCAATTGAATCTTTTCAATATCCTGCACATTTTCCTTTAACACTTTAAAAATGTTGCCGAACTCACTCGGATTCAAATAGCCTACCGTGTCTGGAATATTAACGACCGTTGCACCCGCACGAATGGCCATTGCTGTGACTTCACACAGGAAGTCAAGCTCTGTACGACCCGCATCCTCAGGTGAGAACTCAATTTTGTCAAAATACTTCTTGGCATAACGGATGGCCTTATCTGCCGTCTCCAGCATTTGCTCCTTGCTCATCTTCAGCTTATACTTACGATGGATGGGGGACGAAGCCAAAAACAAGTGAAGACAAGGGTCCTGAGCACCCTTAAGCGCCTCACGCACGGCATCTATGTCCTGCTCACGGGAACGGGCCAGACCGATAACTGATGCATTCTTGATCGCACGAGCTACCGCGTTCACACCCGCCAAGTCACCGGGAGATGCCGCAGGAAATCCAGCTTCAATCCGGTCGACACCCAGCCTTTCCAGCTGCAATGCGATCTCCAGCTTCTCCTGCATGTTCAGGTTCACGCCTGGGGATTGCTCTCCATCTCTCAGCGTCGTATCGAATATATAAATTTTTCTCATGGGTGGTCACCTCCTAAAAGTTTTCGTAGAAAACTAACTTCGTAAGCATCTACCGAATTTTGCTTCAGCAAAATTTACTTCGCCTTTAAGCAGAAAAAGGTACGGCTCGAAGCTGAGAAAACCGGTGGAGTTACCGCCGCGAGCATTCCCATTATCTTCAAGCCGACCTCAGTTATCTGTATATGCCAATCAACGAACGAGACTTACTTTTTAATCCAGTGCATCAATTCACGCAATTGTGAACCAACTTTTTCAATCGGATGTTCGGACTCGATACGACGAGTTGCTGTCAGGAACGAACGACCGGATTGATTTTCCAAGATGAAATCGCGAGCGAATTTACCTTGTTGGATGTCAGTCAGTACACGCTTCATTTCTTTTTTGGTTTCATCTGTCACAATACGAGGTCCGGAAACATAGTCACCATACTCAGCTGTGTTGGAGATGGAATGTCTCATTGTAGCCATTCCGCCTTCATACATCAAGTCAACGATCAGCTTCAACTCGTGCAAGCACTCGAAGTAAGCAATCTCAGGCTCGTAGCCAGCTTCCACCAGCGTTTCAAAACCAGCTTTAACCAATGCAGTAGTACCACCACAAAGCACAACTTGCTCACCGAACAGATCCGTTTCAGTTTCTTCACGGAATGTAGTTTCGATCAATCCTGCGCGTGTGCAGCCAATACCTTTTGCGTAAGCCAAACCAAGATCTTTGGCTTTACCGGAAGCATCTTGATAAACTGCGATTAATCCAGGTACGCCAAAGCCCTCTACGTATACACGGCGAACCATGTGACCCGGGGATTTAGGTGCAACCATAAATACATCTTTATCAGCTGAAGGAACAATTTGTCCAAAATGAATGTTGAAACCGTGTGAAAACACGAGTGCTGCGCCTTTTTTCAGGTTAGGCTCAATTTCATTGTTGTAAGTGCTAGCTTGTGTTTCATCCGGCAAAAGGATTTGTACAACATCTGCCAATTTAGTAGCTTCGGCAACTGTAAATACTTCAAAGCCGTCGTTTTTCGCTTGATCAAACGATTTACCTGGACGAAGTCCGATAACAACTTTCAGACCGCTGTCACGCAGGTTTTGCGCTTGCGCGTGGCCTTGGCTTCCGTAACCGATGATTGCGATTGTTTTACCTTTTAGTGCGCCTAGATCAGCGTCTTTTTCATAATACATTGTAACTGCCATGGATATGATTGCCTCCTTTAATTTAAAACCCTGTGAGTGGGCGATCAAACGGACAACACGCTGCGAAGTTCACATTGTCCATAATCAAGTCATCCACTTGATCCCCCACTCACAAAGCTGTTTTCCTTGTTTTGTTTGCTTGAACTACTTTTTGCTTGACTACTTAACGATGCCGCGAACCATAGCCGTAACACCTGTTCTTGAAAGCTCACGAATACCGTAAGGCTTCAAGAGCTCAGCCATAGCTTCAATCTTAAGGGCATCACCTACTACCTGAATAATCAATGACGACGGGCTAATATCGACAACCGATGCACGGAACGTTTCGACTAATCCGAAAATTTCCGGACGCAAGCTTGGGTCTGCACTGACTTTGATCAAGGCCAGCTCGCGCGCAACCATCGGGTTGGAGCTCAAATCAATAACTTTAATGACATCAATCAGCTTATACAGTTGCTTGGATACTTGCTCTAAGGTTTTATCGTCTCCGGTTGTCACAATAACCATGCGCGACAAGCCCTGTTCCTCGGCTTCTCCTACGGAGATGCTCTCAATGTTAAAGCCTCTGCGTCCGAACAAGCCGGACACCCGCTGCAGAACGCCAGGTTGGTTATTCACTAAAACGGATATCGTATGTTTGTGATTCATTCCGAATCCCCCATTATCATTTGATCTATCGTCGAGCCTTGTGTAACCATTGGATACACGTTCTCATCCCTGCGGACGAAAAATTCGACGAGTACCGGACCTGGGGTGTCCAGTGCTTCCTGCCACATGCGGCGGGCTTCTTCTTTATTCGTTGCTCTTAAGCCCTTAACGCCGTAAGCTTCAGCAAGCTTAACAAAATCAGGACTGCCCGCCAGATCAATATGGCTGAAACGATTGCCATGAATGATTTCCTGCCACTGGCGTACCATACCCAGCACCTGATTATTGATAACTACAATTTTAACAGGTATTTGGTTAATCGCACAAATCGCAAGCTCCTGCGAGCACATCTGCATACCGCCATCCCCATTAATGGAAACAACCATTCGATCCGGGTTAGCTACCTGAGCGCCAATCGCGGAAGGGAATCCGAAGCCCATCGTGCCCAAACCGCCGGAAGTGATCCATGAGCGCGGCTTGTTGAACTTATAATATTGGGCTGTCCACATTTGGTGCTGCCCTACATCTGTCGTAACAATCGCGTCACCGTTGGTTGTTTCATGAATCATTTCAATGACATACTGCGGCTTAAGCTCCGTGTCCGAATCAATATAGCGCAGTGGATGGTTAGCTTTGTCCGCCTGAACGTGCTCGATCCACGCAGTCGATTGTGATTTCTTCGCCTTCAGAAGCGCAAGCTGAAGTACCGCTTTGATATCACCGACTACAGGGATATGGGTCTCCACAATTTTACCGATCTCTGCAGGATCAACATCGATATGAACGATCTTCGCTTTTGGCGCAAATCCGTTAACCTTCATCGTTACCCGGTCATCGAATCTTGCACCGATTCCGATGAGCAAATCGCAATTTTGCAGCGCATGGTTAGCCGCGTATGTTCCGTGCATGCCCGGCATCCCCAACCATAATGGATTTGCGCTTGGAAAACCACCTAATCCGAGCAGTGTGGTTGTTACCGGAATTTGCGTTTTCTCGACAAACTCCAGCAATTCCTTGGACGCATCCGCGTACACAACACCACCGCCTGCAAGAATCATAGGGCGCTCAGCTTCAGCAATCGCCTCCAGCATCCGATCCACCTGCAGCTTGTTCGGCTGAACAGTTGGATGATAGCCGCGAATCTCTACTTTTTCCGGGTAGTAAAACGGCGCTTCTGCGTTGGATACATCTTTGGGTATATCAATCAATACTGGACCTCTACGACCTGTAGAAGCAATATGGAAAGCTTCTTTAATGACGCGAGGTAAATCCTTTACATCACGCACCAAATAGCTGTGTTTTGTAATCGGCAAGGTAATTCCTGTGATATCCGCTTCCTGGAAAGCATCCGTTCCAATCACAGCTGTAGATACATTGCCTGTAATGACTACAAGCGGCACCGAGTCCATGTAGGCTGTGGCAATTCCCGTAACCAAGTTCGTTGCTCCAGGTCCGGAAGTCGCGATACAGACCCCCACCTTGCCGGTAGAACGCGCATAGCCGTCAGCTGCATGTATAGCTCCTTGCTCATGACGAGTTAATAAATGCTTGAAATCAGGATTGCCGTGCATAGCATCATAAATATATAATACAGCTCCGCCGGGGTAACCAAAGACGCAATCCACTTCCTCCAGTAGCAGGCTGCGAAGCAGCATTTCCGATCCTGTAATTACATCCGGTTGAAGCAGTTCCTTGTGCAGCTGTTCTTTTGACTTTTTTGTTGTTTGAACGATCATGATTTGTCCTCCTCTCGTAAATTGAGAATACCTAAAAACCCCTTTCATCCCAAACGCCAAATAGAGCGCCTGAAGGGACGAAAGGGGTTCTAATCTTCCGTGGTACCACCCAGAGTTTGTTAAATGCCTCACAGCAAATAACCTTAGCAGGTACGCAGCAAATACATATAGCTGTTATACCTTCAGCACGATAACGTGTGCGATTCCGTTTTCCCCTAATAGCTATGTTCTTGAATCCAGTGAACATACTTTTCAGGAAAACAGCTCCGAGGTGAGCTCGTACATAAGGGATTAATGGCATTGGTTTCAGCAAATCCGCTGCTCTCTGGATCATAAGGGCCCTTATAACTTCGTCCTCATCATTGCAGTTACATCTGTTGTACTTTTACAATATTATATGCCGAATCGTTGGCAGAGTCAAGAACTTATCAAACTTATCTCGGAAGTACGGTTATCAGGGGTTCATCCTTTACTATTTGGACTAACGGTCTCTTGGCGAAAGGTCCAGTAATAGTTAAAAATAAAATTGGAGAGAGGAACCGCCAGAACAACCATACATTGACCGAACAAATAATTCCAGTGCAGCCAGTCGACAACCGTGTACATAATACCGCTATTGAGCAGCAATCCTGTCAAGGACACAACCACGTATTTCATGAACGGCTTCCAGCCCGATGGGGCATCCTGAAAGGTCCACCATTTGTTCAGTACATACGAAATGATCAGAACGAGTAAAAAACCAAGTGTGGAGCCCACTACCGGATTAAAATGGAACGCTTCAACCAGTACAAACAAAGCAGCAAAATGGATAAGTGTCCCCAACAAACCAACGACTCCATACTTCAACATCAATCGTTTCATAAAGCTTCGCTAACCTTGAAGCCTAATTCTGCCGGGGCAGCTTCGCTGTTAATTTTTTGACTGACCAAATATCGAGGCCTTCCTTTTACCTCATTATAGATAGATGCGATATACTCGCCGATGATACCAAGTGAGATCATAATGACACTGCCCACAACCAGCAGCAGTAAGATAACGGTTGTAAATCCGGTTACAGCGTCGCCGACAAATTTTTGATACAAGGTTTGAACACCTAAAATAATAGCTCCAAGCAGAAAAACCAATCCAATCAAGCTGACAAAGCGTAATGGAATCGACGAAAAGGAAACAACGGCATTAACCGCCAGCTTCAGCAAGCTATGAAACGGCCATTGGGTTTTGCCACCTGCTCGTTCTGCCACCTCGAAAGGAATCTGTACCTTATCATATCCCAGCCAAGCCGTCATACCGCGAAAGAACATGTTACGCTCTGGCATCTCCCGCCATGCTTGAATCACTTTTTGATCCAGAAGCTTGAAATCGGACGCACCACGCAGATCGAATCCGGACAAGCGATTAAGCACACTATAAAATATCGCAGAGCTGAGGGATTTGTTCAGTGATTCTCTCCCACGATCTACTTTGACACATTCCACGATATCCTTACCGTCTTCACGCCACAATCGTATCATTTCGGCTAACAAGGCCGGAGGATGCTGCAAATCGGAATCCATCACAATCACAGCCTGTCCTCTGGCATGCTCCAAGCCCGCGCACAAGGCAAGCTCCTTACCGAAATTACGACTAAGACGCAGGCCCGTAAAATGCTCTGAATGCTCACCCACCCAAGTTAACTGCTGCCAGGTAGCATCTTTGGAACCATCATCAACAACAATAATTTCATACGAATACGTAAGCTTCTTTAGTTCTTCTTCAATCAATAGCAAAGAATGAGCAATATGAACCGCTTCATTATAAACCGGGATCACCATAGATATTTCCGGAATAGGCTGATTCATCTTTTCCACCTCCTTCAACTGGTCGAATAATTTTGTACAATCTCCACTTGCCTCCGAACTCCTTGTATAGCTGCGTCCATGAGGTGCCCTTCTCATAAAAATTAAGGTAGGTTGCATTGTCTGCACTTAACGCTGAGCTTTTATCAGGCTTTGGACTCAGTATGAAATCGACTCCGTTTTCTATAGGATGCTGCAGGGAATCTTTAAACATTAAATCACTCGTAATTAGAAATTTACTCGGCGCCTTGCTGTTCAGAATGATTGCATATGCGGAATAAGAATCCATCAGTATATTGTAGCCATCTAGTTCGGTATCCAAATAATTAGCAATTTCTTTCTCAATCTGCTGACCCGCAGCATATTCCTTCGCATGCAGAAATTTATTCTCATCAGGCGCAATCACAGGGCTCATTAAAGCTTGTGTCAAAATATAGCCACTTGCGATCATGCCGGCCAGGACGATACTATAATTGACCATCGATCGTTTAACGCGAGACAGCTCATAGGGCAGCCAGGCTACCGTAATCGGTAAAACGTACATAAAATAACGGAACCAGCCGTATGAGGTTCCCTTCATCAGCAGCAGAAATTGCAGCGCAAGAATCGAGGCAAACAAACAAGCGAGTACCAGGAAGTCCCACACCATCCACCTTCGATTCCATATTCTAAGCACCACAATACTCAATAATGGAAGGGAATAGTACATCGTCTTCTTCGCTACGAAAATCAGACCGAGCAGCGGATTGCCCTGCATATCAAGGAACTGCTGGTCCGTTCCAAGTCCCTGAGCCTGCGCAACGTTGGAGTATTCTGAATTCAGAAAATAAAGCGCGTTGTCCATAATCAAGTAGTTCAGCCAAATCCAAATCAAGCCAGAATAAACCACAGGAGCAAGTATTAACGCCCAGGTTCCCTCAATCTGAAACAGTTTAAACTTGAGATTACGCTCAATCTGCGGCTCGACTCTCGGATCACTGGGCGGAATCCAGAATACGATTAAGATAACGGCCAAAGCCAAAGCAGCTCCAAGCGGCACAGCTTCATAACGGGTCCAAAAAGCAAGAGCCAACATGAAGCTGAGTCTAAACAAGCTGCCCACCCTTCGTCCGTGCATCCAATGACATAAGTGAATAACCGATGACATGATAAAATATATAAAGGGGGCATCGCTGAGCCCGTTAGCACCGAATAAAAATATAAATGGATTACAACTGAAGCTTATACTCAATATAACGGCAAACCTGCGAGACAAACCAAACTCGACAGCGGCACGAGCCAGCAATACAGCTGTCATTCCGGCAAATACGCTGCTCATGATCACACCTGCCAATGCCGAAGAGGCAAGCTCAGGAAACCAGTGATAAGGCAGCAGCAGAAACAGTTCAATAACACTAGGCAACGGATTCCATACAAATCCAATCGCACCCAAATGGGGGTCACGGCTGTACAATACATAAAAAGCATTGGCCACACGGCTCATGGAATCGGAATGCACATAACCGATAACGTGGCTAACATAGAAACCAGCCGAAAACTCTAACGTGAATAACAAGAGAAATAATACCCAATAAACACTTCGATGCATGACAGGCATTCTTCTATCCCCCATCCTGACTAGCGCTATTGGCTGAGAATGAACCAGGGGCAACTTTTGACAAGCCATGGGTTGTTTTCTCCCAATAGAATGGCTTTGTAATCAACTGCCATGCAGCCTTAACCGCAGCTAAACTCATGAGCACCCAATAAGCAGGTGTTAACAGTGCATATTTGACGAGACTGTAGGAGAAAATATTTTCCTTTCGCTTCTCTAAATCATGGATAACCCAATAAATACCAGCCACATTACCAAATACGAATAAAAAGTTTCCAATTAAAAACTCAACAGAAGCCAGATAATAGATCGGCCCCGGGAAAAACTGCGGAATCCATTGTACCTTCCAAGCGTACCACATGATGATCATTACCCAGTAAAACGGATTTAAAAGTGGCAGCATCGGCGTTGCCAATACCATCACCTGAAAGCCCATAAACCCTTTAAGGCCCAGCTCTTTATACAGCCTAAACGGATTACGCATGTGAACAAGCCAAGTCTGCATGTAGCCTTTGATCCAGCGCGAACGCTGCCGAATCCAGTTTCCAACGCGGCTGTTGGCTTCCTCCCAGGTTCGGGAATCTACGATAGCCGTCGTGTAACCTGATTTATAAAGTCGAATACCCAAATCAGCATCCTCTGTTACATTATAAGGGTCCCATGCATTAATTTCCTTTAGAACCTTCATTTTAAAATGATTGGAAGTCCCCCCCAATGGAATCGGGATATCCAATTGCATAACACCAGGCAGCAGAAGCTCGAACCACATGCTGTATTCGTGAGTAAACCATCGGGTCAGCAAATTCTGATCGCTATTGAAATAGTTAAGTTTTGCTTGAATACAGGCACAATTATCTTCATTTTTGACAAAGGCAGCGTGCACCTTTTTAAGCTGATCGGGGTCTGGACGATCCTCTGCATCATAAATAACAACATACTCGCCACGTGCACGAATTAATCCATAATTGCAGGCTTTCGGCTTCGTTTTGGGCAAGCTGTGTGGCACTACAATCGTTGTATAATAAGGAGGCAGGTCCATTTCCTTCAAAAGCTCCTGGGCTTCCACATCGTCCTGCTCAATTAATAAACGAACGTCAAGCTTGGCTTTCGGGTAATCGATTTGCTCAATATTGCTCAATAAGTGCGGAATCACTTGACTTTCCTTATACATGGGAACAAGGATGGTATAGACTGGAAGTGATCTTTCATCAATAGCATCAATTTCTTCCTTCGTGAACCTCATCTGAGCATTCTCGCGAGTACCAAACATAATAATCATAAATTTAAAAAGTGTCATGGAGAAATAAAAAATTTGCACAGCTATATTCATAACAATTAAAGTGTGAAACCAATCGATAACAAGACTTACAAGGAAGACAAAGACACAAATAACAGCAGTCGATATTTGAGCTTTCGTAAACGTGACATGCGCCGAATTTTGTGGCTGTTCATTAACCAGCTTTTGCGTGCTCTCGACCATCAATTCCGATTGATAGACTTCCTTCCAGAAAAACTCCATTTCATCTCGTGTTGCGAGCACCTGTTCAATAGGCAGACCAAGCAGTCCCTCAATCTCTGCACTCGCCTCATCGGACAAAGGTCCGCCTACAGCAACCAAAAATCGATTTAAATCTTTATTAATAACTACAGCATCATATTGTCTAGCCAAAGCCTCAGGCAGCTTGTACAACATATCTTCAAAAGCATATTCTGTACCGATGCGTCCGAGATTATTTTGCGTTGCGATATGTCGATACAGCTTCTCAGGATCAATCGAGCGCAGGGACATCAGAATATCACCCAGCATGCCGCCACTTTTCCGCTGAATACCCAATGCTTCATTAAGCTGATGCTGGGTAATCGCACCCGTTTCGACCAACATATCCCCCAGACGGCCTTTTTGCGATTGCTGATTGATAATGGCAGTAACCAAATCCTTTTTGGTGAAGCCCATTTCCACAACAAGATCACCCAAACGGCCACCAAATGATTTCTGACGCTCCATCGCCTGATTCAATTGTATTTGTGAAATCAAACCTTCTGCGACCAGTAGATCACCGAGACGAAGCTTCTGTTTGACCCGATCATCAAAAGAAGGCTCAAAGCCTTTCCGGTCCATAATGTTCAGCTTTTGTGTTATCAGCTGATCGATGAATCGTTCCCGATCCTCGATTTCTTTTTGCAAATACTCTTTCTGCCGACCCAATTCTTCCAAACGAAGCCTTCTTCGCTTTTCATCCTGCTCATGGTGTTTTTTTTGCTTGGATAGCTGCTCATCCAGTTCTTTAATTCGTTCGTTGGTCCAGCTTTTGCGGAGCCCAAGCCAAGCTAAACCAAACGTTTTTACTGGTTTCGTTGGATCCATTGCTTTAAATTGTTTTCCATTTGATCAAGTTCATGGGCTTTCTGTTTCAATTGATCGATTTCACCAAGCAGCTCCGCGCTTTGATTCATAAATACTTGATGATCTTCCCGACGTCGTCTCTCAAGAGCTCTAATTTCCAATTGCAGAGAATGGATATACGATTTTACTTTTTCGTCATCATACCCGATCAGCGATCTCTTTTCCCTGACAACAGTTCTTTCTCTCACAGTAGCCATCCTCCAGTTCAAGCCTATTTATAGATTAGTGATGGTTGTTATTTCCAGAAGATCAACAGGACCTAATGCTTGTATCACTGCCTCATCACGATTTTCCAATGTCACATTCCAGCCGCTTGATACGACGATACCTTCTTTATTTTTAACCACTCTGGAGCTTCCGTGCATCACAGTCCAGGAAACAATTTGCCTTCTTCCATCCATCAGGGGTTCAAATATCCGTTCCATCCCTGCCTTCAAATGAATCCTTTGGGTCGTTACGATCGTACCATCCGCAAATACGGAGCGATCTACCAAACGGCTGTGAGTTTCGATGGAGTCACTCTTTGGCAGCAAGCTTTCTTTCATAAGCTGTACGGCTTCTTTTAGCTGCGCATCCGATCCTCTGTGGCTTACCAGAATCCCTTCTTTACTCGCGGCAATAACAATATCGGAAAGTCCCACTGCGATAATAGGAATATCCAATTCATTCACAATTTGTACCTGATTGTTGTCTTTGCCAAGGAAGCCTTTACCGACAACCGGATCATTTAGCTCCTCTGCCACTGTGCACCATGTTCCCATATCCTTCCATGAACCGGTATACATCAGCGCAGCAATTCGTCGTTCCCGCTCTACAACCGCATAATCAAAGCTTCGAATCTCCAGTTGACTGTATACAAGCAGCAGCTCCTCATAGGTTTGCGGAAGCCCCATGCTGGCCAGCAAGTCCAATAGAAAACCCACCTTGAAGCAAAAGACACCACAGTTCCACAAAGCGCCGCGTTCTATATATAGAGCAGCATCCTGCGCATTTGGTTTTTCATAAAATCGCTCTATCGTCATAATCGGCAACTTCTCTGTATCTGGCTCCGGGACAATATAACCATATTTCCGAGAAGGAAATGTCGGTTTCACACCCATTAAAGCTACATTAGCCCCCGTACTTTCCAATGCTTCCGGCAGGTTGATGAGCGCATCATAAAATGAATCTTCGACTCGGCTATCCACCGACATCACCGCAACAGGCTCATCTCTGGAAACACCCCGATGCGAGTATAAATAAGCAACAGATAACAGAATGGCAGGAAACGTATCACGTTTTTCCGGTTCAAGCACCAAATCCACTTCCCGACCAATCTGATCATGGATCAACGCCTGCTGTCCCACCGAGGTTGCGATAACCGTAGAGTTATGTAGATTCCGATGTTTCAATTGACTCCACACATGCTGAAGCATGGATTTCGGCTGGCCGCTGTGATCTTTAATTAGAGGAATGAATTGCTTGGGACGCTGCTCATTAGATAAAGGCCATAGTCTTACCCCAGAACCACCGGAAAGCAATATGATGTTCATAACCACTCACCTAATCTCTCTATAATCAAATATGCTTTAACTTCATATACGTAAAATTCACGAAAAAGATCAATTCCAGCATTTAGGTAATAAGTCCTATGGATTAGATTTATATTTATGATACCATATATTGTTTTCAAAACAATTAAGCAAATATTAGAATATAGTTAAGTTACGTTCAATTCAAGGACATTTGTTAGAAAAGCATGAATTCATTACCTTAGTACCGTTAACTAAAGTAACATCAACTTCTGAAAAAAATCTGAAAAACAAAAAAACGCGTTTCCCTCAATCAAGATTCAGGAAAATGCGTTTTTTATTATTGATGATAACAATTAAGCATTCGCTTTTTGTTTAGCTGCAGTAGCTAGATCGTTAAATGCGTTCAGATCGTTAACAGCCAGGTCAGCCAGCATTTTACGGTTAACTTCGATACCGGAAAGCTTCAAACCATGCATGAACTTGCTGTAAGACAAGCCATTGATACGAGCTGCAGCATTGATACGAGTAATCCACAGTCTGCGGAAATCACGTTTTTTCGTACGACGGTCACGGTAAGCATACAGCAAGGATTTCATTACTTGTTGATTTGCTGTTCTAAATAAACGATGCTTGGAACCAAAATAACCTCTTGCCAGCTTCAAAATCTTTTTATGACGACGACGAGTTACGAACCCGCCCTTTACTCTTGCCATATTTCATTACCTCCAGAAATTTAAGTGGGATAAAGATGCAGAACTAGCCTTTGATGTTGCCCAATTGTTGTTTCAAACGTTTAACGTCACCAGCAGCCATAACTGGATTAGTACCCAATACGCGTTTTTGACGATTGGATTTTGCGGACAGTAAGTGGTTTTTGTGAGCTTTGTATCTCATAACTTTACCTGTACCTGTGATCTTAAAGCGGCCTTTAAGGCTGCTGTGTGTTTTCATTTTCGGCATGATGTGTGGAGTCCTCCTTCAAATTTATGCTTGCTGCTTAGGTGCCAAAATCAGAATCATACTGCGACCTTCAAGCTTAGCTCTACGCTCGACGATAGATAGTTCCTCAACTTCGGCAGCCATCCGCTCCAGTACCTTTTGCCCTATGCTTGCATGAGCAATTTCACGGCCACGGAAACGAACACTCAATTTCACTTTATCGCCTTCATTTAAAAACTTCACAACATTGCGCTGCTTCGTTTGAAAGTCATGCTCATCGATAGTTGCACTCAAGCGAACTTCTTTAAGTTCAACAATTTTTTGATTTTTACGGGCTTCCTTTTCTTTCTTTTGTGTTTCATAGCGGAATTTCCCGTAATCCATAATCCGGCAAACCGGCGGTTTAGCCGTTGGAGCAACATTAACTAAATCCAAATTGGCATCCTGTGCGATCTGAAGTGCTTCGCGAATAGGTTTGATTCCGAGTTGTTCTCCGTCCCCACCGATCAAGCGTACTTCCTTCACTCGAATATCCTCGTTAATTAAATGCTCTGTACTAATAACTTGCCACCTCCATGGATTAAATTAAAAAAGACGCGGGCAGCGAACGCCCACGTCTGTTAAAGTTTAAGTGATCAATTACCAAATTCACATTCACTCTAGCTTTATAACCAGCCAACTCAAGGTCAGTCAGGTGAGAAGCGGGCGCCTCTTCTTTTTCAACTAGGTCATCATATCATAATATGCTTTACAAAGTCAATTGCTTATTTAGCTAACCTGCTTGCTTTGTACTTCCTCCAACCGAATGACACGCGTGTGCTCAGTATGGCTCCACTGCTTGTTATTTTGCGTGAAAAACGCATAGACGGTTATTGGCCACCAGGATAACATAAACAGCGGAAACGGGATTAAATACAAATAGGTTTTCCAATTTGCCTTTTCAATAATAAGCGCAAGTGGGAATTGAATAAAGCTTAATATTCCAATCGTCATGAAAACCGGCGGTGAGTAATCAAATAAAGATTGAAGGTAGGGCAGACCTGGTGTAATCCTATCTGTCCACAAAACAATCGTAACTAACGAACCGATCAGCACATTGTATACGTTAAGTGCATATAGGCCTGTGTCGAGCTTCGACCAGCTGCCTTCCTTCAGACCCTGCCACAGCAAAGGAAAGGAATAACGGCGTGCTACATCAAAATGTCCTTGCATCCAGCGAAGACGCTGTTTGGCGGAAGCTTTGAAGGTCAGAGGCTTTTCATCGTATACCTTGGCATCATAATTAAATGTCGGGTTAATGCCACGCTGTACACAACGCATGGTGAACTCCAGATCCTCAACCAGACTGGTTGCGCCCCAGCCGATTTCCTTCAGCAGGTTCGTATCGAAGCACATGCCCGTGCCTCCAAGGAAGTTAGCCAAGCCAAGGTTTTGGCGCGGAAGCTGCCATAGACGGTTGCAATACCAATAGGTTACGGCATAAGCCGCAGTAATCCATGAATCGTTCGGGTTCTTGGTATCCAGATAAGCCTGAATAACCTTGGAGCCGTTACACAAGTCATTGTTCATAAGTGTCAAATAATCCGGGTTCACCAGATTGTCCGCATCAAACATCACGATGGCATCATAGCTGCGTGGCTTCTTCCAAAGCTCCTTCAGCATCCATTCAATGGCATAGCCTTTACCACGAAGCTTGAGATTGTGACGTTCACATGCATAGGCTCCCTTGCTGCGGGTAATATCGGCTGTACGGTCTGTGCAGTTGTCGCAAATTACGAATACATCATATAATTCTTTCGGATAATCGAGTTTTTTCAAATTATCGATCAGCGCACCGACCACTTGTTCCTCGTTATGAGCAGCGACCAGAATAGCGAATGATTTTTGTGGTGCAAATTGCGGCTTTGCCTTGACCCGATACCAGCCAAAGCACGTCAAAAAGAGCTGATAAACCCCAATCAGCGCCAAGACAACCTGAATAACCAGTATGACATTGTCCAGCATTTAAAATCCCCCTTTTTTGTTATGTACCCCAAAGTTTTCTCTGTCTATCATGCTTAGGCATGTATAAGCTTCGTTGGTTTATATTTTTTTTCCAAACAACCGAATATGATTTTCCTCTCTTTCCTATACTTTGTCAAAAGCGCCTTATAGCCGGAATAAGCCGGATCTTATGAATAATCAGTGTTTTATAAGGAATTAGGGTCGTGTTCTTTGCCATCCATGCTTTATTCCGTCTTTTCATCAATTCTCAGCGATTTTCATTAGTACTAATTGACCGATAGCAGCTTTTCTCAAGTTTTTGCAGGGCGCCAGCCTGTATTTTGGGGTCGATACACAGCTTTTATGATACAATAATTCTACTGCTTGCACAAATTTTGCGTAAGCTCCCTGTTCCTGCTGCCGCTGCCTAGATGTTTAAACGGTATTTATATGCGGTTAATACTCCAATAACAAACGAAGTATATAATATGGAGTAGGTATGTATATGCTGGTTATAAAAGATGATCAAAAAAGTCACCTTATATTCACATCATTACTGATCGGTTTGTGCACCTTATATACTTTTAAACAGGAGGTGACTGGAATGAAACGCTTCGTGTCCTGGCTGCAGCAGCAAGAGAACCGTATGTTTCTATGGATTAACAAAAGGATGCGCCGTACTTACCTGGATCGCTTCTTCAATATGATTACCCACCTTGGAGGTGCAACCTTCACGGTGACAGCCGCATTGTGCTTGAGCTTATTCGGGCATGACAGCTGGCGTCTGGCAGGCATGCAGAGCTGTATTGCGTTAGCCGTCAGTCATGTGCCAGTCGCCTTGTTCAAAAAAAACTATCCGCGGCTTCGACCTTATCTTGTTCTCAAGGATACGAATACATACAAAAATCCGTTAACGGATCATTCGTTTCCTTCAGGACACACTACAGCCATCTTTTCCATTACGATTCCGCTTTTCTATGCAAACGCTTGGTTAGGCACAGTTTTGCTGCCAGTCGCATCCTTAGTGGGCATATCGCGCATGTATCTGGGACTGCACTACCCGTCGGACTGTCTGGTTGGCTGTATCATCGGCACCGCTGCCGCATTCGGAGCTGTCGTATTATTCACATAGTTGCTTTTTGGATTCAAAATGATTAATGTTAAATTTGTGTAAATCCAATTGTAACAAGGTATGGTGAAACGCATATGCGTAAAAAAAGGGTCTTGTTATTATCCGAAGGCTTTGGAGCCGGGCATACACAAGCTGCTCAGGCACTGTCAGTCAGTCTTCGTATGCTCTCGCCCGATATTCAGACACGTGTACTGGAGCTCGGCTCCTTTCTCAATCCAACTTTGGCTCCTTGGATACTTACTGCTTACCGCAAAACCGTCACCACACAGCCCAAGCTGTATGGGATCATGTATCGTTCCCAGTATAAAAAGTCTTTAAACCGTTTTGCTCAATTAGCTCTGCACCGAATTTTTTATGCACAGACAGCCGCTGTTGTTCATCAGCTTCGACCCGATGCGATCGTTTGCACGCATCCGATTCCCAATGCGGTGATCTCAAGATTAAAGCGAGCTGGCTTAAATGTTCCTTTGTGTACGGTGATTACGGATTATGATGCGCACGGCACCTGGGTAAGCTCTGAGGTTAACAAATATTTGGTATCCAGCTCTAACGTTAAGGATCAGCTTTTGAAGCGCGGTGTGCAGCCCGAAGCTATCGAGGTGACGGGGATACCTGTTCATCCGAATTTTTGGGAGCCCCATAATCGTGAAGAACTGCGCTCACAATTTGGCTTGAAGGCCATGCCGACGGTTCTCGTTATGGGTGGCGGCTGGGGGTTAATGAACACGAAGGAATCGTTGAACCACTTCACAGACTGGCGGGAAAAGATACAGTTGATTATTTGTCTCGGCAGTAACGATAAGGCACTAGCTGAATTATCGCACGATGAACGGTTTCAGCATGAAAATATTCGATTGATGGGATTTACGCGCGAAGTCGATAAATGGATGGAAGTGTCCGATTTACTGATTACAAAACCCGGTGGAATGACCTGTACCGAGGGCTTATCCAAAGGGATTCCGATGTTATTCTACCAACCGATTCCCGGCCAAGAGGAAGAGAATATGGATTACTTCACCCAGCACGGGTATGGAGAGCCCATTAAATCGGACGCAACCATCGACCGATGGTTTCAACAGTTGATTGATCGGTATTCCGAACTGTCCAAAGCACGGTCGAACCCAACCTCACATAACCATGCCTATCATCCAGCCGATTGCTCACAAGCGATTATGGAGATGCTGCGGGTTAACGTGAGTTCTTCATGAGAATGCTCCCTCAGCTACAAAAAGCATGCAGGTTCTCTACGATAGAGAGCCTGCATGCTTTTTTTTGTATTTCGAACGTCCACTACTCCTCCGAACGCTCCAGATCAGCCAGCTGTTGTAGATGCTGATCCATCGCCTGCTTGCCAATCACCACTTCCAACCGATGAATAGGAACACCCTGCTCCGAAAATTTGGTTTCATATTCAGTTAAAACCAAATCGGTACGAACGCCTTCTCCATGCAAATTGAGTGAAATGTTACGCATACGCAGACCCATGTCTGCAAATGAATTCAACGAAAACTCGAAAAGAGAACGTGAATCAGTTTTAAAATGAATTTCGCCCTTTTCATTCAAAATTTCGATATATTTGCGCACAAATCCGGCATGCGTCAATCGACGGCGGGCGTGTCGTTTTTTGGGCCACGGGTCGCTAAAATTCAAATAAATCCGTTCCAGCTCGCTGTTATCGAAGATCTCCTCGATTTTTTCAATATTAAATAATGCCAGCTTGAGGTTATCCAGACTTCCTCCATCCGCGGCACGTGCCAGTTCTGCTTTTTCACCAGCCCTACGCAGCAGCTCATCGTACATATCAACGCCTATGTAATTAATATTAGGGTTCTGATAGCTAAGCTCACTAATAAATTTGCCTTTCCCCATTCCAAGCTCGACATGAATTGGATTATTATTGCCAAATAACGAGCTCCATTTTCCTTTATAAGTGGCAGGCTCCAATATAATAAGCTCTGGTTGTGCTATGAGTGCTTCTCGAATTCCTTTTCTTCCTCGTAAACGCATAATCATCCTCCGGCTGTAAACTTACGATTATCTTACACACGAACTAACCGCTCAGGAATGATTATACTCTAAATAGGTAGTTTATGAAAAGACGGCCGCCATCAGCTTGAAGGCAGCCGCCGTTCTTATCTCAAAAATTATTTAATGTCCGATTCGTTACGGTTCCCGCCACGCATCCCGACCAGACCTAACAAACCAAGTAATCCCAACCAACCCCAGTTTGTACCTTTTGTCGTTGTATCCGCATTGGCACGATAGCTATAAGTATCATAATTGCCGCCATACCCTTTTGTGTTCGCATTTGTATTGCTATAAGTGTTCATTCGGTCAAGCAGGTGATGGGTCTTGTTGCTAACGGTGTTGCCTAATGTGGTGCCATAATTGGTAGTACCTGTACCTGTTCCATCTGTGCCATAAGTTCCATAGGCACCGGGTGTTGTGCTACTTGTAGTACCATATCCAGTTGTACCCGTTCCCGTTGTGCCAGTTCCATAAGTTCCGGTTGTGTCAGTTGTTGTTCCTGTACCATAGGTACCTGTGCCTGTTGTTGTACCCGTTGTTCCCATACCATCCGTACCCGTCGTCGTAGTCCCCGTTCCATAAGCATTTAGCGTACCCGTACCGCTGCTGCCTGTAGTCGAGCTATTGACCCCCATCTCTGCAAAAGCCTGAGTACCGAACCCCATAGTTGAAGTCAGGGCCAACACAATCACCAGCTTGCTAAACTTGTTCATTGAATGATTCTCCCTTCGAATTGTTTTGTTTGGTACAAATGTAGCATGGTCGATTAGAGCATGAAGTATTCTTTGAACATGCAGGGGGCTTTTGCTATGGGAAATGTTCGCAAACCGCTTCAATATACGTTAAAATGGAGCTGATTGCATTTATGGATTTGCCACAAGAAGGAGTTTTGTAACATGAATCAAATTCAAGAAACAGCGTTCCCCGTTCAATGGGGTGACAAGCGATTTCATACATGGAATACCGAAATGCGCCGCGTGTTTGGCAGCAAGGTTTTTAAGGTAATGCTTGACGCCGGATTTACTTGTCCAAACCGGGATGGTGCGATTGCCACAGGCGGCTGTACCTTTTGCAGTGCGCGCGGCTCCGGAGATTTTGCAGGCAGCCGCCGTGATGATCTGGTTACACAATTCAACAAAATTCGCGATCTGCAGCATAAAAAATGGCCTGATGCGCAGTATATCGGTTATTTCCAAGCCTATACCAACACCTATGCGCCTGTAGACGAGCTGCGTGAGTATTATGAAGTCATTTTGCAGCAGCCAGGGGTCGTTGGCTTATCTATCGCCACAAGACCGGATTGCTTGCCGGATGATGTTGTCGAATATTTGGCCGAGTTGAATGAAAGGACCTATTTGTGGGTTGAAATGGGCCTGCAAACTGTTCATGAATCAACTTCCAAGCTGATTAATCGCGCTCATGATACGCAGTGCTATACCGATGCGGTAGCCAAGCTTAAAAAGCACAATATTCGGACCTGCGCCCACATTATTCATGGTCTTCCTGGTGAAACCCATGAAATGATGCTTGAAACTGGTCGCGTTGTAGCCAATATGGGCGTGGAAGGTATTAAAATCCATCTGCTGCATCTAATGCGTAAAACGCCGATGGTAAAGCAGTATGAGGCAGGACTGCTGCGCTTTTTGGAAATGGACGAGTATGTCAAGCTTGTGGTTGACACCCTTGAACTGCTGCCTCAGGAAATGATTGTCCACCGACTTACCGGTGATGCACCTCGCGACTTACTGATCGGCCCGATGTGGAGCCTAAAAAAATGGGAAGTGCTTAACGCTATCGACGCGGAGCTGCGAAATCGGGATACGTATCAAGGTAAGAAATTCATCTGCTCCTGACATTATTTTCATGATAGGTTGAACCGAATAACATCTGCTATACGTTACCTGAGTAGGCGTTATGATCCAGGCATCAACCTGAGCATGAATTTAATTACTTGTGAGGAGCTGTGACTATTTAATGAAGAAACGTAACCTGTTTGTATGGACCTGTATGTTAACCGTATTGGCTATTGCCGGATGCAGCAGTGACAAGCCTGCTGCACAGCAAGCAAGCTCTACACCGAGCCCGGCGAGCCCAAGCGCGGCTGTCACTCCGCCAAAGTCTGAGACTGAGGCTAAACCGCCAGCTAACACACCAAGCGGTACCAGCTCTGGCAGTACAGCGGCTAGCAGCGCAGCCGAACCAGCGAAACCTGCTGCGACGCCTACGCCAGAGCCAGCGAAGCCAACAGGTGCCGCCGAGGTCAAGCCCGCACCTGCAGCGGTGCAAGAGCAGCCGAAGGCAGCGACACCTGAGGTCGTCAAGCCGACTGCACCGCAGACGCAAGAGCCTAAGGTGGCCGTGTCAGAGCCGGCCAAGACGGAGGCTGTGAAGCCGGAAGCACAGCCCGTGCAAGAGCAGCCCAAAGCGGCACCTGCTCCCAGTCCTGCCCCGGCACCTGTAGCACCCGTGGATGCGCCCAAGCCAGCCGCAGAAACCAAAGCACCGGTCACCACCGCGGCTGCTGCAAAAGCAGAAGTGCTGTTCAAGGACAACTGTATGGCTTGTCATGGAGATCAACTGCAAGGCGGTATGGGTCCCAATATATCGGCTGTAGGTTCCAAAAGAAATAAAGATGAATTAATTGCCAAAATAAATGGTGGCGGAAAGGTGATGCCAGCATTCAAAGATATGCTTAAGACCGATGAGGTTGAATCATTGGCAAGCTGGCTGGCCAGCAAAAAATAATCGATGGAGGCGGGTTCGGTTTGTTATCTATTCTTAACTATGCCCACAAGCTGGTCCAGCAGCTTGTGGGACCCGGAGACACGGTAGTCGATGCTACTGCTGGCAATGGGGGCGACACGCTTTTCCTCGCAAGGCTTGTAGGTCATGAAGGCACTGTACATGCCTTTGATATTCAACAGCAAGCGATTACCGCAACTAAACAACGCTTGGCCCAAGAGCAGCCGGACTATTCCCATGTCCGGCTGCATTTGTGCAGTCATGCAGAGCTGGAATCCCATGTCCCGGAAGCCGCGCAGCGACGGATTGGAGCGGTTATGTTCAACCTGGGCTACCTGCCTGGAGGCGATCATCAAGCTGTTACAACCCCATCCGCTACCATTCCCGCGCTGCAGGCTGCCGCAGCCAGCTTAAGAAAAGGCGGTATACTGACTATCGTGTTGTATACAGGACACCAAGGTGGCGAAGATGAGGCCGCAGCCGTTCGAGCCTGGGCCGAACAGCTACCGCAAAAACAGTTTCAGGTGCTGGAATACCGTTTCATGAATCAAAGAAATCATCCTCCCTATTTGATCGCGGTAGAAAAGCTGAAGCTCGATTGATATAATGTAAGGTAGGCTACATATGCATAAAGAAGCAGAACTCATGCGAGAAAGCAGGGAATCGAATGAAACCATATCCTTTATTATTTCAACCGGAACTGAAAGAACGTGTTTGGGGAGGTCGGGCACTTGAGCAATTCGGGCTAGAATTACCGGAGGGCCCTATCGGGGAGGCTTGGGCCATTGGCGATCATCCTAACGGTACGACCAAAGTTATTAATGGTTCACTTAAAGGCCTTGGTCTGGACGAAGTCCGTGAACAATACGGTCAGACGTTTTTTGGCAGCAAAGGATTTTCCGAGAAGAATGGCCGGTTCCCTTTATTGATCAAATTGCTGGATTGTCAAGACGACTTGTCCGTTCAGGTTCATCCTAACGACACTTATCAAGGGCTGCCGTCAGGTGAGCTGGGCAAAACAGAAATGTGGTATATTCTTGACGCCAAGCCAGGAGCCAAAATTATTTATGGCATGAACGATGGGGTCACCCGTGAGCAATTGGCTCAGGCAATTAGCGAAAATCGGATTATGGATACGCTGAATGAGATTACAGTTGAAACCGGCGACTCCTTCTACATTCCTTCAGGTACTGTACATGCTTTGGGTGCAGGTGTACTTGTTGCCGAAATTCAGCAAAATTCCGACAGTACATACCGCTTGTATGATTACAATCGATTAGGTCTGGACGGCAAGCCTCGGGACTTGCATATTGAAGACTCGTTAAATGTAATTGCTTACTCCAATTCCGGAGCTACTTTTATGAAAACCAATTTGGAATCATCCAATCAATGGTTGACCTTAGCTCAATCACCATTTTTCATTACTGAAAAGGGCAAGGTTGAACAGTCATGGAAGCTGCAAACAACGCCGGAAAGCTTTATCGTTCATGTGATCTGTGACGGATCTGGGACGATTGAATGGGGCGATGGAGAGCAGCAGTCTGTCAAACCGGGTGAGTGTTATCTGATTCCTGCCAATTTAGGCGAGTATACGCTCACGGGATCGATGACGGTTCTAAGAAGCTATCTGCCTTAATTCTTACTTGTATGATACAAAATAAACTAAGCATCTGAATGGCCCCCTGATACATGGCTCTCAGATGCTTTTTCAATGAGGTGTGTTCGTAATGAGCTTGCAATGGCTGGATTGGGCAAAAAGGATACAATTTTTATCGCAAGCGGGGTTAACCTTTTCCAAAGATCCCTTTGATATTGAACGGTTCACCGAGCTGCGTACCATTAGTGCGGAAATTATGCAGACCTACACGGGATTAGAGATGGACAAGATCAATGACTTATTTACGAATGAAACCGGTTTTCAAACGCCTAAAGCGGATGTTCGCGGAGTCGTATTTAAAGACGATCAAATTTTAATGGTAAGAGAAAGCAATAACAATAGATGGTCTTTACCTGGCGGTTTTTGCGATATCGGCCTATCCCCCTCTGAAAATGTAATCAAGGAATTGAAGGAGGAGTCTGGATATGAGGTAAAGGTCACGAAACTGCTCGCTATTTTTGACAGCACTAAACATCCACACCCGCCTCAGCCTTACCATTATTACAAAATCTTTATTCGCTGTGAGATTATCGGGGGAGCTCCAATAACAGGAATAGAAACAACGGATATTCAGTTTTTTTCCGAAAATCAATTACCGAACCTTTCCACCGATAGAAATACCGAATCCCAAATTAAACTGATTTTTGAATTTTTAAGAAATCCGGATCAACCAACCATAATTGATTAACAACGCAAAAAGCAGTCCAAAAACTATATTTTCTAGTTAAGACTGCTTTTTTTACTATCCTTTCCTTTATATACAATTTTAGAGTCATCTAGTATTAAAAACCAGAAAAAATTGATACATACAATACCATTACAAAATAAGATGTTCATTTCTAGTCTTCTCTACTGCCTCATTGCGGTCTGCCACCTGTAACTTCAAGTAGATTGAAGAAATGTAGTTTCTAATCGTACCTTCGGACAAATGTAGTTTCTGTGCGATTGCTTTATTTCGAAGTCCCTCTATTAATCCTTGTAGAACGTCCAGTTCCCGTTCCGTTAAATCATAGGGATTAAGGGCTACATCCACATTCTGATATTGAAACAACTGATGGGCCACATCCTGTGAAATCATCGTACCACCGCTATTGACAATCCGTATGGTCGCTGCTAATTCTTTAGGATGAATGGATTTCAGCAAGTAACCCTCCGCCCCTAAGCGAAGAGCCTCCGCTGCATAAGAAACACCTTCTAGGGTTGTAATCATCATGATTCGTATATTCGGCCATGTTTCTTTAATTATTTTGGTGGCTTCCAAACCATCCATTTCCGGCATGTTGATATCCATCAATACGATATCAGGTTTATCCTGCTCGCAGAGATCAATCGCTTGTTTTCCGTTTCCGGCAACCCGTACTTGAAAATCCTTTTCCTCCCCTAAAAGTAGCCCCAGACTTTCACGAATCAACGGCTGATCATCAGTGATTAAGATTTTAATCTGCTGGCTACCCTCATTCGCCTGATTTGGAATGGTACAAGTGACCATTGTGCCCTCATCTATCTGTGAATCAATATAGAGTTTACCTTGCAGTGCAGCGAGACGGTCACTCATACCTGTGAGGCCAAATCCATATTGAATGTGTTCCTTACCCATTCCATTATCATGTACCTGAAGCATCACCTGGGCAGGATCATACTGTAGGATAACCTGAATAGAACTCGCCTGACCATGTCGACTCGCATTGGTCAGAGATTCCTGCAAACAACGGTACAAGACAAGCTTGGCTTGCTTCATTACATGATAAGGTTCACCCCTCGTGCGGAAGAAAACGCGGACGCCCGTATTGATTTTAAATTCATCTATCATTTGCATTAAGGCCTGTACGAGAGGCATCGTTTCTTCTACAGGGTCTATTTGGTGTACTTGAAGGCGGATATCCTGTAACCCGGTTCTTGCCAGTTCCAGCATACCCAGGAGCTTGGTTTTGCCTACATTAGTATGAATATGAGGCGTTAATGTTTCCATGCCCAGAATCAGAGATGTAAAGTTATGTCCAATCGAATCATGTAGTTCTCGAGCCATACGATATCTTTCTTCCAGTAGCGTCATTCTTTCAATCTGCAAAGAATGCTGCTCTAGAATGCTATATTGCTCCTTTATCAAGGCAAGCTTTTGTTGAATGGTATTGATGGCTGCCGCACCTTTGTGAAGAGCGAAGCTAGCACCATATACTATGAGCCCATCGGTTAAGCTTTGCCAAATGAAAGGATGGGAGAACGACGACACACCATCATTTGCACGCGAACTTAACATAAACAGAATTACTGTAACAGGCAATGTGAGCCAGTGCGTTTTGCCTCTGCTATAGAATGCTATCGTAAAAAGAGCAGGAAGAAACAAACGTAGTAATTCGTAGCTGTAAGCAAGAATAAGCGATACACCACCAGCAAGTAAACATTCTGCAATCAGATAAAGGTAATAGTTATTTCTCACAAACAAAAAAGGGACCAGGTTGCAAACCAGAAGAGCAGCCAACACGAACCCAAAAGGGAAATCAGGTTTGTCCAGATACATAAGAATAATCACAGCTACTACCCATAATAGGCGAAGGGTGAGCATGGTCCAATCTTGCCAAGACCATTGTTTTAAATGCATGTATGCACCTCCGATCATCATTAAAGTTGTTGGGACAGATACCCTATACAACCATTTATTCTCTGTCATATCAAGATTATGACGCTTTGTAGCTATGCAATATGACAGCTATTTTGGTAGTTTGATGTCGAAGCTGATGAACTCAAATGAATATGGAAATTATATCTTATTCCAATCTTTAGTTAAAGGGGGTAAGGAACAGTCTATACCTACAACAAATGAAATGGGGAGAGAACATGAAAAGGTTTCAATGTGTAATCATTTTATCATTGCTGTTTCTTCTTGCAGCATGCGGTTTAAAAGAGGAACCATGGGGTGAGAAAAACCTTGTATTGCAAGCAAGTGAACTCAAGAGATTGGTCATTGATAACAAAAATGGGGAAATTGAGATTGTTGGAACTACGGACTCTGATAGCATTCAAGTTACGGCTGATGTCACTTCTAAAAATATTAACAAGGATAATCTAAAACTTGATCTGAACGATGAGAAAGACACTGCATATTTGAATGCTTCCTTTAAAAGCCAATTTCTTTCAATGGGCTCAGGAACTGTTAATCTTCAAATTAAGGCTCCGAAGCACCTTCAAATAGAGATCCTATCCCATAAGGACGGCAATATTCGGATATTGGATATGTCATCCGGAGTGAAAGTCGATAATATAAATGGAAATATCAATGTAGCTAATACGAAGGGACCCCTTACTATAACGAGCAGAGATGGGAATTTGAAGCTATATGAAATCACTTCAGATATTGAGATTAAGAATGTCAATGGACAGATCGATGTAGATCAGGTAGAGGGATCGGCTATCATTGATGTCGGAGACGGGACACTGGATTTAAATCATGTGGGTCAGAACGCCACGATTACACAATCCGGTAACGGGCAAATCAAGATTGGTGATGTGAAAGGTACCGTAGTTCAAAAGAAAAAATAATAGCAGGTATCATGACTTTATTTCCGAAAATCAATTACCGAACCTTTCCACCGATAGAAATACCGAATCCCAAATTAAACTGATTTTTGAATTTTTAAGAAACCCGGAACAACCAACCATAATCGATTAACAACGCAAAAAGCAGTCTAAAAACTATACTTTCTAGTTAAGACTGCTTTTTGTTGAATATATGGACGATAAAGCTCAGACCTACATCGCCTGCGCCGATGTTAGCGACAATGTAAAGTGCATTGCACGAGTCGAAGTGTCGGGCGGGAAATAAATGATAAGCAACTGCTCTGCATCAGCGATAAGCTCCCCTGTTTCCAGATACGTATCCAGTCGGAACGGAAGCACCTCGATCATCACGTGCTTGTGGATATCCTTCTCCCCGATACCAAGTTCAGCATAAGCTGTGGAAACGGCCTCCGGGTTATGGACAAGCCTGCGTAAGTAATCGTTCTGCGCCGCTTTGTTCAGAGTAAATTCCCACCATATTTTACGAGGCTTGTACTTATGGTTGAGGAAGTAATCCAGTTTCATCAAGCCCTCAATAACATCCATCCGCTGTGTTCCCCGATGAATCAGAAACGCACGCAGTCGGGTAAACAAATCCTCGAGCTGATGGCCGATTTTTTGCCAGCCCTGGGTTTCCCAATAGTCGCCAAACTGCTGGAAGAAATCAAAAGCCGAAGGGAACTGCTCCCGAATTAAATAATTCACGGTATGATCCAGACGATGTGAATTCCAGTATTTTTCCAGTACATCCTCAACCCGTTTGATCCTTACCAGATCGGAGAATGGCAAAATATCGTTGCCCAGAATTTCGTAGGGCGCATTGTCCATATACATGTAACCATACTTTTCGGCGTCAGCGCGCATGCCTGTACCCCGCAGCATTTTCAAAAATCCGAGCTGCAGCTCCTCAGGCCCCAATTCAAACACATCGTTGAACGTTTTGCGGAATGAATTATAATTCTCCTCAGGCAAACCGGCAATCAAATCCAAATGCTGATCAATCTTGCCACTTTCCTTGACCATGGTCACGGTTCGCGACAGCTTGGCAAAATTTTGCCGACGCTTCACAAGTCCATTCGTCAAATCATTCGTGGACTGTACGCCAATTTCAAAACGGAACACACCCGGCGGCGCATTTTCCGCCAAATACTCCAATACCTCGGGTCGCATAATGTCCGCTGTAATCTCAAATTGGAACACACAGCCCTGATGGTTGTTAATGAGAAATTCAAATATGTCCATCGCATAATCGCGCTTGATATTAAAGGTTCTGTCCACAAACTTGATCAGCTTCGCACCGGATGCGATCAAATACAGAATGTCGTTTTTTGTCCGATCGATGTCAAAATAACGAACACCCACTTCAATTGAAGACAAACAGAACTGACAGCTAAACGGGCAGCCACGGCTCGTTTCAAAATAAACGACACGGTTCGCCAGGCTCGGAACATCTTCGGCAAATCGGTGTGGTGACGGGATATCGTCGAGCTTCAGCTTTGGCCGCGGCGGATTGATCAGAACTCTGCCCTCTTTGCGATAAGCAGTCCCGAATACACTGTAGAACGCACGATCCCCACTAATTTCCTTCAGCAAATGATGGAAGGTTTCTTCTCCCTCACCCATCACGATATAATCGACCTGCGGCAGTCTCTCCATCCAATAATCGGTATCATAAGAGACCTCAGGACCACCTAAAATAATAATAAGCTGAGGATTAATTTTCTTCAGCATGCTGATCACGGTAATCGTTTCTTCGATATTCCAGATGTAACAGGAGAAACCGATCACATCAGGTTGACGTTGAAATAAATCCGAAACAATGTTCATCGCCGGATCTTTTATCGTATATTCCGTAATGTCTATGTTAAAGTCGTCGCCACAGAAGGCTTTCAAATAACGGAGGGCAAGCGATGTATGGATAAATTTGGCGTTAAGCGTCGATAATACGATTTTCATGCGAAATAACCTCTTTTACTTTACAGGATTCATGCAACCCTATTTTACACGGAAAAGATGCCGAATACAAAAAAAAGAAATGGAACACCTCGTAAGGTAAATTCCATTTCCAGCTACAAGCCTGCTGTATTTGTTTGAATACCGCCGACCTCAGGAACCATTGCACTTAACATGAAATCGTCATTGCCTTCTTCTGCCCAGTAATTCGCCTGCGTCATAAGCTGTGCTTCAACCTGTTCTTTTTGCGTGACAAGCTGCTGTGCCATAATACCCTCGGATTGCTCAATCGTATGCTGAAGCTTCTTTCTTTGCTCCATCCGTTTGGCCATTTGATATAAAATCATTAATTTCCCTCCTCTTTCATTCACTACGGACTAAGTGTAAGCCACCAACATGAACGCAGTATTAACTTAGTGTGAACACTCTGTTAACTTAGGATGATTTACCACTATTTACCGAATTATTACCGTTTACCTTCTATTTGTAGGATTCCCGGTAAAGTTTATTCTATGCATGGAAAGCGTTCATTATGTCAAATAAAGCAAGATTATGCTGATGTCCATACAGAGTAGTCACGAAGTCGTTACTATGGGGTCCTCATACCCACCTTCGAGTATATGATTTAGCATTCACTGCGCATGACCTTCTCCCGTCCTGCCGAACATGGTATAGTAAAGAAATAAACTGAATAAACCAATGAATCGGAGCGACAACTACCTAATGAGTAAACCACCCAAAGCCAATCGAGGCGCAAATCGAAATCCACGCCCAGCTAGCAAAGCGAATATTTCTAATAAGCCGACTACTTCACATAAGGGTCCTTCCAAGCCTATCGTCTTCAAGGTAGCCGAGCCCGCGGAGCTGCTGACTTTTTTATTGGAGCATCTCTCCAATATGGGACGTAATTCAGTTAAATCCATTCTGGCCCGCGGGCAGGTTTCAGTGAATGATCGGACTATAACCACCTATAATTTTGCGCTCAAGCCCGGGCATATCGTCAGTATTAGCAAGGATAAATCCGCACAGGCATCACCTATATTGGGTCTCACTATTTTGCATGAGGATGAGGATCTCATCGTCATTAACAAGGATTCCGGTATTCTCTCAGTTTCAGCGACACACAAGGAAGACGAGGTCACAGCCTATCGTCAGCTTACGATGCATGTTCGTGAAGAAAATCCGCGCAACCGTATTTTCATCGTTCACCGACTGGACCGCGACACCTCCGGAGTGATGGTATTCGCCAAAAGCGAGAAGGTTCAGCAAACCTTGCAAAACGCATGGCAGGACATGGTCAAGGAGCGTTCCTACACAGCTCTGGTTGAAGGCAAGGTGCGAAAAATTGAAGGTACGATCACCTCATGGCTCAAAGAAAGCAGCACACTTAAGATGTACTCCAGTCAGTACCCCAATGATGGACAACAAGCGATAACCCATTACCGATTGGTCCAAACGAACGGAAATTTCTCTTTGTTGGATATTCATCTGGAAACAGGCCGCAAAAATCAGATTCGTGTTCATATGGAGGACATCGGTCATCCTGTGGTCGGTGACAAGAAGTATGGCTCCAAGTCGAAAATCATTAACAGACTCGGTCTGCACGCGCGCGTTCTAGCCTTTATACATCCGACCAAGGGGGAGCTGCTGCGCTTCGAAACGGCGATTCCCAAAATGTTTTTGCACCCGTTTCGCCCATCCCCTCATGCCAGCCTATAGCCTTAACCTAAGGAGCCCATACCTATGGGTTCTTTTTTTATTCATTAGTCGGGACAAAATAATCCAGCCAATCAGGCAAATTAAGATATGTACAATCACCAAAATCATCTTTATGATGGATAAGGATTAATGATAATCATTATCAATTATATAGAGCTATAAAAGGAGGTTACCCATTCATGGAATCATTACATACTCAAAGTACAGGTGCAATGGCTAATTTGATAAAATCGCGACGTTCGATTCGTCAGTTCAAAAGCGATCCTGTTTCAAAAGAACTACTGATCGAGCTGCTGAATGTTGCTGCCTGGGCACCGACTCATGGAGTCCGGGAGCCATGGAGATTCATTCTTTATATGGAAGAAGCACGTGACACACTGGCCAAAGCTATGGTCGATACCTATAGTGCTGAAGATCGGGTTAAGTATGCTCAAAAGAAAATGGATTATTTTCTGCATGTGCCCATGCACTTGATTGTGGTAATGAACGAGGATTCCCGTCAAAAGCAGTGGGATGAGGATTATGCAGCCGCTAGCGCCTGGATACAGACCTTTCAGCTTGCCGCATGGGAACAAGGACTTGGCGTCGTCTGGAAGACGAATAACTTTAATTACCACCCTGGCTTCAGGGAGACTGTAGGGGTGCAGCCAGGTGAGAAAATAGTCGGCTTGCTGCACATTGGCTATCCGGAGCTCATTCCTCCGCCGCGTCCGCGCAAGGATGCCCAGCAAATTCTGACCATACATGACAAGCTGTAAGCTTGCAACAAAAGTTTAACAAGGGGGAACACCAATGAAACAGCTGCACTTATTATTAGCATTCGTTGTATTATTGTTTGCCGCTGGTTGCGGATCGAGTCCAGTTGCCTCTACAGGCGCAGCCACTGGCACTACGCCTGGAAAGGATGCAGCGTCGTCCAAGCCAGCCGTTGCTTATGACAAAACCATTACCCACACCATGGGGACCACTACCTTGAAAAAGGTACCTGAACGCGTTGTTGTCCTATTCAGCGGCATGGTAGACATCACTACTGCTTTAAACGTGAAGCCAGTAGGCGCGGTAGAATCGTGGGATGAAAAACCGTGGTACAAGTATTTGGGTTCGAAAATGGATGGGGTTAAGAACCTCGGTGATGAATTGCAGCCGAATATCGAAGCTATTATCGCTCTTAAGCCTGACCTGATCATCGGGCAAAAAACCAGGAATGAGAAAGTATATCCACAGCTTAATTCCATAGCTCCGACCATCATTGTGGGTGATTTATTTTCCTGGAAGGAAAATCTGAACATTGCTGCGGAAGCATTAAATAAGCAGGATGAAGCAGCAAAAATCATCAAGGAATGGGATACAGGAGTCGCTACATTTAAGCAAAAAATGGGAGATCGAATCGGCAAATCCGAAGTATCGATTATTCGCTTCGAGCGGGATGGCAGTGCTCGGATTTACTCAACCGGCTTTGCAGGCACCATCTTCAAGGAGCTCGGATTGCCAAGACCAAAGGCACAGCAGGTTGAGGGTAAAACCGTGATCAATCTGACCTCCAAGGAGCAAATGCCACAGCTGGACGGCGACTATATCTTTGATATTACGTCTCAGGTGGATGATGGATCAAATGCAAGAAAAACTCAATCTGAATGGACCTCACATCCTCTCTGGAAAGACCTTAAGGGCGTCAAAAACGGTAAATACTTTAAAGTCGATGTTGTGACATGGAATCTGGGTGCAGGCAGTACGGCAGCCAAATCGCTGTTGGATGATCTTTATAAATATTTTGAGATCAAATAGACTGTTCAGCTCCATTTCATATTTATTAATGGAATAGAAGTAACGCATAGGAGAATGAGCCGTGGGCTCATTCTCTCTTATGCATCATCAGGACATTTCTGGAGGATATCCATGACTGCTAATCTTTGGAGAGTATCGGGATTGATCGCAGCCGCTTTAATATTGCTGGTTTGCCTAATCTCAAGCATTATGTTTGGAGCTACCAATTTCCGTTTCGCCACCGCTTGGCAAACGCTCATGCATTACGATGAAGCCGTTCGTGAACAGGTGATTATACATACGACACGCATGCCACGGGCATTCATCGCAGCAGCCATCGGGGCCAGTCTGGCTATTGCCGGAGCCCTGATGCAGGCATTAACCCGCAATCCGCTTGCAGCGCCAAGTGTGCTTGGTGTGAATGCAGGGGCTACTTTTTTCATCGTATTCGCAGCAACAGTACTATCCGTCTCCTCGCTTTCCGTTTTGATGTGGATCTCATTCCTGGGAGCTGCTGCCGCTGCAGCAGCTGTGTATGTGCTCGGCTCCATGGGAAGAGACGGTTTAACGCCTATCAAAATTATTTTGGCGGGTTCGGCGATGACAGCTTTATTCTCTTCATTGACACAAGCGATGCTGGTCGTCAACAAACAAGTACTGAGCAGTGTATTATTCTGGTTAACCGGGTCCATCGCCGGACGCTCGCCGGACATGCTGCTTGCTGTGCTTCCTTATATGATCGTATGCTGGCTGGCTGCTTGTGTCATTGCACGCGATGTCAATTTACTGTTGATGGGTGAGGATACTGCCAAGAGCCTTGGACAGCGTACAGTTGTGATCAAGACGGTGGCAGCGATCATCATTGTCGTGCTCGCTGGCAGCTCAGTTTCTGTCGCCGGACCCATCGGTTTTATCGGCATTGTCATTCCGCATATATCCCGGTTTTTCGTTGGAATGGATTATCGCTGGGTCATTCCCTATTGTGCGCTGCTCGGTGCGATTCTGCTGATTTTGGCCGATCTGGTCGCCCGCTTTATTATGATTCCTGAAGAAATGCCGGTTGGTGTTATGACCGCCATGATCGGAGCTCCGTTCTTTATCTATATGGCTCGAAAGGGGATTGCCAAAACATGAAACCGTATGTCCCCATCCGCTCTGTCCGCGGGCGTATATCCTTTTTAATTCATAAGAGAACCGTGCTCGTCATTGCAGCGCTGCTCATTGTATGCACGACCGCATTTGTGGTCAGTACAGGACTTGGAGAAATGTATATCCAGCCCCTTGATGTCATTCGCAGTGTATTAGGTATAGGCGCTGAGGATCAAACCATGATTATTCAAAAGCTGCGTCTTCCTCGCATATTGCTGGCACTGCTGATCGGTGCTTCATTAGCATCCTCAGGTGCGATCCTGCAAGGGATGATCCGTAACCCCATGGCGTCACCAGACATATTGGGCGTGACGGGTGGTGCTGCCGTAGCGGCTGTTGTCTTTCTGACGTACTTGGCCAAAACGATGAGTATACGACTGCTTCCGGTATCCGCCATGCTCGGAGCAGCCGTTGTGGCCGTTGTCCTCTATGCGCTTGCCTGGAAAAAAGGAGTCACCCCATTTCGTCTTATTCTGGTTGGCGTAGGAGTCTCCACCCTGATGTCGGCCATGACCACGATGATGATCATTTTCAGTCCCAAAAATGATGCGGGCCAAGCCTATCTATGGCTGACGGGATCTGTATACGGAACAAATTGGGAAAATGTATTTACGCTGCTGCCGTGGACTGTCATTCTGATTCCACTAGCCTTCCTGCTGGCTCGGCACGTCAATATTCAGCAGCTCGGGGACGATGTCGCTGCCAGCGCTGGAAGCCATGTAGAGCGCAATCGATTGGTGCTGCTGCTGTTAAGCGTTGCCTTGGCCGGATCAGCCGTTTCCGTGGGCGGTGGTATCGGGTTTGTCGGACTGCTGGCCCCACATATGGCTCGCAAGCTGGTCGGCACCAGCTTCGGCAGTATACTGCCAGTCTCTGCGCTGCTTGGAGCGATCATCGTCGTCGTTGCCGATCTCGTTGGCCGCACCTTTTTTCTCCCTTTGGACATCCCTGTAGGTGTGTTTACTTCTGCAGTAGGGGCCCCGTTCTTTATTTATTTGTTGTACACAAATCGTAATGCCGTATAACAGGAGCCAGACGAACCTTACGCACAAGGAAGGGTTCGTCTGGCTATCCTTGATTATTATCGATTCATGCGATGGATTGGAGACCTGCTCATGAATAACCAGCCGCGATACCCAGCTCCGTATTCGATTTACTTTCTGCACTCGATACACAAACGTCGTTACTGTAAGGAGCTGATGCGATATCGTCATTTTCCGGTCACAATGATTTGCTTCATTATCAAGGGCACGGGGACACTATTGATCGATAGTAAGCTTATTGAAATCAAACCTCTGCAGCTCTATATATTCAAGCCCAACATGGATATCGAAATCGCTTTACAGTCCGAGTCGATCGAGTATTACACAGTTATGTTCAGACATTTCACAAGTGCTGCTGTGGGTAAAAACCATCAAAGCATTCAACTACTCCGTGCGCCTCTGCCTGCATTTCCTGCGGGTTATATTCCTATGGAAGATCCCGCAAATGTTCAAGCACTACTTCACTCCCTCTATGAGAAAAGAAATGAGCCTGCGGATCCTTTCCAGTCTCATATTCAATTTCAGGAGCTGCTGCAGCAAATTCTTCAGGCTCCTGCCCATGATTCGGTGAAACCTTTAATTCGGCACAGCATACAGCAGATCACAGCGTATATGCAATCGAACTTTGCAGGCAAGCTCGACATGGTCAAGCTTGCGACAATGGCCGGGATGACGACCAGCTCCTTTTCCCGATTATTCAAGAAAACCATAGGGGTATCCCCCATTGAATATTTGACTCAACTGCGTATGGAAAGTGCCAAACACCTGTTGTCCAAACCCGGATACAAGATTAAGCAGGTATCCGCAGCAGTCGGCTATGAAAATGAGTTTTATTTTAGCCGAATGTTCCAGCAAAAGGTCGGCGTATCCCCTACTTTTTTCATGACGAGGTATAGGTTGAAGATCGCCGTTGTCTCTTGCTTGAAATTCCAGGACAGCCTGCGTTCACTTGGCATTGAACCTATCGTTCATGTGAACTGCTTCAAATATCCCGGTATGGGAGACAGCGAGCACGCTCATGTTTTGTCCTGCCGTTTGCAGGAGCTTGAGCACGCTCAGCCCGACGTCATCATCGCCGACATGTTCCATCAAGAGTTTCAAGAGGAATTAATCAGGATTACACCTACCGTGATGTTTGCCGTAGATCCAGATTGGAGCGTCAACTATCGAAATATAGCCGAGCTGCTTGGACGAGAGGAAAAGGCGGAGCAGGAACTTAACCAGTTGGCTTTACATACGACTGCAGCACGGAGACTGCTTGCACGCAGTATGGATAATCAGACGGTTACGCTCATGCAGGTCAACCACCTTTTTGTCAGGATTCAGGGAACGATCGATCATCCTCTCAATGAATTGATCTACCAGGAGCTTGGTTTAAAACCCGGCAGCAATATGCCAATGCAAACCAAAAGCATTGAGTTGGCTCCCCAATGGCTTCCTCCACTGGAGACCGACCATTTGTTTATTCAAAAAAACCATCTGCGTGCGGGCAGTGAAAACATGTACGAGCAAATGTGCGGTACGCATGCATGGAAGGCGATCAAAGCCGTTCAACAAGGTAATGTTATGTTAATTCCCAATTGGTTTAGTATGAGTTGGACGTCTGGTGGCAGAAGGGCAATTATTGACCAACTAGTAGAGTATCAAAAAAATACAAAATAACAGACAAATTACGATATGGACTTCCAACGCCCAGAAGGTTAGCATCAATAATGAAAATCATTATCAATAGATGCTAACTTAACAGGGGGAAGAGAAGTATGAAGCACATATCTATTTTAATCGGACTCATCCTGCTGCTGGTCCTGGCAGGCTGCGGCATTACTCACACCAATCTTGGCGGCAGTCCCGGTGATTCAGCACCCGCCGCTACTGAAGCGGTTCAACCGAAGGAAGCAGTACCCGTCAAAGAGAACAGCAGCACCGCTATAGTCAATAAAACGATAACCCATGAAATGGGCACATTCACTCTCAACAAAACACCGGAGCGTGTTGTTTATTTATTTGCCGGCGCCGTCGACATTGGAGTCGCACTTGGAGTCAAGCCAGTCGGTGCGGTAGAATCTGTCGATCAGAAACCATGGTTCCGCTATTTGGGCAGCACCATGAATGGGGTAAAGAGCCTCGGTGAGGAATCGCAGCCGAATATCGAAGCCATTATTGCTCTCAAGCCAGACCTTATTATCGCAACCAAAGTTCGTCACGAAAAAATATATCCGCAGCTTTCTTCCATCGCGCCCACCATTGTAACCAAAGATTTGGCTGATTGGAAGGTAAATATCAAACTGATGGCAGACGCTTTGAATAAACAAGAGGCCGAAGCGACAATCATAGCGGACTGGAATACTCGTATAGCCGGGTTCAAACAAAAGATGGGCGACAAGCTGTCTACAACCGAGGTTTCGATCATCCGTTTCGAAAAAGATAACAGCGCCAAATTTTATGTGACCGGCTTTCCCGGTTTAATTATTAAAGAGCTCGGCCTGCCAATTCCCAAGGCACAACAGATTGAAGGCCTTACCGGCTCTGGGGTCAATCTCATCTCCAAAGAGCATATTCCTCAGTTAGACGGTGATTATATATTCGATATCACCACGCAGCTTCCCGATCAAAAAAACACTCTTCAATATCAGCAGGAGTGGATCACCCACCCGATTTGGAAAGATTTAAAGGGAGTTAAAAATGGAAAATATTTCAAGGTTGATCCCATCACTTGGAATCTCGGTGGAGGTGCCTTGGCCGCCAAGCTGATTCTGGATGATCTCTACACCCACTTTGGTATCCAATAAGTCTACTCAAAAGTTATTCGCTCTTCATTTTCACTTCATTTGTGAGAATGAGGGGTTTTTGCTATCCAAAAAGATTGACAAAGCACAATATCCTTGTTTTAATCATGTTATTGAGAATCATTATCGTTGCTACAGGATTGAATCGAACTTCTGGATCGGAGACTCGTTTTTATGACAAATAAACCCAGCTCCCCAACGCCCCATTCTGTATGTTTTCTTACCTCCATCCGCAGCCGTCGGCATCATAAGCGGTACAAACTGCAGTACAGCCATTTTCCGGTTTCGATGCTCTGCTTGATTACCCAAGGCAAAGGTACTGTGCTCATAGATCAGAAGCGTTATGAATTTGAACCTCAACAATTATATTATTTAACTCCAGGCATGAACATAGAGTTATCTGTGGAGTCCGAGAACCTGGCCTACTACTCCCTGGAGCTTGAGCACTATGTCGGTTCGCAAGCATCGCCCCCAGTCGCAGGCAGTCACAAAAGGTTGAATTTACACGGCACAGACACACCTTTGTTTCCCCTTGGCCTTATCCCTATTCGCAAATCGAATACCCTTCTTCATAAAGTTCAGCAGCTGTATGAGGACAGCCTCCAGCCCAATGATCCATTCAAGCACCATTTACAATTTCAGGAGTTGCTCCTTACCATTATGGAGCATTCCACGGAACAACAACCGACTGAATTTCCTGCTGCCCAAGGTATCGAGCAGGCACTTGCTTATATGCAAACACACCTTGATGAACAGCTGGAGATGAAAACTTTGTCGAAAATGGCAGGACTGACAGCGAGCTCCTTTTCCCGCTTGTTTAAAAAAACGGTTGGAGAAACACCTGTTGCTTATTTAAGTCGTCTGCGCATGGACAATGCAAAGGAGCTGCTGGGCCAGCAGGATTGTAGGATCAAGGAGGTATCCAAGGCTGTCGGCTACGAAGACGAATTTTATTTTAGCCGTGTGTTCCATCGCACAGTAGGTGTATCTCCTACACTGTATATGAAGCGAAACCGGATGAGGATTGCTGTCGCTTCCTGCACCCGGTTTCATGATAACCTGCTATCGCTTGGTATCGAGCCTGTCGCCTCGATTAATTGCTGCCGCTATCCGGGTATGTCTGATGCTGAATATGAGCACCTGCTAGCTGCCCAATGGGAAGAGCTCGCTCATGCGCAGCCAGACCTGATCATAGGAGATCGATACCATCAGGGCTTCCATCATCAATTCAACAAGTTGGCCGCGTCATCGATACTGCTGACTAGTCCGGATTGGCTTGTCAATTATCGCAAGCTGAGCTCCATGCTAGGCAGGCATCAGGAAGCTGAAGCTACGCTCAACCAACTGGCTCTGCGTGTTACGTCCGCGCGGCGTATGCTGCACCATAGCATGGAGAACAAGACGGTCAGTGTCATGCAAGTTACCCACGCTTGTGTACGAATCCATGGTACCGTCAACCATCCTTTGAATGAATTGATCTATCATGACCTTGGTTTAAAGCCGGGAAGAAATGTGCCCTTGAATTCTCTATCGTTGGAGGTACAGCCTGAATGGCTGCCTCCACTGGAGGCTGACTATGTATTTGTGCTGCAAAAAAACGTTCGTGCTGGCAGCGAGGCTATCTATGAACGCATGCGCAGGACGCATGCATGGAACTCCATTCAGGCCGTCCAAAGCAATCAAGTGAGGCCCATCCCGCAATGGGTCCGCATGAGCTGGACACCTAATGGAAGAGCTGCGATTATCGACGAAATTTTGAGTATAACAGGCACGGAGCACACTTCGAGCTAAGCCGCAATGCCGTTCATTATCTGTATCAAATAAAAAAAGCCTGACTGCTTCCTCAGGGAAGCAGTCAGACCTATTTAATGATGTTAAAAGAAAAAAGGACTTCCGTAACCATAACCGCCGTAACCACCATATCCTCCATACCCACCATAACCGGCAAAAGGGGCCGTACCCACTGCCAACAGATCGAATAATACGAGTGGTATTAATGCCGACACTCTCGCTTTACCTTTTGGGGGAGCCACGATCAAACGGTTTCCACTGATGCGAACCAGCTTACCGCTTACAGCTGTACCGTCTTTTTTGATTGCATAAATGTTCTTGCCGAGCAGCTTCTGAACATCCTTCTTGAGAATCGTTGGACGCATGTCATCAACCTCCATTCTTAAGCCATACCCGAGTTGCACGGCTTACCGTGTCTCAGGCTACGCTATAGAGTATGGAAGTCAAAACCCAGTTGCTTGTACAGTTGTACCGTTACACTTTACGCAATCGGCCTAATTCGACGGTTATCGCTTCAATCTCGCTAATGCTGAATTTCGATTTAGCAGCTACCATTTCGTACAGGTCTTTCAAATCCTCATATTGATTATCGTTCAATGAAGATGCCTTGAGTGCAGCTCCACTTGCCATCCGTAGCTTTTTTTTAATTTCTTCCATCATGATTTCCGTGTTGGCCAACGTATTTTCTGTTAAATCCATGGCTCTTGTCATCCTTTCCCGACCCAGCTCGCCAATAGGCTAACCTGTCCTCTTGTAGTCATTCGTTTATTATACCACGTTTTGTGATGACACCGAGGATAGTTTATAATAGGCTGACAAGGAGGCGATTTCCATGATTCACACCCTACATCTTCAAACCAACCACCGCGATGAAATGATCGATATCACTCAACACATAACCAGGCTCTTAAAGCAGGATGCAATCGAGGATGGTACCGCTGTCATTTATTGCCCACATACGACTGCAGGCATAACCATTAATGAGAATGCAGATCCTGATGTAAAAAGAGATGTACTTATGCGTCTCAATGAAGTCTATCCATGGGAGCATCCCCAATACCAACACGCCGAAGGCAATACGGCTGCCCATCTCAAGGCGATCACTGTCGGCTCCTCACAAACTGTACTCGTAGCAGGCGGGCGCCTGATTCTCGGTCGTTGGCAAGGTATTTACTTTTGTGAATTTGATGGACCTCGCCAGCGACATGCTCTGGTTCAATTCACATCTAGCTGAGCAAGCCTTCACTCAAAAACTTCACATGCTGCTCGGCCAGCTTTTTGACATCGTCATACGACTGCTGGTAATGAATATTATAAGATATAAATCCATGCATTGACATGAACAGACTCCAGGGCAGGCTGTACATTTTCGACTCATTATTCGGTTGACGGGCAATAACGGAACGCACTACTGTCGCGAATAAATCGAGACATTCAGCCTGCTCGGTACGTGAGTATTTTTGCAGCTCCGGATCGTTAATCATAAACATAATTTCATAATGATAAGGATTCTCAAGACCAAACCTGATAAACTCCTGCATCAGCTTCTGCAATTGTCCAACATCGCCCATACGGGTACGGGCCAGCATCTCGCGTTGACGATTCAGCAGCATATTGAAATCCTCATTAACCAAAGTATAAAATAAATCCGCTTTTTCTTTAAAATGATAATACAGCGCTCCGTGACTGTATCCCATGGCTTGGGCGATACTGCGCATCGTTAAAGTTTGATACCCGTGTTCAGCGAAAAGCTGTCGTGCTCCCTCCAGAATCCTTTCGCGACTAAGCTCTTGCGCTACTGCTTTTCTGGCCAACACCATTCACTCACTCTCTGTGGATACTCTCAGGAAAATCTTCACAACTCATAGTTTATCATTTAATCATGGTATAGCAAGAGGAAATATCGGCAATATGATCTGATAATGATCTTATATGCCTGTGGTGCCCGCCCCATCCTGATTCCCTACTGCATGCTCTATGTAGCGTTCATCACCCTGTATAATCACGCCTTGACCTTGTGTAACATCCTGTACCCACCCAGTAAACGCATCCGCTTCACCTGCAGTCGGCAAACAGATCAGGGTTACCTTGTCCGTAAAATGGGTGTCTTCAACCAGCACTTTGCGACCACGCAGCTCGTTCTCCATTTTGCCATGCCACGTATAATCGATCTCCACATGTATTTCCTTGTGCAGCACCTGATACACCGGGACGGCTGCGGCGATACCAATAACAGCTCCATCGGTGTAAGCACGAATCAGTCCGCCAGCCCCCAGCATAATTCCGCCAAAATAACGCGTAACCACAACGGCGACGTTTTTCAAGCCCTGATTCTTGATAACCTCCAAAATCGGACGTCCTCCAGTCCCACTTGGTTCGCCATCGTCAGATTGCTTCTGGATCTCGTCCCGCTGCCCGATCATGTAAGCCGAACAGTTGTGATTAGCCAGCTTATGCTGCTGCTTGATGCTTTCGATAAAACGTACAGCCTCATCCTCTGTAGCCACTGGCCTCGCATGTCCGATAAACCGGGATTTCTTGATCACCATCTCATCGATTCCCGGCCCTTTGACTGTTTTATACTGAGCCAGCATTGGCAAGCTCCCTCCTTATCCTCACTACAGTACCTGATTTGCAAAAAAGCAGCACACCCATCAATAAGCTAAGGGTGCGCCGCTCGATCCAGCATCATACATTACTTGGTAAGTCTAGCTTCCAGTTCTGCTTTTTCTTTCTCGTATCCAGGCTTGCCCAACAGAGCAAACATATTCTTCTTGTAAGCCTCAACACCCGGCTGGTCGAATGGATTGACACCCATCAAATAACCGCTGATTCCGCAAGCTTTCTCGAAGAAATAAACCATGTATCCAAATGTGTACGCACTTGTGTCCGGAATGGTGACGATCAGATTCGGTACACCACCATCTGTGTGCGCCAGCATCGTGCCTTCGAACGCTTTTTTGTTAACAAAATCCATCGTTTTACCGCTCAGGAAATTAAGCCCGTCCAAGTCATTCTCGTCCGTACCGATCGTAATTTGCTCTGCGGCTTCCGCAACCTGGATCACGGTTTCAAACAACGTACGATTTCCCTCCTGGATGAATTGCCCCATGGAGTGCAGATCTGTTGAGAAATCAACAGCAGCCGGGAAAATCCCCTTGTAGTCCTTGCCTTCACTTTCTCCAAACAGCTGCTTCCACCATTCCGATACAAAGTGCAAAGAAGGCTCATAATTAACTAAAATTTCTGTTGTTTTACCTTTACGGTACAAGGCATTACGAACAGCTGCATATTGATAGCTTTCATTTTCTTCCAGCTTTGGATTGCTGTATACTTCCTTCGCATCCGCCGCGCCTTTCATGATTGCTTCGATATCGACACCGGCAGCAGCAATAGGCAGTAAGCCAACAGCCGTCAGCACGGAATAACGTCCACCTACATCATCAGGAATAACAAAGGATTCATATCCCTCAGCTGTTGCCAGCTTCTTCAGGGCTCCCTTGGAATGGTCCGTCGTTGCATAGATCCGCTTACGCGCCTCTTCAACACCGTATTTCTTCTCCAACAGCTCACGGAATATGCGGAAAGCAATAGCCGGTTCTGTAGTTGTGCCTGATTTGGAAATAACATTGACGGAGACATCCTTGCCTTCAAGCAGCTGCAGCAAGTGAGTCACATACGTCGAACTGATGTTATTACCTACAAAATAAATTTCAGGCGTCTTGCGCTTGCCCTTGGGCAGCAGGTTATAGAAGGAGTGGGACAGCATTTCAATCGCTGCTCTGGCTCCAAGGTATGAACCCCCGATACCAATAACAACAAGCGCATCCGAATCGGACTGGATCTTCTTGGCCGCTTGTTGAATACGAGCGAATTCTTCCTTATCATAATCAACTGGCAGGTCGATCCAACCCAGATAGTCGGAACCCGCTCCTGTTTTGTTATGTAACTGATCATGGGCCAATCGAATCGGATCGGCTAAATAGTCAATCTCGTGCTGCTGGATAAAAGAAAGAGCTTTGCTGTAATCAAATTTTAGCTTGTTACTCATTTGTCATCCTCCTGATAATCATTATCATGGGTACATAAAGATAGGATACTGTAATTGGGAACTGAATTGCAAGTCCATCATTCCCTCAGTCAGCTTGAAATGCTACAATAAGAGCAGAGGTGATTAGCTAATGAGGGTAGGATTTATTGGTCTTGGCACTATGGGTAAGCCCATGGTAATCAATTTATTGAGCAAGGGTTATTCTGTAAAGGTTTACAATCGCACAGCGGATAAGACCGCAGAGGTCGTCGCTCTTGGTGCCGTTGCTGTAAGTTCAGCCGTTGAAGTTGCTCAGGAAACGGACGTCATTATGACCATGCTCAAGGACGATGCTGCTGTATTGGAGGTCATTCTCGGTACTACAGGAATCATTCACGGTTTGTCTGCTGGCCAGACAGTAATTGATTGCAGCACCATCTCGCCCGATACAAGCCGGCAGATTCACGAAGCTTTGCTGGAGCGCGCTGTTGACTTTCTGGATGCCCCTGTTACCGGCAGCAAACCGGCAGCTGAGAACGGCACACTCGCCTTTATGGCTGGTGGCAGATTCGCGGCACTCGACAAACAGCGTTCACTATTTGAAGCTATTGGAACGAAGGTCATCTATATGGGCCCTTCAGGCTCCGGTTCCTCAGCGAAGCTCGCTCACAACACGATAGCCGCAGTCAATTTGCTTGGCTTTATCGAGGGTCTGGCGATAGCAACCAAAGCAGGTCTCGATCCTGAACGTTTTATTGAAGCTGTACTCGCAGGTGGAGCTTCCAGCAAACAGGCTGAATCCAAAGGCAGCAAGATCATCAACCGTGACTTCAGCTCACAATTTTCACTGCAATTAATGCTCAAGGATCTACTGCTGGCAGGTGAACTATCCAACAGCTATCAACTGCCTTTGCCGCTGCAGAAAGCAGCAACCAACTTGTTCCAGATCGGTTTATCCAAAGGTTTCGGTGACCAGGATATGAGCGCAATCGTTCAATGCTATGAAGAATGGATGCAGACGCTGGTCGTCAAGCAAGCTTCCGGCTACGAGCGCCGCAAAAACACGCGTTTACACATCGATATCCCGCTTATTTTATCTGTCCATCAATGGGAGCAGGAAGGCTCATTCACCGGACAAACGATAGAGGGCAAGCTCTATGATTTATCAGAAAGCGGTATGCAGATCGTATCCTCTTTCCCGCTATCGATGGATATGTTCGTCGTCATCCATTTCCCGAAGGAAGCGGATCTCCCTCCTATCACCGCCCGGGTCATCCGAATTGATAATGACAACGGAAGCTTCCGCTATGGATGTATGTTATCCGGACTGGCACCTTATGTACGTCTGAAAATCGAAGATTATATCGCTATTTATCCTTACATATCTGGAGATTACGAATCCACGACACAATAAATTTTTCGCCATACCCGTATTCCCAAAAAATACCCTGTCCAACCGCCATTCATGCGGGCGACAGGGTATTGTTTTTCATCTTTAAAGCTATTATTCGGCAATGTATGAACAAATATAATCGGTAGCTGTTTTGACTTCCAGCTTGAATTTGGCATTAGCCGGAACCGTGAATTCACCTGTACCATTAATTTGCAGCCATTCCGTCGTACCTGGCAGCAGCACGCTCAGCTCTCCGGCTTGAATCTCCATAATTTCCTTGGTATCCGTTCCGAATTCATATTCACCAGGCAGCATAATACCAAGCGTTTTTTTAGTGCCATCGGCGAATACGATTGTACGGCTTGTTACTTTTCCGTCGAAGTATATATTCGCTTTTTTAATAACGCTCACTTGCTCAAATTGTGACATGGTTGGTTTCTCCTTTCACTATTCTTTCTTATTTCAGCAGCTGCTTCACACGTGCTACTACATTTTCAACCGAGAAGCCGTACTCTTTAATAACAACAGGGCCCGGAGCTGAAGCACCAAAGCGGTTAATACCCAATACATCGCCTTGATCACCCACATAACGATCCCAACCGAATGAATGTCCCATCTCAATGGCAAGACGCGCTTTAACGCCAGGAAGAATAACGGAATCTCTGTATTCCTGGGATTGCTTGTCGAACAGCTCCCAGCTTGGCATACTGATGACACGAACAGCAATTCCTTCTGCAGCCAGTTCCTTCTGTGCAGCGATAGCCAGTTGTACTTCTGTACCGGTAGCGATCAGCTGTGCTTGTGGTTGACCATTGTCCGCATCGGACACTACATAGGCACCGCGTTTAAGTGAATCCTTCGCTTGCACAGTACCATCTAGTTTTGCTGCTGCTTGACGGGAGAAGATCAAGGCTACAGGGCCTTTTTTGTTCTCAACCGCATAACGCCAAGCTGCCGCTGTCTCGTCGCCATCTGCCGGACGGATCACGGTAACACCCGGAATCACGCGAAGTGCAGCCAATTGCTCGATAGGCTCATGCGTAGGACCATCTTCACCGACACCGATGCTGTCATGTGTAAATACGTAGATAGCCGGTACACCCATGATGGAAGCCAGACGAATTGCCGGACGCAGGTAATCCGAGAATACGAAGAACGTACCGCCGAATACTTTCAAGCCTCCATGCAGCAGCATTCCGTTAACCGCAGCACCCATACCGAATTCACGAACACCATAATAAATATTTTGGCCGTTATAATTTTTGGCTGTTGCTACGCCAAGATCCTTCAAATGCGTCATTGTGGAAGACTCCAGGTCAGCAGATCCACCCACAAGCCAAGGTACATTTTTGGCAATAGCATTCAATACGATACCGGAAGCCGTACGTGTTCCTTTATCAGCAGGTGCGCCTTCTGGAATATCCTTATCCCAGCCTTCAGGAAGGTCGCCGCTAATAGCTGCTTCGAACTGCTTAGCCAGCTCTGGATAAGCTTTAGCATATTCAGCAAACATTTTTTCCCAAGCTGCGTTGGTTTGGATACCTTTTTTCTTCACTTCAGCAAAATGCTCAGTTACAGCCGCAGGAACGAAGAAATCTTCTTCTGCTTCCCAAGCATATGCCTTTTTGGTTAACACTACTTCTTCAAGACCAAGCGGGGAACCATGCGGTCCCAAATGTCCGCCCTTGCCACCTTTGTTCGGGCTGCCGTATCCAATTACCGTTTTCACTTCAATTAAAGTAGGACGATAATCCGTATGAGCCTGATTCACAGCTTCATGAATGGCATTCAGGTCGTTACCGTCGTCTACACGAAGCACCTGCCAGCCATAACCTTCAAAACGCTGCATGACATTTTCGGAGAATGACAGGTTCAGCTCGCCGTCGAGCGAAATATCATTGGAATCGTACAAAACAACCAGCTTGCTCAGCTTTAAATGTCCAGCCAGTGAAGCTGCCTCGGAGGAAAGACCTTCCATCAGGTCGCCATCGCCGCAGATCACATATGTATAATGATCCACTACACGGAATTTATCTTTATTATAAACAGCACCCATTTGTGCTTCTGCAAGCGCCATACCAACAGCCATACCCAAGCCTTGTCCCAAAGGACCCGTAGTTGCGTCTACACCCGCTGTATGTCCAACCTCAGGGTGACCCGGAGTTTTACTTCCCCATTGACGGAATTGCTTAAGCTCTTCCAGTGGCAGGTCATAACCGCTTAAGTGAAGCAAGCTGTATAGCAGCATAGATCCGTGGCCCGCGGATAATACGAAGCGGTCGCGGTTAATCCAAGTCGGATTTTCTGGGTTATGATTCATAAATTTCGCAAACAGCTCGTACCCCATAGGTGCAGCACCCATTGGCATACCGGGATGTCCGGATTTCGCTTTTTCAATTGCATCGATCGACAACGTACGAATCGTATCGATGGATAATTGTTCGATCGCTTTATTAATTACCGTCATAAATAGAACCTCCTAAATTTGTTGGCGCAATTTGGACTCCACACAGCTAATTATTGATCATGTTAACGTGTGCATAAAAGCCTTTAGCACAAAAAAGCTCACTCGCACCATTTTACCATTGTCCGTTTCGGTTTGCCAGCCAAAACCTGCGGACAACCAAAAAAAAATCATTTTTTAAAAGTAAACTGCATACGAAGGAATTCTCCTTGCGTTGACGAATATGTAGTATTCGGATTTAGAATATAGGGTAATTTGAACGATGGGAGTCGATCATGAATCATTTATTATTGGAGTTGGCTAATAAAAGTCAAACCTATCGAAAGATGCTCAACTTATATTGGATAACGATTATATTGACCATCCTGCTGGAATTTCTGATCCATCGTATGGAAACGTTCTCAGCTCCCTATACCTATTTCTACATATTGGTCATGCAGACCTTGGTGCTGTCAAGCATTACCGGGGTCGTCGAAATGCTGTACCGCTATCGCAAGATCCATAACGACGATCTTTTAATCGTGACCGGTATTATTTACGCGTCCAGCATTATTTATATGAACCCGACGATTGGCATCGTACCCGCGATTTATATATTCCCGATACTCACGTCCGTACTCTCCTTTAACAAAAACCGTATCCTGCTTGCTTATTGCCTGGTCATTGTCAGCTTTACGGCTTTATACGCTTTCTCCCCAATTCTTCGTGTCAGCATGCAAACTAATGAATTGATTGGCATCCTGTTTCTCTATATCGGGGTGACTGTTATCGCTATGACCATTTCAAGCAACGGCATTGAACTACTTAACAATCTGAAGCACACCACGCAGACCAAACAGGAGCTGCTGGTCAAAACGATTATAATGGACAAGCTTTCCAAGATGGATGCTTTGACGGATCTATACAACCATAAAACCTTTCATGAATATTTGGAAAAGCTGATTGATCAAAATGAACGCAACCATCTCCCACTGCAGCTAGCTATTCTCGATATCGATAATTTCAAGCATATTAATGATACCTACGGCCATTGGGTAGGAGATATTATTTTACAGCGGGTTGCCTTGATCATCAAAGAAACCGTAACCTCTAACGACTTTGTCGCTCGTTATGGAGGTGAGGAATTTGCCATTATTTTTGCCGATAAGTCGATGGATCAATCGTATCTCATTGCTGAGCAGATCCGCCAAAAGCTCAATTTAACGCTGCACCCCGAATTGGATTCCAAAGCTGCCACGATCAGTATAGGTCTGCAAAATTATGCCACAGGCGAAGGCAAGGAGGCTCTGTTCAGAGGAGCAGATGCTTCACTCTATATCGCCAAACGATCCGGCAAAAACAAAACGGTCGTTCAAATGCCTGCTTCTCAACAATCGGCTGGAGGTTGATTCCAGACTGAATATAGGCCAAAAAGACTGCCCTTAAGAAAAAGGTACAGTCTTTTTTTGTGTGTTCTGCTATTTAATTAAATACGACAGTTTTATTCCCATGCACGATAACCCGATCTTCTACATGCCACGAAACGGCGCGTGCCAGCACAATTCGCTCGATATGGCGGCCAATTCGTTTTAGATCGTCAACGTTGTCACGATGACTGACGCGCTGGACGTCCTGCTCGATAATCGGACCTCCGTCAAGCTCCTCGGTTACGTAGTGTGCAGTGGCCCCGATAATTTTCACACCACGATTATGAGCCTGTGCATAAGGCTTGCCGCCAACAAAGGCGGGTAGAAATGAATGATGAATATTAATAATCCGATTGGCAAAATGTTCAATAAATTTAGGTGAAATAATCTGCATGTATCTTGCCAGCACAACAGCGTCAACTTGACCCATGACCAATTCAAGCTGTCTGCGTTCGGCATCAGCCTTCGTGTCGGCAGTGACCGGAATATGGTGATAAGCGATCCCGAACGATTCTACCAAACCGCGGAGATCATTGTGATTGCTAATAACCATCGCGATCTCTGCTTCCAGATCTCCAGCCTGCCACTGCCACAGCAGCTCAAGCAAAGCATGATCCTCCTTGGAAACAAAGATGGCCAGACGCTTCTTGCGACCTGCACGGTTAATTGACCAATCCATGCTAAAACGATCTGCTACTTTGGCAAACTCACTCTTCAGCTGTTCCCGACGTCCATCCAGATTATCCAGATCAAATTCGATTCGAATATAGAACATTCCCCCTTGCGGGTCAATCGTGTATTGATCAGACTGGACAATGTTAGCTCCATGCTCAAATAAAAACCGTGAAACCGCCGCAACGATCCCCGGCTGATCCGGGCAGGCTACAAGCATCCTGGCCCGGTTTTTCAAATCATCTCTAATATTCTTTGGTGCTATATTCGGTGTCATAATACGACTGGCTCCTTATAGATTCATTTTATAGATTGGGCGGTTTACTTGCCCTTGGCGAACCAACCGGTTATCCGTTGATTGATCTGTTCTTCGCTTAGCTCAGGGAACAAACGTTCTTCACTTACGGTATCAAACAACCGTTCCATGGGCTCGCGTCCATCGTCCTTCTTGGCTTTGGCATCGGTTTTCAAGACATCCCAGGTCTGAAGCACGAAATCCCGGTGCTCGATATCCCGTTTCGTAAAGAAATGGGACAAGCGTTCTACATCTTCCATAAATTCACCGCCAAAGCGCTGTTCCACATTACCGTTAAGCAAAGCAATTTCCACTTCGTACATCGGCCGCTGTGTTTTATCGTTTTTGCCGATCCAGGGTGTTTCCAGAATAAGCGGTAGATGCTTCAGCTTGTCGTGGTGAACGATACGGTTCATCGCTTCAAAGCCGATCCATCCAGCCCCTACCGGAGCATGGCGATCTTTACCTGCGCCCTTCGGATTTTTGCTGTCATTCAGATGCACCACACCAATGCGATCCAACCCGACTACCTTGTCAAAATGCTCCAGTACCCCGTCGAGGTTGTTAATAATATCATAGCCAGCATCATGAATGTGGCACGTATCCATACAGACCGACAGCTTTCCGTTATCCCCTACCATGCCAATGATCGCCGCAAGCTCTTCAAAGCTCCGTCCAAGCTCCGAACCTTTACCTGCCATCGTCTCCAAAGCAATGTTCACATTCGTGTCCTTAACGCCTTCGAGCACTTCATTCAGTCCTTGCGCAATCCGTTTCAGACCAAATTCCGCATCCATATCCGTATAAGCGCCAGGGTGGAGTACAATTTGCCTCACACCCAAATAATCCGTACGCCGAATTTCTTCCTGTAAGAAACGAACCGCAAGCTCGAACGTATCTTCCTTATAAGACCCCAAATTAATAATATAGGGCGCATGTACAATAATCTCACTCATGTTATGCTTGTCCATCACCGCCTTGCCTTCTTCGACAAACTGCTCTTCGATCGGCTTACGGCGTGTATTTTGCGGGGCACCTGTATAAATCATAAACGTCGAAGAGCCGTAGGATACAGCCTCTGTCGCAGCATTCAACAATCCTTTATCTGAAAACGATACATGGGAACCTATTCTGGGCATCGCAGGATTCATCTCCTTTATTTTTCACACCTCTCCATTTTACTAGGATTGGAGCAATAAATCTAGAAATATCAAGTGAAATGTCGGGGCGTAAGCGCCAAGAACACTTTTGATGATCGATAAAATAAGTTATACTAAGCATGAGGTGACAATTACGATGAACTCTTGGTTTATGTGGTTTATATTATTTTGGGTTTTCGTGCTCATTACGTTTATGTCAATTGGCGGCTTTTTTATGTTCCGCAAATTTATGAAGGTGCTGCCGAAGGCCGATGGAAAGTCCAAGCTTGATTGGCAAAATCATTATGTAGAAACGTCGCGGCATCTATGGACCGATGAGTCCAAGGCGCTGCTGGATGTGTTGGTCGATCCTGTGCCATCGCCATTCCGGGATATTGCGCGCCACTCGATTGCCGCCCGGATCGCACAACTCGCATTGGAAGGCAACGCCTCCTCGATCACTCGGGAGCATTGCATCGAAGGTTATATTTTGGCCACTCCCAAACGCGATTACAATAGCTTGACCTCCTACCTGGACAAAAAGCAGATCGATTACAGCGCGTATCGACATCTGCTGAATTAATGCGATCTTCGGGTATGAGCAAATAAGGGCGTCCCCTCACAGCCACTTTGGATGAGGGACAGCCCTTATTTGTTTTGCCAGAACGAAATTTCTCTTGAGAAAAATCGAATTGATTAAGATTTACGCTCCGTAGTCTCTCTTAACGGGTGTCTCGCAATGCCTTCAATCTTCCCGGATAGTCCGTAATGATACCAGAAACTCCTGCATCCAGTGCCTTGCGCAGATCCTCTTCCTCATTAATCGTGTAGGGATACACATATAAGCCGTTTTGTATCGCATCCTGTACGTCCTCTGCATCGATCAGGCGGTGATAAGGATGCAGGGAGAACACCTCAACTCCCACCGATTCTGCCATCCTCCGATGACTTTGAAAATTAGCCGTATATAGCAAGCCGATTTTGAGCTCAGGCTCCGCCTGCTTCAGACGAACCAATATTTTATGATCAAAGGAAGATATGATAACGTTGTGCAAACGGTCAAACTGCTGAAGGAGCTCAAGCAAACGCTGCTCCAGTCGGCTGCTATAGGCGCACTTCACTTCTATATTAATGAGGATATTTTGTGGTATAAGCGCGAACACCTCTTCTAATACAGGAAGCTTCTCTCCAGCAAAATGGGGGGAAAACCAGCTGCCCGCGTCCAGCTTCTGAAGCTCTTCCTGTGTCATTCGGCTAATCAAGCCTTGGCCATTGGTTGTACGGTCCACACTGGCATCATGGCATACGATAAGTGCTCCATCCGCAGATTCGTGGATATCGAGCTCTAACGCCTCTGCTCCCTGCTCCACAGCGAGCGCAAATGAACCCAGTGTATTTTCAGGAGCTTCTCCCGCCGCCCCGCGATGGCCGATGATGATCGTTGTATTACCGTTTGTTTTCATAATGTGATCCTCCTACAGATATAATAAGCTTGCCTGGCAAGCCTCTCTTTCAGATGCCAATCCTCGTTTACGGTAACCATTCAAATAATGAACAGGGTCAAGTTCCGCTAATCGCAGACACTCAACCCTGTTCCCAATAGATTGTGGGCAATCAAATCCGAATATCCAAGGTTTTGCCTAGATTCGGATGCTGAGCCGCAGCAAAGTCCTGCAGCATCACAGCTGCCTGGGCAGCTTGTGTATCCTGTACTTTCCCTAACAAGGTAATTCCAACGGCTTGCTTCAAAGCATCTCCAGTACTGACAGCAGCTAATGCACTACTAATTTCCATGTTATCACCTGCTTCCCTGGTTCAATAATAAAGCCCACCTCATACCTATCGGCTAATCCGCATGCATTTTTTAGCTGCAATACTCCCAATTGTTCCCTTTTGGCGGTTACTCCCTAAGTGCATCACGCAGCTTGCTGGACATACTGCCTTCGTCTTTGCTGTGTAGTATATCCCTAAGTCTAACGATCTCCTGCTTTAATCTCCTGTTTTCCTGGCTGAGCTTCTCCATATTATCCAGCATGATCGGCTCCCGCTCAAGAGCATCCAAAGCACTCATCACACCTTGAACGAAGTCGTCGCTGCCCTGTACATGCTGATGAAGCTGGTCCCGCAATTCATTGCATTTATTCTTATGAAGATCGCTCATGTTTATCCACCTATACATTTATTTTCTTTCCAGCAGCAACTGCTTGATTTCCGCCAGTTCTGACCTGATTTCATTTTTAAACTCTAACAAATTCACTTCGCTCATTTTACTTTCAAGCTGATGCAAATGATTGCGAATTTGGTGAATCTCTTGCTCTGCTTTATAGTTGATGGCATAGTCAATCACAGATTCCTGCTTATCCCGAGCCGCTTGCCTATTTTGCGACATCATAATGATAGGTGCCTGAAAGCCTGCCAGGAAAGATAATACCAGGTTTAACAAAATAAAAGGCGATTCGTCAAAATGAATGACTTTAGTAAAAGTTAAACTATTAACAACAATCCACAAGATCAAAACGGCAAAGAACACATTAATAAATTTCCAGCTGCCGCCAAACTCAGCTATTCGATCAGCAAGCCTGTCCGACCACTTGGTAGAATGAAAATAATCATCATTCAGTCTGGATGTGACTTTTTTTTCGAAATCTTCCACCAATCGCTCAATTCTGCGTTGCTTGTCCATTACTCATTTCCTTCCCTGTCAGAAGCATACCCGGCAATGGCCAGCAGTTCTCCATTATGCTCGACCTTCAGCGCATAGGCAAGGGCTATCACATTATCTCTGGATGGATGAATCCTGCCGTTCTCGATTGAATTCAGGATGGAGTAGCTGATGCCCGATTTCTCACCAAGCTTGCGTAAGGAAAGGTCCCTCTGCTGTCGTAACTCCTTCAGCTTACTTGCAAATTCCATTGGTCTTTCTCCTCGCCTGGGTCCCCTTATAAAGCTCAATTATGGGGATTGATTAAATGGTATTATACCATCAACGAAGACAATACCCCAACAAAATACAGCCAATTCTCAGGAAACAATGTTTATTTTGTGTAAAGAAAAACACTTGGCGTGATATGCCAAGATTGAATATATTACACAGTAACCTACGCAAGAAAATGATATCAATAAGATAGACTTAAAATGAACAAGAAGACCCTTAAACATCAAGGGTCTTCTCGTTTGCAACTGGTATGCGGTCGGCGGGATTTGAACCCGCACGTCCATGGGACACTACCCCCTCAAGATAGCGTGTCTGCCGTTCCACCACGACCGCGTATAAGAA
>NZ_MRTH01000059.1 GCF_001956045.1 Paenibacillus sp. FSL H7-0331 | reverse complement strand
GGGAAGATTGCGGAAGGGCGGGATTACCGGAACTGGACATAATGGAAGTGAGTGATAAAACCCGTTCAGGGTACTCACACTGGCTGCAATCTGGGCGATCATGCCGCCCATCGACCTGCCAACGAAATGTGCCCGGTCAATTGAAAGGGCGTCGAGCAGTCCGATAGCGTCGTTGGACATGTCATCGAGAGTGTAAGGGATGTCCGGTCGCTGTCCCGACATGAGAGAGGTTGATATTTCCAGTCTCTTTGATCCGACGAATTATTTGGTATCTCACTTTAATTCAACGGACAAATTTATGGAGGGGCAATACTTCCTAACCGATCACCAAAAAGAGATAAAACGCAATGTCTTAAAGCAAAAGCTCATTTCGAGCACTGCCTACGTTTCCATCGAAGGCGCTGCCGGAACAGGTAAGACATTACTGACTTATTCAATTGCTAAGGAGAGTATGGACAAAGGGAAATCAGTGCTGATTGTCCACGTAGGAAAGTTGAACGTGGTCATATTAGGCTGATTCATAAATATAAGTGGAAAATAGCACCGATTAAAGATTATAAGGATTATGACTTTTCGAAATATGATGTCATTATTTTTGATGAAGTACAACGGGTTAGCAAACCTCAATTAGAAGATATCATAGGTAAAATTACAGCGGGTTCCACAGTAATCTTCTCCTACGATGGGGAACAATGCCTATCCGACTGGGAAATTCAAAGTGATGTACCGATGTATATTAAAAGCCTCACGCCGCACTCATCCTATAAACTAACAAAGAAAATTCGTACGAATAAGGAGATTGCCTCGTTTATTGTGAAGTTGTTTGATTTAAAAAGCTCTCATTCGTCAATGAGCTATCAAAACATTTCCGTTCAATATTTTTCCGATGCCATTTCAGCAAAGAAATACAGTAATAACTTAAGTCAAGAAGGATGGAAGGCGATCAACTTCACACCTTCAAGATATAAACAATTGCCTGCTGATAGGTATCATAATCACCACTTTGACACGGCTCATGATGTAATCGGCCAAGAGTTCGATAACGTTATTGCTTTCTTGGATCATACATTCTATCACACGGAAGAAGGGAAATTGTTCACCCGAGGGTTCAGCCCCTATTACCATCCGACCAAGATGTTTTTCCAAATTCTAACGAGAACACGGAAAAAGCTTCACCTGATTATCATTAGAAATGAATTGCTGTTAAGCACGTGCTTAGGTATTCTCGGAATAATGCCCGAACCGGAAGAAGAAAATTAAGCGAGTTGCCTTTCATTAAACACAAGAGACTGAAGAGGTTCGCCGGTCTCTTGTGGAAGCTGCTAAAAGCGTGAGGGGAATTCTTCAAGGTATTGAAGATATAGTATGCGATGGAACCCCCTGCCCTCCTCTTCTGCAGTTATGCCTCCTCCAGTGCCATCTTTTTATTTTTCTCATACCAATGGCTTTCGGTTGCTCGAAGTTGTAGTTGCTAAAACGGTGCGAAGCTTCAGCTCGTGCTCCTTATTGGATCCTCCGGAAGCACCGGTTCGGCTCGATCAGTTCGCCGTAGGCGGTACCAGCCGACTAGCGAAGTTGTAGTTGGATTGCCAGTCTAATGTAGTGTAGCGCTTAGAAAAATGTAAATGAGCCCATCACCGTAATTTGGAAGCTTCTTATTTCCAATTTTACATGGCAATGGGCTATTTATGTTCAATGTAAAGCAGTGTAAGATACTGTCGTTTATAAGACATCGCCATCAGCTAACTCATCCGCTTGGCGTTCGTAATTTTCTAAATTAGCTGGGATCTTTAACCTTACTTTACCGCCATCAAGGATTACTACCATTTTGCTCGCGTGTTTGAAAGGATCATACGGTTCATTGTTTTTAAGGCATGAGTATAAAACTTGGGCAATTTTACCGCATCGAAGGGTAGTTAACTCCAGCGACATGCCATACCACTCTCGGTTATTAGTTCGTCTGCAGACCTAGAAAACTCCTTGAACGCATTCTCTAACTCTTCAGTTACATCTTCTGGATTTATTGCTAGCCCCTCAATTGAAACCCTATAGTCCTTTCTTTTCGGTGTCACAGCATAACCGGTGGCGAAAACGACTGGAAACTTCTTCATGAAAGTAAATATTTTTTGGACAGTGGGAGAGTTATTCTGTTTTTCATCTGGATTTATGAATTGATTATTAATCAGATCTTCTAGTGCTGACACTTGAATGGGGTCAAATCTAATAATTCTATTTATTCTATCTTCCCAGTCAATTGATAAACCTAGTATCTTATCTCTTGCTCGAACATCTTGATTGAAATCAAACATTTTTGGTAATTCCATTTTAGTCCTCCTAATTTTCTAACGTAATTCTGAAAATTTTACTTTACCATATAAAGTTAAAAATGGGCATTTCAGATTTTTTAACTGCGCATTACTTGCTATTTGTCTCAACACCCAACAGTACATCTGTATCAAATACATTATTTTGTGAGGATGTTACCGCGGTGTCTACAAAAAACGCGATAACGCATCAAACAGACAGAAATGACAAGAACCTGGCTACATAAATGACAAGAACCTGATTACATTCCCCACAGGTCTTTTAATGAGAACATAAAAATAAGGATGAACATGTTCATCCTTATTTTTATGTTCTTAGACTTCTTTGTTTCAACCAAGTATCAAAACTAACTGCGTAGCCGCTAAATCCGCAAACACTATGTCCACTAGGATTAGTATACCTTAAAGGATTATTCTGTACATACGTGTAGGAAGGGAACCTGGATAGAGATGGGGGTTCATATCGTTAATATCTTTTGATGTGGCGTAAACCAATTCTTTGCCTTTATCCGTCGCCCCCATTTTTGCAGCATTGCCCCCATTGCAGCCTGCCAGCAATACAATGATAACCATTAAAGCAGATAGTATGCCAACCATTCTTCTTGTCATTTCATATCTTCCTTGTGCATAGCACGTAACAATTGATTATGTAAGATTGAATTTTACAAACTGGATTTCCCTTTCATGGCAACGATCCTGTAAACAACTTTTTTGCTAGAGTATCCTTTCCTCCCTTGTTTTATACGTAATTATTACTATTATATTATCCTCGATTTGAGATAGCGTCAATCCCCTTACGCAATGCTACCTTAAAATTCAGAAAATCGTTCATGCCGACAAATCAGGCACCAGCCTTTAGTGAACATTTTGTGAACGCGTACGATCGAAATGACTCTTTGTAGCCATTTTTTTTGCCTATTTGGAAGCTATAATTACTCTGTTCCAAGCTTGGCAAAAAGAATTTAAAGCTGTTAATTGTCTTGGCTTGCTTCAACTTTTAATGAGAGGATGTCATACACTTGTCAATGCCAGCTCCCAAGCTTCCAAAGACAATCCCGGGTGAACCCGAAATTTCAAAGGAGGAAGAACAACACACCAAAACCGCCCGCCTAATCAAGGGATCGATGTATGGCTTAGTATGGCGGTGGCATTTTTTTGCCGGGATCATCTTCGCTCCCATCATTGCCTTACTCGCTATTAGTGGCGGTATTTATTTGTTTAAGACGCAAATTGAAAACCAGCTATACGAGCATTTATACCAGGTGAGTGCCGTTGGCTCCTCTACCCTTTCACTGACCGAGCAATCCAACCGCGTGAAAGAGGCTTATCCCGATGCTCAAATCAGCGCGGTAACGGTGTCAGATGATCCCAAACAATCCACAAGATTCAGCGCCACTGTCAACAAAGCAGCATCTACCGTATTTGTCGATCCTTACAAAGGCTCCATTATAGGGACGCAGAAGTCGGATGAAACCTTTATGGCTATAATAAAAAAGCTCCACAGCCAATTTGTTGTAGGTGGCGATGTAGCAAATCGGCTTGTGGAGCTTACCGCATGCTGGACACTTATTCTGCTCATCAGCGGACTTTATTTATGGTGGCCAAGAAATCGGGCTGACATATGGGGAACCGTACTTCCTAGATTGCGCGGCACCAATAAAAGAACGTTCTGGCGGGATGTGCACGCTGTCCCTACGTTTTGGCTGTCCTTGCTTATTGTGCTTATTATTCTGGGCGGACTCCCTTGGTCCGGTGTGATGGGCAAGCAGATCAGCAATTTTGCCAACGCAACGAACACATCGAACCCTCCATTCGCCAACAACTTTATGGCGAAACCTTTATCTAATGCCCCAGTTACCAAGGATGTGGCTGAGAATGTACCTTGGGCTGCTGAGAATCTACCCGTACCTTATTCAACAGCAGCCCAAAGCACTGTCTTGGCTGTGGAGGATATTGTTACAGTCGCCCAACTGAAGCGTGTAGATCCACCTTATACCATATCCATGCCTAAAGGTGAACAAGGTGTTTACACCTTGTCGGTTTCAGCCTCGAGCCCTGTCAGCAATGTAACCATGCACATTGACCAATATTCGGGCCATGTGCTGTCTGATATCCGCTTTGCGGATTATGGTGCCACTGCCAAGTATATTTCCTTAGGGATTGCGTTTCATGAGGGGCACCTGTTTGGATGGCCTAACCAACTGCTCGGATTAATTGCCTGCTTAGGATTGTTGCTATTTGTAATTAGCGCCTATACGATGTGGCTGAAGCGCAAGCCTGGAGGGAAGCTAGGTGCCCCGCCTAAAGCTAAAAACCCTAAGCTAGTCCGCAATTTGGGTATCATCATCATAGCGTTAGGTATCATCATGCCTCTTGTTGGTATTTCCATCATTATTGTGTTCTTGCTGGACCGATTTGTTCTAACACGAATTCCTAAATTGAAGTCATGGTACATGTAAAGGAGAGCTCGAGCATGAAATCGATATACACAAGTTTGGCTGCGGTTGTGCTACTGGTGTCCGTAACGGGATGTTCACTTACACCTACCATCCGCAGCGGCACGGCGGATGGTATCAATCCACAGCATGTGAAAGCGGAGATTGTTCTTCCGGAGCGCATAGCTCCGCATACGGAGGCTTCTCTACGTGTTAAGGTGACCGATAAGGGGGTTCAGGTCAATCAAGGAGCGCAAGTTGATTTTGAAATTTGGAAATCAACCGAAGGCAACCCGTCCAAGCTGCGTCTGTCCCCAGTTTACGAAGGTGAGGGCGTTTTTAAAGCAGCCTATACCTTTGATCAGGATGGTATCTATTACTTACGAACCTATGTGACATCCGGCGACCAGAGTATTATGCCAGCCCAACGATTTATTGTAGGCAAACCAAGCGATGCAGAGCTTGCACAATTTGTGGGCAAATCGTCAAAGCCTGCAGATAAAACCAGCGAGAATGCTGGAGGCGGAAGTCACCATTAGCAAAACTTGATTTGGGATAAAAAAGAATCGGCCCCGCACACTGTGATAGTGAGTTGGAGGCCGATTCTTGTATTCAGGGTTCAATCGATTTTAAATATTCAACTATGGTCTTGTCATCTGGCAGCTCGCCGGCAACTGCTTTAACCAGCCTACCTTGCTTGTCAATGGGAAATGTTGCAGGAAGTCCCTTTACTTTATAGCTTTGTGCAGCCTCACCGCTTGGGTCCAACCAAACAGGAAAATCAATCCCAAGTGTTGTCAGAAACTCCCTTGCAGTCCCTCTGGACTCTCCTACATTTACCGCGATGATTTCTACATTGGACGCTTTCGATCGATAGGCTTTGTTCATACGAGGCATCTCATCAACACAGGGTGTGCACCAGGAAGCCCAAAAGTTCAGCAACACGCCCTTGCCCCTGTAATCGGACAACTTTATACTGGCCCCCTCCAAAGTGATGGAGGTAAAGTCCGGAGCAGCGTCCCCCGGCTTGAGGCTATTAGCTAGTTTGGGCTGCGGCTGAAACAAGGTATACATCAAAGCAGCGCCGATAACAACGATCACGATCAAGGTAGTCCATTTAGGCCATTCCTTCATGGCTGAGCGATCTCTATTGCTGACACGTACGGATCAGGATAAGCAAACAGCTTATCAAAGGCTGCAGTTAAACCATAAGAGCCGTAACGCTCGATTAACGAGGCTGTAGTTCCCTGCTCAGCGATCTTACCCTCCTTCAGGAAAATGACATAGTCGGAAATCGACTCTGCAATTTGCAGCTGGTGAGTAGAGAAAATAACTGCATGTCCTTCACTCTTGACGTACCGGATCAGCTCGACAAAGGATCCCATCCAGTAAGGGTCCAGACCATTTGTCGGTTCATCCATAATAAGCAATGACGGCTTAGCCAAAAGGGCTTGAGCAAATAACAGACGCTGCCGCATTCCTTTAGAAAAGGAGCTTACCTTTGAGCGTCGTACTTCCAGAAGACCAACAAGCTTTAATACTTCGCTCACCCGTACAGATGAAACCTTACGCAAGGATGCCCAGAAAGCTAAGGTTTCCTCGGCGGACAAGCCTTGCCCAAACAAATACTCGTCCGGCATGTAGCCGATTTGATGTGCATAACCCTTACGATCGTGCTTCCACGTCTTGCCTTTAATCCAAATCTCGCCTGCTGTGGGCTGCAGAATGCCTGCAACCATTCTGAGCAGCGTGCTTTTTCCAGCGCCATTGCCCCCGCATAAGGCAAGTACTTCCCCTTGACCCAGCCGTAAGCTTGCATCATGGATGATCAACCGTCCTCCCAGCTCCTTGCGGATGCCAGAAAGCTCCAGCACATTATTATCCACGCGACCGACTCCTCTCCCAAATCAGGTTGGCAAAGCCAACCGAGAGCCCAATCCATACCAGACAGAGAAGGATGAATATCCAGGCACCTGCAGGATGCTTGATCCACTGAACCCATTGATAGTACTCGGGTCCCAGTACCGCCCCCCCGCCAAGTTTGATAACAACAAATAGTCTTACCAATTCAGACGGGTTGATCAGCGTGAGTGCGGTTAACGCTGGCTTGATCCAGATATAGGGCAGCAGTCCGAGCACAGCGATCAGTAGTGTCGGCCAACCGATGATGGCAAAAAACCAAACCGTGACAGCAAAGGTCAGCGCCTGCCAACGATTGCGTGCCAGTGTCCCAAGCACAAGGGCAATCGCCAAAAACAAAAGTACCAGGCCTGCTGTAAAAGAAAAGAACAACCCGAAAGCATCCGCTGCCAGCCCTTTGCCAGTCATGAACCCAACTACTCCTGTAATTCCGTAGCCAAATGCAACAATGCTCAGAAGAACTGTGCTCAAACCAATGTATTTGCCTGCAACAAAAGATAAGGTGGAAATGGGATAGGTCGACAAGAGCTGCCAGCTTCCCTCTTCTTTTTCTGCTGTAAGTGAAAATGCCCCGAGCAGCAGCGTCATTAAGGGCAGCAAATACAGAGTCAAATTTAGCATAGAGGCCGTGGTACTTGAATACCCCTGGGAGAAATACTGGACATTAATGACAAGCAGCGACAGGCTGAACAAGGTAAACAAAACCATAAAGGAGTAGGACCAGGGATTGCGAAAGCCAATTTTTACTTCCCGAAGCGCAATGTGAAAGGTGCTCATTTACCGTGCATTCCTTTATCGGCGTTACCGGCTTCAGGCTTTTTGGTTGAGCTGTCTTGCATTTTATGGGCTCCATCCATATCCATGTGCATGGTATTGCTGCTTCTTTCCCAAGTGTGTGTGCTTAAATCGGCTGCGGTCATCAGCTTGCCCTTCTTTTGGCTGTCAATAAAGGCTTCAGCATCGCCCTTGCTCTTAAAAGAATAAATCCCATAGGCCATTGGCGTTTTAAACGAGGGATGAAATACGTAGCTGGCCTCTTCGAACTTGATCCAATCCTTGGTATTATAATCTCTGACAAATTGGGCTCCAATACTGTCCACACTATTTTTTTGCTTCCATTCATTCATGCAGCCTAAATCATCAAATTTAAAGTTTTTGCCTTCCTTTGTCGTTAACTGAACGGCATAGGCATCATCTTTAACCTGCATATTACAAATGACACAAATGTCTACCTCTTCGTTAATGGGAAGAGCTTTATATTCGCTTTTGGCGCAAGCGGAGAGAAAGAGAACCATACATAGAAAAGCAGCTGTTGCAAATAAACGTTTCATCTTTGTTTAACCCCCAAATAAATTGTACTTACAGAAAGAAGCAGAAGCAGCAAGGAGCTGAGCAGCAGAGTACTAGAGCTTGAATCATCGTTAATCACCATCATGGACTGAGCAGGCTTCATGAGAGGATTGAGATCAGATGACCACTCGGAATCCTCCATTACCGACATACTTTCGAGAAATTGCATGCCCGGAGATTGAAAAAAAAGCTGATAGGCGGCATTTTTGGAGGTCAAGGCTTGGAAAAACGGATTGATTGGGTAGGAAAGTTCACTAATTCCATCTCCATTCGTATCGATTCCGCGAAATGCTTCCCAGAAGTTTCCCGAAAAACTGTTATTTTGGCTGTCAGTTGCCTGGGCTTCAATCACATTGCCAATAAAATCATTTGCTGTAAATCGATTGGATTCGGATTCAATAAATTGAACTCCAATAAAGTTGTGGTGCACTTCATTGTCCTCAAATTCATTGTTAAAGGATTGTTCGATATACAATCCAACCCGATTTCCCTCCACCTTGTTATTCCGTATACGTGAGCTTTGAACATCGAAAAACAGCAGGCCCTGCGAGTTGACACTCTCATTTTGTTTAATAAACGTGTTGTCTCTGATCTCTGCCCCTTTGACTCCCATCACCATCGCACCTGTGATATTGAACATACCGGTATTGCCTTTGACGAAGGTTCCCTCGGTGTACATACAGTGAACACCATATCTGGAATGATCAACTTGATTATGTTCCACACGATTTCGGTTGCTGCTTTCCAAGTAGATGCCGTCAAACATGGAAGAGATCGTATTTCCTATTATGAGATTGTCATGAGCGTTAAATAAATCAATTCCGTTACGCTTTTCTGTTAGCTTGCTGGTGCTGGAGTCCTGAGATGAACGCTGGATTGTGGTATCCCTGATTTCATTAAAGCTACCATCCTGAATCAGGATGCCAAACGCTTGCGTCTGAATATGTAACGAAGCCAAGACATTTCGATTGCTTGCCACTAATACAGCGCTTGTTTCTCCCCGGCCCTCCTGAATAATGGATATCCCCTTTAGAAGAACATGATCGGCTTCAACACGGATAGCTGGACGATCTTCAGCTGAATTCACAAGAGTTACCTGCGCTTCTGAGACAATGGAAATCGGTTTTTTCACAATGATGGCTTCATGGTAGGTATCTGAGGGAAGATTCAGTACTCCACCCGCCGGGGTAGCATCGATCAACTGCTGCAGTCTCCCTGACGAAGGCGATTCTGCCGCATAGATGGAGTTCTTTGCAGAATCCCATCCCCACATGCAAATGAAAAGGACTAAGAGTATAGGCAGCACCCTAATTAATGTCCTATTCATGTAACAATGAGCTGCTTTTTCTTGGTCACATGCATATCCTCCCGATACAAGTGAACATAAATGGTGTAGGTGCCTGGTTTATCGAAAGTCCACTCGGCTGTATAGCCCCCTTCGCCTATCGGCTTAGCTTCTAAATACTCTGGAAGCACGTTCGTCACTGGCGAACGGATGTCGAACTGAACCGTCGCTCCATCTTGCTTCACCAGTCCCGTAACCTTGGCTTTGAGGATCATCTTTTGCAATGCGACAGCAGTTGCCGGCTCCGACACCAAATCAACTCTAATCGCTGACGGATCCTTTCCCTGAGATTGTGCTGATGAGCAGGCTGAAAGCATAAACAGCGCTAACAGGATCCACGTTGCACGTTTCATATAATTGAGCATAATTGCATCCATCCCTTAACCATCTGATATTGTCCAGATTCATAGAATTTGGAACGGTAAACTTCTTTTCGCCGGAACTACTTCACTAAGGACCCTGCAATTTATTATAACCATAATTTTCAATTGTAGCCTATGACTCTTAAGAGCTATCTGTGGTTTGATTTTGGACAACAATGTCACAAACCCTTCAAATTTGGTTAGAATTATCCACCACCAAACTGATGCACTACACGAAAATGGAAGCTACACTTCCTAAGGAACCCTTATTATTTTGTCATAGGGATGAGTCTGCCCCTTCCTATCTTTAATGAGTATCGACAGGCTCCATTCCCCCTTCTCAGGCAGCGTATTACCATTGACATCGTAGGTGTATTTATCAAACCCTTCGTAACCATAAGGATCAGGCCCCCCTGTTCGATAGTTAAATGGTATTACCAAGCTAGCGTCGCTCTCAGCTTTCCTGGCCGTAACATTAACGTCAACCGGGGCACCCATTCCAGTTGGAAGCCACACGTCGAGTCGGAACGCTTGAGCATTCTTTTCATCAAAGCTGATTCGCATGGACATATGAGCTTTATCTCCCATCACATGCCAGTACACGGGTTCTGTAACAGTCACTTTAGCAGGAAGTGTTGTTGTAGAGAGCATACCGGCACATGCAATCACTGCCACTGCTAGCATGATTTCCAGACGAACACCCCAGACAAACTTTTTGAGAACATTCAAGTAATCTTCAGGCTTGGTATCCGCTGTTTTCCTCATCATGGGCATTAACACCAGCCTGTGAAAGGTACCAATAACAACGATCAATAACAATAGAACTGTTTTGGAAAGCACCCATAGACCATATTCAGTTTGAACAAGGGCATAAAAGGACTTTAATCGCATATAGGCAAGCACGAACCCACTAATGGACACGATCAGTATAGCTGGCAGCGCAATAGCGGAAAAACGCTGGATCAGGTTATTCACATTAAAATAAGTAGCCTCGTAATAATCCAATTTACAGGTTGCAGACCATATTCCGACCAATCCACCCAACCCGATTGCTGCTGTCAGTATGTGCAAAGTATGGGACATGACCGCATACAGGACCCCCGATTCCGAACCATAAGCATGACCGGTTAAAGGGTAGGTAATAATCAGAATCAAAGTAATGATAGCTTTCATATACAGAGTTCCGATAGATTCGCGTTTGGATGTATAGGTTACTACAATCAGCAAACCAGCCAATGCTAGACGTATCCAAGAAACACTGCCTATTAATGTGGAAGTCAGCAGCTTCCCAGCTACGCTTATAATACTTTCACTTCCTAATCCGCTTAATTGTTCAGCCAGCATCCAGACATGCAGCACACCCGATACAGCAAATACGGCACCAACAAGAAGATACAGCTTAAGCTCATTTTCTCTGGAAAATAAAAACGATGTATAGCTCCGGGCATATCCCCAAATTCCATAACGGAAAATAAGAAAACCTGATAGACACATCACAGCAAGCACCTCAAGGATTCGCAGCAGATGATAGACTGGTGTCCGCCACTCGCCAATATGTACTCCGGTATCGTGATGACTATGGTCATGAGCTGTGGCTACAGCTGTTTCCAGATGCTGATGCTGTTCAGGAGTTGGGGTCCCGAGCGTATTGCTTATGGAGGGTGTATTCAGGATCGTCTCGATTGTGAGCACAGCGTCCTCCAAAGGACTGGAGCGCTCCATATTGGCATGCCCATAAGCCAACGAAGGCAGCATCAATAGTAATAACATGAATCCGCCAAACCATTTCAACCTTTTTAGCATTCTGGTTCCTACCTTTCAAACTAACAGAGCCGCCGACTCGATGTTACATCTTTATTTTTTAATGGATAGCCACTCGGCGAGGGATTCCACATCCGCGTCCTTCAGCTTGCTTTTGAAAGCCGGCATGCTGCCACCTCCATTTTGTACTTTGGCTGCGATTTGCTCCTTGCTCAGCCTTGACCCCACCTGCTGCAAATTGGGCCCAAGGGTTCCCTCCAGCTTATCGCCATGACAGGAAATACAATTGGCTTTATATATAGCACCGCCTTTGTCACCTGCTCCTGTTGCAGCTTGGGCCGATTGCTTGGTATCCGTCGTTGGCCCATTAGGACTATTCGTGCTTTGGTAGGCAGATAAGCCGTTTATCAATAGGAAGCCCGCAATCAGCATACTCCATAGCCTTGTCATGGATGCTCCCCCCTCTCCATTTAAAATCTACCCTTAAACCAGCCCTTGTCATAGGCATACCTCATTAATTGAACACGATTGTCCAGGTGAAGCTTGTGCAATATATTTTTTAGATGGTTTTTGACAGTATGCTCCGATATGCCCAAAGACACGGAGATGTCCCGATTGCTGCTCCCTCTGGCTACATATTCGAGGATTTCCTTTTCGCGCCCGGTAAGAGGAGATTTCTCTGGGATCATATCCTTGATGTTAGAGAACTCTTTAAGCAGCCGAAGCGCCACTTCTCGAGACATCGGGGCTTCATCAATAACGACAGCATGCAGATATTCATGCCAAGAGGCCGGATTCAAATTTTTTAATAAATAGCCCTGAGCTCCTTTTTTTATGGCCTCGAATAAATCAGTAATGTCATCCGAAACCGTGACCATCACGATTTTCACATACGGAAATTTTTCTTTAATCAGCTTGGTCGCTCCAAGACCGCCCAGCTTGGGCATATTAATATCCATCAAAATCAGATCCGGCATCCAGGTTTCGGCAAGCGCTACCGCTTCCTCTCCATTGTTGGCCTCACAGACAATATCAAATTTGGGATCCACTTGAATGATCTCCCGCATAGCCTGCCGTGCATGTTTATGGTCATCCACCAGCATAATGCGAATCGGCTGTGTCATAGAGCCTCCCTCTTTCCTACTTCCATAATAGTAAAGCCATGCTCCTGTTTAAATTCCAAGTACCAGCCCATTTCCTGTGCCCGTTCCTTCATGATGGTAAGTCCGAAGCCTTTCGAGGTATCTGGGCTGTCCGGGACAAAGCCTTGTCCATCGTCTTTGACTCTACAGGTCCATCCCCCTGGCTTTTCTTCCCCTGTGATCCAAGCCTGCTTGGCATTTGCATGTTTGTATACATTGATCAATGCCTCCCTCAGTGTTGCATAAAGCTCCACTTTTTCCTTCAAGGAAAGCTTTTCGTCATGAAGACGCCAATCCAGCTTAGCCGTAACGCTCGTGTCGTTCTTGAATTCCTTCACCAGGTTGTGAAGCGATTCCATCCAAGGCAACGATTTCAGTACGGGTGGATAACGTAAATTGGCTATCGCTTGGCGCACATATTCATTGATCTGATGCACCGTTTTTCGAAAGCTCTGGTAAGGCTCCTGTCGATCCTTAGTATCGTCCTGCTCCAACCGGTCAACTTTGACGGTAAGTAAAAATAACGACTGTGCTATCCCATCGTGCAGTTCCTTGGCAATTTGCTCGCGTTCTTCCAGAGCTGCCTTAGCTGCCTGCTCCTGCTGCAGCTGCTCTTGCAAAAATTCCATCATGAGGAAAAGCTGTCGGAGTAGGGTCATGGTCACTAAAAATACGATCAGTGGAGCCAGCCAGTTTCCAAGCTCCATGGATATATAGGGAAGAAGATACGCGTGACGGATGTATTCCCATAACCCAATCGTCAATGTGGGTATAATTAAAATTAAGCTCTTGATGTTTTTGTACAACATATGCAGACCTCCTGAAAATTTTGCGGAGCAAATCTCTATACCTACCCGAATAAGATGGCAGGAGCTCGTATCTACCTCATTTATTCATCTAAACATATTTTTCCTTAAAAACCTATGACCCGAAAGAGTCATTTGGCAGCATGTAGGTTGGGCTTTTCAGCCCCATATGACTACAAAGTGCTATATACAAGCATTTCAAAGACATGCTAAAATACCCGTGAAAAACTTGTCCTAAGGAGGCGTCAAACATGTATAAATGGACAATGGCAGCGATTTTAGGAATTGCTTGTTTATTGGGTGTAGGTGTGCTGTTCTCGGAGATTAATAATCGTCAAGGGGAAGCCAAGCAAGAGGCTGCCGCTCCCAAGATGCCGGAAGCTCCACTCAACGCACAAGCGGCCGAGACTATTTACAAGCAGTCATGCATTGCCTGTCATGGAACCGATTTGGAAGGAAAAGTAGGACCTAATTTGCAAAAGGTGGGCGGCAAGCTAACGGATCAACAGCTCTATAAATTGGTGCAGAACGGAAAAGGCGGTATGCCAGCATTTAAAAGTTCACTGAAGGATGACGATATCGCTAATCTTGCTCGCTGGTTAGCAGAGAAGAAATAAGGTATTCCTGGACTGCTGAAGACACAGGCAGTCTTTTTTTATGTAAATGATCAACACCAGTCACGATTTGGACAAATTCATAAGGCAGTCACCTTACTGCAGGTGAAGAGCTCAGCTTCAATAAGACGCTCCTACCCGACAAGAAAAGGCTGAGGTTTAAACCAACAGCCTTTTTTTGAATGCTATTATTTATCCAAGATTAAGAAATAACACTATTTGATGAACAGAGCAATAGTTCCCTTAGCTTCTGTATTTCCTTCCAGAGCCGTTCATTTTCTTGCTTTAAGCTCTTATACAGTGTCCCCTCTTTCTCCTGCTCTTCCGTCTGCCAGCGAAGACTTTCGATTCTATGTCTAAGCTCTGTATGTGTGTATAAAAAAGGTTTGGACACGCCTGCTTCAATCGAAACGGTATTAAAGTTTACGGTTTCTTTTTCCTGAACTAACCGATCAATCGCAGCCTCAGCCTTTTGAAAGGCCAGTAAGGTTTTTTGTTCACTGAATTTTTTGATGCCCTCTGTATTTCGATGGCTCTGCCTTGCCCTTCGGGCAGGCTTCTGCTGAGCATTCTGTAAGCTCATGCTATTCAAGATAACCATCCTCCCTTATGTTCTGTCATTCTTCACTCTCTTCTCTTTATTATAGCCAGTACACCCATGAATAAAATGACTACAAAGAGTCAAGTTTCCATGAATTTTGACAAAAGTGTGGACTATGAAGCAAAAACGTCAGCTCTCTGCCGATCATCTAGCCCTTTGGAGTCATGGGTTGAGGCGCACCCCTCATGCTATAATGAGAGCATTTCAAGGATCTACCTATATGACTGAAGAAAAGAGGAAGCTCATGAAAGTATTTTTTGAAAAGTATGGCTTTAAAATGTTTGTCACGCTTCTGTTCGCTGGTCTGGTCGTCTCCGTATTTTTTTGGATCAATCAAAGTCCGACCCTGCCTGTACTCAAGCAGGCCCCCAATTTTACATTGAACGACCTGGAGGGGAAAAACGTTCAATTAAGCGATTCCAACGGAAAGGTTCGATTAGTGGAGTTCATGTTCACCAGCTGTCCGGATATTTGTCCTATGACGACTTTCAATATGGTAAAGCTTCAGGATGAGCTCAAAAAAAGCAGCCAGTGGGGAAGTCAAGTGCAATTCTTGTCCGTCACCTTCGACCCTCTCAAGGATACACCCGAAGTGTTTAAGAAGTACGGAGACCGCATGCGAATCGATTATAGCGGTTGGACCTTACTGACCGGAACAGAAGCCGAGACGGCGGAGGTTGCCAAAAGCTTTGGCGTGCTTGTACAAAAAATGCCCGATGGCCAGTTTGTTCATACGGTAACCTCTCTATTTTTAATTGATGGCAGTGGTAAAATTCGCAAAATATTTGCAATGGGAGATCAGATGGACAATCAGGAAATATTAAAATCGATCCGACAAATAGCCGATCCAGCATCTAAATAGCTTGAACTCGATTGCAAAAAGTCGGATAAACGATGATGAGTTCGTTTATCCGGCTTTTTGCTTTTAATTTCTAGAGAGCTATTGTATATCGTTGCACCTTAGTTTCGAGCATAGGGTGCATGCTGTCCTAACGCTTCACCAAGCTCATAATCAAAATGATTCCTTGCAGATAAATCATCAAGCGTTATGATCCCCAAAAGCTCACCATTTTCGACAACGGGGAGTCCGCGCAAGTGTTCTTTCACCATGAGCTTAATGGCTTCTTCCAGGGGGAAATTCGGCTGCACACTTCTCACTTTTTTTGAAATAATTGCTTCTACTGTGATCATCCCCGATTGCTGCTCCGCATAACCATGAATTGCCAAATCACGTTCAGTCACCACACCTACCCATTCCTTTCCATCCACGACCGGAATAAAGCCTGTATGATACTCTTTCATCTTGTGGGCTGCATCAAATAGTGTTGCATCTCGTGTCACGGTAACATAATCCGTCGTCATCATTTCCGCAACATGCTGTTCCGTCTTTAACAGCTTATAAAGCTCATATAATTTGCGTCTGGACATCTTGAGGATAGATTCAGGTATCGGTGATTGGTAATCAAGTCCATGAGGAAAAACCGTTTTTCCGATATAGGCATCTTCCAATACCAAGATCGCATAGGGTGATTCCAGCTTGCCCTCAATCGCCCTTGTATTCAATCTCAAAAAATAAGCGCCATCCACGGCTTTCTCCTCCAGCTTACAATCGTAGGTCGCTCGAGTGTACTCCCACTGCCAGCGAATAAATCCGAGACTAGTCGTAACTTCATCCAAATAAGCGAGGTCGCTTTGAATACCTTTTACGCCTGCATCTTCAATAATCATAGGTTCAGCTCCTCGTATAATAGCATCAATAAATCACAATAGTTCAACTACCGTTCCTAATAAACGCACCTTAAGCACTTGGCTCCAGCAGAGAATCGTCCTGGCCCTCTTCCTTGTCTTTTTCCTGAGCGTACCATCCATAAAATACGTAGCCTAATATACATCCGTAAACCAATTCCTGAATAATTTTCATGACGACACCACCAAGCTGTTGATCCATAAGTGGGGTCAGCCAAGAAATATTTACAATGGGCTTTTCCACGACTAATGAGTAGAAGGGAAGACACAGCAAGTGCGAGGACCCTGTATAGGTAGAATAAATCAGCTCATCGGCAAAAATAATTAATGCACAGGCGGGTGTCAGCAAAAAACCATTTATGAAAATATACCCCATTTTCTTGAGATTGCTCATGGAGTTGATAACTCCCTCAGGACAAAACACTGACCACCACATGCAAAAGGATGAAAAGAAAATAAGCAGATGCAGCACATTATGGAGAGCATAGTTGGACATCGTGGCATCAAAGATGATCGGAATATGGTAAAGCGAGAAAGAACCGTTAAACAAGATAATCGCAATAATCGGATGACTGAAAAAGCCAATAATTCGACGCAACACGATGGGTTCGGTTAATTTGGCAAAGACATGCTTGGGTAAACCTCTATACAACAGAGGCGGGACGATTAGATATAAAACAGACTGTTGCAGCATATGGCTGCTAAACCAAAAATGACCCAACAAATTAAGCGGTCCGCCAAGAGCGAAATAAAAGCAAAAAAGCCCGGACAAAAAGCTCAACCGACTTTTGAAGCCCACTTGATTACCTAAGAATCGTAAATAAAAGGTAACCAGAATTACCATGATAATAAATAACTCCGGGCTGAACATAGCACGAAATCCATAGGTTTCCAACAACTGCCTAATATCCATGTGAATCTGATCTCCTTTTGGTTGATCATTATGACCATGGTTTATTTTACACGTTTTACACCATCCTTCCTATGGCTCTAAAGTGCTATACACCGGGCATTATCACTTTAAAGCCTATTTTTAACCCAGTTCAACCGGTAAGAATACGCTTTGAAATTGCCTATGGCACGATAATACCCAGTTTTTTGGCGTTTTCCTTCCAGATATCCTGCAGTGTTTTTTGCGAGGTATCAGGGTAAGTACGCAGCTCAACTCTTGTGCTTATAGCAATGTCAGCAATTCCCTGACCTTGTGGCATATGCAGGTTGTCAACAATCAGATCCGGTTTGAGCGCAGCTAGCTCTGCTACCTTTGTCGGAGTCAGCTCCTCTGGACTACGGTTTCAAGCATGCTCGAGGTTAAATTCATGTCTTCTTGAGTCTGGGCGATGCCCGTAAGCGAATGAGGTTCCCCATCTTCCAAGCAGTACGGCCTCAATCACCGAAATTGGAAATTGCCCTTTCTCCTGATATGGATTTCGCGACCCAAAATACGGATAATGCCAGTTTGTACCGGAAGAAGCTGCATGAGCGAACGAAAAAACGTCGTTTTCCCTGCCCCGTTTGCGCCTAATAGCGCCACCATGTCGCCTGCATAGGCTTGAAATTGCAGCTGCTCCAAAATCATCTTCGTACCATAACCTGCATGAAAATGTTCAATCTCGATAACCCCAGTTCACTCCCTACGCTACTTTTTCAAAAGTTTAATCACTCGAATATTACTTTACTAGAAATTGAAAAGTAGGAGTATGACTATAAAGTGCTATATGCCTGCATAAATAAATCTAAACTGTGAAAATTGAACACTCTTCATGGGGCCTGCTCTTAAACCCTCATTTTATATGATTACAAAGAGCTATTCTAACGAATATTAGTGAATTAATGTAACCATTATCTTGTATGTTCTTATTGTTCACCTCATAGGTATGAAAGAACAGCACATTGGAAAGAAGGGTTAAAATGAACAAAGCTTTAGTCGTAGTCTTGCTTATTTGTGTGGTTATTGCTGTTATGCTGTATCAATCTGGACGTGACGTGGCCACTGCAAAAGACACATATCAAGACGAATTCATCCGAATGGACATTGCTCCGGAGCAGGCTTCTGCTCATACCATGAAAGAAAGTGCCTTTACCTTAACTATTTCACATATGTCGGGAGAACCGGTCATCGGGGCGAGCCTGGAGGTCGTGCTGTCCATGCCCGGTATGTTTTGTGGATCATTTCCGGCGAAGGTCACTGAGACGAAGCCCGGATCGTATGTCGCAGTCGGGATTCCTGTTATGCGTGGAGAATGGCAGGCTGAAGCACACCTTCAAACCGATTACAAAACAAGGCGTGTGATTTACCCCTTCATAGTCAATTGAGTTTATTTAACATTTATTACCATATCCATGGATGCACAGAAGGAATCCAGCCATTCGCACTGATACCTTTCATTAACGACAGGAAACCCATGAGAAAAGCGAGGAAAAGACCAGCCTTTCCCATGCTTTTCCGCCACTTCTTGCGAATACTGCCAGCTGAAATAGCTGTTAGCAGCAATATGGGAAAGGTAGACAAACCAAAAACAAGCATGATAATAAAGCCATCTATCCATGAACCGGAGGCTGCTGCGTTCATTTGCATGGCGTAGGTTAAACCACATGGAAGGAATCCAAGCATCAGGCCAGTGAGAAATACAGCAGAAAGCTCATAGCGCAGGCGCAGTCTTGCTATCTTTTCTTGGAAGTAAGTCTGTCCTGGCAAGTTTTTGGGATGAGTAAACAGCGTGTAGCGTCGGAAAGTCCACAGCAAAATAAGTATTCCACCGAGCATGCTCGCGATACCCTGAATGCCGACGAATTGTCCGGCAATATTCACGAAAGAGCCAGCCAAACCCATTCCACACCCTATCAGCGCGTAAGTCGTGACTCTTCCGGCATTGTAGGCCAACACCGACTTCATAGGGGAGCCTTTTGCATTAAGAGCAAATGAAGAAACGATACCACCGCACATGATGAGACAATGGGGTGCACCCATAAACCCTGAGAGGGCAACCATCACTAGAGAATTAGCAGATATAGTCAAGATCTCTTCCCTCCCTAATTAAAACGCTAAATTTCCATACAATGTTCACCACATGTAATGGATTCGCATATTCAGATTTCGCTTGTCCCTTCATTCTATGAATGCATAAGTAAGATCAGAATGACTCAAAAGGGCTAATGATGTGATCATACGACGGTAATTGTTCCGTAATACATATACATTCCACAGTGAAATTTGTAGGTTCCGGGTTTTAAGTCCTCTAAGGTAACGAAGTTATCACCCTTCTTAAAATATAGATCTATTCCCAATTCCTGAGATTGAATACTTCTGATGCAAGTAAAGCCTGTTTGTTTTTTGAAATTAATTTTCTTCGTCGGAACTCCAGCTTTGATTTCAATATCTTTAGGACCAAAACCATCAGATTCCACGTGAATTGTAGCAATTTGGTAACCTTCGTTTTCTATTGAAAGGGGCAATTTAAAAAGATCACCACACCCGTCACAACCATTCCTAACACAATCGTTACTATCGGCAAAGGGGTAAGGATTTTTTCCTATTTATTTCAAGTCCTTTCTAATTTCACTTTGTCTAATTTACCTGTAAAAGCATGATCATGCCCGCTCACTTGCTGAGTGTACGCGGTGCTGCCTCCATATACGGAGCCAAATACAGCTCCCTGACCTCATGTCGGATCCAACTCATTAATGAAACTACGATTAGAAGAACCGTTAGCGACGTAAGGAATACTCTTTTGTTATCCTTTTTGATCAGCTTCAGTAGCAGCCAGCATAGAACCATAGCTAGCAGTATGGCCAGCAGCAGTAGACAGGTATGAAATAAGGAGCCACCCAAGAACATACTACGGACATGCTTGTCCATACTGAGCAGGAGCAGCGGACCTGCAGCCAATTGCAGCATTGTAAACAGCGCAGCCATCTTTTTGCCGTACAAGGCGTATTCAAACCAGACGGGATTATGGTCCTTAGCCAGTTTTCTGCTTCCCCAGCCATACATGAACATCCCCATAACCGCGAAGCTTGCCGCGATAAAATGCAAATACCGCTGCCAAATTGTCGGGATCGTAAACAAGGAGCTCCAGAAGCCGCGCGACTGACTCCACAGCTCAGGCTGCAGCATCGACGCCACATTGGTGATGAACAGCAGTGGCACAAATAATAGTATGATCATGCCAAGCAGACCGAAGGCCAGATGTAATTTTTTGCGATTTCTCCAACGCTCCCAGGTGAATTTATACACATAGAGAGAAAGAAAAGCAATGATAAGCAGCGGAATAAGCGCCAGCCACATTTTACCGATCAATATCGTAGACGGGTAAAAGAATTGGGTATAGATGGTACTTATAATCAAGAGTGGAGCAACTCCGAGAACCACTGCCAAACTTTTGAAAATCGAAATTTGGGTAGCCAGTTTAGACGCCAATTTATCGTATACTATATTTTTCCTGAGGATTCCTTTCACTTCATTGAACACAGCAGATACCGTACCTGCAACCATGATATTAACAAAAATAATATGAAGAATGAATCCGACCACGATCAAGACTTCAAATAAAGGAAGATCCCCCGGCAGCGCAAGTCCAAGATCATTAGGAACTGGGGATTTGGCATTTATCCATGCATGAGTATTCATCACTACTTCCCTCCTTCTTTATCTTTATTGCTTTCGGATACCATTTTATGGATATAGGCAGCTAGAGCTTTTGCTTCTGCTTCATTCCCTGCAAAAGGCGGCATCACCGGACGAACCTCGCTCAAGTGCGGTATAAATGCGGCAAGCGCATCCTCGCTCCATCCTTTAGCCCTAACTGTCATGGCACGAGAACGGCGTACGCCATCGATACTGTGACATACAATACACTGCATACGAAACAGCTCTTCTCCTGCCTGAATTTTATTATTTTCCGTAACTTCCTTTACCTTTGAAAAAGCGGAGTTCTTCAACACGCCTTCTTTCTTGAGAGTCTCAACCTCCGATTTTAATATCCCATTGGCATACATGTAATTATAAATCACATAAGGCTTGCGGATATTTTCCCTGACAATTTCGAATTCAGCCAGAAGCATTAGCGAGAACAGCGCCGTGAAAACCGTTAGAGCCACAGACATTTTGGATTTTCCTTCGAGCAAAAGAACACCGAGAAAAAATATCAGCAGCAGGCCCAGCAGGTTGATGAAATTAAAGGTGATATCGCTGAGTCCAGAGCCCCATACCACCAGATCCTTAGCCTTTTCAGGCAGGCTGTTCAAATACCAGATACCAAATATCAGCATCAGCGGAACAGACAAGATCAACCATTTCCCATAGATTTTCAACGCGATATGACGATCCTGCTCTTGCTTGACAAACCACCGGGTTAGAGGTGTAAGCAGCGCCACACCCAATGTAATCGCAGCAAAAGTCCGAAATAAAGTCGAGGGTACCCAGGTCGGATTAAAGAAGGCACTCCAAAATGATAAGGTTTGAGCCCAATCGCCAGGGTTAATCTGCGCAGCCAAAATCCCTGTAATGAGGACAAGAGTAAGCCATGACATGATACATAAGGCAACCCCTGTGCGTAAATGCAGCTTTTTCTTCTCCCCACTCCAACGATCCCATGTATAAAAATACATCAAAATAAGAACAACCTCGGAAACAAAAACCAGCCATTCCGTAAACCAAGCCCAATGGAAAATGCGAATCAATGCTCCAATGGCATCAGGCTCGATGATGGTTGTAGTAAACCATATGCCCACGCCTGTCATTGCACCAGCCGTTGTCGTAATAATCAAAATCCATTTACTCAGTCTTCTTGCAAAAGCCTCCAGCCGTTCGTTGCCTCTCTTAACTGCAACAAATTCAATCGAGACCATCAGGATCGATCCGCCAATTGCAACGGCATGATTAATCATAACGTGAAGCACAGCCATCATCCCGATCAGGTTTCCATTACCCAGCCATCCAAAATCAATCGTCGGAAAATTCATTTCTCCCACCCCTTATAAAAAAATCAACCTGTGCCGTAATTCGACAAGGTTGATTATAAGCGGTTCAGTTTTAATCAAAATGACTCCTTAGTGCTATGATTGCGAAATCTGAGTGAACAATTGGTACTGTTCACAAAGCTTCCACCCTTTGTTCAAACTTTCGACTAAGAAGTAACTCGTTTGAGTCATGTGAAACATCTATGTTCAGGATAAAATAAATCCCATCGTGAGGTGAAAAGGATGACACAATTGACCTATAAGGTACTGATTGCCGATGATGAAGAACGGATACGTAAATTAATTCGTATGTACATGGAGCTAGAACAAGCAATCGTTGAAGAAACAGATAATGGAGAGCAAGCGTTGATGATGGCAATAGATACCGACTATGATCTCATTATTATGGACTGGTTGATGCCTGGTCTTAGCGGCTTAGAGGTCTGCCAAATGTTGAAGAGTATCAAAAATACTCCCATCATCCTACTGACAGCAAGAAGTGATGAGGCAGATCGCATTCTAGGCTTCCAAGCTGGTGCAGATGATTATGTTTGCAAACCGTTTAGCCCCAGGGAATTGCTTCTCCGAGCCAAAGCTATTTTGAAACGAACGATTCCAGAACAATTTTGGATTCCCGCTCCCATCCCCAGTGGCCAGATCGTCTTTACTAATCTCATCATCGATCACCATGCACGTCGGGTACTCGTAGAAGGCGAAGAAATTTATCTCACATTGAAAGAATACGAACTGCTGCGATATTTTTCACTCCATATAGGAAAAATATGTACACGAGAGCTGCTGCTAATGGAGATTTGGAACTATGAGGAGTATGGGGATCATCGAACGGTCGATACACATGTGAAGCGATTAAGGGACAAGATGCACAAAGTATCACCAACTGCCGCTTCTATGATTCGAACCGTTTGGGGCACTGGCTATCGTATGGATGACATTACATGATCTTGCTTAGCACTGATCCTCTGGAATTATCGGCAATCGGACTATATTCTTGGCATAGTTCGGCAATCGGATCACATTCTTGACACTGAAAAATGACAAGAATATGATCCGATAAAATAAAAAATCGGCTATTTACGCGGATCTTAATCGGACTATATTCTTGTCAACCGACACATCTGTTGTTACTATCAGCCATGCTCAATGTTTATAGCTGAGTGGGCTTATAACTTAGTGCTTGTTCAACGACTTGCTCTGCTATCAGTTCATTTTCATTCCAGTAAATTAATCACTAACTTCAGGATGTGGGACGCTATACTTGAGAAGTTCAATCATATTATCGATTTCTTCTTCATTACCTTCAACGTTCATAATTTTTCTATGTCTGCGTAGTCACTGCGCTATACGGTTCGCTAGCGTAACGCGTTGCCGCTCCATGTTGGCAGCTACGTCTTTTTTTAAGCTAGCGTACCCTGCTTCTTCAATATAAAGAGCATCTATCCGCCATCGAAAGTGAGATAGCTGCACTCGCTGTTGAGATTGAAGAGTATCAGATTATCGAATCCATTCCCGGTATAGGTGGGAAAATCGTGGCAACGATTATTTCACCGCTGCAGGAAGATGTCGGCCACCAGCATGCCGCATAGAGTACGCCGCTTCTACGGGCCAACCACCTTCGGCATGCCATACTGTGCCAGACTTTGATGGCGGGAGCGCTCGACAAGAATGAGCACTCTGTGTTTGCCATAACCATCTGAATCTAGAGGAATTTCCAGCGTTCGTGCGGGAAACGGATGCAGTCGCGTCGGGAACTGGGGTTTTATCGGATGTCAGGAGGGTATCGACACCAATATAGCATCGCTATAGACAAACCAATATAGCTGTGCTATATTGTTCACATGAATACACACGACACTCTGCTCAATGCGGCTTTACAAGTTCTCGAGGAAGAGGGCGAGGCACAGTTCTCGACACGCTCCGTCTGCGCAATTGCGAAGGTGACCGCACCGACGCTGTACCATCACTTCGGCAGCGCCGACGGGCTTCTGAGCGCCGCCATTACGGAAGCATTTGCACAGTTTCTTGAAAGCAAAAGGACTGCCACCCAATCCTCCGATCCGGTGATGGCGCTACGCGAGGGCTGGGACGATTACGTGCGCTTCGCGGCGGCTCGTCCACGGCTCTACGCGGTGATGATGAGACGCGTTCTCGACGACGCTGAAATTCCCGCCGCCGAGCAGGCCTTTGCGCTCCTGATCCAACGCATCGCGGCCATCGCCGCTGAAGGCCGGCTCAGGCCGACGGTGGAGGTGGCTGCCGATCTCATGTGGGCGTCTGCGAATGCTGCATCCCTACTTCACGTCACAGCTCGGCTACGCAAGGTGGTGCCACCCACTTCTGAGGTCCTGGAGCAAATCCGCGAGGGCGCCATACGGTCCATCCTAAATCCCGAACAGAAAGGACGAACACAATGAAAATTCTCGTCACGGGAGGCACCGGTCTGCTCGGCGGCCGACTGATCACGAAGCTAGTGGAGGACGGTCACGAGATTTTCGCTCTCACACGCTCCACATCATCTCACGCCAAACTCAAGTCCATGGGTGCGACGCCAGTCGATGCCGATCTCGAAAGCAACACGCCACTCATATTGCCGGTGATTGATGCGGTTGTGCACGCGGCCGCCCTGTTCCGCTTCTCAGGGCCTCGCGAACCCTTCTTCCGTACCAACGTCGATGGCACCGTAGCCTTGTTGAAGGCAGCTGAGTCCGTCGGTGCGAAGACATTCGTCTACATCAGCGCGGCGGGGATCCTCATGGATAATGGCGGTACGCCCATCCGCGACGCCGATGAAAGCGCGCCAACTTTCCCGAACCACTTCTCCGCCTACCTGGCGAGCAAGGCACGGGCCGAGCCATTGGTTCTGGCAGCCAACAAACCCGGCTTTCGCACCATCGCACTCCGCCCACCGGCTATCTGGGGGCCTGGTGATCCGTTTAGTCGAGCGCTTCCCGAAGCAGTCAGATCTGGACAGTTCGCATTCATCGACCGCGGCGACTACGCTTTTGCAACCTGCCACGTGGACAATGTGGTCGAAGCCATACAATGTACTCTTGAACGCGGAGAAGGCGGTCATGCCTTCTTCATCAAAGACCAGGAAGGGCAGACTTTCAGTGAGTTCGTCTCCTCGCTCGCGAACTTGCAGGGCCTGTCCATCGATAAGCTGCGTTCGATGCCCTACTGGCTTGCCTCTGCCATTGGCCGGCTGCTCGACACTATCTGGGCCGTCACGCGGAAAGAGGGCGATCCGCCGATCTCACGCTCGATGATACGCATGATCGGGCGCGAGTTCACAGTCAACGATGCCGCTGCACGTCGAGAGTTGGGCTATGTCGGAAGAACTTTGCGCAACGCCGGCTTGCAAAGCTATGAGAAACCATCTGCTCGACGATAGTGCTTTGGAGGGCGAACGACGGCAATCGCCGGCTAGTCGTTCTCTGGACTTGCTCTTTTTGTCGATGTGGCAGGACAGCATCGAAGCCGTGGCGGCAAGCCGAGTCTGTAACTTATCATCGAGGATTGTCTGCCTCTTTATCAGGTGCCCGGTAAAGAGGCAGACAATCCTCGATAACATTATTTTCTCATCACTATGTATAACTAAGGGGACGGATTGAATTAAGTCTGACACTGGCCTGCGGTATGACGCTTGATGTAGGTGGATTTATACTCCTTACACAATTTTCACAGCCCGTATGCGCAAGAGCAATTATGGTTAATCGATTGTAAATTATAGTAGAAATGACAGAAAGGGACTCACGCATGCACGTGAGTCCTTATTGCCGACATCCTTTCGTGATCCAAATCGGTCGAGCCTGAAGAACCTGAAACAAGTGACCTCAGTTCACGCTATTACGCACAATTCATTTTGCCTTAACGATGATTTTCCCCCTTGCGTGCCCCGTTTCGCCCAGCCCATGCGCATTCGCACGCCTTCTAGTGTCATTGGGAAAGTTTCTGTAATCTTAACATCTACTTTCCCTTCCGAGACCAACTTAGCTATAGCCCCTAACTGGTCCGTGCTTGGAGATCCAATGTATGAAATGGCCGTAATGCCCTGCTCTTTTACCCGCTTTTCATTCGGTTGGCCGGCGATAGTCACCAGTCGCCCGTTTGGTTTCACGTACTCAGATAATCAAGGGAATCAATACGGAGGTTATGAGAACTCATGGACAAAACGTAAGCGTCCTCTAAAATATAAATCGCCAGAGTGACAAATGCGTACTTTTTTGCTTCTTCTTCAGTAATGCTTAGCTCAGTTTTGACGGACAGAGAATGATGATACTTTTGGATAAATTTGATCATTCGATCAGGATCAATTTGCTCACGTTCTTCGACATTAACTTGAAGTGCCTCTCGTGCCTCTTGAAACTCCCTCATCATCTGAATGTCATAAGAATAGTAGAGCTGCTGAGAAGCGTTAATATCGATGAGCTCCCGTATGTATCCGTCGACAAAGTTGAGTTTAACTGCCCCTGTACCTGATATATTGACCACAGTATACTCATATAATTATACGCCAAGCACATACGGTTGAGATAATACAAAGGTTTTGAAAAGATCCACTAGTAAATCCCGCATGCGGTATTTACTTAGCTCCTAATTTGCCATGACGATCATTTTCATACGGCTTCTCATTTGTTGCTTGAGCTCGTCTTTTTCCTCTTCTTTAACTTGAAGTTTTTGGCGAGCACACAAAATAATTCCTATTCCAACGAGCAATATCCATATTGCAGTTTGGTCTATTGGTAGAAGAAAATTAAAGAAGAACCCTTTCGCTTCATCTGAGTTGTTATTCCAAATATCAAAAGATAAGGCAAAAATAATACAAGGTAAACCCTCCGAGGCTGAACCAGACAGACATTCTCGCCGCGCCTATTGAGGGATACATTAGACGCTGTGGTTGTGTAATGAGCTCAAATAACAACCAGGCATGGCAATTATAGTTCCGTAAAAAAAGAAAAAAAGCCCACGATTTCTCGTGGGCTTTGCCGGTTTATATCAGAATTATTCGAATTAGTATTCCCCTCAATGAGCGAGTTTGTTCAGTAATATGGTTCCATCATTAAAAACACTACTACTCCAGTAAAACTGACATATAGCCAAATAGGAATTGTCCATCGAGCAATGCGCCGATGCTTTTGAATTTGATTCGTCCATCCCCAAACAAGTGTGAATAGGGCTAGCGGTACGATTATTGCGGCAAGGATGCTGTGTGAAATTAAAATAAAAAAATAAATGGGTCTGATAATACCTTGACCGGCACCCACCCCCATAACAAAAAAACCTCAGAGAATAGTCTTTGAGGTCTTGTTACTTACAAAACATATTTATATCATCTAAAGCTGAATTAGCATGCCTTCTAACAAACGAATTCTCATCATTTAATGCATCATTGATAAGTGAAATAATCAGTTCCTTATTAACTCTCCATGTATTCTTGCTATATGACCAAAGCAAAGAATTGCTATTCCTCTTATATTTTCATTTTTATGCTGAGTGTATCGGACAATCAGTTCTTGTACAAACTCTCCATCATCTGCACTTAATGCTAGGTATAGCAAGCCCTTTACGCTTGTATCAGGGCTATCGGAATTAACTAGGTTTATGATCTCTTGATTTTTCTCTATGTTGTTGCTGTAGCGTTCTGCTCTTTCGTGAACAATATCATCTATATAAGTTGAACTAAAGGAATTCATTTCCACATCGTCGAATAAAGAACTACAACCTAAAAGTGACGGTGAAA
>NZ_MRTH01000058.1 GCF_001956045.1 Paenibacillus sp. FSL H7-0331 | reverse complement strand
ATGCTGAAGTAATACTTTTCGTCACGGAATGGACTTGATAAAATACGCCATCACCTTCTTGGTAAGGAGCAAAATAGGTACTAAGTACAAGGAAACCATTCCGCACGATAAGTAAGGAGTGAATATTGGTATGCTGAATCTGGACGATTTTGAGGACATCAGCCAACTCAGCAGAATGAATACCTTGCTCTTCGGGAGTAGAGGTTCTCCATTTACCACCTTCCCAAGGAACTGAACTCGTTTCGTGCACCGTTTTTTTAACTGGTAACAAGTAAGCGAAAGAGACGAATGAAATCAAGGTAACAAGAATAATACCTATTGGAATCCAAAGTTTTTTAACACTAGTTAAATCCTTTAAAATCATATATAGTCTCCCTTCAATTCCTTTTATAGGATAATTATATCATTATCTGTTTCCCTTCAATAAAAATGCCCGTTAACGTAATAGAGCTGCCGATCGTGCTGGCAGCCTCGTCCTGGTGTTATTGTGCTAACGTTCGCTGTTAGCGTAACGGTTATTTATGATAAGGTTCTCCGCGCTGTCTGTAACGGCAAGTTTTTGAAGAAAGCCATCCTGTCGGATGGCTTTTCTAATTGCATCTTATCGAACATCTAATAACGTGTCTGCTCAATCCCCACTGATTTCTGTAAAGTGGAAATATTTTCCTGAAGAAAAGACTGGTTTTTTTCGACACCTCTGTTTTTGCACCAAACAACTGCACTGAAAGCATCGTAAAGATCATAGAATGGTAAGACTGTCTCCAGATTCACCATAGGGCGAATCGTTCGATACCCATCAATGTACGGTAGCTTTGTTCTCGGGTTTACTCCCCAAATATATCGATTGATTTTTGTAAAGTCTATTTCAGAGGATCCACCACGGGCACTCTCGAAATCAATAATGCCAGTAACCTTGTTATCATTTACCAATATATTACCAGGTCTAAAATCCATATGAACAATGCATGGCCCATCAGGTTCTGGTAAAGCTGAAAATACGCCATCAAAGTGAAGAATACATCTTTCATACAGCTCTGGATCGAGAATCTCTTTGCAAGGCTCTTTCCACTTTTCAAAATTACCTTTGATATGTAGTCTCCAATTATTTTGGTCAAGAATCTTAAATCCATCAGTCACATGGTAACCGTAACCTGGAGTTTTAACCTCATGAAGCATCGCATGAAACACGCCAATTTGAAAAGATAGTTTCTCAGCAATATCTTCTGTACAAGGTATGCCTTGAATCGCCGAAAGAAGCAATGCTCCAGTAGTAATTTCATCCCCATCCCAAAAATCCAATACTTTAGGAACAGGTATTACGTCCTTCAATGTCTCAAGCATCTGAAATTCACGATATAGTTTATCTTTGTTAAATGGAATTTTTACATACACTTTTTCTCCGTTAGCGAGAGTAAGTTTGTATACATCAGAACTAAATGACTCTGGAACATCTTCTACATTCAAGACGTTCAACTTTAACTTTTCAATAACGTTTAGAATGGAACTCATAAAGTACCTCCTCGTTTTGGATTGCAAAACGATAATCCCGATTAAAAACCTTTGACTTTCTCAAGATCTCTTGGCATTCCCTGGAATTAACCCAATTAAACCCAATCTCTTACATACATCATATTCTTGATCCAGAACCAAGACCCCTTTTTAGAGGGGCCATTTTCTTTTTCAGGAGGGATTTCGGATGCGAATCATCAAGACAAAGCAGGTTATTGACGTGTTGCGCCGCGCAGAAGCACTTCCGGCGGTACTTCTAGATCTGGTTGAGGACTACTTCTTGCTGCTAAATTTGTTCCCACTCATTAATATGAAACTACGCTAAAATGCCCGTTAACGTAATAGAGCTGCCGATCGTGCTGGCAGCCTCGTCCTGGTGTTATTGTGTTAACGTTCTCCGTTAGCGGAACACCTTATGAAGCATCAAAACTTCGTTAGTGTTATAAGGGAGAGAGGCTTCCGATCGGCTGCGTACATTGTTTTCTGTAATTATGGGCTTCTCTAGTTTGTTAAGCCTACTTGATTGATATTATAAAAAACCGTTTTGCCTTTAAGCAAAGATTTACAAAGTTCAATCAGACTTGGTATATGTTCACGTACCCACATATGCTTTTCTTTTCTACTTACCAGAAATGCGTAGTATTCGCATATATTCAAAAACATCAGGTCTTCTAACTGTGCGGTGTCTATTTTTCCGGAAATAATATTAGTGTAGCCGGAAAGCAGATCATCCCGTAATTCATTTTTAGTAAATAGGGCACCCATAGCGACATCTGATGCGTAGTATCCAAAACCCGATAATCCGAAGTCAATGAATGAAATTCCCCTTGATGTTCGCATTTTCAAGAATTTGAAATTCCTCGGTGGCGATAATACCTATTTTTTTGCCTGATCGCAATTTGGTCAACATGTTATTTACCCACACTATCCCATATTCGGGTCTTATAAAACTTGAACCTTGTTTGAAACTCCGCGAAAACTGATGTAAATATGCAATACGCTTCCCCAAGGTACTAACCATTTCCTCACTGTTGAAATCTCTCTTGGACATGGTATCCCCAAAAATCCATTTCAAGACGGAACAATGCACTTCTTCGCATTCAATAACAACGCTTGTTACTAGTTCACCGTATAGTTTCGGAACAGGGGTGCTGACAAAGTATGCTCAATTTAATTTGAAGTTAAAATAAGATTCAGATTCACTTTATTGGTGATCGGATTTCCTTGGACAGAGTCAATAGAGTTCAGAGTTAACTTGAGGCTACTGTTCCTTGGCATAATTCAAACCTAAGTGATGAGCTTGGTTAAGCAGCATCTCATAATGCTTGGGATTGGAATCCAAAGTCTCGTATAAAAAATTAACCTTTGAATTGGAAACACCGCAATAATCTGCAATTCCCACATTGAGCAAATGAGTAATCATTTCATCATAGTTACGCTTTTTCATCTGTTCTTTGGAAACGCCCGCCAAACCAATCCACAAGACATGCTGATGATGAAGCTGGTTCGAACCGTATGCAAACCCATTGTTCCATACACGGTCAATATAACCTTTTAGCATGGCTGGCAAATGCCACCACCAAATTGGAAAAATAAATGCTAAGGCATCATGCTCCTTCATGCGCCTTATTTCCAATTCCACCTCAGGAGAAAAGGACTGTTCCGCAGCTATCAAATCAGGTTCATCTACTCCTTTTAAAACAGGGTCAAAGCCAATCCGGTGTAAATCCAATATCTCATAGTCGTGGCCGGCCTCGGCAAGACCTTGTACGAAACGATCGGCAACCTTAAAGGTCAGAGAATCCTCTCTCGGGTGCGAAACAACGATTAATACTCTCATACTTGTATCTTCACTACCTCTCTCAACAACCAACTTGTAGCCATTATCAATGGCTGATGCTATTATAAACAGTATTAAAATAATCCGGAAGTACGCACTTTCAAGTTCTATAGGATGATACAGGTGCCATAGGAACATAGAAGTACCCTAGATATAGATGCCCTAGAAACTTACCTGAACAACGGAATGAATGAACGAATGTTATGTTCCTAACAAAAATACAGCCTTTTAACGGAGGGTTAAGTGATGACTGAAAAGAGGGAAAATAACGTTCAAAAGAAGTATAAAGTTGGTGTGGAGGCAGCATTAGAAGTAATGGGGGGGAAATGGAAGCCTTTAATCATCTATCATTTGATGACAGGACGGAAACGGACGTCTGAGCTTCGACGGTTAATGCCCGGCATTACGCAAAAAATGCTGACCACTCAACTAAGAGGCCTGGAAAAGGATGAGATTATTGCACGAAAGGTTTATAAAGAGATCCCACCTAAAGTGGAGTATGAGTTAACTTCCTACGGCTGGGGATTAAAGCCCGCGCTTGACCAATTATGCTATTGGGGAGAGGATCACCTGGAAAAGGTCCATGGTGACAAATCTAAGGTTTTAGAAGAGTTTTAAGGCTGTACAAAGTAAATTTTGCACTGCAGCTCCGCTTAATCTGATACCGTCATTTCATCTGCCACATTCGTTACCATAATGCGCTTGATCGTTATTTTACTTGGAATCTTGTACGCAAAAAACTCTTGTCCGCGATATGGGCGGCAAGAGTTGCTTTCGGCAATTGTGGGTTACCAGGAGTAAACACCATTCTCATCCAAGAATTCGCCGTTATGACGTTTGCCATCTGTCGCATAACCCACTATAATCGCAGCGGCGGCTTCTTTCGATTTACCGCCTGCGGCATTGCCGTTAAGATCTGTTGAGGTGAATCCAGGCGTTACCGCAAATACTTGAGCGCTGCTGTTTTTGACTTCATAAGCCATTGAAAGTGTCATGGCATTGTTGGCCGTTTTAGATGAGTTATAATCGAATGCGTTTAAAGTAAATTCAGCATTTTGCATATGGTCCAGAGAAGCCATGTCGGTCGATACATTGACGATTGTGCCTTCGTTATCTTTGATTAACGGGAACAAACGCTGGTTCAAACGGACGGTCCCGAAAAAGTTAACTTCGAAGGCATTCCGCAGATCTTCCTCTTTGGTATCCGTAAAAGAACGGGAGAAAGCGCCAGGCATACCAGCGTTATTGATCAGAAGCTTCAGGTCAGGATAATTCTTGTTGAGCGTATCGGCTGCCTGTTCGATGGTTTTCAAATCGCTCATGTCGATTTGTACAAATTCTACGTCTAACCCCTTGGAAGTTAATTCGGAAACGGCTGCTTCACCCCGTTCGGCACTGCGTGCACCAAGGACGACTTTCCAGCCTGCTTCGCTTAACTGCTTAACAATTTCAATTCCGATTCCTTTATTTGCTCCGGTTACAAAGGCTGTCTTTTTCATGCGAATCCTTCTTTCCCTAATTTGATTTTTCTTTAACGATATTTATAAGTTACTATGCTACACTTAGTGTAGGTCAACAAATAATTTTTAAAAAAAGAGGGTTAGTATGTTAACGATTGGAGAAGTGGCGAAGGAAGTCGGGATCAATATTGGAGCGATCCGCTTTTACGAAAGAAAGGGACTGTTGAAACCTGCTGCCCGAAGCGAGCAGAATAACCGTCTTTATACGGATGATGATCTGAGCTGGCTAGTTTTTATTAAATGTCTTCGCGAAACTGGGATGAGTGTGGAGGATATCAAAAAGTATTATGATAAGGTGAACGAAGGAACCTCAACCCTGCCGGAGAGAACCAAGCTGATAGAAGATCAAAAGCAAAAGCTGCTGAAAGATATTGAGGAGAAGGAAGCGCAGCTCGTTCATTTGGAAGAAAAACTGAAGCGCTATTATCGCGGGGAAAATTATTAATATAAGCTGGGTCATATAGACGGTTCTGGTGCAAGGATTTAAAAAAGTTCGCAGTTACCCGATAAACTTTACTTTGTCTATGCCACTAAACCAAATATCTTATTTAGCCATTCAACAGCAGTGAGGACAGTCGAATTATCATCGGCCTGTCCTTTCCTTATCATATGTAAAGCCTCAATTCCCTTTAACGTCTGATCCGCTGTAAGAAACGATTTGAAACCAAGCATTGGTTTTGTAATTTTCTTTATGAACCGGTGATCTTGCTCCAATATTATTTAGATACTTTGTCTGTCTAATCAAGGTTTCTTTTGGAAAGGATTTCTCATTTATTAATTCTTGTATGGCAGGTGGATACGCTGGATTTTTATCCAAGGTGATTACGCCTGGGATTTGAGTATGTGGAGAGGACAAAGCCTTTGTAAAGAAGCACTTAGCTGCCTGCATATCCCGCTTTTCAGATAACATGAAATCAATGGTTTTCCCCATAGAATCAACCGCTCTGTATAAATACTTCCACTGAATATTGCTTCCATTTAAATAAATTCAATTTCGCTTCCAAAGTAAGTTGCTCCATCCCACGACTTCATTTCAATGATGTTATCATGAATCAGAGCTTTGCACCACAACCCTGAATGCTCTCTCAGGTTACATTCAGGATAATGTCCTTTAGTTCAATCAGAGTCTTGATTCGATAGCTGGCCTGTGAGAAGTCATGTGTTTTTGTGAAGTCGTTATGGACAATAGCACAGTCGATACCAGCCGCCACGGCTGAGTTCAACCCTCTGTTTGAATCCTCTACAACCAGGGTCTCTTCTTTGGTAGCTCCGAAGCGTGTTAGGCCGGTCAGGTATGGTTCCGGGTGCGGCTTGGTGCGCTCGTAGTCTTCGCGAACAAGGACGAATTCCATAAATTGTCTAATCTGGCGCTTTTCATGAATAAGTTGAAAATCCGCACGTTTTGCAGTCGTCACGATGGCCATGCGGACGTACTTTGACAGTTCGGCTAGAGTTTCAACTACGCCTTCAATCTCAATGGCTTCTGTTCTTAGATATTCCTGATAATAGACGTTGCGGACCTCACGCTGCTTGCTGATGGTCTGTTCATCAATACCTGCCGCCCTAGCTTGGGACCAAGTGCCCAATGACTGGGTCATGTCGCGGAGGTATTGATCTTTATCCAAGGTAAATCCAATGTCAGCCAGAGCGCGTTCTCCCGCTTTGTAATACCAGAATTCAGTGTCAACCAGAACACCATCATGATCGAAGAGTATGTACTTTTTCATTGTTTCGTTCTCCTTTGTCAGCTGCGGCAACCATGCCTACAGATCCTAATTCGGGGATAATAATCACATCCCAATCGTCCTTCTTTATTACATTAGCCAATTGGTCTAGTAATTCGGCAGCGTATATTATTTGCGGACACTTATAGATACCAATCGTAGTCCACTCTGGAGGAAGCGAGAGTGTGAGTTTTCGAGCGAACCGACTGCCCATGCCGGGTCTCAGCCCGTTGCCGATTGTCAGTAGGGAGGTCGACACCAAAAGGGCGGCTCCGAAGAACCGCCCGCTCACGCTCTTGAAAGGACCAAGGCCTCCTAACCCGCATTCTCGCAGCCTGCGCAGTGCCGCCCGCAGCGACAAGCTGCCGCACCCACTGCGTTACAGCGAGGTTGCCGGCGCTGCGCTGTAGCGATTGCTAGTCTTGGACCGGGCTCTAACGATCTCTGATATGTGCCCTGCCGCGAATCGGCCACCGCGCGCGCCATCATGGCGGACATTTGCCGCTGTAGCTTTTGCGAGTGACGCATCCTTGCTCTCCTTCCTGGTGTGAGGCTTGCCTTATTTAGCGTAGCTCCATTGTAAACGAAAAGGGATCCGTTGGAAACCGCAACCTACTACTCCGGCGGAGCCGAAATATGACTCCCCTGCCGTGGGTAGCGATAAAGAATAACAGGTCGAATAAGACTCTCCATTGGGTCTTACTTAATTCTTCTTTTAATACTTTCACCCAAGGGCAAGGTCAATGTGAATTTTGAGAGGAAGCACACAGCAGCGGAGAGGGACATTTGTATCTATAAAAGCGGTGCGGTCGCCTCCACGCTTTCCAAGGGAAAGCGACTTCGTAAGCATACGCCTTAAATTTGACTCCAACCTTGGAATCTTAAATCAAGGAATCTGGTTTTAACAGATTGGAAGATCAAATGTCACTGAAACGCCTCCCTACGGCAAGCTCCTCTAATGCGCCGGCCTTACCCCCACCTCTCCAACGCCCCGAACGGAATTGTAATCGCGATCAGCTCGTTGCGGTTCAAATCGACGGCGATATAGATCGCCTTGTCTTCCTCGTCCACATAGCCGTCGGGATAGTGGTACAGGTGGATTTCGCGGCGCGGCGGCAGAACGTGCTGCAGGTCGATTTTGACCGACCAGGTGTTCATATCGTCGGACGATACCCACAGCTCGAACGGGTAACGATATGTACGAGAGCTGTGCTTCAGCCAGTCGGGATCGGTTGCGATATCCGGGTTCGGGTGGCAGAACAGCGCGATCCGGCCATCCGCCAGCTTCAGCAGCCGCATCTTCACCGCCGCGTCGGGAATATCGGTCTGCTCGGCCTCGCTCCACGTGACGCCGCCGTCGCGCGACACGGACCGCCACAGCCAGCCATTGTATTCGTTGCGCATCAGCATGACCAGCTCGCCGGTCGACAGCTCGATCACGTTTGGCTCCCACAAAAATTGCTCGCTGCGCGGGCCCGGCGCGACATGGCGCGAGAATGTCAGGCCGCCGTCTGTGCTGATCAGCACGCCGCTGCGATACAGATGATTCTGGTAGAACGCCCGCCAAGGCGCGATGTTCGATTCGTACGCCGGCTGCGGCTTCTCCTCAGGAAGGTCGACCGACTCCGTATAGCAGAACGGGATGACCCAAGCGCCGTCGGAGCGAATGATGCGCTGACGCATGTTGTGGCATTCATGGAAGCCCTCGAATTTCTCCCGCGGCGTCCAGGTGACTCCACTGTCGTAGCTGTACGAACGGAACGCCCGCAGCGTGGCAAAATGGTTGTCCTGTTCCACCTCGTACACGAAGGCGGTGATTTTGTCGTCGTCGACGAACACCTCCGAGCTCCAGGTGCCTTTGCCTTCGGTCGTGATAATTTCACGCGGCTCGGTCCAAGTCTCGCCTTTGTCCCGCGAATGGGTGATGAACAGCGTATTGTTGTTGGCCGGCTCTGTATGGCCGCCTGATTGGAAAAAGATAAACAGCTCCCCGTTCGGGGCTTTGCGCAGGAATGGCTCGCAGACCAAATAATACGGATCGCGGCCGACATAAACCGAACGCGACGAGATTTGTTGTGTTGTGTTAGACATGGAATGTCCCTCCTATTTTTTGAACATCGATTGATAAATGTCATTTGCTTCCTTCTCCAGCATGTCGCCCCCAGCCTTCTTCCACGCGTCCAGGTAAGCGTCCCAGTCCTTATCGATATCCTTCTTGCCGACGATAAAGTTGGCGAGCCATTCGTCCACGACGGCGTTGACGTTGTTCTGGTACTGCTTGGCGCTCGGCAGCGGGTATTTGTAAATCGGATCGAACGGCCCGATGCCGTACGTCTTCAGCATGCCGTCCACCCCTTTGGGCAGTACGCCAAACTGGTATGCCTTGCTCAGCCACGGCGCAAAAAACTCCGTTTTGCCTTCCTTCGCGAGATTTTCCGCCTTGTCGTACGGCGCAATCGGCTGAAGCGCACCCTTATCGTCGAATTTCCAGTGCTTGTTCTCGACGCCGACGCGGCCGATCGAGTAGGTTAGCGACGCGTCGCTGCCCGCACTATCGAGCATTTGAATGATTTTTTTCAGCTTGTCCGGGTCCTTCTCCAATTGCTTGCCGAAGGCGACGAGACCCGAGCCCGCCGGGTTGTCCTGAACGATGCCCCTGGAGCCGTTCGGTCCGACCGGCGGCTTCAGCAGCTTGATACCGTCGTTTGGCGTCTTCTCGCGCAGCGCGTTCGTCGCAAGGCCGTTCGGATTAACCCACCAGACGGTGCGTCCGTAGAAGCCGACACGGCCATCGATAAATTTGTTATGCCAAATTTTGCTGTCGTCCACGACAAACTCGGGATCGACGATGCCCATATCGTACCAGCGCCGTAGCAGCTTCAGCCCGTCCTTCAGCTCCGGCTGCGCCGAGCCGTCGACGATTTTGCTGTCCTTGACGAAGCGCATGCTCGGCATCGTGCCGTAGGTGTAAAAAAACTGGCTGACGATATCGTTAGCCGCGCCGCCGAAGTTGCCGCTGCCGTCCTTCCAGGCGATGCTGAACGCGTACGTATCCTTTTTGCCGTTGCCGTCGGGATCGTTGTCGCGGAATTTTTTGAACATGTCCTCGAACTCCTGAATCGTCTCCGGCTCCTTCGCGATGCCGACCTTGTCGTACCAGCTCTGGCGCACGCCGGACATCCGTTTGACGGTGGCGATCGGGTCGATTTTGACCATTGCGTAGTTTTTGCCCTTGTATTGGGACAGGTTCAGCACACGCTGATCGATGTCCAGCGCATCCTTGTAATAGTTCGGCGCGTATTGCTTAAGCAAGTCAAGCGGCGCCTCGGCCAGCACACCCTGATTCGCATAGGTGACCAGCTCGGCAACATTGTTGACCCAGATGACGTCGGGAATGTCTCCCGAGGCGAAGCGGGCCGTAATTTGCTGCTGCCAGCTCGTCGGGTCGATAAAGATCGGATCGAGCTTCACCCCGAATTTGCTTTCCAGCAGCTTCTGCGCCTCCGTATCCTTATCCATCACCGTGCCGGGGAGCTGATTGCGCCCGAGCCAGGAAATCGTCATAGGCGCTGCGCCGTCCTTGCCCCCTTCCTTGCCACTATCTCCCTTCTCTGTGCCGCCCGAGGCGCTGCAGCCTGCCGCAAGCGAGCAGACCAGTAGCGCCGATGCTATGCGGTATCCGTATCTTTTCATCGTGACACACCCCTTTTTCGATTGTTTTCAATCCGTGGAATGACGTGCGTTAGCCCTTGATCGAGCCGAGCATCACGCCCTTGACAAAATGCTTTTGCAAAAATGGATAAACGATCAATATCGGCAGCGTCGAAACGATGATTGTCGCCGCCTCGACGGCTTCCTGCGCTGTCCGCATGTTCAGGCCTGCACCGTCGTATTGCCCGATCATCTGGTGCTCCAGGATGATTTTGCGCAGGATGACCTGAAGCACAAGCTTGTTTTTGTCCGTCATGTACAAGATCGCATCGAAAAAAGCGTTCCAGTGTCCCACCGCCGTCCATAGCGCAATCGTCGCCATGACCGGCATCGACAGCGGCAGTACAATCCGCCGCATCACGGTCAGCTCGGAAGCGCCGTCGATGCGCGCCGACTCCTCCAGACTGACGGGAATCGACTGAAAAAAATTACGCACGATCAGCAGGCTGAACGGACTGATAAGCCCCGGCAAAATAAGCGCCCACAGCGAGTTCAGCAGCCCCAGCTCCTTGATGAGCAAATAGTTCGGCACGAGCCCGCCGCTGAAAATCATCGTAAATACGATCAACACGATCCAGGTGCGGCGCAGCGGAAAATACGCCTTAGCGAGCGGATAGGCGGTCATCGCTGTCATCGCGGCCGTCAGGGCCGTGCCGATGACGGTGCGTAGCACCGTATTGCGGTAGCCGATCCACGTCAGCTCCGAGATCAATACCTCGCGGTACGCCACCCAGTCGAGTGATCTTGGCCACAAGTGCAGGCCGATGCGCGATGCCTCCGCGCCTTCGCTCAGTGACACCGACAGCAGGTGCACGAACGGATACAGCGTCAGCGCCATGAGCGCGGTCAGAAACAGTCCGTTGACCGCTTGAAACATTCGCACACCGAAGGTTCGGTTTTGCATCATTTAGAGGCTCCTCCTTTCTACCAGACGCCCTGTTCGCCCCGGGTCAGTCTGCGTATGACGCCGTTGACGATCACGATCATGAGCAGGCCGACGCCCGACTTGAACAGCCCTACGGCGGCCCCGAAGCTGTAGTCCATATCGACCATAGTCAGCCGGTACACGAACGTGTCGAGAATGTCGCCGACCTCATACACGGTAGGACTGTACAGGTTGAACACCTGATCGAAGCCCGCATCCAAAATATGCCCGACGCGCAAAATGAGCATGACCGCGATCACCGGCGCGATCGACGGCAGCGTAATCGCGACCGTCTGCCGCCATTTGCTTGCGCCGTCCATCTCCGCCGCCTCGTACAGACTCGCGTCGATGCCGGACAGCGCCGCCAAATAGACGACGGCCTCCCAGCCGAGCTCCTTCCAGATGTTGCTCATGATCAGGATCGGCACGAACCATTCCTGCGACGCCATAAAAAAGATCGGCTTGACCCCGGCAAGCTGCAGCGCCCAGTTGACGATGCCATAGCTCGGCGAAAAAAAGACGTTCAGTAGCCCGGCGATGACGACCCACGAAATAAAATGAGGCAAATAGCTTATCGTCTGCACCCAGCGCTTGAACACACTTTTCCGCAGCTCGTTCAGCAGCAGCGCGAACACGATCGGCGCAGGAAATTCTAACGCCAGCCGGTACAAGCTGATCAGCACCGTATTGCGCAGCACGCGGGCAAACATCGGGTCCGCCAGCAGCCGCTCGAAATGACGGAAGCCGACCCAGTCGCTGCCCAGAATGCCCTGAACAAAGTTGTAATCCTGGAACGCGACGACGATCCCCGCCATCGGCACATATTTAAATACGATAAAATAAACCAGGCCGGGCAAAAACATAAGCAGCAGCGCCTTGTGCTTGTTTACGGTTGCAATGATGTTGTCCTCCTCCTTTCCCTCGGCAGCCCCGGCTTCGCTCCGATTATGTCACGGGGAAAAGAAGCGCGTAAACAGAACGATCCGAAAAATGCAGCACCATCCGAAACGCGGCCGCCAGGCCCAGCAAATGATGAAAAAAACGCGCCGCATCGGGGATTTCTGCCCCTTCTGCCGCGCGTTACGCATGCATTTTCCGAAATTCCGTCGGCGTCGTTCCGGTTAGTTCCTTAAACACCTTGTAGAACCCGCGTGTGCTGGCATAGCCGGTCTTGGCCGCGATGTCCTCGATTCTGTCGTCGGTTTCGAGCAGCAGCCGCTTCGCCCGCTCTACCTTGGTGCGAAGAATATATTCTCCGGCAGTGATGCCCTTTCGCTCGCGGAACAGCTTGTTCAGCGATGGCGGGCTAAGCGACAATTGGGCGGCGATGCGCTCCGCGGTCAGCGTCATGTCCTGCTCGATCCAGGCGGCCGCCTTCTCCATGATATCCTGGTTGACGCCGGCCCGCTTCCGCTCCACGGAGGCGATCAGCCGCTCGCTTAAGCTTGCTAGCCGCTCCGTCGTCTCGGCGAAGCGGCTAGTCGCTAGCAGCGCTGTCACCTCGTCGCGTAGCCCGCCCTCCTCCTTATCGAAGCCGTATTCCTCCAGCAGCAGAAGGAGGCTGGCGGACAACTGCAGCGTCATAATCTGCGTCTCCGCCACGCTCGCCTGTGCGTCCTTGGCGTCCTCGCGCAGCCGCTCGCATAGCGCCCGCGCACCGTCCACGCGGCTGTGGCGGATATGCTTCACATAATCCGCTTCATAATTGGACCAGACGAACGAGCGGCTCCGCGGCCGCGCCGTCGTCTCCGCAATTTCGCTGTAATGCGTCAACTTCGTAGGATCGAACAGCCGGTTGTAGCTCAGACATTGCAGGCTTTCCTGGTACGAAACGGCGGCGTGTGCCAGCCCTTCGCCCGCGCTGCCTATGCCGATATCTACGGAAAGCCGAATGTACCGCTTCACGTTGTGGCGCACCTCGGCGGCGGCGGCCAGCCAGCGCCCGGCCGTCTCCTGCTGCGCCGTGTTGCAGATGACGACGATCGTATCCGCGTCCCGCGCCAGCGTCTCCGCCACGCCAAGCGGATGCAGCGTCTCCGCGGCCACGTTGCGGATCGCATAATTCGTCAGCTCCATGTCCAGCTCGCTGTAATCCTCGCGTAGCTCGCCCCAATGCACATGCAGGGACAGGACCGTAAATACCGGATGCGGCCACGGCAGCTCCAGCAGCGGAGAGGCGGCGGCGAGCTCCGGAGGCCGCCCTTGCAGCAGGCGCATCAGCAGGTTGTGCCGGATCGTCTCGCGGTGATGCCGCACCGCGTCGCTCAGCCGCTCGCTTTCATCCGTCAGACGGCTGAAGGCGCCGACGATGTAGCCGGATTCATCGAGCAGCGCCGCCTTCGGTTCCGACGCCGCAGGCGCGCGGCTGCCAATGGCACTCATGATGCGCACGATCGGATGGTACAAATACCGCGAGGCAAGGATGACGATCGCGAGGCTCAGCAGCGCCGCCACCAGACCGATGACCGCGAACGCAAGGCTCTGACGCTCCGCCGCCTGCGCGAACGAGGCGTACGGAATGATGAGCGCGTATTCGAATTTGCTTGTGGTCGCCTGCTCGCGCAGCAGCAGATAACGTCTGTTTCCTTCGCGCGGCTCCGTGTTGCCCCCTGCCAGTTCGCGCAGTGCGGTAGACGTCTCCTCCTCGCCGCCACCCAGCAGCAGATGCCCCTTCGCATCGGAGACATAGAAGGAGCCGCCCGTTTCCGCGAGCAGCACCGAGGCCCACTGCCGCATGTCGTCGTCCTTCACATTGATCGCGATCACGCCCGATTGCGGCTCGGACACGCCGACGTACATGTAATAGGTGATGAGCCCGGGACGCGGCAAATACCGGATGCCGGTATAATCGTCCTTGCGCGCGATGCCGCTCAGCAGCTCCTGATCGGCGAACCGGTCGAAGGGCATCAGCCGGTTATCTGTCGTCGAATAGGCGACTCGCCGCTCCAGGTCGAGCAGCTCGATCGAGGCGATATATTTGCTGTGAATTGCGACGCGCTGTTCCATTTCTTTTATAAAGTAAAGCGTTTGCGCATTCGTGTAATAGTCCCCGAGCACAGAAAAATATTTGTCCATGCTACCGAGAATGTCGTACATGACATTCTTCATCTGCTCGTGTACGATCGAATGCTCGCGCACTGCCTGCTCCAGCAGCTGACGGCTATATTTTTCCGTCTGGTTTTGTGCGGCGCTCAGCGTCATCCGGTAGTTGATGGCGGAGAGCAGGCAGATCGGCAGCAGCACGGCGCAGCATAAGAGCAGAACGATGCGCATTTGCAGCTTTCCAACAACGGGCTTCGGCATAGTTGTCCACCTTTACGGGTAATCGGGATATAGCGCTATTATACCAGAACCGGTCGCGGCGTCGGTAAAAAAACGAGGCAGGCCCGCGCCGACGGTCTCTATCGGTGCGGCCCTGCACGTACAAAGGGGGAAAGTCAGAATGGGCTACGGGCTCGCTTTGCGCCGTAAGACGAATGCGGCCGCATCATCGGATTTGCGGTCGGAACGCAATGCCGCGAAGCCAGATCGAGTCACACGCTACGGTCCCGTGGGCGGGTCCAACTCCAGAGGGAACGCGGCGGTGTGCGCCGTTTCCGTCACGCCCGCGATATTTGTCGAGCGGTAGCTGAAGTTGTAGTCGCCGTCCAACGCCAGCACGATCGGCCCGCTGTAGGCGGACCACGTGGTGCCGCCGTCGAAACTGTAGACGGTGGACGTCACCGTCGGGCGCTGGCTGCCGGACTTAAGCTGCAGCGTCACGGGCGACTTGTACGAGCCGCCCGGGCCATCTGGGGCCGCTGGAGAGGCGAGCAACGTCGTCAGCGGATAGGCGGGCGTCACGGTGTTGCCGAACGCTTCGGCATCGCTCGTCTTGATCACGATGCCGGAGCGAATTTCCTCCCACTGCGTCGCGATCTCATCCGCCGTGCCGCGCACGCCGTACACCTGCTCGGGCAGCAGGGTATGCCGGAGCACCGTATTGCCCGACACCTCGCCGCCATCGGTATTTTCCATGCGAATGCCGGTGCGGCCGGAATCGGTGATCGTATTGCCGCGAATCGAGATATTCTGGTGCGGCATGCCCGGCGACCAACCGGACGGCGTATAGGAGTTGACGAGCAGCGCAGCGCCCGAATTGACGATTTCCGAGGCGGGTGCGCCCCACAGAAACGCCTGCTCGATCGTATTGTCTTCAATCGTGATGCCGTTGGCCGGCGCGGCCTTGAATGTGGACAACAAATATTCCTGGTTTACGTTAATGCCCGACATGTTCGTTTTCTTGATCGTGTTGCCGCGAATCTCGCCGTTCATAATGCCCGCAAACAGGATGCCGCGCGCCAAATTCGTCTTCTCGATATGGTTGTTCAGCACCCTTGAGCCATAGCCGCGTTCGTTCGGATTCGTCGGATACATACCCGAGCCCGCCGAAAGCGTCGGCATGTCGCGGTCGAAGGTAACGGTGACATTTTCGTTCGCAAGAAACGTCTGGCTGCCGTACGGCGGAGACATCTCCGTAACAACGGCCGTTCCTTTAAGTTCGCCGGTCGCTCCGTCCATAAACTCGACTTCGGTGCCGACCGGGAACTTTTCGTTAATAAAGCGCTGCATGGTCAGCGTCCGGGCCGCGGTTTGGCCTGTCACCGTCGCCAGCCAGGTCGAGTTGAAGGCGATGCCGTCGTCGCCGGTGCCTTGCACGAAGCTGTTTTGGACAACGTTGTTCTGGCGGGCATTGCCAAAATGAATACCGTCCGCGTTCGAGCTCATCAGCCGCCCGCTTCCGGGGCGCGGCTTCACCGATACGTGATCGACGGTGGTGTTGAACTGCTTGTGGAACAGGAAGGCGAACACCGGCGCGGCGTACACCTCCGCATAGCTGATCGTGTTGCCCTGTCCACCGTTCATCTTGATCGTATGCCCGCCGCTGCGGTCGGTGTAGACGAGCGTATCGCCCGGCTGGATCGCAGCCAGGTTCGCTTCCTGCGTCCACGGCTTGTCGTCGTTAATAATATTTATCGTGTCGCTCGTCGCATTGCGGGACGCCTGCAGCCGGCCAACCTCCTGAACGCGCTCGCCACCGCGGAATACGAAGACGCGCAGCGCGCCTGCATCGCTATACGGCGTGCTTGACGCATTAAACGCCACAGGCGACTGAAAACCGATCATCGTCGTGTACTGGATCGTGCGTGCGGACGCGTTCACGCTGCTCACGACAAGCTGCGTGGACGGAAGCTGAAGGTAATCCACCTTAAGTCGCGTAAGTGTCATCCGTTCGCAGTTCGTCAGCAAAATGGCGATCAAATGCCCGTTCGCGAAATACAGGTTGGAATCGGCAAAATCGATCGTCAAATCCTTCGAGCCGACAATTTCCAAATGGCGGTCGGCGGCCGCCTGGGACAGAAAATAATAATCCCCCTGGTCAACCGTCAGCTTATGAATCCCAACCCCCTTGGCGTATTGGAGCGCCGCTTCAATGTAGGGCCTTGCGTCTACGATCGGCTGATTCGGCGTCAGATTGGCGCTGTAAATGCCCAGTGAAACCAAGTCCTGCGACAAGTTCACCTCGTCGATCGGCGTATACGGCGGATCGGCGAGCGACGGATCGGAATAAATCTCCAGCTCCGATATGCGCGCACGGTCGTCCGTATTGCCCGGATCGGTAATATAAATCCGGTAAAAGCGATAAGCTGCCGCTGGCGTCACCGTATGATCGGTAACGTTATACGTGTTGCCGGTGACGGTCAGCAAATCGTCCCACGCCATCGTCGAATTACTGCCCTGAATTTTAAAATCCCTTGTATTGTCCGAGACGAGACCGCCCGTCGCGCCCATATGTCGTACGACAAACCGCTTCGTGTACCGCGGCTTGCCGATATCTACCTGCAGCCAATGCGCTCCGGCCACATTGGCCGAATGCCACAAATTGCGGACGCCGCTGACGACCGCGGTCGTGCCGTCGACCGCCTTCCACGCTGGACGGTCGAAGTCCTGGTAGTCGGCGGTCGCGACGCCGCCGAGCGCGATATTGACGGAGGCGCTGCCGCTCTCCGTCGTCACCGTCAGTGTGGCGCTTGGCGCGGAGGCGTTGCCCCCGGCGCTGCGGGCGACGACAGCGAACGAATATGTCGTCGCCGGCGACAGCCCGGAGAACGCGTACACAGTTGGCAGCGAGCTGGTCGCGCTGAGCTTGTACACCACGGCAGCGACTGTGGTTCCGCTTACAATTTCATACGACATAATGTCGCTGCTCGTCGAAGCCGTCCACGACAAGCTGACGGCCGTATCCGATTTGGCGACCAGCGTCACATTCGTCGGTGCGGCGACGACCGGCGGGTCCGCGAACGCCTTTACAGGCGGTAGACCCAGTGCGCTTAAGCATAACACAAGCAAAAGCAGCATCGTTTGGTGCATTGAGCGGGTAATCGGCTTCATACGAAAACACTCTCCTTTGGCGACAATCCGGCGGATTGTCTGCATGTTTTTTCGTGTTAATTGTGGCACGAGAAACCAACTGCGCTAAAGAGAACGATTCGCATGAGGCGGGTAACCTGGAAGGAAAAGGAGGAGAACAGTTCGAAAATAGAGGAACGATATAGAAAGAAGGCGCAAAAGCAAATCTGCAGCCGTTTTTTTCTCGTCTGTGACTCCATGATCGGGCGTCTCGTCTTGAAGGCGACAAACCTTGAGTCACAGCCGTAACGGGCGCAGTCGCGCGTCCGCTTCGATACAATCCCTATCGTGCGTCTGTCGGTGGCGGCCAAGGGCTACGTCCTGGAACGTTGCGCAATAATAGGCCGACTACTCCCCTGTCAGCTCTTCCACTGAGCCGTAGCCATAGCCCACACCAATCGAAGTGATACCTTTATTGCGAGCCTCAATCAGATCGTATTTGCGGTAGCCGATCATCACAGTCTGCGCTGGCGGCTAATGTAATCATGTTCTTGTCTTCCTACAATTAATGTCGATGACAAGAACTGATCTTGAACTTGATAATAAGCTTTACGGACAACCTGCTTCTGGGTAGTTTGAACCCATTCTGTTCGGGTGAACTCTAACTTATCTTTCTCTAATATGGTTTCCCCCTGTACGTTTGTCCTTCTTGATTCGTGTCTCTTTGATTTGTTCTGCGTCTACACTAAGACCTGGCATCGTTGTGCCTGTTACATCGATTCCATTCGGTTTTTCTTATTTACATGCTTATCTAAGCTGATTAACTCAGCAGATTTTTGAATATATTGATATAAGAAAAGATCCTACATTTCATTTTGTGGGGTAGGAATGCTTAAATGAAAGATCAAGTCCTGCCGGGCACTGTTCACAAATACCATCTGCTCGCGCGGCAGATAATCCAACATAATATACGGGTTTTTTATCTCTATTGTTCTTTCTTCATTAATTCCATGACCATAAACCCCATTAGTCACAGTCGGCTATTCCGGCTTAGTAGCGCTTGTCTGTGTAGATCTCATGTTTACTTGAGGCGAATCCAGGCCATTCAAAGTCTTAGAATAGTTAACAAATGTTGCTTCCACGTTTTCATTCTGAACAGCGGCTGCTACTTCTTCGCCTATTGGGAAGCATAAAGAAAAAAGTAAAGCACTTAAACTTAAAAAAGCAAACCGACGTTTCCATTGTGTATGAATTGACAATTGCGCACTTCCTTCTATTAAATTAGTCATTTGACGACTATTGTACTAGAAATGAATTGCGAAATTTATCATAATTCGTCGATTATTATTGATTAGACTCGTCTGTTCATTATTCATCTGATAAAAGGAGCGTTTACTAATAGGTACCCATCTCTCAATCGATCATTCATACTCAGTTTAGTGAAATGGAAATACGCCTAATATTAAACAACTGTGGGTTACCGGGCGGAGCTTAATTGGGAAATATGTTTAGTTCGTCCCATAAGAGGATATCGTTGATTAAAAATTGAATATTTTCAATAATATTATTGCTAAAATTACAATGAGGCAAAAAAAGACTGCAAGTTTACCTTCACCATATTTTAAAACATATCTTTTGCCAAATACCCTGGCTACAATTAAGATGACAATCAAAATAGGAAGACCAAATCCAACTATATTTCCTGCTAAAAGTGCAGTTGAACCATCCGCTAAATATTTATACGAAGACATATAGGCCAATGGGTTATCACCTCAATTTCGACTATATTTGGCTATTTGGGATCAAGAAGGATGTTATTGAGTGGATTTAAATATGACAGTTTTCTTAAATATAATCAAGACAATAATTGATTGAACTATAACTGAAGGAAACAGTCCTCTCTTTCCCTTTACCGACCACAACCTTATGTTACTGGCTGCAATTTCCTGAAACGATGACCCCGGCTTTTGACGGCTCTGCTTACAAATCATGGGTTTCCCAAGGATCGATTAGCAGATCGAACAACTGGATTCGTTCCGCTCGTGCTTGTTACTGGCGACCGATAATAATGAATCAGCTTCCAACGGCCGTCCGTTACCATCCGCTGAACATCTCGATACACCGAGCATACGATACCACGCACGCTTTCGCTTTCCCCGGTTCTTGACATCAACCGATGACAAGAACCTTATTACAGAACTAAAAAAAGCCGCAATTTAAGCGACTTTCAATGTAATAATGATGTTGACTTCCGACATTTAATGAGAACATAAAAATAATTCTACCGTAACGATTGCGTTTTGGTCTGCACCTACAATATGTCCCTGAATGCTTCTTAATAGCATTTTTTATTCTCTGAATCAATATCAGGTGTCTACATACCCACCTAAATAAATGTGCTTGTGGGTTAACTCGTTCTAACCATTTAAGCGATGTTCCCTCATGGAGCAGTTTAAGAGGTGGAAACACCGGGACATTCTTATGAATGTCAGGCCGCAAATTGCTTAATTTTGCAATCGGCGGGATGAACATCCTTGCCTCCGTACTAAAAATGTCTCGAATTTCTACATTATAGGCAGGATCTCTCTGCTCTTGTGCGATAAAATTGGGATAATTGTAAAATTCAATTTGCTCATAAGGGATCTTCCTTGCCGCTAACTCACTTACGAGCTGATCGTACTCGGTACGCATCTGATAGGACGCGACCGGATTATTCAATGCAGCACACTTTAAACTTTTTCCCGCTCCCGCAATAACAAAGGTCGTTTCTCCCTTGTTTTGTCGTCATCAGCTTATCCCCACTCACCCTATTTTTACATATTTTTCAATAAATTAGAAGTGTCCGTAAATTGGGGGGTGCTAACATACCCCACTAGCTGGCATGCAGATGTGGCATCCATTGAGCTAACGACCATCAGCCGACTTGCTTCATGAAGGCGCAGTGCTTCTGCGATTTAATATTGACCACTACCGCGCTGTTAATCCTTTTGCCGGGTTGGGAATGACGATATCATCCCGAAATTTACCAATCTCATTTAACTTAATATTATATTTCATCTGGTACAGCACAATTTTATTGAAAGTTTCCTGGGTTTGGATCAACACCCCACAAGAATACAAGAATTTCTCAATTTAAGTATAGTTGAAAACAAAGACCTGTTACAATGTAAATCAACAATAAGGAACTAGAGCCCCTTCGATCAACTTTGGCTGTATCGTACGGCTGCTTTGTTCAAAAATCCATTCCGAAGTGTTGCTGTATGCCCGGGATGATTATTTGGAGCTGTTCCATTCATTAAGCTGTTTTTGTGCTTCTGCGATAACGGTATCCGATCCGCTGGCTTCATCCTGGTATTGGAATTCTGCCCAGTGTGTTTCCGCATCGGCAAAGGTTTTGCCTTCTTGTTCCCCAAGCTGGAACGCTTTGACGATAACAGTCACGAATTCCGCTCTTGTGATGTTCGCATCAGGCTTAAATGTGTTGTCTGGATAACCGTTTATCGCGCCGAGTTTCACCAGTTCCCGCACGTTCGATTCGTACCATTGCCCTTTGATATCGGAAAGTCCGCTTCATTTGTTTGCGGCTGTTCGGTCTTCGCTTTATCCAATGCTAGTACGACAAACTTCGTAAAATGGTTCACCGATCCGGATGACGCTGGTATTACCCCTTTTAGGCGCTGTGGATAACAGTGGTCTGATTTTTGATCTCATGGCAGGAGCGAGTTACTACACTTCGGTTGTTGAGTAGAAGAGAAGGTGAAGAGCGTGAAGGGTAGTTTCAGCACAACTGATATAAGCAACGAACAATCAAGATCTCTTATTCGACGAGTAAAGAAAACCACAGAATAAAAAAAACAAGAAGTACGATTATTAGTACTCCAGCAAAAGCGGCAATCCAAAAACCTTTTGATTTAAAAAAATCAGTGTCTACCGAATTCATGTTCAAGGACGGGCCAAAAAACTCTTTTTCCTCTTTCCCTAAATTTTTTAAACAAATTTTATAATAAGACTCCGCATATGATTCATCGAAACTCTGCATTTTGTCCCATATCTCCATGTGAAGGACTCTTATTTCCTCTTTCCTCTCACTTTCCCTAAGGGGTGCCATAATTAAAACTCCTATCTAAAAGATTGGAATCTACCATTTTACATACTATTCATTTAAACATAGATAATAGTTAAACGAAAATTATATATACATAATATATTAAAAAAGGTATTTTATAATAAATATGTTAAGGTGACAAAGCACCTAAACTATTCCATTTGAGGAAAACAAAAAAAAGATTAAACGTCGTTTTTTGGGAACTATGGCTCTTGTTCTTACCTCTTCTGTATCACTATTTAGTACTACAAGTGCAAGTGCTGTATCATCAGAGGAAGCCGCAGCAAAACAATCTGTTAAAAACTATATTAGCGCGGTCGAAAAGAAAGATGTTAATGAAATGGTTCAATGGGTTACAGATGTCCGAGTCTCGCCTGACAAACAAAAATTGTTATATAACCAGATACTGAACAACAACCCGTTTTCTGATTCAAAGTTAATTGATTTTAAGCAAAACGGGGAAAAATGGATCGCGAACATTGCATTAAATCGAAAAGATGATACTCAAACCACCGAAGTTGTTTCTATACCCGTAATAAAAGATAATGGAAAATGGAAATTGCTAATTGAAGGCGTGTCGACAAGAGACGAAAAATCTTTATCTGCGAAGGCTGAACCTTCTTCAAAATCGTCTATTATTACTCCATTATCTACTAGCGTTTCTAATTATTCTTTTTCACTTGGTAAATCGGGTGACCTTTCCTATATAATTTGCAGCTTAGCCTTCAGGATCACTTCTGTAATATCTTCTTCCGTAAAGGGTTTGACGACAAAGTCGAAAGCTCCTAGCTGAACAGCCTGCTTGGCATACTCAAAATCGGTGTAGCAACTGATGAGAATGACCTTGCACGAATGGTTCAGCTCGAGAATCGCTCGCAGCATGTTAAGTCCATCCATCTTGGGCATGCGGATATCCGTAATAATCAGGTCTGGTTTGACACGCTTCACAAGCTCAAGTCCATCCTCTCCATTAGCTGAAGAACCAACGAGCGTAATGCCATGCTCATCAGCCCATTCAATCGCGGTTAATCCATCCACCACACTCTTAATATCATCGATGATGCATAAAGTAATCTGTTCATGGTTGTACATCGGGATGTTCCCCAGCTATCAATTGTCAATGTGCCAGTCAATCCGTCAGAATCAAATCTCCAACAAACTTACAATCAGTCTCAGATAGAGCAGCGTATATATTACACTGCTCCAATCGCCTTTAAAAACGAGAAGCGAACCAAAGTCGGATTTTACGTTTGTGATCAAGATAATGTACTTTGTTGGTGTTCTTACTCACTGTAATGCAAGCGCTCACAAGCAATGCTTCCGCCTACTTGCCAGTCAAATCCCATGTCCGAACAGCCAACAGCATGAGATGATTATCCGTACTCCCGGATACAAGCTGCGCTCTTTCCTCCAGCAATACCGTAGCTAATGTTTGTGCGTTGGCGATCACCAAACCTAAAGAATCGTCACCCGGAAATTTTACGGGTGACGATTCTTTAGGTTTGAGCCTGAATCAGGCAGAAGTGAACCCCCCTCTCTTAATTTGCTTTGAGTAAAAATTTAGGGCGCAACTGCGCAAGCATGTCTTCCGTCATTTTGGTAAGATCGTATTCCGCTTTAAAGCCCCATTCTTGCTTGGCTGCCGTAGCATCGATGGAGTTGGGCCAGCTGTCTGCTATGCTCTGACGGGCAGCATCGATGGCGTACTCCAGTTTGAATTCAGGGATATGCTTTTTAATTTCTGCTGCAAAATCCTCCGGTTCAACGCTCATGGCCGTAATGTTAAATGCATTTCTATGGATGAGTGTAGAGCTATCCGCTTCCATCAAGGCAATGATCGCATTCAACGCGTCTGGCATATACATCATGTCCATATAGGTTCCTTTACCAATATTCGAAGTATATTTGACGTTCTTCATCGCTTCATAGTAAATTTCCACTGCATAGTCAGTTGTGCCGCCGCCTGGAGGTGTGACATAGGAAATTAATCCGGGAAAACGCAGCCCTCTGGTATCAACGCCAAATTTGTGGTAGTAATAGTCACATAGCAGCTCGCCGGCGACTTTATTCACTCCGTACATCGTCGTCGGCCGCTGGACGGTGTCCTGCGGTGTATTGTTTTTAGGTGTTGTCGGACCGAATGCCCCGATGGAGCTCGGTGTAAAGAACTGGCATTGCAATTCTCTGGCAACTTCCAGCGCATTGACCAGTCCGCCCATATTCAAATTCCAGGCGAAAAGCGGTTTCGTTTCCGCAATGGCTGACAACAAAGCAGCCAGGTGCATAATGGTATCGACCTGATACGTTTCGGCTATGTCAAACATGCTTTTGGCATCCGTGACATCAAGCACTTCATAGGGACCCGATTGGGCAAGCTGCGTTTCTTCCTTTTTCCTGATGTCTGTTGCGACGACATTGTCCGCACCGTAAATGTCTCGCAGTTTCGTTGTAAGCTCGGAACCGATTTGACCTAGAGCACCGGTGATTAATATTTTTTTCATTGTAGGATCCCCATCTCTTTCCCAACTTTTTCATAAATGGCAACTGCACGATCGAGCATCTCCGTTGTATGTGCCGCTATCGGCATATTTCTTACCCGGCCTGTGCTTTTAGGTACGGTTGGCAATACGATTGCTTTGGCATATACGCCTTCTTCAAAAAGCCTTTTACTGAATTCCTGGGTCTTCTGCTCTTCACCGATCATGCACGGAGTGATCGGCGTATCACTATGGCCAATGTCGAAACCTAGCTTCCTCAGGCCTTTCTTGAAATAGTTTGCATTATCCCATAGCTTGTCGTGCAATTCCGTACTGCTCATCAGAATTTCAATGGCTCTGATGGAAGCAGCCACATCTCCAGGCGGTAACGCTGTCGAGAACAGAAAAGGTCTGCTTCTTACCTTTAGCCAATCGATTAGATCCTGTCTTCCTGCCACATAGCCGCCGACGACTCCGATCGCTTTGGAGAGGGTCCCGATTTGAAAATCAATTGTGTCCGACAGTCCAAAATGTTTGACAGTTCCTGCACCTTTTCCTAATACACCGGAACCATGCGCATCGTCAACATAAGTGATGAGCTCAAATTCCTCTGCCACTTCTGCAATTTCGGGGAGCTTTGCAATATCGCCATCCATCGAGAAGACGCCATCTGTAATCACCATGATTTTCTTATATAACCTAGATTCTTTGGCTTGTTTGGCTTTCGCCCGCAAATCGTCGATGTCGGAATGGTTAAACGCAATAATCTTGGCTCTAGAGAGTCGACACCCATCAATGATGGAAGCATGGTTCAATTGATCTGAAAGAATGGCATCATCTTTATCCATAACGCCAGAAATCGCAGCCATATTGCAATTAAAACCGGATTGGTAAGCGATTGCAGCTTCCGTGTGCTTAAACTCAGCAAGCTTTTGTTCCAGCTTGACGTGCAAGTCGAGCGTTCCGTTAATGGTTCTAACCGCGCCTGCGCCTACTCCAAATTTATGCGTGGCTTCCACCGCTGCTGCAATCAATCGCGCATCCGTAGCCAACCCCAAATAATTATTGGATGATAAGTTAATGAGCTCTTTACCGTTAATTGTAATGATCGGACCGTTTGCGCTTTGTAGCGGGTGAATGACGTTGTACAATCCCTTGCTTTTTAACTCGGATAAATTTTCTTGCAAGAAATGCCCTAGCAATTTACTTGTCACTGTACTTTCCTCCCTTATGGATGTTCAATTTCCGCATTCTGCTAGTTCTTTGCATCCTAAAAGGTCATTTATCCGAAAACAAATGTACACTGTACAGATACAAATAATAACCTTTAAAGCGGCTTTAAATAAGCGTTTATAATTATTTACTATAACATCGTTTTATTTAATTGTCCACGTGGAAAGGACAATAAATCGTTATTTTTTTGCCCAGCTATACAGCGTTTCTATCTCAAATAATTCCACAAGGATAAACGGCTACGCCGTCTTTCTGAAAGAAAACAGTGCGCTTTTCCGGAAATATAATATCCGTATAATTAATGTTATCATGATAATATCAGCTCTTAACGAAGTTAATGAACAATTAGATGGGTATACACTAAAATTATTGAAAATGGTACTGAAGATCAATACAACGGAGAACGATAGTTTAAAAACACACACCATGAGGCTGCCGCAGGAGATGATATGCGAGAAGTTCCGATCGGATCTTTACGTACCCGTTGCAGATGAGTCGTTCCGCACCAATGGCAAATGAATGCATACTCCGTCGCGGTGGTGATCAGGCTAGAACGGCTGGTTGTAGCACTTCCTCACACCACTGGTGAAAGCTGGTGTTGATGGGCTGCCGGTACGCGAATCGTTGTTGTAGATGAACTGATCCTGGGCCGCCGCCATTTCGACCAAGGCCCTCGGTTATCCCGTAACGACACCCTTGCTCTTGGCTAACGGTAAGCGTTCACCAGCCCCTGCTCGAGACTCCCACCCTAAAGATGACGCCCATACCGGACATAAAATGAAAAACCTTCAAACCGTTTCATCTCGGCTTGAAGGTTTCAATGGTCACGTCAGCGATCTCAATTAATTCAACAACGAAGGAGCTTTCGGGTGGCGGCTCGTTAATTGACTTAGGTGTCCATTTCATCGATTTGGCTGTATGGCTGATGGGCAGTCCCAAGCCGGTGGCTGTTACTGGCGCTACCTACACCAAATTCGCTAATAATGAAATTTCCAACTCTGCCCACAGCCACTTAATCCGTATAAATCATTTTCAGGATCTGTCAGATACAGACAGGTGGCTATGAATTATGGGCCATTATCTGAGCGCATTCTTCCTTGGCTTACTTCTCCAGGCGGTAGCCTCCGTGGAAGACAGGTCCTACATATTTGTTAAAGGTGTAGCCGTTACGGATGGCTGCCGAGACGAAATCCTTGGCCTTCGCCACAGCTTCGTTCACGGACAGGCCGCAAGCTAGGCCCCCGGTAATTGCTGCGGCAAAGGTGCAGCCCGCTCCGTGGTTGTGAGCCGGCTCAATCTTGGCCGTCTGGAGGATCGTATATTCAGTGCCATCGAAGAAGATATCGACCGCATGTTCGCCGCCCAGCGCCTTGCCGCCTTTCACGACAACATGACGTGCGCCGAGGCCGTGAATCAGGCGGGCGGCTTCCTTCATGCCCTCAATTGAAGAAATCTTGCCAAGTCCTGACAGTACGCCAGCTTCGAACAGATTAGGTGTGACCACTATAGCCAGTGGCAACAGCAGGTCGCGAATCGCTTGTGCGCTCTCGGGATTCAGCACCTCGTCTTCTCCCTTACAAACCATAACCGGATCAATAACCACGTTAGTTTGGAGATTCCCCTTAATGGCTTGCTCTGTTACACGTACAATTTCTACACTGCCCAGCATGCCGGTCTTCATGGCATCCATCGGGCCCCCTGCAAAGACAGTCTTCAATTGCTCTGCAACAATTGCGGCATCGATAGGATATACATTGTGATGCCAGCCGTTGTCAGGGTCCATCGTAACTATTGTTGTCAATGCGCTGAATCCATAGGTGCCATATTCTTCAAAGGTTTTTAGGTCCGCCTGAATGCCTGCGCCTCCACTGGAGTCGCTTCCGGCAATGGTTAGGGTTTTAATGATTCTTGACATTGAGTATGTCCCCTTCGCTTATATCTAAATTTATAAAAAACGAATTTTATTGATTATAACAAAAATCAGCATCCACGTCTTCGAAAAAGTAAAGTGCAGTTAGTTCATTGTTTATCCATTCATTTAACGAAGCTTTCGGATTCTGACGCATGTGCTGGCCCTGCCGGAAAGGTACGGATAAATTCCAAGATTTTTTTCATGGCTTCCCGACCATAACCCCGGTTCTGGTATTGCTTGTAAATCATCAGTCGCCTGCTTCAATAGTTGTCATCTGCGATTAACGGTTCTTCGTATCCGGTGATTCCATAAGCCAACATAACAAAACCGACCGGCTGCTCATCCGAGTAAATTGCAAACGGAAATGGATGTCCCCCATTAAGTGCCATGTTTTGTCCTCCATTTTTCTCTGTTGGAATCATCAATCGACGGATAGGATTCGTTTTTGTGACAAGAAATACCTTACGGGTATCTTCACGACTCTCTAAATATCTCTTTAACCAAACCTTACACTCAGTAGTAAAATAACCCCCCCTTTGTTTAGAAACCTTACCATTCACAATAGCTGAACAGTCTCCCAGTTGATGTCTTCAATATTTTCTGAACTTCTCCAACGCGACAGCCCGTGCAGTATAGAAATTCCAATAGAGCGTGCTCACGGTGAGATCGATAGGTAATCTTAAGATGAATAACATCCTACTCAATTAGAAACTTCGGAATACGTTAGTCCATCTTTGGCTCTCTCAGTTTTAGAGCCGGATTCCGTGAAATATGACCTTCTTCAAATGCAAAACGAAAAAGGGAACGTACAAATCGAATTCTATGGCCTAAACTGCTAGGTTTTAACCGCTCTGACACCCAAGCCAAGTAGTCTTTAAGCAAGTTTAAAGTGACTGCCTCAATATCCAGATCACCCAGTTCACGAACTAACACTTTAGTTGTAGAAAGTATGCTTTCATTTAGTTTAGTTATATGATAACTTCTCATTCGGATGCTTCCTTAAATCATTTTGCTATACAGATACGCTGACTACCAGTGGTCCTACGACCGC
>NZ_MRTH01000057.1 GCF_001956045.1 Paenibacillus sp. FSL H7-0331 | reverse complement strand
AGATCGGACAAGCTTTATCCAAGTTGGCAACGGCACGTAATGCACTCGTAGACCTTGCTCCGTTGCGCGCCAAAGCGTCGGAGGCAGCAAGCGTAACGGCGGCTTTCTACACACCGGCCAGCTGGCAAGCGATGCAAACTGTCTTGAATGACGCAAATACCGTATTAGCTAAACCGAACGCGACGCAAGCCGAAGTAGATGCAGCGAAATCCGCGCTAGCAGCGGCTATAGAAGCTTTAATTCCTGTAGCCAGACTGACTTCGCTGACACCGTCTGCCGGTATTATCGAGCCTGCGTTCGATATGAATATACTTGCTTATACGATGACCGTCCCTTACGGACAGTTTGAAATGGCATGGACGCCGGCAACGATTGCTCCAGGTTCGAAAATCGAAGTCAGTGTAAACGGCGGTCCTTTCACTACGATCACAAGCGGAGACAAAACTGCAAATTATCCGCTAAGCGTTGGCTTAAACAGCTTTATCGTAAAAGTAACCGCTCCTAAAGGAGAAGTACGTGAATATACCGTGAACGTAATAAGACTTCAGGCTAGCGGTAGTAGCAGCAGCGGTAGTAGCAGCAGTGGCGGCGCATCGGCTCCTGTTCAAGGGGGCACAGACCTCGGTACGAAAAACAGAAATGCGGCTCCATTCGCAACCAGTACGGAAACGGCTTCGGGAACCATAGTTCAAGTAGACCCGGCTCGTCTGAACGAACTGTTGAAGAATACGAACAACGAAACATTGTCCGTTATCGTTCCGAATGGAGGCAATGTTGCATTGAAAGGCTTGACGGCCGATCAAGTGAAAGCTGTTACCGACAACGGATCGATCTTGGAAGTAGGCAACTTGCTGGCGATTTATCCGGTTCCGGGCAAAGCTCTGGATCTGACTCAAATTGCGCGTCAATACAACAACCCGGCACTTTCCGAAATTGAAGTCAATGTAGGAATTAGCCGTGCACCTCAAGCGCTCGGCGACAGCGCACGGAAAGCGGCACAAGCACAAGGCTATGAATTGCTTGTTGACCCGGTTGAACTGGATCTGACATTCTCCCACAAAGGACAAACGGTTGATCCGGGCTTGTTGAACGGATATGCGCCTAGATACATCGCATTGCCGGAAGGAATTGATCCGAACCGGATTACAACTGGCGTCATAGTCAATCTAGACGGTACGATCTTCCACGTTCCGACTGTTGTAACGAAGATCAACGACCGTTACTTCGCGATGATCAACGATTTGCGCAGCAACGGTACGTACTCGGTCATTTGGAATCCGCAAGATTTCGATGATGTAAGAGGCCATTGGGGACAAGACGCTGTCAACGACATCGCAGCCAGACTGGATCTGCAAGGCACAGGAAACAATACGTTCTCGCCGAACCGCAACGTGAACCGTTCGGAGTTTGCCGCGATCGTCGCAGCAGGTATGGGCTTGATGCATCAAAATGTCGAAGCCGCTAACTTCGGCGACGTTTCCAGAACGGCTTGGTATCACGACGCCGTGAAGATCGCCAGCGAATTTGGCATCGTCGAAGGCTTTGAAAACGGCTTGTTCCGCGGTGAAGACCAAATTACGAGAGAGCAAGGCATCGCGATGATCTTTCGCGCCTTCAAATTGGCTCAAAACTTGCAGCCGATGACTTCAGCACAAATCGACGCCACGCTCGCCCCGTTCGGCGACACAGTTAACGTTTCGTTCTGGGCTAAAGAAGTGGTCGCTCAAATGATTGCGGCAGGTATCGTCGAAGGCGGCAGCGGCCAGCTGCTGAACCCGCAAGCGAACCTGACGCGCGCCGAAGCGGCTGCGCTGATGCAAAGATTGCTGAAGCATGCCGGCTTGATCGACTAAACAAACAATCGAGTGGATAGGGGCGTCAGCCCCTGACCTCTCACACCGCCATACATGTGGGTCCGCATACGGCGGTTCCTGGAGGTTAACGAAGTGCAAGATATCGAGAAATGAGATTCAACAGCCCTTGGTCGTTCCAGTAGGAGCGATTAAGGGCTGTTGTTTATGTTACGAGGGTCGGGAATGGGGAGATCATATGCTACTCATCTATCTGAAAAATAAGAAAATAGAATTACATACGTCTATGAGTCCGAGAACTACTGGGACCAAACGAAGCAACAATCACGCAGTCGTCGTATTTGCATCGGCAAGCTGGATTCACAAACGGGTGAATGGATTCCATCCAAGCGCTTCGCTACACATTGAGATCCAGAAAAATATAATGAGTATCCCCGACAGGACAAGAAAAGGTTTGCATCAGTCTCGCAGTATCCAGATCGGTATATACCTGGGACAGCATGCCTTGACGTTGGCTGTTCATCCGCATCATATTGGGAATAAAGTACGGGCGCCAAATCCAGTTAGATCCCTGGAATTGCGCATCCCTCTGCCACCCATCCTCCGCATGTCTTGTATAATTGGATGACACCTGTGATCCATCCTCACGGCATATATAAATGCGCATCACATTGTCATTCACATTCGTAAGCAAGCTCCCAATCATCGCATCCGCGTCGGCTGCCGATGAAATCATCATATCCGAATTTACCAGATCATTCAGACTTTCCTGTACGGCAAACAGCTCGCGATATCGCGTGATTTCGTTCTCCGTGTAGATTCGTATTTCTTCCTTCAACAGCGTCTCGTAAGCATCAGCAGGCTGAAAGTCGGCACGGGCTTCAGAAAACAAAAAGCCTTGCACGTATCTGGCGCCAGCCTTTAACGAATGGTATAAATCCTGCTTCGTTTCCACACCTTCAATAAGCAGCGAAGAACCCATTTGTGAAGACAAAATGGAGAATGAATTTAATAACGCTTTATATCCGTCATGAAGACCGCTTTTTTTTAACAGCTTCAAGTCGATCTTCAATATGTTCGGTTTAAAGGAAGCTATCCTGTCATAGTTGCTGTAACCGCTACCGATATCATCAATAGCAATCCGACAGCCCTGCTTACGGTACACATCAATAATTTCTGATAACTCATCGAGCTTTCCGTGAAATTCTTCCTCCGTTACCTCGATCACCACACGCGATGGGTCCAGGCCGTACTTTTCGACCAACTGCAGCGTGGGAAGTATACCGGACTTCTTATATATTTTATAAATCCAGGATGGCTTCAAATTGATAAATAACAAAGATTCCCCTTCCGATTGCGCTAATGTCGATATCGCTTTTTCCCGCAGCATCCGATCTACCCGTAAATGGGTTTCTTCATCGATATCCGGGTTTTGAAAAAAAGGGCCTAAGCTATGTACTTGGCCAGCTTGAACTCTACGCCCAAGCGCCTCGTAGCCTATAATTTTTCTGGTTTGCAGGGAAAGAATGGGCTGAAAAAAAGGTCTCAGTTCATGTTCTTCTAATAAAAAGGAATTGGTTTGCAGCAACGCCATTCACCTCCTGCTGCCTCATGCGTTAGTTAAATGATACCATTCCTGACATCATTATAAAGCTATTGTAAGGCAGATTGGATAAAGTGGCAATTCTTTATTGATATTGGGGATGCATAAGTCTATGGCTATCAATAAACCGCCCGGGACCAATTCGTCTGGGCGGCTTTCATCAAGTTTCTATGCGATTGGATTGCTGCACAACGGAGCCGTTGGACTGTGTGAGACCCTAGCCTTCCAGCAGACGCACATCGACCGTAACCTTCAGCTTTTGTTTAGCTGTGCCACGGTACACACCCTTCACAGGAACAATATCCTTGTAATCGCGGCCATGCCCAAGCTTTACATACCGCCAATCCACTTCCGCATTATTGGTCGGATCGAAGCCCAACCATCCTGTTCCCGGCACATGTACCTCGACCCATGCATGGGAAGCCTGCTCAAAATCAGCGCTGCCGCCCTGCAGGTCGCCGACAAAATGATAGCCGCTCACATAGCGGGCCGGTATCCCCATACTGCGGCATACCGCAATCATCAGATGTGTGTAATCCTGACATACCCCACGACGCAGCCGAAGCGTATCACTGATCTGTGTATTAACATTGGTGGCATCAGGATCATAAATAAAATCACTATTAATACCTGACATGAGAGACATCGCCCATGCGTAGAACCCTTCCTCATCAACGGGATATTGGGCCGCATAAGCAAGAAGATCCTCGTTAATTTCTGTATAGGAGGTCGGCTGCAAAAACTCAATATAGCGGTTTTGCAAATGATCACCTTGCAGAAGCTCCAACTGTCCCTTATATGGCAATCCGAACTTAGCGATCGAGCTTTGGTCCTGTGTCACCACAATCGCCTTCGTCTTGATCACCATTTCCTTATGGGGCTTGTTAATCGAGAACGAATGAACCCGATTACCAAAGTAATCCTCATACGTAAACAGGGAAGCGCTGGGCTCCGTGCTGACCTCATGATGATAACAGGATTGACGATAATTGGTCCGCGGCGTCAACCGCAGCTCATTGACACTGTCCATGACCGACTCCAGGTACGAATACCGGGTAACATGGTTGATTTCGATCTTCATGCGCCAACCTCCTCCAATTGAAAAAAGGCAGCCGCCATCGTCCCTCCCAGTCCCAGACAGGAGCTCGTTAAATGGTCCAAAATAGCGGATACCCGCTCAGGTACAAAATCCTCATCATCCAGACAAGCCAACTCTGCCTTCAGCTTGCCAACCTGACGGACCGCTTTCTCATGTGGAAGGTGCTGTCCGTGACCTTCCAGCTGGATGCCCTTCAAGTGCTTCTCCAGCTCTGTAAAAGAAAATTGAATCGATCGCGGAAAGCTGACGCTGTTAATCATAAATTCCATGATATGCCGCTCCGACATGCCATCTGCGTAGAATCGCCGAAAGGCTTGATAGCCGCTCACTGATTTCAGCACAGCGAGCATACTGGGGTATGGTGAAGTCGCCTCAACCGACAGGGTGCCTGTCACCGATTGCAGAATACGAACCGTATTCTCCGTTCGTTCCAGCAGTCGTCCGCTTTCGATGAAATGCCATTCATTTTGCCGCTGCATGACGGAATGCTCAACACCTTGGAACATAGCCATACGCTCTTTAATTTGTCTATAAAAAACATGGGGCGAATCTTTCATAATATCGTCCACCTGCTTCTCGCCGAGCCACAAGTAAAATGCATTAAGCACATCCCACATCTCACTTGGCAGCTTCTCCCGCAGGGTGCGCAAATTATTTCTCGAATGGGCAACACAAGAGAATAAAGAATTCGGATAACCTCGATCCAAGGTGATAAAAGAAAGCACATCTCTTTCGGTAAAGGCCTCAAATTGCTGCTCATACGCATAACGCGCACCGAGTGCATCAATGAGTCTTGCCCACTTATGCTCCTCATCCTGAAAGTCTGCAGTTTGTTGAATGTGATAATGCACGTCGATCAATCGAGCGTGATTCTCCGCCCTTTCTACATAACGGCCTACCCAAAATAAAGCTTCTGCATTACGATTGAGCATAGACATCACCTTTCATCCTTGTCTATTTTTTAAGAGAGGTTGTTCAAAAAGTCGACTTTTTGATCTTACACTAAGAGAGTACCCAGGTATCCTTGCAGCCTCCACCTTGCGACGAGTTCACAACCAATGAGCCTTCCTTTAATGCGACTCTCGTCAGTCCTCCAGGAATAATATGGGTGCTGTCGCTGCCCACCAACACGAATGCACGTAAATCGATATGGCGCGGTACCATCTTACCGTCGAGCATGACAGGTGCACGGGAGAGCTGCATCGTCGGCTGTGCAATATAACGACCGGGCTCACGTTTGATTTGTTCAGTAAATGCGGCAAGCTCCTGCTCGCTGGCAGAAGGCCCGATCAACATCCCATAACCGCCGGACAGCGACGTCTCCTTCACTACCATCTCATGCAGCCGATCAAGCACATAAGCCCTCTCGTCGGGACGATCCAGCAAATACGTAGGTACATTGGATAAAATCGGCTCTTCATTTAAATAGTAGCGAATCATGTCCGGCACATAAATATAGATCGCCTTGTCATCAGCTATGCCCGTTCCAGGCGCATTGGCGATGGCAATATTACCTGCACGGTAGGCATTCATAATACCAGCGACTCCAAGCACGGAATCAGCCTGAAAAGCTAGCGGATCGAGATAATCGTCGTCAATACGCCGGTACAGCACATCCACCTGTTGTAAACCCTTCATGCTGCGAATGTAAATTTTGTGATCTATCGAAACCAGATCACGTCCCTCTACAAGATGAATACCCATCTGCTGTGCAAGGAAGGTGTGTTCGTAATAAGCCGAATTAAATTCACCAGGCGTTAATAAGGCAATAACCGGGTCCGCCTTGTGGGACGGGGCCAAGCTGCGTAAGGAAGACAGAAAATGATTCAGGCTATGTTCCACATCCCGGATCGATGAAGAGAAAGCCAATTCAGGGAACAACTGGTTCATCACCGAACGGCTTTTGTATAAATAAGAGAAGCCCGAGGGCGAACGTAAATTATCCTCCAGCACGTAATAGCCGCCATCAGCATTACGAATCAGATCAATCCCGGATGTCGTGATATATACGCCTCCAGGTACATCCACATTCATCATTTCCGGCCGAAAATATCGATTCGTCACAATCATTTTCCGAGGAATGATGCCGTCTGCTATAATCTCCTGCTTATGATACATATCATAAAGGAACATGTTCAACGCCTTAACCCTTTGCAACAGTCCTTTCTCCAGAACAGCCCATTCATCGCTCGGGATAATCCGCGGTATCATATCAAATGGAATGGTCCGTTCAAGCGGAAGTGTTTGCTCTGGCTGATACAGCGTAAATGTGATTCCTTCCTCCAGCATGCGCCGATCCATCGCCTTCTGCCTGGCGGCGAGCTCATCCTCTTTCATACGTGAGAAGCAATTAAACGCTTGTGAGTAGTGGGAACGCACTGCAGATTCATGCTGAAACATCTCATCGTAAAAGGACTCCAGCGGATACGGAGTATGGTGAGACCGATTGGCTAGTGTCATGTGATGTCCCGATTTTGCAAGTCTTGAATGGCTGCAAAACCAGTTCCCCCTCTCAAATTCTTAATAAATGATAGTATAAGTAACATATAAAGATAGATAAATCACTAAATTCCGAATATTTAACAGGTTTATACAGATTATCATACGCCTAGAGCTAAATTATGTCAATATACATAACATTAAATTAACAAAATTTTCATCTCGATTTGTATTACTTTACATTTGCCTTCTCAGAAAAAAAGCATGCCTGCTTATCCCGATTGTCAGGAATAAGCGGCATGCCCGCGTATCTTATAAATGTAGCCATTATTACCCTATTTACGTCGAGTTTCTGTAAGACGAAATTGATTAACCAACTGCTGCAGGAAATCGGTAATGACCTCCACATAGTTAGAGGTATGGCGAACGTTGACAATATCCATCAACAGCTCCTGAACCTTACCTTCCACCTCGGTCGATATTTTGCGATTTTCCATGCTCACGTTGGCGATTTTCTCCATTAGACCTACCACTTCATCGACTACCTGTGTTTTTTGCTCATCCTCAGCATTGGCCCCACTCAATATTTGCGAAGCCGCCGCGACAAGCTGCGTACCTTCTTGCACTACCAGCGTACCTTCCTCCATCGAGGCAAAGGCTTCCTTCGCATTTTTGTATATGAGCTGAACTGTTTCATTAATCTCTTCTGTAGATTGGCGCGTTCGATCGGCCAGCTTGCGAATTTCCCCGGCCACAACCGCGAAACCCTTGCCATGCTCCCCTACTCGCGCTGCTTCTATAGAAGCATTCAGCGACAGCAGATTGGTTTGGCTGGAAATTTCCTCAATGACCTGCAGAACGCTGCGAATTTGCTGCGTCGTTTCCATAAATGTCACAATAGTCCGGTTCGTTTCCGCTACTTTATTGGAGATTTGCCCCATCTTTTCGCCAATTCGCTCTACTTCCGTGTGGGCAACAGTAATTTGCTCGGACGCTTTGAGCTCCAGTGCCCGTAAGGTTCCCTGCATATCCCCGACAACATCCTTGGCAATATCGATATCCTTCAGCTGGCGGCGAATACTTCGAATCATGTCATGAATAATCCCACTCATACGCTCGGTAGAGCCTTCCGTACTCACGGTCGATTGATGCAGTACCTGCTGGCTCGATAGCACTTCCGTAGCAGCGCGTTTCACCTGCAGCATGATCCCCTCCAATGAATCGATCATGTTATTGATCCACATCGCCAACTCCTTGGTCTCATCATGCGCAAATTGCCCATGGTCGAGCCGTTGCGTCAGATCACCTTTACCCTCGGCGTTAATGCGAATAAATTGGCTGATTTTTTGTAAATTATCCACGACTGGACTTGCCGCCTTCTTGTGCAGCGTAGCCATGACGATACAACCGTACAATAAGTTAAACACAGCCATAATTCCAGCAGCGGCCAGCGTCGGCAACTGTCCAAATAACAGGGTTATCAGCACTGTCGACAGAGCTGCATATCCAATAAGCAGCGGGACCTGCAGCCGGATCATTTTCCAGCGAACACTGCGAATTCGGTAAACTTCCTCCAAATCGCCTTCACACATCATCCCCCAAACATCCGGACAATGCGGGAGCTGAAAGGTCACTCCTTTTCCTATGACAGGGATATGCCGATAGTCAGAGTAACCAGGGAAAGCCACGAACAAATTGCTGCCATTCGCGATCGTGTTGGCTACTCCGGGATGCAGCTTGCCTGTAGCCGGGTCCGTGAACATAATTTCCAGTTCCGTATGTTCCTTAACCGACACGGTGCCCCAATTCGTCGTAACGCCATCCTTCAAGTTCTCTCCATGGGTAAACGTACGGTCCTCAAAACGACTTCGAGACAGCGCTGTACCCGGTGCAATCCGTTTGTTCAAACCTGGACGAGCCATAAATATGTAATTATCACCTGAATCCGGGTAGACATGTCCTGATTCCCGCTGTATCAGGTCACCGATTACATCGTTGGGAACTCTGCCACAAAGCGCACCCTTCCAAATCCCCCCCTTGATGATGGGAACGATGTACAAGAGTGTCATTTTGTCATGAAAAGCGGAGGTGCTTGGACCGATTTCCAAGGTCAATGGATCAGCAAACGGTCCATATAGACATTTGCTGCCTGTATGTGTATATTCAAGACCTGCCGAGATTACGCTTCCAGCACCATATCGGACACCTGTATGTGCCGAGTGTGATGAAAATACGACAGTTGCTTGCTCATCCAGCAAAAAAATTTCAGATAAATCCATCGCTCTGCTGCGAGCAGCCGCAAACAACTTGTCCATCGACAAAGCATATTGCTCCACAGACTTGGTCCGTTCCTCGTCTATAAGCTCCATTTGCTCCAGTAACCGTTCCAGATGCGACCAATATTCGACCGTCCAGCTGGTTAACAGCTCTTTACGCGTGTGAGCTATGCCTTCAAATATATCCTCCACATCCGCTTTTAACTCCCGATTCAATCGATAGGACCACCAGAGCGGCAAACCATTTTTAAACCCCAGCCAATCAAACATAAGCCTCTCCCCCATCCTTTGAAATCTACGCAACTTAAGTGTTAACAATTATAACACATAGGTTGAATAGATGTGAGACCTATTTCCTATTTTCAACCAATTTTATATGTATTTTCGTGTATTTTGTGAGGTATAATACCGTGAATGGGGTCAAAAGATACTCAAAACCCGTACAATATGAGGAAAAATGCAAAAAAAAGCACCCAACCTCTACAGGTCGGGCACACGGCACTATTATCATTGAAAACCTAACGTCGCAAGGAAGGCCTTGAAACCCTTCAATCCAGCTTCGTCACGCTTGTATACCCCTGCATCCCTCAGCACTGCTGCGAACTTGTCACCAACCGCCGCTTTCAGCACCTGCCTGGCTGCATCTGCCTGCATCGCCGTTCCATGAGCCTCCAGCAATTCACGAATCCAAGCACAGTGCTTATACAGCAAATGCTCTGGATATTCGGTTATCTGTTCATCAAAGGCAAGTTCACCGGTCAATACGTGTTCCAACAGTGCGAGCTCGTCCTGTAGCCGTCCCGGCAGTACAGCGAGTCCCATCACTTCGATTAACCCGATATTTTCTTTTTTGACATGATGAAGCTCCTTATGCGGATGGAAGATTCCGTCCGGATGCTTATCACTGGTTCTGTTATTGCGGAGCACCAGGTCAAGCTCATATTCGTTACGCTCATTATTTCGTGCGATGGGCGTCACCGTATTATGGGGAATCAGGTTATCTGCTTGTTCGGTTTCTGTAAAGGCAATAATGTCATGATTCGGATCGCTATAAGCCTTCCATTCGTTCAGAATCGTATCTGCCAGCTTAAGGAGCAGCAGCTTGTTATGACCCGATATGCGAATCACGGACATAGGCCATTTCACGATTCCGAGCCGCACGTTAGGGTATTCGGGATGGGTGAAGCTGTGCTCGACCGGCGCTTTTTCCATCGCAAACCGATGTCTGCCTCCCTGAAAATGATCATGGTTCAGAATAGAGCCTCCAACAATCGGTAAGTCCGCATTGGAACCAATAAAGTAATGAGGAAATTGATCAATAAAATCAAAAAGTCGGTAAAAGGTCGCCATCGACATTTTCATAGGCCGATGCTCTTGATCAAAAATAATGCTGTGCTCATTGTAATACACATATGGCGAGTACTGAAAGTACCAAGGGTCTCCGTCGAGCTTGAGCGGAATCACACGCAAATTTTGACGGGCCGGATGATTCAGCCTTCCAGGATAACCGACATTATCGATACAAAGCAGGCACTTCGGGTAATCACTTTGCGGTACATTTTTGAGCATCGCAATTTCCTTCGGGTCCTTCTCCGGTTTTGACAAATTAATCGTAATTTCCAGATCCCCATATTCGGTTGGCGATAGCCAATATTGATTACGGGCAATACGGTCCACACGAATATAGTTGGAATCGATACATTGTTTGTAAAAAGCGTCTGTTGCCTGCGTGGCGCTACTTAGTTTGGCTGTCTTCCAGAATGCACTTGCCACCTGCGATTGGCGTGGCATCAGAAAACCCATGATGCGGGCGTCCAGCAGATCGCGCAGCGTCGTGTTGTTATCCGCTATAATTCCGGAAGCTGCCGCATAATCCAGGAGCGGCTCCAGCAGCTCCACGACTTTGGTAGTCGTCGTCGGCTCCACTTCGCCGCTGTACGGCTCATCAAGACGCAGCAGCTCCAGCAGAGAATTACGCGCATCGTAGCAATCGAGCGGCTCCAATAGCTCCTGCCGGACACCAAATCCAAGCAACTGCTCCACTGCATAAGCCACCGCTTGAAGATCTTGTTTAGTTCCTTGCTTTACTTGAATCTGTTCTTCCACAGTCTGTTTCCTCCTGTTTCTCTATGCCGACTTTATTTCGCGTAGCCGCCAGGATGGTTTTGATGCCAAGACCATGCTGTTTCAATGATCTGCTTCAGTTGGTCGTGCTTCGGCTTCCAACCGAGCTCCGCTCGTGCGCGTTCCGACGAGGCTACAAGCGCAGCCGGATCACCAGAACGACGCGCTTCGACAACAGCCGGAATCGGGTGACCGGTCACTTCACGAGCAATATCGATTACTTCCTTAACCGAGAACCCTGTACCATTACCGAGATTATACACACTGCTCTCTCCGCCCTTGCGCAGCTTTTCTACAGCCAATATGTGGGCGTCAGCCAAGTCCGTTACATGAATATAGTCACGGATACACGTACCATCGGAGGTAGCGTAATCATCACCAAATATCGAAATGTGTGGACGTTGGCCTAGAGCTACCTGCAAAATAATTGGAATCAGATGCGTCTCTGGCGTATGGTCCTCACCAATTCGGCCGCTCGCATGAGCACCAGCCGCGTTAAAGTAGCGCAGTGATACAAATTTAATTTGATGAGCTGTGTCGAACCAACGCATCATTTTTTCCATAGCCAGCTTCGTCTCACCGTACGCATTCGTCGGAAGGGTACGGTCGCTTTCGAGGATAGGTACATTTTCCGGCTCCCCGTAGGTTGCCGCAGTCGAGGAAAAGACGATTTTTTTGACGCCGTACTCGTTCATTTTCTCAAGCAGACATAATGTACCAAATACATTATTTTGATAATATTTTGCCGGGTTCTGCATGCTTTCACCCACTAATGAATGAGCGGCGAAGTGGATGATTGCTTCGATCTGATTGTCCTGGAACACGGTATCCATAAACGCAGCGTCACGAATATCTCCTTCATACAGCTTGCCGCCCAGTACAGCCTCCCGGTGTCCCTGCTGCAAATTGTCGACCACGACTACCTCTTCGTTACGGGCAAGTAGCTCGGCTACGGCATGAGACCCGATGTATCCGGCTCCGCCTGTTACTAATATCGCCATTGTAGTTCCTCCTTAATATTAAGTGAAAAAATTATCCTCTAAGGGCTGATGAATGCAAGCCGCTGCGCGGACGAAGTATTCCTACGATCGCTGTTGTTCATGGATTTCTGGATTGTATAAGACATTTAGAGGTAGAAATCCATGAACAAAGGCAAACGCTTCGCTTCTCCAGAACACATCGTCCGCTCCGCTTTTGATTCATCGATATTTCACAATCGTAACTGCAAAGAAATCAATAATTACTAGTCATCACTCCGTAATTTCCTTAACGCCATCGCCGATCGTACATACGTAGAAATCGGCTGTCAAACCGGTTTTTTCCTTATAATTCGTGCCTACCTGTTCTATGAAGGTATCCACGCTATCCTCATGCACAAGAGAAACTGTACAACCGCCGAAGCCAGCCCCGGTCATTCTTGAACCGAGCACGCCTGGCACCTTCAAAGCTTCCTCGACCATCGTATCCAGCTCCAGACCGGTAACTTCATAAAGATCGCGAAGCGAATTGTGGGAGCCAATCATCAGCTGCCCAAAGCCTTCCAGATCACCCTTCTCCAGCACTTTCATCGATTCCAGAACACGATGAATTTCTTCAACAACATGCTGCGCACGTCTGCGTACGGTTTCATCGGAAATCAAGTGCTGGTACTCATTGAATTGCTCCAGCGTCAATTGACCGAGCAGTGTCAGCTGTGGGAACTGACCTTGCAAATCTGCAACCGCCTGCTCGCATTGGGAGCGCCTTTCGTTATACGCTGAATCGACAAGCCCACGTTTTTTGTTCGTGTTTCCGATAACCAGCTTATAGGCCCCACTGTCAAATGGCACATGCTTGTACTCCAGCGTATCGCACATTAACAGAATGGCATGATCCTGTTTACCCATAGCTACCGCAAATTGATCCATAATACCACAGTTCACGCCCATAAATTGATTTTCCGCTCTCTGGGACAGCAGCGCGATCTTCACTTTATCCGTCGGTTGGCCTTCCAGTGTTAACAATGCATACGCCGTAACAACCTCAATCGAGGCAGATGAGGATAGGCCAGAGCCATTCGGGATTGCTCCGCTATATAAAATATCATAGCCGCCAATTTCAATTCCCTGCTGCTGCAATTGGTCAATAATCCCCTTCGGATAGTTGATCCAGTCGTCTGCCTTGTCGAATACGATACCTTGAATGGAAATATGTTTGTGTTCAGGGAAATTGGTTGACGCAAACCCGAGCTGTCCATCCTGTCTTTTGCGAACCAGCATCGTCGTTCCGAAAGTAAGCGCAGCGGGAAATACGTAACCGCCGTTATAATCCGTATGCTCACCTATGAGATTAACTCTACCAGGAGCATGAAATACTCGGATAGCTTCATCGTCTTCACCGAATTTTTCAACAAATATACGTTTCAATGCTTGTAAGTCTGCCATCATTACACCGCCTGTATCATAATGAGTAATTGTTGGTTCACTGCTGTCTGCTACATATTTAGTATACGTCTGCGCTTTCTTTTTCACTATGGAAGGATGTTAGCAGCGCATGGAAAAATGTTAGATTTTTGTGCGTGTTAGTGCGTTGGATGAGCAAACTATTGTAAAATGAAATAACGCAGGCGTATTCAGCAGCAGACTGTTACCTGTCTGAAAGTGCTGTGAACACCGATTAGAGCTGTTCACCTTATTCCATCCTAATTGTACGTCCTAGTCCATGAAGCGAGGGTTACCCGCATGACCAATGAAATCAAACGCACGGAAAGCTACTATGTTGTCTCTAATCCACAGCCTTCGGAGCAGGAGAATTTGGCTGTACTGTTCACCGGCAGCAGTCAAACCAAGCCAGGACATAAGCCGGGACCGAAGGTTGTGGACTATTACCTGCTGCACTACATCCAATCAGGCTGCGGCACCTACACCTGTCAGGGTCATACGTACCAGCTTGGACAGGGCGACAGCTTCCTGATTGAGCCCGGCAAGCTGATCAGCTACGTGGCAGATGAAGCAGAGCCTTGGCACTACCGCTGGCTGGCCTTTGAAGGGAGTCAAGCTGCTCAATTACTGGAGAGCATTGGGCTGTCCTCACAGCAGCCTATAGTCCATACCGGCGGCAAGCGTCATATCGCGGTCATTTATCATCAAGTGCAGGCCGCCTTCCAAGCCAGGGTGCCTCACGCCGGGCTGAAAGCAGTCGGATATCTCCATCTGCTGCTGGCCGAATATGCACAGGCACTGCAGCCCAAACAGCAAAACGATCTTCATTTAACCGGCAGTGGCGAGCAGATCGCCCAGCAGGCACTTCATTACTTATCCAGCCAATATGCAGAGCCGATAACGATTGAGCTGATGGCAGAGACGCTTGGCTACAATCGCGCTTACTTGTCGACATTGTTCAAGAAGCATACGGGCCTGACACCGGTCACCTTTTTGCTGCGGTTGCGAATTGACAAGGCTCGTCTGCTGCTGCGCGAACGTAAGGAGCTTACTGTCGAGCAGATTGCATCCTCCGTCGGCTTCCAGGACCCACTCTATTTCTCCAAGCAATTCAAGCGGCTGTATGGGATATCGCCAACCGATTACCGAGATGCCATGAACCGGCTGTAATCCGCGAAGGCATTTGAACCTGCTCCAAACAGCCTTATCAGCTAGTAGGTCTCATCGGGAGAGAGGGCGCTCGCGGGATCAACTTCTCTTAGCGGCAGCATCAGGCAAATTTGCGCTCCTTGTCCAGGTAGGCTCTCCGCCCAGATGCTGCCCCCATGAAATTCAACGATTTCCTTGGCAATCGCAAGCCCCAAGCCGCTGCCGCCAGCCGCGGAATTGCGAGACTTGTCTTTTTTGTAAAAACGGTCAAACACATACGGCAAATCGTCCTGCTCGATTCCACTTCCAGTATCCTGTATCTTCAGCATAAGGTCATGCTCATTCTCCTGCAGCAGCATTTGAATCAAGCCTCCGGTCGATGTGTGCTTAATAGCGTTATGCACCAGATTCGTAAACACCTGATCCATCCGATTCACATCGATCATTAACACTCTCGACGGCAGCTCTGGCGCGTTCGTGCTGGTTGACCGGAACTCGAATTGCAAACCCGCGTTATGGACCTCCACGACATAACGTTCACTAAAATAAGTGATAACCTGCGCTATAGTCAGCTCCTGCATATAAAAGTCAATTTGCCGCGCCTCCAGCTTGGAGAGCTGGAACAAGTCGGTAATCAATCGATTCAAGCCCAGAATCCGACTCAGAATGAGCTTCAAGTATTTATCCTGCTGCTCCGTTCCTACGACAACACGATCAATCAACGCCTCTACATAACCTTGAATCAGCGTCATCGGTGTGCCCAGGTCATGTGAAATGTTGCTCAAGAGATGGCGGCGTGACGTTTCGAGCCGTGCCAGATCTTCATTCGTCCGGGCCAAGGTCAGATTCGACTGCTCCAGCTCGGCAGTACGCTCCTTGATCCGGTACTCCAACCGCATGTTCAGGTCGCGAAGCTCACGGGATAAGGTTTCTACGGAAGCAAATGCCTGAACCGACTTCATACTGATTACAAAGGAAGCCATGAAAATAACACAGAACAGGCCCACCGGTGAAATGCCTCCAAAACCGATCCATTGATCATACTCAGCCGCATCTATCGCTGCCATGATCATATAGATGATGACACCCGATAAAATGAGGCGGGCGCCTTCTCTTTTTGCTGCAAAAGCTCTAATTAAAGTAATAATCAGACACACACACACGGCAGCATTCAACCATTGATAAACCATAACCATAGAAGTAAACACATATGGGGGCGCCAGCAGAGTAGCTGCCGTAAAGAGTGCACAGCTATAGAGGGTAAATTGCACAATAGCCCTGCTGGTTTCCTTGCGATATAACGAATAACAAAATACGAGTGCGACAGCCGTGCTTAAATAAAAGCACACATATTCCAAACGCATGCTCGTCACCCAATCCAGTCGGGGAAACAGCTTAAACATGGCTCCTTCTCCCACCAACATCGTGTGGATACCAACCAACAAACAAAACAAACCCAGATACAAGGGGCTTTTTTCCTTCATGCGGATCAAAAATAGACCCAAGTTGTAAAATCCCATTAGGAGCAGACTACCGACCAGCAGCATATCGAGGCCCATCAGCCGATCATGAAAGGCTACCATTTGTCTGGCTTCACCTAACATCAGTTCACTCTCAATGCCGCCATACCGATGGTCAAAGTTCGATACCTGAATCACGATATCCAGCTTATCAGCACCTGCCTGGGGAAAAAGCACAAGCTGCGGGTAATTAACCGGAGTTGAAGTGTCACGATCGAGACCTACCCTGCCACCGTAAGCGACGAATTGCCCATTAATCCACATTCGATAAGCTGTACGGATCATCGGCAGCTCCACGGCAAGCACACGGGAAGATGGATTCAGCTGTACCTCAAGATGGAAGGTTGCAACCCCCATTCCGGATATCCGCTCTCCATCCACCTCCTGTCCGTTCCATGCCTGCGGCAGGTCGATCCAGTGTCTGGGACGTTCCTGATCTTGCAGTGCGGCGATCTGGTCGGGATTCAGTAGTTGATCCCAATAAAATTCCCATTGCCCGTTTAACGTAGCAATACCATTATTGCCAAAACTCCACTCACGCAAATTTTGTACGCCTTGAACAGCCTCCCACCCACTGACAGTCCTGGGAGACGATGAAGACTTGTCAACCTCACAGCCGCTTGTACTTAATAAAAGGATGGCACAAAGGACAAGAGTCCATATATAATAAAGATAATATCTGGGAATCCATACCACTTACTTTCCGTAAAATTTTGAAAATCACAGAAGGGCAGCTTCGGCGTAAACAAGGAGGATCTAATGGCAGGAGAAAAAATTTTACTCGTCGATGACGAGCCGGAAATCGTTGAATTAATACAAATGTATCTGGTCAAAGAAGGCTATAAAGTGCAAAGCACACACAATGGCCCAAGTGTATTTGAGTATATGGAGCAGTTCGCACCGGACCTGATTATATTGGATATTTTGCTGCCGGGTATGGATGGTATCGAAATTTGTCGACAGCTTCGCCAGACGAGCAACGTCCCGATTTTATTCATCTCCTGCAAAAAAGAAGATGCCGATATTATCCTCGGTCTCGGCACTGGTGGTGACGATTATATGACCAAGCCCTTCAGTCCCAGCCAGCTGGTAGCCCGCGTCAAGGCTCATCTGCGGCGCAAGCAGCTATCCGATCAGCAAAAGGAGGATTCACAACAGCTAAGCTTTCCCGGTCTCGAAATTGATTTGCTGACCCGCAATGTATGGACAAGCGGGACGCTCGCACCCATATCATCCAAGGAATTCGATTTGCTGGCGCTTCTAGCCAAAAAGCCGAATAAAGTCATCCCGATTGAGCATCTTTACAAAAAAACATGGGGGATGGACAGCAACGGTGATACCCGAACACTGCTTGTACATATTAGTAACCTTCGCAAGAAAATCGAACCCAATCCGGCTGAGCCTACTTACGTACAAACGGTGCGCGGCGTCGGCTATAAATTCAACAGCAATTTGTAAATGCTGCGGTTATTAACGACTGGCTGTATGCACCGAACTGCCTATTGCTAAAATGACATTTATTTTCGGTCGTAGGCGATACGCTGCAGCAGCTCATCCATTTCCTGATTCGTTAGGTCACGCCATTGCCCAACCCCAATCCCTTCAAGTAGGATGTTCATAATCCGAACCCGTTTCAATTTTCTAACCTCATAACCCAATGCCGAGCACATCCGACGAATTTGCCGATTCAAGCCCTGTTTCAATATAATCTTGAAGGTTCTTGTATCCAGTTGGTCTATAGTACAAGGATTCGTCATGGTGCCCAGAATCCTCACGCCACCAGCCATTCCTTGTAAGAACATTGAGCTGATCGGCTTGTCTACCGTCACGATATACTCTTTTTCGTGGTCGTTTTCTGCACGCAAAATTTTGTTCACGATATCTCCGTCATTCGTGAGCAGAATCAGGCCCTCTGAATCCTTATCCAGCCGACCGATCGGGAAAATTCGTTCCGGATGCCCAACAAAATCGACGATATTGCCCTTGATATGCAGCTCTGTCGTACATGTAATCCCTACCGGCTTGTTCAAGGCGATATACACAGGTGGCTTCTTGGCAAGCACTGGACGCCCGTCCACACACACCTGATCTCCATCTTGGACCTGACTACCCAGCTCAGCCAGCTTGCCGTTGATCGTAACACGCTGCTCTTCAACCAATTTATCTACGGCACGACGCGAGCAAAAGCCTGTTTCACTAATAAATTTATTAATTCTCATCTACGTCACTCCACTTGTTAATAAACTCCATCTATTATACCACGTCACCTTCTCCGAGCAATAAACTCCTAATACTAAGGGATTTTTGAGCAGCAACGAGTGTACCAAACGTTCAGGAACGTGCTAAAAAAACATTCTTGCTGCGAATTACTTAGTAATGGCAGTCTCAGCTGACAGCCATAAAACTATACAGGATTCGACAATGCTTTAAACAGAATGTGGGGGAACACTATGCAACCATTGTCGACACAAGAACAAAAGAAGCCCAAGTCTGGCCTTAAACGTTCACGCTGGTGGCGATTCAGCCTATGGATCACGGGTTCTATATTATTGGTAGGGTTGCTTATAGCAGGTGCAGGCGCCTTATGGATGAGTCAGCTCGATATTAGTAAGCTTGAGCATCCGCTTCCCGAGCCTACACTGATCATGGACCGAAATGCCCAGCCAGCTTCTCAGCTATCCTCATCGCGTATTGAACCTGTGCCACTGAAGCAAATACCGTTAGAGCTGCGCAATGCGGTGATTGCGGTTGAGGACCGACGCTTTTATGAGCATTCCGGTGTTGATATATGGTCAATTACCCGGGCGCTATGGCGGGACCTGATATCCGGGTCGATGAAGGAGGGCGGCAGCACGCTGACTCAGCAGCTGGCCAAAAATCTGTTCCTGCAATCGGATAAAACGATCAGCCGCAAGCTGAAGGAAGCCGCCTATGCGCTCAAAATCAATATGACTTACACCAAGGATGAAATTTTGGAGCTGTATTTGAATAGTATCTATTTCGGCGAGGGGCGGTGGGGTGTTCAGGGTGCCGCTCTGGAATATTTCGCCAAGCCGGTCAGCCAGTTGAATCTGGTGGAATCGGCTCTATTGGCGGCATTGCCGAAAGCACCCACAACCTATTCACCTGCCAAAAACAAAGACAAGGCGCTCGAACGCCGTAATCTGGTGCTGCTTCTCATGAAGGAACAGCAATTTATTACGACTGCCGCCTACAACCAAGCAATTGTGCAGCCCATTACACTTCAACAGCAAAATGAAGAATCCTTGAAAGGAAAATATCCCTCTTATGTGGATTACGTCATCGAAGAGGCTGCTGAGCTGTATGGATTCACAGAAGAACAAATTCTAACATCGGGCTTGCGAATTTACACGGATCTCGATCCGGTGATCCAGCAAACGACTGAAGAGATTTATGGGCAGCCATCCTTGTTCCCTGAAAGCAGGACAGACCAAATGATACAGAGCGGCGCTGTTATTATGGATCATCGGACAGGCGGCATACGCGCACTGATCGGCACACGCGGACCGCAGGTATACCGCGGCTTCAATCATGCCACCCAGCTGCGCCGCCAGCCAGGCTCGTCCTTCAAGCCATTGGCCGTATACGGACCTGCCCTCGAACGCGGCTACACCTCGAGCTCCGTCCTGTATGATGGAAAGCTGGATATTGGCGGTTACCGACCACGAGACTGGGACGGACAGACACGCGGACAGGTTACATTGAAGGAGGCTATTCTACGTTCATGGAACATTCCCGCTGTCTGGCTGCTGAACCAAATCGGCATTGAAGCCGGCTTGGACTTCGTACAAAGGGCAGGCATTCCACTGACCGCGGCCGACCGCAGCTTGAGCTTGGCCCTCGGTGGCTTGTCCGAGGGCGTATCACCCCTGCAGATGGCGCAGGCCTATGGCGGCATCGCCAATCTCGGCGTGATGCAGAAGGCTCACGCCATCTTGAAAATTACGACCAAGGATGGGCATACCTTGGTCGAGGCCGTGCCACAATCGTCCGTATTGACGCGGCCGACTGTGGCTTATGACCTGACTTTACTGCTGCAGGAGGCAGTCAAGTCAGGAACCGGTTCGGCCGCCGCGATCGGGCGGCCCGCCGCAGGCAAGACGGGCACCACGCAGCTGCCCGACACGCCGGAGTTCAGCAGCATCGGCGCCAATGGTGCCAAGGACGCTTGGTTCGTCGGCTTCACGCCGGAGCTGACAACGGCGATCTGGCTTGGCTATGATCAGACAGACCGCGATCATTATCTAGTCACCTCGGGAGGAGCCGTTCCAGCCGCGCTGTTCAATCGGATCATGAGCAGAGTGCTGCGCGACGTGCCCGTTACTCCTTTTCCGATTCCGGTCGTCTCGCGTAATCCGTCTGCTGAACCGACATTACGATCACGGTAGAAGTCTACCGAATCGTCAGGACAGCCGTTTCAATCGGCATGGCGCTCTCGGTCATTTCCTTCATATCCTTTAAACGAACCTGACCTTGGGCTGCCTCAGCTTCACCTATCAAAATGACGTACCGGATTCCTTTGGACGCTGCGGAGGTGAGCGACTTTTTCAGCTTACGCCCGCTGGCGTCCACGCGTGTACGAATCTCTGCGGACCGCAGCTTCGCAGCTGCTTGCAGGGCAAGAGGTGTTTGCTCTCTGCTTATAGGCAAGATAAGCACATAGCTAGGTGCGACAGGCATTTCTCTTTCCAGCAGCAGCTCCATAATCGATTCCATGCCGAAGGACAGACCCACAGCCGGATAACGAAGATCTTCCCGGCCAACAAGGTGTCCGATAATATCATCATAACGCCCGCCACCACCGAGGCTGGACCCATACCCACCCGTTTTATCAAAAATCTCATACACTGTACCTGTATAAAACGATAAACCCCGTGATAAAAAAGGGTCAAATCTGCAGCGGAGTCCAAGTCCGGTCTGATCAATAAGCGCTTGAAGCGCATCAGCCTCCTCAGCGCCACGGCTGGCCCCGAGGTCAAATTGTGCGGTAAGCTGCCCCAAGGTTGGGTTATCCATACTGATCAATCCGATAATGTTACGTGTGACACCATCATCCAATCCCTTGGTGCTCAACTCTGCTTGAACGCCTTCCCGACCAATCTTGGCGATTTTATCCAATGTCAGCATCACTGATAATCGTTCATCCGCAGAAACCACGCCCAGACGAGCCAGCAGCTCACTCAGAAACAGCCGATTGTTCCAGGTAATCACCACATCCATGCCCAATTGCCGAAAAACCGTTGCCGCAAGCTGCATCAGCTCCGCCTCTGCCTCTGGCCCCTGAATGCCAACTACGTCTGCATCACACTGAATAAATTCACGCAGCCGCCCCCGTTTGACGGGACCATCCCGGAATACTTTGCCAATCTCATACCTTTTAAAAGGGATTTCAAGTCCCGGGTTCAAAGCGACTACCTTGGCAAATGGAATCGTGAGATCATAGCGGAGTCCCAGCTGCCGATTACCCTGATCACTCAATTGATACATTTCTTTGAGGATTTCATCGCCTCCCGCATATTTGGATGCCAGCAGCTCCTGCTCGTTTAAAACGGGGGTTTCCATGGAATCAAAGTCATACAGCTCAAAGTTGGCTTCAATAACCGATTGCACCTTTTTGCGAAGCGCCTGCTCTGCACCTACATAATCAAACGTTCCTTTTACATTTTGCATATAGGAATCACGTCTCCTTCATTCGTTTATGGAAAAGAAAACAAAAAAACGCGCAGGACCTCTGGTCCCTCGCGCCTTGTATGTCGCAGGGAGGCCAACGCGATTAGCGTTAGCCCTCCCTGTTATCGTAACAGGTGTGCTAACGCCGCTTGTGATGATGAAGTTGTGAGATCCGGCATGTATACATAGACATAGGTATTCTCTCCTTCAACGTATTGAGATTGATTATAGCGGAGTCGATTATTTTATGCAACTGTATGCAGGAATACCTTTTCTGGCTTCAGCCATTTGTCTGCGGCCAGAAAAAGTGCTCCTGCTCGGTTTACCTGGTTATCTATCCACGCTATCCTGATGAGTATGTGCTTTATTTACTGTTTACTGTCCACTTTCTTCATTACGTTACCGGCTTGGCTTACCCGACCAGCACCAACCGCGATACTGGCAGCTGGATCGATATTTTTGATAATCGCCTTCAACCTCATCACATCCAGGAAATGAACGGTATACATCAGAAATTGGGGAGGTCGTGTGGTTGGCTCCCACATCGGTTTTGCGCCAGTCCCTTGAGCCGGGCTTACACTGCTTACTTTCAGCTCCACAGGATCATCGATCTTACGGAAACGAAGCTGGATTGCCCTTTCGATTTCTTCACCACAGCTGCTCATGATGCATAGCGTTCGGTAAGGAAGCAGCCCATGGATGCCACGAATCGAGACATGCAGCATTTCAAACGCCAGTATATAGGCAATAATGGAGTACATCGCCTGCTGCCAACCAAATATGAATCCCGCCACTGTTAAGATGCTGCAGTTCATCATCATGATCACGTTCTCTGGGGATAACAACCCGCGATGTCTTGCCAAATATCTTTCATTCATTTCAAGGGTATCCAAGGTTCCCCCATAGCGGACAACCATACCGATCCCCAACCCTAAACACACACCACCGCATACCGCAGCCGACAGGCTGTTATCCAACAATGCCGGTACAGGATGGAGAAAGATTGAGCTTAGCGAAAGTACGACGATCCCAAGAAGAGTCATGATCGTAAACTCCAAACGGATATGACGGTAAGCCAGAACAATGAATGGCAAATTAAACAGGAACAACAGTAACCCAATCCGCATTTCCGTCATATGGGACAAAAGCGCTGAAATCCCTGTCATGCCTCCAACGACAATTTTATTCGGTATCAGGAAAAGCTCCAACCCAATAGAGGCCAGAATGCCTCCCAGGATCACTATCAGGATATGAGTCCCCCGGTGGCGAGATCTCGCGGACTTGCCCCTAGCAGCAAATTGTACCTGGTTGATCGCAGCACGTAACATGTTTAGTTCCTCCTCTTTCACTTTGAAATCCAAGCCTTGACAGCCGGTTCCGAGCTAGCGTTTCAGAACTTCAATTTACATAGCTTAATCCTGGACTACCGTGCTAATTTTCTTTTTGGGCCTCTCCTTGAATTTAAATATTTTGTCGAGAAACGTATAGATGTGCTTGCTCTCTTTGGACAGTAACGGCCCTAAAATCGCCATAATGAGTACGTAAAGTGCAGCGAAGGATTGGAGAACCGGCATTAACCCGCCTGCTTTGGCCAAATTAGCCATGATGATCGAGAATTCTCCACGTCCCATAATCGTGAATCCGATATTTAGTGAGGATTTAACGGATAACCCCGCATTCATCCCAGCCAGCATCCCCGCAGTGAAATTACCTATCAGGGTGATCAGCACCGCGGCAAGCGACAGCCAGATGGCCCCACCTAATGCCATTGGATCGATCGTTAATCCGAAGCTGAAGAAGAAAATGGCGCCGAAGAAATCCCGGAAGGGCATGATCAGGTGTTCAATCCGTTTGGCGTGGTCGGTCTCTGCCATAACAAGGCCAATTAATAGCGCTCCGATGGCTTCAGCGACGTGAATCGTCTCAGAGAAGCCCGCAACCAGAAACAGCATGGAAAAGATCACCAAGCCGAACAACTCATTGGACCTAATATTCAGCACCCGATTCAAAAGCGGAACCGCTTTGCGTCCGACAAACAGAACAAGGAGCATGAAGCCCAGTGCAATTGCAGCTGTCAGCAGCACCCCTCCAAAGCTGGAGGAATTGCTCAGTACCAGACCTGACAGGATGGAAATATATACAGCAAGGAATACATCCTCGAACATCGTAATGCCCAGTACCATTTCCGTCTCGGGATTAGCCGTCCGCTTCAGATCAACCAGTACCTTGGCCACAATGGCACTCGACGAAATCGTCGTAATACCGGCAATGACAAGCACCTCAGCCCACGGGTATCCGGCAATCCAACCGAGCATCAGGCCTAACATAAAATTTATCCCGATATAAATCGATCCGCCCTTTACAATCGATTTCCCTGATTTGATCAGACGCCCCACTGAAAATTCAAGACCCAGATAAAAGAGCAGAAACAGCACACCAATCCGGCCCATGAATTCAATTAACGGTGCGCTTTGAATAAAGCGGAAGTCAAAATGCCACAGCTCCAGCGCATGGGGGCCAACCGCCATCCCGATCAGAATATAAAAGGGAATAACCGAAAAGCGCAAACGGGCTGATAACAGACCAGCCATCGCTATGAGTGCAATCGCAAGACCTACTTCGAGTATCATATGATCCATATATCAACCACTTCCATTCAATAAAATTTGTTTGATCAATCTTTGCTGCTGTCTTTCTCCGACCACGACGAGCGTAGCTTCGTTCTGAATAACGAGCTCTGGACCCGGGCTTACGTGTTTCGTATGATTTTTCTCAATGACTGCAATAATCATTGCACCCGATTTTTGGCGCACATCCAGGCCTCCAATAGACTGGCCAATACTTTTGTAATGAGGTTCGATTTTGTACCATTCAATAATCAGCTCGTCAAACGCCATTTCAACCGTTTCCAGCATTTTCGGGGTATACGTCATACCTCCTACAATAGCGGCTACTTGCCTGGCTTCGTCATCATCTAACGTGATTGTGGAGATCGTTTCATCGGGATCATCGTGTTCAAAATGATACATTTCCCGCCTTCCGTCATCATGAATAATAATGACCAGCTTTTCCCCACCACGTGTATGGATTTCAAATTTTCTACCTATCCCTGGTAAGTTGGATTCTTTAACGTTCATGCTTGGATGACCTCCTGTTTTTTCATACCTGTTGATAAACAAACCAAATAACCTCCGAGAGACCTTTCTTTTTTTCGGAATACCTGAATTTCATTCATTTTTAGCAATAGCAAATAGAGCTCGGAAATACAGAACATACGTTCTTATTTAAGCATGACAAATACACTATGAACAAAGGTGAGATTTTTAGACGGCAAGTGAGGTATTTACTGACACGAAAGTGGAGGTGAATCTAATGGGGGTCATAAACAAACGTTTCAGTAATATAAAAATGCAGGGTTTAAAGTTCAAACGGGGTAAAGGAATACGATTCAAAATAAGGTGAAGAACAACAAATAAAATCGGGAGGGATTGCGATGTAACCATAAGCTTATGCAAAAGCGAAGAATGCTTTCGGGTGGCCAACTTGGGTTTATTTCCCTGATTGGCAGCTGCGGATTCGGGAATGGATTCATACGTTGTATATTCTTCATGCAGACTTGTTGGAGGGGACATCATCAATGCAATAGCCAATACTATATATCTCAATAATCGTGCTGCTCTATGAACATTGATCATCATATCCCCCCTTTAATTTATATACTGTTACAATTCCGATTACTATTAGTGTACCATATTTCGCTGATTATCTCAAACGTATACCTGCTATGACTTCAAGACGACAGTGAGCTGACCGACGAATCAAAGACGAATAACCCTCAAGAGCTGAACGCTCTTCAAGGCTATCCGCGGAACAACAAATATTGATGTTATCGCTGGATCGTATCGCTCCAGGAATGCTCGGCTTTCCAGTTCAGCACACGGAACGCCTGCTCTGTGCTTACGATCGCTTCGCGCCCTGCGAAGCGTTGTCTCCGATCCTTGACCTCGGGGTAAAACTGATCGAGCAGTTGCTCCGTATCCCGATCACTGAGCGTATCCCTGCTCGTAATATTGAGGTCTGCCGATCCGACCGAGAGCGTACCTATTGAAGCGATGCATGCCCTCACTGCATCCCGAATATCGATATAGCTCCACAGAATCCGCTTGTGCTTCTCCGGATTCCGAATGTCCGGCTCGAATGAGGGATACTGCTGAGGAGCCACGATCATAGAGAAGCGCAGCGACATCACCTGCATCCCCGTACGCCGGTGAAACATACTGGCTGTAAGCTCATTAACGATCTTGGATAGTCCGTAGCATTCCTGTGGCAGCTGGGGATGATCCTCATCCACAGGCACATAGAGCGGATCGAAGGGACTCGGTGCCCAGCAGAAGCCGTACGACGATTCGCTTGAACCGAGCGCGACCTTCCCGATCCCGAGCACCGAAGCTGCCTCCAGTACGTGGTACGTCGAGACCACATTATTGGAAAAAATAGTCGAGTGGGTATAATCAAGCGGAGCAGGGATAGCGGCCAAATGGATCACCGCGTCCACTCCGGCCAGTCCTGCAACGACCTGACCGAAATCATTCAGATCCACGCGAATTTGCTTGCATCGGAACTGATCGGATTTGCGCTCGTCCAGTGCGACGACCTGATAACCCTCTTCCAGCAATTGCTTGACAACCTCATTTCCCAGCTTGCCGCTGGCCCCTGTTACAGCTACTGTTTTCAACTGACATCACACTCCTTTGTTGGTAATAGATATCACGGGCGGACGATGGTTCCGTCGGCTTTGCGATCCAGGGGATACGGCCTATGGTACTTGCTCTTGTTCCAATCTGCTTCAAGCAGCAGCGCTGCCTTGTCTTCGTCGATGTCGATGCCGAGTCCCGGCTTCTCTGACACATACAGATAACCGCCCTTGCGTTCGATGCAGCCAGGGAAAACCTCCTGCTCTTCTTCCGTGAAATGATTGATTTCCTGAATGCCAAAATTCCAGATTGCCATATCGAGATGAACGGCTGCCGCCTGATTGACGGGGTCGTTCTCTCCACCCTCCTGCCAGGCGGTTCGGACGCCGAACGTCTCGCCCAGCGTGGCGATTTTGCGGCAGGCGCTGATGCCGCCTGCTTTGGATACGCGGACCCGGATGAAATCAATCATCCTCTCCTGGATCAACGGCACATATTCCTGCGGATTCGTGAACAGCTCCCCAACCGCCTGTGGTGTCGTGCATTGCTGCCGGAGTTGACGGTACCAGCCAAGCTGATCGGGGGGCAGCGCATCCTCCAGAAAGAACAAATGATACGGCTCCAAACGCTTGGCGAGCTGAATCGCGGTTATAGGGTTCAAGTGCTCATGCACATCATGCGTAAATTGGATCTCCGGCCCGAACTTCAGACGAAGCTGCTCAAACATGGCCGGTATCGCATTTAAATAAGTCTGCTCGTCGAATACCGGACCGTTAGTCCAGGACCCCTCCGGCCGGTTCGTCAAATCTTCCCGGAAGCCCCCACCTCCATACGCTCCAAGCTGGCACCGGACCACGGTGTACCCTTCCTCCAGGTAACGGTGCACCTCCTCGACCAGCATGGACAGATCCTTGCCTCCCGCGTGCCCGTAGCAGGGAACGGCTGAACGGCAAGCGCCCCCTAGCAATTGGTAGACCGGCTTGCCTGCTTCCTTGCCCTTGATATCCCACAGCGCCATATCGATCGCCCCGATGGCAGTTTGTTGAATGCTGCCATGGCGCCAATAGCCGCTCAGATGCAGTGTTTGCCAAATATCTTCGATCCGATCGGCATCCTTGCCTACAAGCAGAGGAGCGATCAACTGCTCAATTACCTGCACCACCGCTTCAGGATTATATAGATCAGAGGCAGAGCCGATGCCGTATAGACCGTCCTGATCAGTCATTACCTTTACAATCGTCCAGCTTCCATTTCTTCTCGTATGTATGCAACGAATTTGCTTGATTGTCGCCATGGTGAGCCTCCTCGACTAAAGTCACCCTCTAATCTTAGAGCGATCAAATTGCCAAAACAATGAGACAATCCTAAACTTTCACGATCGATCTTGGCCTGTTATTAAATATAAAATAAAAGCGAATTCTCATTCAGAGCTGAATGGAAATTCGCCTTATCTGGTCTTCCTTGTTCTATTGTATACATGTTAAATCGGGAAGAATGCAACCTTCTGTTCAGCAATTATGCATTTTTAAATGCAAGAAAAGGGCGGAAGCCCGCCCTTCTCCTTTTCATGTTACTCTTGAGTTTTTGCTTCAACAGGAGTACGGTTTCCGTGTCCTTTCTCCATTTGCGCTTTAAGCTCATCTACAGTAATGCCTTTTTCTGCTGCCAGTTTTTCCAGCTTCGCCTGACGCTCCTGCTCGATTTGAGCTTTCAGTTCATCTACAGTAATCCCTTTCTCTGCAGCCTGCTTTTCCAGCTGTGCCTGGCGCTCCTGCTCGAATTGTGCCTTCAAGGCTTCAACGGTTATTCCTTTATCAGCCGCCAGCTTCTCTAAATTCTGACCGCCTCCAAATCCGCCTTTGCCTCCGTCCTTATTACCGCCTCTGGTTCCACGCTCTTGCTCCAGCTGTGCTTTCAATTCATCCACAGTGATGCCTTTTTCAGCGGCCTGCTTTTCCAGCTGTGCCTGACGCTCCTGCTCGAATTGTGCCTTCAAGGCTTCTACCGTAATCCCTTTTTCAGCGGCTAGCTTTTCCAGATCCTGACCGCCAAAACCACCAGGGAATCCACCTTTATTATCGCCTCTGGCAGCACGTTCCTGCTCCTGCTGAGCCTTAAGCTCATCCACCGTGATGCCTTTTTCTGCCGCCAGCTTTTCCAGCTTCGCCTGGCGCTCCTGCTCGAATTGTGCCTTCAAGGCTTCTACCGTAATCCCTTTTTCAGCGGCTAGCTTTTCCAGATCCTGACC
>NZ_MRTH01000056.1 GCF_001956045.1 Paenibacillus sp. FSL H7-0331 | reverse complement strand
GCCGTCCCTTGGTCGTCGTGGAAAAGGTGCGAATTTCTTGCTTAGGTTTGCGATCTAATTCCCCATACAGAACACAGGCGACTACTGTTTCTTGGTGGACATCAAGCCCAGCACATCTTTCTAAGATTGCTTCCATCCCACATATCACTCCTGAAATAGTTGAAGTGATGCAGGTCATGTACCCTCAGAGTAAAAGAATTTTTATACACGTGCTCTCAGCAACAATTGGCGGTGCTCGCGGGATACAGTCGGCCGGTTTGGGACTCAGAGTTTTCCTACCAAAAAAGTCTCGGCCTGTGACCTGCAGTTCCATTATGGAACATACAGATTCACAGGCCAAGACATTTTCATTCATGGTGGTGGCCGTCAGGCCATGTTAGTTTGGGACTGAGGCTCTTCCCATTTTTCATCGGGATTTGGATGAGCGGAAGAATCTGCTTCATCCTTTTTCTCCTTATTACTAAAGGAGTTAATACATTAGACATTGACTCCTTCTGCAGACAGGGGTATAGTTATCTCATATTTATTAAATTCAATTTAATAACCAATTAATAAACGTGGAGGGTGAATTATGACATCACTTGGCTTTCAAGCTTCCAGTCTTAGACCCTATCTTACGACAGCAGATGAAGTACAACATACATTCCGTAAACTGCACATTATGGGGTATCGCGATGTACAGCTACAATGGATCGATCCTGCCGTACCTCTGGCATTCACGGCAGAAGCTTTGCGAGAAACAGGGCTGAAATGTATCGCAACTCAAGAAGATTTTACGGTAGTGCGAAATAATCTGGATTACTATGTCACGATGAATAGGCTGTGGGAAAGTGATTCTTTATGTGTTAGTACCATCCCGCGTGAGCTAATGACACCGGGAGGTATCGTGGAATTTTGTGACGCGATGGGACAAATGGCGAGGACACTGGGTGAACATGGCATCGAACTCACCTTCCACCCGCTCTGGTTCAACTATGAGTACATAAATGGCATTCGTGCCATAGACATCGTAATGGAACAGTTGCCTAAAGTGGGCTTAACCTTATGTGTGTATCACACTGTTCGGGCAGGTGAGGACCCTGTGGCTTTATTGGAACGGTATCAAGGGCGCGTAAACATATGTCATTTTAAAGATTCCGCACTCTCAACCGAGGGAAAAGAATACTTGGTTCCACTTGGTCATGGTCGGATTGATTGGTTGCCCATATTTGAGGCTTGTCATCGAACCGGTGTGAAATGGGGACTGGTCGAGCAAGAAAACTGGCAGAAAGATGCCTTCGATTGTGCAAAGGAAAGCTTGGATTATCTAACGAAATCGGGTATAACATCAGCTAATGTTTAGCAAAACAACAGCGAGTAGTTTTATACAGGGGAATACGATGAACGAAGATGTTTTAGAGGAATTTTATTTAGTCCAGCCCATCCAAAATTTCGGGCCTAATATTTACACGCGCATAACCTTATAATGATGTATGGCTTTTAACCAATCTTACCATTTGCAGTGGCGTAACCATTGGAGATCGCAGCGTCATTGGTGCAGGAAGTGTTATACTACAAGATATTCCACCTGACTCACTCGTCACAGGCGTTCCCTGCAAAGTGATTCGGAAAAATACAGAAACGGATAGCATGATTCATAGTCCGGAAATTATGGCAGATTGCAACATTATGAAATGAAAATCGGAGTTAATAAGCCGGGGGTTTTTATGGGAATAAATATGCTGGATATGAAAGAGAGCAATTCACAAACAGTTCTTTGGAGCCTTTGTTCATACAAGACCTCCACCATTAAACAATTGGCTCTAACGACAGGATTAAGCTTTGTTACCGTTGGAAACATACTGAATGGATTTGTAGAAAGCGGAGAAGTCACTCTCGGTAAAATGTATTCTGCAACGGGAGGAAGGCCGTCTCAAGCGTATAGCTTTAATGCAGAATTTGCACATGTGCTTGGGTTATCGGCGCGGGTACGCAAGGGGAAGAATATTATCAGTGCTTGTATCGGGAATCTTTACGGGGAACGCGTATGGGACGCAGAGGAGCCGTTTGACACCATTCAACTTTCTAGTTTTGATCAGATGATCAATAAGGCCCTGCGAAACTATTCGACTATAAGTCTTGTTGCTTTTTCCCTGCCGGGTGTGGAGCGTAATGGTGTTATTTTGGAAAACGACTTTACAACATTGAAGGGGACTTCCTTTACAGAATATTTTCAGAAAAAGTATGAGTTGCCGGTCATTGTTGAGAATGATGTCAATGCAGCAGCTTTTGGTTTTAGCCAACATACAGAAAAAGTATCCTCTATTGTCGGCATTTATTTCCCTCGTACTTTTGGTCCAGGTGCAGGCGTTGTGATTGATGGCAACATTCATAAAGGGGTCGCTGGTTATGCTGGTGAAGTCAATCTGCTTCCGATCGGTGTTGACTGGATAACGATTAACTATGATGATCCCAAAGAGCTAGGAGCTGCCATTTCTAAATTAATCAGTATTTTTTGTGGGACAATCAATCCCGAATATGTTGTTCTTTACGGTGATTTTTTTTCCGAAGTTTTAAAAGAAGCGATTGAGCAAGCAATACCTTCAGAGGGTTTGAGGAAAATATTCCCTGTTGTTAATTATGAAAGTGATTTAGATGCCGACATCCTTCATGGTTTGATTGCACAGGCGATTGCAGCATATCAGTCTGGTCTGCGCGGAAATTATCGACAGGACAACGAAAATATCTAAGACATCGGAGAATGGACATGATCTTATCATACTGATTTATTTATCAGCCTTGGACAACCCGCTTCCTTGCTTGGTACTCCCTGGCCCATGATGAATACGGATTTGGGTGTCCCTATCGGCAATGCAGGAATTGCCTCCTTCATTATTTCTATGGGTACCATCATATCCGGGTTGTTCTCATACAAACTGAATCCGATCCTTGGCACTGGAAAGGTTACGACTATAAGTATCGTCATGACAGTCGCTGCATTGCTTGGATTCTCTCTTTGGCCTTCCTTCATTTGGTTATTGGCCTGTTTGATTCCATCTGGTCTTGGGGCAGTGCAATTGACTCAGGACTGAACAATTTTGTGTCCGAACATTACGAAGCCAAGCATATGAACTCGCAGCACGGCTTTTCTGGGGCGTTTTTCCCGGTTTCATCAAAGTAGGCTTCTATGGTGAAAAGGTTCTGATGAACCTGTATTTATTTGAATCTTTTCAACGATAGGGGAGTAAGGTCATGAATATTCTGATTATCGATGATGATTTCATAATAAAAGGCGGTGTTAAACGCACCCTAATGAAGAATTTCCCGGATCTAAACGTATATGAAGCTTCTTCTACCAAAGAGGCTCTTGTAATTATGGAAGTGGATCATATGGATATCATACTCACAGATATTATAATGCCGGGGATGGATGGAATGACGTTTATTGAGACCTATCGTAATAGATTTTTAGATACTCAATGGATTGTAATGACTGGGCTCAGCGGAAACATTTACCTTCGCAAAGCAATGCAACTAGGAGTTAAAGATTATTTATTAAAACCATTCTCTAAATCAGAACTTTCTGAAACGATTAGCAAACTTATTAATTCAACTGAGTCGTCCAATTAGAAACAATAATTGATAATTTGGGTAAATTAGGAAGTGTGAAAACTACTGTATGAACTTAATTTTACCCTATGATGGTAGAAGTGAAAACTACATTCGACCAGGCGCTTGCTTTGAGATGACGAATACGCGATGTCACAAATTTGAACCAGAAAAAATATCCATACTAACGAAACGGGAGTCACAACGAAAGACCCCGGCGAATCCATCTTCAAACGGTACAACCGTCCGAATTGAAAATGCTGTTTGAATTTGGGATGGCATGGCGATCAATAATCGGGTTTTGCGAATACCGCCATACCGGACCATTCTTTTTTTTCTCCAACACCTGAGCCCGGTCTAGCCCATTGTCTCCAAGTGGAGTGAGACGGAGAAAGAAGGATACGTTTAAATCGTGATTTCTAACCGATTCATTTCTGGATCAAGCACAACACTTTCGTAGTACCCGTCACCGGTTGTTCGCGGCCCATCCAAAACCTAAAAGCCCTCCTTCTTTAAGCGATCCGTCAATTCATTCACCTTTTCCTTTACGATGCTGTTAAAAAAATTCTCATAGAACGATTTCATCTTTTCAAGGTCCTTGGTCCAGATTGCGACATGTTCAATTCGCATCATTCATCCGCCTTTCTACATTAAATGCGTTCTTCTGTTTCTTCTTTAGCTACCTCGCTAATCCACTTGTTTCATTTAGCGTTCAAGATACAATGGATGATTTTTTTCTGTAATATCCTGGTTAAGCTCCCGATACGAAGAACATCCTACATAAAGCGGGATTTTCAATTTTGCCAAATCAGGAAGTCCGTTTTCCAAGAAGCAATCCTTATCCTGATAGTCCAGCAAATTCTCTCCGGCAATCCATTCAAGATCGCCAAACGTAGTCATACTTATTGTGCGGCACTCATAGGCAAAGTAAGCATCTGTCAGTACAGGAATATCCAACTTCAAGCCGTCTTCATAACTAATATTATATTTTTTGAACTTATCGACTTCATGACCGCTGAACGTTCCAACGCTTGAATGAGTTCTGAATAATAAGACCGCATAAATGAACACTGAATACACCGCTATTTTAGATTAACCTATACGTGTACGTTTTCTTGCGAATCGAAATACCGTAAATGCTTGGCGTGACTCGATGTACGTATGCCAACCAGAAGCCATAATGTTCTGCTTTCCTTCGTGGCGCACCGTTACAAGTACAACCGTACCCGGATAGGCGTACCACATTGTTTCGTCTAAAGGTGTTTTCATACTAAGCATTCATTGTTGTTCATATATTTATGCTTATTCTTTTGGGGGATCAACATGGAGATCCTGATCTTTGGGTGTAAATGACCATCGCTCAATAACGCAAATGTAACCTCAAAACCCTGACGCTTTGGTGAGAAAGCGTAAGGCAGGCCCGGCTAGATCATTTGAAAGACTGGGGTAATGTGTTAGTTAAACGAATGGTTTGCCATTGATGCTGTTCGGTCCTGGCCCGAATAACAATCGCGCCTTGAATGACGGAAGTACGTACCGTGAACAGTTCCCCAGCCCACTCCGGAATGGGTGCAAGGGACCAGTCCGAATACCCGTCTGTAACGACTGCCGAAAGTTGAGAGATACTGTCATTAATCTCAATGCCGGTTTTAATCCACAGTCCTGGAGTATTGTATAAGAATAAACCAGCCTGATCGTATAACGCAGTAAAGGAACTGAGATGAAGGGAAACCTCAACGGCTGTGTCGCAATCTTATTTGGCCAATAACGCAGGAGCCTTTTCAAATTTAAAACCGTAGAGCGTTTTTATCCGGAAGTCTTTTTTCATTTCAGGCATAATGGTTAGTCCCTCGCCCTTTTGTTGTGCTTGAAGTGGAGGATTGAGCCATTTTCCTGTAATCCAATCCATGTGTTTTCGTTGCTGTTTTTTCACCTGCATGCCTTCTTTGAAAACACTAATATTGAACAGCGGGGGAGACTTCATCTCACCCGCTGTTCAATATACATTTGTCGGCCTGTTACTTCAAACACTTAGCTCTCCAGAGAAGCACTTTTGTGAACGCCAGCTTTCTTTTTATACGCCCGCGTTAGCATTTCTCTACAAGTCAGCAATCCGACGCCGCAAGTGAGAAGCACATAAGGCATTAAGGAGAAGGAGACGTGCGCAAAGAGTTGTCCAAACAATGGCGCAACCAGCGTAGTACCTGTATAGGCAAATGCCATTTGCATGCCCATAGCCGCCTGTGCGTTATGCTGCCCAAAATAAATGGGCGTTTGATGCAGCATGGATGGATAGATCGGCGCAAGCCCTGTCCCAACAATAATGAATGAGATTAGTGTGAAAATCGTCGGAAGCGGTAACAGCATGATAAAAAATCCGAAAATCATAAGAATGGCTCCAAGACGAATCAGCGCCTCATTGCTCAACTTAATGGAGATAAAGCCGCTTAACATCCGTCCGGCCGTGATTCCCAAGAAAAATAAGGATACCCACCCGGCAGCACTTTCGGGCGAAATGCTTTCGTTTTTCACCAAATAACTTGATCCCCATAGCATCATGGAAGCTTCCGTTGAAGAAACCAGGAAGAACGAAAACATCCCAAAGATAGCACCTCTTGTTTTCAGCGAAGCGAGCAGTCCTGGCTTGTCTTTGGATTGCAGATCTTCCTCAGTCGGCTTCGTTGACGGGCCTTCAAATTTCCTCCACATTGGAAGTGAAAACAAAAGTAAGATAACCAATGAAAACTGTACCATCGATATGGTAAAATAACCGCTTCTCCATGTGTTTCCCCACAATACGAGCGTAGACATCAAAATGGGACCCAGCATGGCTCCAACACCCCAAAAACCGTGTAGCCAGTTCATATGCTTGGCTTCATAATGCTCGGCCACAAACCTATTCAGTCCGGCATCAACGGCTCCGCCCCCAAGGCCAAGCGGAATCGCACAAGCCAATAACCAAATAAAGGAAGGCGAAAGCGAAAAACCAAGTAGTGCTGCGGCAGTCATGGCGACACTGATAATCGTTACCTTGCCAGTGCCAATGATCCGAATCAACTTGTATGAGAGCAAGCTGGATATGATGGTGCCTATGGAAATAATACTGGATGCAATTCCCGCGTTTTCGATGGGGACACCCAAATCCGTATTCATGATGGGCCAGGAGGAACCAAGCAGGGAGTCGGGCAATCCAAGGCTGATAAACGCCAGATAAATTAAGATAAGAAAAATCATGTCCATTCTCCGTTGTGTTAAATTATTTTGTGGTCCTGCGGATATTTGCCACGAAGACCTGATAGGCCTCAATGGCCTGTTCAATCGCTTCTTTTAAAGTTTCAGAAACAAAATCACCTTATAGGACAACATAATACGGGTTGATTGTCCCGCAGAAGATACAGATTAATGTAGAAATGCAACTCCCACTTCCTTGGGGTCATCATAATTGATCGTCATCCAGTCAATACCGATCGGAAGCAGATTGGCTTCACCGGCATAGCTCGTAACGCTTCTATGCATGTTGCCATAATGACGACGCCAGCACCCGGACTCAAAAGAACGAGGGAAGTAAATGCCGACAATAGCAGAAACATTTTCCGTGTGTTTGCCATTGCCCAAAGCTGCTGCATTGACACCATTCTCTACATTGATCGGCAATCGATACTTCTTTTTGGTGCATCTCCGAGCAAAAGGGCTTTATCCCTTCCGTCGTAATCAACTCACGGTGGAGGGTAATAATCGTGAAGTGGTTGCTACCCCAAAGCCGGTTCATCTAGACAAAGTAGTCAAAATCGTCTCACACATCTATAAAGTCATCTTGCGTTGCCATACATTGTCGCTTTCACGCAAGGTTTCTGCTGTATCTTCCAACGAAATGGCGCTGGCGTGGTTAATCCACTGCAACTTGCACATCACGATATCCTATCTTATGAAGTTCGAAAAAGGTATTTCGTACATCAGCTGAAATCGTTAGAAAAGGTCTAAGGCTGGAAGCCAAGTGATGTCATCATAATTCTCCGTCATTATTTCTTTATTAGTTATTTTAATGAATTTAATAAGATACGACATAACTATATCTCATGCCTGTATGAGAGTCAATATCTGAATATTGGCCATTGGAAGAACACTTTACCCATTCAAATAGTTTTATGGCAAGTACCCTAAAAGGAGGGGAGGGGTGCCTCCGTATTCATACAGGCGCGCTTCTTCCTTTTCCATACATACCGCAAATTGTTTTCGATATTCCAGGGGGACTAATCGAACATTAGTTCTATTCAATCTCTATTGACTGTTATCCATTTATAAATTACTTAGACTTGAAAGGTCTGACGGACTATGTTCCAACTACTATAGCCTATTCAAACCTATATTAAAAAATAAACCTCTTGAAGATATAAGCAATAAATTCTTCAGGGGTTTATTTTTTTGTATAAATTTGTGGAACGGATTTAAATTGACATTCAGACAAAATCGAAGTTCTGTTGATCGCTGCTGACTCTCTAAGAAATGACCTGTTCGGTCTCCATCGGGAATGGGATAAAGTTCTTGTCATTCAAATTTGACAACTACCTTATCACATAAAATAAAAATACCGCGATTTACGCGGCACTTAATGAGATAAAGTTCTTGTCAACCGACACATGACTGTGACAAGTCAGGTTAAGAGACCTCTCCAGCAGCAAAATGCCCAACTGGAGCAACAAAACACCGCGTTGTCGGCCAAACTCAAATGGTATGAAGAACAGTTTCGGCTTACGCAGTAGAAGCGCTTCGGTGCTTCCAGCGAGAATACACCTCCGGATCAGTGGGAACTAAATCTATTTAACGAAGCCGAAGTGACGGCTGCACCGGAGCCAGAAAAAGAAGCCATCACGTACGAGCACCGCAAAACGAGCGGTAAGCGTGAAGCCGACCTCTCGAAGCTACCCGTAGAAACGGTAACGTACACCTTGGCCGAGCATCAGCAAATCTGCGACTGCGGCGGCGACTCCTTGCATGAAATGACCACGGAGACCCGCCGCGAAGTTGCGGTGGTGGTGCCGCAGGTCAAGCTCGTGGAGCATGTGTGGCAGGGGTCGCGGAGCAGTTCAGCCTCGGGCCGCACAGCCACTATTATTACTAAATTCATTACATCGACGATGGCCGGGGTGTCAATATCATTCACCATGACCGGGCCGAAATTGCCCTGGAGCAAGGTACCTTCTACCTAGGTAAGCCGGGCGAGGTCCATAAGCATTCCATGCTCGCGCATCCCCTCAGCATCTTCTTCATCGGCTTCAATATTTCACCAGTCGGAGACGACCACACCACCGCCAATGAGCTGAACCTTCGGCTCGAAAGGGTTGCGCGGCTGCAGCGGCAAGCATATTTCCTGAACCGCTGGTCCAGTCGGTATTGGTCGAAACGCAATTCTCGTTGGATAAATGACACATATTAGTGCATAAGGCTCCGAACAGGATAGAGGTGTTAAAAATGGCGGTTTTATGGAACTGCCAGAGAATCGGGAACGCACCTTTCGCGATTCTCTGGCTGACTGTCAGGTTAGTTTCAGAAGCGAACACGACATCGGCATAGAGTACGAGTTCCGGCATTGCGACTTGACCGTTATCTATGCGAATAATAGCTATTACGGATCGCATATAGATTTTAGTCGTCTTAAGAAAATCAGCGGCAATGAACGGATCGTCAAAAGCTCTGCAATCAACTTTTGGCGTCATTTCGAAGGCTATGCAGAGGACGACATGTCCGCCTCTTTTTTTTGCTCAAATCCTCCCCGTAAACACTGTTGTCCACCCGCTTCCCGGCCACATAAGACCGGCTATCTCCTTTTTCAAATAATCAGCAATTGCAAATGGATGATCAGTTTTACCACGATTACAATAATATAGTCGGCCGCCAAGGGCCGGCTTATTAATGCGTACATGGGGCAGTACAAGCGTAGCTGACACCACCCGCAAACGTATGGATCAACTAGAAATTTATTAATAACTTAATAATACTCTTCCTGTGCATTGGTAATCACCAGCTTTGTAACTTGGCGGCAGTGTTAATTGTGTTATTACTTTGATAAGGATTTCCCAAGTTTTAAATATAAAATTATTACAAAAATAATTTAAAAAATTACATTTTAATAAAAATTCATGAAAGTATAATTCTTTACATGAGATCTCTTTATAAGATTTTTGCTCAAATTATTTCGTAGGAGGTTATTTTGTTAAAATTAGTAGGAGAGGGACGAAACAAATGAAAGCGGTTTTAGAAATGGCGTGTAGATTCATAATTGGGATTACAGGTATAAGACTGCGCATAAATGGAATTTTGTCGATGTAGGTAATGGCTTGTTTAAAATCATCAATGTGAATAGCGGCAAAGCCCTTGAAGTTGCAAGCGGAAATACGACAAACGGAGCAAAGGTACAGCAAAATGATTACACCGGAGCAGCTAGGCAGCAGTGGCGGATACAGCCTGTAGGAGGTGGTCAATATGTAAATGACAATCGATTTTGAGAGCGCTTCCACGCAAACAGGGATTAGAACAAATCTGAGGGACTACACTGGAGCCGACAATCTGCTGGTAAGATTTGTTCCACAGGGGGGATGGAAGCTTTAAGTTTATCTTTAAGCATTCTGGCCAGGCATGGGAGTCAAAGTGTTCAACAAGGAACGTAAATTGTTAGTCAAAAAGGAGGTTGTCTCATGGGAAAAATTAAAAAATCTAATTTGGTATTGTATTGCGTTTCAATTGTAATTTGCTTGTTTGCATCTTTGCCGGGACTAGCTTATGCTGATCCGATTCACTCTGGTCCACAATTTGGGGATGGCTCTTATGCAGACCCTGATGTACAGGTTTATAATGGGACATATTGGGTGTATCCGACTCGTTCGACTCAAGTTGGCGAGTCTGGCACTGGCGCAAAATCTATAGACATATTTTCTTCAACAGATATGGTCAACTGGACAAAATACTCAAATGTAATAAGTTCTGCCAATATATCATGGTTACAACATTCATTGTGGGCACCAAACGGGGCTTATCGCGATGGGAAATACTACATTTATTTTGCTGCTAACGCAATCAATGGCGATGGACAATTAGGCGGAATAGGCGTTGCAGTGGCTGATAATCCACAAGGTCCATATACCGATGCGATTGGTGCACCACTTATAAATGTTGTAAGAAATGGCGCAGGTCCAATGGATCAAGATGTATTTATTGATGATGACGGTCAGGCTTATATGTATTATGGCAGCTGGGGAGAGTGTAATGTTGTAAAGCTTAACGCTGACATGAAGTCTCTGGGAACATGGTCTGATGGAACCGTCTATAAGAAAGTTACTCCCACTAAAAATGGCGACAATGATTATTTTGAAGCGCCTAAAGTGTTCAAGAGGAACGGGATATACTATTTGACTTATGCTGCCGGTGTATGGGCAGATTCATCTTATAAGGTCATGTATGCAACTTCCAGCTCTGTTACAGGACCATTTGTACCAAAAGGTATTATGCTGCATACGGATACTACAACAGCAGATGGACCTGGTCATAATGGTATTGTTCAATCACCTACAACAAATGATTGGTATATTTTTTACCATAAGCGTTATCTGAATAGTTCACAACGCGTACTGGCATTTGATAAATTTGAGTTTAATGCAGATAATACTATTATACCAGTCGAAATGGCAGTGGAAGATAACTTTGATGACGGTAATGATGTAGGGTGGACAAAATATGGCGGTACATGGACAGTATCAGGCGGTCAGTATAATGTAGCATCAAATCCGGGTGCCAAGGCCCTTCTGGACACCAATTTCACAGATTTGATTTATGAAGCTGATGTGACACCAGGTTCAACCGGCAATGCGGGTCTGGTATTTAGGGTATCAAATCCTGGAACAGGTACTGATGCTTACCAAGGCTACTATGCTGGACTCGATGTTCCTAATCAGAAGGTTCTGATTGGGAAGGCAAACAACAACTGGACATCGCTTGCCACTGCTTCTATGAGCTTAACGGCTAATACAAAGTATCATGTTAAAATTTTTGCGCAAGGTGAATCCATTAAGATTTATGTTGGTGATATGACTACCCCTAAGATTAGTGTGACGGATTCAACTTATATTAGGGGTAGTGTAGGAGTTAGGACATATGATTCAGCTGCAAAATTTGATAATATTTCAGTTCAAAGCAGCCGATATGAAACAGAAAATTTAGTTGTCAGCGCAACGTCGGGCGTCAAACACTCCATGTTCGGAAATGGATCCGGTACGGACCCCAATCTGAGCGGTGGATATGGAACTACCCTGGAAGCCAATGCAGTCAATGACTATGTGACATACACTGTGAATGTGCCTGAGGCACGCAGCTATAGTGTAAGGGTCGGTGTGAAAAAGGGACCCAACAGGGGGCAGTTCCAGATGTCGGTAAACGATGTAAATCATGGTTCGGTTCAGGATTTATATTCAACTGGATTAAACTATGTGGAACTGAATGTGGCAAATATAACCTTCAGCTCGGCAGGCAATAAATCCTTCAAGTTTAATGTTGCAGGTAAAAATGGTTCAAGCTCAGGATACCATCTGTTACTTGATTATATTAAACTAGTACCAAACTGATGCAAATATGTAAAGAGACGGTTAATATTAACCTTCTCTTGTGATGAAAACTTATACAGTTCTTAACCACTCTGTATAAACAACCTCACTTCTATACCTGCCTACAGTTAAGCTTTACACCTAGGCCCTAGCCTAGGTTTTTTTACTTTGATGGGATTGTTTAGATGCGTGGGAACAGTTTGGTTATAAACGTACTCCACCCGCAGGTTTATGGTAAAATACTGGCAGAGAAGTTGCCTTGTTGCTCTTTGAAAAGTTTCATGGTACCTGGGAGATCAGACAAACATTTGCCAATAATAACGCTTATAAAAAGGTGGAACGGACCTTTGTTTGTGTTTCAAACATAAATGTTTAACTCAACAACATACATGAAACGATAGTGCATGGAGATCAAGGCGGCCTCATTGCTGGAGGATGTCGACTTTACCTTTTAGGAAGAAGGCTTAAGCATTGGTTTCTTGCATAATGGGAATTACAAAAGGAAGCAGCATATCTCAAGGAATTTATATAGGTGATACTAACTAGAAACTCATTTATTGAAATTTAATAATAAGGATGATATAATTCTCATAAATTAATGACTGGAGTTGAAAGTATAATGTAGTATTTCTTGCTAACGATAAAACAGTAAAAGCGGTATTTTTCGCATGTTTTATTTTGTATGCAAGAAAGTTACATTATCTTTGACTCAAACAATATATCCTTTTATTTAACTCCGTAATGGGGTTGATTAACTGTATTTATTTGAGCTACAAGAATGTAACTTTCTTGTAGCTTTTATTTTTTTCATACAGGAGGACAATTTTATGTCATTAATAAATGTTACAAACCTGACGTTTGCCTACGAAGGAAGTTACGATAACATTTTTGAAAATGTAAATTTCCAAATCGATTCCGATTGGAAATTGGGATTTACAGGAAGAAACGGTAGAGGTAAGACGTCATTTCTCAATTTGTTGCTTGGTAAATATGAATACAGTGGGAGTATTTCTGCTAATGTCAGTTTTGAATATTTCCCTTTCCCTGTAGAAAATAAAGAAAATAATACGCTTGATGTCATCAACGACATTTTTCCAGACTATGTTCACTGGCAATTAATGCGCGAGCTTTCATTATTAAAGGTTTCTGAGGATGTTTTATATCGGCCATTTGATTCATTATCTAACGGAGAGCAAACGAAGGTTTTACTGGCTACTTTATTTATTAAGGAAAATAGTTTTTTGTTAATTGATGAACCTACCAATCATCTTGACATGAATGCAAGAAAACTGGTCAGTGATTATCTCAAGTCTAAAAGCGGATTTATCTTGGTGTCTCACGACAGAGCTTTTCTTGATAACTGTGTAGATCACATACTTTCCATTAATAAGACCAACATAGAAATACAAAAAGGTAATTTTTCAAGTTGGTGGGAAAATAAAATGAGGCAAGATAACTTTGAGCTTGCAGAGAACGAAAAACTTAGAAAAGACATTAAACGTTTGTCAGATTCCGCTAAACGGACGGGCAACTGGTCACACGAAGTGGAAAAAACAAAAAACGGAACAAGAAATTCCGGTTCTAAGGTAGATAAAGGATATATTGGCCACAAAGCCGCTAAAATGATGAAACGCTCTAAAGCTATTGAACAAAGACAGCAATCTGCTATTAATGAAAAGTCTAAACTCCTAAAAAATATCGAGAGCTCGGATAGCTTAGAGATTTCACAGCTTGCTTTTCATAAAAACCAACTTGCTGAACTTGATCATGTTTCCATTTTTTACGGTGAGAGGATCATTTGTGCAGAGGTAAGTTTTACAATTGAGCAAGGCGAGCGAATTGCTCTTACCGGTAAAAACGGCTCAGGAAAATCAAGTATCCTCAAACTTATTTGTGGTGAGCATATTAACTATACAGGTGTCTTCAGGAAGGACAGCCAGTTAAAAATATCCTACGTCTCACAGGACACCTCCTATCTTCAAGGCAATTTATCTGACTATGCTGCAGACTGCGGGATTGATGAAAGCCTTTTTAAATCGATTTTAAGAAAACTTGATTTTTCCAGAAATCAATTTGAAAAGGATATTTCATCATTTAGTGGAGGACAAAAGAAAAAAGTATTGATTGCCAAAAGTCTTAGTGAGAATGTTCATTTGCACATTTGGGATGAGCCGCTTAATTTTATTGATATTATTTCTCGCATACAAATTGAAGAGTTACTGCTTGAATACTCACCAACCATACTTTTTGTCGAGCATGATAGGGAATTTTGTGAAAATGTTGCAACCAAGATTATTGAACTCTGATTTTGTTTCTAACCAGAAAGTCGCCATACATTGGCGGCTTTTCCTTTTCTATTTGAGTCCTGAATGACCGATTATTCACACACGCCTCGGAAGCCTACGGAGGGAAGGTAACCGGGGCTATTATTATTTGTAAGCTTACAATCAATATAATGATTGAATAAATCATAAAAATGATTTATGATTTCATTAATAATTAGCTCACCTATTCAGAAATCAAGGAACAAGCAACGGCCATTGAGTCTGCATAGGATCAATTAGAGCAAAACTCGCATATGCGTTGGTCATTTTTGACTTATTACTTAGTAAAAAAAGCAGAATGTCAATTTTAACATACTCTCATTGGCGATGTGACTTATATACACGTCCAGCTACAAATGATTAAATACGAATCATCAGAGCTCATCTGGGATCTTGGATTCTAAGAGTTCTTACATAATGAAGAGGAGGTGTACAACAAGATGTCCTTACAATCCAATGCGGTGGATGTCAAACTGGAGAGACGTGCCAAGCGGCGAATGTCCAAAATTGAGCTTACGAAAACGATCAAAAAAATCATTCGGAATTATGATCTGTACTTGCTGCTGCTGCCGACGCTCGCGTACTTTATTATTTTCCATTACGTACCGATGTACGGATTGCAAATCGCGTTTAAAAATTTTAATCCGGTCAAAGGAATCCTGGGCAGTTCATGGGTAGGCTTTGATAACTTTGAACGCTTTTTTGAATCGTATCAGTTGGGAACCATCATTAGAAATACGCTGGGTATCAGCATTTACGAATTATTCGTGGCATTCCCTGCTCCGATTATTCTGGCGTTAATGATTAATCAATTAACAAACGAGCGTTTCAAGCGATTCGTGCAAACGGTTACATATGCACCGCATTTCATCTCTACTGTTGTCGTTGTCGGGATTGTCTACTTGCTTCTGTCTCCGCAAACGGGAGCAGTTAATAACCTGCTCGGCTTATTTCGGATCGATCCGGTATTTTTTATGGGTAGCGCCGATTGGTTCAAAACGGTGTTCGTTTTCTCGGGTATTTGGCAAAATATTGGCTGGGGAACCATCATCTATCTCGCTTCGCTCACCGGGGTCAATCCGGAATTTCACGAGGCGGCGGTTGTTGACGGAGCGACGAAGCTTCAGCGCGTGATGTTCATCGATATTCCTGCGATCATGCCGACGGTCATTATTATGCTGATCATGAACATGGGCCATATGATGAGCGTTGGTTTTGAGAAAGTGTATTTAATGCAAAACCAGCTGAATGTCGATTCGTCCGAAACGATTCAGACATACGTTTATAAAGCGGGTCTAGTGCAAGCGCAGTACAGTTATGCTTCTGCGATTGGTTTGTTTAATACCGTAATCAACTTTATCTTATTAATCACCGTGAACAAAATTGCGAAATCTTTAAAACAGACTAGCTTATGGTAAGCCTTTACTTACAAAGCCAGTTTTTCGCTGGCGAAAAAAACGATGCAATTGCTTACGAAGTTAGTTTTCTAAAGAAAACTCTAAGGGAGGAAGACTATGAAGCTAGCGAAAACAAGGGCGGACGTTCTCTTTGACTGCTTCAACCTCACATTGATTGCGATATTAATTATCCTTGTCCTTTACCCGCTTTATTTCGTTGTAACCGCTTCTGTGACAAATCCTGATGTGGTGTATTCTGGGAAGCTGCTGTTTGTACCCGAACAAGTAACTTGGGACGGCTACAAAAGACTATTTTCCGAAGCTTCGATTTGGCTGGGGTTTAAAAATTCACTGTGGTACACGATTACGGGGACGACGATTAATGTTGTGCTCACGGTAATGGCCGGCTACGCTCTTTCCAGAACGGATTTGGTCGGCAGAAATGTATTCATGTTTCTGCTGGTGTTTACAATGTTTTTTGGCGGGGGGCTTATACCTACATACCTGCTTGTCAAAGATCTCGGGCTGTTGGATACGACATGGGCGATGATTCTTCCGAATGCGGTTTCCGTTTTTAACGTCATTATTGTTCGTACATTTTTCCAATCGAACGTGCCAAGTGAGGTGCTCGAATCGGCCATGATTGACGGCTGCACGAACCTAAAGTTTTTCGTAAAAATCGCCATTCCTTTGGCGCTGCCGATCGTGGCGGTTATGGTGTTGTTTTATGCAGTTGGCCATTGGAATGCCTATTTCCAGGCGTTGATTTATTTGAAAAGCAACGCTATGCAGCCGCTGCAAATTATTTTGCGGAACATCCTGATTATGAATGAGGGCTCCGATGTGCAGAATTTAATGGACGGCGCACAAGATCAGCAGAAAAAGCTGGAACTGATGAAATACTCCATTATTATTGTGTCCAGCTTGCCTATGCTTATCTTGTACCCGTTCCTGCAGAGATACTTTGTTAAAGGTGCACTGGTGGGCTCATTAAAAGGGTAATCGCGGATATCCGACTGGCCAAAAGGCTAATATCTATGAAGAAAGAGGGTCTAAAGCATGAATAAAAAATTACCTATAGGCAAAATGTTGCTTACACTAAGCGTTACAGTCGGGCTTGCAGGCTGTGGAGGCAATCAAGCTGTACCAGTGGAAGATAAGCAAGCTGAGGCAAAAGCGTTGAGCAATTTGAACATGAAGGATTTTCCGATAGTTAAGGAAAAGCTGACGTTAAACATTGCTGGCTTCAAACCACCGTCAGGTAAAGATTTGAATGAGTATAAATTTTTTCAGGATGTGGAATCGAAAACGAATATCCATATCAATTGGAATTTGACACCTGGGAGCAATTGGCAGGAAAAAAAGAACTTGCTGTTTGCCGGCGGGGAACTGCCTGACGCATTCTACGCGCATGGTATTTTGAATGAAGACACCGATATTGTTAAATATGGCTCACAGGGTATACTCATTCCGCTGGAAGGATTCATCGATAAGTATGCACCGAACATCAAGAAGCTGCTGCAGGACAATCCAACCTACAAAAAGCAGCTGACGGGACCAGACGGACACATTTATTCATTGCCAACGATCGACGAAACGTATTCGAGCACAAAATCAACGATGTTTATTAACAAAAAATGGTTGGATGAGCTGAAGCTTCCTATGCCGACGACGACAGATGAATTGTATACCACATTGAAGGCATTCAAAGATAATGACCTTGGCGGTAATGATAAGAAGGATCAAATTCCGATGTCATTCCTTCAAAATTGGAACAACGACATAAACTCCTTATTTGGCGCGTTTGGCCGTATCGATCGCGATGTTCACAAAGTAGGGAACAATCACTTATCGGTTGAAAATAACAAAGTAATTTATGCAGCTGCACAGCCGGAATACAAGGAAGCGATCCAATATTTCAACAAGCTGTTTACCGAAGGTTTGGTAGACAAGGAAAGCTTTACGCAGGACAGCAAGGTATTCAATGCAAAAACAGCCAAAGGGATTGTAGGTGTTGCTTTCGATTGGAATCCGGCTAATCAAGATTACGTATCGCTCCCGCCACTGAAAGGACCCAAAGGACAGAAGCAAGTGTGGGCGGAGTATCCTGCAGGCATTCTATTGAAAGGTTCGTTTGCGATTACTAATGTAAACAAGTATCCAGAAGCAACCATACGCTGGATTGATAATATGTACGATCCGAAAAATTCGCTTCAGCTCAGCAAAGGCGTAATTGGAGGACAAAGCTTGAAAGAACGCTCCGATGGCAAGTATGAAACGGTGTTACTTCCACAGGGTGCTAATGATGATGATTTCAAACAAGTCCCTCCTACGGCATATTCGGTATGGGCTACTACTATGGCTACAAATGATATGGTTGTATCCACACCTACAGGTAAACGATCGAAAGTAGACATCGATAACGTATGTGCCCCGTATCTAGTTAACAATGGTTTCCCGAAAGCCTATTTCACTGCGGAAGAAAGCGATCAAATTTCGCGCTACTTGACCGATATCGATGCGTATGTCAGCAAAATGTATGCGAAATGGATGATGTCTGGAGGCATCGATAAAGAATGGGATGACTATGTGAAGAAGATGAACGATATGGGTCTTGATAAAATGATGAAGATTAACCAGTCCGTGTACGATCGCTACCAGTCTACCAAATAACGACGCATAAAAACATCACAACTGTATCCTAGAGGGGGAATCAGTACTTTGTACAGTATTCATAAGCGTTTGATTTATGAAAATCCGCTCTCCTCGGAAAAGGATTTAAGAAATTTTTGGCTGGAAGGTGAAGCATCGGTTACGTTTCCGAACGGCCGGATGCGTATGGAAAATATGCTTGATCCGTCGGAAGGTCAGGCATCAAATTTCGTATACTGGTGCCCTGAAGATTTTCCTTCGGACATTACTGTAGAGTGGGATTTTTGGCCGATTCGGGAGCCGGGACTGTGCATGCTGTTTTTTGCGGCCAACGGTCGTCACGGCGAAGATCTATTCGATCCCAGCCTGCCCAAGCGAACCGGAGAATACCAGCAATATCACAGCGGTGCGATCCATGCGCTCCACGTCTCGTACTTTCGCCGCAGGTACCCGGAGGAACGGGCGTTTCACACGTGTAACTTGCGCAAAAGTATTGGCGCGCACCTCGTTTGCCGAGGAGCCGATCCGATTCCCGGCGTGGAGGATGCACAAAGCCCGTACAGGCTTGAATTGACGAAGCTCGGGCGGGACGTTGTTTTTACAATTAATGGACTGACCGTCTTTCAGTGGCGAGACGACGGTCAGTCGTACGGTCCATTACTGGGCGAGGGTAAAATCGGGTTCCGTCAAATGGCGCCGCTTATAGGCGAATATGGCAACTTTCGCGTGTACGCTTCCAATAAAGCATGACTCCGTTGCCGAGTGGGGAACGGCCGTATGTAGAAGGTAGGGAGCCATGACGATCTTTGATTCGGCAAAAAAGGGGAATGAGGATGTCCATATACAGTTTTGAAAGTGGTATACCCGCATTATTCTCAAGCGACGAACGTTCCCGTTTATCGATCAGCGAACAGCATTATAAAGACGGGTCATCCTGCCTACAATGGGAATACGAGGTCGATTCGTTCCTCACTGTGAAACAGCCGATCGGCTACTCACCGTTTCAAGAAGGGGCCAAAAGTCAGGCACGCGACTCGTTCGCTGTTTGGATTTATAACTTGGTGCCATGTGATGGACGGCTTTCATTTGAATTCGGCCGTGGAATACATGTCGACTGTCGGTTCAATTTTGGACTTAATTTTCAAGGCTGGCGAACCGCATGGGTTGCTTACGAGCGTGATATGCAGGGAACGCCGCATCCAGACATGGACACATTGACTGTCCGCATCCCCAAGGAAGCGGGTAGCGGTACTCTGTTCATCGACCAATTGATGCTGAACACGCCGATTGATCCGCGTTTTCATACGCGGGATTTCCAAGTTACGACCGTCAATACGGGCGCAGACGCGTCTGCTAACGCCCATTGGCTCGCTCTTTATGCCTTCGAGCAGTTGAAGCCGCTGCTGGAGCTTCCTGAAACGGTGTCAATGGAGCAGGCAGCGGCGCATGCACAAATGAATGAACGGTTTGAGGCGTTATTTTACAAAAAGCACGACATGGCTATAGAGCAGGAGGACATCGAACGTCTCCAGCGCCGGTTTGCAGAGTACGGGATCGTTCGTAGGGGGGATTCCATCATAGGTCGACCGGTTGAGCTGCCGTTTTTCGATCACTTTCCGACTTCGCTGAAGGAGGAGTTGAAGGCAATTGCTAACAGCGTGCAGCTTAGCGAAATAACCCGTTTCCTAATGGAAACGGCGATCTGCTATCGGTCCTCCAAACAAGAGGAGCAAAGAGCCAGGCTGCAGACGATGTTCATAGATACGCTCGATCATCTGGATGACCAAGGATGGACGTATGGAAGCACGCAAGGAACGGTTCATCATTTCGGGTACAACTTCCGCGACTATTATCCAGCCGTTTTCCTCATGAGACACACGCTGAAAGAAGCGGGGAAACTGGAGCGGACACAGCGGACGATGCGTTGGTACAGCGGGGTCGGCCGAATCCACACACCGCTTGTCGAAGTAGAAGGTAATATCGATATCTTCAACACGACACTGCATGGAATGCTCGCCAGTTTGCTGGTTATGGACGAAACGGTGGGGAAGGTGCGCGAACTGCAAGCATTCCGCGAGTGGCTTGGCCAATCGCTGCTGCCCGCTCCGGGATTGCGCGCCGCATACAAGATGGACGGCTCCGCCTATCATCATGTGAATCATTATCCGGCGTATGCAGTCGGTGGCTTTCAAGGTGTAACGCCGGTGATGTACGTGCTCAGCGGCACGTCGTATAAGATCGGCGAACAAGCGCACGAAACCATACGCAAAGCGCTGCTCTCCATGCGGCTTTACAGCAACAAACGCGAATGGTTGCTTAGCCTCGCAGCGCGCCACCCTACCGGTAAATGGGCGATAGATCCTGAACCTTTCGCTTATATGGCACTCACGGGTACACCGGACGGGAAGAAAGCAGTCGACGAAGAGGTGGCCGCAGCATACCTGCGGCTGCTTGAGCCGATCGAACGGACAGAAGCCGCGCGTTTTTTTGAAGAAGCTGGCATCTTTGCGGAAGCGGACCCGAACGGCCACTGGACGATGAACTATGCAGCGTTGGCTATTCACCGGCGCGGTTCATGGATGGCAGGAATGCGCGGGCACAGCCGGTATTTGTGGGCGAATGAAACGTATATAAGCGCCAATCTATACGGACGGTACATTTCGCATGGTCATCTCCAAATCATGAGCCAAGGTGAACCAATCAATAATGAGGACAGCGGTTACCATCACGAGGGTTGGAATTGGAACCGTTGGCCAGGTACAACAACGATCCATAAGCCGATCGACGAGCTGCGTTCGGACGTCCGTAATGTGGATACGTTCAGCGGCTTCGAAGAAATGCTGCTTTCCGACGAGACGTATGCCGGCGGGCTCCATCTAGAGGGCCGTAACGGGATGTTCGCGATGAAGCTGCACGAGCATCCGAAATACGAAGGGAGCCACCGCGCCCGAAAGTCGGCATTCTTTTTCGAAGATCGAATCATCTGCCTTGGCACCGATATTGAGAACGACAATTGCGAATGCCCGACTGGAACGACACTGTTTCAAAGTTATTTACCTGCTCCTGAAGATCCGATCTGGGTGGACGGAGCTGAGCCTGTAAGTGCGTTTCCTTATTTCCATACAACAAAATTAGACCACCCAGTGTGGTTGCTGGACAATAAAGGTAACGGTTATTATGTGGCAGCCGGACAAACGTTGTCCGTGTCCAAAACGACACAGCATTCCAAGCATCAAGCAACGGATGCCGATACACAGGGTGATTTTGCCGCTGCGTGGCTGGAGCATGGGACTTCACCGAAGGGTGGCGGCTATGAATACGCGATATGGGTTGGGGCGGATCGTGAGCGTATCGAGGATTTTTGCAAACGAATGCAAGTATCGGAGAAGGCATCGTACACCGTGCTGCGCAAAGATCGTTCAGCCCATGTTGTCTTAGACGTGGAGAGCCGCACGACCGCTTACGCACTTTTTGAGGCGGATGATCATATCGATACCGGATATCTGATCGCCGTCGACACGCCTTCTATGGTCATGATTAGGGAAGATGGCGAGAAGCTCATTGTTAGCGCTGTCGATCCCGACTTACGTTTCTACTCGGAGACTGAGACGGACCAATATGATGAGTATGGCGTTCAGAAGGAAGTTAGCGTTTATTCGCGAAAATGGTTGCATGCGGAAAGTAGGGTCCATACGCTGCGCATCACGCTGAAGGGACAATGGGCGGGGCAAGCGGATGTGGAGGGTGTTCGCGTCGCTGCAAGCGAAGTGATAGGCACAGTCATTGAGGTGGCCTGCAAGGATGCGAGTCCGTGTGAGTTTACGTTAGTACGGGTTACCCAAATGAACTAACTTCAAGAACGAAGCGGGAGGCTAAAGAATGAAATCCATGATTAACCGATTACCGGTCTTTTATCGATATCTTTTGTCCTACCTTGCGCTGTTCTTGCTGCCACTGCTCTTTTTGGGGATGACCGGCTATTTCCAACTGGCCGATATCGTTGGCGGCGAAGTGGAGCGAAACAATCAGGCGCTTCTGGATAAGCTGCAGGATGAAGTGGATAACAAGCTTATTTTGATGAACCGCATTGCGGGGCAAATATCGGGTGCTCCCGAGCTGTCTCCTTATGCGCTGACGCATGACTTGTTCAACGTCTATCAGGGGAAAAAGCTGCTCGAAAGCAAAGTCGTGGACGATAGCATTAAGGAGATCGCTCTACATATTCGCGGGACGGATTATTTATTTTCATCGTTAAGTATTTACAAGGTTAATCAATTTGTAGATGAATTATATCGATATGACGATTGGACAGTACAGCAGTTCAGCGACGATTTGAACAACCTGAAAGCCCCGCTGCTAAGGCCGGCGGAGAACGTCAAGATCGATGGGCTGCCCGATCAGCGGCTCGTCACCTACATCGTGCCCATTCCGATCAACAGCCAGCATCCTTACGGCACCGTCCTGTTCGTGCTGAAAGAAGACGCATTGCTTAAGGGGCTTAATTTTGGTTTATCTATACCAGATGGTAACGCGCTCGTGTTCGATCGGAAAGGGCGCGTATTGACAGCGCACAAGCAGGCCGACTATTTATTGGACCCCAGTTTTTATAACAAAATTGTTAGCGGCGACTCGCTGTATCAGGTTGCAACTATTCAACATACGAAATACGCCGTTTCGTTCCAGAAATCCGATAAAAGCGGGTTTACCTATGTGACGATGCTCCCCAAATCATCCCTGGTCGCGCCGATCAACCATGCGATTTGGCAATGGATCGGACGGATGTCGATCATATTTCTCGCGGGTTGTGTGCTTGTTTATTTGTTAATGGTGTTCAACTACAATCCGGTCAAAAAGCTGTCAATGCTCGTCGAAGCGATTCGCGGACATTCGATTCGCAGGGCGAACGAATTCGATGCGATAGGCAGTGTCATTCATGACATGGCTGATTCGAATAGGAGCCTTGGAATTAAGTTAGAGGAAAACCGCTCCGCGATCAAGGAGCATTTGCTCGGCAGCTTGCTGAAGGGTGAGCTTGAATCGCTCGATGCATTCAACGAACAGGGGAAAGAAGTAGGCGTTGTTCTGCCTTTTGCGGAAACCGTGGTGTTGATCCTTGAGTTTCCTGGCTTCCTTACGCCATTTAAAGAAAGACTAATCGCAGAAACGGAGCGGCAATTCAGCGATAATGTGGTAGGGTATTGCAAAGATAGTCTGGAAGAGCGGGGAATGATGTTTATATTGTCAGTAGGATGTTCGCCGGACGCTTGGAGAGAATGGCTGGATCGTCTGCACGAGCATTTGACCACCTCGTTCCAGGCGCCGATTGCGATGGGCGTCGGCAAATGCTACGCGGAATTGTCGCAAGTCGGACGCTCATATTTGGAGGCGTCGACAGCGATCGATTATAAGCTGATTAAAGGCAGTCAGCGGGTGATCTTTTTTGACGAGTTGATGGCATTCAACCATGCGGATATTTTGAACCCGCGACGTGTGCTGGAAGATCTGGATATCGTGCTTCAGAATGGAAACGCCGAGCGCATCGCCGACGCCGTCCAACAAATTGCCATGCGCATGAAACAGAGCGGGCTAACATTGTTTATCGCCCGGGAGCTGTGCTACGACATCATCCGTAAGTTCATCGCTTTCACAGAAAAACACACTCCCGGAAGCCCAATTGACAGCTTCCCCGACGTGTTGACACTGACCGATTATACGACGCTGGATGAAATCGCAGATCTGCTCACGACCGCGCGCGTGACATTATGCGATTCACTGAATGCGCAAAAACTGGTTAAGTCAGCCGCTTTGATCGATCAGATTACACAATACATTTCATTGCATTATGGCGAGTACGATTTTTCTGTGCAAAAAATCGCCGATGCTTTCTCGCTATCTTTATCTTATTTGAGCCGCTATTTCAAGAAGCAGACCGACCGAACCATCACGGACTACATGAACGAGCTTAGGATTGATCAAGCGAAGCTGCTGCTGCGGACGAATGATAGCTCCGTGAAAGACATCGTCCAACAGGTCGGCTACTATGACGTATCCAGCTTTATCCGCAAGTTCAAGCAGTCGGTAGGCGTAACACCCGGCGAGTATCGCAAGCAGCACCGGTAAGTACCGCTAATTCAAGTGCTTAAGAGGAGAGATGGATGAAGATGAAAAAAGCTGATAAACAACCGAATATCGTGTTTATTTTATCCGACGATCAGGGTGTGTGGGCGATGGGCTGCGCGGGAAACCGCGAGGTACGGACACCGAACCTCGACAGGTTGGCAGCTCGCGGTGTGCGGTTCGATAACTTTTTTTGTACGTCGCCGGTATGTTCGCCGGCTCGTGCTTCGCTATTCACAGGCCGTATTCCGTCTCAGCACGGCGTGCACGACTGGATACGTGAGGGTAGTGTAGGCCCAGACGCGATCGAATATTTGGCCGGACAAACGGCCTACACCGAGGTGTTAGCTGACCATGGCTACGTGTGTGGGCTAAGCGGCAAGTGGCATCTTGGTGACAGTGTGAAGCCACAGAAGGGTTTTACGCACTGGTTCGTGCACCAAACAGGCGGCAGTCCTTACTACAACGCTCCGATGATTCGCGATGGAAAGCTGTATAATGAACCGGCGTATGTGACCGACGTCATCACCGATGACGCGCTGCAGTTTATCGACGATAGGGTAGGAGCGGAGGACGAGCGTCCGTTTTATTTGAGCGTCCATTATAGCGCGCCGCACAGCCCTTGGCTGAACGGCAACCATCCGCAATCATACCTCGATCAATACGCCGATTGTCCAGGGGAATCGTGTCCACTCGATACGCCAAGACATCCGTGGCTGATCAAGACGGCGCCTGGCGAGGACAACCCACTGGACAATCTGAGAGGTTACTATGCATCGATTACGGCGATGGACGCAAATATCGGGCGCATTCTGGACAAGCTGGAAACGCATGGTCTAACCGACGATACACTCATCATATTCATGTCCGACAATGGCTTCAACTTCGGTCATCACGGGGTGTTCGGCAAAGGCAATGGAACGTTTCCGCAAAATATGTACGACACATCCATCAAAGTGCCAGCGTTGTTCAGCCATACAGGCCGTATCCCGCAAAATGTCGTCAGTGAGGCGATGGTGAGCGGCTACGACTTTATGCCGACACTGCTCGATTATGTCGGTTTGCCAAATCCGGCGGCGGACAGTTTGCCGGGACACAGTTTCCTGCCACAGCTACTCGGCGAAGTGGCGGACGAGCGGGACAATGTCGTTATTTATGACGAGTACGGGCCGGTGCGGATGATCCGGAGCAAGGTGTGGAAATACGTGCACCGGTATCCATATGGTCCGCATGAGCTGTACGATTTGGTTCGTGATCCTCAGGAGTCGGTCAACCTGAATGATGCTCCTGAATGTCGCAGCCAGCGTGAAGCGATGAAGTCGCAGTTGGAGCAGTGGTTCGTACAATACGTCGATCCTGCAGTCGATGGCGTGCGCGAGCCCGTAAGTGGCTACGGGCAGCTCGCGGAGGCAGGCGTTAGGGGAAAAGGCAAACAAGCGTATCATGATCAGGAGTAGGAGCAAGTGCGAAACGATGGTTAATCGGTTTCTCGCAGGTAATTTCGTCTAGATCTGGACAATGTATCGAAATGTCGGGCCTAAAAAAAATAGTAAAGATAACAAATTTCAGAACACGTGGTGCTCTAAATCATGACACTGAGATTGATTCCCTATTTTGTTTTAGGCGGAAACGTAAGTGAAACTATTCAATTTTACGTAAAAGTACGGTTGCACAGGAGTATTCGGTTTTTTAGTTTCAGGCGTATCAACAAGAATTGAATAGTATGTTACTTCAATTGGCGATGGCGGCCGGTGCCGGTGTGGGCGGTCTAGTGATCGAATGGATCTCGCTGTCCTCGATCACTTGGATTGCCGCTGCTTCCATTGCATTGGCATTCGGGGCTGTACACTTATCACGACGAATGAGCGGTCATTAACCGCTCTCAAAGTGTCGAGAATAAAACCTCGAGTTTCTTTTTACTTTTTTGGGAGAAACGCCTGGAAAAATGACGGCTATCTCCGGTTTTCCAGGCGTTTCAGGTGGAGCACCATCTTCTTTATATTCTGCACGGGTGTCGCCATGAGCGCTTATACTCTGAGGTTTTGCAGTCCTCGTAACCGGAAATAGTGAACCCATAGGGCACATTGGCATCCACGAAACTTTGATCTATTGTCTCTAAGTTTATTTGGCGCTGTTCTCAAATGAAAACAGATCACCCCGTGAGGACGGTACAGAAAGGGAAAATCGACAAAATCTTGATTCCGTGACATCCAGCTTCAGGTTTTATATTCCAATTTTTAAAATATCCTTCATTTGGTCAATTCCACTTGATCCGGCAAAAACGGTGTAGCCTTCTTTGTTTAATTGAATTGAAGTTGCTTTGCCAATGCTTGATGAAGCTCCTATAACGATTGCCACTTTTTATTCATAACAAAATCTCCCTCAAACGGTCTTTGTTTGCATCATTCATATTCCGTTGAGATAGTAACAGCATGCCATCGTTCGGCATCGGCAGCACGCTGTTTTTCAGCTAGTTCAGCTCCCTGCGCAGCCTCTTTCCCAAGCAGCAAATGTGTAGGCAGTTCGTCAGCATAAGCCAACTGAAGCACTACCTCTGCCACCTTTACCGGATCGCCCTTCTCTTGGCCCTGCAGACCATCCATCATTCGGAGCAGCTCACCTACCGATGCTTCGTAGTCCGGAAGCAATTGAGGACGGTTTTTGATTGCATGATTTACCCAGTTTGTTCGCATTCCTCCAGGCTCTAGGGCACTGATTTTTACGCCGAAGGGAGCCGTTTCCATAGCTAGCGCTTCCGTGAAGCCACCGACCGCCCATTTCGCTGCATGGTAGGCCACGCTTCCCGGAGTTGCGAGCCGTCCGCCGACCGATGAAATCTGAAGGATATACCCGCTGCGCTGCTTGCGCATAATGGGCAATGCCGCGCGAGTCAGATTAACCACCCCATAAAAGCAGGTATCCATCAGCTTCTTGAAATCCTCAGAGCTTGTTTCTTCGAAGGGGCGGATATCGCCATAGCCAGCATTGTTTACCAGGACATCAAGCCGTCCGAAGGCGTCCAGCGCAAGCCGAACCGCCGCTTGTGCCGCTTCCTCTTCGGTCACATCTAGCGTCGCAACCCGGATCTGATCGCCATATTGCTTAACCAGATTATCCAACTGCTCGATATTACGGGCTGTTGCGACAACACGCTCCCCTTTGGCAAGTGCAGCTTCCGTAATATGTCGGCCGAGTCCGTTGCCGCTTCCCGTAATTAACCATACTTTTGACATTTAATTTTCTCCCTTATTTTAGTTTTTGTTATTTGGCAAGCCGGTATTCGGTGGCTTGTGTCTTTAATTGTAATGAGATTATAATTAAGGAGATAGTCGGATTGTGCCTGATTTTTGCCTAAAACTCCGATGATTCGGATGCGTATACCCTTGCCGGAAGGCTGCTGTGTTGCGGAGGCTTAAAATAAAGAGGAGGAGGCTTATGCCCCACCATACCAAAGAGAGTTCAGATAGCTTACAGCGGTTGCTTCACCTTTGCAATACTTATTCCTTTGCCAGTGGCATCCACGAGACCGGCATTTCGTTTGTTTCGCTTCTGAAGGCGGATCGGCCGACCACGATTCAATATGGTTTTTTCCAGCCTGGGATATGTGTAGTCCTTCAAGGCAACAAAACACTGATTGTCCGCAATAATACCTACAACTATGGAGCTGGAGATTATATCGCATCCAACATCGATATGCCGATCAAAGGCCAGGTATCCCAGGCCACGCAAGAAGTGCCGTACATAGCCATCCGAATTTCCTTTACAACTGACGAAATTGCATCCGTTGCACTGGATGCCAAGCTCAAAACTGTTGGCGAGAATCAGCTGACAGAAGGTGCGTTTATCGGTAAGTCGGGGATTGAAGTACTGCGTGTACTTGAGCGGCTGCTTCAACTGGCTACAGACAGTGAAGCAGCCGATTTTCTCGCGCCCGGTGTGAAGCGCGAGATGATTTACCGCTTGCTGACTGACGAAGACGGCGCGCGCTTCTACAACAATATGCTGCTGCATCATGATGCGGCAGGCATCAGCAAGGCTATCCATTATGTCAAAGCAAACTATACACGTACCCTTAGCGTAGAGGAGATAGCCCGAGCAGGCGGTATGAGCCCTTCTACTTTACATCACAAGTTCAAATCCGTCACTGCACTGAGCCCGATCCAGTATCAGAAGCAACTCCGGCTTCAGGAAGCACGCAGAATTTTGCTTACCGACGATACTGATGTCACCTCAACCGCGTTCGAGGTCGGATACGAAAGTTTGACGCAATTCAACCGCGAGTACAAACGGTTCTTTGGCCTGCCGCCGATGAAGGACATTCGTACTATTCGGACTAACGCCAAGACAAGCGGACATGAAGCTGATTATGCTAAAAAAATATTGTAGCGCAAATACTGGCCGATACGTTGGGGAAAGAAAATCTAGAGCTGGAGCAGGCCCCAGTTTTGTACACGACCTGTCCATTTGCGGGTGACAACTGTCGTGGCTAGATAGAGCATCTTGAGCAATGCCTCGTCGGTCGAGAAGATACTTTTTCCCTTTGTCACCTTTCGAAGCTGGCGGTAGTCGCTTTCAATGATGTCGGTCGTGTAGATCAGCTTTCGAATCTCGGGTGGGTACTTGAAGAACGTTGCGAGCTCGTCTCAATTCGTAATCCAAGTATATATTACGGTATAAAGTTGATAGACTGGGTGAGCATTAAACTCCTATGAAAATTAAAGAGTTCTAAATCTTAAATTAGGCAAATTATAGTAGATCCAAGGAAATACTTTTTTAAAAAAGGCTGAGCCTCTGATTGATCATTATGGAGTTAAGTGGTAGTTTAGCAATTTAATGGCACCATAGTTTATAGACCCTCTTTTCCCAGCCCAAGTAGAAGTATTGACCGATTTTATCCATTTTCATCCTCAGTGGTGCAATGCCGATAGGCAGGTTAACGTAATAAAAGGAGTTTGTTGGTGAGTTAAAGAAAAGGTAAGTGATTAAGAAATGGTTTCAGGTTAGATATGCTAGGGGGATATGTATATGGATGGTATCACCGACAATTTTTATCGTCATATGGGCGTATACGGAATTAGCGTAGATAATGAACGCTTACTAGTTATCAGAAAAATTTTAGGTCCATACACTGGGAAATTTGATTTGCCAGGTGGACGATTAGAGACTATGGAGTCCCTTGAGCTTGCCGTTAAACGAGAGTTTCG
>NZ_MRTH01000055.1 GCF_001956045.1 Paenibacillus sp. FSL H7-0331 | reverse complement strand
GGAGGAAGTCCAGCGAGCCTACGATCCAGGCAGTGTCGGACGACAAATTGCTGCGATCGCTGTCTCCGGTGACCGGCGTCCACGGCTGGCGACCATAAAAGTACCAGCACTTGTCATTCATGGGGTTGTATGCGGTTCTCATGATTACGTGGTCTTAAAATAGCGGTATGAGCGCGCCAAATGGTTTTCATTTTATGCAGGGTTCCCACGTTAACCCGCTTCGTCGAACAAGTTCACCAGAATCAACGCCAAGCTGAATGAGTTAATCAACAGACGTAGTTAAATATGTATAATTTGTGATGAAAAATGTTCCTTACCTATTCGCAGGTTTAGATGTTACTATGAGAATATATTATGCTATTAAAATCGATGAGCCAAAGAGGGTGGCAGCGATGAAGCGATGGGTGTCGGTTTGGTTTCCGCAGAAAATCAAATACCAGTTTTTCGTATCGTTTCTATTCTTTATTTTATTGCCTGCCGCGACCTTTGTTATGTATTACTTCAGGGAGCTGGAAACTACGTTGAAAGAACAGATAAACTCCCAAAGCGCTGCGCAGTTGGGCTATGTAAAAGAAAGTATGGAAAATATCCGGGTCTCTCTTTTTAGAGAGTCCTTGGTATTAAGCAATGATAAAGAACTTCTGGCGGCACTCCGGGATGATTTAAGGAATTCGGAAACACGACAGTTATTTGTGACGGATAGGTTACGGGAGAAACGGTTGCTGGAAGGGGATTCTCCATTACCCACTCATGTATACTATTCACTGATCGACCACCGTCATCAGGAGGTCAATACTACTTTTGGAAGTAAAATTAATTATTCGGATCTTACAAGTGAAGATTGGTGGAAAAAATCAGTTGGCTTTGAAAAGCAGTATAACCAAATATCAGGAAAAAGACTCAGGGATATGTACACGCTTACGGTTGATATGCTTGGCCCAGACGAAAGCTTGGACGGTCAAATACTGATCAGCTTCGATTATATGGAATGGCTGAATGCCATGTACCGTTTTTTTACAATCAGACAAGATTACTTCATAATGGATCAAACGGGGGCCATTATTACCAAGAGAAATCCGAATGAGTTGATTTCCGAACTAGCTGCTGAGGTTGTTCGGAGGCAATCGGCAACAGGAGGTTTTTGGACGGATGGTCAGGAGTTGATGAGTGCGGTCTATTTGCCTTCCTATCATTGGTATGTGATTAACAGTTTTCCACTTCATACGTTTTTCGGGGATATCGACCAAGTCAAGCACAGACTGGTTGTCATTCTCGGCACCTTTGTCTTTTTATTCATTCTCATCACTTTTATCATCTCTCATCGAATTACACGCCCGTTGCGGCTTCTCCAGCATCATATGTCGATCATAGTGAAAAATGAGTTTAGGTCATCTTTGCCCGAAAAGCTGGGCACCGGTGAGGTCCGTGAATTAGGAACAACGTTCAATCGAATGATTAGCGACATTCGCAGTTTGATACAAAAGTTAAAAGTGGAGGAAAGGGAAAAGGAAGCATCACGGTTCCAGATGCTGCTCGCACAGATGAATCCTCATTTTCTGTTAAATACGTTGAATGCGATCAAATGGACTGCTTTGGGACGCAAGGATTCCGAGATTGCGGAGATTTGTGTTTGCCTGGGCGAGCTGTTGGAATCAAGCTTGAATGGACAGAACGATTTGATCCATCTGGACGAGGAATTAACATTGGTGAAGGCGTATGTGCGCATTCAGAATTTCAGATTCGACGGTTATGTCCATGTTCGTTACGAATATGACGAATCGCTTCGTTTCGCGCTTGTTCCCAAGTTGAGTTTGCAGCCGCTGGTCGAGAATTCGTTCTATCACGGTTTCACCCAGATGCAGAAAGAAGGATGCATAACGATCCGGGTGTTGAAAGAGCATCAATCACTGATCATGGAAGTGGAGGATAACGGGATCGGAATGGAGGCATCCGCCAATCATCAACCTTTACGCAAGAGCAAAGGGATCGGAATTAATAATTTGCGGGAACGGTTGCAGCTGCTTTTTAAATCCGATGGCCAGCTTGAAGCGGTTTCGAGCGGTCAAGGAACGCTCATCCTTTTGAAATTCCCGCTGCTTATATCGGAACCGTACGGGAAGGAAGGATGATTTCATGTGGAGGGTGCTGTTAGTTGAAGATGAAACGCGCGTCAGGCGATTAATTAAAGAAATTATTGATTGGGAGAAGTTGGGGTTCGTTATTATAGGCGAGGCCGCTAACGGGGTCGAAGCGCTGAAGGTGATTCAGGAAGAGTCTCCGCATTTCATACTGTGCGATATTATGATGCCGCTCATGGATGGTATTGAGCTCCTCCGGAATGCACGTCTGCAAGGCTTTGAAGGTCCCTTCGTCATGCTGACCTGCATGAATGAATTCGAATTGGCCAGACAAGCGGTTGAGTATGGTGCGACCAGCTATATTTTGAAGCTATCGCTGAATGTCGATACGATACGCGAGATGCTAGATAAAGTCAACCGGGAATTAAGCAAAGCGGCCATACCTGCGCGTCAAATATCGTATCGTGATTTCGAATTATTGTATCGGTATACGTGGAGGCAGATCCACGGTATGGATGAAGCGGAACCGGAACGGAGAGACTTGCTGCAGCGCATCTCCGCAAGCGGCTTTACACATGTAGATCTTTGTTTAATATTGCATGGATCCAGTGGTATAGATGAGGAGGAGCTGACTCGATTTGGGCTGATTCATTCCAATGCAACATCGGTTATTCATAAATTCAGAATTCATGGCTGCACCACATTTTTTTCCTGGGTTTCACGTTCCGAGCATCCTGTTGCGCATGGTTTAGCCGAGAACGGGGTAGTGGCATATTCAGCAGTGTGGGCCCGTTCTATTACTCTGTCTGAACTGGAATCTACATGGAGAGGTATGATTAGACTCATCGAAGAGTCTTGGTTTGAATGCAGCAAAAGTAGGATAGCCTATTCAATAACAGACTCCAACATCCAGCACCCAGTCCTATCCTCGCAAACGCTTTGGAACATGGAACGAGAAATATTACAAGCGTTTGAGCGCCGAGATAAAATAAGCTGCATTCGCCAGTTGAGTATTATGTTTGACGAAATGAAGAAGAACCATACTAGTATGACCGTTGTTATGGAGATGGCCGAACGATTGGACAATAGGTTTGCTGCTATTTCGGGTTATGGGAAAACCCAAACTGGTGATTGGTTGTCCGCAGCAAACCATGAGGAGCTTCGACTTGTCCTAGAGAATAGGATTGATGATTGGTTAACGAAATGGATAAAGTCGACAACATTGCCATCGAGCCATCCTGAGATCAACAGGATTGTGGATTATATCCAAAGCCATTACGATAAGGAAATCACGTTGAAATTGATGGCAGAGCACGTAGCCTTGGATGAGCATTATTTAAGCGGCCTATTCAGTAAAAAGATGGGCTGCACATTAATCCATTACTTGCATAAAGTGAGGATTGATCAAGCTCGGTTTTATTTGCTCCAGTCTACATTAACGGTCGGGGAAATTGCAGAAAGGGTTGGGTTTGGGAATGTCGCATATTTTGTGAAAATTTTTAAGCGCTGGAGCGAACAGACGCCTAGTGAATTTAGAAAGTATCACATGTCCAATGGATAAATTTTAGGCCCTTTCCTGTTGTAAGGAAGGGGCTTGTTTATTCTAGTGGCTTAATTTTGTGTAAGAGGTCACTAAATCTGTTTCTTATCCGTTTTCAGGTACAATGGTATGATGAAGGTGCGTTACAGAAAGGGAGAGGCATCTACTGCAGGGATTCATCTTCCTTCTACATTCCAAGCCAAAATTCGATTCAGAAAAGAAGGGGACATCGATGAAAAAATATAAAAAGATTGCGTTATCTGCAACCTCAATTGCAATTCTAGGTAGTCTGCTTTCAGCCTGTGGAGTCGGTACCAACAACGATTCATCTGCGGCTCCAGCAGCATCCGCGGATTCATCGAAGATGGTCAAGCTGAACATTATAGAAAGTGGGTCCGGCCTGCCAGCTCCGGAGAAAGATTTCATTCGGGAGAATTTAAACAAGGCACTGAATGCCGATATCAACTTGACGGCATATGCCTCTGATTATGTCAATCAGCTGAATGTACGAATGGCAGCAGGTGATTATCCGGATTTGTTTGCCGTTGACAAGGCTTCGTTGAAGCAGTTGTCGGATCAAGGACTTCTGCTCGATCTGACTCCCTATTTCGATAAAGAACTTAAGTCAGTCAAAACCTTCATTGGAGATTCCAGCCTGAAGAAAGGAACGGTTAACGGCAAGATATATGCGGTTGCCCAAGCGCCGCAATCTCCGAAGGCCACTTACTGGATCCGTAAGGATTGGCTGGACAAGTTGCAATTGAAGCCACCCGAAACACTCGATGATCTGTTGACCGTGTCTAGAGCTTTCACAGAGAAAGATCCGGACGGTAACGGAAAGAATGATACTTATGGCATCACAGGCCTGATGGGATCCACAGGCGTCAGCTTGTTATCCGCTTTCTCTCCTGTATTCGGAGGATATGGTGTCCCCAATCCGGGTGAATTTTTCGTCAAGGACGGTAAGGTTGTCCAATCGTTATATGACCCGGGCATGAAGGATGCACTGGGCTTTATCACGAAATTCATTGCCAGTGGGTCGGTTGATCCGGAAATGGTTATAAGTGCGGGTACGCAGGCCAGGGATAAGGCTGTAAAGGGGCAGGTGGGGATCATCTGGACGGAATGGTCGAATTTGACCAATGCGCCAATCGTTGATCAAATCAAGAAAGTTAATCCGAACGCCGAATGGGTGCAACTGCCGGCGCCGAAAGGTCCCGCAGGACAGTTCTCCGGATCATTGGATATTGGTAAAACAGCCGGATTGATGGCAATCCCCAAGGCACTTGAGAAGGACAAGACGAAGCTGCATAGAGTGTTCGATCTCTTGAATTATATTTCCACTGGAGAAGGTTCGAAGCTTGTCCAATATGGCGTGGCAGGTAAACATTATAATTTGGAAAACGGCAAAGTTGTCCCGACTCCGCTTATGGCCTCGGAAGCCGCATTTACGTATCTGTACCAATTTACCGGTCGACCTGACCTTGAGTATTTGTCGACCAAGTTTGCAACTCAATTTCCAAATATCGATTTTGCGAATAAACAATCCCGTATTGAGTCACTTAACGGATTCCTGAACTATCCGGACGGTTACAATGATGCCGATGCCAGCCGTTATATCTCGGAAGAGCTCACGAAGTTCATTTATGGAAAGCGGCCGTTGGGCCAATACGATGATTTCCTGAAAAGCCTTGAAACGACAATGAACTACAAGACTTTTCTGAATTCGGCGACCAAGCAGTTGAATGAGTTAGGTTATGGCAAATAAAGCAATCAGTTTTCTGCGAAGAACCGATGACTCTCTTCTCGGTTCTTCGCTTTTTTAAGGAGGGAAACCAAAGATGGATGAAGAAATTTTGCAGGTAAGTAAAGAGTCAAAAGCGTTTCAGATGAAACGACTTAGAAAAGTGGTATTGAGCAATCGGGCCCTCTATTTCATGCTGCTGCCGGGAATCATTTACTACATTATTTTTAAGTATATCCCTATGTATGGAATTATTATTGCGTTCAAAGATTTTAATTTCTCGGACGGTATCCTGCTCAGTGGATGGGCAGACCCTTGGTACAAATATTTCAAAATGTTCTATGAATCGCCTTACTTCACACAGGTCATGTCCAACACGTTTATTATAAGTTTCTATAAAATGATTTTCGGAATCGTGCCTCCAATCCTTTTTGCGGTCCTGCTTAACGAATGCCGAATTCGATGGTTTAAGTCTTTCATACAAACGTTAACCTATATGCCTCACTTTTTTTCCTGGGTGATTATTTACGGGATTCTCCTTGCGTTTCTGTCCGAAAGTTCGGGCCTGGTAAACCATTGGATTAAGGATTCGGGCGGTAGTCCGATCAATTTCCTTACCTCAACGGAAATGTTTCGGAGCGTACTTGTTGGTTCTGAGATTTGGAAGGACTTGGGCTGGGGCGCAATCATTTATTTGGCAGCGATGACCGGCATTGATCCGACGTTGTATGAAGCCGCTAAGGTCGACGGGGCAGGAAGGTTTCGAATGATATGGCATATTACATTGCCCGGGATCCGGTCGGTTATCGTCATGCTCCTGATTCTGAAGCTTGGGCACATTCTGGATGCGGGATTTGATCAAATTTACATTCTATACAATGTTCAGGTATATCCGGTTGCGGATATATTGGACACGTGGGTATTCCGAACGGGGCTGCAGAAATTGAACTTCAGTCTGGCGGCGGCTGCCGGATTACTCAAATCATTCGTGGGTTTGGTACTAATCGTGCTTTCTAACAGCCTTGCGAAGCGTTGGGGGGAGAGCATATGGTAAAACACTGGAATGAAAAGTTATTTGACGGAGCAGTGCTTCTAATATTGGGCTTGGCAGGCTTGGCCGCGGTCATTCCGGTCATGTACGTGGTTTCCGTATCGATTACCCCTATCTCCGAAGTGCTGAAGAACGGAGGATTCGTACTCATTCCGGCAAAAATTGATCTAACTGCGTACAAAGAACTGTTCATGACAACAGGAATCCCACGATCGATGTGGGTGACTGCCTTGTTGACGGTTATAGGAACAGCGGTTAATTTGGTTCTGACGCTTCTCATGGCGTATCCGCTTAGCCGGAAGAAAATGCCTGGCCGCAGTTTCTTTCTTTTCATGGTCGTCTTTACAATGTTGTTCAACGGAGGATTGATTCCTACTTATATTGTCGTGAAGAACATAGGATTACTCAACTCTATGTGGTCCATGATATTGCCTAATGCAATATGGACGTTCAACATTCTCATTATGAAAAGTTTCTTTGAAAACTTGCCGGAGGAATTGTTCGAATCCGCCCGGATGGATGGAGCCAAGGAGATGCGTATCTTGATGCAGATTGTCGTACCTTTGTCGGTTCCATCCTTAATGACCATCGGATTGTTTTATACCGTCGGTCATTGGAATGAGTTTTTTCAAGCCATCATGTATATGACGGATAGAAATTGGTTCCCATTGCAAGTGATTGTAAGGGAAATTCTGGTTCAGACGCAGCAACCTTTGGAGAATGCTGAAAACTTGATGCCTACCGAAACGTTGCAGATGGCGTCTGTGATCGCGGCATCCTTGCCAATCATTGTCTTGTACCCTTTTCTGCAAAAACATTTTACCAAGGGCATGTTGTTAGGAGCAATCAAAGGTTAAAAACGGGAGGTTTACATGCAAATATTTAAAGATGTACTGGTTGCAGGCGGAGGGATTTCCGGAGTGGTAGCTGCCTTGGCTGCTGCCCGTAATGGTGCGAAGGTCATAATTTGTCAGGATAGGCCTGTATTGGGTGGTAATGCTTCTTCCGAGATTCGCATGCATATCGTTGGTGCGGCGAATTCCAAGCGGAGGCAGGATTTGGAGACGGAAGCGAGGGAAGGCGGCATACTGGAAGAAATATTGCTTGAATGTGCCATCCGCAATCCACAGCGAAGTGCATCGATGTTCGATCTGATCTTATATGAAAAGTGCAGAGCGGAACCGAACCTGACATTAATGCTCAATACGGCAGTGACTGGTGTACGGATGGAGGGAAGCCGAATTCTGTCCGTACTGGCTGCAAGGGAAAGCACGGAGCAATACTTCGAACTCTTCGCCGATATCTTCATGGACTGTACGGGAGATGGCCGTCTCGGCAAAGAAGCGGGAGCGTTGTTCAAGACAGGCCGGGAATCCTCCAAACAATACGGGGAGTCCCATGCAGGAGAAGAAGCCGATCCGTACCGTCTCGGCTCTTCGCTGTTGTTTACAACCCGGAATATGGGCAAACCGATGAAGTTTATCCCTCCCGCATGGGCTAAAAAGTATACAGAAGAGGATTTAAAGTTTCGTGACCACTCCTCATGGGAATACGGATATTGGTGGGTAGAGTTCGGTGGTTTGCTGGATACGATTGCCGATAACGAAACGATCCGTGATGAACTGCTTGCCATCATGATGGGCGTTTGGGATCATATCAAGAACAGCGGCAACCATCCGGAGTCGGAGAACTGGGCTTTGGACTGGTTCGGCTTCGTCCCCGGCAAACGGGAGTCCCGCCGGTTTATCGGCAAACATCTGCTTACGCAATCGGATCTGGAAGAAGCCGTTCACTTTGAGGATGTGATCGCGTACGGCGGATGGCCGATGGATACACATCCACCTCAGGGGATCGAAGCAAAAGACCAGGATCCCTGCAGCCAGCCGGTGACCAACTATGTGTACGGCATCCCGCTCAGGGCCTTGATCAGCGCCAATGTGGACAATCTGATGTTTGCCGGACGGAACATATCCGCTACGCATATCGCCTTTTCAAGCACCCGGGTTATGGCAACATGCGGTGTGATGGGACAGGGTGTAGGTACGTTCGCCGCGATGGCAATTCGCAATGGGATTCCGCTGGACCAGGCATGGCAAGACCGGGAATTGATTCGGAACACGCAGCAACTACTGATCAGGCAGGATGCATATTTGCCTGGCATACAGATGGATGCCAATCTGGCGAGTCAGGCTATCGTCCAGGCGTCATCCGAGCAATCCGAGGGGTTAGCATCAAATGTCATCGACGGACATACCCGTTCCATACATGGAGCGAGAGGAGTCAAGCAAAGTCTGGCTGTTCCTGGCACCCACCGTTGGATGGCGCAGCCGGAAGACCGGGAGCCATGGATCGAGCTGGAGTGGAAATCACCGGTATCTATCCGCGAAATTAGTATTGTGCTTGATACGGGTATGCACCGAAGGCTAACACTTACACACGATGACAATCTGCACCAACAGAACGTGTGGGGGCCGCAGCCTGAAACCTTGAAGGAGTTTCGGATATTGGCTTATTTAGCGGATTCCAGAGATGACGGCTGTCAAGTGGTGCACATTCAGGATAATTATCAACGTCAAGTTACATGTCAAGTTCAGTTGGAGCAGGTGCGCAAGCTTCGGCTTGAGGTTCTGGGTACCAATGGATTGGATCATGCTCGAATCTTTGAAATTCGATGTCATTGAAGGAGGGATATGCAAATGAGTCAACGCAAGCCACTTTTTTCGCAATTGAATCGGTTGCTGCACGGGGCGGATTATAACCCGGAGCAGTGGATCCATATGCCCGAAGTCTGGGATGAAGATATGCGCCTGATGCGTCTAGCCAAGTGCAATGTCATGACCATGGGCATGTTCTCCTGGTCCAGTCTGGAGCCGAATGAAGGAGTATTCGAATTCGGATGGCTTGACGGAATCATCGATAAGCTGACCCTTAACGGCATCTCTTTCATTCTGGGTACGCCAAGCGGGGCGCGGCCGGCATGGCTGGCCCGTAAATACCCGGAGGTGTTGCGGGTCAGACCGGAGCGAGTGCGCAATTTGTATGGAACCCGGCATAACCATTGTTATACGTCGCCTATATATCGGGAGAAGGTCAGGATTATCAATACGTTACTGGCGGAGCGATATGGCAATCATCCCGACTTGCTGCTGTGGCATATTTCCAACGAATACAATGGGGAGTGCCACTGCGATTTATGCCAAGCGGCATTTCGAGAATGGTTGCGGAAGAAATACAACGACGATTTAGACAGTTTGAACCAGGCATGGTATACGACCTTTTGGAGCCACAACTATACAGACTGGATGGAAATAGAGTCGCCCTCCCCTATTGGGGAACATATGTTGCACGGTTTACAGCTGGATTGGAAACGGTTTGTCACCGATCAGAGCATTGATTTTATGCTTCAAGAGATCGCGCCTCTGAAGCGGCTTACCCCTGATATTCCTGTCACAACGAATTTCTTGGGTGGGTGTAACATCAATTATGAACAAATGGCCGAGCATGTGGATATTGTTTCGTGGGACAGCTATCCGTTTTGGCACAGCAAGAGTCCCGACTGGCGGACGGCCTGCCATGCGGCGTTCACCCACGACCGGTACCGTTCGTTCAAGCCCGATAAACCTTTTCTGCTGATGGAATGCACACCGAGCTTGGCAAACTGGCAGGAGGTTGCCAAGCTGAAGCGACCGGGCATGCATGCGTTGTCCTCCATACAAGCTGTGGCTCACGGCTCCGATTCCGTACAATACTTCCAGTGGCGTAAGAGCAGAGGAAGCTCGGAGAAGTTCCACGGTGCTGTTGTGGATCATAGCGCCCACGAGCATACGAGAGTTTTTAGCGAGGTTGCGGAATTAGGTGCTTACCTGGAACGTCTAGAGCCTGTTAACGGTACGATTATCCGGGCGGAAACCGCGCTCATTTACGATACTGAAAATAAATGGGCGGTGGAAGGAGCAGCAGGGCCGCGAAAGCCGAATCTTAGCTACGATCAGGAAGTGCTCCGCCATTATGAGCCATTCTGGAAGCAAGGGATCCCTGTGGACATTATATCCATGGATCGTTCACTGGACGGCTACAAGCTCGTTATTGCTCCGATGCTGTACATGCTGAAGCAGGGGACGGCAGAACGGTTTGAGACATTTGTCCGCTCAGGGGGTACGCTTGTCCTGACGTACTGGAGCGGAGTTGTCGACGAGAATGATCTATGTTTCCTGGGCGGCTTCCCTGGACCACTTCGTAAGCTAGCTGGGATATGGTCAGAAGAGCTTGATTCTCTGTATCTTGAGGATCGCAATTCACTCATAATGAAGGAGAGCGCATTGGACGGCTTATCGGGAACGTATTCGGTATCGTTGATGTGTGATCTGATTCATGTCGAGACGGCGAAAGTTCTTGCAGAATACCAAGAGGATTTCTATCAAGGGTATCCCGCATTGACCGTAAACCGATTTATAGATGGGGAAGTTTACTATATGGCGGCTCGAACTGAGCCTTTGTTTCTGGACGACTTTTATCGCGCGCTGGCAGGTCGTTGCAGATTAAGCTGTGCACTTCGGGCAGATTGGGCGGAAGGCGTCAATGCGCAGGTCCGTACGGATGGCGACCGGGACTTCATCTTCCTTCATAATTTCACCAATAAAGAGCAAAGCATCCTATTGAAGGAGATTGTCACCGATCTGGATGGAACCCCAGTAGAACAAAATTTGTGTCTTCCAGCTTACGGATATCGTGTGTTCATTAGAGAAGTAAATGTCTTTAACCCTAATGTCTGAAGGACGAGCCTTCCAGTTTTCCTGGAGCGAGACCTATAGAGTCATAGCTTGATTATCCCCAATCAGGATTGTTAAATTTCAAAAAGGTCGCCTCTTAAGCATTATAAAGAAGCGACCTTTTGAAGTAGATCCGGGAACTGTGGATGCGCAATACGGCAAGCTAGCTGTTCGAGCGTGGCAGGAACGTGTGATTAAGGACGATGGCTAAGGCAATGTTAAGGTGCGAACGCAAGCTCTACGGTTTCATACACATAATATCGTGTCCTTCTATATTAGGTGGTAATCGAGAGGGGGCCTCATTTGCGCTCAACCACAGAAGTGAGAAATTTCATGAAAGTGCAATTCGTATCCTCTTTTTTCGTGGTTAATAGAGTATTAAATACATCGGATACGGGCTAATGTTCATTTACACAGGGATACAACCAGTGATAAAATCTGTGTCGGGAAAGCTATGTTTAAAAATAGAGCGCTTACATTAAGGGGGCCTGCGGATGAGGGAAAGTAAATTTTTTGTTCAGCTGTTCGCGGCTATTATGGTTTTTGTGGTGCTCTACACTTTTATTGCGTCAGGGATTTTCTACTACAAGAACAATGAGATTGTTAATCATGATCTGGACAATGCCCAGAGGCAACTAATTGAACAAGCGGAGGAGAAGCTGGATACCTACTTGTTGGTGGCCACTAACTTGATTTACCAACTGAGGACCAATAATCATATGAGCAATTATGTCAAAAGTCGAGGAGCTGATCCATATGCTGTTACGCAGCTGCATCTGGATTTAATGGATATGGTGGGAGCCTTCGCCGATTTTGGCTATATGATCGGGATCACCAACAAAGATGGCTCTGTTGTGATCACGCCGGAGCATACTATTGACAAGGAGCGCTATTACCAGGAGATCGGCCTGACTCAGGAAGAGATCTTGACAGTGAAAAGCCATCTGGAAAGCAGCCGAACCGGTGCTTTCCTTGCGGTGCCGAGGCGCCCTGGGGAGGAGGGGGAACGCCGGAACACCGCGTTGACTCTGGTGCGTAAGGAAAAAATCGGGGAGAATGGGGAGTTCATTGTGTTTGTCAACTTCCCGGAGAAGCAATTCTCTCTGCAGTTGAGTTCGCCAGAAACGGAAGCCTTCGGCATTATTAACGGTAACGGCTTGGTCTCCATACAATCCGATCTTCACCGAGCCGAGTTGGAAGGACTCTTGGTGCCATTCGTCCAGGGGGGGATCATGGAGAACCATGAATATTTCCGGACTGAAAGCGGCCATTACTTTATTCATGCCGTTCCATCCAAGGTTATGCGGGATTGGCGCTATGTGTATCTGGTGCCGAAAAATAAAATGGACAAGAGCACCCGCAACCTGCTCATGGAGTCCCTTTTGGTGAACATGGCTTTGGGGATTTTAGGAGCGGGCTTGGCCTACGTATTCTCAAGGCGCATGTATCGACCTGTCCGTACTCTCGTCCATTCCTTTAAGGGGATCGACATCGATAGTGAAGCACGGGATGAATTCGCCTTCGTGCAGGAGGCGGCTTCGCGGATTCATACAGCCAATGCCAATCTCCGGGCGATGATGTCCGCCTATCGAGCTCCATTGAAGATCAACTTTATCCGCGATTTGCTATGGGGTATGGTTCCCGACCACAGGCTTCAGGGGGAGCTGGAGAAGCACGGGCTGGAGAAATTCAATGGTCCTCTGACAGTGGTCATTGTCGAATTTGCCAATTTCAAGGAGATGGAGGAGGAATATACCAAGGAGCTGATTTTGAAGCTCAAGCCTCAAATGGCGATTATTCTGGAGGAGCAGCTCCGCCAGCAGACGGAAACTGAAGTGGTAGAGGTGGCATACCAGGGGTTTGTGCTGCTTCTACGAGAGACAGATCCGTCTGTGCTCAAAAAAATGATGGATGGCGCCCTGAAGGCCATAGAAGCGAGCATGGAGTTTCCTATGGTGGCCGCCATCGGTTCTCCGTCGGAAAACCTTCCTGAAATTGAAAAATCATACCAGAGCGCGCTGCAAATTATGGACTATTGGTATTCCATTCAAAACCAGACCATCTTGACCTGGACAGATCTGGAGGATACCATTCAGGAAAGCTTCTTTTATCCACTGGATCTGGAGTCTAGCTTCATTCATTACCTGCTGCGTGGCAAGGAAAAAGAAGCGGAAAATCTGCTGAACCGGGTGCTGGAGGAAAACTTTGTTAAACGGAAGCTTAGCGACGAGGTGCTGTCACAATTCCATTATGCCATTATAACCACTGTTAACCGGGTTGTGCACCAACTTGGCCAGATGCCCGTGGAATTCTTTGGGGATGAGATCAGCCTATACGCAGAGCTCAAGATGGTTCCGGTAAGAACGGAAATGCCCGATCGAATCCGTAGGCTGTTCTTTTGGATGCTTAGAAGGATCAAAGGCAAAGATGACCGTATGGACAATGCCCTAGTGAGCCGGATCATTGAATTCATTGCCGAAAACTACGCGGCGGATTTGTCCCTACAGTATTTGGCGGAGCATTTTGGCTTGTCCGCAGGTTACATCGGCACCTTGTTCAAGAGTCATACGGGAGATAACTTCAGGGATTTTCTGAACATCTGCCGCGTTACGAAGGCCAAGGAGATACTGAGCCAAGAGGATGTGAAAATTAACGATTTAGCGCTGCGCGTTGGCTGCACAAATTCCCACACTTTTATCCGTATGTTCAAAAAGTACGAAGGAGTATCTCCAGGCCAATATCTTAAGGATCGTGATGGGCATGCCGAATAGGCATGCCTTTTCATTGTAGCTCGTATAGCCCGCCGCTGCCAATTGGAACTTCAGCGGAGGCAGCTGGACCCCGGAGTTTAAGGTTATCGTCCCTTACAATATTAAAAAAGCCGCCAATTCCAAATTTCCCGCCGCAGGCACTCATGACCCACAGGAACGGACACTGAGGCTTTCCGGGAGCGATGGCCGGGCGGTTGCGTACTCCAAGCGCAACTTCGGAGATGTCCGCTATATGGCTTGGGCTCAGTAGCTGCAGCCGGACGGAGAGGTCCTGCATTTTGTACATAATATGAAATACACGAGAGATCACGGGTATTGTACATGAAACCATGGATTCTGAACATTTACGTTCGGCTTTGCAGGGTGTTAGAGTTTTGTTGCAAGGAAAGCAAGCGTTTACAAATATAGAGGAGGAGAAGGAGAAAGAGATGGAACAAACCAACCAGAAATTATCCGCCAGTTACACCGTCCGAAGGAAGAGTCCGGCAATGGTCATCATGAAGACGTTGATCCAGGACCGCTTCTTGTATTTGTTGCTCATTCCGTTCCTTACATGGTACGTGTTTTTTGAATACATGCCCATGTACGGAATGCAAGTTGCCTTTAAGGATTACAAGCTTTTTAAGGGGATTTCGGGCAGCGAATGGGTCGGTTTTAAACATTTTCGGGAATTGTTTGCAAATCCGTATTTTTGGAGGCTTTTGAAAAATACCTTTATCATCAGCTTTTACGGTCTGCTTTTTTCGTTTCCGGCACCCATCGCGCTGGCACTGCTGCTCAATGAGGTCAAGCATGGCCTGTTCAAGCGGATTGTACAAACCCTTACCTATTTGCCCCATTTCGTATCCATCGTGATTATCGCGGGGCTGGTCACCAACTTTCTTGCCCCCACAAACGGGCTGTTCAACCTGATCCTCGACCAGCTTGGTTTTGACAAAATCTACTTCCTGACCAGAGCGGAGTACTTCCGGACGATCTTCATTACCTCTGGCATATGGAAGGAAGTGGGCTTTGGCGCCATCCTGTACATTGCCGCATTGTCCGGCATCAATCCGGAGCAGTATGAGGCGGCGGCGATCGACGGGGCCAACAAATGGAAGCGGGTGCTTCATGTCACTCTGCCTGGGATCGCACCAACCATCATCATTATGCTGATCCTTAAAATCGGCAGCCTGCTTAGTGTAAGCTATGAATACATCATCCTATTGTATCAGCCGTCCACGTATGCCACAGCCGATGTCATCAGCACATATGTATACCGGACCGGCTTGCAGGAGGGTCATTATGACTTCGCCACAGCCGTCGGATTATTCAACTCCGTGGTGTCGCTGACGCTGGTTTTTCTGGCGAACAAGTTATCGCAGAGGATTTCGGAGACTTCATTATGGTAGGTGGGGCACATGCATAAATTATCCAACGGGGAAAAGATATTTAACGTATTCAACTATTTGTTTTTATCGTTGCTTGCCTTTGCCACCCTATATCCTTTCTGGTATGTTCTCGTGTCTTCCCTGAGCACAGGGGAGGCAGTCTCACATGGAAAGGTGTGGTTATGGCCTTCAGGGGTGAACCTGGAATCTTATAAAAAGGTCATCCATTACGAAGGGATTTGGATCGCCTATGCCAATACGTTGTTCTATACGGCAGTGGGCACGGCGGTGGATCTGGCTTTTACAACCATGGGAGCGTATCCGCTTTCCAAAAAACGGCTTTTGGGCAGGAAGCCCGTCACTCTCTTCATTACCTTTGCCATGCTGTTCGGAGCCGGACTGATTCCGGTCTATCTGAACTTTCGCAATTTGGGTCTTATCGACACCAGAATGGCTCTGATTATCGGATTTGCCGTGAATACCTTCTATGTGTTCATTCTGCGCTCCTTCTTCAGCGCGATTCCAGATGAGTTGGAAGAGGCTGCCAGAATCGACGGAGCGGGCGGCGCTCAAATTCTACTGCGGATCTATTTACCTCTGGCCAAGCCAGCCCTTGCAGCACTGGGATTATTCTATGCGGTGGGTAAGTGGAACGGTTACTTCTGGGCCATGGTGCTGCTGCGCGACGAGAACAAGATTCCCTTGCAGGTGTTGTTGAACAAGCTGGTTGTCCAGATGAGGGCAAGCGACCAGATGCTGGGCATACAGGATGTAGGGTCCAGCATGACTCCGGAAACAGTGATCTATGCTACCATCATGGTGGCGGTGCTGCCGATCATCGTGATATACCCCTTTATTCAAAAATACTTCGTGCAGGGGGTGATGATCGGCTCAGTCAAAGGATAAGCAATTGCGGTAGAGGACATGTCGCTAGTAATAGGAAAGAAAAAAGAAAACAATAGGGAGGAGAAACACATGTTTACAACAAAAAGAATCGTTTCCGGAGCAACTGCAGCAGCCTTGCTGGCAGCGCTTTCGACAGGTTGTTCCTCCGACGAGCCTAAAAACGGTGCTTCGGCAAGCCCGGTAGCAAGCCAGTCCGCTGCCCCGGAGGCCATTTCGAGGGCAAGCAACACACCAATTGAGGCCACAATCCATATGCATTATTTTGGCAACCGAGTATTCGACAGCAACTGGCCGGTTTTCAAAAAGGCGGCGGAGCTGACCAATGTGACGTTGAAGGGAACAGCGTCCAAAGCCTCCACCAACAGCGATGAAGGATACAATCTGATGGTGGCGGGAGGAAATTTGCCTGATATTATCCAGTTCTATGATGGTAAGCTAAAGAAGCTGGCCGAGGAGGGCGGCCTGCAGCCACTGGATGAGCTTATTGATAAGTACGCGCCGCACATCAAAAAGTATTTTGCGGATAATCCGTTAATCAAGCAGGCGGCCTTGAATACGGATGGGAAGCTGTATATCATTCCATATGTTCAGGACGGTCTGGTGCAGAAGGGCTGGTTTGTCCGCAAGGATTGGCTGGATAAGCTTGGGCTTCAGCAGCCGAAAACTGTGGATGAGCTGTATACGGTGCTGAAGGCGTTTAAGGAAAAGGATCCCAACGGCAACGGCGCCGCTGATGAGGTTCCATATTTCAACCGGGATAACCGGTACGGTATCTATGATTTGCTGTCGCTGTGGGATACGCAAATGGGGCTATACGGAAAGGACAGCAAGAGAGTTTACGGCCCTTTGGAGCCGCAATTCAAAACAGCCATAACCACTCTGGCCAAATGGTATAAGGATGGCCTGATTGATAAGGAAATCTTCACCCGGGGAGTCAAGGCGAGAGAGATTCTGCTGGGCGACAACAAAGGCGGTCTGACCCATGACTTCTTCGCCAGCACGGCCAATTACAATGTCAGTTTAAAGAGCAATGTGCCTAACCTCAATTTTGTGCCGATCACGCCTCCCGCGAGTCCCACGGGCATCATAAAGGAATATACGGTCCGCAGCCCTTATCCTACTGGAAACACCATGAGTTGGGGAATTTCCACCCATACGAAATATTCATTGGAACTGATCAAATATTTCGACTTCTGGTTCACGGAGGAAGGTCGCAGGCTGATGAACTTCGGCGTGGAAGGACAGACGTATACGATGGTAAACGGCAAGCCGCAACTGAACGCCGACATTTTGGCGAAGCCTAGCGTAGCGGATGAGCTGAGCAAGATCGGGGCTCAGCAGCAGATCGGCTTCAAGCAGGACTATGAATACGAGAGACAATGGACTAACGAGATTGCACTTAAAGGTATTGATGAATATACCAGCAAAAATTATATCGTTCCCCCTACACCTCCTGTAACCATGAGCGAGCAAGACAGACAGACCATCAGTAAACTGTCTGGGCCACTGGCGACTTATATGGAGGAAACCCTGCAAAAATGGGTGCTGGGAGCGGAGCCGATTGAGCCCAACTACGACAAGTTTATTGCCAAGCTGAAGGAACTGGGAGCAGAGCAAATTGTCGCCATTACGCAAGCGGCGGCAATCAAGAAATAGCAGCAAAGCCATTATTACAAGCTGACACACCAGGCCGCCCCGGAGTAGGATCAAAATCCGGTCCGGGGCGGCAAGGCTTAAACAGCGGAATGCCGTATTCCGTAACACATTTAACCCTAGAGGAGTTGGTTGTTCATGATTGGGAACGAACCCGATTGCGAAAAAAAGGGGTCGACGAGCACATCAGCAAGAAGTTTATCGCCGCATCGGAGGTTCCGCTCTAGCTGAATGAGAAGGACATTAACGGTTAAACTCGCGATCTGTAAACGGGGACTCCTGATGCGTGAAAAGGTTGCTCGGTCCCTCTTCCGGATCATAATTCCAACATTGTATTGAAGATAAGGGGATGATTAACTGTGTATCAAAAATGGAAACGAATTATCAGTGTATTCTTGGTCGCTGCGATGATGTTAGGACTTGCTCCGTTGGAATTCCTGGGTCAATCCAACGCTGAGGCTGCCGTACAGTTTGAAGTCAATCGAACACTGTATCCTACAGAGGACACCTACATTGATGGCGGTGTTCCGACCTTGCCCTCAGGCGAGACGCAAGAGAGCATGCAAGCCAAATCTTTTGGCGGAAGTTCCATAATTGGACTCTATGGATACAACGACACTTTTACCGCAACGAGTGAAATAAATCATCGGATCGGATACATGAAGTTTGATCTGACCCAATTGGGTGATTATGACAAAGCGGTTCTACGTATGTATTGCACCACAAATTGCACCACAACTTCGGATCGTTTTGTAAGCGCGTACAACATATCGAATGATTCCTGGAATGAAAATATACTAAATTGGGACAACCGGACGGACTTCCCTCTGGGGTCTACAACTTCATACCTGAACTCCATTCTGCTAACCAAAACGTGGGTTGGCAATGGTGCCGGTTGGTACGAGTGGGATCTCACTGATTATGTAAAGTCCCAGCAGCAAACAGATGGGATTGCTTCCATCGCTCTCCGGTCACAGAATCAGAAGGTTTACTTCGCGAGCAACAACAATGCAACCGTGGCAAACCGGCCATATCTCTTTATCACTACCGATCGGAACGCCCCTGTATCAACCGGGGCCACGGTCAGTGGAGAGAATGCTGTCATCGGTCTGCAATATGACGAGCCGGTACAAAACAATCTGGCGAATGCATCTGCGTTGAAAGCCGCGGTTACCATGGATGTATACGGAACGGGATTCCAGCCCTTGGCGACGAATGACACCGTGACGATTAGCGGCAGCGACGTGACCGTAGCACTGGAGAGCCGGTTAGCCGTTCCTGGCGCCAAAATCCGGGTGGCTGCGGGAGCACTGAAGGATGGTATGGGAAATGCCACTATCGAGACTACCATTGCGCTTCAGTACGATGCGGCTGCACCGGTATTAAGCCGTTCGGAGATTGGAAATTTGAACAAGCTAGTCACTCTGGAATTCGATGATGACGTGATGAACCGTCTGGCGGATGCCGATGCGCTTAAGGCAGCTATTAACATTTCCCAAGCAGATGGTTCCTATGCGCCCCTTGCAGCAGGAGATACCGTATCGTTGAGCACCCGTCAGCTTGTTCTGGCCTTGGGGCAGGCGATCCCGGATGGTACGAACATCCGTATTGCAGCTGGTGCTCTAAAGGATGCGGCAGGTAACAGATCAGAGCTTGTGAACGCAATTATTCATCTTGATTTTGAGCCACCGGTCTTTCAAGGAGCCAGCTTGTATGCCGCGAATAGAAGAGTGAGCCTCCGGCTTAGCGAATCCCTTGTAGCAGCAACGACGAATTTGAAAGCTGCGGTGACCATCGACCGGGCCGGCAACGGCTACGCTCCTCTCGATATCGGTGACAGAGTGCAATTGAGCAACAACACCCTTATCTTGGATCTGCAGCAGGAGGTTTCCGGTCTAGTGCGGGTCAGGGTCGCTACGGGTGCTCTGAAGGATGAATTCAACAATGTGCGGACTGACGTAACGGAGACGGAGTTATTGAGTTCCGGTTTGGTTGAATACAATTACCCAGGGTTTCATACGAACTTGATTGAGAAAGCAATGACACTTAATATGAAAACGATTGCTGATCGGGGAGTGCTCAACGCGGAATACAGGAAATTCACGGTGCTTGCAACGGAGCTTTCTCGTGGAGACCGGAGTCCAGATATCGTTCAGGCATTCACCGGCGCTGTCCGGAAGATGGTCACGGAATATGACTATGTGCCGGATGTATTCGGGGGGCTGGATGCACGGAGCAACATCTATTTGACCTATGGGCTGGCGCTGGTATGGCCGCACCGGGATATTATGGATCTGTTCACGGAGACGGAAAAGAGCAAGCTGATCACCTTCTTGAAGGCGGAGCTGGTTTCCAGCGCCTATGTACTTAGTGGCAAAGGTCCCTACAAGCCAAGATCAAGCGGTGCCAGCCGCCTGGAGATGGATGGCGGGACGAACAGCTGGCCCCAATCGGCTCCGAACTACATGGAGCCTCTCTTCGGGGTGATGTTTTCTGCTCAGATGATCCTGGGTCTTGCGCAATCGGATGATTGGCTCAGGACTTACAATCACACGAATTTTATTTCCGAGCTTGATGCACAGGGGTTAACACGTATTCATGACGCCTTTGCCAAAACGGCGGCTACCGACATCAATCTTGTGGTCCGTAATGCATCTTGGTATTTTACGAATTCTGACGGCAAAACAGTTACGATGAAGCAGCTTTTGGAAGACCCGATACAGGTTTTCGCGGTGATGGAGCAGTTCAACTTCGTGCATCCTGCCGAAGAGGGCTATTTTATGGGACAGTCGGGAATGTCCAAGGAATTCCACTCCAGCGATTCCGGCGGCAACCGGGAGAGCTCTGTCTATTCCAAGCTCGGAATCGATCCGGCACTGTTAAATCGGAGCTTATTCGAATACTATGGGTATATGGCTAACAGCTCATATCCGGAGGCCAAAGAACTTATTGTACAACGGCATCAGGTAGGATTGGACGATTATTACACCAAAATGGTCAACGGTTTCTTCACGGTATCTTCCACCAGCGCGAAAATGTATTACGCGGATAATGATCTAATGACCGACTTTGCGGTTGCACACGGATTGGTTGACCTTCCTGTGTGGAATGACACCTTCAATTATGATCTTGCGGCCACAGATCCGGCGCTCAGTCTGGAGAGCAAGTGGATTGTGCGCGGAGGCAGCTGGGCCCCGCAATATAAGACCATCGTGCCTTACAATATTAAGAAAAGCGCCAATACCAAACAACCGACCGGCCTGACGGACCCGTCGGAGAGAGTGCTGAAGCTATCCGGTATGAACGATGACTCGGTGGCCTATTCGAAGCAGATCTTCAAGGATATCAGCTATATGGCTTGGCTCCAGTTCAACGCTGCCACTGAAGTGGGCTTGCTTGGAAGGGTTGTGGATGACACCCACTACTATTGGATGGCCTATGACCATACAAGAAAGAAGGTCGCCATCAAGAAGCGCAACGGCGATACCGTAACGACACTTGTGGAAGCGACGTATGCCCTGGATGCTAATCGTTCTTACCGCTTCCAGGTTGATATGAGCGGAGGCAATCTGAAGCTGTCCATCAACGGCGATCTCCTGCTTACCGCAGCCGATAACGAGTATGTGCAAGGCGGAATCGGATTCATAGGACGGCAAAGCGATGCGTACTTCGACGCCGTGGTGGTGAAGAATCTAGTGCCTACGCCGCCTGAGCTACAGTCCATTGTCGCGGGAGATGGTGAGCTCACGCTGAACTACTCCAAAATCCCGGATGCCGTAAGCTACAACATTCATTACGGAATCGAACCCGGACACTATACACAGGTCTTGAATACCAGACGCCCTCTCACTACGACTGTTCCGGATCTCGTCAACGACACGAAGTATTATTTTGCAATATCGTCCGTCACCCCGGATGGGGAAAGTGGACTATCCAATGAGATGTCGTTAACGCCTTTGAAAAATACTACGGTGCAGCCTTCACTGCTGGGAATTACGTCGTCAGGTAATCGGCTGGCAGTAAATTTCACCACGGATCCAGTTAATAAAAGCTACATCATTCAATATGGAATGTCCCCAGGTGTATACACTTCCCAAATAGAGGGAGTGACTGCCTCTGGATATGAGGTACCGATTTCTTTTTCAGAAGAGCCTTATTACTTCACGGTAACGGCAGTGAATGAGACGGGCAAAAGCCAGCCCTCCAACGAAGCAAGTGGTCAAGCGAATACCGCTTCATTATACGAGGATAACTTCGACGCAGGGTATGGAGGGAATTGGGCTGTCAAGACAGGATTCACTTGGATGAATACGGGGCAAATCCGGTCCATTAGCTCGGGACTCAGCCGAACATATCTGGCTGCAGGCTTCCATTGGCGAGATTACTCCGTTTCGGCAAATGCCAAATACACGGGTACCTCGCTGGAGCAGATGTTTGTTACGGGCAGGGTTACCGATATCAATAACTATTACTATGCCGGTTATTACACAGGTGAGTACGTGATATATTCCAAGGTGGGTGGAACGCTCACCAAGCTGGCATCCGTTCCTGCAGAAGCCATAAAGACTGGTGAGGAGATACATCTGCGAGCTGACTTTACGGGGAACCGGATCCAGCTCTATGTAAACGGCAAATTTATGGTGGAGGCGATTGATTCGAGCCTACCCGAAGGAACGGTCGGCTTAATGACCAATCGTACGGAGGTTGTGTTCGACGAAATAGTTGTATCCGCAACATATCCGATCTCGGCATATGTGAATCCCGCTGCGGCAGACGGGCTTAACAGTTGGTATACGGTACCGGTTACCGTAACGTTATCGACCTATGGCAGCGCAGAATACAATGTGAACGGCGGGAATTGGTTCACTTACACGGGCTTCATTCCAGCCTTCGGAGAAGGGGTTTATACGGTCGGTTATCGCAGCACGGATCTGGCGGACAATATCGAGCAAACCAAAACCATCACATTTAAGGTAGACAAAACGGCGCCTGTTACAAACGCGACTATAAATCCCGGAGCGCAAAACGGCAGCAACGGCTGGAACGCACTTCCGGCGACGGTCACCTTAAGCACGTACGACAATCTCTCGGGTGTTGCCAAGACGGAGTACAGTCTAGATGACGGGAGCACATGGCAAAGCTACACGAATCCGGTCACATTTAACCAAGACGGCAAGTATACGATGAGCTATCGTTCGACAGATAACGCCGGCAATGTGGAAGCGGCCCAAACAAAAAGCTTCAATCTGGATATGACTGCTCCGACTATTACGGTATCCGGTGTGACGTACGGAACGTTTAACGATTCCATGGATATTACGCCGATCCTTACGCTTAGCGATAACTTGTCCGGAGTGGACAACAGCAAAACGACGGTCACCTTAAGTACGTATGGCGTACAACAATCCGTGCAGCAAGGAGCTACCATTTCGTTGTATACGCTGCCGCTTGGTTCAAACACCTTTATTGTAACGGCAAGTGATATGGCGGGGAATACGAGCAGCCAAACCGTCCTGTTCCAGACAACGACTAGCATCCAATCAATGCAAGATTTGGTCACACGCTTTACGAATATGGGATGGATCGATAACACAGGAATCGCAAACAGCTTGCAGAGCAAATTGGCTGATAATGATTTGACTGCTTTAGTGAATTTTGTGAAAGCGCAAAGCGGAAAGCACATTGTAAGCCAAGCCGCTAGTTACTTGCTCAGGGATGCCCAATATTTGTTAAACGAGAATTAGTCGATGATTAGGCCAGTAGTCAACATGCTATACACAAAAGGCTAGTGCATTAATCGCAGGTTTCATATGACGTGGGAATGATCAAGAGCCCCCGTTTTCACGGACAATTTCAAAAGAAATACAAGGGGCTGTCCTTGCTTAGGCAGTCCCTTGTATTCATATCATGCTCCGCTGCAGCCATACCCATTCTCTTATAAACTGGATCCACCCTCTTGCCGGATGGGAAAGGTAATGGTGTTTACTCCATATGACAGCAAGATCCCAACTGATTTGGGGAACCGTTTTAGGAATGACTTTGACAGATTCGGTATGTATTCTTCCTAAAACTGTCTCCGGCAGCAAAGCGATGCCTAATCCGACCCCTACCATTTCACTAATTAGATCCCATTGGGAACTTTCATAAGAAATAACAGGTTCGAACCCTTCTCGAATGCACGCCTCCCGTACTCTGTCATTGAGTGAGAAACCCTCCTTGAATAAAATAAATGATTCATTACGTAACTCTGACAAATGAACGATTTCTTGCTTGGCGAGAGTGTGATTCGAATTCACAATTAACGAAAGTTGGCGTTCGACCAGGGGAATGAAATCAAAATGCCTTTCGTCTACAGGAAGTACGACCACTCCCAAATCAATCTTAGCATCACGTAAAAGTTGTTCCACTATTTTCCCGCCTTCCTCAATCAGGTGAAGATGAATGCCGGGGTAAAGGTCTCGAAACTTTGCAATAATGTGTGGAAAGAAGCTAACCCCAATTACAGGAGGGAGCCCTAACGATAATTTTCCCTTCTTTAAAAGCTTTCCGTCATTCAGGGATACCTGGAGGTCATCAGCCATCGATAACGTTAAATGGGCAAATTTCAAAAAAATTTCACCATCGTCTGTCAATTGAATATATCTAGTTGTTCGGTTGAACAGTATAACCTCTAATTCGTCTTCAAGGTTTTTGATAATCTTACTTAAGGTGGGCTGTGTAATATGCAGGATCTGAGCCGCTTTTGAAAAACTGGCGTGCCGGACCACTTCAATAAAATAGCTCAAATGTTGAAAATCCATCCTTCATCCACTCCTATATATTCAATTTTCGAATAAATCTTATTCGATTTTATCATTTTACACATAAATTGATGTGCTGTACACTTTTATGTAAGCGTTACATCTATTCGTAGTATTTTCTATTTCAAGGAGATGAACTTCATATGTATGAATCCGAGGTTGCAATTGTAAGTGCAGTCCGAACACCGATAGGGAAATTTAATGGTGTATTCAAGGAGTTTTCAGCCATCCAACTTGGGGCTGCTGCCATTCAAGAAGTAATCCGGCGTGCGAACATAGAGGATTCTTTGGTTCAAGAAGTGCTGATGGGCAATGTCCTACAGGCGGGCCTTGGTCAAAATCCGGCAAGACAGGCATCTCTATTGGCAGGGTTGTCCACAGAGATACCCGCTACAACGATCAATCAAGTATGCGGTTCCGGGCTAAAAGCCATTCAATTGGCGTATCAATCCATCCGAAGCGGCGAGCACGATTTCATCGTAGCTGGCGGAATGGAGAATATGAGTCATGCACCATATTTGCTCAAGGGAGCCCGGACTGGATACGGCATGGGTGAGCAAGTTCTGGTTGATAGTATGATAAAAGACGGTTTATGGTGCGCGGAGAATGATTATCATATGGGAATTACAGCTGAAAATCTGTGCAATCAATACGATTTGAGACGGGAAGAGCTGGACAGCTATTCCCTCGGAAGTCAAAGAAAAGCCGCAGCTGCCGTTGTAGAGGGAAAGTTCAAAGACGAAATTGTGCCTGTACACGTTCCAGGGAGAAAAGGAAGTGTCATAATCACAGACAGCGATGAATATATGCGACCGGACACGACCATGGAAGGACTATCCGCACTGCGTCCGGCATTTATGAAGGACGGAAAGGTTACGGCCGGCAATTCTTCCGGCATCAACGATGGCGCGGCTGCGTGTTTGTTGATGAGCCGTGCGAAGGCTCAATCCCTTGGGATTCGTCCAATGGCTATTATTCGTTCAAGCTCGGTTGTAGGAGTAGACCCTGCTATTATGGGAATCGGACCGATTCCAGCCACCGAACAAGCTTTGAGAAAAGCTGGATTGACAATAAAAAATATAGATCTAATTGAAGCGAACGAGGCGTTCGCTGCGCAATCGCTCGTTTTTTCAAAACATTTCGAATTGAATGATGACAAACTTAACGTCAATGGCGGAGCTATTGCCCTTGGACATCCGATTGGTGCAAGTGGAGCAAGAATTATAGTGACCCTTCTTTATGAGATGATGCGCAGAGAATCGAGATATGGATTAGCTACGCTATGCGTCGGTGGCGGGCAAGGCATTTCCATTATTGTTGAGCGCTGCTTAGATGAACAGGAGGAAGCGGTAAAATGAAAAACATACTAACATCGTTTGCAGATGCGGTTGCGGAAATAAAAGACGGGGCCTCTCTCATGGTTGGCGGATTCGGACTGGTTGGTATTCCTGAAAATCTGATCATGGCTCTTGCAGAAAGTGGGAAACGAAATTTAACGATCATTTCTAACAACTGCGGTGTCGATGATTGGGGACTGGGTCTGCTGCTGCGTAATAAACAGATTAAGAAGATTATCGCATCTTATGTCGGAGAGAATAAAGAATTCGAACACCAACTCCTCTCTGGGGAAGTCGAAGCAGTGCTACTGCCGCAAGGAACGCTTGCTGAAAAAATAAGAGCGGGAGGCGCTGGAATTCCTGCTTTTTATACCCCAGCAGGAGTAGGGACTCTTCTTGCGGAAGGTAGGGAAATTCGAGTTTTTAACGGCAAAGCCTATATGATGGAAGAATCATTAACAGCCGATTTCAGTTTAATTCGCGCTGCAGTTGCAGATAAGAATGGGAACTTGACATACAACAAAACGGCAAGAAATTTCAATCCGATTATGGCTGCTGCAGGTCGCAAGACTATCGTAGAGACGGAAAAGTTGGTTGAGATAGGACAGCTCGACCCAGAATTTATTCATACACCGGGTATTTATGTGCAAACACTTATTGTAGGCCAGCAACAAAAAAGAATCGAAAAGATGACCATCAGCACTGAGCTGTAACGTAAAATTGCAAAAGGAGAAAAAAGATGAAAGAATGGTCCGTTCGTGAAAGAATTGCCATCCGCGCAGAAAAGGAAATTGAAAGCGGATTCTACGTGAATCTTGGTATAGGCATTCCCACATTGGTAGCCAATTTTATTCCTAGCATTAAACAAGTCTTGCTCCAATCCGAGAATGGACTGCTTGGTATCGGGCCTTACCCTAAAAAGGACCAAGTCAATCCGGATCTAATCAATGCTGGCAAAGAAACGATAACCGCAATTTCGGGCGCCTCTTATTTTGATAGTTCTGATTCATTTGCCATGATCAGGGGGGGGCATATTGATCTGGCCATTCTTGGCGGGATGGAAGTGTCGGAATACGGAGATCTTGCCAATTGGATGATACCAGGTAAGATGATCAAAGGAATGGGCGGTGCTATGGACCTTGTTCATGGCGCGAGACGTATCGTTGTTATTATGGATCACGTGAATAAAGATGGTAACCCAAAAATATTGCGTCACTGCAGTCTGCCTTTGACAGGCATTGGGGTCGTTAATAGGATCATTACAGATCGCGCAGTTATCGACGTTACCTCTCAGGGACTTATGCTGATGGAAGTGGCAAAAGGATACACATGCGACGATATTCAAGCTATGACAGAACCATCGCTCCGCATGTCGGAAAACCTTTTGTTGAATGCTTATTAATAGGAGGCGAAGTTTGTGGTACAATATCGGATCGTTCTGATTACAGGCTCTGCCAGAGGAATCGGCTTTGAAATCGGGAAACGTTTTGCCGAGTCGGGTGCTAAGGTCATATTAACGGATAAGGATAGCGCTGCTGTCGAACAATCTGCGGAACAACTCCGGTTATTAGGATTGGATGTACATGGAATAAAATTGGATGTCACGTCAGAAGCGGAGATCGCTGAAGCTATACACCACATAGATTCCGAGTGGGGAAGATTGGACATTCTGATTAACAATGCAGGTATGCAGCATGTATCTCCCATTGAAGATTTTCCAACGGAAAAGTTTGAACAGATGATAAAAATCATGCTCACGGCCCCCTTTGTAATGACTAAATTGGCTATTCCTATTATGAAAAGGCAAAGGTTCGGGAGAATCATTAACATATCATCGATTAACGGATTAGTGGGCTTTGCAGGCAAATCGGCTTACAATAGCGCCAAGCATGGGGTAATCGGGCTGACAAAAGCCGTTGCCCTAGAGACCGCCGTGTACGGAATTACGGTTAACGCGCTTTGCCCCGGCTATGTGGACACGGACCTGGTAAGAAATCAGTTGAAGGATGTAGCGGCTCTTCACAACACATCGCCTCAGTTGGCGCTGGAGGAGATTATCCTGCCTTTGGTTCCGCAACGCCGTCTGCTGGAGGTGAATGAAATTGCGGAATATGCCTTGTTCCTTTCCAGCGAGCACGCTAAGGGAGTGACAGGTCAAGCCATTGTCATTGATGGTGGATATACTGCACAATAGCTACTTTGAGAGGATGACTTTGATGGAAGACATGTTCAAAGATGCCCAAATAATGGGGGGCACTATTACAAATATTCAAATTGTGTCAACTGGAGACTTTACCTTGCCGGATGGGAGGATCATAACCGACTTACCAGCATTTTGCCGCGTTGTGGTCAATCTGAAGCCAACACCCCAATCAGACATTCATGTAGAGGTTTGGTTACCTCACGAGATATGGAACGGCAGATTCCTGGGCACGGGCAACGGTGGAGGTGCTGGGTTCATTAATTATACGCCTCTTGCATTTGGATTACGGCGAGGTTATGCAACAGCTAACACTGACCTGGGCACGTCCCCTAATGCCAATACTTTAATTGGTCAGCCTGAACGATGGGCGGATTTCGGTCATCGCGCGACACATGAGATGACCGTGGCGGCGAAGCAGATCATTCGATTATTTTATGAAAGGCCAGCCTCATACTCTTACTTCATTGGATGCTCGACGGGCGGACAACAAGCGTTAATGGAAGCTCAACGTTATCCGTCTGATTATAACGGAATCATTGCTGGTGCTCCAGCTAACAATCGCACTCACTTGCATACCGGGTTCCTTTGGAATTTCAAAGCAATGAATCAATTGCCAGGGAGGACAACTCTAACAAAAGAACAAATAGATTTAGTTACAAACACGGCGGTCAGGCAAAATCAAGGAAAAGATGGTGGTGCTCCGGGCGATAACTTTTTAACGGATCCAAGAAAATGCAATTTCGATCCAGATACGATTCCTAATTGTTATGGGGAAGATAATAACTATGGTATTACAAGTGAACAATTATCCGCACTGAAGCAGGTTTATGCAGGACCAACCAATCCAAGAACGGGAGAACGCATATATACGCCGCTTCCTTACGGAAGTGAGAACTGTGCAGGGGGCTTAGAGTTACAACAAGATCCCGAAAAGCTGCCTCAGTCGCTTTTATACATGTTCAAATGGGTGTTCGGTGCGGATTTTGATTACTCGAAATTTGATTTTGACCGCGATCTGGATACATTGAATGAAATTTTAGCGCCGATTCTTAATGCTAACAATCCCGATTTAAACGAGATGAAGGAATTTGGTGGGAAAATATTGATGTATACGGGGTTATCTGATCCGCTTGTACCTTATCAAGATGCGCTCCATTATTACGAACGAGTTGTTCAAGCTCAAGGAAGCCTGGCACAAACCCAAGAATTTTTTCGGTTTTTCCTCGTTCCAGGGATGGGACACTGTGGTGGCGGTCCGGGGTTAAACGATATTGGTCTAGGTGTTTTTCGAAGCGTTGTTCAAGATAGCGAGCATGACGTTTTCACCGCATTAGTTGAATGGGTTGAGCATGGAAAAGCACCGGATACAATCATCGCAACAGCATTCAAAGATAGCTTTGCTCCGAATGGGATCAGCTTCCAGAGACCTATCTACCCATATCCTAAGCTTCCCGAATATGTCAGTGGGGACCCGAATTTACCTTCTAGCTACCAAGGCGTTGAGTATGAACGGGGCGGAGTTTTGAAACCCGCTGAAAGATATCTTATTTAGTTGAACATTACAGTAAGATGCTTACTTACTTAGTTAATTACTATTGGACAAGGAGGTAGAAAAATTGCAAGTTTTCAAGGGAATCGCATTTCACAACGTTGATGAACTGGTACCTTTTGAAGGCGGAGGTTGGGCTCTAAACCGGATGCCTGCCCATGTGAGAAAGGAGTTAAATGAGGCAGCCAAAGTTGACCGTGCGGAAAATACATGCGGCGTGGAGCTAAGATTCTTGATGCGGAGTGATAAGGCGACGATTGTTCTTCGCCGTGGTAAGGCACGTCTCGATTCGTCGCATGCCGCAGAAGTCTATTATGGCCAATTTCAGGCGCCCTATTCCGTCACACCGAAAATGATTGGGACGGATCTTACTGAAATTACTATCGAACGGCCCCATACAGAGAAGCTTTCAGCACTCTATCGAGAGCATGCTCTCGTTTTCGATCCGGAGGTTGTTCGAATCATCTTGCCTTACGATTGGAAAATTATCTTCATGGATGCAGAAGGCGATCTAGTTCCGCCGAAGCCGCATCAATTACCACAGCGTCGATATCTGGCTTACGGTTCATCCATTACGCATGGCGGTGACGCCGTGCGTCCCACCGGATCTTACGCGATGCGCATCGCCGATCTTCTTGGCGTGGATTTATTGAATAAGGGATTCGCAAGTAGCGCACATATGGATCTAGCACTCGGTCATCATATTGCGGAGCGCGATGACTGGGATTTTGCATCACTAGAGATGGGGATAAACGTCATAGGGCAATGGACGGCCGAAGTATTCGAGCACAGGATGCGTGATTTTCTTTCTGCCGTCCTTAAAGGCAAGCGTGATCGATGGCTATTTGTGTCGGACCTATTCCTTTGTATCCATGATCTGGATGGTTCCGATCGGATCGTAGACTATAGGTTGGCAGTCAGTCGAGCAGTCGAGGATTTAGGTGACTCGAGGACTATCTACTCACCAGGAACGGAGCTGTTGCGAAGTGTAAATGAGTTGTCCGCCGATCTTGTTCATCCTTCAGCGGCGGGCCAAGAAGCAATCGCTTTACGCTGGTCCAAGCTCATGCGAGACCGGATTGAAGCGGAATAGCTTCGTGCTCTTTGCTTTTGCAATCATTCGGAAACGATAATCGTCCTTCAATTTTCGCCAGTTCAGGGAAATGGAGGGCGTTTTCGTATAACATTACATTTCAGAATCTGTAAGTAAGAAAAAGCCGAGGGCAAATGAAGCCGTCGGCTGGAAGTTTCTTTAGATTACCGATTATTTCCATTTGGTATCGTTACACCACACTACGTTGAAGTTCCTTGCAACTTTGTTCAAGATTTTAAAGATAGGAGCGACGGAGATGGGCTTTATAAGCTTTCACAACAAATTGCTGGCCGCTTTCCTATTCTTGATTTTATTTCCGACCATAGGGACGGTCTATTATTCTTATCATGAGTTCAATGACTTGCTGCGCAAACAAGTGGAACTGGATGCGGCCAATCAGCTGGAGCAGGTAAATTTCAACTTCGAAAGGCAGCTAAAAGTGATCACTAGCACGATGAATTCGATCGCTTTGGATCCCAATGTGAAAACACTGCTGGAAACACCCCAATTCACCGAACGGGATCGGCTGAATGCCACTCAGCAGATGGACAAAAAATTTCTTGAAGTGACTACTTGAATGATACCTTCTTTTTTGCAGGTACTAGATCACTTATATACTCCAAGGATGGTTATACTTGGGAAAGAAAAATGTTACCTGAGCATCAAGGTTTAACTGCAATATCCTATGGGAATGACAAATTAATTGCATCATCTTATTCAGAAATCCTAGTCATTTTAAATAATTGATCTACAATTTGTTACATATTTCAATTGGGTGGCGATTATTTTTCACACTAAGAAATGCTTGCGCAGCGGGTTGTGCTGCACGACAATGCTAGCGGTTGTTCCAAAGTATGGAAACAGCAATCTAGATAGTGAATTCCTCGAAACCATGTCTGAGGATAAGGCAGATCAATACTTTTCAGAAAATTCTGAACTTATGGGCACTCCGTGCAAATGGCTAGATAGAGACCAACTTACTACAGAAGCTACATGTAAAGTTCATATTCAAAGAGGTGATGAATGCCGTAATTACCCAGAGGCATTCAAGAAAGATCAGTCGGGTGCCTTTCGATTTCGCTCTATAGATGATACGGTGAACCATATTACAAATAGTGGTAAGGCAGAGAATCGAGTTGAAGGTTGAGGCTGTGATACTAAATCTGCAGATGGTGGCTGGGCTTAAATAGCACTCTGCACATGTGGAGTGCGTGGTAAGGATATATCAACACTCTTTACTGCATTTCTCACTAGTCACTGTAAAACCTTTTGAATTAGGTCTTCAGCATTATGCAAATGATTTAATATGAAATAATACGATGGGCAGGATAGTTGAATTAATTCATGAATAATTTTAGTATGGAATAGTTACCAAATAAATAAAAATGTTTTTCAGATTGCAGACAATCTCTATAAAATTCAAATTTAAGCGTTTTGTGAAATATAGGTGCGTCTTGGGGCTGTAGGAACATTTGTGTCGTTAGATGAAAGAGGACAAGAACATATATCCATTTGAATCCGCAATTTGAGCGGATTTTTTATTTAATGGATACAACTTCTTGTCTTTTCTAAAAGACAAGAAGTTGTATCGTTTTCCAATACTGGACACGAAGAAGATACCTTCCCCATAGTTGCTAAACGATACAAGATTATTGGTCTATTTAACATTATACAATACATCTTCATATCCTAAAATTCGGCTTTCATTACATGTTAATATTGAAACAAAGCGATGCGAAAAACAGGCTCAAACTAATACAAAGGATAAACGGCCATAATCGGCTGATTTTGTTCAACTAATGGGCAGCATTCCTATTATGAAGAAAGATGAGGTTTGAGAAACAAAAAGACTCCTTGGTATGATGTATATGGGTCCCAGTTGCTGGTCAGCGATCGGATCCAAATACAAAACCAAGGAGACTACAACATGCATTCTACTCAAAATGAAAGAATTAATCAAATCACTTCTTCTACTTTAATTATCGGAGTCGACATCGCAAAATTCAAACATGTGGCCCGTGCGCAAGACTTCCGCGGAGTCGAACTCGGGAAGCCCATTACGTTTGAGAACAATCGAGAAGGCTTTGAATTGTTCGTGAGCTGGTTTCAGAAGATTTTAACCGAGCAAGGTTTCAAGGACGTCATCGTTGGTATGGAGCCAACGGGTCACTACTGGCTTAACCTTGCTCATTTCCTAAGAGAAAAGCAAGTGAAATACGGAGTGGTGAATCCACTGCACGTAAAGAAAAGCAAAGAACTGGATGACAATTCTCCAACGAAGAATGACGTTAAAGATGCAAAAGTGATCGCACAGCTGGTCAAAGACGGGAGATACGCCGTACCGAGCCTTCCACAGGGCGTTTATGCCGAACTGCGGGAAGCGATGAAAATTCGCGAGCACCTGACGACTGACCTTTGCGTTGTGCAAGCACGTATTCATAATTGGCTAGATCGGTATTTTCCAGAGTTTCTTACGGTATTTAAGGACTGGGAGTGCAAGTCCGCCATCCAAATGCTAAGCCTTTATTTACTGCCACATGAACTTGTTGATGTGCCGGATGAAACCCTGCTGCGGCATCTGAGGGAGGTCGCTAAGCGTGGGCTTGGCTCGGGTCGAGTAAAGAATCTGAAGGAGGCAGCAAGCTGTTCAATAGGCATAAGGCAAGGTGCAGAGTTAGCTAAAATGGAGTTGAAGCTGCTGCTGACCCAGTACGAATGGCTTCAAAACAAGCTCGAAGAACTGGGGACGAAGTTGGATGAACTGCTCATGCAGATCCCACATGTGCAACAATTGTTGGCCATAAAAGGGATCGGTAGGGACACCATTGCAGGTTTTCTAGCTGAGGTAGGCGATATGGGTCAGTACCGTCATCCGAAGCAGATCACGAAGCTCGCTGGGTTGAACTTAAAAACAAACTCATCGGGTACACACATTGGACAGACAAAGATAACGAAGCGAGGCCGTAAACGCCTTCGTGCTTTGCTCTTTCGAGTGATGATGCCGTTAGTCGCAAAAAATGCAGCCTTCCGGGCCTTGCATGAGTATTACACCAAACGACAGGTGAATCCTCTCAAGAAGATGCAATCTCTCATTGCTTTGTGTAATAAGCTTATACGAGTCTTTTTCGGCATATTAACAAAAGGATACGAATTCAGTGAAGAAAAGATGATGCAGGATATGCCTCGATTTGCAGAGTTACCGCAAGCAGCTTAAATAACGATACTCAGTGTTGATGATTTAAGCAAAGGAAAGGATAACAAGAAGCACGGATGAGTCGGAAAGGCACTATCCTTACGGACTAAGATCCCATATCTGACCTCCACCTCATGGACAGGTTGAATGAAGGAATGTGGGAGCGCAGACTCTGCGAGATGTGGGAGGGTTGACCGCCATGAGCTCATGTGGAGATCCATAGGTGCAACCATACATTACCATACCAGCCACTTTTTACATCGAATGGTTTAGGTGGAGAGCTTTTTGCACTCTAGCAGACCCATAAATTTCTTCTTTCACAACTTAATTCCATAGAAATGTTATATGCTTAAAAGTATTGATGGTCAAAACCTGAGAAAACGAGAGTATTTAAGAGCTAAGCGTTTCTCCATAGAGGGAGGATAGTTGAATGATTTCGCGAATAATTTAAGTCATGACGAATTTACGAAGTTCGCAAAAAAGACGTTAGCCGAAAGAAGTTCTTAGTTTAGGAGGAGTCTATATGATATTAGAAAAAGTTATAAATAGAATTGTAATACAAAGTGAATATAAGGATTTTGTTGATAAGTATATAGATAATATACTTACCGAATTTAAAGGTAAGATTCATAGCATTTATATGTGTGGCTCGATTCCAAAAGGAACTGCTAAACCTTTTAAGTCAGATGCAGACTTTACTATTGTATGTGTAAATCCCAAAGATATTGATTACGAAAGATTGTCAAATATTAAAGACAGGCTTTTGGAAGAATATCCAGTAGTAACTAAGATTGATACGATAATTTGCTCGATTGACGATGTATTAAGTAAACCAAATGAGTGGGGTTTTTGGGTTAAGATAATTTGTGTTTGCATATATGGTCATGACGTTGGTGAAAAAGTACCACCGATAATTATTTCTCCAGAGTTCATTTTAGACTTAAATACAGAGACCAAGGAGGAAGTAGATCGTATACATAGTTTACTTTCTAATGCTAGTGATAACACAATGAAAACTAGATATATTAAAGGTTACTCTAAGAGATTAATTCGTGCATTATACTCTTTGGTTTTAGAAGATACAGGTGTATGGCAAGATGACATTATTAAGATGAAGAATGCCATATTAAACTATTGTGAGATTGACTCCGCTTTAGTTGATTATCTGTATGCTTGTTACTTGGATAGTAATGTACTTGTTGAAGAGTTTCTGGGAATTGCAGATGCAGTATATAGCTATTTTGAGAACGCCTTAAATGCAATGGCTGCTTCCAGAACTTCCTTCGGCTAACACCATATTGACGCTCCGGGTCACTCTGAGAAGCGAGTGACCACATCCAGCCCCCTAAGCCCGTCGGGACGTCACTGCATTAGGTGTTCGGCAAGCCTCATAACTATAAGCAGCGACTCTAAGGGGCCAGGACGTCGTCAATACAAAACGTTATCTGAAATCGCCAAGAGAATTTGGAGGGACAAGTATGACAGAAGAATATTGTCTATTTAAACCGACGTCAGATTTTATCATGAACATAACGAAAGAAAAGTACCTTCGAATAATTGAGGTAAAGCAATATCTGCCGTTCAACTAAAGAGCAGGATAGTTCGATCACTTCACGAATAATTAAGGATGATATTTTATCTTAAATTGAATAACATCCATTACTAAGGCTCGGTACGGGGAACGTTAGATCCAGAAGCATAATGAAGAAATTTTCAACAGCGAATCAATAACCGTAATGCATCTTTGATACGCAATCTTTGGATTAAGCTAATTGGAGACTTTAGTTCAACGATTCGGGAGCAGTTTGCCACACGCGGCAGCTGCTTCTTTTCGTTTACTAGGGGTTGTTTATAGTGGGGAAAATAATTTCGCAAGCCTACAGGGTTAAAACGTAGCTGGAGGACGAACGAACTTATAAACTGCAGGTTTGAGAAATTCATATATAATGTATGACATTATATATGAAGCTGCAAGCTCAAATCCAATACAAGTAAAACCTAGTTTAACAGGTCAGTAAATATTGACCGTGGGAGATAGCATTAGTCTTCAAATATTTGCTGTACTTGGTACTATCAATTATGTCCATGGTGGACGATTGGAAATCCTGGATCCTTGGATCTAGGATTTTTTTATTATATTGACGTTGGTAATATAGTATGATATTCCTATGTAAAAACTTTTTAAGGTAAAATAGACTATGTACTGATTGTGAATCCAGATTCCGCAATGCGTAGAATGCTGGAACACCTTGGAGGATCGAAGACCGATGAGCTGAGCTTCGTTTGCCCAAATTTATTGGCTGATATAACATGGAAAGGGACTGAATAAATGAGTGATGATTTATGTTTAAGCGATTATAAAAAGAAGTTTCTTGAACTTTTATTTGAAATTCCGTTATATGCAAAAATAAAAGTAAATACAACACTCAAATATAAAGATGAACAAGAATATCTAAGTGATCATGAGGATGATCATCCACAGATAATAGTACATACACATTTTATTGAAAACAATGATTATATTTTACTAAAAGCGCTAGTAGCGAAAGAAATGAATAATTTATATGGATATTGTCCCTATTGTAAAAGAGACATGGTTCTTACTTCAAAAGGAAAGAACTTAGAGGAATAGGAGAAAAATGTTGTCGATACTGGGACTGAAATAAGCAGTTCTGAAGAATTTGAATATTACCTTGAATGGGCAGTTCAAAATTTCAATAATAGAGCTAAAAAATTAATAGAAATAGGTTTTGACCATGATAGAAATTTTGTGCGAATAATAGAATGTACTTCTAAGTATAAACATAAATTAATGATTACTTTTCATTTGACTAAGGATTTTGAATTAATGAAAGTCGGGCAATATCCAAGTATTGTTGAATTCAATAAATCAATTGATAAATACAAAAAAGTTTTGTGTAGCAATGACTTTAGAGAATTTAATAGAGCCATCGGACTAAAAGCACACGGTATTGGTATTGGCTCATTTGTTTATTTAAGGAGAATATTTGAGAACTTAATCGAAGAGAAAGTAAAATCTAGAGAGATCAAGGTGTTTTAGTCAGTTCGATCTTTGAAATTATGAAAAACTTCCCGAACAATTTCAATAAACCAATAACACTAACCTTAACTTTTGATCCTGGGAGTGTAAGCAGCCATCAAAGGGCAGCCATATTCTACTATGACGAAATAAAGAACGTATGGGTGGAAGTCGAGGGCAGCAAGGTTAACGGCTCGACCAGCACGGTTGAAGTTAATCACTTTACGAAATTTGCAGTATTCGCGGTAAGCAAAACGGCTTTAACAGAACCGAAACCAAGTGTGACCTTTACGGATATTACGGGACATTGGGCTGAGGCCAACATTAAGCAAGCGGTAAGCGATGTAATCGTTACGGGTTATCCAGACGGGACATTTAAACCGAATCACACCGTGACGCGAGCGGAATTTGCCGTGATGCTGATGAACACATTGAAACTTGTATAGCGACACAAATGTTCCTACATAACTTTAGCAAAAAAGCTTGATAAATCAGGCTTTTATTTTTTTTATGTAGG